>CAMFKI010000071.1 GCA_945957365.1 uncultured Alphaproteobacteria bacterium | reverse complement strand
GACGGGTCGAGTTGTTGCCCTGTGTCTGGGTCGGCGCCGTGGGCGTGCCGGTCAGCGCCGGCGAAGCGAGCGGCGCCTTCGCATCGAGCGCCGTCTGGAGGCCCGTCACATCCGCGATCGGATGGCCGTGAACGGAAGCGGCCTTGCCGTCGAGGGCGGACTGAGTGGCTGTCGAGATCGGCTTTGCCGCGTCGGATGTATTGTCGGCATTCCCGAGACCCACATCGGTCTTGCCCACCGTTACGGCGCCCGTGCGTCCTGCAACCGAGGTGACGGCCCCCACCTCGACGATGAACTCGCCGCCGTCGCTCTTCTTGAGATAGAGCTTGCCGTCGGTGGTGTTGACGGCGATCTCGCCCAGCGCAAGGTCAGCCGCTGTCGGGACCTTGCCCGCAAGCGAGGAGCGCTTGAGGCGGATGGTATTGGCCATGAACCCTCCGAAAAATGGATCAGTAGGCGCCGCCGTCGAGGAGCGACGTCGGCATCAGGAAGCGCGCGTCGGCCTCGCTCTTCGACCAGACGTCGGAGAGGATGAAGATCGACTTCTCGACTTCGATCATGTCACCGGCCGCGGCGGGTGTAGCGAGCGTAAGCGTCGTGCCATTGCTGGCGGTGAAGCCCGTTCCGACGATGAGGCGCAGCCCGTTGCGGTAGACGGTCAGGCGGCCGACATCGTATCCGCCGGTGACCACGAAGTTCGTCTGGCCGGCGCTTGCAATGAAAGTCTCGGACGACGAGGAGCGAAAGACGCTCGAGGCCGCGACGATCCACACGGCACCCGTATAGACCTTCATCAGATTGGAGCCGGTATCGAACCAGAGGACGCCTGGCGTGAGGGCGCTTCCCAGCGCATCCGACGTCGGCGCGATATTAGAAGCCCCGGCATATTTGCTCCCGAGCCCCGCCAGCATAGCCTGGGCCGAGTTGGCGGCCGTCGATGCGCTGTCGGCACTGCCCGCCGCCGCAATTGCCGAGATATTGGCGAGGTTCCGCGAATTGGCGGCAAGGTTCGCCGAATTGGCAGCACTTGCCGCCTGGGACGCGGCCGCCTGCTGGCTGGTCGCGGCCTGCTGAGCACTCTGGGCGGCGGCGGCAACCGACGCCGAGACATTCTCGGCCGCCGCGAGGATCGCGGTGGCGAGCACGGGATCCGTCGTGGCCGTGATGAACCAGTCGGAATATGCCGCCGATCCGCCCGTGTCGGTCACCAGGACCGATAGCTGGCCGCTGTCGGGATCATAGGCATTGAGCCGCCCGGCCATCCAGGCCTCAGGGGCCAGCTCGCTGGAAACCACGAGGAAGCCTGCCGGTGCAAAGCGCTGGCGGTCATCATCCCGGATGGTGAAGCTCCGGATGCCGGAGCCGACTGCCCCTTGCGTATTGGAGCGCGCGGTAAAGATCGTGCCGAGATGTGCCGCACGCTCGATCCGCTCGCGGGTGAGGAGTGCCTGCTCGAGGATGGGAAGCAGCGCCTCGTCGATCTTGGCCAGGGCCACGTCCTCGAAACGCTCGACCTGCTCGTCCCAGCCGACGGCCTTCTCCTCGACGGCATGAAGGCGCAGGTCGACATCTTCATGGACGCCGTTGAAGTAGGCAGCCTGGACCTCGTCGTCATCCGCCACCCGGTAGCGTTCGAAGCGCCGCATCGGCTCAGACCTTCGTGAAGGTGTTCACCGAGGCCCTGACCGTCTCGAGGATGGCGCCCGAGAGTGTCACGTCAGGGTCGTTGGGGTGGAAGGCGATCCCGGCAATGCGGACAGGCCGCGCCAGTTCGACCCGGTACATGGCCTCAGGATCAATGGTCTCGGGTTCGGTTCGCTTTGCCATGGTTCAGCCTCCTCAGATGGCGGTGTCGATGCGCTGTTCGATGTGGAAGAGCTGGCCGGCGGAGGTGGCGCCACCGGCCATCCTGATCTTGTAGGCGGCAATCGGGCTCGCGAAGGTGAAGAGGTATTCCTTCTCGACGTCATTCGCCCGGTCGGACGAGGGCACGTTGCGGGTGACGACCGCGGCAGGATTGACGGTGGTTCCGTAGCTCGCCCCGGTCAGCAGCGTCACGGCGACCGTGTGCTGGGCCGCCACGAAGGGATAGGCCCTGATCACCACCCGCACCTGCTTCGTGGTCATGCCGGACGGCAGCGTGCGGGGTGTCGAGACATGGGTGAAGGCGGTCTTGGCCCGGGAGACCCTGACTTGGGCTTCGGTGGCGTGGATCACCGGCATCAGCTCCGGCGTACCGGTCATCACCGCCCTCAGCGGCAGCACGGCGGGGAGGCTGCCGAGAAAATCCGGCGTGGTCTCGGCGATCGAGTACCAGGTGTCGTCGACCCGGACCTGGTAGGTGAGGTTCGTGGCATCCGGCACGATCTGCGGCGCCAGGATGTCGATATCGGCAATGCCCCCGGCAAGCTGCAGGGGCTTCAGCTCCACCGACACGCGGGCGGAGGTGAACTTCGCCACATGGACCTTGAAGCGGATGTCCTTGGTGAGATCGCCGAGGAGAT
>CAMFKI010000070.1 GCA_945957365.1 uncultured Alphaproteobacteria bacterium | reverse complement strand
CCGGGTGGGCTGCCCGGATCGTCGTCGGGCAGCGTGTCTCCTGCCTTCGGCTGGACCCCAACATTGCGCTGGACGCGATCACGCAGCAGCAATCGACCTTCACGCGACGCGACATGGCGAAGTTCGCGCACCGGCACAGCGACGGCATCGACCAGTTCAACGAGGTCATGGGCGCGATGCGCGGTTCACCCGAACTGGTCGAATTGGGCAAGGACGGGCGCGGCGAAGACCGCTTCACCACCCGCGAGATGATCGAGGCGGAACAGCGCCTGCATCGCTCGGCGGAATTGATGGCGGAGCGCAAACGCCATGAAGTGAACGACGCACACTGCGACATGGCCCTTGCTCGCGCCGAAACGCGCGGTCTCGTTCTGTCCGGCGAGCAGGCCGACGCGCTGGCGCATGTCACGGACGGGCGCGATCTTGGCGTCGTCGTCGGTTATGCCGGAACGGGAAAGAGCGCCATGCTCGGCGTTGCCCGCGAGGCGTGGGAGGCGGCGGGTTACGAGGTTCGCGGCGCGGCCCTGTCCGGTATCGCGGCGGAAAACCTCGAAGGCGGATCGGGCATTTCGTCCCGCACCATCGCCAGCATGGAACATGGCTGGAAGAACGGGCGCGACATGCTCACGTCCCGCGACGTGCTAGTGATTGACGAGGCCGGCATGGTCGGCACGCGGCAGTTGGGGCGCGTGTTGTCACACGCCGCCGAGGCCGGCGCGAAGGTCGTGCTGGTCGGCGATCCGCAGCAGTTGCAGTCAATCGAAGCCGGTGCTGCGTTCCGCTCGATCCATGAGCGCCACGGCGGCGCGGAAATCGGCGAGGTGCGCCGCCAGCGCGAAGACTGGCAGCGGGACGCTACCCGCGATCTGGCGACCGGGAAAACCGGCAACGCGATCCACGCCTATGACCGGCATGGCATGGTGCATGTCGCAGAAACCCGCGAGCAGGCGCGCGGCGACCTGATCGAACGTTGGGACCGAGAACGGCAGGCCACTCCCGACACCACCCGCATCATCCTCACCCACACCAATGACGAGGTGCAGGCGCTCAACGAGGCGGCGCGCGAGAAGATGCGGGACGCCGGCAATCTCGGCGACGAGGTGCGCGTCACCGTCGAGCGCGGCACGAGGAATTTCGCCAGCGGGGATCGCGTCATGTTCTTGGCTAACGAGCGCGGCCTTGGTGTCAAGAACGGCACGCTCGGCACGGTTCAGGAGGTCAGCGCGCAGAGCATGACCGTGCGCGCTGACGATGGTCGCTCCGTCACCTTCGACCTGAAGGACTACAACAAGATCGACCACGGCTATGCGGCGACCATCCACAAGGCGCAGGGCATGACCGTGGACCGCACGTATGTCCTGGCGACGCCAGGCATGGACGCTCACGGCAGCTATGTCGCGCTCTCCCGTCATCGCGACGGTACGGACCTGCATTATGGCCGTGACGACTTCGCCGATCAGAACCGGCTGGTCCGCACCCTGTCGCGTGACCGGGCGAAGGACATGGCGACGGATTACCAGCGCGCCGATCCAGCGCAGAGCTACGCCGAACGGCGCGGCATCGCCTTCCGCGAGCGTGTCGCCGAGATCGTCAGGAAGATCGTGCCGGAGAAGGTGCGCGGCATGTTCGACGGGATGCGAGCAGAGACCGCGCACGGCGACAACGCCATGCCGTCGCCACAGACCGAAAGGGTTGCGCCGGAAAAGACCGTCGCAGCCGACCCGGAAGCGGCGTTGCGCAAGGCCCGCGCCGATGCACTTGTGCGCCATGCCCGCGCGTCCGACGCCATCATTGAAGCCAAGCAGCAGGGACTTGCGCCTTCCGCCGAACAGCGGCGTGAACTCGGCGAGGCACGGCGGGTCTTCGATGAGGTGCGGCCCCACGGCTGGCAGGACGCGGAAGCGGCCTACAGCAAGGACAACGGTCTCGCGCGGGAAGCTGGCTCCGGCAGGATCAACCGCGCAATCAGCGCCCTCCAGCTCGAAACCGAAATCCGCACCGGGCGGGGCAACGATTACGGCCTCTCTCCAGATGCCCGCGCCGACCGTTTCGTGGAGCGCTTCCAGAAGCTCGACCGGGCCAGTGAGCAGAGATATGCGGCAGGAGATTACTCTGGCTACAAAGCCGCGCGGACGGAAATGGGCAATATGGCGACGAGCCTCGAACGCGATCCGCAGATGGAATCCATGCTGGAAATCCGCAAGAAGCAACTCGGCATCGACATGGATTTCGACTCGGGGATGAGGCTCAGCCGACAACTTGCCCTCAGTCATGGCCTTGGCAGGGGAAGGGGCATCGGATTGTAGAGTGTATAATTTTCCTATTTACCGCCGTTTCTTCGCCATAGCCCTACGGCTACTAAATACTTCTTGCACAACAATAAATCGTTGCTCTGTCTGGTCTCTGCAATCGTCAGAAACAGCCAGCAGGAGGCAGCGTCGCCATGCGTCAACTAGGGTCAGGACCTATTAATTCACTTGCGCCGGGGCTCTCGTCTTGATTCACTT
>CAMFKI010000069.1 GCA_945957365.1 uncultured Alphaproteobacteria bacterium | reverse complement strand
CGTAAGCGCTCCCCCGATCGCCTCGTGTTGGGCGCGGCGTGAATGTGCGAGGAATCCTCTGATCGCGAGCGACGGAGGGCGCTGATGGAAGCAGACGGCAAAATGGACGTCCATTTGGACGTCCCGACACCTGGCTACATTGGCCGGCTTGAGGTTCTTGAAGGTCCGACGGGTCGGCAGGTCCGCTCGGCATCGGAGAAGGCCCGGATCGCGGCGGAGAGCCTGATGCCGGGGTCGCAGGTGACGGCGGTCGCGCGCGAGCACGGCGTGACGCGCTGGCAGGTTTATGATTGGCGGCGTCGCCTTCGTCAGGGAGAGCTGGTCCTTCCGGAGAAACAGGCTCCCCTGTTCGCGCCCGTGCTGGTGGAAGACGTGGCGTCGTCCCGGCGGTCACGGAGGCCGCCGAAATCGGCGCCGGCGAAGGTCGAGATCGAGATCGACGGCATGGTGATCCGCACGGCGGTCGAGATCGATCGGCTGGAGCAGGTGATCCGTGTGGTGCGGGCCTCGCGATGATTGCGCCGGGCGCCGATCTGAAGATTTACGTGGCGACGCGTCCGATCGACTTCCGGCGCGGCCTCGACGGGCTGGCCGCGGCGGCGCAGGAGATCCTTGGCCTTGACCCGTATAGTGGGGCAGCCATCGTCTTCCGTGCCAAAAGGGCTGACCGGATCAAGATCCTGGTATGGGATCGCACCGGTCTGGTTCTGGTACACAAGCGGCTTGAGGGCTCGAAGTTCGTGTGGCCCCAGCTTCGCGACGGTGTGATGCGGATGTCACCGGCAATGTTTGCGGCCTTGTTCGAGGGGCTTGACTGGAGATTGGTGCGTCCCGAGCGGGCCCGGCGTCCGCAGCTTGCCGGGTAAGTGCGGCACACTGACTCAGGCCCGCGCCGGGCATGGTGCAGACGGCGGATCCATGCTGGAAATAGCGCATGAACGTTGCCGTTCTCCACGATGAGATCGAGCGTCTGAAAGCCGAGCTGGCACAGACGCAGGAGGCTCTGGCCCAGTCCGAGGAAGCGCGGCGGCGGCTGGAGAGCATCGTCGGCCAACTCCATCACGAGAAGTTCGGGGCCCGGTCCGAGAAGCTCTCCGCCGAGCAATATCATCTGCCGCTGGAGGATGTCGAAATCGCCCAGGGCGTGCTCGATGCCGCCCATGAGAAGGCAGAGCGGATCATCAAGGGCCGTTCGGATGGTGCCGGCACGTCGCAGCGGCGCAACCGCGGTCACCTGCCGGCCCATCTGCCGCGGGTTGAGCAGATCATCGAGCCCAAAAGCAGGCTGTGCCCGTGCGGCTGTGGCGAAATGGCCAGGATCGGCGAGGACGTCAGTGAGCGGCTCGACGTGGTGCCGGCACAGCTGCGCGTACTGGTCACCCGCCGCCCAAAATACGCCTGCCGCCGCTGCTCGGGCGCTGTCGTCCAGGCTCATGCCCCCGAGCACGTCGTGCCGGGCGGCCTGCCCACCGAGGCGCTGATCGCCCAGGTGATCGTCGCCAAGTTCGGCGATCACCTGCCGTTTTACCGGCAGGCCGAGATCTATGTTCGCCAGGGTATCAGGCTCGATCGAGCGACACTGGGCAACTGGGCCGGCCGGGCCTGCTTCCACCTCAAGCCCATCGCCGAGCGCATGCGCCAGCATCAGGCCACAGCGGATCGCCTGTTCATGGACGAGACCACGGCGCCGGTGCTCGATCCGGGACGCGGCAAGGTCAAAAAGGGCTTCTTCTGGGCGATTGCTTCCGATGATCGCGGTCATGGCGGTCAGGGGCCACCCATCGTGCTGTTCCACTATGCGCCCGGACGCAGTGGCGAGCATGCGGAACGCTTCCTTCAAGGCTTCCGCGGGCAGTTCCTCCAGGTCGACGCCTATGAGGGCTACGACCGGCTGACGCGCCTGGAGCGGCCGCAGGGACCATGGAATCTCGTGCATTGCTGGACCCATTGGCGCCGCCGCTTTGTCAAGCTGGTGCGCAACACCAAATCGCCGATCGCCGAGGCGGCGATCCAGCAGATCGCGGCGCTCTACGCCATCGAGGCAACCGTGCGCGGAGCATCGCCACAGTTGCGGCTCGCCGCCCGGCGGGAGCATTCCGCTCCGATCATCGCCGCCTTCAAGCCATGGCTTCAGAAGCAACTGTCGATGATCTCCTCCGGCTCCAGGCTGGCCGAAGACATCCGCTATGGCCTCTCTCACTGGGAGGGGCTTACCCGCTTCCTCGACGATGGCCGCCTCGAGCTCGACACCAACCCGGTCGAAAATGCCATCCGGCCCGTCTGCCTGACTCGAAAAAATGCACTGTTCGCGGGCCATGAGGTCGGGGCGGAAAACTGGGCACTGCTCTCATCCCTCCTCGCCACATGCAGGCTCAACGACGTCAATCCCGTCGCCTGGCTTGCCGAAACTCTCGACGCGATCATCAACGGTTACCCCCAAAGCGCCATCGAAGATCTCATGCCATGGCGCTTCCGGAAAACTTCAAGCCCAAATCCATAGGGCCTCAGCGGCGCGCTTAC
>CAMFKI010000068.1 GCA_945957365.1 uncultured Alphaproteobacteria bacterium | reverse complement strand
AGGATGGATGGCATTGGCGTCCCCGGCTCAGGCGTTCACGTAGATGTCGGTGTAGAGCTCCGAGGGATCGGGCTCCGGATCGTTCTGGGCGAACTCCGCCGCCTCTGTCACAAGGGCGCGGACCTCGGCATCGATCTTCTTGAGGTCGTCCTCGGTGGCGAGCTTGGCGGTGAGGATGCGGGCCTTGACCTGCTCGATCGGGTCATGCTCCTCGCGCATCTTCTGCACTTCTTCCTTGGATCGGTACTTGGCCGGGTCCGACATGGAGTGGCCGCGGTAACGGTAGGTCATCATCTCGAGGATGTAGGGGCCCTCGCCCGCGCGGCAGTGGGCAATTGCGCGCTCGGCCGCGTCACGCACGGCGCGGACGTCCATGCCGTCGACCTGCTCGAAGGGAATGCCGAAGGCCGCGCCACGCGCGCCGAGATGTTCGGAGACCGCCGTCGAGCGTGCCGCCGAGGTGCCCATGGCATAGCGGTTGTTCTCGATGACGAAGATCACCGGCAGCTTCCAGATCGAGGCCATGTTGAAGGTCTCGTAGACCTGGCCCTGGTTGGCCGCACCGTCGCCGAAATAGGCGACCGAGACATTGTCGTTGCCGCGATACTTGTTGGCGAAGGCAAGCCCTGCGCCCAGCGGCACCTGGGCGCCGACGATGCCGTGGCCGCCATAGAACTGCTTCTCCTTGGAGAACATGTGCATGGAGCCGCCCTTGCCCTTGGAGAGCCCGCCCTTGCGGCCGGTGAGTTCGGCCATGACGCCCTTGGGGTCCATGCCGGCGGCCAGCATGTGGCCGTGGTCGCGGTAGGAGGTGATGACCTGATCACCCTCCTTCTGGGCCATTTCCATGCCGACGACGACCGCTTCCTGGCCGATGTAGAGGTGGCAGAATCCGCCGATGAAGCCCATGCCGTAGAGCTGTCCGGCCTTCTCCTCGAAGCGTCGGATCAGCAGCATCTCGCGATAGGCGTAGAGCTCCTCCTCGGTGGTGAAGCCGCTGTTGGTGAGATTGGGCTTGTCGCCCTTCGGGGCCTTCTTCGAGATATAGGCCGACTTGACCGCCATGAATGCTTCCTCCAGCCATGACCACGTGCTGGATAGATAGCATTAAACGCTTGAGAATGCAGGCACTTTCAAAGATTAACCGGATTTTGGTTTACGCTGCGGATTTCACTCGGAGTTTTGCGGCGACGTAAAGGCCACGACGTCGGTCGGCTTGGCCAGTTCGAGGTTGCCGCGCGCCAGTTCGTCGAGGAGATCAGGATCGATGCTCTCGGGCCTCAGCAGCGCGACCTTGCTTTCCAGCCGGGCGCGTTCCTTCTGCATGCCCTCGTATTTGTCCTTGAGTGCGGCCACCCTGACCTCGAGGCCATCACGGTAGGGAAAGCCGCGCGCACCCTTGTAGGCATGGTAGCCGAAATAGCCCAGAAGTGCACAGCACACACAGGTGACGACAAAGTCGAAGCGGCGCATTGGCCAAGTCCCCTTGATTCCTGTCGCAGATTTCGGCGGACTCAGTTAACAATCCCTCACAGCCGCGCCACTTTATTTACTTGACCTTTGCCGCCCCCGTGCCGATGTAACTCTCGGAGTTACCGATATGTTGTCCAGCAGCCGATTCATCGTCGCCGTCCACGCCATGAGCGTCCTCGCCCGGTTCAAGGGCAAGGGCCCCGTGTGCTCGGCCATGGTTGCGGAAAGCGTGCATACCAACCCGGTGGTCATCCGCCGGTTGATGACCGAGCTCGAGAAGGCGCAGCTGGTGAAGTCGGTGGCGGGCCGCGCCGGCGGCTTCGAGCTCAACAAGGACCCGGCCCAGATCACACTTGCCGATGTCTATTTCGCGGTGGAGGACGAAAACGTCTTCCGCATGCACAAGACCGATCCACACTCGAACTGCCCGGTGGCTGCCCAGCTGGGCCATATCCTGACCGGGCCCCTGCGCGCCGCCGAATGCGCGCTGCATTCGAGCCTCGCCAAGACCTCGATCCGCGACGTCGCCTCGGCCATCGTCTGATCCCGCCGCCATGGCCGACGCCGCTGCAAGGGCGAAAGCCTCTCCGCTCCTGTCGCTTCTGGCGCTCGGCAATTTCGTGGTCGGCATGGGCGTCTTCGTGGTCATCGGCATCGTTGCGCCCATCGCCGAGGCCCTGAAGGTATCGACCGCCGATGCGGGCATCGTCGTCACCAGCTATGCCGTGGCCTATGCGCTGCTGTCGCCCGTGGGTGCGGCGCTGACGGGTCGGCTGCCGCGGCGCCTCGTGCTGGCGGGCTCGCTCGGCATGTTCTGTCTGGGCTCCCTGCTCTCCGCTGTCTCGACTTCGCTGTTCATGCTCGCCGCCTCGCGCCTCATCGTGGCGCTGGGGGCCGCGATCTACACACCGCTGTCGGCAGGCGTCGCCGTGGCGGTGACGGCACCCCACGAGCGCGGCCGCGCGCTGGCCAAGGTGTTCGCCGGCATGACCATGGCGCAGGTGGTGGGCGTGCCGCTCGGCGCCTGGCTCGCCGCCCGCTTCGGCTGGCATGCGCCGTTCTTCCTGGTGGCGGCGCTGGCGGCCGTCTGCGCCATGGTGCTGATCC
>CAMFKI010000067.1 GCA_945957365.1 uncultured Alphaproteobacteria bacterium | reverse complement strand
CGCATGTTGCGCACGGCATTGGGGCCGGCAATCGCGCGACTGCTCGAAGACCCGGCCGTGGTCGAGGTGATGTTGAACCCGGACGGGCGGTTGTGGATCGACCGCCTGTCCGAAGGGCTTTCCGATACGGGCGAGCGCCTGTCCGCCGCCGATGGCGAACGCATCGTTCGGCTGGTCGCGCATCATGTCGGTGCGGAGGTTCACGCCCGCAGCCCTCGCGTCTCGGCCGAGCTGCCGGAGTCGGGCGAAAGATTCGAGGGCCTGCTGCCGCCCGTGGTCGCCGCCCCGACCTTCGCCATCCGCAAGCCCGCCGTCGCCGTGTTCAGCCTCGACGACTATGTGGCCGCCGGCATCATGAACGCCGATCAAGCGGAAACGCTGCGCGAGGCCGTCACGGCCCGCGCCAATATTTTGGTCGCGGGCGGCACCAGCACCGGCAAAACGACTTTGACCAACGCGCTGCTCGCCGAGGTGGCGAAGACGGCGGATCGCGTCGTCATCATCGAGGACACGCGCGAGCTGCAATGCGCCGCGCCCAACCTTGTCGCCATGCGGACGAAAGACGGCGTGGCGACGCTTTCCGATCTGGTCCGTTCCTCGCTGCGCCTGCGCCCCGACCGCATCCCCATCGGCGAGGTGCGCGGATCGGAAGCCCTCGACCTTCTGAAAGCGTGGGGCACCGGCCATCCGGGCGGGATCGGCACCATCCATGCAGGCACCGGCATCGGCGCGCTGCGCCGTCTTGAACAGCTCATCCAAGAGGCTGTCGTCACCGTCCCGCGCGCCCTGATCGCCGAGACAATCGACCTTGTTGCCGTCCTCGCCGGGCGCGGTTCCGCGCGCCGGCTTGCCGAGCTTGCCCGCGTCGAAGGGCTGGGGCCGGACGGCGACTACCGCATCACCCCCGCAATCCAAACCAGCACAGGAGAATCTTCATGATCCGCACGCTTTCGCGCGGCTATCGCCGCATGGCGACCGCCGCATCTGCCCTTGCCATCAGTCTCATGCTCGCCCCGGCCGCCCATGCGTCCGGTTCGTCGATGCCATGGGAACAGCCCTTGCAGCAAATCCTCCAGTCCATCGAGGGGCCGGTCGCCAAGATCGTCGCCGTCATCATCATCATCGTTACCGGCTTGACGCTCGCCTTTGGCGACACCAGCGGCGGCTTCCGTCGCCTCATCCAGATCGTGTTCGGCTTGTCCATCGCCTTCGCGGCGTCGAGCTTCTTCCTGTCGTTCTTCTCGTTCGGCGGCGGGGCGCTCGTTTGATGGCGGGCGGCCTCGAACAGCTCGACGCGGTGCCGGGCTTCACGGTTCCGGTCCATCGGGCGCTGACCGAGCATATCCTGCTCGGCGGCGCACCGCGTTCCATCGCCATCATGAACGGAACGCTGGCCGGGGCCGTGGGCCTCGGCCTGCGCCTCTGGCTGGTGGGCCTCGCGCTATGGGCCATCGGCCATTTCGCGGCGGTATGGGCGGCGAAACGCGATCCTCAATTCGTCGAGGTCGGGCGGCGGCATATCCGCATCCCCGCTTTCCTGTCGGTGTGAGGACGCGGCCATGATGAACCTTGCCGAATACCGCCGCACCGCTACCCGGCTCGCCGACTATCTGCCATGGGCCGCATTGGTCGGCTCCGGCGTCGTGTTAAACAAGGACGGCAGTTTTCAGAGGACGGCGAAGTTTCGCGGTCCCGATCTGGATTCGGCCGTCGCCGCCGAGCTGGTCGCCGTCGCCGGCCGCATCAACAATGCGGTTCGCCGTCTCGGCTCCGGCTGGAGCATTTTCGTCGAGGCGCAGCGCAGCGAAGCGGCGACCTATCCCGACAGCACTTTTCCCGATCCCGCGTCGGCGCTGGTCGATGCGGAGCGCAAGGCCAGTTTCGAGGAAGCGGACGCGCATTTCGTGTCGGGCTATTTCCTGACCTTCCTCTGGCTGCCCCCGGCCGAGGAAGCGGCGCGCGCCGAAACATGGCTCTACGAGGGCCGCGAGAAAACCGGCGTGGACCCGTGGGAGCTGCTGCGCGGCTTCATCGACCGCACCGACCGCGTGCTGGCCTTGCTCGACGGCTTCATGCCCGAGTGCCGTTGGATGGATGACGGCGCGACGCTGACCTATCTCCATTCCACCATCTCGACCAACCGCCATCGCGTGCGCGTGCCCGAGGTGCCCATGCACCTCGACGCGCTGCTCGCCGACCAGCCGTTGACCGGCGGGCTGGAGCCGCGCCTTGGCGACGCGCATCTGCGCGTGCTGACCATCGTAGGATTCCCGACCGCGACGACGCCGGGCCTGCTCGACGACATGAACCGGCTGGCTTTCCCGTATCGCTGGAGCACGCGCGCGATCCTGATGGACAAGACCGATGCGACCCGGCTTCTCACCAAGATCAGGCGGCAATGGTTCGCCAAGCGCAAGTCCATCGCGGCGATTCTGAAAGAGGTGATGACCAACGAGCAATCCGCGCTCGTGGACACCGACGCCGCCAACAAGGCGCTCGACGCCGACATGGCGTTGCAGGAACTCGGCGCTGACATGGCGGGCATGGCCTACGTCACAGCCACCATCACCGTATGGGATGCCGACCCGCGCGTGGCCGACGAGAAGTTGCGGCTCGCGGAGAAGGTCATCCAGGGCCGCGACTTCACTGCCATGGTCGAGACCGTCAACGCGGTTGACGCATGGCTCGGCAGCCTGCCCGGACACGCCTACGCCAACGTGCGGCAGCCGCCCATCAGCACACTGAATCTCGCCCACATGATCCCGCTTTCGGCGGTGTGGGCGGGGCCGGAACGGGA
>CAMFKI010000066.1 GCA_945957365.1 uncultured Alphaproteobacteria bacterium | reverse complement strand
GCCGGTTGTCAAGGACCTCGATGCCTTCGTGTTCGAGGGCACCCCGATCAACGAGGGGTTGGTGCGTTCGCTACACGCGGGTTCGTTCCTGCCAGGACGGCGCAATATCGTGCTCATCGGCGGGACGGGAACCGGCAAGACCCACCTGGCCACCGCGATCACCGCCAGCGTCGTCTGTTCCGGTGCCCGCGGCCGCTACTTCAACACGGTGGACCTCGTCACCCGGCTCGAGGAGGAAGCCTGCGTGGCGACAACTACGATGGCCGGTTGAGCGGCAACTATGATGGCCGGTAGGATCGGTTGTCTGGGCTGATCGTAGGGAGGGGCGTAGCCCCGACCGGAGAGCGGACCAGACAACCGGTGGCGATCTTTTTCCCCTTCTTTCGGGGGGGCTGATCGGGGCTGTGGCGGGCGGTGGTATCGGAACACTCATCGAACAACGAGCGATGGGTTTGCGATGCCGGGCCACCACATTTCCGATCAGCAGGTATTTCTCTTCATGACCCATCGTCGCCAACACACCCAGGCCGTCGCGGCTGCCAAGGCCGGTATCAGCGAGCGCAGCGCACGCCGGATCGAGAACGATCCGCAGCTTCCGTCCCAGAAGAAGAAGGAGCGCCACTGGCGCACCCGCGCCGATCCGCTCGAGCCATTCTGGCCACGCGTCGAGGAGTTGCTCCAGATCGACGGTATCATTGCCGTCACGGTCTTCGAGACGCTCCAGGACGAGTTCGGCGAGGATGCTGTTCCCGATGCGATACGACGAACACTTGAACGCCGGATCGCCCGCTGGCGGGCACTGCACGGCGGCGAGAAGGAGATCTTCTTCCCGCAGCATCATGAGCCCGGTCGGCAGGGCCTGTCGGATTTCACGGTATGCGACAGTCTCAAGGTCACCGTTGCCGGCGAGACCCTGGCCTATCGCCTTTACCACTTCCGCTTGGCGGCGAGTGGCTGGGAGCATGCGGCTGTCGTGCTGGGCGGGGAGAGCTTTGCCGCCCTTTCGGAGCACCTGCAGGATGCCTTGTGGAAGCTGGGCGGCGCGCCGGCCGAACACCGCAGCGATTCCCTGTCAGCCGCCTACAAAAACCTCGACGCCGATGCGCAGCGGGATTTTACCCGAAGCTATGACGAGCTGTGCCGTCATTACGGCATGCTCGCTACCCGCAACAACCGCGGCGAGGCGCACGAGAACGGATCGATCGAAGGTCCCCATGCCCATCTCAAGCGACGGCTCGATCAGGCCTTACGCCGGCGGGGAAGCCGCGATTTCGTCAGCATCGAGGCCTGGCGCGAGTTCGTTGAGGCGCAGGTCGCCAGACAGAACCGGCGGCATGCTGCGCACATCGATGCAGAACGCAGGGTACTCAAGGCGCTGCCCGCAAGGCGAACCACCGATTTCGCCATGGTCACCGTCGATGTCACCCGCAACGGCACCGTCGCCATCGATCGGGTTACCTATTCGGTGCCTTCCCGCCTCGTCGGACGGCGCCTCAACGCGCATCTCTTTGACGATCGCATTGAGCTCTTCCTCGGTCCGGACAGGGTAATGTCCACGCCGCGCGTGCGGATCAGCCATCCCCACCGGGGGCACAGCATCGATTTCCGGCACATGATCGGTAACCTGCGCCGCAAGCCTGGTGCGCTGCGCAACCTCGTCTACCGCGAAGCCCTGTTCCCCGATCACGCCTACCGGCGGGCCTGGCAAGCCTTCGATGCCCAACTCGATGGACGGCAGGCCTGCCGCGATGCCGTCGCGCTGCTCGATATCGCCGCCAGGGGCGACTGTGTCGACGTGCTGGCCCGGCGGATCGATGAGGCACTCGACAGAGGGCGCTTGCCCGATGTCGATGCGCTCAGGGACGAGTTCCTGCCAACCGCAAGATCGCAGCGCGATGTCACTATCCCGCCTCCCGATCTGCACAGCTACAACAGCTTGATCGCCAGCGGGGAGGTGTACTGATGACCCGCACCAAGGACCAGGCCGCCGCCGTGCTGCCTACCCTGCTCAAGGCCTTGCGCCTGCCGAGTATCAACCGCAACTGGAAGCGCCTCACCGACACCGCCGATCGCGATGGCTGGCCGGCCGCCAACCTGCTGGCCTCGCTTCTCGAGATCGAGATGGCCGATCGCTCCTCCCGGCGCATCCAGCGCCATCGCGACCAGTCCGGCTTGCCCGCAGGCAAGACCTTCGCCACCTTCGATTTCGACGCAGCCCCCGGCATCCGCAAACCGCACCTCTTGTCCCTCGCCGCCGGTGACGACTGGATCGAGAGCGGCGGCAACCTGCTGCTGTTCGGCCAGAGCGGGACCGGCAAGACGCACGCAGTTGCTGCCATTGGTCATGCCCTCATCGACACGGGGCGGCGCGTCCTGTTCTGCTCCACCACCGACATGGTCCAGAAGCTCCAGTCCGCGCGCCGCGACCTCAGCCTACCCGCCATGCTCGACAAGCTCGACAAGTTCGATCTCATCGTGCTCGACGATCTGTCCTACGTCCGCAAGGACCAGGTCGAGACCAGCGCCTTGTTCGAGCTCATCGCCCACCGCTACGAACGCCACTCGCTCGCCATTACCGCCAACCAGCCATTTTCGGCATGGGACAACGTCTTCCCTGATCCCGCTATGACTGTCGCCGCGATCGACCGCCTCGTGCACCACTCGATCATCATCGAGATGAACGGCGAAAGCTACCGCAAACGTTCCGCCGTCGCCCGTATCAACGCCGGCGATTACGACCCGCCGAATGGCGCCCCGGACCGGCCATCATAATTGTCGCTGGCTTCGCGCTCGGGAGCACCCTTGCTGAGGCAACGGGTAATTGTCGCCAGCGGCAATTACATGCCAACCATCCCATGCGCTTCAGACCCTCGCTTCCGGCCAGCGTCAGCGACAATTACCCAGCGTCGTAATTGTCGCTCGACGGTTGCTCCCCGCAACAGCAAATGGTAGCCAGAATTCACCAACCGGCGCGGCCACCTATCGGCCATCATAATTGACGCCGACCGGACTCCGTAATCGTCGCGCTACAGGCAGTTCGATCCCGCGCGGGCGCGCATATTCTTCCAGCAGCCGCGTGTAGCAGGCCGCGAACGCAGGTTTTTCGGGCCGCAGATAGTCCGACAGCAGCACTTGCCACGCCTCGGAATCAATGTCGGCCGGCTTGCCGCCGCCTTTGTACTGCGGAACAAGGTGCGGCAACCAGTTGTGGCGCGCCACGCCTTTGACCAGGGCGAACCATTCCGCCACAGCACTGGTGCCGACCCCACGCGCACGGGCAATCTCCGCCGTCGCTGCTGCCTTGCCC
>CAMFKI010000065.1 GCA_945957365.1 uncultured Alphaproteobacteria bacterium | reverse complement strand
CGTCATGGACTTCGCCGATCTTGTGGGACTTGCCGGTGTAGTAGAGGATGCGCTCCGTGGTCGTCGTCTTGCCGGCATCGATGTGGGCCATGATGCCGAAGTTGCGATAGTCCTCGAGGGCGTGAACGCGGGCCATAATCCTAGTGTCCTGTATCTCTTACCAGCGGTAGTGCGAGAAGGCGCGGTTAGCTTCGGCCATCTTGTGGGTGTCTTCGCGCTTCTTCACCGCGGTGCCGCGGTTCTGCGAAGCGTCGAGCAGTTCGCCCGACAGACGGTCCACCATGGTGGTTTCGTTGCGGTTGCGGGCCGCCGTGATGATCCAGCGGATGGCGAGAGCCTGGCGGCGCTCGGTGCGGACCTCGACGGGAACCTGGTAGGTCGCACCGCCGACGCGGCGGGAACGCACCTCGATGGCCGGGGCCACGTTGTTGAGGGCCTCGTGGAACACCTGAACCGGGTCGGCCTTGGCCTTCGCCTGGATCTTGTCGAAGGCGCCGTAGACGATGCCTTCGGCAACCGACTTCTTGCCCTCGTACATGAGGTTGTTCATGAACTTCGAGACGACGAGGTCGCCGAACTTCGGATCCGGATTGATTTCACGCTTCTCGGCGCGATGACGACGCGACATTTTCTAACTCTCCCGATCTTACTTCGGACGCTTCGCGCCGTACTTCGAACGACGCTGGCGACGCTTGACGATGCCCTGGGTGTCGAGCACGCCGCGGATGATGTGGTAACGCACACCCGGAAGGTCCTTCACACGGCCGCCGCGGATCATCACCACCGAGTGTTCCTGAAGGTTGTGACCTTCGCCCGGGATGTAGCTCACGACTTCGAAGCCGTTGGTGAGGCGAACCTTGGCCACCTTGCGGAGAGCCGAGTTCGGCTTCTTCGGCGTGGTGGTGTAAACGCGCGTGCAAACGCCGCGCTTCTGCGGGCAGGCCTGCATCGCCGGGACCTTGTTACGATAGGTCGGCGCCTGGCGGGGCTTGCGAATGAGCTGGTTGATCGTCGGCATTGTGGCCTTGTCTCTACCTTCGAACCCGATTGCACATAACAAAAACACCAGCGCAATCCGGGTTCTTGGATCGCGCAGTGCTCAAAACCAGAGGACCATGGAGCCGGCAGGGCCCTCAGGGTCGTGACCTTGAATGTTCTTCTTCGCTGCCCTCGAAAGCGTTTCGGTGCGCGAAGCACCGACGGGCCTGCCGTTGGGAAGCGTGCGGGGTTCTACGTGTGGGAGCGCGCGCTGTCAACCCCAAAAAACGGCCATTTTGCCGGGTTGAAAGGCGTTTTCGTGCCCCCGTTCAACGTCATTTGTGCACTGCACATGCAATTTGACACCCCCCGGCACTTCACTGCCACAATGAATCGTTGTCTCGCCACACCTCTGCCCGCTTCGGTCCCGATTCTCGTCCCCGACGGCGACACCCTGACCCCGGAAACAGGACGAAAGGACGAATCGCATGGCATCCTCCCCGCTGAAGGTGTGGTGGCACGAACTCAACACCTGGGAACCCGACCAGGCGCGTCACTTCTATAACGTGACGCTCGGATGGGACTTCCAGCCCACCACCCTTCCGGACGGGACCCGCTACTGGGTGGCCCACAAGGAGGGCCGCGCCGTGGGCGGCATCTTCCAGCTGACCGAACCCGACTTCGAGGGAATCCCCGCCCACTGGATGACCTATCTTGCCGTTGACGACATCGCCAGCGCCCAGACCCGGGCCGAAGAGGCGGGTGGCGAGATCCTGAGGCCGGCCTTCAGGCTTCCGGGTGTGGGTCGCCTTTCGGTTGTAAACGACACCTCCGGCGCGGTCATCGGTCTGATCGAGCCCGAGGCCCAGGTTCCGGAGCTCAGGCCACCTGTCCACTAGTTCGGACGGCTTTGGCGCTACCCCGGCGCGGCGAAGGGAGGTTTTCTCACACGCTCACGAGGAAACTCCCACCCCATGCCTGCCCTGTCTTCCGTCGCACTCGCCTCAGGGCTGGTGTTTCTCGCCGCCATCGTGCGCGGCTATTCGGGGTTCGGCTTCTCGCTGCTGGCCATCACGTCGCTGTCCCTGATCTTCGCGCCGGCACAAGTCATCCCCGCCATTTTCATGCTCGAGATCGCGGCGAGCCTCCACATGCTGCCCTCGATCTGGCGTGACGTGCACTGGCGCTCGCTCGCCTTCCTGCTGGCGGGAACGGTGGTGGGAACACCCATCGGTGTCTATTTCCTGGCCACGGTGCCGGAGGCGCCCATGACCTTGGCGCTGGCCCTCTTCGTGCTGGCGGCCACCGTCCTGCTGTGGCGGGGCTTCGCCCTCACCCGCATGCCCAACGGCCCGGCGACGCTCGCCGTGGGCGCGGCCACGGGAATAGCCAACGGCGCCTTCGGGATCGGCGGACCGCCGGTGATCCTGTTCTACTTCGCGAGCCCGGCGGGACATGCCGTCGGCCGCGCCTCGCTCGTCGCCTTCTTTATCATGACGGATGTGACGGGCCTCATCTTCCTCGCCCGCGAAGGCCTGGTGACGATGTCGTCGGGCCTGCTGGCGCTGGCCTTCCTGCCTGCATTGGCGGCCGGCGTCTGGCTTGGCTCGCGCAGCTTCAGGACGGCGGACCCGGCACGCTTCCGCAAGATCGTGCTGCTCATCCTCGCCTGCCTTGCGGTGCTGACGGCCGTGAAGGCGGTGATCGCACTCTAGCGGCACGACGGTGACGGGCGTCACATCCGGGCAAGGTTGATGCGGCTAGGAAGCAGCCACATCAAAACCCAATCGAGGATACGCCAATGACCACCCTGACCCTTACCTTGACCCGTGGCTTTTCTGCCCTGCTCCGCCCCGTGAAGCGCCGCAGTGCCGTGGCCGAACTCTCCGTGCTGGATGACCGGATGCTGCGCGACATCGGCCTCAGCCGCCTCGACGTCGATGCAATGCGCCGCATGTGGTGACACGCGCCAGATGCAGACCTCGGCCTGGCCGCCCGGCACCTTCGATTCGCTCACCCGCTCAAATATCCAGCCCCTCTTCGCTCACGAACTCGGCGCGTTCGGAGATGAAGTTGAAGCGCTCCTCGGGCTTGTTGCCCATGAGCTGCTCCACGGTCCGGGCGGTGGCGGTGCGCGCGGCATCTTCCAGTGTCACCCGCAGGAGGTGGCGCTTCTTCGGGTCCATCGTCGTTTCCTTGAGCTGTGCGGGCAGCATCTCGCCGAGGCCCTTGAAGCGGCTGACCTCGACCTTGCCGCGGCCCGACATCTCGGTGCGCATCAGTTCCTGCCGGTGCTTCTCGTCACGGGCATAGGCGACCTTGGGGCCCTGGGCGAGCTTGTAGAGCGGCGGCACCGCGAGATAGAGGTGGCCTTCGTCGAGGAGCTTCGGCATCTGGCGATAGAAGAAGGTCATCAGTAGCGAGGCGATGTGGGCGCCGTCGACGTCGGCGTCGGTCATGATGATGATCTTGTC
>CAMFKI010000064.1 GCA_945957365.1 uncultured Alphaproteobacteria bacterium | reverse complement strand
CGAGATAGGCTCCGGTCTCGTGGGCTCGGAGATGTGTATAAGAGACAGGTGGGGCCGCGGCCGTCCGCGGCGGCGCGACGGCCGCAGGCGCGGCAACCGCAGCCTATAGCGTCAGCGCGCTCGGCCAGTCCGGCGCGGCCGGTGTCGCGTCCGGCCTTGGTGGTGTTGCCCGCGCCGCAGGCTCGGCCGCCGTCTCTCCCTTGAAGCGCGCCGTCTCCAAAGCCACCGAAACCGTCAAATCGAGCTTTTCCGGTGGCGCACGCGCAGCCTTCGGTGTGACCGGCGGCTCACCCACCGCAGGCACGGTCGGCGGCGCGAGCGCCGATTCTGTCGCAGCAGCATCCGGCCCGGCCGGCAGCCCGCCTGCATGGGCACAGCGGATGCGGCGTTCGCAGGCCATGAACCACGGCACGACCATGGCCGCCCATGCGGTGCGCTCCGGCGACAGCCACGGCTCCGGTTCCTCCATCAATCTTTCCGAAAGTGACCGCACATGAGCATCTTCAAACGACCAGCAACCCATTACGGCAAATCGCCCGAACCCGAGACGCCTTATCAGAAGGCCGCGCAGGCATGGGACGAGCGTATCGGCTCGGCCCGAGTGCAGGCGAGGAACTGGCGCATCATGGCGTTCGGCTCCCTGATCCTCTCGGCCGGCTTCGCCTCGGCGCTGGTCTGGCAGTCCGCACGCGGGACCGTGGTGCCGTGGGTGGTGCAGGTGGACAATCTTGGACAGGCGCAGACGGTCGCGCCTGCCAACGCCGACTATCGGCCGACCGATCCGCAGATTGCTTTCCATCTCGGCCGGTTCATCGAGCAGGTGCGCGCAATCCCGGCCGACGCGATCATTGTGCGTCAGAACTGGCTTCGCGCCTATGAGTGGACCACGGATCGCGGCGCGGCGGCATTGAACGACTACGCCCGCGCCAACGATCCTTTCGCCAAGGTCGGCCGCCAGCAGGTGGCCGTCGAGGTATCGAGCGTTATCCGCGCATCGCCGAACAGCTTCCGCGTCGCGTGGACGGAACGCCATTTCGAGAACGGCCAGCTTTCCACGACCGAGCGATGGACGGCGATCCTCACCATCGTCATCCAGCCGCCGCGCGATGCCGAACGGCTGCGCGCCAATCCACTTGGAATCTACGTCAATGCAATTTCGTGGTCGCGGGAGATGAGCCAATGAGGACGATCACCCGCACCCACACAATCGCGGCCGTGCTGCTTTCGGCCACCATGCTCGCAGGCTGCGCCACCAACCGGACGCCGCAATTCAGCTACGATACCAGCGTGCCGCCGCTGCCGACCGTGCAGGCGATAGCAACCGACAACACGCCCCGGCCTTTGCATGTGCCCCCGGCATGGACCGTGGCGCGTGGCGGAACCGTCGCCGGCACGCCGACCGGCCGTGTTGAGAACGCCAATGCAGCCGCCCGCGTCGAGCCGCGACGGGAAGGCTACTACAACGCCATCCAGATATATCCGTGGAGCGAAGGCGCGCTCTATCAGGTCTATGCGGCGGTCGGGCAGATCACGACGATCGCGCTGGAGCCGGGCGAGAGCCTGACAGGCGCGGGGCCGATCGCGGCCGGCGACACCGCCCGCTGGATCATCGGCGATACGGAATCCGGTTCGGGCGCAAACCGCCGTGTCCATATCCTCGTGAAACCGACGCGACCGGACATTTCGACCAACCTTGTCGTCACCACCGACCGGCGCACCTACATGATCGAACTGCGCGCGCGGGAATCGCTCTACATGCCGGCCGTGGCATGGGCCTATCCCGCGCCGCCGGCAGGCCAGCGCCAGACCGTTCCGTCCGTGCCGATCATACCGGCCGAGGCCGCGCGGAACTATCGCTATAGCTTGCAGGTGCAGGGCGACAGTCCGCCATGGCGGCCGGTCTCCGTGTTCGACGATGGACGGCGCGTCTATGTCGTGTTCCCGGCCGGGATCGTGCAGGGCGAGATGCCGCCGATCTTCGTGCTCGGCTCCAATGGCGAACCGCAGATCGTCAACAGCCGAGTCCACCAGAACGTCTTGATCGTGGACCGCCTGTTCGGCGCGGCCGAGCTGCGCCTTGGCAGCGGCAACCGCCAGCAGGTCGTCAGGATCGTCCGCACCAACCCCACGCAGGCCGCAGCAGAACCAGCCAGCACGACCACGGGAGGATCGTCCTCATGAGCGATACCGATACCGCTGCCCCCATGCGGCTACGCGCCGAAACACCCAGCGTCACGCGATTGTCCCGCAAGATGCTGGCAGGCGTCGGCGCTGTCGCCTTGCTCGGCATCGGCGGCGCACTGATATACGCGCTCCAGACCCGCGACGCAGGACCGGGCGGCGAAGAACTCTATTCGACCAACAACCGGCAAACCGCCGATGGGCTGGCGGGCCTGCCGAGCGACTATACCGGCCCGGTGCTCGGCCCCGCGCTGCCCGGAGATTTGGGTCGCCCCATTCTCGACGCGCAGAACCGGGGCCAGCCAGTCGTGTCGCCCGTCATGGCGACGCCTGCCGTCGATCCAGAGGAAGAACGCCGCCGCGCCGAGGAAGAAGCCGCGCGCTTGAGCAATGTGTTTTTCCAGTCCGGCCAGCGCACGGGAGCGCCGGCAGGGACGGTCATGCCCGGCCTTGCCGGTCTTGGCCTTGGCGGACAGCCTGCGACGCAGGACCGGCACGCGGCTTTTCTCAATGGACCCGTGGACCGGCAGACCGTCGCGCCGGATCGCGTCGCGCCGCCGGCATCGCCCTACATCCTTCAGGCCGGGGCCGTGATTCCGGCCGCGCTCATCACCGGCATCCGTTCCGATCTGCCCGGCCAGATCACCGCGCAGGTTACGGAGAACGTCTATGACAGCCCGACCGGCTCGCTGCTTCTGATCCCGCAGGGCACGCGCATCATCGGCCAATACGATGACGGCGTGACCTTCGGTCAGCGCAGGGTGCTCTTGGTGTGGAATCGCCTGATCCTGCCGGGCGGCCGTTCTATCGTCCTTGAGCGCCTGCCGGGCGCGGACGCCAGCGGCTATGCCGGCCTTGAGGATGGCGTCGATTATCATTGGTGGGATCTGATGAAGGCCGCAGGGCTGTCCACGCTGCTCGCAGTCGGCACGGAGCTGGCGACCAGCGACGAGGACCGGCTTATCCGTGCGATCCGCGACGGGGCGCAGGATACCGTCAATCAGGCGGGCCAGCAGATCGTGCAGCGCCAGTTGCAGGTTGCGCCGACGCTCACCATCCGGCCCGGCTTCCCGGTCAGGATCATCGTGACACGCGACCTTGTATTCGAGCCGGCAGGAGGTTGACCATGACCAAACTGAAACTCGGCCCGCTTCCCGACGACAAGCCCGTGAAGGTGACGGTGGAGCTACCCGCGCCGCTTCACCGCGATCTGACCGCCTATGCCGAGGTGCTGGCCCGTGAAACCGGCCAACCCACCGCCGATCCCGTCAGGCTCATCGTGCCCATGCTGGAGCGGTTCATCGCCACGGATCGCGGGTTCGCCAAGGCACGGCGAGCCGCAAGCTAAGTCCCATACCGGCAGGGGTGCCGCCAGCGCGTAGGCGTAAATGCGGCACGCTACAGGCCGCCGACTGCCCTCCATGGTCCGCCTAATTCCGGGGCCTAGCGCCCCGGAATCCACCAGAACCAAGGAGGATTCCATGTGCGCAGAGCGCCGCCGCGCCCGCAAAGGGCGACCGCGACAGTCGATCCCCGAAGCACTTCCCGACGATCTTTTCGACTATGCCGATGAACCCACGCCGGACGGCAGGGAACGCCGCCGGTCGCCGCTTCGCATTGTCGATGTGGAGTCGTTGCCGGTCTTCGACGACTGGCCAGAGAAGGTGCCGATCACCGAGGAAGAACTGCAAATCTTCGAGCGGTATTTCGGCCATGTGCTCGACCGCCTGTTTGGTCCCATCGACCTTGAAGCCGAGAATGAATCCTTGTCATTCTTATCACAAAATGATAAAGATAAGCCATGAGCGAGGATCGTGACCAGAGCCTCGACACGCTTCTCGACCTAGACGGTCAGGTGCTCGTTGTCGATCCCGAGGGTGGCCATTGGGTGAAGTTCGTTGTCACCCGCGTTCCGGCATCGCCTTCAAGGCCGCACGGCCTCGATTACTCGCTCACGCTTCACGGGCCTTCGGGCGAACGACTGGTCGGCTTCGATAATGCCCATCCGGTCGGCCGAGGCAGGAGGGGCGAGCCGATGGACCATCGGCACCGCCTCCAGACCGTGAAGCCTTACGCCTACGAGGATGCGGCCACGCTGCTGGCCGACTTCTGGCAGGCGGTGGACGCGGTATTGAAGGAGCGAGGCGTAACATGACCACCCTGAAAGTCGGGATTGCCGGCTACGACGAGATGAAGGCCCGCACCATGCGGATCGCACGCGGCGAGGAAAAGCCGGCGGCGGACGATCCGAAGGTGTGGTTCACATCGACCGAATCCTTTGCCAAGGTGCTGTCGGCC
>CAMFKI010000063.1 GCA_945957365.1 uncultured Alphaproteobacteria bacterium | reverse complement strand
GCGTTCGTTCTGAGCCAGGATCAAACTCTCAAGTTTGAAACAGCTCGCCAATGGATAAATCCATCGGCATTGATCGCATTGCGTACATTTTGACGAGAAGCCATGTGTTTCGACGTTTCCGCCGAAGCTTTTGGCTATTCTCTTAAAAGACGCATTCGATCGTTGTTTCGTACGGCATCAGGTTACCCCGATACCCGCTAGAACACGCGCCGCCTGCGTCTCTCTTTCTCTCTTCACAATGTCAATCAGCAACGCCTAAACCCGAAGCGCAGAAATCCCCCGGTTCAACCCTCTCGGGCTCACCGGCAGTTCGCCAGCTTGTCGGCTTTCGGCAACAAGGCCCGCCGCGCCAGAGCGCCGCGTCCCTCAGTGACCGGGTGTATATGAGAACCAGCACGGAAGTGTCAAGCACGTCGCATGCAGTTTTCCCGAAAATCTCGCAAGCGCTTGAAAGATCGATAGGAAATTGATCCGGATCGGCCCGGGCATGGCCTCGGGAGGGACCGCGGGGGCGTTGCCGCCCCGCTTCGGTGTCGATCACGTGACGAGATTGGCGTGACCGTTACACACGACGCAGTCCGCGCCGGCGGCTCCATCATGGTTAACGAATTGGAAACATCTTGGGTGGATACTTCGCGCTGGTCCAGTCCGCCTTCCATGGCGGCAGAAGCCCTAGACAGGCTGAACGAACCCTGTGGCAAGCTGACCGCCAAGGCGGGTTGACTAACGGGGTTCGGACAGGCATTTTCCGTCCCGCGTCGGGGTCCCTTCGGGAGGCCCTGAGTCCCGGACGGAGCGAGACAAGAACAGGCTCCTGGGGACCTGCCGATCGAGGGAAGAGGCAGGTGGCAAGTCCGGTGCTGACGAGTGTGACAGGGGATTAGAGTATTGAACGATCGCGTTGACAGACAGTTTCGCGCCCGCACGCCTGCTGCCGGCACGACCCGCCGTCCGCCACTGCCTTCGAGAATGCCGCCTCGGCCCCCACGCCAGGCGCGGCTTGCGCTTCCCGCACCCTCCGCCGTTTCCGAACCATCGCCCGACCCGTTCGAGGTCGAGCCCGCCCACCACCGCTGGCTGCTCACCACCTGTGTCGCCGGCATTGCGGGTTCCCTCGTCATCGGCAGCGCCGTACTTGGCATCTTCGGCGAGAACGCCGCGCCGCGCGACGCCTATGCCGCCGTCGAGAAGGCCTCGCTCACAGGCAATTATCCCGACAGCGCCCGGTCCGGCCGTTCGGTCCTCGGCCGCAAGGAATTCTCCTCCACCTATCAGCCGCAGGCCGACAGCAACGAGCAACCCGTCGTTCCCGAGCGCGACCTGAACAACGCCAATCTCTACCCCGAGATCACGTCAGGCGATCTTCCCTACAGCGAAGACAAGCCGATCGTCATCAATGCCGACATCGACGGCGTCGACAATGACGAGAACATCACCACCATCACCAAGCAGGTGCCGCCGGAACCGACCGACGAAACCTTCAAGCTCGGCAAGGGCCAGACCCTCGTCGACATGCTGACCGACCGCGGCGTGAGCCTCGATGCCGCGAAGGCCCTGGTGGCCGCGGTCAATCCGATCTTCCCGGTCGCCATGATCAAGCCCGGCACGCCGGTGGAAGTGACCCTCGACCGGCAGATCGACTTCTACGGCCGCGAAGTGACCTTCCCGGTCGAACTCTCCTTCAGCCCCGGACCCAAGGAAACGCTCACCGTCGAGGCCGACGAAGACGGCCGCTTCCAGGCGGCGATCGAGGGCACCAAGGCCGGCACCAAGTCGCAATATGCGCAGATCAACCACTTCCACACCCATGCGGAAGTCGGTTCCAGCCTCTACGGCACGGCGCAGGACAACAAGATCCCCGACTACATCATTGCGGAATTCACCCGCATCTTCTCCTACGACGTCGACTTCCAGCGTCAGGTGAAGGCCTCCGACAGCTTCGACCTGTTCTACGGCAATCCGCTGACCGGTTCGTCGTCGCGCCGCATGGTGCTGCACTACGCATCCCTCACCCTCGACGGCAAGGTCAAGACCTACTACCGCTACACGACGTCTGACGGACAGACCGACTATTACGACGAGCAAGGCCGCAGCGCCCAGAAGTCGCTGCTCAAGACGCCGGTGTCGGGCGCCAAGCTCACGTCGGGCTTCGGCATGCGCATTCATCCGCTGCTCGGCTATTCGAAGATGCATGCCGGTGTCGACTTCGGCGCGCCGGAGGGGACCCCGATCCGGGCTGCCGGCGCCGGCATCATCGAGGTGGCGGGCCGTCATGGCTCCTTCGGCATCGCCGTCGAGATCAAGCACAACGACCGCTACGAGACGCTCTACGCCCACATGAGCCGCCTGGCCACGGGCATCAACCAGGGCACGCGCGTCAACCAGGGCCAGATCATCGGCTATGTCGGCGAGACCGGGCGTGCGACCGGCCCGCACCTGCATTACGAGGTTCACGTCGATGGCCAGCCGGTCAACCCCTCGCGCATCATGGCGGCGGGCGGCAGGCAGCTGTCGGGCAAGGAAATGATAAAGTTCGCGCAGGTCAAGCAACGCGTCATCGCCCTCATGCAGCAGGCCCCCTCGCCGCTGCAGGTCGCGCAGGCCAAGCAGTAGCATTCCGGCAGATCGTCGCTTGCGCCGGTCACCGCCGGCTGCGATGACCTGTGCATGCGCGTCTTCCTCACCTTTCTCGCGGCCTATGTGCTGAGCCAGTTCTACCGCTCCTTCCTGGCGGTGATCGCGCCGGAGCTGGCGCATGAACTGCTGCTCGACCCGCAAGCCCTTGGCAATCTCCAGGCGTTCTGGATCCTGGGTTTCGTGGCCACGCAGTTCCCGGTGGGCTGGGCGCTCGACACGCTGGGGCCGCGCCGCACGGTATCGCTGCAGATGCTGGCCGCCGTCGCCGGCGCCCTGCTCTTTGCCACCGCCCACAGTGCCGTTGCGCTGAACATCGCCATGCTGCTGATCGGCGCGGGCTGCGGCTCGATCTACATGGGCGCCATCTACATGTTTGGCCGCATTGCAGCGCCGCAGCGCTTTGCGCTGCTGTGCTCGTGGCTGCTGGGGCTGGGCACGGCGGGCAACCTTCTGGCCGCTTCCCCGCTCGCCTGGGTGGCGCAGTCGATCGGCTGGCGCGGCGCCATGATCGGCATGGCCGGGGCCACGGCGATGTCCGCACTGTCGGTTCTGCTGCTGATCCGCGATCCGGTGCGCATCACGTCCAATGGCGCGCGCGGACTGCTGGGCGGCGTGGGCGACATCGTGAGGATTCGCGCGCTGTGGCCGCTGCTGCCGATCACGGCCGTGAGCTATGCCGTGGTGCTGGCGGAGCGCGGGCTGTGGGCCGGACCCTATTTCGCCTCGGTCTTCGGGCTCGAACCGGTGGCGCGCGGCAATGCACTGCTGGTCATGGCGGCGGCGATGTCGGTGGGCGCCATGGCCTACGGGCCCTTGGACCGCCTGCTCGGCACGCGCAAGTGGGTGGTGTTCGGCGGTGTCGCCGTCACGGCGATCTGCTTTGCCGCCCTCACGCTGCCGGGACTGCCGCTCACCGCCGCCATCATCGTCATGGGCCTGCTCGGTGGCTTCGGCATGACCTATGGCGTGCTGATGACGCATGGGCGGAGCTTCGTGCCGGACCACCTGCTGGGCCGCGGCATCACCCTGCTGAACGTGCTGTTCATCGGCGGCGCCGGCGTGCTGCAACCCGTGAGCGGCGCGCTCATGAAGCGGCTGGCGGATGCACCACCGGAGCAGGCCTATGCGACGCTGCACCTGATCTTCGCGGGTCTGCTGGCGGCAAGCCTCGTCATCTATCTCTTCGCGCGGGACAATCCGCCCAAGGCGTGACTGTCACGCCAATCCGAGTTCCGCCTGCAGGCGCTTGGGCAGGTTCTGCGCGGCGAGGCGATAGCTTTCGCGCAGATAGTCCTTCAGCGCCGCATCATCCAGCGTCTCCGCCGTCCGCCGCTGCAGCCAGAGCAGCCCGCGCGATGCGAAATAGGGCGCAGGCCTGATGCCCGGCCTGTCCTTCAGCAGATCGAAACTCAGCTGCGAGGCCTTGAAGGTGAAATCGAGCGCGGGTCCATGCCAGCGCGAGGCGATGGCGAAAACCTTGCCCTTCGGTCCGCCGACTTTCCACACATGCGCATCATCCCACTGCACCACGTGTGACGTGTGCGCGAGGCTGCGGCAGAAGCGGTTATACTCGTCGAGGGTCATGCATGCAGAGTGCGGCAATGGATGACCGCATGTCAAAGCCATATCCCCGATTTCACCTCGCGCGGGCTTGACCCGCGTGTCCTTTCCGGCGCCGCGAAAGAGGTACCCCGGTCGAGCAGGAGCAAGGTGAATGGTGGGCTGCGGCACAACACAAACGGAAAGGGCGGCCCCGCGGGACCGCCCCTTCTCAATTCACTTCACGTGCCTCAGTGCAGCTTCACGACCTTCGGGTCGACCACCGTCTTGCCGCCGACTGGCACGCCGTTGAAGGTCAGCATGCCGGCCTTGGCGTCGACCTTCACCGTCTCGCCGTCCTTGATGCGGCCGGAGAGGATTTCCTCGGCGAGCGGATCCTGAAGGTTCTTCTGGATCACCCGCTTCAGCGGACGCGCACCATAGGCAGGCTCGTAACCCTTGTCGGCAAGCCAGTCGCGCGCCGCGTCGCTGATCTCGACATGGATCTTGCGATCGCTGAGCAGCTTGCGGAGGCGGCCTGCCTGCACATCGACGATGGCGCCCATGTGCTCGCGCTTCAGCCTGTGGAACAGCACGATCTCGTCGAGGCGGTTGAGGAACTCGGGGCGGAAGTGGCTCTTCACCACCGCCATCACCTCGTCCTTCACCACGTCCACGTCCTGCGCCTCGCCCAGATTCACCAGATATTCGGCGCCGAGGTTCGAGGTCATGATGATCAGCGTGTTCTTGAAGTCCACGGTGCGGCCCTGGCCATCGGTCAGGCGGCCGTC
>CAMFKI010000062.1 GCA_945957365.1 uncultured Alphaproteobacteria bacterium | reverse complement strand
TGGCGCGCGGCGGCACCGCCGCAGGCACGCCGACCGGCCGCGTCGAGAACGCCAATGCCGCCGCCCGCGTCGAGCCGCGCCGCGAGGGCTACTATAACGCGATCCAGATATATCCGTGGAGCGAAGGCGCGCTCTATCAGGTCTATGCCGCACCCGGCCAGATCACCAATATCACGCTGGAGCCGGGCGAAAGCCTCACGGGCGCGGGACCGATTGCGGCCGGCGACACGACACGATGGATCATCGGCGACACCGAATCCGGCTCGGGTGCGAACCGCCGTGTCCATATCCTCGTAAAGCCTACGCGCACCGACATTGCGACCAACCTTGTCGTGACCACCGACCGGCGCACCTACATGATCGAGCTGCGCGCGCGGGAAGCGCTCTACATGCCCTCCGTGGCCTGGGCCTATCCCGCGCCGCCGGCAGGCCAGCGCCAGAGCGTCCCGACCACGCCAGTCATTCCGGCCGAAGCCGCACGGAACTACCGCTACGCCTTGCAGGTGCAAGGCGACAGCCCGCCGTGGCGACCGATCTCCGTCTTCGATGACGGCAGGCGCGTCTATGTCGTCTTCCCGCGTGGCATCGTGCAGGGCGAAATGCCGCCGATCTTCGTTCTCGGCACGAACGGCGAACCGCAGATCGTCAATTCCCGCGTCCACCAGAACGTCCTGATCGTTGACCGCCTGTTCGGCGCGGCCGAGCTGCGCCTTGGCAGCGGCAACCGCCAGCAGGTCGTCAGGATCGTCCGCACCAACCCCGCGCAGGCCGTCGCCCAGCCGGTCAGCGCGACCACTGGAGGATCGTCCTCATGAGCGATACCGAAACCGCAGCCCCCATGCGCCTGCGCGCTGAATCGCCCCGCGTCACGCGCCTGTCCCGCAAGATGCTGGCAGGCGTCGGCGCGGTCGCGCTTCTCGGCATCGGCGGCGCGCTGATCTACGCGCTCCAGACCCGCGACGCAGGACCGGGCGGCAACGAACTCTATTCGACCGAGAACCGCCCCACAGCGGACGGCTTGTCCGGCCTGCCGCGAGACTATACGGGGCCGGTGCTTGGCCCCGCGCTGCCCGGAGATTTGGGCCGTCCCATTCTCGACGCGCAGAACCGGGGCCAGCCCATCGTGACGCCGGCCATCACGACACCTGCCGTCGATCCAGAGGAAGAACGCCGCCGCGCCGAAGAAGAAGCCGCGCGCTTGAGCAACGTGTTTTTCCAATCTGGCCCGCGCATGGGATCGCAGGCAGGGACGGCCATGCCTGGCCTTGCCGGTCTTGGCCTCGGTGGACAGCCGGACGGGGCGGCCGGGCAGAACCGTCATGCCGCTTTCCTCAACGGGCCGGTGGACCGGCAGACCGTCGCCCCGGATCGCGTCACGCCGCCGGCATCGCCCTGGATATTGCAGGCCGGGGCGGTGATTCCGGCCGCGCTCATCACCGGCATCCGTTCCGACCTACCGGGCCAGATCACCGCGCAGGTGACGGAGAACGTCTATGACAGCCCGACCGGCTCGCTGCTCTTGATCCCGCAGGGAACGCGCATCATCGGCCAATACGACGACGGCGTGACCTTCGGCCAGCGCAGGGTGTTGCTGGTGTGGAATCGCCTGATCCTGCCGGGTGGCCGCTCCATCGTTCTGGAGCGCCTGCCGGGTGCGGATGCCAGCGGCTACGCCGGCCTTGAGGATGGCGTCGATTATCATTGGTGGGATCTGATGAAAGCGGCTGGCCTCTCCACGCTGCTCGCGGTCGGCACGGAGCTGGCGACGAGCGACGAGGACCGGCTGATCCGCGCCATCCGCGACGGCGCTCAGGATACCGTCAATCAGGCGGGCCAGCAGATCGTCCAACGCCAGTTGCAGGTCGCGCCGACATTGACGATCCGCCCCGGCTTCCCGGTCAGGATCATCGTCACCCGCGATCTTGTGTTCGAGCCGGCAGGAGGTTGACCATGACGAAACTGAAACTCGGCCCGCTGCCCGACGACAAGCCTGTCAAGGTGACGGTGGAACTGCCCGCGCCGCTTCACCGCGATCTGATCGCCTATGCCGAGGTACTGGCCCGCGAGAGCGGCCAGCCCGTTGCCGATCCCGCCAAGCTCATCGTTCCGATGCTTCAACACTTCATCGCCACGGATCGCGGCTTCGCCAAGGCACGGCGAGCCGCCAACTGAGTCCCATCCCGGCAGGGGTGCCGCCAGCGCATAGGCGCAAATGCGGCACGCTACAGGCCGCCGACTGCCCTCCATGGTTCGCCTAATTCCGGGGCCTATAGCGCCCCGGAATCCACCAGAACCAAGGAGGATTCCATGTGCGCAGAGCGCCGCCGCGCCCGCAAAGGGCGACCGCGACAGTCGATCCCCGAACCACTTCCCGACGATCTTTTCGACTATGCCGACGATCCCACGCCGGACGGCCGAACGCGAGCCAGCGACGCGCCGCTTCTCGGCCCGGACGGACAGAGGATGCGCGTTATCGACGATTGGCCGGAGAACATTCCCGTCACCGAGGCTGAGATTGACGTGTTCGAGCGTTGGTTCGGCGATGTGTTCGACGAACTCCTGAACCCGAGAAAGCCGGATGATGGCTTGCATTTCCTATCTCAAACTGATAGGAAAAAGACTTGAGCGGGCATCGTGATCCGGGCCTCGATACGCTTCTGGACCTCGACGGACAGATGCTCTTTGTCGACCCCGAGGGCGGCCATTGGGTGAAGTTCATCGTCACCCGCGTTCCGGCCTCGCCGGAAAAGCCGCATGGCCTCGATTATTCGCTCACGCTTCACGGGCCTTCGGGCGAACGGCTGGTCGGCTTCGATAATGCCCATCCGGTCGGCCGAGGCAGGAGGGGCGAGCCGATGGACCATCGGCACCGCCTCCAGACCGTGAAGCCTTACGCCTACGAGGATGCGGCCACGCTGCTGGCCGACTTCTGGCAGGCGGTGGACGCGGTGTTGAAGGAACGAGGTGCCCTATGACCACATTGAAAGTCGGGATTGCCGACTATGAAGAAATGAAGGCCCGCACCATGCGGATCGCGCGCGGCGAGGAAAAACCTGCGCCCAGCGATCCGAAGGTGTGGTTCACCTCGACCGAATCCTTTGCCAAGGTGCTGTCGGCCGGTAACCGCGAACTGCTGCGCATCATCGCCGAGAAAGCCCCGGCCTCACTGGAGGAACTGGCGGAAATCACCGGCCGGGCCGGCTCCAATCTGTCACGCACCCTGAAAACCATGGAGAGCTACGGTCTTGTGCGGCTTGAGCCGGGGCATGGGCGCAAGCTCGCACCCAAGGTAGTGCATGATCGCGTGGAACTGGCGTTGCCCCTTATCGACCGCCCCAAAGTGAAGAAAGCTATGGGAGGCCAAGCATGAACATGCACAGCCCAACCGTTACCGCCCGCGCCGCCCTCTACCTGCGCGTCTCGACCGCCCGGCAGGCCGAGCATGACATTTCTATTCCTGACCAGAAGCGGCAGGGCGAAGCCTATTGCGAGCAACGCGGCTACCAGCTCGTTGAGACTTACGTTGAACCGGGCGCAACCGCCACCAACGACAAGCGCCCCGAGTTCCAGCGCATGATCGAGGCGGGCACGTCCAAGCCTGCGCCTTTCGATATTGTCGTGGTGCATAGCTTCTCTCGTTTCTTCCGCGATCACTTCGAGATGGAGTTCTACGTCAGGAAGCTGGCGAAAAACGGCGTCAAGCTGGTGTCGATCACGCAGGAGATGGGCGACGATCCCATGCACCAGATGATGCGGCAGATCATGGCCCTTTTCGACGAATACCAGTCGAAGGAGAACGCCAAGCACGTCCTGCGCGCCATGAACGAGAACGCCCGGCAAGGCTTCTGGAATGGCGCGCGGCCGCCTATTGGCTATCGCATCGTTGCGGCCGAACAGCGGGGATCGAAGACCAAGAAGAAGCTGGAGATCGACCCGCTGCACGCCGACACCGTGCGGATGATCTATCGCCTGTTCCTTGAGGGCGACGGCACGCGCGGCGCGATGGGTGTCAAGGCCATCGCCACCTATCTCAACGAGCGCCGTTTCTTTACCCGCGACGGCGGCCGGTGGGGGCTGGCGCAAATCCACGCCATCCTGACCCGCACCACCTATATCGGCGAGCACAGGTTCAACACGCGGTCGCACAAGGACCGCCAGAAGAAGCCGGAGAGCGAGGTCGCCATCATGGCGGTGCCGCCCCTAATCGAGCGCGAGACGTTCGACGCGGTGCAAGCCCGCCTCAAGTCCCGCAATCCCATGGTGACGCCTGCACGTGTCTCCAGCGGCCCGACGCTCCTGACCGGCATTTGCTTCTGCGCCAAGTGCGGGGGAGCGATGACCCTTCGCACCGGCCAAGGCAGCACGGGCGCGACATACCGCTACTATACCTGCTCGACCAAGGCCCGGCAGGGCAAGACCGGCTGCAAGGGTCGCACAATCCCCATGGACAAGCTGGACCATACGGTCGCCGATTATATCGGGGACCGCCTGCTCCTGCCCAAGCGGTTGGAAACCGTCCTTGCCAGCGTCATCGACCGCCGACAGGAACGCACCGAACGCCGCCGCGAGCATCTTGCCGAGCTTCAAAGGCGAATCACGGAAGCCGACCAGCGGCTCGGCCGTCTCTTTGACGCCATCGAAGCCGGCATGGTGGACAAGGACGACGCCATGGCAAAGGAACGCATGGTGAGCCTCAAGGCATTGCGGGATCAAGCCGCCGCCGACGCGGAGCGCACGCAGCTCGCGCTCGATAGTTCAGGCAATCAGGGCGTCACCCCCGATATGCTCAAGGGGTTTGCCCGCAAAGCCCGTGAACGGATCAGGCTCAACGATGGCGGCTACCGCCGCGACCATCTACGCGCGCTGGCGCAGCGTGTCGAGGTTGCCGACGACGAGGTTCGCATCATGGGATCGAAGTCGGAACTGCTGCGAACGTTGGTCGCCGCTTCAAGCGTAGAAACGGCGGCGTTCGGCGTTCATAGTTCTGTTCTGAAATGGCGCG
>CAMFKI010000061.1 GCA_945957365.1 uncultured Alphaproteobacteria bacterium | reverse complement strand
AAAAGAGACGGAGCCGATCAGAGAGTAGGCAAAATCGGGACGGGCAACAGGAAAGAGGATGCCGGAGGGCTGCCGGATACTATCGGCGGCAAATAGGACGGATACCTTGACCTCTATTCGGCGGGGTGGTCGCCGCCGCGCAACTGGCCGGGCGAATCGCCGCAACGGCTCATATTGTTTGCGAGTGTCAGCAGATTGCGGAGTGAGGCGCTACGGTTGAACGGCGACCAGATGGCCGAGAATGGAACTGGTTCCGGCTCGTCGGCGAACGGCAGGAAGACCACGCCTGACGTTTGCAGCAGGGACGTGGCCGCACCGACGATGGTGATGCCGAAGCCCTGTCCGACCATGGACAGCAGCGTGCCGCGTCCCACGTCGAAACGCAGTATCGACGGCGCGGGCCAGCGTGCAGCAAGGCGCAGCACGATATGGTCATGCACCTGCGGGCCGGTGCCGCCATGGCGGACAAGGAAGGTGTCGCCGACCAGATCAGCCCAAGTGATTGCCGACTGTCCGGCGAGGCGATGCCTGTTGGGCAGCACGGCCACCAGCGGTTCGGTCCAGATCGGGCGAGAATGGCAGTCCGGCAACTCGGGCGTGCCTGCGACGAACGCTACGTCAAGCCGGTCGGCGCGAAGCTGCATGACGGCATCGCGGGCCGCGCCTTCGGTGATTTCGACCTCGATGCCGGGATGGTTTTCCCGATAGTGCGCGATCAGCTCGGCGAGGAAGCTGCGGGGGATCAAGGCATGGATACCGATGCGCAGGCGACCACATTCGCCCGCCGCTGCCATGCCTGCGGTCTTCACCGCATGGTCGAGCTGGTCGATCCCGGCCGCTATCCGCTCGACGAAGAGGCGTCCGGCCTCGGTGAGCCGAACACCTCGCGCGTGACGCTCGAATAGAAGGATGCCAAGGTCCTCCTCCAGTGCCTTCACGCGCGCGCTGATGCTGGATTGCGCCACGCCTAGCGCGTTCGCCGCATGGCGAAAGTTCAGATGTTCGGCGACGGCGAGCGTCTGGATGAGCGAAACCATGGGTATTCGGGAACCGAGCAACGCTCGGTCCCTGCTGTCAGGCTTGGTGCTCCTCCTCATTACCCGCGCGTCCGCAAAAAATGACTTCAACGCGCTGCGGCTATGAGAAGCATCATCGGCCTCTCAATCTCATCCTTTAGTTCAGGATTGGCTCTGATCTGCTCGGCGGAGGGTGCGAACTCCTCAACGGCCTGAATTGTAAAGCCGGCCTTGATTAGAGTGTTCATCGTCGTGCCTATAGTCCGATGATATTTCAGCACGCCCTTGGCAAACCAATCAGTGCGACGCTCGCCTTCAACTGAATAACGATTGACCGGCCAAGTCATTCGTTCATCCTCATCCTTGATCCAATGGGGATGAGATGCTGCCATGAAGATCGGATGCTCAATCGTGAACACGAGGCTTCCACTTGGCGCTAGAGCTTGGTGAAGCATTTGGGCCAGTCGCTGAAAGTCCTTGACGTAGTGGAAAGTCAGGGCGCTGTAAGCCAAATCAAAAGCTGCCGCTGGCAACTCTACGATTTCTATATCCGCCATCCGATATTCAATTTCCGGGTCAGCGGTGTCCGCTCTTGCGCGGCGGATCATGTTTTCGGACAGATCAAGAGCAAGGACTGAAGCCGCTCCTTGCTCGCGCATCCACCGCGAAGCCCAGCCGAAACCACACCCGAGATCGACCGCACGTTTCCCCGCGAGATCGGGCAACATTGCTTGGATTGCGGGCCACTCGGGAGCTCCGTCCAAGCCATGCACTTGGCGAGGCAATTGGCTGTAGCCAGAGAAGAATGCGGGATTGTCGTAGATATTCTGTGCCATGATAAAACTCCATCTAGTATGATGGACGAGGCACAGTGCTCACGCGGAAAGCCTCGTCCACGAAGGGCGAGGCCAAGGTTCCGTCCGCAAACGGTCGTTTAGTGCGGCCGAGTCCCCGACATCCCGCCTACTGGGATGCCGGCCAACCGGGCGACTATGTGGGTATCCTTTTCAATCATGCAAAAACGATATTCTCCGCTGCTTGAGGCGTCAACACCGACTTGCTTCTTCTATTGGGTCTCTACAAGCCCAGCTCCCTCTGCCGCCCTAACTGCCACGACACCGATCCTCCCTGCACGACGCCCATGACCTCGCGGCCGAGCTGGCGGTCGATGACCGGCCGCCACGGGACTAAGGTAAACTCGTGGGATTGCTCGACCACGGCGAACTTGCCGCTCGATAGCTGCACAGTGCCGGTGAACTTGCCGCTGACGTTCTCGCCGTCCGTGGCGGCGCGGAACGGCAGCCCCTTGCTCTCCGCCATCTCCGCGCCGATGCGGGCAACCTCCCGCTCGCGCAAGGTGGCGAGAAGGTTGCGCCTGTAGAAGATGCGGCCGTTTCGCGCTCGGGTGGCGTCGCGCTGCTCGACATGGTGCTCGCGGCGCTGCTCCATCGCTTCGCGCACCTGCTGGCCGAAGCCGGTCGGGGCAAGGTCGGCCGTCTCGCCATGGATCAGCCGCCGGTCGAGCCAAGTCGCGCCGTCCGATCCGATCTGCCTGTCCAGATTGTCGGGAGAAAGGACGCGAACGCTGGCCTGCCGGTCTCGGCCGGCGTCATAGGCGGCTGCGCGGCTGACCAGATCATTAGGGATGCGCCATTGGTAGGCGTCGATCCGCTCGACGATCCCGGCGCGGCGCAACGCCTCCAGCCGTCGCACATGGGCATCGACATAGCCCTCATAGTCGCCGCCCGGAACGCGACCTTCGAATTTCGCCTGCTCCAGATGACGGCTCGGCCGATAGATACTGTCCTCGGCGATTGCGGTGATGGTGCGGTCGGACGGTCGGGCTGCCGCCTCGGCCGGGCCGATCTGGATGACGCTGCCGATGCGGGCGTCCTCCAGCCGCTCGGGCGCGATGCCGGCGATGTGGTGCGTCCTGCCGTCGATCCCGTCCACCACGATTGTCAGGTTCTCCCCCAGCTCGTCGGACAGGTGCTTGTCCACGACCCGGCCGACGATGGGCGTCTCGGGCGCTCCGTCATGGATTTGGAAGCTCATGGGATCGCGCTCGCCGCCCTGCGGGCCGAGCGCCTTCTGCATGGTGCGGATAATGTCGCCGCGCTCGCCCAACTCGCGCAGGGCCGGTTCCATGTCCTTGCTCAATTCCCAAACGGCGGGCGCGTGTTCGGTCGCCAGCCCCATCTTCTCCAGCTTGCCGAGACGGCGCAAACGCAGCGTCCGCTCGAACTGCCGCCTCGGCTCTGCCGGTTCATGGCGCAGGTCGAGGAAACGGGCATCGGCTTCCTCGGCCATGGCGCGGTCGATCCGGGTGAAACGGTCTTGGTCGATTTCGGCCGACAGCTTGCGGGTCTGCTCGATCTCGGTCACGGGGCCGAGTTCCAGACTGGCAAGCTCGCTTGCCCGCTCGCGCAGGCCGGCGGAAAGATAGTCGCCGTTGATGACCAGATCCCCGCCCGTGTCGTCGCGGCCGTTGACGATGATATGCACATGCGGATGGCCAGTGTTGTAGTGATTGACGGCAACCCAATCGAGTTTGGTGCCGAGGTCGGCTTCCACCTGCTTCATGAAATCGCGGGTGTAGGCCGTGAGGTCTGACAGCTCCGCGCCATCCTCGGGCGAGACGATGAACCTGAACTGGTGGCGGTCGTCCTTGCCGCGATCAAGGAAGGCGTCGCCATCAGCGCGGTCCTCGGTTGCCGAATAGAGCCGGCCGCGCTCGCCGTCGCGTGACGTGCCGTCGCGCTGGACATAGCGCAGATGCGCGCGGGCGCGGCCGCCCTTCCATGCGGCCCGGACGCTGCGCTGCTTGACGATCACGCGGCGGCTGCCGGGCTGGCGATGATGCCATTGACCGGAGATGTTGCGGGCGCGCACGAAGCTCGCGCCCCGGCCGCGCTTCACGCCCTTGCCGCTGGCGACCACGGCGCGGGACCGGCCCGGCGATGACGGGCGGGCGGATGACGGCATGGAAGGATCGCGGGAGGCCGCCGCCTGATGCTGCCGGGTGATCTTCTTGACCTGCGTGAAAAAGCTCTTGGTCTTACCGGCCTTCGGCGTGTCGGATCGGATGCGGCCGGGCTTCGGACGGAAGCGGTTTTCGTCGTCGGCGCTCATGGGCGCGACTCCTGACGAAACCGCCGAAAAACGGCCGATATGGGCCTATGGTGCCGCTCGAAACCCTGCAAAGCCAAGGCTTTGCGCGAAATCGCGGCACGCGGCCCCTCAAAACCATGGTGCCGGAACCGGCCACCTAACCAGTGTGCAGACAACAATAATTTCCAGAAGCGGCCCCATATGGTGCCGTCTTCTTTAATCTTGCCCTCCGCCCTTTCTGCCTTTTCTGCCCTTCCTGCCGAGAATCCAGCCGGGCGCAAACCTGCCTGACTAGACACCGGAATGAGCGCCTCCGAGCGCGGGAACGCCGTCCTCATGGCATTCCCGAACCGCTCGCGTCGGCGACGAAAATGCTGTCGCCCCTTGGCTCCGCATCGACGGGATCGCGCGCCGGAACGGCCGTGCGGCCGTCGCCTGATTGCGCCTCGGACGGCAGCGCGGCGACAGCCCGCGCGTCGCCCGGACGCATGACGAACAGCGGTGCCTCGCGCCAGTCGGGCGGCGGTGCCGGTGGTTGCAACGACGCATCCGATGGAGCCGCACCGCCAAGGATCGGCGCGAGTGCGGCGACATAGGCCCGCGTCTCGGCCGGCAGAGTGCGGTCGGTCGCAAGGTATTCGTCATAGCGGCCGGGGCCGGCATTGTAGGCCGCCAGCATCGCCGAGACATTGCCGTAGCGGTCGAACATTTCGCGCAGGTAGGCGGTGCCGGCGAGGATGTTATCGCGTGGGTCATAGGGATCACGGCCGAGGCCATAGCGGATCCGCAGGCCCGCCCATGTGTCGGGCATCACCTGCATCAATCCCATCGCCCCGGCTGACGAAACCGCCCGCAAATCGCCCGCACTTTCGGCGCGCAGCACGGCGCGAATCCAGTGCTCGGGGATGCCGAACCGCTGTGACGCCTCGGCGATGTGGGCCGCATAGGGATGGGCGACTGACGGGCGTTCGACGGGCACGGATTGCGCGACCGCGACGCCCGATCCGGCGCAGACGGAAAGCGCGCCGGCCAGTATCAGGACGGCATAATGCCATGCCGACCTGTCTCCGCTTCGCCGCCAGCCTGCCAGCGTGCTCGCTGCGGTCAAGGGCAAGACGCAAGCG
>CAMFKI010000060.1 GCA_945957365.1 uncultured Alphaproteobacteria bacterium | reverse complement strand
TTCAACCGTCGCACTTCAACTGTGAGTCCACCCCCCGGCTTTCGCCGGGGTGACGGAAAGAATGGGAGGGCGGCAGAGGGATCCTCAGGCGCGCACATACCCAACCTGTCCACTCGGCATTGGCCAGATGCCGCGATTCCCGTTAGGGAGTGCCCATGGCCACCACCCATTTCACGCCCGCCAAGGTTCAGACCACCACCTATGCCGTGCTCTTCGCGGTCACGGCGGGTCACCTGATCAACGACACGCTGCAGGCCCTGCTGCTGTCGATCTATCCGCTGCTGCGCGACCTGCACAATCTCAGCTTTGCGCAGGTGGGGCTGATCACGCTGGCGTTTCAGGCCACGGCCTCCGTGCTGCAGCCGCTCATCGGACACTATACCGACAAGAAGCCCTTCCCCTTTTCGCTGCCCATGGCGCCGGCCATGTCGCTCGTCGGCCTCGTGGTCGTCGGCCTCGCGCACAGCTACGAGATGATCCTCGTCGGTGCCACGCTGATCGGCATCGGCTCGTCGATCTTCCATCCGGAAGCCTCGCGGCTGGCGCGGCTCTCGTCCGGCGGGCGCTATGGCTTCGCGCAGTCGGTGTTCCAGGTGGGCGGCAATTTCGGCACCTCGATCGGGCCGCTGCTCGCCGCCTTCCTGGTCGTGCCGCATGGCCAGGGCAGCGTCGCCTGGCTGGCGCTGCTGGCGCTGTTCTCCGTCGCGGTGCTGAGCTACGCCGCGAAGTGGTATGCCCATCACCTGTCGCCCAAGGGCAATGCCCGGCGCAGCGCGCCGCCGCCCAACCCGCTGCCGCAGCGCATGGTGATCACCTCGCTCACCGTGCTGCTGTGCCTGATGTTCTCGAAATTCCTCTACACCTCGAGCATGTCGAGTTTCTACACCTTCTACCTGATCAGCACCTTCGGCCTGAGCCCGAAGGAAGCCCAGATCGACCTGTTCATCTATCTCGCAGCCTTCGCTGCGGGCACGCTGCTGGGCGGACCCATCGGCGACCGGATCGGCCGCAAGGCGGTGATCTGGTTCTCGGTGCTCGGCGCCCTGCCCTTCACGGTTCTGCTGCCCTATGCCAGCCACTTCTGGACGGTGGTGCTGTCCATTCCCATCGGCTTCATCCTGGCCTCGGCCTTCTCGGCCATGCTGGTCTATGCGCAGGAACTGATGCCGGGCCGGGTGGGCATGATCTCGGGGCTGTTCTTCGGGGTCGCCTTCGGCATCGGAGCAGCGGGTGCTGCGCTGCTCGGCGTGGTGGCGGACGCGACGTCGATCAGCTTCGTCTATCACGTCTGCTCGTTCCTGCCGGCCATCGGGCTTCTCGCCATGTTCCTGCCGAACAAGAAGCAGCTTGCGGCAGCGCAAGCCGCAGGTTGACCTTTCCGGCGTATATGACCAGATATAGCGTATCATGAGCGAGCAGAGCCCCTTGATCGACCCGTTCGGACGGCACGTCAGCTACCTGCGCGTGTCGGTGACGGACCGTTGCGACTTCCGCTGCGTCTATTGCATGGCGGAGGACATGACCTTCCTGCCGAAGCGCGACCTGCTCTCGCTCGAGGAACTGGACCGCGTCTGCACCGCCTTCATCGACAAGGGCGTGCGCAAGATCCGCCTCACCGGCGGCGAACCCCTCGTCCGCAAGGGCATCATGACCCTGGTCGAGAGCCTCGGCCGCCACCTCAGGAGCGGTGCGCTGGAGGAACTCACGCTGACCACCAACGGCTCCCAGCTCGCCCGTTTCTCGGACGAGCTCGCGGCCCATGGCGTCCGCCGCATCAATGTCTCGGTCGATACGCTGGACGATGCGAAGTTCCGCCAGATCACCCGCTGGGGTGATCTCGCCAAAGTCAAGGATGGGCTGAAGGCCGCGCAGAAGGCCGGCCTCGCCATCAAGATCAACGCCGTGGCGCTGAAGGGCGTCAACGACACCGAAATCCCCGAGATGCTGCGCTGGGCGCATGGTGAAGGCATGGACCTCACCCTCATCGAGACCATGCCGCTGGGCGACATCGACGGCGACCGGACCGACCAGTACCTGCCGCTCTCGGTCGTGCGCGCCGGCCTCATGGACCAGTTCACGCTCGAGGACATTCCCTACAAGACCGGCGGCCCCGCCCGCTACGTGAAGGTGAGGGAGACCGGCGGCCGGCTCGGCTTCATCACCCCGATGACCCATAATTTCTGCGAGAGCTGCAACCGCGTCCGCCTCACCTGCACCGGCACGCTCTACATGTGCCTGGGGCAGGAGGATGCCGCCGACCTGCGCGCGCCCTTGCGGGCCTCGGAAGGCAACGAGCTTCTGAACAGCGCCATCGACGAAGCCATCGGGCGCAAGCCCAAGGGCCACGACTTCGTCATCGACCGCCGCCACAACAAGCCCGCGGTGGCCCGCCACATGAGCGTCACCGGCGGCTGAGCCCTGCGCTGCGGGCATAGCGGCGCAACCCGGAAGCGCGCTACCCAATCCCCATGCTTCGCCTGCCGCAAAATACGGCACTCCGCGCCGGCCTGCTGATGGTCTGCGCCATGGGGTCCTTCGTCTGCAACGACACCATCGTGAAGATCGTCGGCGCGCATCTCCCCGTGGGCGAGTTGATCGCAGTTCGCGGCGTCATGGCCATTACCATCCTCACCGCCATCTGCGCGTCGCAGGGCCTGCTGCGCGAGCTTCCGCGCATCCGCCAGAAGAACGTGCTCATGCGCTCGACCTGCGATCTCTTCGCCACGGTGTCCTTCGTCACGGCGCTCGTCCACATGCCGATCGCCAATCTCACCTCGGTGATGCAGGCGGTGCCGCTGGCGGTGGCGCTGCTCTCCATGCTGTTCCTCGGGGAAGAGGTGGGCTGGCGGCGGATGATCGCCATCGTCGGCGGTTTCGTCGGTGTACTGATGATCGTCAAGCCGTCGGTCGCCAATTTCTCCGTCTACGAGGCGCTGGCGCTGGCCATCGTGCTGTTCGTCGCGGTGCGCGACCTTCTCACCAAGACGATCCCTGCCCGCATCCCGGTCTTCGTGGTAGCGCTGGCCAATGCCTGCTTCGTGACGCTGGGTGGGCTGGCCCTCATGCCGTTCCAGGGCGTGGTGAGGCCCGAGACCTGGGAAGTGGGGCTGCTGGCGCTGGCCGCCTGCTTCCTGTCGTCGGGCTATCTCCTGATGGTGGCCACACTGCGCGTGGGCGAACTGACGGCGACGGCGCCGTTCCGCTATTCGGTGATGGTCTTCGCCATCATCTCCGGAATCGTGGTGTTCGGCGAATTCCCCGACTGGGTCGCCATTCTCGGCATGGTGCTGATCGTGGTCTGCGGGCTCTACGCCGCACACCGCGAGGCGCTTCGCGCCAAGGCCGTCAGTAATAGCGCACGAATGCCAGCGCGGTGAGGCACACGGCCCAGATGAGGATGCCCTTCCGCACGTAATGGTGCGGAATGCGCATCGCCACCTTGGCGGCGAAATAGCCCGAGATCATCGAGCCCGTCATCATCACCAGCGACGGCACCCAGCGGATCACGCCGGCCTGCGCGAAGATCGCGATCGAGATCAGCGTCATCAGCGTGATGGTCACGTTGCGGATGGCGTTGGCCTGGTGGATCGTCATGTGGCTGAAGATCGCATAGATCGCGAACATCACGATCCCCATGCCCAGTCCGAAGTAGCCGCCATAGACGAAGACCATGAACTCCAGCACGAAGGACAGCCACAGCCAGCGCGAGCCGTCGAAGGCGAAATCGCGCTCGAGCTTGTTCTTCAGCCACGGACCGAAGGCGAAGGACGAGGTGGCGAAGAGCAAGAGCCACGGGATCACCTTCTCGAAGGCCGCCTGCCCGGTGTGGATGAGGATCCACGAACCCAAAACGCCGCCCGTCGCCGCGAGACACAGCCTGAGCCACAGGTGCTTGCGCACCTTCTTCAGTTCGTGACGATAGACCACGGTGCCCACGATATTGGCCGGCAGCACCGCGACGAAGTTCGAGGCATTGGCCTCGATTTCGGTCATGCCCGCCGCCAGCAGCAGCGGAAAGGTCATGAAGCCGGCGCCCCCCGCCATCACGTTGATGAAGCCTGCCAGCAGGCCGCCGGCAAAGAGGAGGATGATGTGGAGGATGTCCAAGGCGGGGACTCACGGAATCGGGAACTTGGTTATGCCGGGTGAACTGCCCGCTTCGCAATCCCTCTCCGCACTGCCGTGGGGACAGCACCACCCCTTCATTCGGCCGTGAATTCCTCTAAGCTCCCCACCATGTGGCTCCACATCCTGATCCTCACTCTCGTCACCCTGCAACGCGTGATCGAGTTCGTCATCGCGCATCGCAATACGCGGAAGATCGAGGCGCGCGGCGGCTTCGAGGTGGGCTCCAACCGCTATGGCTTCGTGCTCGCCCTTCAGCTGCTGTGGCTGGCGGGCCTGTGGTACCTGGTGCTCGCATACCTGCCGCTCATCTCGCAGCCGTGGATCTATGGCTACGTGGTGCTCGAGGCCACCCGCGGCTGGATCGTGGCGGGGCTGGGCAGCAGCTGGACGACCAGGCTGATGGTGGTGCCGGGCGAAAAACTCCCCGACGAGGGCCTGCACAGCTGGATCCGCCAGGCCAACTACGTGGTGGTGGCGGCCGAAATCTTCATCCTGCCACTGGCCTTCGGCCTCATCTGGTATGCCCTGGCCTTCGGCCTGCTCAACCTCGCGCTGCTGGTCTGGCGCATGCGCTCGGAAGACGAGGCGCTGAAGCCCCTGCGGGCTGGAACAGTGCCGCCCGACGCCTAGTCCGTCCCGGCGGCAACGCCGCCGATCTTGGCCTTCACCTTGACGTCGCCCGCCTTCTCGAAGGTCAGCGTCAGCTCGATCTCGTCGCCCTGCTTGAGCGGCGCGTTGAGGCCCATCAGCATGATGTGATAGCCGCCGGGTTTCATCTCCAGCATGCCATTGGCGGGCACGGCGATGGCATCGACCGGCACCATCTTCATCACGCCGTCGACCAGCCGGCTTTCGTGCAGGCCGGCCATTTTGGCGGCCGGCGTCGACACGGCGACCAGCCTGTCGGCCTCGCCGTGCAGCATCAGGCTCACATAAGCGGCCCCGGTCTCGGCGGCAGGCGTGGCCGATGCCCGCGCATAGGCCTTCATCACCATAACGCTACTGGCACTGGCCCCCGACGCCAGTGTTAGGATGGCGGCAAGGGTGAGGGCGATGGCGGCGGCGACTTCGATCACAAACTTGCGCATGGACTCCTCCGTGGCTGCGTTTTGGCGCGCCGCCGCGGGCCTGTCACGCGCCATGGCGTCGCAATGGCTGATCGCGGTGCTGCTGACCGGGCTTCCCGCCGGCTCCGTCCAGGCGCAGACCACGCCGGTCGCCATCGAACTGGTGCTGGCGCTCGATGCCTCGGCGAGCGTCGACAAGCAGGAATTCGCACTTCAGGTCGAGGGCCTCGCCGCCGCCTTCCGCGACCCGGACGTGCAGCGCGCGGTTGAGGACCTGCAGCCCCTGGGTGTGGCCATCGCCGTGGTGCAATGGGGGGCCCCGGGGGAAACCCAGGTCGTCCTGCCCTTCACGCAATTGAACAGCGGGCGCGACTCCAAGGCCTTCGGCTTCCGCATGAGTCTCATCCACCGCTTCATCTGGGCCAGCGTCACCTCGATCGCCACCGGCATTCACGACAGCGCCGACCTCATCGCGGGCAGCGCCTTCGACGGCCAGCGCAAGGTGATCGACGTGGCCGGCGACGGCGAGGACAACGGCACACCCAGCCTCGAAGCCGCGCGCCAGTCGGCCCATGCCGCGGGCATCGTCATCAACGGCCTGCCGATCCTGTCCGACAGTCCGGACCTCGCGGACTACTACAAGGCCCATGTCATCGTCGGCCCCGACAGCTTCGTCGAACCGGCGCGCGATTTCGACGACTATGCCCGCGCCATCCGCGCCAAGCTGCTGAAGGAGTTGCGGCCTCTGGCGTCGTAGCGCACCCGCAATGCCCGCCCAAAGGATGCCCACCCCAATGCCGTCATCCCGGCGAAGGCCGGGATCCAGCTTGGGACGGCATCCCAGCGGAAAGCTGGATCCCCTGAGTTCACAAACGAAGTGCAACACCAGCTTATGGTGTT
>CAMFKI010000059.1 GCA_945957365.1 uncultured Alphaproteobacteria bacterium | reverse complement strand
CCATCCGTGAAGGCGGCCGTACCGTCGGCGCCGGCGTCGTCGCCAAGATCACCGATTGATCTGATCCGGTCAGCGCCTGACCGGCGAAACACCCCGGCGGGCCCGTCCCGCCGGGACATTTGCAGGAGGTGGCGATGATCGTCGTGACCACGAATGACCTTCCCGGTTTCCGCGTCGTGCAGGTGATCGGGCTGGTCAGGGGCCTCACGGTCCGTTCGCGCAGTGTCGTCGGCAATATCGGCGGCGCGGTGCAGGCCATGTTCGGCGGGAATATCTCGGTCTACTCGAACCTTGCCGAGCGGGCCCGTGAAGAAGCCTATGAATTGCTGGTCCAGCACGGCCAGCAGTCCGGAGCCAACGCCATCCTGGCGATGCGCTACGAGGCGAACGACATTATGGACGGGATTACCGAGGTGCTTGCCTACGGCACCGCGGTGATCGTTGAAAAGGCGTAGGGTCGTCTCCACCTGACGGGTTGCGTTGCGGTAATCCTGCCGCTATGTACCCCCTCCGGTGATCTAGGGGTATAGCTCAGTTGGTAGAGCGGCGGTCTCCAAAACCGCAGGTCGAGGGTTCGAGCCCTTCTGCCCCTGCCATTTTTTAAGGAAGCACACGTGGCAAAGACCAATCCGTTCGAGTTTCTCCAGGAGGTCCGCGAGGAGGCCAACAAGGTCACCTGGCCGTCCCGCCGCGAGATCATGATCTCGACCGCCATGGTCTTCATCATGGTGGCGATCGCCTCGATCTTCTTCCTCGCTGTCGACTCGGTGCTGCACCGGGGCGTGCAGTGGATCCTCGGCATCGCGAGCTAAAGGGCGGACATGGCTAAGCGCTGGTACATCGTTCACGCCTACTCGAATTTCGAGAAGAAGGTCGCGGACTCGATCAAGGAGCAGTCGGTCCAGAAGGGCCTGGGCGAGCTGTTCGAGCAGGTGCTGGTGCCCACCGAAGAGGTGGTCGAGGTGCGCCGCGGCCGCAAGATCAAGTCGGAGCGCCGCTTCTTCCCCGGCTACGTGCTGGTGAAGATGGAGCTCACCGATCAGGCCTTCCACCTGATCAAGAACACACCGAAGGTGACGGGCTTCCTGGGCTCGGACTCGAAGCCGATCCCGATCTCGGACGCCGAGGCTTCGCGCATCCTGAACCAGGTGGCGGAGGGCGTCGAGCGCCCGAAGTCCACGCTCACCTTCGAAGTCGGCGAACAGGTTCGCGTCGCCGATGGTCCTTTCGCGTCCTTCTCCGGCCAGGTGGAGGAAGTGGATGAAGAACGGTCGCGGCTCAAGGTGGCCGTGTCCATCTTCGGCAGGCCCACGCCTGTCGAACTCGAGTACGGGCAGGTCGAGAAGCTCCGTTAAGGGCGTCTGGATCTGTTCAACCCGGTGGGAGGCCTTCAACAAGCCGGACCACTAACCTCAATCAGCCGGATCATCCGGCGAGGGAAAGAAAATGGCTAAGAAAGTCGTCGGCTACATCAAGCTGCAAGTGCCGGCAGGGCAGGCAAACCCGTCCCCGCCGATCGGCCCCGCTCTCGGTCAGCGCGGTCTCAACATCATGGAATTCTGCAAGGCCTTCAACGCCGCCACGCAGAAGATGGAGCCGGGCATGCCGGTTCCGGTGGTCATCACCGCCTTCCAGGACAAGTCCTTCACCTTCGAGATGAAGTCGCCGCCCGCGACCTACTTCCTGAAGAAGATCGCCGGCCTCAAGTCCGGCTCGAAGGAGCCCGGCAAGGGCGCCTTCGTCGGCAAGGTGACGATGGCCCAGTGCCGCGAGATCGCCGAGCAGAAGCTCAAGGGCATGAATGCCCGCGACCTCGACGCCGCCGCGCGTGAAATTGCCGGCTCCGCCCGGTCCATGGGCCTGCAGGTCACGGAGTAAGAGATATGGCAAAGCTCACCAAGCGTATCGCCAAGAACGTCGAAGGCATCGACCGTCAGAAGTTCTACGGCCTCGATGAGGCCGTGAAGCTCATCAAGGGCCGTGCCAACGCCAAGTTCAACGAAACCGTCGAGATCGCCATGAACCTCGGCGTCGACCCGCGCCACTCGGACCAGATGGTCCGCGGCGTCGTCAACCTGCCGAACGGCACGGGGCGCAACCTGCGCGTCGGCGTCTTCGCCAAGGGTGCGAAGGCCGAGGAGGCCAAGAAGGCAGGCGCTGAGGTCGTGGGTGCCGAGGATCTCTTCGAGATCGTCAACAAGGGCACGATCGACTTCGACCGCTGCATCGCCACGCCCGACATGATGGGCCTCGTCGGCCGTCTCGGCAAGGTGCTGGGCCCGCGCGGCATGATGCCGAACCCCAAGGTCGGCACGGTCACCATGGACGTCGCCGGTGCGGTCAAGGCCGCCAAGGGCGGCGCGGTGGAGTTCCGCGTCGAGAAGGCCGGCATCGTGCAGGCCGGCGTCGGCAAGGCGTCGTTCTCGGACGAGCAGCTGAACCAGAACATCAAGGCCTTCGTGGACGCCGTCATCAAGGCGAAGCCCCCGGCGGCCAAGGGCACCTATGTCAAGAAATTGTCCATTTCTTCGTCCATGGGTCCCGGCCTCAAGCTCGATCTCGCCTCCGTCACGGGCGGCGCGTAAGCTTTCGAACCAGTTTCCCTGCTGAAATCGGCAACGATTTCAGCAGGGTGCCCGAAGTTTCTCGAACTTCGGTTTACCTGTCCGAGATTGCAGGCGCGGGGGAATCCCTCCCGCTTAAAAGCCCAGCCTGCATGAGATGGGTGTCAAAACGGAATTCGAACCCCCATATGGTGGTTCCAAGTCGGTTTGGACCTCATGGACCCAGACCCGGGAAACCGGGAAGGGGGACAGGCACGTAAGCGCCGCTTGAGGCGCCCGCTGCCTTCGTGTGGTGGATGTCTTGAGCGGTTGGTCCAACGGCGGGCGGGTCACAAGCCTTCCCGCCATAAAGGAGAGAGCAAGTGGAAAGAGCTGAAAAGAAAGAGCTCGTCGCAACGCTCAACCAGGTGTTCAAGACCACCGGTGTGATCGTTGTGGCCCACAACAAGGGCCTCACTGTGAACCAGGTCAATGACCTGCGCAACAGGATGGCCCAGGCGGGGGCGACCGTGAAGGTCGCCAAGAACCGTCTTGCCAAGCTTGCTCTTGATGGCACTGACGCAGCCGGGATCAAGGACCTCTTCGTGGGTCCGACCATGGTGGCTTACGCCGCCGATCCCGTCTCGGCACCCAAGGTCGCTTCGGCCTTCGCCAAGGGGAACGACAAGTTCGTCCTCCTCGGCGGCGCGCTGGGCAAGACCGTCATGGATGCCAACGCGGTCAAGGCACTCGCCGACCTGCCCTCGCTCGACGAGCTCCGGGGCAAGCTCATTGGCCTCATCCAGGCGCCTGCCACCAAGATTGCTGGTGTGCTTCAGGCTCCTGCCGGCCAGCTGGCGCGTGTCTTCAACGCCTATGCCACCAAGGATCAGGCCGCTGGCTGAGACGCCACGCCTTAACCACTGTCAAACCAACCGACTATAGAAAGATACTCACATGGCTGATCTCGCCAAGATTGTTGAAGACCTCTCGGCTCTGTCCGTTCTGGAAGCCGCTGAACTGTCCAAGATGCTCGAAGAGAAGTGGGGCGTTTCCGCCGCCGCTCCGGTCGCTATGGCCGCTGCGCCGGGTGCCGCTGCCGCTGCCCCGGCCGAAGAGAAGACGGAGTTCACCGTCGTTCTCGCCGCCGCCGGCGACAAGAAGATCGAAGTCATCAAGGAAGTCCGCGCCATCACGGGCCTCGGCCTGAAGGAAGCCAAGGACCTCGTCGAGGGCGCGCCCAAGACCGTCAAGGAAGGCGTCAACAAGGCTGACTCCGAAGCGATGAAGAAGAAGCTCGAGGCCGTCGGCGCCAAGGTCGAGCTGAAGTAACGACTTTCCGGTGGCGCCTCGCTTGAACAGAGCAGGGCGCCACCGGGCCAGTACTGCGCCGTCCGCGACGGCTTGCCGGACCTCCTAGACAAGGGGGGTTCGGCAAGCTGTCGAATATGCATGTTTTTGAACCGTCAAGGGGACCCCATGGCCGAAACTCAGTCCGCCGCTAGCCGCAAACGCCTCCGCAAGTTCTTTGGCAGGAAGATCGAAGTGGCCGAGATGCCGAACCTCATCGAGGTTCAGCGCGAAAGCTACGACCAGTTCCTGCAGATGGTGGAGCCCAAGGGCGGGCGCGCGAACGAGGGCCTGCAGGCCGTGTTCAAGTCCGTTTTCCCGATCACCGACTTCTCCGGCCAGGCCATGCTCGAATTCGTGCGCTACGAATTCGAACAGCCGAAGTTCGACGTCGACGAGTGTCAGCAGCGCGGCATGACCTTCGCAGCACCCCTCAAGGTGACGCTGCGCCTCATCGTGTTCGAAATCGATCCGGACACCCAGGCCAAGTCGGTCAAGGACATCAAGGAGCAGGACGTCTACATGGGCGACATGCCGCTCATGACGGCGAACGGCACCTTCGTCGTCAATGGCACCGAGCGCGTCATCGTCTCGCAGATGCATCGTTCGCCCGGCGTATTCTTCGATCATGACAAGGGCAAGACGCACTCGTCCGGCAAGCTGCTGTTCGCCGCGCGCATCATCCCGTATCGCGGTTCCTGGCTCGACTTCGAGTTCGACGCCAAGGACATCATCTATGCGCGCATCGACCGCCGCCGCAAGCTGCCGATCACCACGCTGCTCTACGCGCTGGGCCTCGACTCGGAAGAAATCCTCCACACCTTCTACAAGACCGTCACCTACAAGCTGACGAAGACCGGCTGGAAGACGCCGTTCGACGCGCAGCGCTTCAAGGGCATCAAGCCCGCCGTCGACCTGATCGACGCCAAGACCGGCCAGGTGGTCGTCGAGGCCGGCAAGAAGATCACGCCGCGCCTTGCCCGCAAGATCGCCGAGGATGGCGTCAAGGACCTCCTCGTCCAGGACAGCGAGCTCCATGGCCTCTATCTCGCCGACGAACTCGTCAACGAGAAGACCGGCGAGATCTATGCCGAAGCGGGCGACGAGATCAGCGAGAAGCTGTTGAACCAGCTGAAGGAGGCCGGCTTCGGCGAGCTGCGCCTGCTCGACATCGACCACATCAACAATGGTCCCTACATCCGCAACACGCTGAAGGCCGACAAGGTGGAGAGCTACGAGCAGGCGCTCGTCGAAATCTACCGCGTCATGCGCCCCGGCGAGCCGCCGACGCGCGAAACTGCCGAAGCGCTGTTCAACGGCCTGTTCTTCGACCAGGAGCGCTACGACCTCTCGGCCGTGGGCCGCGTCAAGATGAACATGCGCCTCGAGCTCGACGTGCCGGACACGATGCGCGTGCTCCGCAAGGAAGACATCATCGCCGTCATCAAGACGCTGCATGAACTCCGCGACGGCAAGGGCGAGGTCGACGACATCGATCACCTCGGCAACCGCCGTGTGCGCTCGGTCGGCGAGCTCATGGAGAACCAGTACCGCCTCGGCCTCGTCCGCATGGAGCGCGCCATCAAGGAGCGCATGTCCTCGGTCGACATCGACACGGTGATGCCGCATGACTTGATCAATGCGAAGCCCGCCGCCGCCGCGGTGCGCGAATTCTTCGGCTCCTCGCAGCTGTCGCAGTTCATGGACCAGACCAACCCGCTCTCCGAGATCACCCACAAGCGCCGCCTGTCGGCCCTTGGCCCGGGCGGCCTCACGCGTGAGCGCGCGGGCTTCGAAGTGCGCGACGTTCACCCGACGCACTATGGCCGCATCTGCCCGATCGAAACGCCGGAAGGCCCGAACATCGGCCTCATCAACTCGCTGGCGACCTATGCCCGCGTCAACAAGTACGGCTTCATCGAGACGCCCTACCGCAAGGTGGTGGACGGCAAGGTGACGGACGACGTCGTGTATCTCTCGGCCATCGAGGAGCAGAAGCACCACATCGCCCAGGCCAACGTGGCGCTGAACCCGAAGGGCGGCTTCGCCGAGGACCTCGTCATCGCGCGTCACGCCGGCGACGTGCTGATCGTCCCGGCCGACCGCATCGACTATGTCGACGTGTCGCCGAAGCAGCTCGTGTCGGTTGCCGCAGCGCTGATCCCGTTCCTCGAGAACGACGACGCCAACCGCGCGCTGATGGGCTCCAACATGCAGCGTCAGGCCGTGCCGCTGGTGCGCACCAACGCACCGCTCGTCGGCACCGGCATGGAAGCCGTCGTGGCCCGTGACTCGGGCGCCGCCGTGGCCGCCCGCCGTTCGGGCGTCGTCGACCAGGTTGACGCCAAGCGCATCGTCATCCGCGCGACGGAAGAGACCGATCCGTCGAAGTCGGGCGTCGACATCTACACGCTGGCCAAGTTCCAGCGCTCGAACCAGAACACCTGCATCAACCAGCGTCCGCTGGTGCGCGTGGGTGACCGCGTGAAGGCCGGCGACATCATCGCCGACGGCCCGTCGACGGATCTGGGCGATCTGGCGCTCGGCCAGAACGTGCTCGTCGCGTTCATGCCGTGGAATGGCTACAACTTCGAGGACTCGATCCTGCTCTCAGAGCGGATCGTGAAGGACGACGTGTTCACCTCCATCCACATCGAGGAATTCGACGTGATGGCGCGCGACACCAAGCTCGGCCCCGAGGAAATCACCCGCGACATCCCGAACGTCGGCGAGGAAGCCCTCAAGAACCTCGACGAAGCCGGCATCGTCTACATCGGCGCCGAAGTGAAGCCGGGCGACATCCTGTGCGGCAAGATCACGCCGAAGGGCGAAAGCCCGATGACGCCGGAAGA
>CAMFKI010000058.1 GCA_945957365.1 uncultured Alphaproteobacteria bacterium | reverse complement strand
AATCGACAGTTGCTTGACCCGGGCATCCTTTTGCGGCGGCAAAAAGGATCGCCGGTCAAGCCGGGCGAATGTGAGTGTGGGGTGGGCAGTGAGACTGCTGCTTCACCGCGGCAGCGTGGTCTCGCCCATCAGGTACTCGTCCACCGCGCGCGCCGCATGGCGGCCCTCGCGGATGGCCCAGACGACCAGCGACTGGCCGCGCCGCATGTCGCCGGCCGAGAACACCTTGGGCACCGAGGTCTTGTAGTTCGTCACATTGGCCTCGACATTGCCGCGCCCGTCGAGCTTCACGTCGAGCGACTTCAGCAGGCCTTCGTGCACCGGGCTGACGAAGCCCATGGCCAGCAGGACGAGGTCCGCCTTGAGCTCGAATTCCGAGCCGGGGATCTCCTTCATGGCGGCGTCGACCCGCACGCAGTTCAGCTTCTTGACCTGGCCGTTCTCGCCCGAGAACGACTTGGTGAGCACCGAAAACTCGCGGTCCGCACCTTCCATGTGCGAGGATGAGGTGCGCAGCTTCAGCGGCCAGTTCGGCCAGGTGAGCAGCTTGTTCTCCTTCTCCGGCGGCTTCGGCATCACTTCCAGCTGCTCCACCGACAGCGCACCCTGGCGCACCGAGGTGCCGATGCAGTCCGAGCCCGTGTCGCCGCCGCCGATGACGACGACGTGCTTGCCTTCGGCGAGGATCGGCCGGTTGTCGAGCGGGGCCTCCTTCGAGACGCGGCGATTCTGCTGCGGCAGGAATTCCATGGCGAAGTGAATGCCGCCGAGCTCGCGGCCCGGCACGGGCAGGTCGCGCGGCTTCTCGGAGCCGCCCGACAGCACCACGGCGTCGAAGCTGTCGATCAGCTGCTTTGCGTCCTGCGTCACGCCGATGTGGACGCCATAGTGGAAGGTCACGCCCTCGGCTTCCATCTGCGCCACGCGGCGGTCGATGAGGTGCTTCTCCATCTTGAAGTCGGGGATGCCGTAGCGCAGCAGTCCGCCGGCCTTGGCGTTCTTCTCGAACACATGCACGCTGTGCCCGGCGCGTGCCAGCTGCTGCGCCGCGGCGAGGCCCGCGGGGCCGGACCCGATCACGGCCACCTTCTTGCCGGTCTTGTCGCCATAGGCTTCCGGCTTGATCCAGCCGCTCTCCCAGGCGCGGTCGACGATGGCGCATTCGATGGTCTTGATGGTGACCGGCGTGTCCTCGATGTTCAGCGTGCAGGATGCCTCGCAAGGGGCGGGGCAGACGCGGCCGGTGAATTCGGGGAAATTGTTGGTCGAGTGAAGGTTGCGCGAGGCCTCTTCCCAGTTACCGAGGTAGACGAGGTCGTTCCAGTCGGGGATCTGGTTGTTGACGGGGCAGCCGCTGTGACAGAACGGAATGCCGCAGTTCATGCAGCGCGCCGCCTGGTTCTTCACCGCCTCCGCCGAGAGCGGAATGACGAACTCGTTGTAGTGCCGCACCCGGTCGGCGGCCGGCGTGTACTTCCGGTCCTGCCGCTCGATCTCGAGGAACCCTGTGATCTTTCCCATCCTATGCGCTCCTCTTCACGCCGATCGTCGTGCCGTCGCTGTCCTTCTGTGCCGTTTCGAGCTCCTTGAGCGCGCGGGCATATTCGACCGGCATCACCTTCACGAACTTCGGCAGGTATTGTCCCCAGTTGTCCAGGATGTCCCTGGCGCGCGACGAGCCCGTGTACTTCAGGTGGCGGCTCAAGAGCTCGCGCACGCGCTCGGCGTCATTCCGGTCCATGTGCGAGGTCACGTCGACGAGGCCGTGGCTGATCAGGTCGCCTGTCGCGTGGAGCAATTTCTCGATGGCCTTCTCCTCCGCCGGAACCGGCTGCAGGTCGACCATGGAGAGGTTGCAGCGCTGGGCGAAGTCGCCCGCCTCGTCGAGCACATAGGCGATGCCGCCCGACATGCCCGCCGCGAAGTTGCGCCCCGTCTCGCCGATGACGACGACGACGCCGCCCGTCATGTATTCGCAGCCGTGGTCACCGACACCCTCGACCACCGCGATGGCGCCCGAATTGCGCACCGCAAAGCGCTCGCCCGCCACGCCGCGCAGGTAGCACTCGCCAGTGATGGCGCCATAGAGCACCGTGTTGCCGACGATGATGGACTTCTCCGGCACGAAGCCGATCTTCTCCTTCGGACGCACGATCAGCTTGCCGCCGGACAGGCCCTTGCCGACATAGTCGTTGCCTTCGCCGGTGAGCTCCAGCGTCACGCCACGCGCGGCCCAGGCGCCGAAGCTCTGGCCCGCGATGCCGTCGAGCTTCACCGTGATCGTGTCTTCCGGCAGTCCCGCGTGGCCATAGCGCTTGGCGACCTCGCCGGAGAGCATGGCGCCCGCCGTGCGGTCGTAGTTGTGGATCTCGGAGTTGATTACCACCGGCGTGCCGCTCTCCAGTGCCGGCTTCGCTTCTGCGATCAGCTTGCGGTCGAGGATCTTGTCGATGCCATGGTCCTGCTTCGACACCTTCTTGGTGGCGATTGGCCCATTGACGTCCGGTCTCGCGAAGATCTTCGAGAAGTCGAGGCCCTTCGCCTTCCAGTGCGCAATGGCCGTCGTCTGGTCGAGCCACGAGGTCTCGCCCACCAGCTGGTCGAAGCTGGTGACACCCATCGCCGCCATCAGCTCGCGCAGCTCCTCGGCCACGAAGAAGAAGTAGTTGATCACATGCTCGGGCTGTCCCTTGAAGCGCTTCCTCAATTCCGGGTCCTGCGTTGCCACACCCACGGGGCAGGTGTTGAGGTGGCACTTGCGCATCATGATGCAGCCCGCCGCGATCAGCGGCGCGGTGGCAAAGCCGATCTCGTCGGCGCCGAGCAGGGCCGCGATCAGCACGTCGCGCCCCGTTCGGATGCCGCCATCGGCCTGCACCGCGATGCGGCCGCGCAGGTCGTTGGCCACCAGCGTCTGCTGCGTCTCGGCAAGGCCGATCTCCCAGGGGAGGCCGGCATGCTTGATGGAGGTCAGCGGCGAAGCGCCGGTGCCGCCCTCGTAGCCCGAGATCGTCACATGGTCGGCATGCGCCTTGGAAACGCCCGCCGCCACGGTGCCCACGCCGACTTCGGACACGAGCTTGACGGAGACCTGGCCCGCCGGGTTCACGTTCTTCAGGTCGAAGATCAGCTGGGCGAGATCCTCGATCGAATAGATGTCATGGTGCGGCGGGGGCGAGATGAGGCCCACGCCGGGTGTCGAGTGGCGCACCTTGGCGATGGTGGCGTCCACCTTGTGGCCGGGCAACTGGCCGCCTTCGCCGGGCTTGGCGCCCTGCGCCATCTTGATCTGCATCATGTCGGAGTTGACGAGATATTCCGCCGTCACGCCGAAGCGGCCGGAGGCCACCTGCTTGATCGCCGAGCGCATCGAATCGCCATTGGGCAGGGCCACGAAGCGGTCCGCCTCCTCGCCACCCTCGCCGGTGTTCGACTTGCCGCCGATGCGGTTCATGGCGATGGCCAGCGTCGTATGCGCCTCGCGGCTGATCGAGCCGAAGGACATGGCACCCGTCGAGAAGCGCCTGACGATCTTCTCCGCCGGTTCGACGTCCGCGATGTCGACAGGCTTGCGGCCCATCTCGTCCGCCGTCCGGATGCGGAACAGCCCGCGCATGGTCTTCAGCCGCTCTGACTGCTCGTTCACCGCCTTGGCGAAGGCCAGGTACTTGTCTTGTGAATTGCCGCGCACCGCGTGCTGCAAGTTGGAGATCGTGTCCGAGTTCCACACATGCGCCTCGCCGCGGATGCGCTGGGCGTAATCGCCGCCGACATCCAGCGCCGCGCGGAACACCGGGTTCTCGCCGAAGGCGTTCTCGTGGCGACGGAAGGCTTCTTCCGCGATTTCCACGAGCCCCACGCCCTCGATCTGGGTCGCGGTGCCGGTGAAGTACTTCTTCACGAAATCGGAGGAGAGGCCGACCGCGTCGAAGATCTGCGCGCCGCAATAGGACTGGTAGGTCGAGATGCCCATCTTCGACATGACCTTCAGGATGCCCTTGTCGACGGCCTTGATGTAGCGCTTCACGGCTTCATAGGCCGTGATCTTCTCCTCCAGCGTGGGCAGCATGTGCTCCAGCGTCTCGAAGGCGAGATAGGGGTTGATGGCTTCCGCGCCATAGCCCGCCAGCGCACAGAACTGGTGCACCTCGCGCGCCTCGCCGGTTTCGACCACGAGGCCCACCTGCGTGCGCAGGCCCTTGCGGATCAGGTGGTGGTGCGTGGCGGAGGTGGCGAGCAGGGCAGGGATCGGCACGCGCTCGGCCGAAACCGCGCGGTCGGAGAGGATGATGATGTTGTAGCCGTCCTTCACCGCCCGCTCGGCCAGTGCGCAGACCGAGTCGAGCGCCGCCTCCATGTAGTGGTGGCCGTTGGCGACGTCATAGGTGATGTCGATGGTGGCCGTGCGGAACGGGTTGTCGGAGACAGCACCGATGGTGCGCACGCGCTCGAGGTCCTCGTTGGTGAGGATCGGCTGGGCCACCTCGAGGCGCATGTGCGTCGAGGTGCCCTTGAGGTCGAGCAGGTTGGGGCGCGGCCCGATGAAGGAGACGAGCGACATCACCAGCTCCTCGCGGATCGGGTCGATGGGCGGGTTCGTCACCTGCGCGAAGTTCTGCTTGAAATAGGTGTCGAGCGTCTTGGGCCGGTCGGACAGCGCCGAGATCGGTGCGTCGTTGCCCATCGAACCCACGGCCTCCTGCCCGGTCTGGGCCATCGGCGCCATCAGGATCTTGAGGTCCTCCTGGGTATAGCCGAAGGCCTGCTGGCGATCGAGCAGCGGCACGGTCGAATGCGCGCGGCGCGTCTTGGAGGCGGGCAAGTCCTTCAGCACGATCTGGGTGCGCTTCAGCCACTCCTTGTAGGGGTGCGCGGTCGAGAGCTGCTTCTTCAGCTCCTCGTCCGCGATGATGCGCTTCTGATCGAGGTCGATGAGCAGCATCTTGCCCGGCTGCAGGCGCCACTTGTGGGTGATGTGCTCCTCGGCGAACTGCAGGCAGCCCATTTCCGAGGCGAGCAGGATGTGGCCGTCATCGCTCGTCATGTAGCGCGACGGGCGCAAGCCATTGCGGTCGAGCGTGGCGCCGATCATCTTGCCATCGGTGAACACCATGGCGGCGGGGCCATCCCACGGCTCCATCAGCGCGGCGTGGTATTCGTAGAAGGCGCGGCGATCCTCGTCCATCAGCGGGTTGCCCGCCCAGGCCTCGGGGATCAGCATCATCATGGCATGCGGCAGCGAATAGCCGCCCATGGTCAGGAATTCGAGCGCGTTGTCGAAGCAGGCGGTGTCCGACTGGCCCTCGTAGGAAATCGGCCAGAGCTTGGAGAGGTCCTCGCCCAGGATGTCGGAGCGCATGTTGGCCTGGCGCGCGGCCATCCAGTTGTAGTTGCCGCGCACCGTGTTGATCTCGCCATTGTGGCAGACGAAGCGATAGGGATGCGCCAGCGGCCAGGACGGGAAGGTGTTGGTCGAGAAGCGCTGGTGCACCATGGCGAAGGCACTCTCGAGGCGCGCGTCCTCGAGGTCACGGTAATAGGCGCCAAGCTCGGCGCCGAGCACCAGGCCCTTGTAGACCAGGGTGCGGGCCGAGACGGAGACCGGGTAATAGGTGCGCGCCTTCGAACCCAGCACTTCCAGCACGCGGTTCGAAACGACCTTGCGGCAGACGAAGAGCTTCCGCTCGAAATGCGCCTCGTCGCGGATCGTCGGGCCCCGGCCGATGAACAGCTGGCGGTGGAAGGGCTCCGTGCCCTTCACCGAATAGCCGAGAACGGAGGAATCGACCGGCACGTCGCGCCAGCCCAGAACCTTCAGGCCCTCTTCGCGCGTCGTCTCCCACCAGATGCGCTCCACGTCCTGGCGGTAGACCGGCTCGCGCGGCATGAACAGCTGGGCGACGCCATAGTGCCCGGCGGCGGGAAGCTCGAAGCCGAGGCGGCGGGCCTCCTCCGCGAAGAAGGAATGCGGGATCTGCAGCAGCAGCCCGGCGCCGTCGCCCGCCTTGGGGTCAGCACCCACCGCGCCGCGGTGCTCGAGGTTCTTGAGGATCGACAGGCCGTCCGCGATCATGCGGTGGCTCTTGACATTGTGGATGTTGGCGATGAGGCCGATGCCACAGGCATCATGCTCGTTCCTCGGATCATAGAGTCCGTGCGCCTCGGGAAGTCCTTCTGGCCGGTATTGAATGTTCATGGCCACCTCCTTGCTTCTCGTCCCATCCTCCCGCCGGGGCCGTCATGGCCCGGTGGGTCTTCCGTCTAGCTTCCGCAGGTGTCGATCTCTTGAGGGCGGGGCCTTCGGGTGGCGCCGGACCCGTCAGGGCGATCGAACTCCTGGGCATTCCGGCCCCCGAAGCGCTCGCCCCTCAGATATTTTTGGCGTGCGTAGCGCGGGGCGGCCGAGCGGCGTCGCCGGCCGGTTTGGCCGTCGTTTTCAGGGTCTTGGTGGTCGTATTCCGGATCATCCGGGGTCCACTTGCCTTGAGATTGCCGCGAAAGGACAGTGTCACTGTCCTATTCGCTTATGCCAGAATGAGGGGCGTAGCGCAAGATAGGAATCCGCCAGCCCGAAAATCAGCAATAAAATTTCGCGACGCCGAGGCTACCATCTGCGCGGTGAGGAGCAGAACATGAAAATCTCCAGAGGCGACCTGTCAGACGACCGCATTCTGAGGCTCCTGCGCTATCACTTCGACATGTGCCACGCGGTGACGCCGCCCGGCAGCGCCCATGTCTTCGACGTCTCCCGTCTCGCCGCCCCGGAGATCGACTTCTGGGCCGCGTGGGATGGCGAAACCCTCCTCGGCACGGGCGCCATGAAGCCGCTCGACGCCACCCACGGCGAGGTGAAATCCATGCACACGGCCGAAGCCGCCAGGCGCCGCGGCGTCGGCAGCGCCATGCTCTGCCACATCATCACGACATCGCGCGAGAGGGGTTTGCAGCGCCTGAGCCTGGAGACGGGGTCCTTCGGATACTTCCAACCCGCCGTCGCCCTCTACAAGTCCCACGGCTTCGAAGAATGCCCGCCCTTCGGCGATTACAGGACGGACCCGAACAGCGTGTTCCTGACGCTAAAGCTGTAGCTTCAGGCCCCTTCACCGCCTGGATGTCGTCGTCACCCTTTAAGCCCGTCATCCCGGCGAAGGCCGGGAGGTGGATTCACACTTGAAGTGCAACAGT
>CAMFKI010000057.1 GCA_945957365.1 uncultured Alphaproteobacteria bacterium | reverse complement strand
CCAGACGAGATCGATGGGCACGTCGTCCGAGAACAGGCTGACGTCGTCGGTTGACTCCGTCGTGACCCGTTCCGGCCAGGTGATGACAGGGGTGAGCGAGGGCCTCACCAGATTGTAGGCAAAGCCGCCGATTGTCTCTTCCGGGGCGGCCGCGAAGGAGAGGATGCGGTTCGGCGTATCGGGATCATCGAGCCAGTCCTGGCTGGTCACATCATCCGGGAACCAGAGGCCGCCTGCCTCACCGGGCAGGATGATCTCCTCGTGGAAGCGTCCGTCGCCGGTGGTGACCTCGGACCACAGCAGCTGGACCTCCGCACCATCGCGGTAAAGGATCGCCTGCCGCCCCAGGGCCTCGCCCGGGTTGAGGCCATCGTCGGCGAAGAAGCTCGGACCATCACTGGCGCCGAGGTAGGCGTCGGCATGATCGGCGGGGCCGCTCATCGCCGTCACCCGGTCGAAACCCTCCTTCGCAAAGCTATGAATGCGGATCTCCGGGAACTGCCGCACCCATTCCCGGCGGTCTTCCTCCCCGAAGGCCGGGGCGGCGAAGAAGTCGGAGCGCGGCGTGACGGTCCGGATGAGCTCGACGTCGACCAGCGACAGATGCGCCCGGAAGCCTGCCTCCGTGGTCTTCAGACGGTGCAGCCGCGCCTGTTCGGCGATGACCCAGCGCTTGCGTTCGATGGGCCAGTCCGGGTTCCACAGGTCGACCGAACGTTCGAGCGCCAGGAAGGGCAGAAGCTCCGGCGGACAAAGCCATGGGTCTGTGACGTCGCTGACGAGATGGGCCGGAAGATCGGCTCCCTTGGCTGCCGCCAGCGATACGGCCTTCTCAAATTCGGTGGCGTTGCGCGGGAGAAGATCGACCTCCTCAGACATCGCGCACCACCACGTTGACCGTGATGCCGGTGCAGTACGGGGCCTCGTCCGGTTTCACGAAGATGTCCGCGACCGGTGCGATGGCCTCGACCCGCTCGGCATTGGGCACATGGGCGGCACGCCACAGGCCGGAGGCTGCGACCGTGACCCCGATCCGATGACGCTCGTCCACATAGGCCTGGAGCGCTGAGATGGCGTTTGCCTTTACCGAGACCGGATCCTGGCCGAGCGCCACGTGCACCGTGACCGCGACGGCGTAGGGCACGATCTTCGCCCCGACAACGGCGATCACATCGGTGGCGGGTGCCCCATCGTCGGCCAGCAGCTTTGCGCGGACCTTCTCGATGACGTCCGCAGTAACGACGCCCTGCCCCGTGGTCCCAAGCAGCACGACATCGACATGGCCCCGCCCCCGCGCCACGACACCGGCGTCCTTCAGATCCGGAAAGGCGGCCTGGAGTGCCAGGAACCTGTAGGAGCCCACCGTTCCGCCATTCGGCATGGCCTCTGGTGCCAGCTGGGTGCGGCGGCGGAGCGAGGCATCGGTTTCGCCGTCGAAACGGGAGACACCATAATAGGCAGAAATCGCATCGAGATTGGATCCGGAAGCGAAGGCCAGCATCCTCTGACGCGCGGCATCGTTGATGCGGGCCCGGAGCAGCACCTCGCGGTAGGCGAAAACCTCGATCAGCTTCCGTGCCGGTTCGCTCTCGAGGTCGATGACGCCGATGATCGCCGGGAACCGTGAAACAAGGTCATCCCGCATCGATGTGACGATGGCCTCGATGTCGAGGGTCTCGACGACCCCCGGATATGGCAGCGAGGCGAGGTCGAAGACGGCAAAGCGCGTCATGCAGTCTCCTCCTCGCGAATGATGAGCCCGGCGGCATTGACGTATCCGTTGACCCGCCTTGCCCCTTCGACCGTAAAGTCCCCGAACACCGCCCTCGGGCGGTACTCGCCCTCGAGGTAGAAGTGCAGCGCGCCCTCGCGCGTCGCCTTCAATACCTTGATCTCGGTGACCCGGAAGCGTGGCTCCCACTGCTCGATGGCGGACGTGATGGCGACGAAGAAGGGGGTCACCTCATCGGGGGTAATCAGCTGGCCCAAGAGGCTCGGCACGAAGGAGCCGTACCATTCGCGGATGATCCGCTCGCCGAAGCCTGTCGTGAAGATGTCGGAGAGGGACTGCAAGACATGCTCCCAGCCGGTCAGCACGGCCCCCGTCGCTGCGTTGAGGCCGACAGACGGACTGGCGATGGTCATTCATCGCCGTCCGCCGCGGGCTTCTTCGGCTTGGGTTTGCGTTCGCCGGTAGGCTCGTCTGGCGCGACGGGTAATGGTGCCTTGTCGAGCGCCGTCAGGGTGCCGAGCCGAAGCTCATGTTCAGCCTGGCGCTCGGAAAGGTGAAGGATCGTTCCCACCCCGGTGTTGCGATGCGTGGCGACGAAGGGCCCTGCTCTCTCGGTGATGGCGTAACGGGGCATTATTATTCCCTTTCAGTAAAATCATCTTCAAGAGGTTGAAATGCGGCTGAGCTGAAGGCCGCGATATGTGGAAAACCCCGATTTAGCACCTCACAGTCTTGAACTGTCGGGGGACGCTACCCACGTGCGGCGCGCCTTCAATCGGAGAAGCGTATGAAAGAAGAAATCCGTCGCGCAGCCATCGCCGCCGCCTGGAAGCAGAGCAGTGGGTCTTATCCTGCCAACCTTTACAGCTACGAGACTGGCCGCTTTGCAAATATGAGCGGAGGGTACGACTACGAAATGGGCGCACACTACTCAGAGAGCTACCATTACGGGACCAATTCTCATTTCTCCGTGCAGCTGAATGGCACTGAATTCACGGGCTACGATTACGGCTCGAGCAGCCATTTTTCTGGCAAGCTGAATGGGCGCAATATTACGCTTTTCGATAACGGAAAGTACCGCAACTACTCCGTCTAGACTCGTCACCATCAGTTGGCCGGGACATCCGTGAGGTCGCCGCCGGATACGACGCCGCCATGGATGTGGCTGGAGCCGATGTTCTTCCCGTCATGCGTGACCTTGCCGCCGGTGATCGCCACGCCCGAGGACGAGACTTCGACGCTGACGCCGCCAACCTTGATCGTCACGGCGGCGGACGTGAGTCTCAGGGTGGCGGCGCCAACAACGACCTCGCAGAGGTCGTCCCTGATGGTCGCAGTGACATTCCCGTAGGTGAGGACGTTCTCGTCGCCCTTCGACGACGGCGACCTGTTGTGGTCGCTCCAGGTCATCGGCAGCACCACGGCCTGCTGCCAGTCGCCGTTGGGCGAGAGCGCCGTGAACTGCTGTCCCTTTGATGGCGGTGTGTGAACTTTCAGCGCCCCGGCGATCTGAGCGTAGGGCACCCAGGGCGAGAGAAACGGCTTCCCCTCGACATCCTTGCCGAAGTTGAGGCGGAGCCGTTGCTTCCCCGCGTCGACTTCCTCCACCGTGCCATGGCGCATGACGCCGGAGAAGCGGCGTTCGAGTTCGGCAATGCGGGCGGCGAGCTCGACGACCTCACGCATCGGCAATGCGAGCCAGCGACGTGTAGTGGTCGACGATCACCGGGTCTGGCCCGCCCGTCGCGTCCACTTCCACTGTGGGCTGCGGGTCCTGCGTGAGGTCCAGAACTGGTCCGAGGCCGATGGCATCGGCCGTCGCCAGATGAATGCCCAGCATGTTGGCGGCACGGCGCCAGTCGGCAAGCGGCGTTCCTTCGATCTCCGCGCGGAGCATGCGGGCGATGGGAGCGAGATCGGGATCCCCCTCCATGACAGCGAGCAGGTCCGCCCAGGCAGTCCCTTCGGCAACCGAACCACCATCGGTCGGCGCCTCGATCAGATCGCAGGTCAGCACGATCTGCCTTGCGGCAAAGCGTACCCCCTTCTCGACCGAGGCGCCGCGCCGCGAGAGGCGCCTGGAGATACGCGGTACAAGCTTCATCCAGACGCGCGACCATGGGGTGCGTTCGCGGATCAGCGCCGCCATGACCTCGTGCTCCATGAGGTCGAGTGCGAGCTCCATGCCCTCATCGGTGTGCGGGATGGTGATGACGCTCTCGGGTTCTCCGTCACCTGCCACCTCGACCCGCGCCGCGATGGCGGCCTCGATGACGAGGTCACAGGTAACATTGCCGTGGAACAGATCTCGACCCGTCACCTCCATCTCATGATCGTCGGTGGTGACGATCAGGATGGGTTGGCGTTCTTCCGCGATGGTCTGGTCGATGGGTGCAATGGCGCTGTCATAGACACGGGCCTCGGCAAGCGTGGCGCCGCGGAGCGCACGTGCGGCGGCAATCCGCATGGCGAGACGGGCAAGGCTCATGGGGATCTATCCTGTCGCGAAATGGCAGGAGGAAACCGTTCCCGAGCGGAACGGTTTTCTTAGGAGCGAAATAGGAGGGCATGTTCCGGTCGGGATTCTGCCTATTCCGCAACATCCTCCCGGACGAGGAGAAGGTTGAGGTCGCCCATCGCCGTCGGATGAACGGCCGCGATGGCGAAGGACGGGGTACCGGGACGCTCCGGGAGGCGGACGAGGTCACCCTTCGCCGGCCTGAACCCCAGTTCCGCGACCTGCTCCGCCGCAATCCAGAAGGCCGACTGCTCCGATAGCACGCGGCTGGCGCCGGCAAACTCCCCGCCCCTGGCCTGCCCCCGGAGATCGGAGGTGGCCGCCGTGCCCGAGAAGATGCCGCGCACGCTCACCGACAGGCGGTCGGCATCCGTTGCGGCCTCGACATATTGCGACTGCCGGCGGGGTTGCAGTACCGCGACCTCCCCGAAGACGCTGATCGCCGCAGTTGAGGCTACAGCATCGAGGGCGTCGAACGGGGAAGCCATATTGGCTACCGGATCAGGTGCGCTTGCCGGGGATCAGCACGCGGGGACGTGTACAGTAATGGAGAGCATTCATCTGGAACTCCAGATTGACACCCTTGCCATTCTGCATCTCCCACTGCTTGCCGTAGAGGCGCTGGCCGGGCGTGTTGACGGTCTCGATGTAGTCGGCGGGGCCATAGACCGTACGGAACAGCCCCGGAACACCCACCGGGAACAGATGACACTTGTTGGTGTCAATCCCGACGCTGCCGCCGCCACGGTAATTGGCCCAGGTGATGCCGCCGAAGTCGAAGGCGCCGTGGAGACCGCTGGCGCCCGAGTTGATGTAGGCGCCCCGAAGGTTGGCCGCGTCCGCATAGCCCTTGTAGGTGTCGCGCACCTCCTTGTGGGCGATGAGATCGTCGAAGAACGTATCCCCGCACAGCGCCATGATGCCCGTATAGGGGATGCCATCGAGGATCGACGCCATCTGACGGATGACGCCGGCGCACTTCTTGCGGAACACGCCCTCGGCAGGCGTGGAATTGTCGAGGTCGAAGTCAAGCTCGGCTGCCGGCGTCTCGCCGAACTCGGTGAAGTAATCGAACAGCGTCGAGCCGTCGGCATCGAGGAGCCGGCCGGTCTTCAGGATGTTGATGCGGTGGTATTCCTCGGTCAGCGCGAAGAACTGCGAGGCTTCCGCCGCCCGTTCGGCGATCTTGGCCTGCAGCCGCTCGACCGCCACCTCCTCGCCGAAGGCCCGGACCTGCTGGACCTCGTCGGCATTGATGGCATCGTCCACCTGAAAGTGGGGGATGCGCAGCGTGCGCATCGAGCGCTTGCCCTTGCCGAAGGTCTGGCCCGGGCCGCCGCGGGGGCTTGCCTGGATCAGGATGCCGTTCTGGGCCTTGTCCTTCTCGATGGCTATATCGAGCGTATCGATGCTCACCGTCTGGAACAGGTTCATCTGCCCGATGAGGGAGGGGACGTAGGAGATCTCGCGGAGCGCATCCGTGAGGCGCATGACGCTGAAGGCGTCCTGGGTGAAGATGTTCATGATCGACATGGGGTCTTGTCTCCCGATTAGCGCACGATGACGCCGAGATTGGCGAGGGCAGCGTTGGCAGCGGTCTTTTCGGCCGGCTGGTCACGGTCGGCGTGGTACGTGAGGCACTTGCCGTTCACCTCGGCGTCCCGGACGATGGCCGAGACGATCACATCCGAAGCGGAGGCATCGGCGCCGTGGATATTGATGGCGGCGGGCACCTCGCTGCCGTCGCTGGCGCCCACGGCACTCGCGACGTACTTGCCCGAGGCGGTCACCTTGCCGAGGACGGTTCCGGCAGCAATGACGCCGGCCCCGCTGGAGATGGTGATCGTCTCGCGCGAGCGCTGGCCATTGGCCTCGGAGAGGATGAACTCACCCGGATGCCGAGTTTCCACAAGAACGGTCATGTCGGTATCTCCTTTCAGGCGCGGGCGAAGCGGCGGTTGGCGTTGGCGATGGCGCGCTTCCAGCCCTCTTCAGCGCGGGCAGCAGGGTTGGGACGGTCATCGCGGCTGGAGCCGAACTCAGGTCCGGCACTGGCGCGCTGGGCGAGCGCCTCGACGCGGGACTCCTTCGGAGATGCCGTGAGGATCTTCTCGGCCTCTACGACCGACAGGGCCGTCTCGGTTGCCAGCATCAGGGCCTGGGCAGCGCGGCCTTCGGCGGCCTCGCAGTTGACGATGGCGCGGATGCGGGCGCGCTCTTCCATGCGTGCGGCCGCAATGACCTCTTCCAGCCTCACAGTTGGCTCCAGTCGGGCGGCCGGCTGAGCTGCCGGGGTTTCCAGCCGCGGGGCTAGCGCCGGTGCTATGGGTGCCGCCGGGGCTGCTTCCGCAGTGACGGCAAGGTCTTCGGTGCTCATGGATATCCCTCCTTTGCGAGCGGTTCGCCCGGACGGGCGGGTGGTCTGTGAACGGGAAGCTTCGGAAAGCGAGGCCAGTGTCTCGTCGAAGCTGGCGATGCGGTCGGCGAGGCCGAGGTGGACGGCGTCCGCGCCGATGAAGGTGCGGGCCTCTGTGGCGCGGGCCATGTCGGCAGTGAGTTTCCGGCCACGACCCGCAGCGACCGTGTCGAGGAACTGGCGGTAATGGGCATCGACGCTGGCCTGCAGATCCGCCCGCACGGCGTCAGAGAGCGGCTCGAAGGGGTTGCCGTCGACCTTGTGGCTGCCGGCGAAGATAAGTGTCGGCTTCACCCCTTGTGCTGCGAGCTCGCTCGAACGGTCGGCATGCAGCATGACGACGCCGATCGAACCCAGGGTCGAGGTCGGCGAGACGACGATCTCGGTTGCCGCACTGGCGATCCCGTAGGCAGCAGAAGCCGCCATGTCGTTGACAAAGGCCGTGACGGGCTTCGTTTCCCGGACCTGCCGCACCAGGTCGGCAAGGCTCGCCATGCCTGCGGCCTCGCCACCGGGAGACGAGATGTCGAGAAGGATCGAGCCTACCTCGGGGTCCGATGCCGCGGCCCTGATCTGGGCCGCCAGTCCCTCGTAGCTCGTCAGACCCGAACGGCTGTCGA
>CAMFKI010000056.1 GCA_945957365.1 uncultured Alphaproteobacteria bacterium | reverse complement strand
TGCCGTTGCCGTTGAAGTCAGCGCGCATCTTCAGTTCGACGCCGACTTCACCGACCGCGGTGTCGGTCGTGGCGACGACACGGAGCTGGCCACGGGCCTTCACGTCCCAGTCGTTATTGGTGTTCGAAGACCCCTTGTCCTTCGAAACCTGCGAGAAGCCGTTGCCGTTGTCGTAGTAGCGCGTGAGGGTCGCCGACTGCTTGTCACCATTATACACGATGGCGGCACGGACATAGCCCGACCACGAGACTGTGGCGCCAGCCGGCGCGTCGGCCGTCGGCATGATGCTGATGAGCGTGGCGCGGTCATCCTGGACGCGGTCACGGTCGGAACCGGCCATGCCCGGAACCTGGAGGGCGTCGCCCTTCGAGATGGCGAGCAGCTGGTAGCCGGCGGGAACCGACGGCGCGGTTTCCATGGCCGCCATACGGGCGTTGAGCGATTCGACCTGAGCCTTCAGGTCGCTCAGTTCGTCGGCGTGGGCGGCGGCGGCGGACACGGCAACCGCCGCACCAGCCAAGAGCGCCATCTTCATCGTCTTCATTCTTGTTCTCCCAAGTCTCTTGGAGTTGCGCTGCCCCCCATCCCCTGCAAATGGATCCGGAGGTGAATGCACGATCTGGTCGAGCACGGCTCAGTTGTGTTCGCAATCGGCGCGGCGGTCAACGTCTGCGAGAGAAATGTGCCGGGAATTTCGACCGATGTTACTGCTTTGCCACAGTCCGGTGACGGAAAAACCAGAATGAAAACATTTGCATACAAGGATTTCTGAATGAAAAGGTTTGCAGTGCCGCCGGTCAATGTGGACAAAACGGGGCGCTGCCTCGACTCACCGCGGGAGTTGCGGAATAGTCGCGTCATGGCTGAAGAGGTTTCCGTTTTTCGCCCGACCCGCTGGCTTGTGCATCTGCCACTGGCGATTCTGCCGTTCCTCGCCGCCTTCGCGATCCAGCCGGGCGCCGCGCCGGAGGCGGGAACGCCGGGCCTGCTGCAGGCGCACTGGTTCTGGCTGGTGGTGGCGGCGGGTTTGGGCGCGTGGATCGGCTGGTACTGCGCCGGCGAGCCAGGCGCGGGCGCGGGGGGCCAGCCGTGATCTTCTATTATGCCGAGCTGGCACTCTGGATGGCGGCACTGTTCCTGGCGGGCTGCCCGCTGGGGGCCGTGGCGCGCCGCATCGTGACGAGGCGGCGCAAAGGGCTCAGCGGCGAGCCTTGAGGGCGGCGGGGCGCGGGTCGCGCAGGCCCGGGATGCCGGCGAACTGGTCTTCCGGCGGGCCGCCATGCATGTAGGTGAACCCGACGCGGTCGGCGCTGCGCCAGCCCGGCTCGACGCCATGCGACAGCATCGAGGGCAGGAAGCGCACCTGCAGGCCCGCACCCAGCTGCATCTGCTCCGGCATGCTCACCTCCACCCAGTCCTCGCCCGCCGCCATGATGCAGCCGACATGCAGGCGCTTGCCCACTTCGTCGAGGATTTCGGCGAAACGCATGACGGCACTGCGAAGGGGGCTGTGGGCGACATCCATGACGAGCTCCTTGCCTCTGGGATTGAGCGTGTGAACTTTCGTATCATCTTATATTGCATTGTTCACGCATCTTTTGTTTCACACCTCGGTGCAACCACGGCGAAAAAACGTCGCATGCGGGGGGAAGGTGCTGAGTTTGTGACGCAATCTGTGCTAGAATAAATTAGGAACAACCCCTGATCGAAAATATCCACTTTGAGGTGTGAAGCATGCCGAGACCGAGTGAACCGACCCGCAATCGTTTGCTAGAAGCGGCCTCCGTTCTCGTCGCCGAGGAGAGCCTGGCGAACCTCAGCATCGAGCGGATTGCCGACAAGGCGGGCGTCTCGCGCCGAACATTCTTCCAGCACTTCCCGTCGAAGGATCACCTTCTGGCCGCCGTCGTCGAGTATAGCCGCCCGACCTATCTCGACCGCTATCGCACCTGGGCGGACAGTTGCGGCGCGGATGCAACGATCGACCAGCGCATCGCCAACATCTTCATGAACATCACGCAGGCCGCCCATAACCCCAACTGGAAGGGCTGCTGCTTCATCCGCATGGCGGCCGAACTGGGAAGCCTGCAGGGCCATCCCGTGCACCTCCTGGTGGCCGCCGCGAACGAAGACATGGAACACTGGCTCCGGGACGAGCTGGCGGCGGCAAAATACGATCACCCGGATGCCATCGCGCGCCAGCTCGTGGTGCTCATCAACGGCCTCCTCATGATGCAGCTGGTGACCCATTCGGCGGCCTATGGCCAGGACATCGGCGGCCTGGTGCGCGACCTGCTGGAAGGCCACCGCCACAAGGTGGCCGCCTAGCCGGCGTCCACCGCCGCGAGCCATTGCGCGATGGCCGCACGGCTTTCGGGCTCGTCGAGGAAGGGCACGTGCCCGCGATCCCTCACGACGACCGAGGCAAGCCGGCGGTGGTGCTCGTGCATGCGCGCGACGATCCCGGCACTCAGCAGGTCTGAATGTTCGCCGCGCAGCACCAGCGAGGGGACATCCGCCATCAGGTCGAAAAGCCCCCAGAGTTCGGGCACCTTGCCGGCCTCGATGTCGGCCACGCTCGGGAAATTCAGCGACAGGGCGGGATCGTAGTCGGCGCGCACACCGCCGTCCGCCGCGCGGTAGACGCGCCTGGCGAAGGCCTGCCATTCGGCATCGCTCAGGGTCGCGAAGCCGGGGTTCGACGACTTCAGCGCCGCCACGGCATCGTCCCAGCCGGTGAATTGCGGGTCGGCGCCGAGATAGCTCCGTATGCGGAGCAATCCCGCCGTCTCGATCCTCGGCCCGATGTCGTTGAACAGCACGCCCGCCATGCGCGGCAGGGCGCGCGCCGCCATCACCATGGCGGCGATGCCGCCGCGCGACGTGCCGATGATGGCGAAGCGCCCGATGCCGAGCCGGTCGAGAACGTGCAGCGTATCCGCCACTTCCTGGTCGGGCCGGTAGCTGGCGGGGTCGGCCCGGCCCGAACGGCCGCGGCCGCGGAAGTCGAAGGCCAGCACGCGGCGCGTTTCGGCCAGCCGCGGCGCGATGGTCTCGAAGTCCCTTGAATTGCGGGTGAGCCCGGGCAGGCAGACGACGGGCACTCGTCCCGTGCGATCGGCCGCATAGTCGCGCGCGTAGAGCGCCGTGCCGTCGGCGGCGGAGATCAGGTGCTCGGCGTAGGCCATGGGGCTCAGTCGCAGCCGGTGATGAGATCGGCCAGCGATTGCTTGCCGCAGCCCTTGGCCGTGCCGCTCGCCTGGTCGGCGGGCGCCGAGGTGGAGGCGACGCTCAGGTCATCGGTCTGCGCGCCGCGCATCAGGTCGGCGGTCATCGGGCGCACCGTCTTGGGCGCCAGCCGCGACCGGTAGACGTGGAGGTTCTGCATCACCTTCTGCACGTATTGCCGGGTTTCCTGGAAGGGGATCGATTCGACCCAGTCCACGGGATCGACCTGGCCGGTGCGGAAGTCGCCGTATTCCGCCAGCCACTCGCGCGCCCGGCGCGGCCCGGCATTGTAGGCAACCAGCGTCAGCACGTAGGAGCCGCCATTGTCGGACACGAGGTCGCCGAGATGCGCCGCGCCCAGCTGCACATTGATCTGCGGGTTCATCAGCTGGCTGACGTTGAACTTGATGCCGTGCTGCTTGGCGATGAGCTTGGCGGTGCCCGGCATGATCTGCATCAGACCCTGCGCGCCCACCTTGCTGCCGGCATTGGGGTTGAACTCGCTTTCCTGGCGCGCCAGCGCGAAGACCAGCGGCTTCTCGATCGGCTTGCCCACCTGCTGCCAGTCGGGCAGCGCGCGCACGGGGTAGCCCCAGGAGTCGATGTCGATGTCGTTCTGGGCCGCGGCCTTGGCGAGGCGCACCGCCATGGTGGCGCCGCCCGCATCCCACACGATGGACGCGACCGCATTCATCTCGTCGGCGGTGTCGAAGCGGTTGGCGAAGGACCACAGGAACATGTAGAGGTCGTTCTGGCTGCCCGCGGCTTCCATGATCTTGAAGGCGCGCACCACCTCGTCCTTGGCCACGGCGGATTGCGCGGCGGCGGAAGCCTGGCCGTTCTCGATTTCCTCCGGCGTGCTGCCGAGCCCGATCTTCTCGCGCGCCAGCTGGCCGTAATAGATCGTCGAATACTGCGAGGCCTCGCGGTAGGCGGCCTTGGCCGGGGCCTTCTGGCCCATCGCCTCGTAGGCGCGGCCCGTCCAGTATCCCGCGCGCGCCTTCTCGGTGCGCGACGGCGCGATCGCCGCGAGGCGCTGGAAATGCTGCAGGGCGACCTGCGGGTTCTTCATGTAGCGCAGCGCGATCCAGCCGGAGAGGAACTCGCCCTCGACGGCCTCGTCGCCATCCTCGAAGCCATGCGCCGCGGCGATCTGGTAGGCGGCCTTGGCGCTGCCCGGATGATTGATGCCGACCGAGTGGCGCGCCACGATGCGGCGTTCGGTCCACCACGCCTCGGGGTCGCCCATCTTGTCGGCATCGCCCGGCACGCTGAGCAGCACGGCGCGCGCCTTGTCGTAATTCTCGTTCACCCGGTAATAGCGCGCGAGGGCATACTTCATGCCGAGCTCACTGCGCATGGCGCTGGAGAGCCCGCCATAGAGGCGGTCGGCGCCGGCCTCGCCGCGCACCATCTTCTGGGCGGCCGCGGCGGCCTTCTGGTAATCGGCGGGCAGGCGCTTGGCGACGCGGATCGCGGCGTTGGTCTCCTGCGCGTAGATCATCCGCCACATGCGGCGCTTGGTGTCCTCGACGGTCAGGTACTTGCCGAATTCGGAGGCGACCTGCTGCTCGAGTTCGGCCGTCATCTCGGGGTCGGCCCAGACCTTCTGGACCTGCACGCGTGCGCCCGCGGTGTCGCCCGTGGCGATCAGGGCGCGGGCCAACGCCAGCGAGCCTTCGTCGGTGACCGGCTTGCGCTTGGCGAAATGCGCGAGGATGAGCTGCGGGGATTCATTGTTGACATAGAGCGAGCGCTCGGCGCGCTTGATCAGCGCTTCCGACAGCGGCCACTTCGGCGCGGTATCGAGGAAGGCGAGGATGCGCTGGTAGCCGGCGTCATTCGGATGGTCGCGCAGGTAGATCAGTTCGACGAGCTTGATCGCCGCCGTATCGCCCGATCGCTGGGCCGCATCGCCCGCCGCCACGAAGTCGCCGCTGAGCGCCAGCTTCGCGGCCTGCACGGCGAGTGCCGAAGGGTCGGCCGCCGCCAGCACCACGCCCGACTGCGAGACGAATCCGGGAGACACCGCCGCCGAGGCGGCGGCGAGGGCAATCAGGCTGACCCGCAGGAACCGGTTGATACGCATGAACGATCCACAATCCTCTCATCGTCTGGACCCGCCGCTAGGCTGGAAATGTGCCAAGAACATGACCTCTGCGGCGGGACCATCGGCGCTTGCCGCTCAGCGGCGATGCGTCTATGGTGCCGCGCCGTTTGCGGGCTGGCGGTGAAACCGGTTCCCAAACTAGCCCGTCATGGTTTCCAACTTCTTACCTTCTCGTCATTCCGGAGTTTGCCCCGTGCAGTTCAGAGGTTCATTTCCCGCCCTCATCACCCCCATGCAGAATGGCAAGGTCGACGAGGTGGCGTTCCGGAAATTCGTGAACTGGCAGATCGAGCAGGGCTCCCATGGCGTGGTGCCCGTCGGCACCACCGGCGAAAGCCCGACGCTCGATCCCGAGGAGCACAAGCGGGTGATCGAGATCTGCATCGACGAGGTCAGGGGCCGGGTGCCGGTGATCGCCGGCACGGGCTCGAATTCGACCGCCGAGGCGATCGACTACACCGTGCACGCCAAGGAAGCCGGGGCGGATGCGGCCCTGGTGGTCGTGCCCTATTACAACAAGCCCACACAGGACGGGCTTTACGCGCATTTCCGGGCGATCGCCGACGCGGTCGACATCCCCATCATCGTCTATAACGTGCCGGGCCGCACGGTCGCCAACATCTCGGTCGAGACGCTGGCCCGCCTGTCGCATGACTGCAAGAACATCATCGGCACCAAGGACGCCTCCGCCGACCTGACGCGTCCGTCGCGCCAGCGCCTGGCATCGGGCAAGGACTTCATCCAGCTCTCGGGGGAGGATGGCACGGCGCTGGGCTTCAACGCCCATGGCGGCGTGGGCTGCATCTCGGTGACGGCCAACGTGGCGCCGCGCCTGTGTTCCGAGTTCCAGGAGGCGACGCTGAAGGGCGACTACGCCACCGCGCTCGCCCTCCAGGACCGGCTGATGCCGCTGCACCACGCCATGTTCGTCGAGACCAGCCCGGGTCCCGTCAAGTATGCCGCGAGCCTGCTCGGCCTGTGCTCGCCCGAAGCGCGCCTCCCCATGGTTCCGGTCACCGAACCCACCAAGAAGGCGGTGCGCGAGGCGATGATCCACGCCGGGCTGCTGAACTGAGATGAGTTCGAAGAGCGGCGGCGCCAAGGCGTCGCGCAGGGAAGACGGCATCAAGGTTGTCTCCGACAACCGCCGCGCCCGCTATGACTACGAGATCCTGCAGACTTTCGAGGCAGGGATCGAGCTGAAGGGATCCGAGGTCAAGAGCCTGCGCACCGGCCACACCACGCTGGGCGAATCCTATGCGGCGATGAAGAATGGCGAGCTGTGGCTCATCAATTCCAACGTTCCGGAATACCGCGAGGCCAACCGCTTCAACCATGAGCCCAAGCGGCCCAGGAAGCTGCTGCTGCACAAGTCCGAGATCAACAAGCTGTCGTCGGGCGTGCTGAAGGAACACCTCACCATCATTCCGCTCAAGATGTTCTTCAATCCGCGCGGCCGCGTGAAGATCGACATTGCGCTGGCCCGCGGCAAGAAGCTCCACGACAAGCGCGAGACGATCAAGGAACGCTCATGGGACCGTGAGCGCGCCCGTCTGATGCGCGAGAAAGGCTGATTTCAGGGACCATGGTTTTCATGCAGCATCTGCTCGGGCGCAGGATGCCGAACGTCGAGCTCGAGGCGACGTCGGGCGTCCCCGTCAATCCCGCCCGGATCCAGGGTCCGGCCGTGATCTTCTGCTATCCCTTCACCGGCCGGCCCGGCTATCCGAACCCGCCCAACTGGGATCACATCAAGGGCGCGCATGGCTCGACGCCGCAGGCCATCGCCTATTCGGAGCTCTATGGCGAGTTCCGCCGACTCGGCATCAAGCTCTTCGGCCTCAGCCTGCTCGACAGCGACTGGCAGAAGGATTTCGCGGCAAGGAACCAGCTGAGCTTCCGGCTGCTGTCGGACTATGACCGCGCCTTCCAGTCGCGCCTCGGGCTGCCGATGTTCGAGACCGGCGGCGGCCTCTATCTGCAGCGCATCACCTTCATCCTGCACGACGGGATCATCTCCTCGGTGCGCTTCCCGGTGCCGGAGCCGGAGAAGGACGCCGTCGAGGTGCTTGCGGCGCTGATGTAGGCTCGGTGCAAGCGGAAGCCTGCCCTCATCCGCCCTTCGGGCACCTTCTCCCATCCCTGCGGGACGGGAGAAGGACTCGCTGCG
>CAMFKI010000055.1 GCA_945957365.1 uncultured Alphaproteobacteria bacterium | reverse complement strand
TCACATGTCCAGAAGTTCATTTTTTCCTTGCAAACGGGGCGGCATCCACAAAAGATAATTGAACGGGCACGCCTTGGGCCCCAACTTCACGCCCGGCTTGAAGCGGCAGCCCGCGCAGTAGTCCGACATGCGGTCGATGTAGGCGCCCGATGCGGCATAGGGCTTGGACGCCATCACCCCGCCATCGGCGAAGAGCGCCATGCCGTGGGTGTTGGGGAGTTCCACCCATTCGAAGGCGTCGGCATAGACGAGGAGATACCACTGCTCGACCTCCTTCGGGTCGAGGCCCGCCAGCAGCGCGAAGTTGCCGGTGACCATGAGGCGCTGGATATGGTGGGCGTAGGCGTGGCGCTGCGTGTCGCCGATGGCCTGCGCCAGGCAGTTCATCTCGGTCCTGCCCGTCCAGTAAAAGTCCGGAAGGGGACGGCGGGCTTCGAGGAAGTTGGTTTCGGCATAGTCCGGCATCTTCAGCCAGTAGAGGCCGCGGATATATTCGCGCCAGCCGAGGATCTGGCGGATGAAGCCCTCGACGGCGTTGAGCGGCGCATCGCCCCTGCTCCATGCCTCCTGCGCGCGGTCGCAGATTTCGCGCGGGGTGAGGAGGCCGATGTTGAGATAGGGCGAGATGACGGAATGATAGAGGAAGGCGTTGCCCTGCTTCATCGCGTCCTGGTAGTCGCCGAAATTGGGCAGGCAGGCGGAGATGAAATGATCGAGGGCCTCCAGCGCGCCGGCGCGGGTGACGGCCCAGCCGAAGGGCTCGAGCGCGCCGAAATGATCGGGGAAGCGCATGGCCACCAGCTCCATCACCTCGCGCGTGATGGCTTCGGGCTCGAAGCGCTGGCGTCTCGGGGGGTTCGCGTCTTTCGGCAGTGACTTCCGGTTGTCATGGTCGAAGTTCCACTGGCCGCCCACCGGCGCGTCACCGTCCATGAGAAGACCCGACAGCCGGCGCATGTCGCGGTAGAAGAATTCCATGCGCAGCTGCCTGCGGTCCCTGGCCCAGGCGGCGAAGGAAGCGGGCGTGGCGAAGAAGCGGTCGTCGGGGAGGATCTCCGCACCCCAGCCCTTCATCATCTCGCGGACGCGCCATTCGCCGGGCTCTGTGGCGACGACGCGCGAGGGCGTGTAACGGGCGATGGCGCGCTGCACTTCAGCCGTGAAGGAGCCGGTGTTGGCGGGATCGTCGAGCTTCACGTAATCGACCGTGAAGCCGTGATGGCGGAGCTCGTCCGCGAAGTGGCGCATGGCGGAGAGGATGAGCACCAGCTTCTGCCTGTGGTGCTTCACATAGGTGGTCTCTTCCGCCACCTCCATCATCAGCACCGTGTCGCCGGGCACGTAATCGCGCAGGCTGGAAAGCCCGCGGGTGAGCTGGTCGCCCAGCACGATGCGGAGCGTGCTCATGGCTTCTTCTTCAGCGCGGCGCGGCAGCGGTCGGAACAGGTCTTCACATTGTCCCAGTCGCGCGCCCATTTCTTGCGCCAGGCGAAGGGCCGGCCGCAGGCGGCGCAGGGCTTGCTCGGCAGGTCCGCCTTTTTCACGCCGCGCGGCATGTCAGCCCTTGCTGCGCAGCGACGAGCGGCCGCCGTCGACGCCGATCACCTGGCCGGTGATCCACGAGGCGTCGGGCGACAGCAGGAAGGCGGCGGCGGCGGCGACGTCATCCGCCGCGCCGAGGCGCTGCAGCGGGTGAAGTGCCGCGATCGCCGTCGCCATCTGCTCGTTGCCGGTAAGCGCTGCGGCGAGCGGTGTCTTGGTGAGCGACGGCGCCACGCAGTTGACGCGGATCCTCGGCGCGAGTTCGGCGGCGAGCGACAGCATCAGGCCCTCGACGGCGCCCTTGGCCATGCCGATCGAGGCATGCGACGCGAAGCCCTGCGCCACGGCGACGGTGGAGAACAGCAAAACGGACGCCTCGCCGCTGGCCTTGAGTGCCGGCAGTGCCGCCTGCACGGCGTGCAAGGCCCCGAGCGCGTTGAGCCGGAAGTCGCGCTCCACGTCTTCGTCGGTGATGCGGGTGACGGGCTTGAGATTGATGGAGCCGACGCAATAGGCGAGCCCTGAAGCGCTGGCGCCGGCGGCCTTGATGGCGGCATCGAACTGGGCGCGGTCGGTGACGTCGGCCACGGCGCTGGTGCCGCCGATCTCGGCGGCAAGCGCTGCGAGCTTCGCGGGATCGCGGCCGATGGCATGGATGGTGTGGCCTGCGGCCGCGAGCCTGCGGGAGAGGGCGGCACCGATGCCGCCCGTGGCGCCGATGATGATGGTGCTGGACATGGGTGAGAGTACGCGCGGCGGAGGGCGATGGTTCAGCGCGCTCCTCACCTTCCTCATCCGGCCTTCGGCTGGTGAATGACCGTCCGGGCCGTAGAAACACGGTGTTGCGGGCGTCCTTCGTTGACTTGACGCCCCGCCGTGCGTTGTGCAAAGGCCGGTTGCAGCAAGAACCACGCGAGACAGCATCATGACATCGACCCGCATCACCCGCCGTGCCGCACTGACCGGAGCAACGCTCTTCGCCGCCTGGAGCCTGGGCGGAGCGGCGGTGCGCGCCGAAATGGTGGAGGACGCGAGCCAGCTGAAGCCCGGCCAGTACACCTGGCACCCGGAGCGTTCGCCCGACGGGCCGGTGGCGATCATCGTGTCGATCCCCGATCAGCTGGTCTTCGTCTACCGCAACGGCATCCGCATCGCGGTGTCGACCTGCTCCACCGGCAAGCCCGGCCACGCCACGCCGACGGGCGTGTTCACCATCCTGCAGAAGGACAAGGACCACCACTCGGACGAATACGACAACGCGCCGATGCCGAACATGAACCGGCTCACCTGGTCGGGCGTGGCGCTGCACGCCGGCAATCTTCCGGGCTATCCGGCCTCGCATGGCTGCGTGCGCCTGCCGCTGGAGTTTTCGGCCCTGCTGTTCACGGTCACCCATGTCGGCACCGCGGTGATCATCGCCGACACCCATGCCGACCCGGTCGACGTCGACCAGCCCGGCCTCGTGCTGTCGAAGGACGCCGAACACGACATCGACACGGCCGAGGCGAAGCTGAAGGGCGCCAAGGCGCCCGACCCGAACGATGCCAATGCCATCACGGTGTCGATCCTGGTGAGCAGCGCCGACAACGTCATCACCGTGATGCAGAATGGCGACACGGTGATTTCCGGTCCGGCCACCATCACGCCGCCCGACAAGCCGCTGGGCCAGCACGTGTTCATTCTCAGCAACGTCGGTGGCGGCGGCATGCACTGGCACGACATCGCACATGGCCTCGCCGGCCCCGTCGACAACAACGTGATCGACCGCATCCGCGCCGAACCCGACGTGGTGAAGGCGATGACCGACCGCCTGCACATCGGCATGATCCTGGTGACGACGGACCTGCCCGCGACGACCGAATCGCGCACCGGCAAGGACTTCGTGGTGATGCAGCAGGAACCCGACCCGGTGCAGTGAGGGGCACTCATCGGACTTCACAATGGCCGGGCTCGTCCCGGCCATTTTCATTTGCCTTCCCCAATATCCGTCATGCCAGCGAAAGCTGGCACCCCGCTTCCTGTCCGCGCCCAAAGCGGGGCCCCAGCTTTCGCTGGGGTGACGGAGCTTGCGAGATGGGTTCCGCCTACTCCCGCTTCAGGTCCGGCGGCATCGCCTCGTCCCTCAGTGCACCGATCACCGCGTCGAGCTTCATCGGGGTCTGGTCCTGGGAGCCCAGGCGGCGGACGCTGACGGCGCGCTCTTCCATCTCGCGCTTGCCGACGACGAGGATCACCGGCACCTTGCCCACCGAGTGTTCGCGGACCTTGTAGTTGATCTTCTCGTTGCGAAGGTCGGCCTCGGCGCGGAGGCCGGCCTTGCGGAGAAGGTCGCGAACCTCGAGCGCATAGGCATCACCGTCCGACGTGATGGTCGCCACCACCACCTGGGTCGGTGCGAGCCAGAGCGGGAAGTGGCCGGCGAAATGCTCGATCAGGATGCCGAGGAAGCGCTCCATCGAGCCGCAGATGGCGCGGTGGATCATCACCGGCACCTTCTTCTCGCCGTCGGCACCGATGTAGAAGGCACCGAAGCGTTCGGGCAGGTTGAAGTCGACCTGGGTGGTGCCGCACTGCCAGTCACGGCCGATCGCGTCACGCAGCACGTATTCGAACTTGGGGCCGTAGAAGGCGCCCTCGCCCGGGTTCACCGCGGTCTTGATCTTGCCGCCGGAGTCCGCGGCGATCTGCTCCAGCACGCGTGCCATGATGCTTTCGGCACGGTCCCAGGCCTCGTCGGAACCCACGCGCTTTTCGGGGCGCGTCGAGAGCTTCACCACGATCTGCTCGAAGCCGAAGTCCTTGTAGGTCGAGAGGATGAGATCGTTGATGGCGAGGCACTCGGCCGCCATCTGCTCTTCCGTGCAGAAGATATGAGCGTCGTCCTGCGTGAAGCCGCGCACACGCATCAAGCCATGCAGCGCGCCCGACGGCTCGTAGCGGTGCACGTTGCCGAATTCGGCAAGCCGCAGAGGCAGCTCGCGGTAGGAGCGCAGGCCGTGCTTGAAGATCTGCACGTGGCCGGGGCAGTTCATCGGCTTGATGGCGAAGACCTGGTCGTCATCCGTCGTGTCACCGGCAGACGTCGCGGCGAACATCGCCTCCTTGTACCAGCCCCAGTGGCCAGACGTTTCCCACAGCGACTTGTCGAGGAGCTGCGGCGCGTTGACCTCGTCATAGCCGAGCTTGCCGAGGCGGCGGCGCATGTAGGCGATCAATTGCTGGAACATGGTCCAGCCCTTGGCGTGCCAGAACACGACGCCGGGGCCCTCTTCCTGGAAATGGAACAGGTCCATCTCGCGGCCGAGCTTGCGGTGGTCGCGCTTCTCGGCTTCCTCCAGCGCATGGAGATAAGCCTTGAGGTCGTTCTCATTGGCCCAGGCGGTGCCGTAGATGCGCGTCAGCATCGGGTTCTTGGAGTCACCGCGCCAATAGGCGCCGGCCACCTTCATCAGTTTGAAGGCGGTGCCGATCTTGCCGGTGGACGTCATGTGCGGGCCACGGCACAGGTCGGACCAGCCGCCCTGATCGTAGAACTTGATGTCCTGGCCTTGAGGGATCGCGTCGACCAGCTCGACCTTGAATAGTTCGCCCTTGTCGCGGAAGAACTGCTTGGCTTCCTCGCGCGTCTTCGTGGTCTTGGTGAAGGGCCTGTCGCGCTGGATGATCTCGCGCATCTTCTTCTCGATCGCGGCGAAATCCTCGGTCGTGAAGGGCTGGTTGCGGAAGAAGTCGTAATAGAAGCCGTTCTCGATGACCGGGCCGATCGTCACCTGCGTGCCGGGGAAGAGCTCCTGCACCGCCTCGGCCAGCACGTGTGCGGCGTCGTGGCGGATGAGCTCGAGCGCTTCCGGGTCGTCGCGCGTCACGATCCTCAGCGTGGAATCGGTGGTGATGGGGTCGGCGAGGTCGACCAGCGTGCCGTTCACCACGGCGGCCACGGCCTTCTTCTCGAGCGACTTGGAAATTCCTGCCGCCACATCGCGGGCGGAAACCCCGGCTTCAACCTGGCGCTTGGCGCCATCCGGGAAGGTCAGCGAAATCATGTCTCGTCCTCCTGCTCACTCCCGCCAACGAAGCGGGTAAGCGAAATGTTGAATTGCGGGGCGCGTTTAGGGGGGCGGACGGTCGGGGTCAAGCCTCCCCCTCCGTGCCGTCACCCCGGCGAAAGCCGGGGCCCCGCTTTGTCGATCCGAAGGAAGCGGGGTCCCGGCTTTCGCCGGGATGACGGTCTTGTGGGGGCATCCGCCACACCGGGCCTTCGTAAACATCCGGCACCGGGTCGAAGCCCGACTGGCCCCAGGGGTGGCAGCGGCAGGCGCGGGCGAAGCCCAGGGCGAGGCCATGTTTCACGCCATGCTTGCGGATGGCGTCGCTGGTATAGTCGGAACAGGTCGGTAAATAGCGGCAGCGCCGGCCGATGATGGCCGATAGTGTCAGCTGGTAGAACCGGATGAGAGCCAGAAGAACGGTTTTCATGAGTGTCACGTGCAGCATATAGGGCAGCCATGAGCGATACAAAACCCAACATTCTCTTCGTCATGGCCGACCAGCTGGCGGCCCAGTTCCTGCCCTTCCACGGCCACAGGCTCGTTCAGACGCCGAACCTGTCGCGGCTTGCGGCGGAAGGCGTGGTCTTCGAGAACGCTTATTCGACGAGCCCGCTGTGCTCACCCGCCCGCGCCACGGTGATGAACGGCCTGCTGCCGTCGCGCACCGGGGTCTATGACAATGCCGCCGAGTTCCCCTCCTCGGTGCCCACCTGGGCGCATTACCTGCGGCTTGCAGGCTACAAGACCTGCCTCTCCGGCAAGATGCATTTCGTGGGGCCCGACCAGCTGCACGGGCTGGAGGAGCGGCTGACCACCGACATCTATCCGGCCGACTTCGGCTGGACGCCGGACTGGCGCCTCAGGCAGGAGCGCATCGACTGGTGGTACCACAACATGACCTCGGTGCTGCAGCCGGGCATCGCCGAGATCACCAACCAGCTCGAATTCGACGACGAGGTGGCCTTCCTCGCCATCCGCAAGATCTACGACTATGTGCGCTTCGACCCCGAGAAGCCGTTCTGCCTGATGGCGTCCTTCACGCACCCGCATGATCCTTACGCGGCGCGGAAGAAGTTCTGGGACCTCTACAAGGATGCGGACATCGACCTGCCCGCCGTGCCGCGCATGGCGCGTGCGGAGCTCGATGCCCATAGCCAGCGGCTCTACGACGTTTCGGCGATGGACGACTACACCGTCACCGAGGACGACCTGCGCAAGGCACGGCATGGCTACTATGCCAACATCTCCTACGTCGACGACCTCATCGGCCAGATGATCGCGGCGCTGGAAGCGAGCGGAAAGCTGGACGACACGGTGATCGTGTTCACCTCCGACCACGGCGATTTCCTCGGCGAGCGCGGGCTCTGGTACAAGATGAGCTATCTCGAACCCTCGGCCCATGTGCCGATGCTGGTGTGGAACCCGAAGCGCTTCAAGGCCCGCCGCGTGAAGGAGCCGGTGACGCTGGCCGACATCCTGCCGACGCTGGCCGATATCGGCAATGACGGCAAGGCGACGCTGGCGCGGCCGGTCGACGGGCGCTCGCTCTACCCGTTGCTGAAGGGTGCGCCGGAGAACCCGGAGGGCACGGCCTGGGGCGAATATCTCGCCGAAGGCGCAATCGCGCCGATGTACATGCTGCGCCGTGGCCCGTGGAAGTTCATCCATTCACCTGTCGATCCGGACCAGCTCTACAATGTGGAGGAGGATCCGAACGAGCTGAAGAACCTCGCGGGTTCGCATCCGTTGGCGCGGCAGTTCCGCGCCGAGGTCGAGGCCAAGTTCGACATTTCCCGCATCAACGCGCAAGTTCTCGAAAGCCAGCAGGCCCGCCACATGATGTTCGAGGCGCTGAAGCACGGGGGCCACTTCCCCTGGGATTTCCAGCCGCTGCGCGATGCTTCCGAGCAGTATACGCGGAATCACATGAGCGTCACCGACCGCGACCTGAAATCCCGCTTTCCCCATGCGCCGGACATCGAGGACAAGAGAAGAAAGTAATCCACACCTCCTGCCGTCATCCCGGCGAAAGCCGGGAGGTGGATTCACACTTGAAGTGCAACAGTT
>CAMFKI010000054.1 GCA_945957365.1 uncultured Alphaproteobacteria bacterium | reverse complement strand
GTGTAGTAGCGCGCCGTGGTGAGGCGCAGCGCACCCTCGCCGCCCATCGGGATGATGGTCTGCACCGAGCCCTTGCCGAAGCTCCGGGTGCCGATCAGCGTCGCGCGCTTCTGGTCCTGCAGGGCGCCCGACACGATTTCCGAGGCCGAGGCCGAGCCGCCGTTGATCAGCACCACCACGGGCTTGCCATTGGCCAGGTCGCCCTTGGTCGCGTTGAAGCGCTGGGTCTCGTCGGCGTGGCGGCCGCGGGTCGAGACGATCTCGCCCTTGTCGAGGAAGCTGTCGGACACCGAGATCGCCATGTCGAGCAGGCCGCCCGGATCGTTGCGCAGGTCGATGATGTAGCCCTTCACCTTGTCGCCGAGCGCGGTGTGGAAGTGATCCATCGCCTTCTCGAGGCCCTCCTGCGTCTGCTCCGTGAAGGAGGAGATGCGGATGTAGCCGATGTCGTTGTCCTCGATCGAGTACTTGACCGATTCGACGCGGATCTTGTCGCGCGTCAGCTTCTTGTCGAAGGGATCCTTCTTGTCGCGCACGATGGTGAGCGTGATGTCGGTGCCGATCTTGCCGCGCATCTTGTCGACGGCGTCGTTGAGCGACATGCCGCTCACGTCCTGGCCGTCGATCTTGACGATCAGGTCGTTGGCCATCAGCCCGGCGCGCGCCGCCGGCGTGCCGTCGATCGGCGAGACCACCTTGATGACGCCGTTCTCCATCGTCACTTCGATGCCGAGCCCGCCGAACTCGCCGCGGGTCTGGACGCTCATGTCCTCGAACTGCTTCTTGTTCATGTAGCTCGAATGCGGATCGAGCGAGGCGAGCATGCCGTTGATCGCGGCCTCGATCATCTGCTGCTGGTCGGGCTCCTCGACATAGTCGGACCGCACGCGGTCGAACACGTCGCCGAACAGGTTCAGTTGCTTGTAGGTATCGGCATTGGACGATGCCGCGCCGGCCACGCCGAAGGCGTGCCACAGCAGCGAGGCGGAGACCGCACCCGCCAGCACCAGGCCGAAATTCTGCAACCGCGTATTCTTATTCATCCACTCGCCTCTTTCAAACCGCCGATCCACCAGGGACCTGAGTCAATGGCCTCCGTGCCATCCCGGAATTCGATATATAGCACCGGCCTTCCGTCTGGCACCACATCACCGAAAAGTGTGACGGAAGCAGGGCCGGATCCCATTTCGCCGACGGGTTCCCCCGCCCGCAGGAACTCTCCCACGCTTGCCGTAACCTTGTCCATGCCCGCCAGCAGCACCCTGTAGCCGCCGCCGGGGTTCAATATGACAACTTGTCCATAGGACCGGAAGGGTCCGGCAAATTCCACCTTGGCATCGGCCGGGGTGGTGACCTGGGCGCCCGCCATGGTGGCGATCATCACGCCCTGGGTGTCGCGGCCAAGGCCGTCCGGCTCGCCGAAGCGGCGCACGATCGCCCCCTGGGCCGGGAAAGCCAGCTTGCCCTTGGCGTCGGGGAAGGCGAGCTTCGGCTGGCGCAGCAGGGCCTCCTGCTGCTCGCGCTGGCGGTCGGCCTCGGCCTTCGCGGCGTCCTGCTGCTGGCGCTGGGCATCGAGGCTGGAGAGCAGCTGCTTCAGCGACTTGGCCTTTTCGGCGAGTGCGGCCGTGCGCTTGCGCTCGGCCTCGAGGTCGGCGGTGCCCTGGCTCACCAGGGCGCGCTTCTGCTCGACGAGCTTGCCCAGGTCCGTGCGCTGCGCGTCGAGACGGGCGATCTCGCGGGTCACGTCGTCCCTGCGGGCGTTGATGCCGGCCTCGAGATTTTTCAGCTGGTCGAGCTTGGCGGCCAGCGCCTGCGCCTCGTCCTGGAGTTCCGGCGCAATGGTGCCGAGCAGCATGGCCCCGCGCAGGGCTGCCAGAATGTCGCCGGGGTCGACCACCAAGGCCGGCGGCGGGTTCTGCTCCAGGCGCTGCAGCCCGGCCAGAAGCTCGGACAGGACGTCCTGCTTTTCGCCCAGCGCGGCGAGGATTTCCGCCCGGTCATGGCGGAGCTTGGCGAGATCGCCCTCGCTCTGGGCCACCACCGCTTCCTGCGACTGGATCGACTGGGCGATGGCGGCGAGCCGGGCCGCCATGGCATCCTGGGCCTGGACGGCGGCGGCAATCTCGCCGGCGATGCGCGCCTCGTTGCCCTTGCCACTCTCGATCTGCTGGGTCAGCGTGTCGAGCTGCTGTTGTTCCTGGGCATCGGCCCGCGTGCCGGGCAGCATGAGTGCCAGCGCCGCCAGGGCCGCCGTGACGAGGAGTTGACGCATGGGTCCGGGAAACATGAAATCCGGGAGAAATGGTGAGGTCCTGCTGCTTTCCACAGCTTTGCGCGCCCGTCGATTTACATTCCGTTAATCATGTGGCGCCGGGCCTGCCCCGCCATTTGATTTGACGGGCCGCACCATGTCGGAAAAACATGCGGGCATGGATACCCTGGTCACCTCTTCGTTGCAGCGGGTCGGTCCGCTGGCGCATCTGCCCGCCATCCTGGCGGAGCATGGCGTCGACATCGAGGCGATCCTGGCCGGCCTGCCCTGCACCGCCGCCGACATCCGGCCCGAAACCTTTCTGCCGATCGAGGTGATCTCGACCATCCTCGAGCGCACGGCGGCGCATCCCGGCCTCGGTGACATCGGGCTGAGACTGGCGCGCGCGATGGACCACACCATCCTCGGGCCCATCGGGCACCTCATGGCGAGCTGCGCCACGCTGCGCGAGGCGCTGATGACCTATGTCGGCCTGCAGATCGCCAACTCGACTGCCGCTGCTGCCTACCTCCATCCCCTGGCGGAGGATTTCGCGCTGGGATTCGGCATCTATGCCTCGGGCCGTGTTTCCCCTCACATCTACGATGCCAGCCTCGCCGTGGGCTGCAACATGGTGCGCGAACTGACCGGCGGGGCCGTTGGCCCGGTCGAGGTGCTGCTCAGCCGGCCGGTGCCGCGCGACCTCGAAGCCTACCGCCGGGCCTTCCACTGCCCGGTGCGCTTCAACGAAAGCCAGGCCTGCCTGATCATTGCGGGGCGCGACATGGATTGTCCGCTGCCCACCGCCAATGCAGCGCGCCGCAGCACGCTCCTGCAGGCGCTGCAGCAGCAGATGGCGGCCCGGCCCAAGGGCTTCGCGGAGCGCGTGCGCCACGTGCTGCGGCCGCTCCTCCTGGCGGGCTCCGCCTCGCACCGCCAGGTGGCGGAACAGCTCGGGGTCCACCCGCGCACCCTGGGCCGCCGGCTCGACGGCGAGGGCTGCACCTTCGAGCAGCTGAAGGACGAGGTCAGGCTCAGCGTGGCCCGCGAACTGCTGTCGACCTCGGAGATCGGCGTTTCCGACATTGCGGCAAGCCTGGGTTATGCCACCCCCAGCGCCTTCGTCCGGGCCTTCCGCCGCTGGACCGGCAGTTCGCCCTCGGCCTGGCGCCGCGCCCTCAGTCACAACGACGGCGTGTAGCTGCAATCAGGCACGCGCTCTGCTGTCACGAAAGGGCAAACACGCCTCCGTAGATTGGCGTAGCTTCAATCACGGAACTGGGAGGTTTTGCCATGTCGAAACGCCTACTCGCGCTGGCCGTGGCCGGCCTCATCGCCGCCATGGGCGGCAGCGCCTTCGCCCAGCAGGTCAACGGCACCGCGGGTTCTCCCGATGCCACGATGTCGATCAACGGCAGGCAGCTGCCGGCACCCGCCCCGGCCTTCGGCGGCGTCATCAAGGACGACGCGCTGCAGTCGAAGCCATGGTGGGCGCCGCGCATCGTGCCGCCCAAGGGCGCCCCCAACATCCTGCTGATCATGACCGACGATTCGGGCTATGGCGTCACCTCCACCTTCGGCGGCGTGATCCCGACGCCCGCACTCGACCGCGTGGCGGCTGCCGGCCTGCGCTACACCGACATGAATTCGACCGCGCTGTGCTCGCCCACCCGCGCCGCGCTGATCACCGGGCGCAACCACCATTCGGCGGGCTTCGGCGTGATCTCGGAGCAGTCGACGGGTTTCCCCGGCTACAACTCGATCATCGGCCGGGACAAGGCCACCATCGGCCGCATCCTGAAGGACAATGGCTATGCCACCTCGTGGTTCGGCAAGGACCATAACGTGCCGGCCTTCCAGGCCAGCCAGGCCGGGCCCTTCGACCAGTGGCCGGTCGGCATGGGCTTCGACTATTTCTATGGCTTCGTGGGCGGCGACACCAACCAGTGGGAACCCAACCTGTTCCGCAATACCACGCAGATCTATCCCTTCCTCGGCAAGCCCGGATGGAACCTGACCACCGGCATGGCCGATGACGCCATCGAGTATCTCAACCGCATCAACCAGATCTCGCCCGACAAGCCGTTCTTCCTCTATTACGTGCCGGGCGGCACCCATGCGCCGCATCATCCGACGCAGGAGTGGGTGGACAAGATCCACGCCATGCACCTGTTCGACGACGGCTACGAGAAGCTCCGTGAACGGATCTTCGCCAACCAGAAGCGGCTCGGCGTCATCCCTGAGGACGCCAAGCTCTCGCCCTGGCCCTCCGACATCCTGAAGCCGTGGGACCAGACGACGGACGAGGAGAAGAAGCTGTTCATCCGCCAGGTCGAGGTCTTCGCCGCCTATGCCGCCTATACCGACCACGAGATCGGCCGCGTCATCCAGGCGGTCGACGACATGGGCAAGCTCGACAACACGCTGATCATCTACATCAACGGCGACAACGGCACCTCGGCCGAAGGCGGGCCGCTCGGCACGCCCAACGAGGTCGCCTTCTTCAACGGCCTCACCGTGCCGGTCGATGCGCAGATGAAGTTCTACGACGCGTGGGGCACCGACCAGACCTATCCGCACATGACGGCGGCCTGGTCCTGGGCTTTCGACACGCCGTTCAGCTGGTTCAAGCAGATCGCGTCGCATCTGGGCGGCATCCGCCAGGGCATGGCCATTGCCTGGCCCGGCCACATCGACGACGTGGGCGGCATCCGCCCGCAATTCGCGCACATCATCGACATCGTGCCGACCATCCTCGAGGCAGCGCGGATCAAGGCGCCCGAGGTGGTGGACGGCATCAAGCAGGCGCCCATCGAAGGCACCAGCCTCGCCTATACCTTCGAGAAGAAGAACGCCAACGCCCCCACCCGCCACACGGTGCAGTATTTCGAGATGATGGGCGACCATGCCATCTACAAGGATGGCTGGATGCTCTCCACCAAGGTGAAGCGTGCGCCGTGGGATGCCTTCGGACCGGCCAACCCGGATCCGCTGAACAACGTCACCTGGGAGCTCTACAATCTCGACAAGGACTATTCGCAGGTTGTCGACGTGGCCGCGCAGCATCCTGAAAAGGTGGCGGAACTGAAGAAGGTCTTCCTCGAGCAGGCGCAGAAATACAACGTGCTGCCGCTCGATGCCTCGGTGGCGGCGCGCATCGTGGCGCCGCGCCCCAACATCACGGCGGGGCGTGACACCTTCGTCTACACCATGCCGATGACCGGCCTGCCGCAGGGCGATTCACCGGTGCTCCTCAACACCTCCTACACGGTGACGGCGGAGATCGAAGTGCCGCAGGGCGGGGCGGAGGGCATGATTCTCACCTCCGGCGGGCGCTTCGGCGGCTATGGCTTCTACCTGCTCAAGGGCAAGCCGGTATGGACCTGGAACATGCTCGACCTGAAGCGCATCAAGTGGCAGGGCCCGGATGCGCTCACGCCGGGCAAGCACACGCTGGTCTTCGACTTCAAGTATGACGGCATGGGGCCGGGAACCCTCGCCTTCAACAACTTCGACGGCGTCGGCCGCCCCGGTACCGGCACGCTGTCGGTCGACGGCAAGGTGGTGGCGACCCAGACCATGGAGCGCACGCTGCCGATGATCCTGCAGTGGGACGAGAGTTTCGACATCGGCTCCGACACCCTCACCGGGGTGGACGATGCCGACTACCAGACGCCCTTCCCGCTGACCGCCAAGCTCGACAGGCTCACCGTCCACCTCGACCGGCCGGTGATCAGCGATGCCGACCGGACCAAGCTCGAGGCCGCGATGAAAAAGGCCTCGGACTGAAATTCACCACAAAGAGACGCCGGCTCTCGACGCCGGCGTCCGGCACCGCTATGTGACAGCCACCGGCGCGGCAGGGACCGCTTCGCCGCATGCAAGGGACGGAAACACATGATGATCACTCGCAGGACTGTGCTCGCAGCCATGGCTCTTGGCGCGGCGGCAATCGCCCTCAGCGGTTGCCAGATCGACACCCGGACGCCCATCCGCGTCTCGCAAATTCTCGAAGTTGCACGTTCGGGCGTGCCCTCGCCGATCGCCTCCGCGATCACCGGCGAATTCATCACGCCGCCGTGGTGCCAGGACGAGGGTGGCATGGCCGTCGAAACCATTTCCACGCCGGACGTGCCGCTGCAGCTGCAGGCCTGCGCGCCGGGCGGACAGGGTGCGGTCGGCACCTTCCAGATGAACACCAGCATGGTGAAGACCGATGGCGGCCTGACCGACTCGGTGATCCTCGCCAACGTGCTGGGCAACGACAACGCCCGCTTCGCGGTGTTCAAGCACAACAAGCATGAGCGCGAACTGCTCTCGGTCGGCCTGTTCATGAACCTGCCGCAGCTCCAGGCGGACGAGGCCAAGCTCGTGGCGATGCCGGTTTACAAGCGCGGCCTCTACCGCGGCACGGTCAACCTGAGCTTCACCGTCGACATCATCAACGACACCGACAAGCCGGCGAAGTTCTACCTGAGCGACGTCGACGCCGGCGGCGACCTGCCGGCCGACGAGGCGATCCTCACCATTCCGCCCGCCGGCATGGATACGGTCACCCTCGACCCCCAGACCCAGGCCAAGCTCGGCACCCGCGGCTGGGTGAACTTCATGTCGCTGATCATCAAGTAGGGCCTGCGGCTCATATCCCACGCTCTAGATGCCCGGGCTCGCCCCGGGCATTTTCCTTTGTGGACAGATGCCCCGGTCGAGCCGGGGCAAGGTGAGGCCCATCACGCTAGGCCCGGTGATAGGGGTGCCCGGCGATGATGGTCACGGCGCGGTAGAGCTGTTCGAACAGCATCACCCGCACCAGCCGGTGCGGCCAGGTCATGGGGCCGAAGCTCATGAGCAGGCCGGCATTCCCACGCAGGTCCGGCGGATGTCCGTCGGGGCCGCCGATCAGGAAGGCCATGTCGGCGGTGCCGCCGTCGAGGTGGCGGCGCAGGAGATCGGCGAAGGCCTCGCTCGGCAGCGCCTTGCCGCGCTCGTCCAGCACCACGGTGAAGCACCTGGCCGGCAGCGCGCCGGCGATGATGCGACCTTCCTCCGCCATGCGCGCGGCGGCGGAGGACGCCTGGGATTCATTGAACTCGGTGACGGCGATCCTGGCGATGCCGCACTTGCGGCCCAGGCCCTGGGCCCGTGTCAGGTAGTCTTCGGCCAGGGATTTTTCGGGGCCGGGCTTCAGCCGCCCGGCCGCGATCACCTGGAGTTTCACATCACCGCCCGGTCATCCGGGGCATGCGAGGACAGCAGTTTCTCGAGATTGTAGAAGCTGCGCACTTCTGGCCGGAAGATGTGCACGACGACGTCGCCCGCATCCACCAGCACCCAGTCGCACTGCGGCATGCCCTCGATGCGGATGTCGCGGTAGCCCTTCTCCTTCAGCTTCTGCACCAACTGGTCGGCAATGGCGCCGACATGCCGGTTGGAGCGGCCGGAGGCCACCACCACCGCATCCGCCACGGCGCGCTTGTCGTCGAGCGGAATGGCGACGACCTGTTCGGCCTTGGCATCGTCGAGCTGCGCCAGAATGAGGTCGAGGGCGTTGGCGGGCTTTGCCGCCTCACCCTTGCGCCCGCGCGGCTTGCGCGGCTTCTTGGCCCGCGGACCGTCCTCCAGCAGTTCGAGCGGGATTTCGGGCATGGGCTTCGGCGGCGGCAATTCCTTGTCGCGCGGCGCCTGGCGGAAGCGTGGCCTGGCCTCGGGCCGTGCCCGGTCGGACGGCTTCGCCCGCGTGCCGGGCTTCGCTCTTGCGGGTGGCTTGGCCTTTGCCGAAGGCTCGGCCTTGGAAGAGGGCTTGGCCTTTGCCGGCGGCCTGGCGCGTGCGGCAGGTTCGGCTTTCACGGCGGGCTTGCTCTTGGTCGCCGCGGTCTTCCCGGCGGCGGGGCGGCTGCTCTTCGCAGCAGATTTCCTGGCCGCGGGCTTCTTGGCCGCGGACGTCTTGGCGGGCGCTTTCAGTGGTCTGATCCTCGGTTCCGGTTACGTCTCTGCATCGGCTGCAAGTGACTGGCCTTGGGGTGGAACAACGGCCGCAAGGCTAGAGGGTTCGCCCGCGCCGTTCAAGGGCTTCCGCCACCGGCCGGCAATTGCCACCGTTACGCGCCTCGGTTACAGCAACCCGATGCGCCTGACGAGTCCGAACCTTCCGCAGCCGGCTGTCGCCGTGTCCCTCTGGGGCCAGGACCTGTCGCCCGATGCCGAGGCCCTCGCCCGGCTGCGGAGCGCGGCCACGACGCTGCGCCTCTATGCCATCTGCATCGCGGGGGCCGAGCCGCCTGATGCCGTGGCCTACGACCGGGTGATCCGCCTGCCGCTCGACCGCCAGCACCTGGCCTATGCCGAGGCGATCGGCCTGCAGCTCTGCTTCAACGAAGGCTGCACCCAGGCCGGCACGCTGCGGAGCCTCGCTGCGGCCGATCTCGACTCCGCTGCGCGGCACTTCGCCAAATTGCCTCCCGGGCCTGCGGACGCCGTGGTGGTGGCCGATACCGAAACTGACATGTCGCGGCTGTTCCTCTCCCGGCGCGCCGCCTTCCTCGCCTCGTGCTGGGCCGCACTTGCGGGTGAACTCGGCGAACACCGCCTGCGCATCGCGGCGATCCTGCTCGGCCTCGCAGGCCGGACGGGCGTCGCCTGGGACGACCCGGCGCGGGGCTATGCGCCGCTGCCGGCGCGCGGCGTCGGCGAACTTGCACCCCTGGCGGACGCGCTCCGCCGCAAGCTCGGCCTGTTCATAGGGGACAGGGTGCCGCCGCGGGTGAAGCCGGTGCGGCGCGTCGCCGTGGTCAGCCCCTATTACAAGGAGCCCGACAGCGAGCTCCGCCGGCTCATCGCCAGCGTGGCGGCGCAGACCTCGCCCTGCCACCACATCCTGGTGTCCGACGGCTTTCCCAATGCGCTTTGCATGGCGCCCGGTCTCACCCACATCGAACTGGGCGCCGCCCATGGCGACAACGGCAATACGCCACGCTATGTCGGCGCGCTCGTGGCGCTGGCGCAGGGTTATGACGCCGTGGCCTTCCTCGATGCCGACAACTGGCTCGAGCCCAAGCACATCGAGCGCCTGGTGGCGCGCCAGCACGAAACCGGTGCGGCGGCGGTGTTCTCGCGGCGCAACGTCTATCTGCCGGATGGTACGAGGGTGCCCGGCAACGATGCCGAGGATGAAAGCCTGGCGCATGTCGATACCAGCTGCATGTTCATCACCAGGGACTGCGAGTATGCGCTTCACCTGTGGGGCCAGATGCCGCGCGAGTGGGGTCCCCTGTGCGACCGCGTGGTGTACTGGGAACTGAACGGCCAGCGCCTCGCCTGGACGAAGAACCGCACGATGAACTTCAAGTCCCACTATGCCAATCACTATTGGATGGCCGGCCTGCCCATTCCGCCCGATGTGCACGGCGTGCCCGATGAACTGATCGCAGCCTTCCTCGACTTGCCGCCGGAGTTCCGGGCGCGCTCGGTCAGCCGCACCGGCCGGGTGATTACCGCACTGGGCCGCCGCTAGAATTCGCAACACCGAAGCCCGGCTTGCCCTGCCTGATGGCCGTCGAACTTTCGGGGCGGAGCGGCATCGGTATGAAGCACCAGGCCGGCGGCTTGCGCGTGACCAGCGACGGCGCGAGGTCGGTCGGCACCTGCGCTTCGGCAAATCGCGTCGCCGCGGGTCCGCCGAGAGCCCGCAGTGAAAAGCCGGGCCGCGCCAGCACGGCGAGCGGCAGGGTCTGGGGAATCTCCAGCCAGTCGTGCCAGCGGTGCAGGCCGGCGAAGCTGTCGGCGCCCATGATCCACACGAAATGCGCCTGCTTGAAGAGGGGCCTCAACCCGCGCAGCGTCTCCGCCGTGGTGCGCGCGCCCATCTGCCTTTCGATGTCGCTGACCACGAAGCGCGGGTGCCGCGCCACGCTGCGCGTGAAGGCGAGGCGTTCGGCATATTCACCGGTTTCCGAGGGGTCCTTCAGCGGGTTCTGCGGCGCCACGAGCCACCACACCCAGTCCAGCTCCAGCCGCTTCAGCGCATAGAGCGCCACCATGTAGTGCCCGTAATGGGCCGGGTTGAAGGAGCCGCCGAACAGCCCGATCCTCTGGCCTTCGCCGAAAGCGGGCGGCTTCAGGATCATGGGCGCGTCTGCCCCGTGCCCCGCACCTGGTACTTGAAGGTGGTCAGCTGCTCGACGCCGACGGGCCCGCGCGCATGCAGCTTGCCGGTGGCGATGCCGATCTCGGCGCCGAAGCCGAA
>CAMFKI010000053.1 GCA_945957365.1 uncultured Alphaproteobacteria bacterium | reverse complement strand
CATGTACCAGTCGACGATCTTCGGCACGTCGGTGCGGCCGCGCGCGCCGCCGAAGGCCGTACCCTTCCAGACGCGGCCGGTGACCAGCTGGAACGGCCGGGTGTTGATTTCCTGGCCCGCCCCGGCGACGCCGATGATGATCGACTGGCCCCAGCCGCGATGGCAGCTTTCGAGCGCGATGCGCATGACCTTGACGTTGCCGGTGCAGTCGAAAGTGTAATCCGCACCGCCGATCTGGTCGGCGCCGCGCTTGGTCATGTTGACGAGATGCGCGACGAGATCGCCCGTGATCTCGGTGGGGTTGACGAAGTGCGTCATGCCGAAGCGTTCGCCCCAGGCCTTCTTGTCGTTGTTGATGTCGACGCCGATGATCATGTCGGCGCCGGCCATCCTGAGGCCCTGGATGACGTTGAGGCCGATGCCGCCGAGACCGAAGACAACAGCGGTTGCGCCGGTTTCGACATTGGCCGTGTTCAACACCGCGCCGACGCCCGTGGTCACGCCGCAGCCGATGTAGCAGATCTTGTCGAAGGGCGCCTTGTCATTGACCTTGGCGAGCGCGATCTCCGGCAGCACGGTGAAGTTCGAGAAGGTGGAGCAGCCCATGTAGTGGTGCACCTTCTGGCCCTTGTAGGAGAAGCGCGAGGTGCCGTCCGGCATCACGCCCTGGCCCTGGGTGGCGCGGATCGCGGTGCACAGGTTGGTCTTGCGCGACAGGCAGGACGGGCACTGGCGGCATTCCGGCGTGTAGAGCGGAATCACGTGGTCGCCGGGCTTCAGCGTGGTGACGCCGGCCCCGACCTCCACCACGATCCCTGCGCCCTCGTGGCCCAGCACCGCGGGGAACAGCCCTTCCGGGTCGGCACCCGACAGGGTGAACTCGTCCGTGTGGCAGACGCCGGTTGCCTTGATTTCGACCAGCACTTCGCCTGGCTTGGGACCATCGAGATCCAGTTCGACGATTTCCAAGGGCTTTCCGGCCTGGAATGCAACGGCGGCACGGGTCTTCATCGGCGGATCCTTCCCTGATTGGCGCTCTCCCAAAGCACATAACGCGACAGCGGCAGCAAGGCCAGAGGGTGGACGGCGTCCCCAGAAGCCGCCTCAGCTCTCCAGATTCTCGCCGTCGTCGGGCTCGTCGTCCTCGGCCGGGATTGCGTAGTTGCCGCCGAACCAGCGGTTAAGGTCGATCTGGGCGCAGCGCGCCGAGCAGAAGGGATGATACTTCTGCGCCGATGGCTTGGAACAGATGGGGCAGGGGCGCTTCGGGCGAAGCCGGACCGGCTCGCTCATCTCAGACCTCGGATTGCGGCGCCGTCATCCAGCTGTGGAAAACGGGATAACCAGCCCCTTCGAGGAGATGCACGGTTTCGTAGAGCGGCAGTCCGACGACGGCGGAATGCGAGCCGCTGAGCAGGCGCACGAAAGCCTCCGCCCGACCCTGGATGGCATAGCCGCCGGCCTTGCCGCGCCATTCATTGCTCGCCACGTAGCTGTCCACATCCTCGCGCGACAGGCGCTTGAAGCGGACCCTGGTCTCGACGCAGCGGGTGGAGAACTTCCTGCCGGGCGCGATCAGGCAGACGCTGGAATAAACCCAGTGCGAGCGGCCCGACAGCAGCGACAGGCAATCGAGCGCCTGGTCCACCGTCTCGGCCTTGGGCAGGATGCGGCGGCCGAGGCCCACCACGGTATCCGCCGCCAGCACGAAGGTGTTGGCGCCAAGTTCCTTCACCAGCGGCATCTCGAGGGCGCGCTCGGCCTTTTCACGTGCCAGGCGGACCGACAGGGCGCGCGGCGTCTCGCGCTTGTGCGGGAGTTCGTCGACGTCGGCGGGGTTGAGGAGATCGGGCGTCAGTCCGACGCGCTCCAGAAGCTGCAGGCGGCGCGGCGAGGCGCTCGCCAGCACCAGCTTGACGGGCGCGCGTCCGCCCTTGCTGTTACTTGAAGCGATAATTGATGCGGCCCTTCGTCAGGTCATAGGGCGTCATTTCGACCATCACGCGGTCGCCGGCCAGCACGCGGATGCGGTTCTTGCGCATCTTGCCGGCAGTGTGGGCGATGATCTCGTGATTGTTGTCGAGCTTCACGCGGAACGTCGCGTTGGGAAGAAGTTCGGTCACGGTACCTTCGAATTCGAGCAGTTCTTCCTTGGCCATGTGGCTCCTTGAGGAGGGGGGTTCTGAAATTCGCGCGGAAAATGGACCTGTTCACCCGTAAAATCAAGCCTGACGGGCCTAAATCGCTCCGCTGTCCATGAGATAGAGCAGCACCGTGGCACTGACCGCGGCCAGCGCCGTGCCAAGTGCGATGGCGCCCGAAACCGCCGCCGTCGCCTCGTTGTTCCGCTGCGAGAACAGGAAGGCGTTGGCCCCCGTCGGCATGGCGGCGAACAGGATGGCCACGTGGCCCCACAAGGGCGGGATCGAGACCACGAAATGCACCAGAATGAACACGAGAAGCGGCATCAGCACCATCTTGAGGCCGATCAGCGTGAACATGCCGCTCCACGACCCCTTCAGCGAATAGCCCGCCAGCGACACACCCAGCGCGAAGAGGGCGGTGGGAACGGAGGCATCCGCCAGCATGCCGAGCATGGTGCCGAATACCGGGTGGAGTCCCCAGCCGGTGACGCGCCACAGGCTGCCGGCGACGAGCCCCAGCACGATGGCATTGGTGGCGAGGTGGCGGAACAGCTCCTTCGCCGTCCGCGCGATGGAAAATCCACCCGTGGTCTGGAACAGCGCACGGTGCAGCATGGCGGTAAACCACAGGATGGGGGCATGGATCGACAGGATCATGCCCAGCGGAATGGCCACCTGCTGGCCGAAATGGGCGAGCGCCAGCGGCGTGCCCAGCAGCGCGAGGTTGCCGAATCCCGCCGCCATCGAGGCCGCGGCCCCGCCCGAAACGTCGAGCGACGGCACAAGGCGGGACACCACCGCCGCCGCCACCCAGGTGACGGCAAGGCCGCCGAAGAAGGCGATCCACAATTCCCACGGCGCCCCCTGCTGGGCGCCCATGGTGGCCACCGTCTTGAAGAGAAGTGCGGGGATGGCGACGTTGAAGACGAAGAGCGAGAGGCCCCGGCCGGCCGCCGCATCGAAGATTTTCGCCTTGGTGAAGCCGTAGCCCAGAACGATCATGCCGAAGACCGGCAGAACGGTGGTGAGGATCGCCTCCACTCAGGTCAGTCCACGGATCGTCACGACACCCAGGATGGCGTCATCCCAGCGAAAGCCGGGATCCATCGGTGCGTCCGCGCGCGCGGCGAAGGAAGCGGGGTCCCAGCTTTCGCTGGGATGACGGCGCACCACGCTGCCTTCACCTGCCACGCCGATGTGGGGCGTCAGAGCCAGGGCTGGCTCTGCGCCTGCTTCTTCTCGAAGCTGTCGATGGAAGACACCTTCTCGAGGGAGAGACCGATGTCGTCGAGACCGTTCAGCAGGCAGTGCTTGCGGAAGGGGTCGAGGTCGAACTTGATCTTGCCGCCATCGGGACCGCGGATCTCCTGGTTGGGGAGGTCGATGGTCATGGTGGCGTTGGCGCCGCGCTCGGCGTCGTCCGTCAGCTTCTTCAGGTCATCGGGGCTGACCTTGATCGGCAGGATGCCGTTCTTGAAGCAGTTGTTGTAGAAGATGTCGGCGAAGGACGTGGAGATCACGCAGCGGATGCCGAAGTCGAGCAGCGCCCAGGGCGCATGCTCGCGCGACGAGCCGCAGCCGAAATTGTCGCCCGCCACCAGGATCTCGGCCTTGCGGTAGGCCGGCTTGTTGAGCACGAAGTCGGGGAGCTCCTTGCCCTCCTGCGTATAGCGCATCTCGAAGAACAGCGACTTGCCCAAGCCCGTGCGCTTGATGGTCTTCAGGAACTGCTTCGGGATGATCATGTCGGTGTCGATGTTGACGATGTTCAGCGGAGCGGCGACACCGGTGAGCGTTTCGAACTTCTGCATCTCAATATCCTCAGGCAGCTTGCGGGAGATCGGTGCCGAGGGTTTCCTCCGCGCCGATCATGATGTTCAGGTTCTGCACGGCGGCGCCCGAGGCGCCCTTGCCGAGATTGTCGTAGATCGCCATCAGCAGCACGTGGCCGCGCGCATCATTGGCGAAGACGTGGAGGCGCATGCGGTTGGTGTTGTTGAGGTCTTCGGGGTTGACGTGGGCCGCGCGCTCGACCGCCTCGAAGGGTGCAACCGAAATGAAGGGCTGGTTGGCATAGGCAAGCGACAGGCAGTCGCGGATGTCCTGGCCCTTGGCCTTCTTCGCCAGCAGTTCGCTGAACACCGGCACGCAGCCCATCATGCCCTGGGCATAGTTGCCGACGGCGGGCTGGAAGATCGGTGCATGGGCGAGCTCGGCATAGACCTGCATCTCGGGCAGGTGCTTGTGCGCGAAGCCGAGGCCGTAGGGATGATAGGGAATGGCGGCCGCGCCCTTCGCCTCGTAGTCCTCGATCATCTTCTTGCCGCCGCCGGAATAGCCGGAGACGGCATTGTAGGTGACGGGATAATCGGGCGACATGATGCCGGCGTTCACCAGCGGGCGGACCAGCGCGATCAGCCCCTGCGGATAGCAGCCGGGATTGGCGACGCGCTTCGCCGCGGCGATCTGCTGGCGATGCAGCGCGGAAATCTCCGCCATGCCATAGGCCCAGCCCTCGGCCACGCGGAAGGCGGTGGAGGCATCGATGACGCGGGTCTTCGACGCCGGATCGATCATGGCGACGGCGTCCTTCGCCGCCTCGTCGGGCAGGCAGAGGATCGCGACATCGACGGAGTTCAGCAGCTCGCGGCGGGCTTCGGCATCCTTGCGGCGATCGGGATCGATCGAGACGAGCGTCACGTCGGACCGGTTGTGCAACCGCTCGCGGATCTGGAGACCCGTGGTGCCGGCCTCGCCATCGATGAAGATGCTGGTCATGGGCCGTCCTATAGAGGGGAAGGGCAGTGGCTGCAACATGGGCGCAATTCGGCCGCTGCAGGGGAACCATTCCGCCAGGCCACGGGTTCTTGAGGACAGAGGAGACAGAGGAAGCACTGTTCTCCCTGTCACTGCGGGTCCCGATCCCCCATCCCCTGCAAACCCCGTGACCGGAACTGCGCAGTCCTGGAAACCGGCCGTGACCCTCCCCCTCCACGGCCGGTTTCGCCGTTCGGATCAGGGTGTGAGGTCCTCGATCCCGTACATGTCGTCGTCGGAGAGGCCGAAGTGGTGGCCGATCTCGTGCACCAGCACGTGGGTCACCACCGCCCCCAGCGTCTCGTGATGCTCGGCCCAGTAGTCGAGGATGGCGCGGCGGTAGAGAAAGACCATGTTCGGCATGCGGCCGGTCTCGGGAATGGCGGAGTCCTGGGCGCGGCCGATGCCCTGGAACAGGCCGAGCAGATCGAACGGCCCGGCGTCCATGTCCTTCTGAATCTCTTCGGTCGGGAAGTCGGTGACCGAGATGATCACCTCGCCGCAAAGGTCGCGGAAATTGTCGGGCAGCGCCTTGAAAGCCTCAGCCGCCAGGTCTTCGATGTCGTTGAGGGAAGGGGCGGAGAGTCCGGCCAGCCGGTGTTCCGCCATGGTAAACGGATTATTCGCAGTTGGCGGTGCAGCTGGCCGCCGAACCGGTCATCGCCTGCACGGTGGTGAAGCCGGCGAGGCCGCCGGTGACGAGCGTCAGGAACACCAGGCCGAGGAAAATGCGGCGCAGAAACTTCGCGTCCGCCTGAACAGAAGAACTAGCCACTTAAAACCCCCACTCGAATGTTGGCGCCGGCCTTAACGTTGGCATCACCTTATCGCCACGCCGGTGACATAAGGCTTAACGAGAAGTTCAGCAACCATTAATGATCTGCGTCACACTCGTCCGCGCGATCATCAATTGCACCGCCTCATCTTTGTTCCGGCCACGGTTTTCCGCGTGCTGGAATATCTGGGCGGCCCCCGCAACTAGCCGAGCCGCGACGGCTTCGCAAATGAACTTTGCCACCCTCGAATTTCCGGTGTGCGATCAAGGGGAAGCGCGGGCACCACCCAGACATGCGAACGGCCCCGCTGGTGCAGCGGGGCCGGCCGGCAGAATCACCAGGGTGATGTCAGGCGCCGTTGCGTACGTCGACGAAGCGGCCGGCGAGGGCTGCGGCAGCGGCCATCTCGGGCGACAGCAGGTGGGTGCGGCCCTTGTAGCCCTGGCGGCCTTCGAAGTTGCGGTTGGATGTGGAGGCGCAACGCTGGCCCGGCTTGAGCTGGTCGGGGTTCATGCCGAGGCACATCGAACAGCCGGGTTCGCGCCACTCGAAGCCCGCGGCCTTGAAGATCTTGTCGAGGCCCTCGGCCTCGGCCTGTTCCTTCACCAGACCTGAGCCCGGCACGATCATCGCATAGGCGAGGCGGTCCGACACCTTCTTGCCCGCGACGACCTTGGCGACGTTGCGCAGGTCCTCGATGCGGCCATTGGTGCAGGAGCCGATCCACACCACGTCGAGTTCGACGTCGGTCATCTTGGTTCCGGGCTTGAGGCCCATGTACTCGAGGGCGCGCCACTTGGACTGGCGCTTGCCCTCGTCGGCGATTTCGTCCGGGTTCGGAACATTGCCATCGATGGTGATGACGTCCTCCGGGCTCGTGCCCCAGGAGACGATGGGCGGCAGGCTGGCGGCATCGAGCGTGATGACACGGTCGAAATGCGCACCCTCGTCGGTGTTCAGCGTGTTCCAGTAGGCGACCGCCTTGTCCCAGTCGGCACCCTTGGGCGCCATCGGGCGGCCCTTCAGGTACTCATAGGCCTTCTCGTCCGGGGCGATCATGCCGGCGCGCGCGCCACCCTCGATGGTCATGTTGCAGACCGTCATGCGGCCTTCCATGGTGAGGTCGCGGATGGCCTCGCCGGCGAACTCGATGACGGAGCCCGTGCCGCCCGCCGTGCCGATCTGGCCGATGACCGCGAGGATGATGTCCTTGGCGGTCGAGTGCTTCGGCAGCTTGCCGTTCACCTGCACCAGCATGTTCTTGGCCTTCTTCTGGATCAGCGTCTGGGTGGCCAGAACGTGTTCCACTTCGGAGGTGCCGATGCCGTGGGCCAGCGCCCCGAAGGCGCCATGCGTCGAGGTGTGGCTGTCGCCGCAGACGATGGTGGTGCCGGGCAGCGTGAAGCCCTGCTCCGGGCCCACCACGTGGACGATGCCCTGGCGCTTGTCGAGTTCGTTGAAATACTTGATGCCGAATTCGGCGGCGTTCTTGGCCAGCGTCTCGACCTGGATGCGGCTTTCCTCTTCCGCGATGCCCTTGGAGCGGTCGGTGGTCGGCACGTTGTGGTCGACCACGGCCAGCGTCTTCTCCGGGTGGCGGACCTTGCGGCCGGTCATGCGCAGGCCCTCGAAGGCCTGCGGGCTCGTCACTTCATGGACGAGGTGGCGGTCGATGTAGAGCAGCGCCGTGCCGTCCTCGGCCTCGTGGGCCAGGTGGTCATCCCAGATCTTGTCATAGAGCGTACGCGGCTTGGCCATCGGTTCTGCCTTCGGAAAAGTGGATTTTGGGGCGTATTTAGCGGGTTGGGGGGTGAAGTCAAACCCCGGCGGCCCGCCCACATGGCAGCCATGGCGCGGTTGCCGGGCTTGCGGCGGCGGCGGCTGGCGCGTGTCGCATTCGGGGGCCCGCATGGCGCTCGGCTGTTGCGGGCGGCGGAGCCATGGTGGCATGCTCCGCCGCGTCCGGCGCGATAGGCCGGTTCACCTGCAATCCGGGACGTTCGATGATCCTGTTCGGCATAAGGTCCCCCATCGCGGTGGAATACGAGGAAACCTGCCGGCGGCTGGGGCTGGCGATCACGGCGGCGGTCAGCGTCAGCGGCGTGCCGCGCATCCTCGACGTGTCGTGCATCGTCGAGATCGACGAGTTCCGCCAGGCGCCGGTGGCGGATGGTTTTCTCGCCTGCGCCTTCAGTCCGCTGCGGAGGGTGGAACTGGCGGGACTGGCGGCGGAACTGGGCCTCGTCATGGCCCCGGCGCTGGTCGATCCCACGGCCATTCTGGCCAAGTCGGCGCGCATCGGCCCGGGCAGCTTCGTCAATGCCGGTGTGGTGATCGGGGCGGTGACGATGGTGGGCCGCAACGTCCTCATCAACCGCGCGGTGTCGATCGGACATCATTGCGTGATCGCCGACACCGCCAGCATCGGTCCCGGCGTCACCATCGCGGGCAACGTCCATGTCGGCGAGGGCGCCATCATCGGCGCCGGCGCCACCATCCTGCCCGACATCCGCATCGGCCGGAATGCCGTTGTGGCGGGCGGCGCGCTGGTGCGCAAGCATCTCGGCGAGGGCGTTTTCGTGGACGGCCATCCGGCCCGCGAGCGGCCGTTCAAGCTGGCGCGCTCAAGCCTCAACGTGCAGGGGGGAGAATGACGGGCCTGTCGCTCGCGTCGCTGTGGCAATCGGTTGTCAGGTATCCGGACAACGACTTCCTGATGACGCCCGAGGGCACCCTGTCGTACCGCGCCCTCGGGGCGGCGGTGCGGGCGCAGGTGGCGCGCTTCGATGCGGCGAACCTGGCGCCGGGAAGCCGGGTGCTGATCCGGGTTGCCGACGAGGCGGGCGCCATCGTGCTGTTCGTGGCGGCGCTGCTCGACGGGCTGGTGCCGGTGATGCTGGCGCCCGGCACGCCCGACCTGCGGCTCCATGCCATTGCCGCCGCGGTGGAGCCGGGCCTCACCTATCTCGCAGTGCCGGCCGATGACGGGGCGGGAGGGCGCGAACCGCGCCTGCCGGAGAAGCCCGCGGCACCGGCCTATATCCTGTTCACCTCCGGCACCACCCAGGCGCCGAGCGGGGTCACCCTTACCCAGTGCAACATCCTCGCCAATCTCGCGACCATCGGCCGGCTGTTCGGCATCGACCATGAGGCGCGCATCTTCAACGACATGGTGCTGGCCCATGCCGACGGCCTCGTGCAGGGCCCGCTGCTGGCGCTCGCCACCGGGGCCACGCTCATCCGCTCGGGCGGCTTCGCGCTGGCCAGCATGGAAGCCTGGCTGGGGCGTGTGGCCATGACGCGGGCCACGCATGTGATCACGGTGCCCACCGTATGGTCGCTCATCGACCGCTATGCGCGGCGGGACGACTATTTCCGCACGCCGGACTGCCGGGCGCTGATGTCGGTCGCGGCCAAGCTCGATCCGGCGCTGTGGGACCGGCTGGAGAACCGCTTCGGCCGGCCGTTGTTCAACCAGTATGGCCTCACCGAAACGGTAACCAGCGCGCTCTATGCCGGGCCTCATCCCGAGATGGGCGCGCGTGGCACCATCGGCCGTCCGGTCGACTGCGCGGCGCGGGTGATGATCCCGTCGGGCGGCGCGGCGGCGGACGGCGAGGTCGGCGAATTGCAGCTCAGCGGCGAGAACGTGTTTCCCGGCTACTGGAAGAACGACCTCCGCACCGCAGAAAGCTTCACGCCGGATGGCTGGCTGAAGACCGGCGACCTGGCGCGCCGCCGCGCCGATGGTTCCTACGAGGTCATGGGCCGGATCAAGACCATCATCATGATGGCCGGCTTCCTGATCCGGCCGGAGGAGATCGACGAGGCGATGACGGCGCATCCCGCGGTGGCGGAGTCGGTGAGCGTCGCCCTGCCCAACACCGAGTTCGGCGAAATCCCGGTCACCGCCGTGGTGCTGAAGCGGGCTGCCTCCGAGGCCGAACTCACGGCCCATGCGCAGTCGGCTCTCGAGCCGCTCAAGGTGCCCAAGCGCATTATCGCCGTTCCGGCCGTTCCGCGCGGCATCTCGGGCAAGCCGGAGCTCAAGGCCCTGCAGGCGCTGCTGGCGCGGGCGATGCAGGACGAGCAGGCCCCGGCCGCCGCGGACCAGGCGCTGGCCGCCGATGTGCTGAAGCTCGCGGCCCGGGTCTTCCGCATCGACCCGGCGCAGCTCGATCTCGCCTCGGCGCCGGGCAAGGTGGTGGGCTGGGACAGCTTCTCGCATGTGACGCTGGTGCTCGCCGCCGAAACGCGCTTCGGCGTGGAGATCGGCCCCGAGGCTGCTGCGGCGATCACGTCGCTCGGCGACCTGCTGGCCGCGATCGCGACCCGCCGGCTGGTCAGCCCGTCATGATCCGTTCGAAGGCCGCCTGAAAGCGCGCGTAGTAGCGCCGCTCGAGATGCATCGGCCCCAGTCCCCAGAGATGGGTTTCGTCGGCCAGCAGCGGTTCCTCGCGCACGTCGATGACCGCGCAGGCGATCTCCTTTTCCGCGGTCTCCTCCATCAGTCCGAGGAATCTGTTGGCGGAAGTGAAATAGGCCTGGGCCTCTTCGGAGAACGGCCGGACGGTGCGCGCCTTGTCGAGATACGCGGTGGCGAAGCGGCACTTGTGCAGGATCACCCGGCTGTCCGGCAACTCGCGCTTCATGAAGGCATCGAACTGCCGGGCCGCGGTCACCAGCGCGGCCGCATAGGCGGCAGGCTCGCGCGACGGCAGGACGATGGTCTTGGGGTCGAGCCCCGCCCCGAGGCCCGAGCGGTCGAAGACGTAGCTGTGGGTGATCAGTCCGCCATTGAAGACCGCGACGCCACCCGTTGCATCGATCGCGAAATCCACGATGACGGCCGCCGGCCGCTCCGCGACGAGGCGCTTCAGGAAGCTCTTGTCGAGGTCACTGCGCAGCTGCTTGTCCTCCCACTCCGTCAGCCTGCCGCCCAGTTCGGCCGGCACCGGGCAGGGCTTCGCAAACAGGCTGATGAGGCTCGAGTGCTGGCGCAGCGGCGGCACCTCGATGTCGAAGTCGCTGTCGATGTTGCGGTAGTGGATCCAGTCCTCCGAGGCGCACGACCCGATGACGGCGACCTTCATGCCGGGCTCACGGGTTGATGCGGAAATCGGCACCCTCGGGCAGCGTCTGGCCGCCATCGACGATGATCGTCGTCCCCGTGATGTAGGAAGCATCGTCGGAGGCGAGGAACAGCGCGCAGTTGGCGATGTCGCGCGGCGTGCCGAGGCGGCCCAGCGGCACCGCGGCCTCCATGTTGCGGATGAAGGCCTCCGAGCGGTGCATCTGCATGCCTGAAGTCAGGATGTTGCCGGGCTCGATGCCGTTGACTGTGATGCCATAGCCCGAGAACTCCAGCGCCGCCGACTTGATGAAGCCGTTGATGCCGGCCTTCGATGCCGAATAGTGGCCGTGGCCCGGGCTGGTCACGCGCGGCCCGGTGATGGACGAGGTGAAGATCATGCGGCCCGCCCTCTTCTGCTTCATGTGCGGCAGTGCCGCACGCGCCGCGAGGAAGGTGCCTTTCAGGTTGACCGCCAGCACCTTGTCCCATTCCTCCGGCGAGGTGTTCTCGATCAGCGTCCAGGGATAGATGCCGGCGTTCTGGACGAGGATGTCGAGCCCGCCGAAGTTCTCGAGTGCGGTGTCGACCGCGCGCTGGGCGTGGTCCATGCGCGAGATGTCGGTGTCGACGAACAGCCCATTGAGCCGCGCCGCGGTGTCCCTGCCGGCCTCGACCTCGGTGTCGGCGATCACCACCCTGGCGCCCTCTTCGACGAAGCGCTGGGCCACGCCTTCGCCGATGCCGCGCGCCGCACCGATGACCAGTGCGACCTTGCCGTCCAACCGTCCCATTATGCGAACCTCTGGCGGATCTGGAGTTTCAACGTGTCGAGCAGCACCGCGGCGAGCACGAGGAGGCCGAGGATGAGCTGGGTATAGGAGGCCGGCAGCCCCATCAGGTTGATGGCGGTGTGAATGGCCGAAAGCAGCAGCACGCCGGCATAGACGCCGGGCAGCTTGCCGATGCCGCCCTTCAGCGACACGCCGCCGATGACCACGGCGGCGAAGGCGTTGAACAGCATGCCGGTGCCGAGGTTCGCCGTCGCTCCGCTCGTGCGGATCGCCAGCAGCCAGCCGGCGAGCCCCGCGATGGCGCCGGCGAGAATGAAGGAGACGAACATCAGCCGGTCGACCTTGATCCCGGCCCGGAAGGCCGCCACCGCGTTGCCGCCGATCAGCGTGATGTGGCGGCCGAAGGGGGTGCGCTGCATGATGAAGGAGAACACCACGAAGCACAGGATGGCGATCCAGGCATTGAGCGGGATGAACAGGAACTGCTGGATGCCGATGACGCGCAGCGGCGGCGCCAGGTTCTGCGCCGAGCGGCCGTCGGAGATCATCAGCACCAGGCCGCGCACCCAGATGTAGGAGGCGAGCGTCACGATGAAGGCGTTCATCTTGAGCTTGATGACGAAGAAGCCGTTGAGCCAGCCGACCACCCCGCCCACGACGAGCGAAATCGCCAGCGACACCGGCACCACCAGCCATTCGGGCGTCAGCGTCCAGTTGATGCCGATGCCGCGGTCGCAGAACAATATGCCGGTGATCATCGCCGCCAGCGCCGCGACCGATTCGACCGACAGGTCCATGTGGCCGGCGATGATGACGATGGCGAGGCCGATCGCCATCACGCCGACATAGGTCGAGGCTTCGACGATGTTGGCGAAGATGCCGATCTGGAAGAAGTTCGGCACGAAGATCGAGAAGATGATCAGCACCACCGCCAGCATGAACCAGACGAGATGGTCGAGAATGAATTCGGCTGTCGCGCGCTGGCGGGGTGATGTCATGTGATGATCCGATTCAAACGTCCCCTCGGTCCGTCACCCCGGCGAAAGCCGGGGCCCAGCTATGGATGTTCGAAGGAAGCTGGGTCCCGGCTTTCGCCGGGATGACGTGAGGAAGGTGGGTTACGCGTTCAGACTTAGGGTACCGAGGTGACCTTGTCGGCCGGGGCCTTCAGGTTGCCCCAGAAGCGCGGCTGGTCGACGTTGTCCTTGGTGATGGCAGCACCCGGGATCTTGATGTTCGGACCCCACTTCTCGATGGTCATCACCGAGTCGAGGCCGAGCACGTTGTAGTTTCCGGGCTTGATCTCCTGCTTGTTCACCACCTTGTCGGCGAACATCGCAAGTGCTGCCGCCTGGGCATAGAGCGGCTGTTCCACTTCGACGTTCTCCCAGCCCTTGCGGATCAGGTCGAGGCCGACGGGCGCACCGTTGGACGACACCAGCATCACGTCACCCGGCTTCTTGCCCTTGGCTTCGAGCGAGGCGACCGCGGCCACGGCGAGGTGGGCGGCGTGCACGAAGATCAGGTCGATGTCGGGGTT
>CAMFKI010000052.1 GCA_945957365.1 uncultured Alphaproteobacteria bacterium | reverse complement strand
GGAGTTCCGTTACAGCCACTGAAAATCGACAGTTGCTTGACCGGGGCATCCTTTTTTGGTGGCAGCAAGAAAAGGATCGCCGGGTCAAGCCCGGCGAAGGTGAATACCTTGAAGGCGAGTCCTACTGGTCCAGCACCTCGAAATGCGCCTCGACCGTCACGCCGTTGTTGATCGGCAGCATGTCCTGCGGGCAGGCGGAGAACACCACGATGGCGTCCATCTCGGCGCGGAACACCACGTAGTCGCCGGGCTTGCACAGGCAGTTGCCCCATTCGAGATCGCCGCTCTGCTTCCACGGAATGTTCATGAACAGATTGAGCGAGTCCGGCGTGTAGGGGAGGGTGAAGCCGAGCTCGGCGAGGCCTGCATGCATGTTGTCGCGGCAGTTGTCGTGATAGTGCGTGCAGCCGAGAAGGCCGTAGCGCTCGTTGTCGCACGGCGCGATCAGCGTGTCGTGGCGGCCGGGGCTCGCGTCCTTGGTCAGCGTCAGGATCGGGCGGCGGCGGTTGGTGACCATCTTGTCGCCCTCGACGGGGAAGAGCCTGGTCCAGAACGCGCGGCAATGCTCCATGCCCATGTATTCGCGCAGGTCGCCGGCGTTGAAGGCCCAGAAATCCACCACCTGGTTGCCGTGGGTGTTGATCACCTTCACGGACTGGCCCTTGTTCAGGCGAACGGCCTTGCCGCGGCGGGCCGGAATGGTCTGTAGTGTGGTGGTCACGTGGTCGTCCTCCTGCATTTGCAAAGGTATCAATAATGAAGAAAGACCCGCGCTTCCAGCCCGTCGATGCCGCCGTCACGCCGCGCTTCGCAGGGCTTGCAACCTTCATGCGCACCCAGAACCATCCGGTGTCGGCCGACCTCGATATCGCGCTGGTCGGCGTGCCCTTCGACCTCGGCGTCAACTACCGCTCTGGCTCGCGCCAGGGGCCCGCCGCGGTGCGCGAGGCCTCGCGCCTCATCCGCCGCGTCCACAACGTCTCGGGGATCGCCCCCTATGACATCTGCAACGTGGCCGACGTCGGCGATGCGCCGGTCAACCCCATCGATCTCGACCGCTCGATCGCCATGATCGAGGACTTCTACGCGACGATCCACCGGGCCGGCGCCCTGCCGCTGTCGATCGGCGGCGACCACACCGTGCCGCTGCCCATCCTGCGCGCCCTGGCGAAGGACCGCCCCGTCGGCATCTTCCACATCGACAGCCATGCCGACACGCTCGACACGCTGGCGGATACGAAGATCAACCACGCCACCACCTTCCGGCGCGGCGTGGAGGAAGGGCTGATCGACCCGAAGCGCACCATCCAGATCGGCTTGCGCGGCTCGCGCTTCTCGCCCGATGACATCAAGTGGGGCGAGGATGCGGGCTTCACCTGCATCACCTTCGAGGACTACGAGCGCATGGGCCGCGACGCGGTGATCGCCCGGATCGGCGAGGTGCTGGGCAGCGGCCCCACCTACATGACCATCGACATCGACGGCATCGACCCTGCCTGGGCGCCGGGCACCGGCGTGCCCGAAATCGGCGGCCTCACCCCGCGCGAGGTGCAGGTCATGGTCCGGAGCCTGCAGGGCAGGCACCTTGTCGGCGGCGACATCTGCGAGGTGGCGCCGTGCTTCGATCCCACCGGCATCACCGCGGTGACGGCGGCGAACCTGATGTGGGAAATGCTCTGCGTGCTCGCCGATTCGAAGGCCCGGCGGAAGGCCTAGGTCACGCCGGCGCGCCGGCCGCGAGGCCGGCCTGCGCGCCGAACCACGGATGCCGCGACAGGGCGATGCCTTCGTCCTTGAAGGCCTTGAGCAGGCGGCTGCGCGCCGCGCGTTCGATTTCGCCCGGGTCGCGCGGCAGTGCGGTGAACATGAACTGCACCACGATCGCGGTGTCGGTCACGTCCTTGACGCCCTGCACTTTCAGGGTATCGAGCAGGCGGTCGCGGAAGTCCGACTTCAGGTCCGCCGCCACGCGAGCGGTGACCCGGCGCACCTCGTCGAGGTCGACGTCGCGGTCGAGGCTCATGTTGAACTTCACGATGGACCAGTCGCGGCTGAAGTTCACGATCTCGCCGATCTGGCCGAAGGGCACGGTATAGATCTGCCCGTCCTGGTGCCTGAGCCGCACCGAGCGCAGCGTGAAGCCCTCCACCGTGCCGCTGGAATTGCCGCACACGATGTATTCCCCGATGCGGAAGGAATCCTCCGCGAGGAACAGCACGCCGGAGACGATGTCCTTCACCAGCGCCTGGCTGCCGAAGGAGATGGCAAGGCCGATCACCGAGGCGCCGGCCAGCAGCGGCGTGATGTCGAAACCGAGATGCGACAGAACCAGCAGGCTGGTCATCACCACGATGATCACCACCGTGGTGATGCGGATGATGGGGATCAGCGTGCGCAGCCGCGATGTCTCGTCGGGCCGCGTCACCACCGTGCCGTCATCGCTCACCTGCGCGGCCGTCACCGGATGCGTGGCGAGGTAGCGCGCCGCGAGGAAGTTGATGTAGGCGATGGCCAGATAGCCGCCGAACAGCGCCGCCAGCGGCTCGAACGCATCGCCCGCCAGTTTGCTCCACTGTTCCGGCGCCATGACCTGCAGCGCATCGACCGCCCACAGCTTGACGAAATAGATGGCAGCACCCACCACGATGAAGACGCGCAGCATCTTGCTGGCCAGGCCCGGCAGCTTGGGGATCGCGCGCTTCGCGGCCGAGGTGTCGGCACGTTCGCTGCGCCGGCCGATGAACTCGACGGCGGCACAGGCGAAGATCATCATCAGCACGGCGCGGATCGAGCCGGTGAGGCCATTGGCAACCCCGGGGCGGTCGGTCACCGCGCCGAAGGCGTGGATTGCGGAAAGGGTCAGCACCCCCGTGCCGGCAAGTGCCAGCCAGTGGTTGGCCAGCCAGCGGCGGAAGGGCGACACCTGGTTTCCCATGGTGGCGTTCTCGATCCAGCGTGTCACCGCCTCGCGCGCCGGCACGGCGGCGAGGAAGAAGCTGGCGACGAACAGCAGGTTGTTGAGCAGCAGGCCAGCGTTGATCGCATCTTCAGGCTGGCTGTCGTTGATGGCGATGAAGATCCACGACCGGATCACCATGACGGCGCCAACCGTGGCGAACAGGCGCATCGTCACGGAGGCGTCAGGCCCGGCAAGCGGCACGATCCGGTAGGATGGTTCGGCGGGCCTGAAGAAGATGGTCAGAAATGTGTAGATGAGCCCGAACTGGGCGCCCGCAAGCAGCAGCCAGTGGCCGACGATGGCCTGCATGTCCTGGCTGCCGAACACCGGACGTCCGAACAGGTTTCGCCCGGCGATGGACAGCACCAGCCAGAACATGGCGAAACCGGCGAAGCTCGCGACCGCGAGGCGGGCCGTCTCCCCGATGCTTGCGGCGCCGCCCCGGGGCGAACGCCCGGGCAACCAGCGCCGGGCGGCAGCGGCGGCCAGTTGGCCGAGGACCACGGCCACGGCAAAGCTTGCAGCCACCATCAGCAGGAAGGCGAGAGGGCCGTGCCCGTCTGGCCTCGCGTCCACCCGGCCTGCGATGCTGCCGATCTCCGACACGATCCCGGGCACGCCGTTGAGCGCCGTTTCGAAATCGTCCAGCAGGTGGGCCTGCTCCCTCTGCACGAAGGAGGCGATCCCTTCCTCGACGCTGTCGGCCGACCGTGGCGCAGGCGCGGCAGCCGGCGCGGCTTGCTGGCCAGACCTCACCTCCTTGAGCACGGCCCCGGTGACGGCCTGGACGATCTGGTTCAGTTGCTGGTCGCTGAGCTGGACCGTGGGGGCAGTTGCCGCCGGACTGGCCGTCGACTGGGCAAAGGCGAGCGACGCCGGCAGCAGCAGCGCCAGCGAAACGGCAAGCAGCACAGCCTTGAGGCCCCGGGCTTTTCGCGTCGAAGAGATCACAACCCATCGTAGCATCTCGATTGTGGCGAAAATAGCCAGTTGGGGACATCCCGCAGACATTCGAAACAGCATCCCGTCTCCGCTTGGTTCGCGCCTCAACCGATCGTCCTTCGCTCGCCCCGCAGGGCTGGGGGCGGAGGGCTGCCCGGGGGCAGGTCGATCCAGCGGCATCGCGCACCGCGCCCGGGCTGCCAACCCCCATCGGCGCTTTATCCCCGCCCAAAACCTGCTAGAAGCCGCCCAAACCCTTGATTTGGACCTCCGAGACCATGTCCGACGACAAGCCGCAGAAGAACGACCGCTACCGCGACACGGTATTCCTGCCAAAGACCAGCTTCGCCATGAAGGCCGGCCTGCCGCAGCGCGAGCCCGAGCTGCTGAAGCGCTGGGAGCAGATCGATCTCTACCGGACGCTGCGCGAGCAGTCGGCGGGACGCCCGAAATACGTGCTCCACGACGGCCCTCCCTATGCCAACGGCCATCTGCACATCGGGCACGCGCTCAACAAGATCCTCAAGGACATCGTCACCCGTTCGCGCCAGATGCAGGGCTTCGATTCCAACTACGTTCCGGGCTGGGACTGCCATGGCCTTCCCATCGAATGGAAGATCGAGGAGCAGTACCGCGAGAAGGGCAAGAACAAGGACGAAGTGCCGATCAACGACTTCCGCAAGGAATGCCGGGCCTTCGCCGCGCACTGGATCGACGTCCAGCGCGAGGAGTTCAAGCGCCTGGGCGTGACGGGCGACTGGGACAATCCCTACCTCACCATGAATTTCCGCGCCGAGGCGCTGATCGCCAACGAACTCCTGAAGTTCGCCGAGTCGGGCCAGCTCTATCGCGGGTCGAAGCCCGTGATGTGGTCGGTGGTCGAGAAGACTGCGCTGGCCGAGGCCGAGGTCGAGTACCAGGACTACCAGTCCGACACCATCTTCGTGAAGTTCCCGGTGCGCGAGGCGGCTTCGGCGAACTTGCTGGGCGCTTCCGTGGTGATCTGGACCACCACGCCGTGGACCATCCCCGGCAACCGCGCCGTCAGCTATTCGTCCAAGATTTCATACGGCCTCTATGAGGTGAAGGCGGCTCCCGAAGGCAACTGGGCCAAGCCGCGCGACAAGTACATCCTCGCCGACCGTCTCGCCGAAGAGGTGATGAAGGCCGCGAAGGTCGAAAGCTTCGAGCGGCTCGGCGACGCCGATCCTGCGGGCATGATCCTCGGTCACCCGCTGGCGCACCTCGGCTATTCCTTCGACGTGCCGATGCTCGACGGCGACCACGTGACCGATGACGCCGGCACGGGTTTCGTCCACACCGCACCCAGCCACGGCGCGGACGACTACAACATCTGGGTCGCCAGCGAGGCCTATATCAAGGGCAAGGGCATCCCGCACACCATCCCCTTCACCGTCGATGCCGACGGCTACTACACCAAGGATGCGCCGGGCTTCACCGGCAAGCGCGTCATTACCGACAAGGGCGAGAAGGGCGACGCCAACGATGCGGTCATCCGTGCGCTGACGGACGCCGGTGCGCTGATCTCGCGCGGCCGCCTCAAGCACCAGTATCCGCATTCCTGGCGCTCGAAGAAGCCGATCATCTTCCGCAACACGCCGCAGTGGTTCATCTCGATGTCGAGCCATGGGCTTCGCGACGTGGCGCTGAAGGCCATCGACGAGACGAAGTTCTTCCCGCCGGGCGGCCAGAACCGCCTGCGCGCCATGATCGAGCAGCGTCCGGACTGGGTCATCTCGCGCCAGCGTGCCTGGGGCGTTCCCATCGCCGTCTTCGTCAACCGCGAGACGGGCGAGGTCCTCAACGATCCGAAGGTCAACCAGCGCATCGTCGACGCCTTTTCGGAAGAAGGTGCGGACGCATGGTTCGCCGAAGGTGCGGCCCAGCGCTTCCTCGGCAACGACCGCTCGATCCTCGAGTGGGAGCAGGTGCGCGACATTCTCGACGTGTGGTTCGATTCCGGTTCCACCCACGCCTTCGTGCTGGAGCAGCGCCCGGACCTCAAGTGGCCGGCCGACATCTACCTCGAAGGCTCCGACCAGCATCGCGGCTGGTTCCACTCCTCGCTGCTCGAGGCCTGCGGAACGCGTGGCCGCGCGCCCTATGACGCGGTGCTGACGCACGGCTTCGTCGTCGCCGAGGACGGCCGCAAGATGTCGAAGTCGCTGGGCAACATCGTCACCCCGCAGGAAGTCATCAAGCAGTCGGGTGCCGACATCCTGCGCCTGTGGGTGGCTTCGGCGGACTATGCCGAAGACCTGCGCCTCGGGCCGGAGATCCTCAAGACCAACATCGAGGCCTATCGCAAGCTGCGCAACACCATGCGCTACATCCTCGGCGCGGTGGATGATTTCCAGGACTGGGAATTCACCCAGGCCAGGGACATGCCCGAACTCGACCGCTACATCCTCCACCGGCTCCATGAGCTCGAGGGCCAGGTGCGTGCGGCCTATGAAGTGTTCGACTACAAGCGCCTGTTCGCGCTGCTCACCAACTTCATGACCGTCGATCTCTCGGCCTTCTATTTCGACATCCGCAAGGACTCGCTCTATTGCGACGCCTGGTCGAGCCTGCGCCGCCGCTCCTGCCGCACCGTGCTGGACCAGCTGTTCCACTGCCTCACCACCTGGTGGGCGCCGGTGCTGGCCTTCACCATGGACGAGGTCTGGCTTTCGCGCTTCCCCGGAGAAGGTTCGTCCGTCCACCTCATGCAGTTCGCCCGCTGCCCGGATGAATGGGCTGCACCCGAGCTTGCCGCCAAGTGGGAGAAGATCCGCGAGGTCCGCTCGGTCGTCACCGGCGCGCTCGAGATCGAGCGCCAGGTGAAGAAGACCATCGGCTCGGCGCTGGAAGCCGCGCCTGAGGTCTATGTCTCGAATCCGGACCTTCTGGCCGCGCTCGACGGCGTCGATCTCGCCGAAATCGCCATCACCTCGGGCGCGACGCTGATCGCGGGCGAGGGGCCGGCGGATGCCTTCCGCCTCGATGCGGTGAAGGGCGTTGCCGTCGTCTTCAAGCCGGCCGAGGGCCGCCGCTGCGCGCGTTCGTGGAAGATCACCCCGGAGGTCGGCAGCGATCCGCAGTTCCCCGACATCACGCCGCGCGATGCTGACGCGGTGCGCGAGTGGCAGGTCCGCTTCGAAAAGACCGTCTGATGAAGCCGAAGCTGTGGGGGCCGCTCGCGCCGCTGACGCTGGGGATGGCCGTCATCGCCTTCGGCCTCGACCAGCTGCACAAATACTGGATGCTGGAGGTCTACGACATCGCCGGCAGGGCCCCCGTCCGCATCACCAAATTCCTCGATCTGGTGATGGTGTGGAACACCGGTGTGTCCTATGGCCTGTTCTCCACCCACGTCCAGCAATGGCTCGTGGCGCTGTCGGTGGGCATCGCCATCCTGCTGTGGATATGGGCCTGCGGGGTGCGCGGCGCGCTCGCGGCGGCAGCCTTGGGGCTGGTCATCGGCGGCGCCCTGGGCAATGCCGCGGACCGATTGACGCGGGGTGCGGTAGCTGACTTCTTTCTCTTTCATTATCAACAATTTAACTGGTATGTGTTCAACGTGGCCGATGTTGCCATCGTTGTCGGTGTCGGGCTGCTGATGTATGAATCATTCGTAACCGGCGAGCGCGGCAAACGCCGCGGAAAAGCCTGATTTCGGCGGCACTAGGTGGACGTCTTGACAAGGGTATCTGGATGAATCGTGCCGGTGTGACTGTGCTGCTCTGTCTTGCGGGGCTCAGCCTTGCGGGCTGTGCCAACTCGATGCGCGGTTACCTCGAGAAGGAAACGCCGACCGAGAACCTCAATGCCCGTCAGGACCTGACGATGCCGCCGGACCTGCGCCTGCCGCCGCCCGGCACCACGGCCGCCGCTCCCGATTCGGGCGTGCCCAGCGCCCCGGTCGCGACGCAGACGGCATCTCTCACCGCACCCCCCACCGATGCGCCGGTCTACAATCCGGCCCCCACCGCACCTGTGGCTGCCGCCCCCCGGGCCGCCGCGCCGAAGCCGGTGGCGCCCGCGGTTCCGGCCGCCAACACCGGCCCCGACGCGATCTACACCAACGCCGGCATCTCGGTTTACAATCCGGACGGCACCCGCAAGACGGACGTGCAGCTGCGCGAGGAGCTCCAGGCCTATTACATCGCGCAGAAGAAGGCGAAGAATCCGGCCTACGGCACGGTCTTCAACATGGGCAACATCTTCAAGGACGAATAGCCGTCCTGCGGCTGCCGCGCAGAGGCCGCCGCCACACTCCAGAGGAAACACATGATGCTGTTCAAGCGACTGATGCCTGTCGTCTTCGCCGTGCTGGCCGCCGCCGGTCCGGCGCGCGCCCTCGACATCGACGTCACGTCCTTCACGCTGGCCAACGGCATGCAGGTCGTGGTGATCCCCGATCACCGCGCCCCCGTGGTCACCCACATGGTATGGTACAAGGCGGGTGCCGCCGACGAGGAGCAGGGCAAGGCCGGTGTGGCCCATCTGCTCGAGCACCTGATGTTCAAGGGCACGCCCGCCCACCCCGACGGCGACTTCAGCCGCATCGTGCGCGCCAATGGCGGCGACGAGAACGCCTTCACCACCCAGGACTACACCGCTTACTTCCAGCGCGTGATGAAGGACCGCCTGCCGCTGGTCATGGAACTCGAGGCCGACCGCATGCAGAACCTCGAACTCACCGACGAGACGGTACTGCCCGAACGCGCGGTGGTGCTCGAGGAGCGCCGCCAGCGCACCGACAACGAGCCCTCGGGCCTGCTCAACGAGCAGATGGATGCGGCCATGTACACCGCACACCCCTATGGCAAGCCGGTGATCGGCTGGATGCCGCAGGTCTCGAAGCTCACCCGCCAGGACGCGATGGATTTCTATGCCGCCCACTACGAGCCGGAGAACGCCATCCTGATCGTCGCCGGCGACGTGACGCCGGACGAGGTGAAGACGCTGGCCGAGCGCTATTACGGCCCGCTCAAGAACAAGCGCCCGATCCCTGAGCGGGTGCGCGCCGAAGAGCCGCCGCCCAATGCCGAGCGCCGCGTCACCATGCATGACCCGCGCGTCAGCTCGCCGAGCTGGCAGCGCCAGTATCTCACGCCCGCCGCACGGCAGTTGCCGGCGCGCGATGAACTCGCCATGTCGCTGCTCGCCGAAATCATCGGCGGCGGCAACCAGAGCCGCTTCTACCAGACGCTCGCCATCGACAAGAAGCTTGCCGCCTATTCCGGCGCGTGGTTCGACGACGACCAGCTCGATTACGGTACCTTCGGCGTCTATGCCTCGCCCAATCCCGGTGTCACCATCGAGGCGGTGGAGGCCGAGGTCGATGCCATCCTCAACGATGTCGTCAGCAAGGGCGTCACCCAGGAGGAGCTCGACCGCAGCCGTAACAACATGATCGCCAGCGCCGTCTACCTGCTCGACTCGCAGGACAAGCTGGCCCGCCTGTTCGGCGTGGCCCTGGCCACCGGCCAGACCATCGACGACGTCAAGAACTGGGACAAGAACCTCGCCACCGTGACGGTCGACGACGTCAACAAGGCGGCCCGCACCCTCCTCAACCGCAACGCCTCCGTCACCGGGGTGCTGCTTCCGGGGGAGGGCGGACAGTGACTGGAAGGATGATGACCATGCCGAAGCCACTGCACACGCTGCTGCTTGTCGTGGGGCTGTTCTTCGCCTCCGCCGCCAGTGCCAATGCCTTCACCATCCAGGAAGTCACCAGCCCCGGCGGCATCAAGGCCTGGCTCGTGGAGGAGCACGCCATTCCGCTGATGGCCATGAACTATTCCTTCAGGGGCGGCACGGAATACGATCCGCCGGCCAAGGAGGGTGTTTCGGAATTCCTCACCGGCATGATGGATGAAGGCGCGGGCGACATGCTCTCCGCCGAGTTCCAGAAGAAGCGCGATGCCTTGGCCTTCCGCATGTCCTTCGATGCCGGCAGCGATTTCTTCGAGGGCAGCTTCCAGACCCTGAGCCGCAACCGCGACGCCTCCGCCGACCTCCTCAAGCTCGCCATCACGTCCCCGCGCTTCGACGCGGAGCCGCTGGAGCGCGTGCGCCAGCAGTTCCTGCTGAACGTGAAAGACAAGGACCAGGACCCCGAGTCCCTCGCCTGGCAGGCCTGGATGGAGGACATCCTCCCCGGCGATCCCTATTCGCGCCGCGACGAGGGCACCGAGGCCAGCATCGGCGCCATCACCGCCGACGACCTGCACGCCGCGCATCGCCGCATCTTCAACCGCGACACGCTGCAGGTCGCGGTGGTGGGCGACATCAGCGCCAAGGAACTGGGCCCGCTGCTCGACAAGGTGTTCGGCGACCTTCCGGCCAAGGCACCCGAGCAGGCGCAGCTGCCGGCGGCCAAGCCCGCCATGGGGCCCAAGCTTCAGGTCATCAAGCGCGACATGCCGCAGAGCGTGATCGTCTTCGGCACCGAGGCGATCGAGCGCGACGACCCCGATTTCATCCCGGCCTACGTCATGTCCGAGATCCTCGGTTCGGGCAGCCTCACCTCTCGGCTCTCGGAAGAGATCCGCGAGAAGCGCGGCCTCACCTACGGCGTCAGCTACGGGCTGAACCCGATGACGCGCCTCGGCCTCTATGCCGGCGTGCTGCAGACCAAGAATGCGACCGCCGGCGAGGCTCTCGACCTCGCCCGCGAGGTCATGAAGAAATATGCCGAGGACGGCCCCACCCAGAAGGAGCTCGACGACGCCAAGACCTTCCTCACCGGGTCCTATGCGCTGCGCTTCTCCTCCAATTCCGCCATTGCCAACCAGCTGCTGGGCCTGCAGCAGCAGAACCTCGGCATCGACTACGTGCAGAAGCGCAATGCCATGGTGAATGCCGTGACGCTCGACCAGGTCAAGGCCCAGGCCAAGCGCCTGCTGCACCCCGACCGGCTGATCGTCACCGTGGTCGGCAAGCCCGAAGGCGTCAAATAGCGCAACCTGCGCCGGTTTCAGCGGGCGGGGCGGGGATAACGTCCCCGCCCCGTTTCGCTTTGCACGGCGCTCGCGCTAGTCTGCTGCCATGCGAATCCGGCGGCTTTCAGAAGGAACGGTGAACCGCATCGCGGCGGGTGAGGTGATCGAACGCCCGGCGAGCGTGGTGAAGGAACTGGTCGAGAACGCCATCGATGCCGGCGCGTCACAGATCGACGTGGCCTTCCGCGGCGGCGGCAAGAGCCTGATCCGCGTTTCCGACGACGGCATCGGCATGGGGCCGGACGACCTGGCGCTGGCGGTGGAACGCCATGCCACCTCGAAGCTCGCCGATGACGACCTGATCGACATCCGCTTCCTCGGCTTCCGCGGCGAGGCGCTGCCCTCGATCGGCGCGGTGAGCAGGCTCGCCATCGTATCGAAGCCCAGAAGTGGCGGCGATGCGCATGTGATCACGGTGGAGGGCGGTCACCTCACGCTGCCGCGGCCGGCCGCGCTCAACCTCGGCACCGAGATCGACGTCAAGGACCTGTTCTACGCGACGCCCGCCCGCCTCAAGTTCCTGAAGGCCGATCGCACCGAGACGGCAGAGGCCGCCGAGGTGGTGCGCCGCATGGCGCTGGCGCACCCGCAGGTGGGCTTCTCCTTCGTCACCGAAGAGCGCCGCCTGGTCGACGTGCCGAAGGAGGAGGGCGAGGAGGCCCGCATCCGCCGCATCCTCGGCGCGGAATTTATGGCGAACGCCGTGCCCTTCGAACTCGAGCGCGAAGCCGTGCGCGTGCGGGGCTTCGCCGGGCTGCCCACGGCGGCGCGCACCAACTCCGCCCAGCAATACATGTTCGTCAATGGCCGCAGCGTGCGCGACAAGCTGATCTCGGGCGCCATCCGCGGCGCCTATGCCGACGTGCTGCCCTCGGGCCGTTTCCCGGCCCTGGTGCTGTTCCTCGACTGCCCGCCGGAGCGGGTGGACGTGAACGTGCATCCTGCAAAGGCCGAAGTGCGCTTCCGTGACGGCGGTCTGGTGCGCGGCCTCATCGTCAGCGCCATCCGCAACGCGCTCGCCGGCAAGCGCGTTGCGGATACCGGACTGTCGCGCCAGACCGTTTCATCCTTCAAGCCTGTCATGCCGCGGCCCTTCAATCACCGTGGCTTCGACGAGGAGGAGAAGCAGGCAGCCCTCGCCATGAACATGCCGCCGGCCTCCGCCCCCGTGGCGGAACCGCAGGTGGCGCAGGCCGACTATCCCCTCGGCAATGCCCGCGCCCAGATCCATGACAATTACATCGTGGCACAGACCCGTGACGGGTTCATCCTCGTCGACCAGCATGCAGCACATGAGCGCCTCGTCTATGAGCGCCTCAAGCGCGAGCGCGCCGACCGCGGCATCGAGACCCAGCCGCTGCTGGTGCCCGAGGTGGTCGATCTCGATCCGGTGCAGGTGGAACGCCTCGCCGAAGCTGCCGCGATGCTGGCGCAAGGCGGTCTCGTGCTCGAAGCCTTCGGCGATGGCGCCGTCATCATCCGTGAGGTTCCCGCCGCCATCGGCAAGGCAGATGTCTCCGGCATCGTCCGCGATGTTGCGGATGAGCTGAGCGATCTCGGCATCACCACCAGCATCGAGGAGCGCGTCAACCACGTGCTCGCCACCATGGCCTGCCACAACTCGGTCCGCTCCGGCCGCAAGCTGCGCCCCGAGGAAATGAACGCACTCCTGCGCGAGATGGAGGCAACGCCCAATTCCGGCCAGTGCAACCACGGCCGGCCCACCTTCATCGAACTGAAGCTCGCCGATATCGAGAAGCTGTTCGGAAGAAGGTAGGCAGTGCTCGTCATCTGTCCCTCCCTGCCGCCATCCCGGCGCAGGCCCCCTTATAGCCGTCATCCCGGCGAAAGCCGGGACCCAGCTGTCTTCGTTTCGACCGTCCGAAGCTGGGCCCCGGCTTTCGCCGGGGTGACGCTCTTGAGGGGTGTGCGCGTCGACAGCCCGCAACCCCTTCTCCCGTTGCGAAGCAATGGGAGAAGGTGCCCGAAGGGCGGATGAGGGCCTCTGTCCGCGAGTCCTTCTGTCGAATGTCCAGCCACGCCGCACCAGCCCTCATCCGGCCTGTCGGCCACCTTCTCCCATCCTGCGGACGGGAGAAGGGACTCGAGGGGAAATGGCTTCGTGCGCTCTGACGGTCCTCGTGTCTTCTCCCGCTTCTTCAGCGGGAGAAGAAGGGACCCGTTGCGGCACGCAACGGGGAGATGAGGGGATGCGGGCGCTGACCCAAGCTTTCGCTGGGGTGACGGCAACAGGGGTGGGTGGCGCCCGCAACCCCTTCTCCCGTTGCGGAGCAATGGGAGAAGGTGCCCGA
>CAMFKI010000051.1 GCA_945957365.1 uncultured Alphaproteobacteria bacterium | reverse complement strand
CTGACCGGCACGCCCACGGCGCCGACCCAGACACAGGGCAACAACTCGACCCGTCTCGCGACGACGGCCTATGTCGACACGCTGGGCGCCACCAAGGCGGCCTCATCCCACACCCACGCCATCAGCGAGGTGACGAGCCTTCAGACCTCGCTCGATGCCAAGGCGCCGCTGGCCTCGCCGGCGCTCACCGGAACGCCGACGGCGCCCTCGGCCGCTGCCTATGCCGACTCCGGGCAGATCGCCACGACGGCGCAGGTCTACGACACCGTGACGACGGTTCCGGAGAACGCCCAGACCGGTACGACCTACACACTCGCACTGGCCGATGCCGGGCGCATGGTGACCCTCAACAACGCGGCGGCGATCACCCTCACCATCCCCACGAATGCAAGCGTCGCCTTTCCCGTCGGGACCCGTATCGACATTCTCCAGTACGGGGCCGGCCAGGTCACGGTCGGCGGCTCCGTCACCATCCGCTCGGCGGGCAGCAAGCTGAAGCTCGCGGCGCAGTATTCCGGGGCGACGCTGTGGAAGCGCGCCACCAATGAATGGGCCCTCATCGGCGACATCGTGACGTAAGGCGTACGCCTGTTCCCCACAACATCGATCACAATCAGGTTGGATGCACATATGTCCTCGACCCTCGCCGTCCTCTCGCAGAACATGAGCCTCACGAACGTGCGCGCCATTGTCGTGACCGAGATCGTCGCCACCGAGGACGGCTTCACCCGCGCCGTGCGCTTCTTCGGCGAGCCGGTGGTCAATGGCGCCCAGCGCCTGCTGCTCGATGTGACACTCACCTCTTCCGACAAGGCGAGTCTCGAGGTCTCGACACCCGTCCTGCAGTTCTGACGCCTGCACTCATTCTGTTTGAGACAACATGCCCCGCCTTCGTGCGGGGTTTTCCTTTTTGAGGAGAACCGCTCATGAGCGATCCGACCTTTGGCATATCGATTTCCCGCATCGACAACGAACCACGGCCCGTCGTCTGGTCCGACATGTCGGTCGTGGGCCTCATCGGCACCGCACCCGCAGCCGATGCAACCGTCTTCCCGGCCGACACCCCGGTGTTCATGTATTCGGACGACGTCGTGAAGCGCACGGCCCTTGGGAACTCCGGCACCATCCCCGCGGCGCTCACGCTCATCAACGCTCAACTTGGCGAGTTCCAGGTCGCGGCCAAGGTGGTCATCGTCCGGGTGGCGGAGGGCGATACGGTTGCGGAAACCATCGCCAACATCGTCGGCGACGGCATCGCCACCGGGCTCGAGGCCTTCGTCCATGCCGGTCCGACGCTCGGCGTCATTCCGCGCCTCATCTGCGCGCCGGGCTTCACCAGCCAGCGCAACGGGACGGATGCCAATGCCGTCTGTGCCGCCCTTCCGGCGCTCTGTGCCAAGCTGCTCGCCCACGCAGTCGTCGACGGGCCCGCAACAACCGAGCAGGCGGCCCTCGACTGGCGCGAGACGCTCTCCTCGAGCCGGCTCATTCCGGTCGATCCCGCCGTCCGCGTGATGAACGGCACGGAGGTGGCGGTCGTGCCCCTGTCGCCAGCCGTCATCGGCATTGGCGTAAGGCGCGATCACGAGAAGCAGGGTCGCCCGTTCCATAGCTGGGCGAACCAGCCGGTGCAGGGGATCGTCGGCCCGTCGCGGCCGATCAACTTTTCCCTCACCGATGGCGCAACCGAGGGCCAGCGCATGCTCTCCCACAATCTGGGCGTCCTGCTCAGGGGCGAGATGGGGGTCGAGACGGCGATCGCTTCGGGAGGTTTTGTTTTCGTCGGCACCGACAATGCCGGAGAAGACGATCTCTGGCGCTTCTACAACGTCACCCGCGGGCGCGATTACATCCACCTGATGTTCCTGCGAACGCTCCGCTTCTATCTCGGGCGCTTCAACATCACCGGCCAGACCGTGCAGGCGGTCCTGAACACCATCGGCTTCGCGCTGCGCGATCTCAAGGCGGACGGCGACATTCTCGGCTACGAGGTGAAGTTCACCCGCGATCAGAACTCTCCGGAGGAACTCCGCCAGGGCCGCTTCACTGTCAACTTCGCGGCCGAGGAGGCGCCGGTCCTTCGCTTCCTCGGCATCCAGTCGGCGCGCTACCGCCCGGCGCTCGACGCACTTCTCGACGATCTGCTCGCCCAAGTCGGAGCCATCACCGGCTGAGTCTCACGCACCATGTCCATCATCTGATGTGAAAGGATAAACCTGTGAATGCATTGTATGTCATGGAGGCGGGAAACCTTTTTTGCGGCGACCACGATCCCTCCGCCTCGAAGCACCTCACCCTCAATGAGCTGCAGCTTCCGGCCCTCCAGGAGATCTACCAGGAACACCATGCCGGCGGCTCCCGCGTCCAGATCGAGGTCGCTGTCGGTATCCAGAAGCTCGAGCCCACCTTCAAGCTCGCCGGCTGGGATCCGGACCTCCTGACGCGCTTCGGGCTGGGCACGCGAGACGCCAGGGTGTTCACCGCCTATGGCGTCGTCCGCGACAAGCGCACAGGCGTTGCATACGAAGCCAAGGCGGTGATCGAGGGGCGGCTCGGCAAGATCGAACCCGAAGCCTTCAAGCGCGGCGAGCTGATGGGCCATGACTACTCGATCAACGAGGTCATGCACTACGAGCTGTGGTTCGGCGAGAAAGAGAAGCTGTTCTGGGACTTCTTCTCGGGCGACTGGCGTCTCGACGGCACGTCCCAGATCGATGACGAGCGCCGCATCCTTCGCATTCCGACGACCGGCTGAGGAGAGAGACCATGAGCGTCCCCATCAGGATCGAATTGACCGTCCCCCTCACGGTGCATGGAAACACCATCACCGAGCTGTCCATCCGGCGCCCGAAGGTGCGCGACCTCCGCGCGCTGGAGGAAGCCACTCAGGGCAAGCCCTCGCAGCTCGACCAGGGTGCCGCACTTCTGTCGCTGCTGGCAGGTATTCCGGAGACCGCCATCGAGGAGATGGACGCCACCGACTTCGCATGCGCTTCCGAGGTAATCGCCGGTTTTTTCGAGGGGGTGAAGGCGCCTCCCGCTGGCGGGGCGTGATCGCCGACATCGCGTACGTGCTGTCGACGCCGCTCACGGACCTCGATGACATGGACTGGCGCGAGGCGCTGCTCTGGCACGCGGAGGCCCGACGGTTGAGCGGGCAAGATCGGAACCAGGCAGACTGAGGGAAAGGTAGGGGCATGGCCAGCCAGACCACCCAGCTCATCGTCGAGCTTCTCGACAAGGTCTCGGCCCCGGCGCGCGCCGTCGGGCGGAGCCTGCTCGGGATATCCAGGACGGTGAAGGACGCCAATGGGCAGAAGATCGGCTTCGGCGACCGGCTCGACGCCGCCATCAGTCGCAACAACCGGGCGCTCGCCGACGCCCGCATGGGGCTCGCGGACGCCATCGCCGGCTATTACACGCTGAAGACCGCCATTGGCGGCCCCGTCGAGGAGGCGACTCGGTTCGAGAGCGCCATGGCGGATGTGAAGAAGGTCGTCGACTTCCCGACACCCCAGGCCTTTGTCGATTTCCAGAAGGGGCTGATGAACCTGTCCCGCGAAGTGCCGTTGAGCGTCAACGGTCTGGCCGAGATCGCCGCGGCCGCCGGTCAGGCGGGCATTGCGGGCGCCGACCTTGTCAAGTTCACGGAGGCTGCCGCCAAGATCGGTGTCGCCTTCGACATCACGGCGGATGAGGCCGGCACGGCCATGGCCAAGATGATGACGGGGCTCAACCTCAGCATCGACCAGACGGTCAGGCTGTCGGATGCCATGAACCACCTCTCCAATGCGCAGGCCTCGTCAGCCGCCGAGATCCTCGATGTCGTCCGCCGCGTCGGCGCCCAGTCCAAGATGTTTGGGTTCACGGCCGAGCAGACGGCGGCCTTTGCGTCCGCCATGATCTCGGCCGGTGCCGAGACGGAAGTCGCCGCCACATCCTTCCGCAACATGGGACTGGCGCTCACCCATGGTACGGCCGCCACCAAGGCGCAGCGCGGCGCCTTCAAGGCCCTGGGGCTCGACGCGGTGAAGGTGGCGAAGCGCATGCAGGAGGATGCCGTCGGCACCACCGTCGATGTCCTGGAGCGGCTGTCGAAACTGCCGAAGGAGCAACAGGCGGCGATCGCCAGCAAGCTCTTTGGCAACGAGGCCCGGGGCCTGGGCCCGCTGCTCACCAACCTCGATCTCGTGCGATCCTCGATCGGGCTTGTGGCGGAGGAATCGAACTATGCGGGCTCGTCCTTCAAGGAGTTCGCCAACCGCAACAAGACCTTCGGGAGTGCCGTCCAGCGCTTCGACAACGTCCTGACCAACCTCAAGATCACGCTCGGCAACGCCATCATCCCGTTGCTCTCCGATCTCATCGTCCTGGTGACGCCGCTGGTCGATCAGCTGACGAAGCTCGCCGCCGCCTATCCGGGGCTGACCGGCAAAGTCGTGACCGCCACCGCGGCCTTCGTCGGGTTCCGGGCGGCCTTGGCCGGACTTCGCTTCATCGGCCTCATGGGGCGGGGCGGCGTGCTGAGCCTTCTCTCCTTCGGCTTCAACACGGTGGGCCGGGCTGCAATCGGCGCCAGGATGGCCGCCACCGAGATGATCGGGCTGCAGACGGCCCTGGCCTCCATGAGCGGGCAGTCGCTGGGCACTCTTGGAACGATTGCTGCTGGTTTGCGCGGTATGGCGCTGGCCGTGCCGGGTGTCGGCGCCCTCAGCGCCGGCCTCGCGGCCGTCGGAGCCGCGCTCGGAGCCATCTCGGCGCCTGTGTGGGGGACGATCGTTGTCACGGTGACGGCGCTCGCGGCGGCCGGTTACTCGGTCTGGAAGTACTGGGACCGCATCTCGGCGGTGTTCTCAGGTGTTTCTGCAAGGCTGGGCGAGGAACTGGCGCCCGCCCTGCGGCTGGCCCAGCCGCTCTTCGACATGCTGGCGTCCCTTGGAAGCCGCATCTCGGGCGCGTGGCAGGGGGCTTCGCAGTATGTGAGCAGCTTCTTCTCCTCGCTGTCGGGCTGGTTCAGCCGCGAGACACTCTCGGAAGAACAGAAGGCGCAGTGGGAGCGGGCGGGTTACGACGTCGCCGACCGTCTCATCTCAGGCATCCGCTCGGTCACCATTAAATTGGGTGAGCTGTCAGGCGCCTTCTTCTCCGCCGGCTACGCGCTCATCAAGGCGTTGTGGGACGGCATGGTGCAGGTCTTCGCCGATCTCAAGGCCTGGCTCGACGGACAGGTCGCCTCGCTGCTCGCCCCCATCACCACTGCCGCAAGTTCGGTTCGCGGCATGCTGGGGCTGGGTGGCGGTGAGGCCGACAAGCCGAAGCCCACGGAAGCGCGCGCTGGAGGGGGCTCGATCCGTGCTGGCCGCCGCTACCTGGTGGGTGAGCGGGGGCCGGAACTGATCACGCCCAGCCGGTCAGGCTATGTCCATGCCAATGGCAGCGGCGGCGCGCTTGGCCTCACCATCGGGCCCTTCACTTTCCACAACACCTCCGCCGCGGATGCCGCCGAGATCACCGCCCAGGTCCGTGCAGTGCTCAAGCGCGAGGTCCGCGAGGTGTTCCGTGGCGTCTATGCCGATGCCGGCCTGAGGTTTGCGTGATGCTGATGGTCCTGGGTCCCATCCAGTTCGAGGTCTGGCCGTTCAACGCCACGGAATACGAGCACGGCCATGAGACGAGCTTTGCCGAGAAGCCGGTACTCGGCACCCTGCCGCCGCTCGAATGGGTGGGCGATGGCCCCGAGGTCTGGACGCTGCACGCCCGCATCTTCCCGCGCCGCTTCGGGGGGCTCGAGGACCTGAAGAAGCTCGCCCAGGCGCGCGCCTCCGGGAAGCCCCAGTACCTGATGCGGGGCGATGGCGCCCAGATGGGCTGGGTTGTCATCGAGAAGGTCGATGAGCGCTCGACCTATCTCGATGCCAAGGGAGTGGGGCAGGTCATCGAGATCGACATCTCGGTGAAGCGCTCTTCGAAGCCGTCGAACGGATCCTACTTCTCGCTGCTGTCGGGGTTGTTCTCATGAGCGAGGTCATCGAGCGGATCACCGTCGAGGGCGACGGCATCACCGTGTCGCTGCTGGTCTGGCGCAGGTTCCGGCGGCCGATGCCGGGTCTCGTCGAGAAGATCCTCGACCGCAACCCGGGACTTGCCGGGGCAGGGATCGTCCTGCCGCTGGGAACCGTCCTCGACATTCCGGTGCCCACGCCGCGCGAGCCGCAGCTGCTCGATCCCATCCGTCTCTGGTGAGCCACCATGTCGAAGCGCGCCCAGTTCATGGTGATGGTGGCGGGCACCAACATCACCACCACGCTGATGCCGGTGCTGATCTCGCTCACCGTTTCGGACAAGGTTGGGACCCATTCCGATACCGCGAACCTCGAGATTGACGACACGCAAGGCCGCATCCTCCTCCCCGCCATCGGCGCGCCGGTCATCGTGGCGCTGGGCTGGGAAGAAGGCGGGCTTCGCACCGTGTTCACCGGAACGGTCGACGAGGTGCGGTCGTCGGGCTCGCGGAGCGGCCGTACGCTGTCGATCACCGCCAAGGGTGTCGACACCACGAAGAAGCCCAAGGAGCCGCAGCAGCGGCACTTCGATGACAAGCCGGTCGAGGACATTCTGAAGGATGCCGGAAAGACGGTCGGCGTGACGGAAGTCGAGGTCGATCCCGATCTCAAGTCGATAAAACGCAAATACTTCGAGATGCGCGACGAGAGCTTCATCCACATGGGCGAACGGCTGGCGCGGGAGATTGGCGGCAACTTTCGCATCCAGGGCACGAAGGCGTTCCTGTCGAAGCGCGGCGGGGCCTATACGGCGGCCGTCGTCGCGGCATGGGGGAAAAACCTCCACAGCTGGGACATGGCGCCGGCCCTTGCCCGCGCCCAGTTCAGCGCCGTGCGCGCCCGCTGGTACGATCCGAAGAAAGCCGGCTGGCAGGAGAAGGAGGAGGGTACGTCCCTCAAGGTTTCCGCCCGCCTCGATCATCGCTATGCGAAGCCTGACAGCGAAGAGGCCAGCCAGCAGACCGGTTCCGACAAGGCGACCTCGGAGCGTGATGCCGGCGAGGGCTCGGTGACGATCGAGGGCGATACCACCGCCATTCCGGACGGTCTCTGCATCATCACGGGCGCACGTGCCGGAATCGACGGGCCGTGGCGGATCGAGACCGTCACCCATGCCTATTCGCGGGGCGGGGGCTTCGTCACCACGCTCGACCTCAAGGCGCCGGCATCGCAAGGCGGTTAGCAACAGGGAGGGGTCCAATGACCCAGGACTGGACCGACGGGCTCGTCACGGTCGTCTACTTCATCGTCGGTCTCGGCGGCGTTGCCGGCGCCTTGCTCGCCATGACCAAGCTCTGGGAGGCTCTGGTGCCCGATCGCGGTCAGCAGGTCATCCGGGACATTGCCTCGATCCGCACCGATATCCACGAGATCCGTTCCCGCGTCGGCATGCTGGAGCTCGACATGGCGAAAATCGACCAGCCCGCCATCACCCGGCACTTCGACGCCATCGAGGGCAAGATCGACAAGCTCCACGACTTCCTCCTCGAGCACCTGACCCAGATGCCGTCCTGACGGGCGCGCACTCCACCACCCCGTTTCCCACCATCAAACCCGAAACCATCCCGGCGGCGCGCTGTCTCCGGGACCAAGGAGGCCTTGCATGACCACCCCGCTTGAAACTGCCCGTGGCTATCTCGGCACGAAGGAAGTGACCGGTCCCGCCGACAACCCGAAGATCATGGAGATGTACCGAACCATCGGCCAGGACTGGGTCGAGCATGACGAGATGGCCTGGTGCGCCGCCTTTGTCGGCCACTGCCTCGAGACGTCCGGGGTTTCCTCCACACGCAAGCTCAACGCCCGCTCCTATCTCGCCTGGGGCGAGAAGGTGCCGTCGCTCGACCAGGCGAAGGAAGGCGACGTCGTCGTCCTCAGCCGCGGGAATTCCGGCTGGCAGGGCCACGTCGCCTTCTTCCTTCGCGCCGTCGGCCAGCAGGTCGAGGTGCTGGGCGGCAACCAGGGGAACGGTGTCTCCGTCAGCCGCTACCCCAAGTCGAAGGTTCTCGGCATCCGCCGGGCCATCGGTTTGCATTCTCCGCCGCGGCCGGAGCTCCGCGTCGTGCAGCAGCAGCTGAAGGACCTCGGTTATTACGAGGTCGGCAACATCGACGGCAGCTTTGGCGCCCGAACCCGGGCGGCCGTCCTCGCCTTCCGGGCCGACAATGACCTGCCGCTCAGCCCGGACCTCGATCCCGCCTTCGTGGCGGCGCTGCAGACGGCGAAGCCGCGGGCGGTGTCGCCCGAGCGAGCCTCGGGGAAGCCCGAAGCGTCTCGTATCCTCAAGGCCTCGAACGGCCAGATCGCCTCGGGCGTCATCGGCGTGGCGGGTGTCGCCGCCTCGGCCATTGCGCCTGCCGTCGAGACCGCCGAGCGGGCGAAGGACGTGACCGAGCGCAGTGCAGCACTCCTGAACCTCACGGAGTGGCTCAGCCCCCTTCTTCCCTGGGCTGGAGCCCTGATCTTCCTCGTCGTCATCGTGCTGGCCTTCCGCGCCCGCACCGCCCGCATCGAGGACTACCGCACGGGGAGGACGCCGTGATGGTGGCCTTCCTCCTCTCGCTTCTCTCTGGCCTGTGGACCCGCATCTCTGGCTGGGCGGTCCTCGCCGGTGCGCTCGTTGCTGCGCTCGGCATCGCATGGCTGAGGGGGCGCGCCGCCGGCAAGGCCTCCTGGGAGGCAAGGCGCACCCAGGTCCGCGACAAGGCCCAACGCCAATCAGGAGAGATCCGGCATGACGTACAGACTGACAGCGACCCTGCTCTTGATCGCCGTCTCGATCGCTGGATGCGCGACTGATCCGCGGCTGAAAAGTGACTGCGACTGGGCGCAGCCGATCAGGCCCTCGCGCCACGATGTGCTGACCCGGCAGACCAAGGAGCAGATCGCGTCGCACAACGAGGCGGGTGCCAAAATCTGCGGGTGGAAGCCGTGAGTGTCACGGTCGTCGACGGCCCCGCCATAATCATCGGCTACGAGTACCGGCTGCAGATCGAGGCCGGGAGCGCACTGTTCCCGACGGGCGCAGCGTTTGCCGGTCAGCTGCGCGCCAAAGTCTCGACTTCCAGTGCTCTGGCCACGCTCACCACAGGGAACGGTGGCCTGCTGCGCCGGTCGGATACCGTGCTGGAACTGGTCGTTCCACCGGATGCCACGGAACGCCTCGCACCCGGATCCGCCGTTATCGATCTCGTGCGCACCGATCTCGTCCCCCCGCGCCATCTCGCCTTCATCCTTGAAATTCCGGTCGTCCAGCCCGTGACGCGAGGCTCCGGATGACGGGCGTTCTCTCATGCCGGCAGGTTACGGGACCGATCAGGCTCCGGGTCCACTGCGATGCGGAGGTGACGGTGCGGGTGGCGTCGGCTCCGGTCTCCATCCGCATCCTCGGCAGCCCTGGGCCGCCGGGTGAGCAGGGGAGCCCCGGACCCGCGGGGCCCCAGGGACCGACCGGGGACATCGAGTCCGGTCTCGTGCTCGATGGCGGGAATTTCTGATCTCACTCCAACCTGAAGGACATTCCACATGGCAAACGTCATTCGCATCAAGCGCCGCGTCTCCGGCGTTCCCGGAGCACCCTCCGCCCTGAAGTCGGCGGAGCTTGCCCACAACGAGGTCGACGATACGCTCTATGTCGGCAAGGGCGACGATGGCTCGGGGAATGCCACCTCGGTCATTCCGCTTGCGGGCAAGGGCGCCTTCGTCGATCTCTCGTCCAGCCAGACGGTGGGCGGCGCCAAGACTTTTTCTACGGTGCCCAAGTCCTCCCAGGATGCGTCCGGCGGCACGGACCTCGTTCGCAAGAGTCAGCTGGATTCGCTGCTGAGTGCGAAGGCGCCGCTCGGCTCTCCCGGCTTCACCGGCACGCCGACCGCGCCGACGGCAGCGCCTGCCACCAACACGACGCAGATCGCCACGACGGCTTTCGTGCAGGATGCGCTGGCTGGTGCGGGTGCGGGCGACATGCTGAAGGCGGTCTATGACACCACCGACAATGGCAAGGTGGATGTGGCCGAGGTGGCGGAAGCCGTGCCGTGGACTGGCGTGACGGGGAAGCCCTCGAGCTTCACGCCGGCTGCCCACACCCACCCCACCTCGGAGGTCACCGGGCTCGATGCCGCCCTTGCCGCGAAGGCGCCGCTGGCCTCTCCCGACCTGACCGGCACGCCGACGGCGCCCACCGCCGCGGCAGGCACCAGCAGCACCCAGATCGCGACCACGGGATTCGTCGCCGCCGCCGTCGCGGCCCTCATCGCCGGGTCCCCCGGCGCCCTCGACACCCTGAACGAACTGGCGGCCGCCCTTGGTGACGACGCCAACTTCGCCTCGACGGTGACCAACGCCCTCGCCCTGAAGGCCGAGAAGTCGGCGAACCTGTCGGATCTCGCCAATGCCGCGGCGGCCCGCACCAACCTCGGCCTCGGCAGCCTGGCAACGCAGAACGCCGCCAGCGTCGCCATCACCGGTGGCTCGATCGATGGCGTGAGCCTCGACGGCGGCACGTTCTGATCATCCCTGGAGATATTCCGACATGATGAACAAGGCTTTGCTGGCGGCGACAGTCGCCTCCGGCTTGATCCTGCCGGCAGAGGCGGGTGTTGCTCTCCCGCCGAGGCCTGCGATCATCAAGCCTGAGAATATCGAATTCTCGAAGCACCTTCTGGCGATGCCCATCACCATGGGGATGTTCAGGAGCAGTGCTCGTGTCCCGGGAACGATCGCCTACGTCGGCGGCGGGTCATCCGCCAGCACGACCGCGACCACCATCCCGATCCCGGCGCATCAGGCCGGAGACTTGATATTCATTATCAAGACCTGCGCGAATTCGCTGCCGTCCGCTCCGGCGGGCTGGACTGTCATCTACACGGGCAACGCCAGCAACGCCTATGGCATCGTCGGCTACAAGTTCGCGACCGACAGTGCGACCGTCAGCGGCACCTGGACGAACTCCTCAAGTGTCACGATGGGCGTCGCCGTCTATCGCAACGTCTTCCAGGTCGGCAACAATGGTCAGCGGTTCACCAATATCAATGTGGTGACCTCGATCACCTGGCCGGCCTTCACCGTGCAGGACACCACGGACACCAAGTGGATCGTCGGTGTGGGCGCTGCGATCAGCACCATTGCCGCAGGTCAGCCGAACGCGCCGACAGGACGCACCAGCCGCGTCAACGCCAACTACGTTCGCATCTGGGATACCAATGGCGCTTACACGGGGAATTACGTGGCGCAAACGTCCTCCACGACATCAAACTACTGCTACGGCGGACTTTATCTCACTATCGAACTCATACCCTAAGTCTTGACGCCGGGGCGTTCCGTGTAGCGCAGCGGTCCTCCTTCTGGATCGAGTTCGGCACCCGGTTGGGAAAAGCGCTGCTGCCGCTGGCTTGGCGATTTGTCAGCAGGAGGATGCCGCCGGATGAGGAGAAGGCCTGGCGGGCGGCTGAGAGGCGGGGGCAGGCGGATGAGTGGATCAGGGAGCGGCGGCTTAAGAGGAGAGAGAAGTCCTGAGCCGCCTACGGCAGACCGTGGCCCAAAAATTCCGATGCGCAGGAAGTCGGGCGGCGCGTCTGTACATCCGAGATCGCTCTCCGCCCGAGCTGATAAGATAGGCTTGTGATCCTGACCTAACCACCGAAAGTGACGGCAACGTGACGCCATCGCCGCCAGCATAGACCTAGGTGCCGGGGCGTTCCTCGTGGCGCAGCGGCTCTCCTTCTGGATCGAGTTCGGGGCACGGCTGAGCCAGGCGCTGCTACCGCTGGCGTGGCGCTATGTTGCCGAGGGCCGCGGCCGGAGGTAGGCGGTAATCCCAACGCTTCCGGTGGCTTTCTGGCTAAGATTGCCCCGCTTTCTGCTCTCGTCTTGTTAGTCCAAGTCTACTACTGTTATTTTCAGCAAAATTTCCTTCTGAGTAGAGACTGTCCAGGCTTTCATATGTTGCAGCGAAGCGCAGTGGGCCGTTGTGATATGGAGAATTTGGCTCATGAAGATTGGGAAAATCGGCGAGATCTGGCGCTATCCGGTCAAGGCGATGGGCGGTGAGCGTCTCAAATCCTGTTTGCTACAGCCAAATGGGCTTGTAGGTGACCGTCTATGGGCCGTCCGTGATGAAGCACGTCAGGAAGTCCAGAGCTGCAAGACCCGTCCCTTATTCTTGCAGTGTCAGGCAAGGTACCGTGAGCCAGCGTCGGGAAAAAGAGCAGCCGGCGTCGATATCACTCTTCCTGATGGAAGCATCATGAACGGAGATGAACCTGAAATTCATATGAGACTGTCCGAACTGGTTGGTCGGAAGTCGACCCTTCAACCTATCCGGCCAGCGTCCGATGACGTTTTTTACAGACGTTATAAGCCTGACAGACATAGCTGGCGAAGAGAGCTCGAAGCAACCTTCGAGCGTGAGCAAGGCGAGCCATCGCCGGACCTGGACAACCTACCGGAAGTTCTGGTCGATCATGTCTCGATTCCAGGTTCGCTATTCCTCGTGACGCCGTTTCATCTGATCACAACTGCGAGCCTGTCTTATCTGCGCAGCCTCAATTCCGCTAGTGACTGGGATGTCCGGCGGTTTCGTCCCAATTTGGTGATCGAAACCGACGAAAACCAAAGGGGATTGGTCGAAGAGAAATGGATAGGAAGTCATCTCAAGATTGGTGAAGCCATAGTGAAGATTGCTGGATCAACGGTGCGCTGCGGCGCGATTACCCGGGCGCAGACTGGCCTGGATGTCGACGCGCAGATGCTTCGGACTGTCGTCCGCGAAGCAGATCAAAATGTTGGTGTCTATGGAGAGATCGAAAAGGGGGGCCTATTGCATGCTGGAGATGAGATACTCCTGCTGACGGCATAAGAAGGTGGCAAAAGCAGTGCCAACCTCAATCGGGAAGAACTGGCGTTACAGTCGCCCGACTGCCCGGTATCGCAGCTTCAATATCATCGACCATCGATTTCGATATGCGAGCCACTTCGCCGAAAGTTAAGTGCTCCCGGAAGCCAAGTCCTACCTGGACTTCGATGTTTGAACCCGACTGGCGGCTTTGGCACCACTTCAGTGCGTCGAAGTGGTTGTAATATTTGGCGAGCACCTGATTGATCTTTATCTGGTGCTGCTCCGGCAAGGTGCGATCAAGAAGATCGGGGATCGCCGAACGGACTAATTCATAGGCCGCATGTAGCGTCACCGCAGAGACAATGGCGATTCCCATGACATCGGCCCACCAGGAGAGAACGGGATCGCCCGATAGCTGATTCAACGCCACACATAAGGTGACGACCACTGAACTGATTGTCTTTGCGAATTTTGCGCGGAACTGGGTGACAACAAGTATCGAGTTGCCAGTTTTTGTCGCTCTGTAGAGCGGCCATAGTGGAGCGGCATTGGCGCCGAGATTCGCTAGGGACAGCCCTACCGCGACAAAATTGAGGAATGAGGCGGCATGCGGAAGGCTTTCACGCTCGCCTATCGCCTTGTACCAGACGAAACCCATGCTCATGAAGAGCAGCAGCGCGACAAGAAGCGACAGGATCTGCTCCACTTTTCCCATGCCAAAATCATAAGCGCCAGTTTTGCCACGATGGATTTTCCGGAGTGTCAGCCAGGAGAGAATGGCCACTGTGATCAGCAGAAAGCCGCGTAATACTTCCGCTAGCATGGTGAGCGAGCCCACCTGCAGCGACACCCAGAGATAGGGAACGATGATCAGGCAATCATAGAAGAATGCGAAGAAAACTGCCTTCTCTCGCTGGAGTTGTTCTGGTGTGACCATGCTGTCTTCCCCAGGAACAGATGGATGGTACCGTACGAACCATCGGCTGTACAAGGAATTGCCGCGACATCTGATGCTCAACAATTCGATTAGCAATGCGCGCTTGCTGTAAGTCTCGGTGAAACACCTAACGTTGACGTGGCTCCTTGATGTTGGGAGTGCTGAACATCTACCGCTACATTCTGGAGTGGTGATTGGTCCTTAGCGCTCTTTCGGGATGTAGGTAGTTTGTTACAACTGGCAATGATCTACAGTGTAAAAGATTACAACCCGATT
>CAMFKI010000050.1 GCA_945957365.1 uncultured Alphaproteobacteria bacterium | reverse complement strand
AGATTTTCGGGGCGGGGAATAATTCGGAATTCTTCCCCGAATTCCCCGCCAATTCCGCCCCGGAATTATTCCCCGGAAGGCGAAAATCATTGAGAAGTATTTGTTCCTGTTCACGAAAAGTCGGGGAATAAATCGGCAAGGGTATTTATTCCCCTTTATTCCCCATTCCGCCTCGCTTTCCCCGGAGCGGCGGTGTTCTCCTCGGGGCGTTCGCAACAACGCCACCGACGAGATGCAGAATGCTTCACCCCTCCACACCTCTTCCGCTGCAGGACCAGACGGCACTCGCCATTGCCATGTGCGCAGCCAATCGCCGTGCAGGTCGACTTGCGCGGCAGGTCAGGGATCCCGCCCGTGACTGGGACGACCACCGCCAGGACATCCTGCTCGACCTTCTCCAGCGTGCGCATCGGTTTGATCCCGAACGTGGCAGCTGGGGCGCCTTTGTCACCGTGGTGACACGGCACGCGGCACTGACGCTCCTGGCGCAGCACCTTCGTTCCGCCGCCATCGAGAACATCTCGGTCGACGATCTCGTGGATCCAGCCGGCCATCGCGAAGCTGCCACGCTGCTGTCGATCGACGTAAGCGCCGCACGCCGGCGCCTCCCACCTTCTCTCGGCGAGATGCTCGATGCGATTGCCGAGAAGGGAAGCGTCACCGGCGCACAGCGTGCCTGCACCCAGCCGGCGGCCTCCTTCTATCGCGCCCTCCGGCAGCTGCGCCTTCGCCTCATCGCGGCAGGGCTCAAGCCCACTGATGTCAACGTCGCAGCGAGCAACTGAGGTCCCCCATGCTGAACATCGCCAACCCCTCCACCATCTTCCCCCGGAGCCGGGACCTTACGGTTACCGACATCATTAACGACGTCGACCTCTGCGTCTGGGTCGCTGACGCCAAGCCAGGCGCCCGGATCGTCTATTACACCGGGCATCTGAGCCGCGACCGTCTCCCCCACAATGACGGCTACTCCGAGGTTGTTCGCCGCAAGATCGGCGAACTCGGCAATGCCGCCTGGATGCTGGGAAACGAGAACTGGGTCCACCTGATCCAGCGCCGCGTCTCCGTGGGCTGCTGGGAGTACATCGCAGTCCGCCGGACCGATACGCCGAAGCAGAAGCCCGTCTACCGCATCATCCAGTCTTTGGCAGCGCACGCCGCGAAGGAAAAGCGAAGCCCGAATGCCTTGAACGCAACGGCGACCGGCCCGCCGGCCTGACGCCGCGCACACAGCTCCAACACCATTCCACATCCCAATCGAAACCAACGGCCGGACATCTCTCCGCGCCGCACAGGAAAGTCATTCCCGATGATCCCCTCGGTTCTCCTGAACAAGCCTCCCAGCGAGGCTCCCTCGCCGCCGCAGGACATTCCCGTCTCGGTCGCCAACCTCCAGACCCTCACGGTGCAGCAGATCGCCAGCCTGCCTGCAGCAGATCTTGCCCGTCTTCAGCAGGAGGTGACCGCCGGCTTCCGCAAGGCAAAGGCGGTCGTCGACTGGCTCGATGGTGCGCTGTCCCTTCGCTACAGGGACCGCGCCCATCAGGCCCACGCCCAGGCCGAGAAGGACACTGGTACCGTCCGCTTCGAGGACAACGGCTTCACCGTCGTTGCCGATTTGCCGAAGCGCGTCAAATGGGACCAGCAGCGGCTGAAGGAACTGGTCGAGCTCATCGGCTCGCAGTGGGGTGAGAACCCGGCTGACTACGTGAAGGTGAAGTTCGAGGTCTCGGAGCGTGCCTACGACTCCTGGCCCATGCGGCTCAAGGAGTTCTTCACCCCGGCACGTACCGTCGAGACCGGCAAGGCGAGCTATGAACTTGTACCCATCGATGGGAGGCGAGCATGAGCCTCCGTCTTGTCACCGCCGAGATGCGGCTGTCGTCCGCGATCGCCAAGACCACCATGTGCATCCTCGGACCCAGCGGTTCGGGAAAGACCTACCTGATGAAGGGGCTCCCCGGCAGGGACACGCTATGCCTCGACTTCGAGGCGGGCCTCATGTCGGTGCAGGACTGGGATGGCGACAGCATCCCGATCCGCAGCTTCGAGGATGCCCGCGACATGGCCTGCCTCATCGGCGGCGTGAATCCCGCGGCTGATCCCAATGGCTACTATTCCGAAGGCCATCATTCCCACGTCGCGAGGAGTTATCCCGACCTTGCCGAGTTGGTGGCGGCCAAGCGCTACATCTTCGTCGACTCGATCACTGATCTCTCCCGCCAGGCCATGGCGTGGTCGAAGCAGCAGCCGGAAGCCTTCTCGGACAGGACGGGGAAACCGGATGTACGCGGCGCCTACGGGCTTTTAGCCCGCGAGGTGATCACCCTCCTGAAGCACCTGCAGCATGCCGAGGGCAAGACGACGATCTTCGTTGGCATCCTCGAACAGGTCACCGACGAGTTCAATCGTTCGACCTGGCAGCCGCAACTCGAGGGCGGGAAGGTTGCCCGCGAACTACCTGGCATCGTCGACCAGGTCGCCACCTTGAGCTTGTTCGAGCCCGAGGGTGATGGCTGGCGGCATGACCCCGCCAAGGGCCGTATCCGCCGTCTCGTCTGCCAGACCGCCAACAGTTTCGGCCTGCCCGCCAAGGACAGGTCGGGACGGCTCGATGTCACCGAGCCCGCCGATCTCCCCGCCCTTCTCAACAAGATCCACGCTCCCAAGAAAGGTTGACGCCATGAGCTACGACATGAACGACGCCCAGCCGCAGACCAACAGCGACATCATCCCCGATGGGACGTTCGCGAAGATCACCATGACTTTCCGCCCCGGCACCATCGATGGTGACAGCCCGATCGATGCCAAGCTGCTCAAGGCCTCGAACTCGCCCGGAAGCGATGTACGGCAGATCGATGCCGAGTTCACCATCGTTGAGGGCCTCTATGCCCGCCGCAAGTTCTGGCAGTTCTTCACTGTCTCGGGCGGCAAGCTCGACGAGCAGGGTGTCTCGATTGGTTGGAAGATCTCGAAATCGACCTTCCGCGCCATGATCGACAGCGCGCTGGGGCTCAACCCGGAGGACATGAGCGATGCCGCCAAGGCAAGGCGCGTGCTGAATGGTCTGTCGGAACTCTCCGGCATCACCTTCGTGGGCAAGGTGAAGATCGAGCCGAGCGACAATCCGCGTTACCCTGACCGCAACCGGCTGGAGCGTGTCATCCTTCCCCAGGAGCCCGAGTGGCAGAAGGTGATGAACGGCGAGCATGTGCCGGCAGCACCCTCCTCGAAGCCCCGTGCCGCCCCGAAGCCGGAAACGCCGCCCGCATGGGGGCAGGGCAGCGGTGCGGCGCCGGCCGCGGCGGCAAAGCCCGCCTGGGGCAATACGCTGGCAGCCACCGCTGCGCCGCAGACGGCCTCCACCCCTGCTGCACCCGCCGCTGCACCCGCGGCCAAGCCCGGGCCGGCATGGCTCGCCGGGTGAGGCGCGCACCATGACGGACGATGAGTGGCAGGCACATGTGACGCGTGATGCGGCGAAGGAGATCGGCGCATGGCTCGAGGCAAGAGGAAGGCTGGACCGGCCCATCCGAAGTCTCAGCCTGCGCGATCTCGAGGCGATGGCGGACAACGCCATCTCCCGCTTCATCGTCCTGGCGTCGCGCCGGATCACCGAGAAGCCCGAGGACACGAAGCCGCTCAGAAGTTTCCTGACGGCCGGATAGCCCCATGCGCACTCTGCGGCAGGCAGGCCCGCGGCTTCTGCTTCTGCTTGTCGCTTCGCTTCGACCGCTACCCCTTTCACCGCTTCTGCTCGATGCGCTGCCTGAACCTGGGCTCCGCACTGGCAATGGAGAACAACGGCATGATCGACAAGACTGACATGGAAAAGCGTGCCATCCGCGATGCGCGCAGGTTCCTCGCGGAAGCTCTCACAGAGATGGACCTGATGGGTCCGCTCCATGACCGCAAGCCCGAGGACATCGACCGCATCATCGAAGCCTGCGTGGACGGCTTCCAGGACTCCATGCTGCGCCAGTCGAACGCTGGCGTGGTTCCCTATTGAGGCCCGCGATGAGCATCGATCTCAATCATGGATCCGGCTTTACCTACGGTGCTGGCGCCCCGTCGCTGAATGCGCGTCTCAATGCCCTCATCGATCGGGCTCTAGTGGCCCAGAACGAGGCGCAGCCGAAGCGAACCTATCTGGGTGGAAGCCGCATTGGCGAGGCCTGCAACCGCCGCCTTGTCTACGAGTATACCCACACGCCGCATGATCCGGACAAGGCGTTCACTGGCCAGACACTGCGCATCTTCGCGGCGGGCCACCAGTTCGAGGAACTGTCGATCCGCTGGATCCGTGCTGCGGGCTTCGAGCTTCTGACCCAGCGCCGGGATGGCGGCCAGTTCGGCTTTGAGACCGCAGGTGGCCGCATCAAGGGGCACATCGACGGCGTCATCGTTGACGGTCCTGATATTGGCATGCCGTGGCCTGCGCTCTTCGAGCACAAGGCGCTCAAGGCAAAGTCATGGGCAGATGTCGTCAGGCGCGGCGTCGAGCTGTCGAAGCCCGTTTATTACGCCCAACTGCAGCTCTACATGGCCTACATGGAGCTGGACGTCGCGCTCTTCACCTGCCTCAACAAGGATACCCAGGAGCTGCACCACGAGCAGGTGGGCTTCCTCCCTCATGTTGCACAGGCGCTCTCCGACAAGGCCGCCGACATCATCCGCGCCGCCGAGGCCAACGACCTGCCGCCGCGCATCGCCGCCAATCCTGACTTCCACGTTTGCCGCTTCTGTCCGTTCCACTCAACCTGCTGGGAGGCCACCCCATGAATATTCCTGCTGCGTACGATCTCAAGCGCGTGTTTCCCTACAACCGCGCCCACTTCAATTATTTCTCCGATCTCGACGGCCTCATGACGGCTCCAGTCTATAACTTCCCGGACCAGGAGGCCTTTGACAGCGACGCTGTATGGAACCTCTGTCGCGATATCGTGGAGCACCGGCCTCATCTGCCCCATGAGCGTGTGATCTTCGAGGTGCGCGACCGTAGCGGCAAGTGCCAGTCGCTGCTCGTATATTGCCAGTACAGCGAAGATGGCGTTGAAGCGACCTTGCTCCTCAAGTCGACGGATAAGAAGGGCTGGAGCCCGCCGATTACACGCGTGCTGCTCCGCGGCGGGAGCAAGCTGGAAGTCAGCGCTCATCCGTCGGCCTGCCCTGACGAGAAGACTGCGCAGGTCTATGCCGAAATCACGCTTGGCGTGCTTGGCCGTTCCCTCACCATTCTCGCGCAAAGCCCGGAGGTCAGTCACGAAAGAATGCCGCTGGCAAGGCGACGCAGCTTCGAGAAGGCGGGGGTGAGCGGCTGGATCTGGCACACGGTCAAGATCGATCCTGCGAAGCTGCGTGCCCGCGGCCCCGATCTGGGTGGAACCCATGCGACACCTCGCTGGCATATCCGGCGCGGCCACTGGCGGACAATCGGCGACGGTCGCCGGGTCTTCGTGCGCGAATGCGAGGTGGGCGACAAGACCCGTGGCGGCGTGGTCAAGGATTATGAGGTCGCGGCATGAGCGACATACAGTTAACGCCGCAACAGCATGCCGCGGTGAAACGCATCGTGCAGTGGTTTCGCCACGAGACGGAGCACCAGCAGGTGGCGAGACTCTTTGGCTATGCCGGTAGTGGAAAGAGTACCATCACCCGCCACATCATCGAGGCTCTGGGCCTTACCATCAGCCATGGCCGCCACTGGGGTGGGGTGCAGTTTGCCGCCTTCACCGGCAAAGCGGCGCTTGTAATGACGCGGAAGGGCACGCCCGCCTCCACCATCCACAGCCTCATCTACCGCGTTTCCGAGGCAACCGAGGAAGAAATCGAGCGGGTCAAGAAGGAGCTGGCCCAGCTCAAAGCCGGGCTATTCCTGATGGGTCCGGGCGAACTTGCCTTCGCACGGACGCAGATCACCAAGCTCGAACTGCGTCTCGCACACATCCATGAACCGCGCTTTGTCCTCAACAGCCAGTCGCTGGTCCGTGATTGCAGCCTGATCGTGCTCGACGAGGTATCGATGGTGGGCGAGGAGATGGCGAACGATCTCCTTGCCTTCGGCAAGCCAATCCTGGTGCTGGGCGATCCCGGCCAGCTGCCGCCGATCAAGGGCGAGGGCGCCTTCACCAATGCTGCCCCGGATGTGATGCTGGATGAGGTTCACCGCCAGGCGGGCGACAGCGCCATCCTGCGGCTGGCCACGCTTGCCCGGCAGGGGCTGCCCATCGGCTACGGCGAGCACGATGCCCATGTCTGGAAGATGCCACGCCGGGATGTCGGGCCCGACCAGATGCTGCGGGGTGGGCAGGTGCTATGCGGCATGAACGTCACGAGGCGCCAATTGAACACCGTGATGAAGCGCGCCGCAGGCTTCGGGAGCGATTTTCCGACGGGATCCGGCGAGAAAATCATCTGCCTGAAGAATCGTCACGACCTCGGCCTCATCAACGGCATGTTTCTGTCCCTGCACGATGTGCGTCATGAGGCCGGAAACGAAAATTACTTCAGCGCCGTGCTGCACACCGAGGATGGCCTGGAAATCTCCGAGCGCCAGAACCTGTGGCGCGGGGAATATGACGACCATGTCGCGTTCGACCCCGACCGGGGCCGCCGGGACGCTTATGTCCGCCGCAACCTCGTCGAGACCAGCTGGGGTTACGCCATCACGGTCCACAAGGCGCAGGGCAGTTCCTGGGACAATGTTGTTGTCTTTGACGATGGCATCGGCCGCACGGCAGAAGACCGCAACCGCTGGCTCTACACGGCGATCACCCGCGCCGAGAAGGGGCTGGTGATCCTTGCTTGATCTCAATGACGCCAGGCCGCTCTCCGCTGCGGCACCGCGCTTTGACATGGACCTGATCGTCCGGCGTCTGCGCGATACGGCGGAAAGCTGGGTACCCCGGCTGTTTCCGAACGGCCGCCGTGCAGGCGATGAATGGCGTCTCGCCAACATCCATGGTGACGCGCCGCGGAAGAACGGCTCCTGCGTCATCACTCTCAAGGGGCCGCATGCCGGTGACTGGCATGAGTTCGATGGCGATCAGGGCGGCGGACCTGTCAATACCATCAGCAAGGCCTCAGGCCTTGATGGCGCGGCGCTCATCATGGAGGCGGCGGAGATTGCGGGCGTGCCCCCGGGCGCACCGGAACGCAGGGCGCCACCGGCTGTTCCGCTCGTGGCGAAGCGCGATGCCGCGCAGGAGATCGCACATATAATGTCCGGCGCCGTGCCAGTCGCAGGCACGCCGGTGGAACGCTACCTTGCCGGCCGAGGTCTTGCAGTTCCTGAGGGTGCGGACCTCAGTTTCCATCCAGATCTGACCCACTGGGATCAGAAGGCCGGCTTCCCGGCCATGCTCGGCCTTGTTCGCGACCGGGCGGGCGAGGTGATCGGTCTGCATCGCACCTACCTTCAGGAAGAAGCCGATGGCGGGGTGTCGAAGGCTCCGATCACCAAACCGCGCATGATGCTGGGCAGGTTGGCTGGCTGCGCCGTGCGATTGGCACCGTTCGTAAGCGAAGCGGCGCTCGGCATCTGCGAAGGAATCGAAACCGGTCTGGCCGTCATGAAGGCGTGCCCCGGCGTCGCCGTCTGGGCGACCCTCTCCACCTCGGGTTTGGAGCAGGTTCAACTGCCGCCGGAGGCGAAGCGGGTCATCATTCTCGCCGACCATGACGAGTCCGGCGCCGGTCTCCGGGCTGCCGAAACCGCTGCACGTCACCTGCGCATGGAGGGAAGGGAGGCGGTGATCGCGCTTCCGTCTTTGCCGGGCCAGGACTTCAACGACTTGCTCCTCGCCTCTGGCCCGTCGGCCGTCATGGCCGCCATCACCGCGGCACTGCCGAAGCCGGAAGAGCAGGCGGCGGAGATCGGCCAGCATCGGCCGGTCAATTACGCCGACGAGGGCAGGCAGTTGCCCACCATGCGGGCCGACGAAGGCGACCTTGGCCGTGCCGTCGAGAAGGTGTGGTCACTGCTTCTGGCGTCGAACCGGACGCCGTGGCTGTTCCGCTATGCTGGCCTGCCCACCTGGGTGGTGCCGGACGACGAGGGCCGGCCGGTGGCTGCGGCGCTGAATGAGGATCGGCTCCGCCACATGCTGGCGCGGCTTGCCGTCTGGGTTCGCGAAAATGCGAAGGGGGAGGTCGTCTCAGCCCCGCCACCGGTCGCCGTCGTCAAATCCGTGCTGGCCACGCCTGACCCCGGCCTCCCGGTTCTGATGGGCATCGTCAACACGCCGGTGTTCGGGCGGAACGGCAAGCTGCTCACCAGTCCCGGCTACCACCCCGATGCCCGGCTTCTTTATCAGCCTGCGCCGGGCTTTACCGTTCTCCCCATACCGGAACGTCCTACGCAGCAGCAGGTGGAGGATGCCCGCGCTCTCATCTGCGAGGATCTGCTAGGCGACTTCCCCTTTGTTTCGCCATCCGAGATGGCCCACGCCATTGGTCTCCTGCTTCTGGGCTTCGTGCGCTCGATGATCGACGGCCCTACGCCGCTGCACCTGATCGAGAAGCCGACGCCCGGCACCGGCGCCACCCTCATGGTGGATTCGATCGCCACCATTCTCACCGGCTCTGGCGCCAGCGTCATGACAGAGGGAAGAGATGACGAGGAGTGGCGCAAGCGCGTCACCGCCAAGCTTCGGCAAGTTCCCTCCATCCTGCTCATCGACAACCTGCGTAACAAGCTGGACAGCTCGGCGGTTGCCGCGGCGCTGACGGCACCCTTCTGGGAGGACCGCATTCTTGGCGCGTCCGAGATGGCTCGCCTTCCCATCCGCTGTGTGTGGATCGCCACGGGCAACAATCCGGAATTCTCCAACGAGATGGCACGTCGCCTCGTGCGCATCCGGCTCGATGCCCATGTCGAGCGTCCCTGGCAGCGTGGCAGCTTCCGGCATCCCGACCTTATGACCTGGGTGCGCGCCAACCGGGCGAAGCTGGTCGCGGCCTGCCTGACCCTCTGCCAGGCATGGATCGCCGCCGGACGACCGCACGGGCCCAAGACGATCGGCTCCTACGAGAACTGGGCCGGCACCATCGGCGGCATTCTGGAGACGGCCGGCATCGACGGGTTCCTCGGCAACCTCGATGAGATGATGGCTGCCGCCGACGCAGAGGGGAGCGCCTGGACCGCCTTCGTGACAGGCTGGTGGTACCGCTATGGCACTACTGATGTGAAGGCGGGCGACCTGCATGCCATCGCCATCACCAGCGAGCCACCGCTCTCGCTGGGCAATGGCAGCGACCAGTCGCAGCGTACGCGCCTTGGAAAGGCACTTGCCAGGATGCGTGACCGGGTCTTCGCCGTCGCCGACCGCAACCTTCGCCTCGAGGCCGCCGGCCTGTCGCATCAGGCCATGCAATGGCGTCTCGCCTTCGCCGGGGAGGGTGGGGAGGTTGTTTCCCGGCAAAATCATGGCGCATGCGGGGAGGTTGATGATCAGGAGGGGAGGCTGGGTTTTCAAACCTCCCCGCTGAAAACCATTGATTTTACTGCCTCCGGGGAGGGTGGGGAGGTTGGGGAGGTTGTTTCAACACTAACGCACGCGCGCGCACACGCGACACATATAGAAAGTACCGGAAAAACCTCCCCATCCTCCCCACCCTCCCCAAGCCCTGTGAATACAGGTGCTTATGGCGGGGAGGATGCCGGGGAGGTTCGTTCAAGCACCTCCCCGACGGTCCCCGACCAGAAAGCGATCCCGGCATGGCTGCGGGAGGTGATGGATGAGTGACATCCGCCTTCCGCGGCCGCCCTGAGGCCGGCACCGCCCGTCCACCACATCGACAATCCATCTCATGCAAGGAGACCATCATCATGGTAGCCGCAGCCCTTCCTGCGCTCGCAGCCAAGCCAAACCCGTCCACCCCATCCATCCTCGCCCTCGACCTCGGCAGCACGACGGGGTGGGCGATCCGCAACAATCGGTGCCGGATCCTCCATGGCACGGCCGAGTTCCGTCCGACCCGCTTCGAGGGTGGTGGCATGCGCTACCTGCGCTTCGGCAGGTGGCTCGACCAGACACTGGAGGTCACCGGCGGCATCGATGCCATCCACTACGAAGAAGTCAGGCGGCACGCCGGCACGGACGCCTCACACGTCTATGGGGGTCTGCTCGCCACGCTGACCGCATGGTGTGAGGACCGCAGCATCCCGTACGGCGGAGTTCCGGTTGGAACCATCAAGCGCTTCGCCACCGGCAAGGGCAATGCCGACAAGGCGGCGATGATTGACGCCGTGAGGAAGCGGGGCTTTGAGCCGGCCGACGACAACGAGGCGGATGCCATCGCCATTCTCCTGTGGGCCCTCGAGACCGCGGGAGGCATGGCATGAGCAGCCCGTCAGAAATGTTCCTGAAGCACGTCGCCAATGTCATCGCCGAGCGCAGTGCGCTGTACGGTGACGCCAACACCTCCATGGTCGCGATTGCCACACGCTGGTCGGTGACGCTCGGCCGCGAGATCGCCCCCGCTCAGGTGGTCCTCTGCCTCCTCGACCTGAAACTCGCCCGCCTCGCGCACGATCCGACCCACGAGGATTCGGCAATTGACGTCTGCGGCTACATCGCTCTGCTGCGCGAGGTGACCTCATGAAATGGCTTCCCCGCGGCTATGGCGGCCAGCGCAGTTCACCAGATGAGATCAAGCGCGACGGCTGGCTGAGGCAGAGCCTGCTTGCCGTCTCGCTGGACGATCAGCGTCTGACCTGGGTGGAGCGCGAACTCATCAAGCAACTGGGCGAGAAACTCTACGGCAAGCGCCCTCATTCGAAGGAGATGCGGTAATGGTGGCTGGACGCAAGAGGAAGCCTGGAAAGCGCTACGCGTGTGGCAAGCGCGTCCGTGCCGAAACCGAGCGGGACGCCATGAGTACGGTGATCGACGCGCGGCGGAGGCACTTCGGTGTCACCGCCAAACAGGCGAAGGATGAAAGGCTGGGCACAGCTCTCGGACGTCTCGCCTTCCGCGAACTCATCAGCGAGAAGCAGTACCAGGCGGGATTGGCCTTCGGAGAACTCTACGTGCAGCACCAGGCCGTCATGGGGTTGCCGTCACCCAGCCCCAAGTCCGTTGCTGGTGTCTTGATCAATGGCGGGATTTTCGGCGCAAGCTCCACTGAACCGGTGCAGGAGGTCATCGAGAAACTGAAGCGGCGCTTCGCCGATGCGACTGGCACCCTGGATGCATGCGATCGCGAGCAGAGGATGTCGATGGGACGGCGACCGACGCTGCTGATCTATAGCGTCATCTGCACCGACGAGGACGCCATGCGCTGGGGAGAGGAGGACATCGGCAATCTGCGGATCGCCCTCAATGCCTTGCTGCGGTTGTTCAGGCTTTGAGGGGGTAACTGGAAAACGGGATTGGCATCGGCCGGTCCCGATTTTCCGACTCGACTCTCATTGATGTTCTTGTTATGTTCCTATCCATCCAGCAGGAGTACCGACATGGCCGAGATCACATATTTCGTGGTGGTCCCTTTCCAGGAAACGGAAGGCGGGCTTGTTGCCGAGCAGGGAATCCAGTGTCCGTCGGAGCGATCAGCGATAGCCCAGGCCCGCGGCGCCGTGTCCAAGGGAGCGATCGGCGCCATCGCCTTCAGGCGTTCGGGCGATCCGAACATCGGCGAATATGGCGAGGCCGTCCTCATCTGCAAGGAAGGCGACCTTCCTGACAGCGTTATAGACATGCTGGCCGCCTGACACTCACGCGAAGTTGTCTGGAACCTCTTGCCAGTTGTGGCATCCTTGATCGGTACGCCTTGCGTCTCATGCGTCCTGAACCAGGGAGGCAGCCAATGGACAGCCATCTCGTTCACATGGCGAACGACATCGCCAGTTTCCACCAGTCGTTCTCGGAGGACGAGGCGATGCAGATGGTGGCAGAGCACATCAACAAGAACTGGGCTCCCTCGATGCGCCAGAAGTTCTTCGAGGAGTTTCAGGAACACCCATCTGACTTCAACAACTTGATTGCCAAGAGTCTGCTGAAGATCAACTGCGCGAAATACAATCCCTTCAGAAATGAAATCCGAGACAAGGATGGGACCGGAGGCTGAAATTCGAAGGTCCACTCGCCAGGCGAAAGATCCTGGAAACAAACTTACTGCATAAAATGTGTGCTTACTTGAAATCACCTGTTGACACGTTCCTGCGACGCGGCTAAAAGTTCCGATATTGAAAGATCAGAATTGCGCCTGGAGATGAGTTCTCCGGGCGCTTTTCATTTGGGGGCTGGCCATGCGGGTTCGCTTTCTCGAGGCCGATGACGTCAGGATCCGCTTCGAAGCGGCCTGCACGCGACTCGGCGAGGGTGAAGCCAGGCGTGCCTTCTCGATGGCGCTGAACAAGGAAGGTCGCAGGGCTTTCACCCAGCTGCGCCGGTCTCTGGCCGTGCAGTCTTCGATCCCGCGTGGTGCCGTCAACGCTGCAACACGCTTCCAGGGCGCGACACGTGCCACGCTGTCCACCGTGACGGCGGGCTCCGGTCGCCATCTGCCCTTGTCCTTCTTCGGAACCAAGCAGTTCACTTACGGCGTGCGCGCCAAGATCTGGGGCAGGGCGCAGACCTTCCGCTCCGCCTTCGTCGTGAAGCGCTACGGTGGTGGCGTGTTCAAGCGTACCGGCAAGGCTCGTTTCCCGATCGAGCAGCTCTGGGGTCCGGCCGTGCCCGTCGAGATGATGCGCGACGAAGCCTTCGCCGCGTGGGAAGCCCAGCACCCTCGCGTCCTCACGGAGTCTACGCGCTTGATCGCATTGATGTTGAGCGGTGCCCCTTTCCGTGGTGGCGGCGGCGCAGCGAAGCCACCTTGAGGGGTGGGGGCGGGTAGGAGCCCCATTTTCAACCTGAGATAAGCGCTGGCGCGGCAGCCCAATATTCGCGTGCTTTTCTTCTTTTGGTTTTTCCGTTTTGTTTTGAATCCGGGGGTTGTACATCTGCCTGATCAGGGTCCCCAATAGAGCCGATACTGGCAATTTTCCGGGCTTTCGTGGCGTAGCGGGGCAGTGCGGTGTTTGATCTTGATCGGTTTGTGAAGGCCCAGGACCCCGTCGTCGAGACCGTGCTGCGGGAACTCCGCGCCGGCCACAAGCAGACCCACTGGATGTGGTTCGTGTTCCCGCAGCTCCGGGGGCTCGGCCGGTCGCCCATGGCACAGCATTATGGGATCGACAATCTGGACGAAGCGCGCGCCTATCTGGGGCACGCCATCCTTGGGCCACGGCTGATGGAGTGCATCGAAGCCGTGATGGGGGTTTCGGGGAAGACGCTGCACGAGATCTTCGGCTCGCCCGACGACATCAAGTTCTGCTCGTCCATGACGCTCTTCGCGACGGCCAACGGGCATGGAAACCTGTTCCGGCAGGCGCTTGATCGATACTGCGGCGGGCAGATGGATCCCGCCACGCTGGATCTCCTGGGCGTGAAGCCGCACTGACGGCGCCGCCAATACTTCAATCACATCTGCGGGGTTCTGATGATCGTCACCGACATGCCGGTGGAGACGCTGGTCCCCTATGCCCGGAACCCGCGTAACAACTCGGCCGCCATCGATGCCGTGAAGGCATCCATTGCCGAATTCGGCTTCCGTCAGCCCATCGTGGTCGATGAGAAGATGGTGGTGATCGTCGGCCACACGCGGCTCGAGGCAGCCAAGTCATTGGGACTGAAAACCGTCCCGGTCCATGTGGCAGAAGGGCTGACGCCCGCCCAGGCCAGGGCCTACCGCCTTATGGACAACCGGTCTCACGAGAACGCCCAATGGGATGACGAGCTTCTGAGGCTGGAGTTCGGTGACCTGAAACTCGACGGCTTCGACCTGGAACTGACCGGCTTCGATGACGACCAGCTGAACAAGCTGCTGGGTGCCGAACAGATCGAGGGACTGACCGATCCGGACGAGGCGCCGGCTGTTCCGGAGATCCCGATCAGCAAGCCGGGTGACCTGTGGATACTGGGCAACCACCGTGTCCTGTGTGGCGACGCAACCGTGGTCACCGACGTCGAGAAGCTCATGGATGGTCAGCTCGCGGACATGTGCTGGCAAGATCCGCCTTACAACGTCGACTATGCCAATGCCGCGAAGAAGGGCGGCAAGGACCGCCGCATCCTGAATGACGCGCTCGGCGACGGCTTCTACCAATTCCTCTACGACGCCATGGTCAACACGCTGATGGTGACCAAGGGAGCCTGCTACATCTGCATGAGCTCGTCCGAGCTTCATACCCTGCAGAAGGCCTTCACCGATGCCGGCGGCAAGTGGTCGACCTTTATCATCTGGGCAAAGAACACCTTCACCCTCGGTCGCGCCGACTATCAGCGCCAGTACGAGCCGATCCTCTACGGCTGGAAGCAGGGGACCGACCACTTCTGGTGCGGGGCCAGGGACCAGGGCGATGTCTGGTTCCACGACAAGCCGAGGGTCAACGACCTGCATCCGACCATGAAACCGGTCGAACTGGTGGAGCGGGCTATCACCAATTCCTCGAAGAGCCGGGACATCGTTCTCGACCTCTTCGGCGGGTCAGGCTCGACGCTCATTGCAGCGGAGCGCACCGGGCGTTCGGCCAGGCTCATGGAGCTCGATCCGAAGTATGCCGACGTCATCGTCGAGCGCTGGCAGAACCTGACAGGTCAGGCGGCCGTGCTGGATGGCGAGGATCGCACCTACGAGGATCTCAAGGCGGCCCGCGGCAAGCGGTCGTCTGGGTCCACCTCGGGGGAGGGGTGAGGGCGTCAGCGACGTTGCAGCTGGGAGATCTCGTCCTTGAGCTTCAGCTTCTGATGCTTGATCGCGGCCAGTTCCTGATCGCTGGTCGAGGCATGGGCAATCGCATCCGCGAGCTGGGCCTCGAGGGCCTGGTGCTTCGCCTTCAGTGCTTCGAGGTGGGCTTGGGTCGACATGGTCACTCCCTTGCTGACTACATCACGAAACAGAATATGGCCCAGAGTGGCTCTGGCTTTGTCCTACGTCAATAAACCCGAACAAGAAGAACGAGTGTGAGTGATGCAGTCACGCTGGATGTCACTCGTGGAGTCGGTAACCAACATTGTCGTCGGATACTGTCTGGCTGTCTTGACGCAGGTCCTGGTGTTCCCGCTGTTCGGTCTGAGGGTTTCACTCGGCGAGAACCTCGGCATCGGCGCCGTTTTTACCGTGGTCTCGCTGGTTCGGAGCTTCGCGCTGCGACGGATCTTCAATGGGTTAAGTGTTTCCGACTAGCGGCGGCGCACGTCAGCTATGCGATGGCGCGACGTGACTCCAAATGTCGTTTTGCGATCTATCCGGTTCACAGCCATCCGCTAGAGACGCGTGCATATACCTCCCTGACTTGAGAGCCGCTGGATATCCACCCAG
>CAMFKI010000049.1 GCA_945957365.1 uncultured Alphaproteobacteria bacterium | reverse complement strand
GCAACTGTTGCACTTCAAGTGTGAATCCACCTCCCGGCTTTCGCCGGGATGACGGTATTGAAGAAGATTGCATTAGGCGAGCACGAACCTCCCCCGCGCCTCTCCCACTGCGCGCGTGATTGCCGCATAGACCTCTGCCACCCTTCTTGTGTCATGCGTATCCGGATGCGACATCAGCCAGTAGGTGCGGGTGAAACGCAGAGCGGGAAGCAGCCTTCGCAGCTCGGGGTATTGCAGCGCCGCGTAGTCATGCAGGATGCCGATGCCGTGGCCGGCACGCACCGCCTCCATCTGCGCCACCACGCTGCCGCACTCGTAGTGCCGCTTCATGCGCTTGCCGAGTTCCGCCGCATAATCGAGAGCCCGGGAATAGACGAAGTCCTCCACGTGCGTGACGAACAGATGGCCGTCGAGATCATTGATCAAGGAGATCGTCCCGTGCCTGTCGAGGTAGGAGGCCGCGGCATAGACGCTGAGCGAATAATCGGTGAGCTTCCTGACGATCAGCCGCCCCTGCTTGGGCCGGTCCAGCGTCACCACGATGTCGGCCTCGCGGCGCGACAGCGAGAAGGTGCGCGGCAGCGGCACGAGCTGGATTGTGAGGTCGGGGTGCAGCTCCGCCAGCGCGCCCAGCGTGCGGGAGAGGAAGTAATTGCCCAGCCCGTCGGGTGCCCCCACGCGCACCGTGCCGGTCAAGGCCTCGGTGGCGCCCGACAGGCGCGTGCCCGCCTGCAGGAGCTCCGACTCGACCTTCTCGGCCGCGCGCATCAGCACCTCGCCGGCCTGGGTCAGCACGCAGCCATTGGTCTGGCGCTCCACCAGCGTGGCGCCAAGTTCCTCCTCCAGCGCGGTGAGCTGCCGGCCGACGGTCGCGTGATTGAGCCCCAAGCCCTTGGCAGCGCCCGAGATTTGGCCAGAGCGGGCGACGGCGAGGAAGATGCGGATGCGGTCCCAGTCCATGTTCGTACTTTAATTCTTGCACATCGAAAGCGCAATCCTGATCATTGCTGTGCAGAATTCAAAGGCGCATAGCAGGCCATCCATTCAGGAGGACTCCCCATGGCAAAGACCATTCCTTTCTTCATCGGCGGCAGCGAAGTGGCAGGCAAGGGCCGCACCGCGCCCGTATTCAACCCCGCGACGGGCGAGCAGACGGCGTCCGTGTCGCTCGCCTCCACCGCTGAGGTGAACGCGGCAATCGCGGTGGCCAAGAAGGCCTTCCCGACCTGGGCCGCGACTCCGCCGCTGCGCCGTGCGCGCATCCTCAACAAGTTTCTTGGTATCCTCGACGCGCGCACCGACGAACTCGCCGCCGTCATCACCTCCGAGCATGGCAAGGTGCTCTCCGACGCCAAGGGCGAGATCCAGCGCGGTGCGGAAGTCGTCGAATTCGCCACCGCCGCCCCGCAGCTCCTCAAGGGTGAAGTGACCGAGAATGTCGGCACCCGCGTCGACAGCCATTCGCTGCGCCAGCCACTGGGCGTCGTCGCCGGCATCACGCCGTTCAACTTCCCGGCCATGGTGCCGATGTGGATGTTCCCTGTGGCGCTTGCCGCCGGCAACTGTTTCATCCTGAAGCCCTCGGAGCGTGACCCCTCCGCCGCACTGCTGCTGGCCAAGTGGCTCAAGGAAGCGGGCCTGCCCGATGGCGTGTTCAATGTCGTCCATGGCGACAAGGAGGCGGTCGACGCCATCCTGCATTCGCCCGACATCCAGGCGGTGAGCTTCGTCGGCTCGACGCCGATCGCCCGCTACATCTATGAAACCGCGGCGCGCACCGGCAAGCGCTGCCAGGCGCTGGGTGGCGCCAAGAACCACATGATCATCATGCCCGACGCCGACATGGACCAGGCGGTCGATGCCCTCATGGGCGCCGCCTATGGCTCCGCCGGCGAGCGCTGCATGGCGATCTCGGTCGCCGTGCCGATCGGGAAGAAGACGGCGGACGCACTGATCGCCAAGCTCGAGCCCAAGGTGCGCGCGCTGAAGGTGGCGCCGGGTACCGACCCCGACGCAGAGATGGGCCCGCTCGTCACCAAGCAGCACCAGGAGAAGGTCAAGGGCTACATCGATGCCGGTGTCGCCGAGGGCGCCAAGCTGGTGGTCGACGGCCGTGGCATCAAGCTGCAGGGCTACGAGAACGGTTATTTCGTCGGCGGCACGCTGTTCGACAACGTGACGCCGGACATGAAGATCTACAAGGAAGAGATCTTCGGCCCGGTGCTCTCGGTGGTCCGCGCCGAAACCTACGACCAGGCCGCAAAGATGATCAACGAGCATGAATATGGCAACGGCACCGCCATCTTCACCCGTGACGGCGACGCGGCGCGCGAATTCGCGCACCAGATCCAGGTCGGCATGGTGGGCATCAACGTGCCGATCCCGGTGCCGATGGCCTTCCACTCCTTCGGCGGCTGGAAGTCCTCGCTGTTCGGCGACCACCACATGCACGGGCCCGAAGGTATCCGCTTCTACACGCGGCTCAAGACCATCACCTCGCGCTGGCCCACCGGCATCCGCGCCGGTGCGGACTTCGTGATGCCGACGATGAAGTGACGGCCCTGCGGGCCGTCATCCCCGGGCCCGACCCGGGGATCTCCTCGAGCCCACTCCCAACCCTCACCTTGCCCCGGCTCGACCGGGGCATCCTTTTTTGTGCCGCCCGAAAAGGATCGCCCGGTCAAGCCGGGCGAAGGTGAAAGGGGAAGAACGTGCCAGTGGCGTTTTTCCTTCGCTCCGCTACTCTCCCCTGAAACAGCGGAGCAGCACATGAGCATCGGGATCGGCATCATCGGGGCGGGCATCATGGGGGCGGACCATGCGCGCATCTTCGCGGGTTCGATCGCCGGCGCGCATCTGGTGGCGATCTCGGATGCCGACGCGGCGCGTGCCAGGTCGGTGGCGCAGGAGACGGGTGCCAGGCGCGCCACGGATGATGCCTACGCCGTCATCAGCGATCCGCAAGTCGACGCAGTGCTCATCGCCTCGCCCGATGCCACGCACCCGGACTACGCCATCGCCTGCATCAGGGCCGGAAAGCCGGTGTTGTGCGAGAAGCCCCTGGCACCCACGGCGGCGGAAGGCCTGCGGGTGATCGAGGCCGAGCTCGCGGCGGGCAGGCGCCTGGTGCAGCTCGGCTACATGCGGCGCTTCGATCCCGGCTACGTCGAGATGAAAGGGCTGCTGGAGTCCGGCCGCTATGGCGAGGCGCTGGCCTTCCACTGCGTGCACCGCAACGCCTCCGCACCGCCGCATTTCGATGGCCCCGCCGCGATCGTCAGCTCCTGCGGGCATGAGGTGGACGTGACGCGCTTCGTGCTCTCGGCGGAACTCGCATCGGTGAAGGTGTTCCGGGGCAAGCGCTCGCGGCATGCCACATTCGATGACCCGATGCTGGTGGTGTTCGAGACCGACAAGGGCCAGCTCGTCGACGTCGAGCTCTTCATCAATGCGCAATATGGCTACGACGTGAAGGGCGAGCTCGTCTGCGAGACGGGCACCATCAGCTTCGGCCCGACACTCAACACCGAAATCCGGGCGAACGGCGTCCACGCCACCGCACTCGCCCCCGACTGGCGCCCGCGCTTCGCGGCGGCCTACCGGCTGCAGAACCAGGCATGGATCCGGTCCATCTCGTCGGGTGTTCCGGTGGGGTCGAGCGCATGGGATGGATATGTGGCGACGACGGTGACGGATGCAGGTGTCAAGTCGCTGAAGACGGGCGAGACCGTGGCGATTGCTTACGAAAAGCGGCCGGGACTTTACGCTTAGCACCTCCTCCACCACATCCCCCAACTTCACCTTGCCCCGGCTTGACCGGGGCATCCTTTTCGGGGCCACCAAAAAGGATCGCCCGGTCAAGCCGGGCGAAGGTGGGTTCTCTGAGTGCTTGGAATTGCAACTGCGCGCCTAAGGCAGATTATCCCGCAAGAAGATATCGATCCTGATCCGCTCCTGGCTCTCGATCAGCGGCACGTTGTCGGCCTTGGCGATCAGCACGCGGATCGCGGAGCGCACCTCGTGCCCGGGGTCCTGGTTGATCACCGCGTCGATGGTGCCGCGGATCAGCGCCTTGCGGTTGGCATCGCTCAGGTCATGGCCGAGCAGCACCACGTCCTTCGCCCGGCCCGCAGCCTCGAGTGCGGAGACGATGCCGCGCGTGCCGCCGCCGACATTGTAGATGCCGACGAGATCGTGATGCTCGGCCAGGAGCTGCGCCGTCATCTCCTCGAGCTTCCTCCAGTCGTCGCGCGACTCGCGCACGGGCAGCACCTGCAGGTTCGGGTATTCGTGCGTCAGCACCTGCTCGAAGCCGAACTGGCGCTCGATATGGTCGCGCAGCGCCAGCGAACCGGCGATCAAGCCCACCTTGCCCGTCATGCCGCGCAGAAAGCGCCCCATCAAGCTCGCCGCGGTGCGGCCGGCGGAAGAATTGTCGATGCCGGCATAATGCATGCGCTTCGAGCCCGGCACGTCGGAAACGAGCGTCACCACGGTGACGCCGCGGGCGGCCAGCGCATTGATCGCCTCGCGCACCGCCGGGTGGTCGAGTGCTGCCACCGCCACGCCGTCATGCACGTCGCCAATCGAATCGAGGGTGGAGGCCAGCAATTCGCCGTCGAACACGTCGACGCGCTTCACGGTGATCGACACGCGCTCGCCCTGCATGCGCTCCGCCATGGTGCGCACTTCCTCGTTGATGCGCTCCCAGAAGTCGCCCGCGCGGTCCGGCAGCACGAAGCAGAAGCGGTACTCGCGCGAGCGGGCGAGCCGCGCGGCGATACGGTCCGGCTGGTAATTGAGGTCCCTGATGGCGGTTTCGACCTTGTTGACGGTCACGCCGCGCACGCCGGGCCGGCGGTTCAGTACCCGGTCCACCGTCGCAACGCTCACACCCGCCACGCGGGCCACATCCTGGATTGTCACTTTGGCCATGAGGTGATTGATAGAGGGATGCTGGGGCTTCTGCAACACGCCCATCAGATTCAGGATGCGAATGCCTCTTGAACGCCTCGGACGTCGGCCCTAACCAATCAGCATGGTAAAATCCGCGAAACTGGCCGCCGACATTGGCGGCACCTTCACCGACATCGTGCTGGAGGATGGCGCCAGGCGCTGGTCCGGCAAGGTGCTGACCACCACCCATGCGCCAGAACTGGGCGTCATCGAGGGCATCCGGGTGGTGCTGGAGGCCTCGGGCCTCCGGGCGCAGGACATCGGCGTCTTCATCCACGGAACGACGCTCGCCACCAATGCGCTGATCGAGCGCAAGGGGGCGCGGACCGCCTTCATCACCACCGAGGGTTTCCGCGACATCATCGAACAGGGTTACGAGAAGCGCTTCGACCATTACGACCTGATGATCGATCGCCCAGTGCCGCTGGCGCCGCGCACGCTGCGCTTCGAAATCACCGAGCGCCTCGCCGCCGATGGCCGCTTGCTGCTGCCGCTCGACGAAGGTGCGGTGAAGGACCTTGCCCGGCGCATCGTCGCCGAGGATGTGAAGTCCGTCGCCATCGGCTTCCTCCACGCCTATGCCCATGACCGGCACGAGACGCGCGTGCGCGACCTGCTGGCGAAGCTGCTGCCCAAGGACGTCACCATCTGCATTTCCTCGGAGGTCGCTCCCGAGATCCGCGAATACGAGCGCTTCTCGACCACCGTGGCCAACGCCTACGTCCGCCCGCTGATGGCGAGCTATCTCTATCGCCTGCGCGACCAGCTGAAGGAGATGAAGCTCTCCGCGCCGCTGTTCCTGATGATGTCGGGCGGCGGCCTGACGACGCTGGAGACGGCGGCGCGCTTCCCCATTCGCCTCGTCGAATCCGGCCCCGCGGGCGGCGCCATCCTCGCCTCGCAGATCGCGGCGGAATGCGCGCTGCCCCATGTCCTCTCCTTCGACATGGGTGGCACCACGGCGAAGATCTGCCTCCTCACCCACGGCGAGCCCGAGCGCGCCCGCAAGTTCGAGATCGCCCGCGCCTATCGCGACATGAAGGGCTCCGGCATCCCGGTCCGCATCCCGGTGATCGAGATGGTGGAGATCGGTGCGGGTGGTGGCTCCATCGCGCGCGTCGACAAGCTCTCCCGCATCACCGTGGGCCCTGACAGTGCGGGCTCCACCCCCGGCCCCGTCTGCTATGGCCGCGGCGGCACCGAGCCCGCGGTGACGGACGCCAACCTGGCGCTCGGCAAGATCGACCCCGCCTATTTCGCCGGCGGCAAGATCCCACTCGACGAGGCCGCGGCCAAGGCCGCGCTGCAGAAGAACATCGGCGCGAAGCTGGGGCTGAAGGACTTCTGGCCCGCTGCCGGCGTCACCGAGATCGTCGAGGAGAACATGGCCAATGCGGCGCGCGTCCACGCGATCGAGCGCGGGCACGACATCGCCTCCTGCACCATGATCGCCTTCGGCGGCGGCGCGCCGCTGCATGCCTGCCGGCTGGCGGAGAAGGTCGGCGTCGACTCCATCATCGTGCCGAAGGGCGCGGGCGTCGGCTCCGCCATCGGCTTCCTGCGCGCGCCCGTCGCCTATGAGATCACCAAGAGCGCCGTCGTCTCGCTCGAAAACTTCGATGCGGACCGCGTGAACAAGCTGCTGGCGTCGATGACGGCGGATGCCCGCGCCGTGGTGGAGCCCGCCCTCGGCAAGTCGAAGCCCGCGATCCAGGTCATCGCCGACTGCCGCTATGTCGGCCAGGGCCACGAGATCCGCGTTCCGGTGCCGGCGAAGAAACTCGGCGCCGCCGATGGCGCGAAGCTGAAGGCGGAATTCGAGCGGCTCTACGAACAGGTCTATGGCCTGCGCATCCCCAACCAGGAGGCGGAGGCGATCACCTGGTCAGTCACCGTGTCCTCGCAGGCCACGAAGCCGAAGCGTGCTGCGAAGGCCACGAAGAAGGCCGCGCCGAAGCCGCGTTCGAAGCGCACGATCTATGATCCCGCACTTGGCAAACAGGTCGCGGCCCCCGTCTACTGGCGCTTCGACATGAAGCCGGGTGCCGCCATCAAGGGGCCCGCCATCATTGCCGAGGACGAGACCTCCACCATCGTCGGCGCCAACTTCACCGCCGCCGTCAATTCACTGGGCTACATCGTTCTGGAGCGCCGCCGATGAGCAAGGACGCACTCGCTTCGATCCGCACGCAGGTCATGTGGAACCGCCTCATCGCGGTGGTCGAGGAACAGGCGCAGTCGCTGCTGCGCACCGCCTTCGGCACCATCACGCGCGAGGCGGGCGATCTCTCGGCCGGCGTCTATGACGTCAATGGCAACATGATCGCCCAGGCGATGACGGGCACCCCCGGCCACGTCAACACCATGGCCACCGCGGTGGCGCATTTCTTCAAGCACTATCCGCAGTCGACCATGAAGCCGGGCGACGTCTTCGTCACCAATGACCCGTGGCTCGGCACCGGGCACCTCTTCGACTACGTGATGATGACGCCGGTGTTCCTCGGCAGGAAGCTCGTCGCCTTCTTCGCCTCCACCTGCCACGTGATCGACGTGGGCGGCGTGGGCATGACGGCCAAGGCGAACTCCTCCTTCGAGGAAGGAACCCTGATCCCGCACCTCAAGATCCGCAAGGAGGGCAAGCTGAACGAGGAGCTGCTCTCCATCATCCTCGCCAATTCGCGTTCGCCGGTCGAAGTGCGCGGCGACATCCTGTCCCTCATCAGCGCGAACGACACCGGTGCCCGCCGTCTCGTCGACATGATGAGCGAGTTCAGGCTGACCTCGCTCGACGCGCTGGCAAAGCACATCCTGAAGCAGTCCGAGAAGGGCGCACGCGAGGCGATCAAGGCGCTGCCCGAGGGCGAATGGACTTACGAGATGCCGCTCGACGGCTATGAGCGCGAGCTGACGCTCAAGTCGAAGCTCATCATCAAGGGCGGCAAGATCACGGTCGATTTCTCCGGCTCGTCTCCCGCCTCGCTGTTCGGCATCAACAGCCCGCGCACCTACACCCACGCCTATGCGGTGTTCGGGCTGAAGGCGGTCATCGCACCGCATGTGCCGAACAATATCGGGTCCCTCTCCTGCTTCGATCTCGTCACCGAGCCCGGCACGATCGTCGATCCGATCCGTCCCTCGCCGGTCACGGCGCGCCACGTCATCGGCCAGATGCTGGCCGACAGCGTGTTCGGCTGCCTCGCCCAGGCCCTGCCCGGCACGGTGCAGGCGGAAAGTGCGGGCCCGATCTGGATCCTGTCGCTTTACTCCGCTCACGGACGGGTTCCGCCAGAACAGACGAAGCATGCGAAGAACTTCGCCGTCATCAATATGGGCCTCGGTGGCATTGGCGGCAGGCCCGGCAAGGACGGGCTCGCCACCACCGCCTTCCCGTCAGGCGTCGGCACCATCCCGATCGAGGTGACGGAAACACAGTGCCCGCTCTATTTCCGCCGCAAGCACTACCTTGCGGACTCGGGTGGTGCAGGCCAGTGGCGCGGCGGCGTCTCGCAGCGGATCGAGATCGCCAACACCGAGGATGCGCCCTTCGCGATTTCGGCGGCGACCTTCGACCGCGTCATCCACCCCGCGAAAGGCCGCGAGGGCGGGCAGGCCGGCTGCGTCGGCCTCGCGGCGCGGGGCTCGGGTTCGAAGCTTCCCGACAAGGGCATCCACATCATCGACAGCGGGGATTCGCTGGTGCTGGAACTCCCCGGCGGCGGCGGCTTCGGCAGGCCCGACCGGCGCGACCGTGCGGCACTGGAGGCGGACATTGCGGCCGGGCTGGTGACGCCGGATGCGGCGAGAAGGGATTACGGGTGGGAGGGGTAGAGCCCTCATCCGCCCTGTCGGGCACCTTCTCCCATCCCTGCGGGACGGGAGAAGGACTCGTTGCGCGATCTCCTCACCAGTCCTTCTCCCGTTGCGAAGCAATGGGAGAAGGTGGCCGACAGGCCGGATGAGGGCCTCTCTCCGCGAGTCTCCTAACGCCTCAGCACCGCCCGCACCGGGCTCGCATCGAGGTTCTCGAACTTCAGCGGCAGGGCAATCAGCTCATAGTCGCCGGGCTCCACATCAGCCAACGCCAGGTTCTCCAATATCCGCATGTCCGCCCTGCGACAGGCATGATGCGCGGCGAGCGTCTTCGACGTCTCCGGATCGACCGACGGCGTGTCGATGCCCACCAGCGTCGCGCCCTTCGCGGCCAGCAGTTCGACCGTCTCCGGCGCAAGTGCCCGGAAGCCCGTGGGCCATGTCCTGGGGTCGAGCCGGTCCATCAGCCGCAGCAGGATGCGCGGTGGTGCACCTTCCAGTGCGGCGCTGATCTCGCCCGGCTCGCACAGCGGCCCTGCCCCGCGCGCGTCGATGACGCGGCAAGGGCCGATATAGGGCTCGAGCGGCAGGGCGGCGGCGGCGGCACCCGTCGCATCGTAATGCAGCGGCGCATCGGCATGCGTTCCGCAATGGACCGAGAAGGACACGCGGGAGACGTTGACCGGGCAGTCCGGCCCGAGCCGGAAGGTCCAGCCCTCCTCGTAAGCCGCGTCGCCCGGAAAGCCCGCCATGCCGGGCGACAACCCTTGCGTGATGTCGATGATCACGTGACCGCCTTCTTCGCCAGGAACTGCGGCTGGTTCCATTCGGCCTTGTCGAGGATGCGGGCGAGGATGTCGACGGCCTCCCACACCTCTGCGAAGCTCGTGTAGAGCGGCGTGAAGCCGAAGCGCATCATGTCGGGCGCGCGGAAGTCGCCCACCACATTGGCGGCGATCAGCGCCTGCATCACCGCGTAACCCTGCGGGTGATGGATCGACACGTGAGACCCGCGCTGAACCATGTCGCGCGGGCCTGCGACCGTAACGCCATGCGAGGCCAGCCGCTGTTCCACGAGGTCGATGAAGGTTTTGCACAGGTCGAGCGATTTCTTGCGCAGCACGCTCATGTCGACGTCGTTCCACACGTCGAGCGCGGCATCGAGTGCCGCCAGCGAAAGGATTGGCTGCGTGCCGCACTGGTTGCGGATGATGCCGGGTGCGGGCCTGTAGTCGAGGTCGAAGGCGAAGGGCGTGGCATGGCCCCACCAGCCCGACAGCGGCGGCTGCACGCGGTTCTGCAGCTCCGGCTTCACATAGAGGAAGGCCGGGGCACCGGGGCCGCCGTTCAGGTACTTGTAGGTGCAGCCCAGCGCGAAATCGGCGTCGCAGGCCTGCAACTGCACCGGCGTCGCACCGGCCGAATGGGCGAGGTCCCAGATCGTCAGCGCGCCCTTGTCATGGGCGCGTTTCGTCACCGCCTTCATGTCATGAAGCCGCGCCGTGCGGTAATCGACCTCGGTGATCATGGTGAAGGCGACGGTCTCGTCGATCGAGTCCATCACCTGCTCGGGGTCGACGACCTTCAGCACGTAGCCGTCGTCCATCAGGTCGCGGAAGCCTTGCGCCACGTAGAGGTCGGAGGGGAAATTGCCGTTGTCCGACAGGATCACCCGGCGCGACGGGTTGAGCTTCGCCGCAGCACCCAGCAGCTTGAACAGGTTCACCGAGATGGTGTCGCCGGCGATCACGCTGCCCGCCGGCGCGCCGACGAGCCGGGCGATGCGGTCGCCGACCTTCTGCGCCAGGTGGAACCAGCCGTGCTCGTTCCACGACTTGATCAGCGTCTCGCCCCACTGCCTGGTTGCGACGTCGGCAACGCGGGCGGGCACGTTCACCGGCAGCACGCCCAGCGAATTGCCATCGAGATAGATCATGCCTTGGGGGATCGAGAAGGCCTTCCGCTTGTGCGCCAGAGGATCTTGCGCGTCGAGGGCTTCGCAGTCGCTGCGCTTCATCGGGTCAGGCTCCGTATCGCTTGAGATAATCGGCGTGGACCCTATCGAAGCGGCCGAGATATTCCTCGGCATAAGCGACATAGTCGACGCCGGGGGCGGCGAGGAAGAGCTCCGAGATCATGCCCCACACCGCCTCGCGCAGCGCACTCGCCGCCTTCATCGCGTGGAAGGCGCGCCACAGCGCCTCCTCGGGTTCCCTCTCGAAATAGCGTTCGAGGATCAGCCGCTCGCCTGCCGCATCGAAGGAGTTGTTCGCGGCAATCGAGGCGAGATCGAACATCGCCGTGCCGAAGGCGCCGTATTCCCAGTCGATCAGCCACAGCCTGTTGCCGTCATCCATGAAGTTCGTCGGCAATATGTCATGGTGGCCGAAGACGATGGGCAGCGGCAGCTGTGCCGCCTCGAACTGGTCGACGGCCTCGAGCCAGCGCGGCACCTGTGGCGCCAGACGGTGGCCATGGCGCTCGAGCGTCGCGCCATAGTCGCGCAGGATCTGGAACACCCAGAAGATCGCCCCCTGCCCTGTGATGCGCTTTCCCATTTGCCTATGGCAGCGCTTCAGGATGTCGACGCAGGCCACCGCATTGGCGCGGACGTCGGCCTCGGCATAGGTCCGGGCCTCGACATAGCGCAGCACCATCAGCCCGTCTGCGGCGTGAACCAGTTCGGGCGACAGCCCGGCCTCGAAGGCGGCGCGCGAGGCGATGGCTTCGCGTTCGCGGGAGACCTGGTGGAAGGGATAGTCGCCCCCCAGCCGGGCGACATAGCTTCCGGTCGAATCAGTCACCCGGAAGCTCGCATTGCTGACGCCCCCCTTGAGGGGCGTGATGGTGAGCGGACCTTTCCACAGGGCAAGCGCCCTCACCCGGGCCTCGTCGTCGCCGCCGGTTGTGCCGTTTGCCGCTTCCATCGCGCTTTCCCGCCGTTTCGCTGTGCCGCCGCGACATTCCACCGCGTCCGCCTGCACGTCAATCGCGCAGCGCACAATCGATGACGGAACGCGTGCGCGCAGCACATGCCGGATTCGCGCGGCGGTGGTTGACCTTGGGGGGTAGGCTGGCCCAAAATGCGCGGCGATTTTCCAAACAGGTGACACAATGCAATATGAAGCACCAGAAACGACCAAGGCGGCAGTTGGCCTGCTCGCCAAGGCCAAGGGGAGCGCCTACGTGCTCGCGGGGGGTTCCGACCTGCTCGTGCGCATGAAGGGCGGCTTCGTCGAACCGGATCTCGTGGTCGACATCAAGCGCATCAAGCCGATGCGCGAGGTCAAGAAGACCGCGAGCGGCTTCACCATCGGCGCCGCCGTGTCGTGCGCCGAGCTCAACGAGAACAAGGCGCTCATCAAGGCCTGGCCGGGCGTGGTCGAGGCCGCGGGCCTCATCGGCTCGAAGCAGGTGCAGAGCCGCTGCACCGTCGTCGGCAATCTCTGCAACGCGTCCCCCGCCGCCGACAGCGTTCCCGCACTCGTCGCCGCCGGCGCCAAGGCGGTGATCCAGGGTCCCAAGGGCAAGCGCAAGGTCGCAGTGGAGGACGTTCCCGTCGGCCCCGGCCGGAATTCGCTCAAGAAGGGTGAGCTGATCGAGGCGATCGAGCTTCCCGCCCGCAAGGGCAAGTCGGGTGATGCCTACCTCCGCTTCATTCCGCGCACCGAGATGGACATCGCGGTCGTCTCCGCCGGCGTCAGCCTGACGCTCGGCGAGAAGGGTGTCATCAAGGACGCCCGCGTGGCGCTCGGCGCCGTCGCCCCCACCGTGCGCCTCGTCAAGGAGGCCGCCAAGGCGATCATCGGCACCAAGCTCGATGAGGCGGCTCTCGAGAAGCTGGGCAAGGCCGCATCCGCCGCCTGCTCGCCCATCGACGACAAGCGCGGCACCATCGAGTTCCGCACCAAGGTTGCTGCCGTGCTGGCCAAGCGCGCCGCGCAGATCGCGTACAAGCGCGCAGGAGGTAAGTAAGATGGCCGTTCTCGTCACCACCACCATCAACGGCGACCGCGTCGAGTTCGCCTGCGAGCCGAACGAGCCGCTGCTCGACGTGCTCAGGAACCGCCTTGGCCTCTCGGGCGCCAAGGAAGGCTGCGGCACGGGTGACTGCGGCGCCTGCTCGGTGCAGGTCGATGGCCGCGTCGTGTGCTCCTGCCTCGTCCTCGGCGTCGAGGCCGAGGGCCGCGAGATCGAGACGGTCGAGGGCCTCGCCCAGGGCACCGAGCTCCACCCGCTGCAGTCGAAGTTCCTCGAGCATGCGGCACTCCAGTGCGGCGTGTGCACGCCCGGTTTCCTGATGGCGGCCAAGGCGCTGCTCGAAAAGAACCCGAACCCGACCGAAGAGGAAATCCGCTTTGGCCTTGCCGGCAATCTCTGCCGCTGCACCGGCTATGACAAGATCGTGCGCGCCGTCCAGGACGCCGCCAAGGTAATGAGGGGTTAAGACAATGGCATCCGAAAGCACCACGGCCCATCCCTTCGAGGACGCGCCGAACCACGTGACGCCCACCGTCATCCATGATCCGATCCTGACCAAGACCGACTTCAAGCGCGTCGGCACCCGTCCGCTGCGCCCCGACGGTCTCGACAAGGTCACGGGCCGCGCCCGCTACGGCGCCGACTTCAACCTGCCGGGCCAGCTCGTCGGCCTCGTGCTGCGCAGCCCGCATGCGCATGCGAAGATCAAGAAGATCGACACGTCGAAGGCCGAAAAGCTCGCCGGCGTGAAGGCCGTCGTCACCGCGGCCGACATGCCGGACCACACCGGCGGCGACCAGTCGATGTACGACATCCTCGAGAACTGCATGGCGCGCGGCGTTGCCAAGTATGACGGCCACGCGGTGGCCGCCGTCGCGGCCATCGATGCGGCAACCGCGCGGGCTGCGCTGAAGCTCATCAAGATCGACTATGAGGTGCTGCCCCACGTCACCGACGTGGACGAGGCGGTGAAACCCAACGCCCCGCTGGTGAACCCCAAGCTGTTCACCGAGGGCGTCGAGCCGAAGCCGAAGAAGGCCTCCAACATCGCCAAGCGCACCGAGTTCGGCCATGGCGACGTCGACGCGGGCTTCAAGGAAGCCGACGTCATCGTCGAGCGCTCCTTCCGCACCGAGCAGACGCACCAGGGCTATATCGAACCGCATGCCTGCGTGGCGAGCGTTTCGCCCGATGGCACGGGTGAACTCTGGGTCTGCACCCAGGGCCACTTCGTCTACCGCAACCATTGCGCCATGCTGCTCGGCATGGACGTTTCGAAGCTGCGCGTGACCTCGTCGGAAATCGGCGGCGGCTTCGGCGGCAAGACCCACGTCTGGGCCGAGCCGGTGGCGCTTGCGCTGTCGCGCAAGGCCAACCGCCCGGTCAAGCTCACTATGACGCGTGACGAGGTGTTCCGCGCCTCCGGTCCGACCTCGGCGACGTCGATCGACATCCGCATCGGCGCCAGGAAGGACGGCACCATCGTGGCGGCGGATGCGACGCTGCGCTTCACCTGCGGCCCGTACTACGGCATGTGGGCCGAACTCGGCGCCATGACGGCCTTCGCCTGCTACGACCTCAAGAACGTCCGCACGGTGGGCTACGAGGTGCTGGTGAACCGCCCGAAGACGGCGGCCTACCGCGCCCCTTCTGCCCCCATGGCGGCCTTCGCGGTCGAGAGCGTCGTCGACGAGCTCGCCCACAAGATCGGCATGAACGAGGTCGACTTCCGCATCAAGAACGCGGCGAAGCAGGGCACCAAGGCCTCCTACGGCCCGGTCTATGGGCCGATCGGCATCGGCGCCACGCTGGAGGCGGCCAAGAAACACCCGCACATGAAGGCACCGCTGGGCAAGAACCAGGGGCGCGGCATGGCCTGCGGCTTCTGGTTCAACTTCGGCGGCCAGACCTGCACCGACATCAACATCGGGCCCGATGGCTCGGTGACGCTGACGGTGGGCACGGTCGACGTCGGCGGCTCGCGCGCTTCGCTCGCCCTCTGCGTGGCGGAAGAGCTCGGCGTGCCCTACGAGTCCGTCAAGTGCCTCGTCGCCGATACCGGCACGCTCGGCCATAACGACATGACCGACGGCAGCCGCGGCACCTTCTCCTCCTCGATGGCCGGCATCTTCGCCGCCCGCAACGCGGTCACCGTGCTGCGTGAGCGCGCTGCCAAGATGTGGGAAATCTCGGTGGAAGACGTGACGTGGGAAGACGGCCACGCCAAGGCGGTCGGCTCGAAGTACGGCAACCTCGCCCCGCTCTCCCTCAAGGAGATCGCGGCGGCGGCGGGCAACACCGGCGGCCCGATTGCCGGCCACTCCGAGATCGTCGCCGACGGCGCGGGCGTGTCGTTCGCCACGCACATCGCCGACGTCGAGGTCGACCCCGAGACCGGCCGCTCCAAGATCGTGCGCTACACGGTCATCCAGGATGCCGGCAAGGCGGTGCACCCGACCTATGTCGAGGGCCAGTACCAGGGCGGTGCCGCACAGGGCATCGGCTGGGCGCTGAACGAGGAATACATCTACGGCAAGGACGGCCGCCTGCAGAACCCGGGCTTCCTCGACTACCGTATCCCGGTGTGCTCCGACCTGCCGATGATCGACACGCAGATCCTCGAGATCCCCAACCCCAACCACCCCTATGGCGTGCGCGGCGTTGGCGAAACCTCGATCGTTCCGCCGCTCGCCGCCATCGCCAACGCCATGTCGAACGCCTTCGGCGTCCGCATGACGCATGTTCCGATGTCGCCCCCGCGCGTCCTCAAGGCGCTCGAGGCGGCAAAGAGGGCCTGATTGGCCGAGATACACCTATGGGGGGCGCTCCGTCCGGCAGCGGGCGGAGCGTCCGTCGTTTCAGTCGAGGCCAAGACCATCCGCGAGCTGTTCCGCAAGCTCGAGGAAACCTACCCCGGCATGGC
>CAMFKI010000048.1 GCA_945957365.1 uncultured Alphaproteobacteria bacterium | reverse complement strand
CGCAGGCGTGCATGTACATACACGCGCACACACACGCGCATCCATCCGCCGACCCCCCCCCCCCCCCCCCCCCCCCGCGGGGGCGCCCCCCCCCCCCCCCCCCCCCCCCCCCGGCGCCCCGCCGGGGGGGGGCGGGGGGTCGCGGGGGGGGGGGGGGGGGGGGGGGGGAGGCCCTCCCCTCTCAGAACTTGTTGCGCGACGGGAAGCCCTTGGGCGGCAGCCGGCCGGCCTGGGCGCGTTCGCCGATCCATTCCTTGAGGTCGGTGACCACGAAGTTGCGGCCCGAGGAGTCGGTCCAGGTGAGGCCTTCCTTCAGCCTGAAGGCGCGGGCATCGCTCAAGCCGCCATCCTTGAACTTCTGCAGGCGCACGCCCTTGCCGCGGGCCATTTCCGGCACCTCGTCAAGCTTGAAGATGATCATCTTGCGGTTCTCGCCGATGGTGGCGAGGTGGGTGGCATCGGGCGGCACCACCACGCAGACGCAGGCTTCGACCGGCGCCTTGACGTTCAGCACTTGCTTGCCCTTGCGGGTATTGGCCACGCACTCGTCTTCCGCCACCACGAAACCGTCGCCTTCGGTGGAGGCGAGCAGGCGCTTGGTGCCCGGCGCGTGCACGAAGAGCGAGACGATCGAGTCCGCCGCGTCGAGATCGCAGATCAGGCGCACCGGCTCGCCATGGCCGCGGCCGCCGGGCAGCTTGCCGACGTCGAGGGTGAAGAACTTGCCGGAGGAAGAGAACAGCATCACCTTGTCGGTTGACATGGCGTGGAAGGTGAACTGGCCCTTGTCGCCATCCTTGTAGGCGAGGCCGGAAAAATCCTCCATGTGACCCTTCATGGTGCGGATCCAGCCCTTCTCGGAGCAGACCACGGTGACGGGTTCCTTCTCGATCATCGACTGCTCGAGTTCGAGATCGATCTCGGGCGCCTCGGAGAAATCCGTCCGCCGACGGCCGAGCGGCGTCTTCTTGGAGAATTTCTCCTTCACGCCCTTGATCTCTTCGGCGATCGTCGCCCACTGCTCGTCATCCGACTTCAGCAGCGCGTTCAGCGCCTTCTGTTCCTTGACGAGCTTCTGGTGCTCGCCGCGGATTTCCATCTCTTCGAGCTTGCGCAGTGCGCGCAGCCGCATGTTGAGGATGGCTTCGGCCTGGTTGTCGGTGAGATTGAAGCGCGCCATCAACGCGGGCTTCGGCTCATCCTCCTCGCGGATGATGCGGATCACCTCGTCGAGGTTCAGGTAGGCGACGAGGTAGCCTTCGAGAATCTCGAGCCGTCGCGCGATCTCGGCGAGACGGAAGTTCGAGCGGCGGACGAGGACGTCCTTGCGGTGATCGAGCCACTCGCGCAGCACGTCTTTGAGGCTCATCACCTTCGGCACCTTGCCGTGACTCAAGACGTTCATGTTGAGCGGGATGCGGGATTCGAGTTCCGTGTTGCGGAACATCTGCTCCATCATCAGGGTCGGGTCCACCGTGCGGCTCTTCGGCTCCAGCACGATGCGCACGTCCTCGGCCGACTCGTCACGCACGTCGGCGAGCAGCGGCAGCTTCTTCGCCGTGAGCAGCTCGGCGATCTTCTCGATCAGCCGGCTCTTCTGCACCAGATAGGGAATCTCGGTGATGACGATCTGCCACGTGCCGCGCGGCAGATCCTCCTGTGACCAGCGGGCACGCACGCGGAAGCCGCCGCGGCCGGTCTTGTAGGCTTCCATGATCGAGGCGCGGTCATCGATGATGATGCCGCCTGTCGGGAAGTCCGGGCCCTGCACCAGCTGGGCGATCTTCTCGTCCGTCGCATTGGGCGTCTTGATGAGGTGTAGGGCGGCATCGCAGAGCTCGGCCGCATTGTGCGGCGGGATCGAGGTCGCCATGCCCACCGCGATGCCGGAGGACCCGTTGGCCAGCAGGTTCGGGAAGGCGCCCGGCAGCACCACCGGCTCCTGCACCGAGCCGTCGTAGTTCGGGCGGAAGTCGACCGTGTCCTCGTCGAGGCCTTCGAGGAGGAGCTTCGCCACCTCGGTCATGCGCGCTTCGGTGTAGCGGTAGGCGGCGGCACTGTCGCCGTCGATGTTGCCGAAGTTGCCCTGCCCGTCCACCAGCGGATAGCGCGACGAGAAATCCTGCGCGAGGCGGACGAGCGCGTCATAGATCGACTGGTCGCCATGCGGGTGATAGCCGCCCATCACGTCGCCGACGATCTTGGCCGACTTCTTGAACGCAGAATTGGGATCGAGCCTGAGGATCTGCATGACGTGCAGCAGGCGGCGATGCACCGGCTTCAGCCCGTCGCGCACGTCAGGCAGCGCGCGGTGCATGATGGTGGACAGCGCATAGGCAAGGTAGCGCTCTTCGAGGGCTTCCTTGAGGTCGATCTTCTCGATGTCTTTCGGGGCTTCCGGCGGGGGTACGTGCTTGCTCATGATTCGGGGGCTTATAGCATTTCCGGCATGGGGAATTGGGTGCGGGCGCTGATTAGCCCACAGCGGCGGAAAAACCGAACGGAAAGTGAACGGCTGCCTCCGGCCATCGTCAGTTCTACCAATTGATCTGCTATCTAGGCGCGACTAACTGGAGCCATCACCACTGGCGAAAAGCAGCCGCCAGAGGGCCAGAAGCGAAACCCGCGTCGGCATTTCCTGGGATCGGTTCTGGCGATCGGTTCTGCGCTACCCGTAAAGGCTCATCATGTCGCTCGTCTCCCGCCTCTCGAAACTCGCCCTGCTGGCCGCGGTGGCGCTTACGCCCGCCGCCGCCATGGCCGATGACTTCGGTCCCGCGCCGGCGCTCGCGCCGTTCTACCAGGCGGTGATGAAGCTGAAGCCCGACGGCAAGCTGGGCCAGGTGCTGAAGCAGGAGCGCATCGCGACCCCGATCCCCGGTGCGGAGGCCTGGCGCATCGCCTATGTGTCCTCCGACCTCAATGACAAGAAAACGATTTCGACGGCGCTGGTCGTGGCACCCACGGGCAAGGCGCCGAAGGGTGGCCGTCCGGTCATCACCTGGTCGCACGGCACCACCGGCACCGCGGTCAATTGCGGCCCCTCCGAGGTCCTCGACCCCGCCCGCCCGCTGAACCTCTATTTCCGCGTTGGCGGCGATAGCTATACGGATTACGGACTGCCCGCACTCGCGGCGTTCATCAAGGCCGGCTACGTGGTGGTCGGCACCGACTACCAGGGCCTCGGCAGCCCGGGCAAGCACGAGTATGGCGTTGCCCTCACCAATGGCCGTGACGCGATCAACGCGGCGCGTGCCGTGGGCACCATGAGGGAAACGGGCGCCGGCACCAAGACCGTCGCCATCGGCTGGTCACAGGGCGGTGGCTCGACCATCGCGGCGGCGGGCCAGCCCGCCTACATCGCCCAGAAGGGCACGGCACGTGACGGCCTCGACTTCGTCGGCTTCGTCGCCCTGGCGCCGGAGGACACCTCCGCCATGACGCCCGGCAAGCTCGACGAGGCGGCCGCCCAGAAGCTCTTCGCCGACCTCATCAAGACCTATACCTCCGACAGCTTCGCCTTCGCGCATTTCGCCATGTACCTGTGGGCCATCCAGGCCACCTACCCCGACAAGCTGAAGCTGACCGACCTCCTCCCCGCGGACAAGATCGCGACGATGGACGAGATCATCGCCAACAAGTGCGTCCACCCGCTCGCCGACACCTTCAGCTACACCTTCGGCAAGGACGCCACGAACCTGATGCGCAGCGACCCGCAGAACGTGCTGGCCTGGGCCCAGGCCTTCCAGGCCATCAACGTGCCGAACGACGTGAAGCCCATCGCCCCCGTGGTGATCTATTGGGGCGACAACGACACCGTGACGCCGCCGATCCAGCACGAACTCTACCGCAAGAACATGTGCGCCATTGCCGGCGCCAACGTGGCCCGGATCGAGCTGCCGGGCACCCAGGACCACTTCTCGACGCCCGGCGTTTCCGAGCAGTTCTACCTGCCGTGGATCGCCGACCGGCTTGCCGGCAAGCCGGCGCCCGACGGATGCGCCGCCAACTAGGCCGACCCATTTCGCAAAGCCGTTCCGCTTCCCTTCAAGAGGCTCATCATGACGTTCATCTCCCGCTTCCCGAAACTTGCCCTCCTGGCCGCCGTGGCGCTCTCGCCTGCGGCCGCCCTGGCCGACGACTTCGGCCCCGCGCCCGCCGTGCCCGTCTTCTACCAGTCGGTGCAGAAACTGAAGCCCGCCGGCCGGCTGGGCCAGGTGCTGAAGCGGGAACGCATCGCGACGCCGGTCGCGGGGGCCGAGGCCTGGCGCATCGCCTATGTGTCCTCCGACCTCAATGACAGGCTGACGATCTCGACGGCTGTGGTGGTGGCGCCCGAGGGCAAGGCGCCGAAGGGCGGCCGCCCGGTCGTCACCTGGTCGCACGGCACCACCGGCACGGCGGTCAATTGCGGGCCCTCCGAGATCGAGAACCCGGCCAAGCCGCTGAACCTCTATTTCCGGGTGGGCGGCGACAGCTGGACCGACTATGGCCTGCCGGCGCTCGCGGCCTTCATCAAGGCCGGCTACGTGGTGGTCGCCACCGACTACCAGGGCCTCGGCGGACCGGGCAGGCACCAGTACACCGTGTCCCGCACCAATGCCCGCGACGCCATCAATGCAGCGCGCGCCGTGGGCAGCATCAAGGAGACGGGCGCCGGCACGAAGGCGGTCGCCATCGGCTGGTCGCAGGGCGGCGGCTCCACCATCGCGGCCGCGGGCCTGCCCGACTACATCGGCAAGACGGGCACGGCCCGCGACGGCATCGACTTCGTGGGCTTCGTCGCCATGGCGCCGGTGGACGTTTCCGTGATGGGGCCCGACACCTACGACCAGGCCAGCGCCGCGCAGATGATCGGCGGCATTGCCAAGACGTTCTCCGGCAATGTCTTCAACTTCGCCCATTTCGCCATGTTCCTCTGGGGCATCGAGGCCGCCTATCCGGACAAGCTGAAGTACACGGACATCTTCACCGCGGACGGCGCCAAGGCGCTGGACGAGATATTCGCAAACAAGTGCGTTCACGCCGCGTCCGACACGATCGGCTACACGTTCGGCAAGGATTTCGCCAAGCTCATGCGCAGCGACCCGCAGAACGAGCTGGCCTGGGCCCAGGCCATCCAGAACGTCAGCGTGCCGAACGACGTGAAGCCGGTGGCTCCCGTGATGATCTACTTCGGCGACAACGACACCACCCTGCCGCCCATCCAGAGCGAACTCTACCGCAAGAAGATGTGCGCCATCGCCGGCGCCAATGTGGGCCGCATGCAGCTGCCGGGCACGCAGGACCACTTCTCGACGCCCGGCGTCTCGGAGCAGTTCTACCTGCCGTGGATCGCCGACCGCTTCGCGGGCAAGCCCGCGCCGGACGGCTGTGTGGGCAACTAGGCCTGGGCCTCGAACAGGATGGTGCGCATGGAGGACTGAACCGGCCCGCTGCCGAATTCCCGTTCGAGGGCGCGCGCGGCGGTCTCCGTCGCCCGCGCCAGCCCCTGCGGGTCACGCTGCTCGATCTCGGAGCGGAGCGGGGTTCCCTGGCACAGCGCCATGGCGGCGTGGGCCGCTGACGGCGCGGAACTGGGGAGGGTGACCGTTTCGGCCGTGATGCCGCCAAAGCCGGCCTCCGCCAGCGTGGCGGTGATGGCGGCGACGTCGTTGTGGCCGTAGGGCGTGCGACGGAAGAAATCCGGCGGGTCGTTCGGGAATGCCTCTGCCAGGGCCCGGGTGACGACATCGGCGAAGGGGTTGGCGTCGAGCGTGTCCCACACGCTGAGGAAATAGCTGCCGCCCTTGCGCAGCACCCGGTGCGCCTCGCCATAGGCAGTGAGCCTGTCGGGGAAGAACATGACGCCGAACTGGCAGACCACCGCATCGAAGCTCTTGTCCTGGAACGGCAGCGACTGCGCATCGCAGCTTCGCAGCCGCAGCCGCCGGTCGCTCAGCCTGGCGGCCGCGACATCCAGCATGCCCTGGTTCAGGTCGGTGGCCGTGATGGTGGTTTCCTTCGGCAGCTGGCGCAGCAGTTCCGCCGTCACCGCACCCGTTCCGGCCGCGACTTCGAGCACCGCGGTGGGGGCATGGGCCGCCACGCGCGCCGCCATTTCCACGGCATAGGGCGCGAAGAACAGCGGCACCATGTGGCTGTCGTAGATCGCGGCGATCGAGCCGGAGAAGACCTTGTCAGTTTCGGACATCGCAGGACCTTTCACGGGACATGCGGCCAGACTAGGCGGTTTCGCCCGGCGCCTGCCAGCAACCAACGATACGTCAGACTTTCAGGACCGTAACCTTCACGATGGGCTTCTTGCCCCAGGCGAGATCCGCCGCGCGGCGCACCGCGGTGCGGATCGTTTCGGCCAGCTGGTTCGTATCCTTGCGGCGGGGCTTCGGGGTGGAGCCGAAGGCGCGTTCCGCGGCCTCCAGCAAGTCGGCGTCGAGGCCTGCCGGGATGCCGTCGGTGATCAGCTCGATGTCGGCGGCGAGCTCCGCCTTGGCGTCGATCGCCACCGACACGAAGATGATGCCCACGAAGGACAGCTTGCGGCGCTGCTTCGCCGGGCCGTCCTCCGACGGCACGATGAGCCGGCCATCGACGTGGAGACGACCGCAGGGCGCTTCGTCGATGTGATCGAGCGGGCCGGGCGCCAGCCTGGTGATAGTTCCGTCCTGCGGGATCAGCACGTCGCGGATGCCTTGCGACTCCGCGAAGAGGCGATGGGTGCGCAAATGGCGGGGCTCACCGTGCATGGGGATCAGCGCCTTCGGCTTCACCCAGTGGTAGAGCAGGGCGAGTTCGCCCTGGCGCGGGTGGCCCGAGGAGTGGACGAGATCCTCGTCGCCCGTCACCGTGTCGATGTCGAGGCGCGCGAGATTGTTGAGCACGCGGCTCACTTCCTTCTCGTTGCCGGGAATGGTCTTGGACGAAAAGATCACGAGGTCGCCCGGTTCGAGCGCGATGTGCGGGTGCTGGTCCTCGGCGATGCGGGCGATGGCCGCGCGCGGCTCGCCCTGGCTGCCGGTGCAGAGCAGCATCACCTTGTCCGGCGGCAGGTAGCCGAATTCTTCCTGGTCGAGCAGGCGGCCAGAATCCTTCAGCATGCCGCAGAGGCGTGCGGCCTCGATCGTATTGCGCATGGCGCGGCCGGCGATGACCACCTCGCGCCCCGTGGCACGCGCCGCGCGGATCGCGGTCGCGATGCGGTCCAGGTGCGAGGCGAAGGTGGTGATGGCGACGCGCCCCGTCGCCTGTTTGACGATCTCGGTGATGCGCTCGGCCACGTCCTTCTCCGAGGGTGAATGGCCCTCGCGCAGCACGTTGGTGGAATCGCAGACCAGCACGTCGACGCCCTTGGCGCCGATCTCGCGCAGGCGCTTCTCGTCCATGCCCTGGCCCAGCACCGGGGTGCGGTCGATCTTCCAGTCGCCCGAATGCAGCACGCGGCCCTGCTCCGTCTCGATCAGCAGGGCTGTGGGTTCCGGGATCGAATGGGTGACGGAGATAAATTCGAGTCCGAAGGGGCCGAGCTTGAACTTCGAGCCGACGGCCATGACCTTCACCGGCACCTGCTCGTCGAGGCCCGCTTCCTTCAGCTTCAGCGCCAGGATCTGCGCGGCAAACGGCGTGCAGTAGACGGGGCACTGGAGCTGCGGCCACAGCCAGGCCACGGCGCCGAGGTGATCCTCATGCGCATGGGTGAGGACGAGGCCGTGCAGGCGCGACTTCTCGGCGGTGATGAAGCCGACGTCGGGCAGCACCACGTCGATGCCGGGATCGGTCTCCTCGCCGAACTTCACGCCGAGGTCGACCATCAGCCAGTGCCGGTCGTCGGCGGGGCCGGAGCCATAGACATAGCAGTTCATGCCGATCTCGCCGGTGCCGCCCAAGGGCAGGAAGACGAGTTCGCTGGGGAGTTGGGCTCTGCGCCGCGCGTTCATGATGTTCGCCTCTGGCGTTCGAGTTCGGCGAAGGACACTTCGCCGGAGTGGATGGGAATGCGTGTACCGTCCGCTTCCTCGAGAAGCAGCGCGCCATCCGCCGCCAGTCCCTCGAAAGTGCCGGTGATCTTCCTTGCCCCCGACGTGGCGGTGACGGCACTGCCGAGGCCCAGCGCGCGCGCCGCCCAGTCGGTCCGGGTCGCACCGAAGCCCCTGCCCTCGTCCCACTGCGCGAGGCGGCGGGTGAGGTTGGCGTCGAGTTCCTTCAGCACGGTGGCAACGGCGAGGTCCGCGCCCAGTGCCGTCACCGGATAGGGCGTGCCCTCTGGCGCGTGGGCGATGTTGACGCCGCAGCCGATGGCGATGCGGGTGGGGTTCTCGCCCACCACCTCCGGCAGCACGCCGCAGAACTTGGCGCCGCCGATGAGCACGTCATTCGGCCACTTGATGCGGGGGGCGAGTTCGGGGCGCAGTTTCGTCACGGTGTCGTGTACGGCGAGCGCCGCGACGAAGCTCACCTGTGAGGCCGCCTGCGGGCCTTGCGCGATTGCGAACAGGAAGGTGGCGTAGAGATTGCCGGGCTCGCTCACCCAGCTGCGACCCAAGCGTCCTCGGCCCAGCGTCTGTTCGTCCGCCACAAGCCAGAGAGGCCCGCACTCACCGGTATCGGCGAGCCTGCGGGCCTCGAGGTTGGTGGAATCGATCCGGTCGAAATGGCGGACCGGATGTCCCGTCGCGAGGATCAATAGAACGACTTGGCCGCCGCTGCCGCGACCGCGATGACGGGGCTGGCGATCCACGGAAGGACGAAGAGAAGCGTGAAGGCGCCTGAGGCATAGGCGATGAGCTTCACCTCGCCGTCCATCGGCTCGAAGGCCTCCTTCGGCTCGTCGAAATACATGATCTTGACGATGCGGAGGTAGTAATAGGCGCCCACCACCGAGGTGACGACGCCGATGACCGCGAGCGCATAGAGGCCCGCCTTCACCGCCGCGAGGAACACGAAATACTTGGCGAAGAAGCCGGCGAGCGGCGGAATGCCGGCCATCGAGAACATCAGCATCGAGAACACGAAGGCGAGGCCCTTGTGGTTGCGCGACAGGCCCGAGAGGTCGCTGATCTCCTCCACCATGTAGCCCTTGCGGCGCATGGCGAGGATGCAGGCGAAGGAGCCGAGCGTCATGATCATGTAGATGATCATGTAGACGACGACGCCCTGGACACCTTCCTGCGTGCCCGCCGCGAGGCCGACCAGCGCATAGCCCATGTTGGCGATCGAGGAATAGGCCAGCAGGCGCTTGATGTTGGTCTGGCCGATGGCGGCGAAGGCGCCCAAGGCCATGGAGGCGATCGAGATGAAGATGATGATCTGGCCCCAGGCCGGCTGGATGGCGCCGAAGGCTTCCATCATGGTGCGGGTGAAGAGCGCCATGGCGGCGACCTTGGGAGCCGCCGCGAAGAAGGCCGTCACCGGGGTGGGCGCACCCTCGTACACGTCCGGCGTCCACATGTGGAAGGGCACGGCCGAGATCTTGAAGGCGAGGCCCGCGATGACGAAGACGAGGCCGAAGACCGCGCCGAGCGTCGCGCCGTTGCTGGTGAGATAGGCGGCGATGCCGGGGAATTCGGTGGTGCCGGTGAAGCCATAGACCAGCGACGCGCCATAGAGCAGCATGCCCGACGACAGCGCACCCAGCACGAAATACTTGAGGCCCGCCTCCGAGGCCCGCGCCGAGTCGCGGTTGATGGCGGCCAGCACGTAGAGCGAGAGGGACTGCAGCTCGAGGCCCATGTAGAGAGCGATCAGGTTGTTGGCCGAGATCATCAGCATCATGCCGATGGTGGCGAGCAGGATAAGGACCGGATATTCGAAGCGCTGCGAGCCGTCGCGCTTCATGAAGCTGACGGAGAGCACGAGGGCCGCGGCGGAGCCGAACAGCGCCAGCACCTTCATCACCTTGGCGAAGGTATCGACCATCAGCGCGCCGTGGAAGGCCACGGCCTGGTGGGCGGGGGCGAAGATCACCAGGAGTGCCGCAATGCCCAGTGCGATGAGTGCGCCGAGCGTCACCATGTCGGAGGCGTCCGACTTGCGGAAGACGCCCAGCATCAGGAGCGCCAGCGTCAGCACCGCCAGCACGATTTCCGGAAGGGCGGCTACGGCATCGGCCTGTTGGAGAAGCCACATGGGTCGAAGGTCCTTACTGCAGCGAGGCGGTCGCCAGCAGATGCGCTGCGGCGGCGGCCTCGTTCAAGGGCTTGATGATGGTTTCGACCGCGGGGCCGAAGATGTTGAGGATCGGCGTCGGGTAGGCGCCGAAGAAGATGGTGAGCAGGATCAGCGGCAGCAGCGTCGCCAGCTCGCGCGGCGTCATGTCGGGGAGCCGCATCAGCGCCGGCTTCGTCAGCTTGCCGAAGACCACGCGGCGGTAGAGCCACAGGGCATAGGCCGCCGACAGGATGACGCCGGTGGTGGCGAAGAAGGCGACCCATGTGCTGGCATGGAAGGCGCCCATCAGCGACAGGAACTCGCCGATGAATCCGCTCGTGCCGGGAAGGCCGACATTCGCCATGGTGAAGACCATGAAGGTGAAGGCATAGAGCGGCATGTTGTTGACGAGCCCGCCATAGGCCGCGATCTCGCGCGTGTGCATGCGGTCATAGACCACGCCGACGCAGAGGAAGAGCGCCCCCGACACGAGGCCGTGGCTGATCATCTGGAACATGGCGCCGTCGATGCCCTGGCGGTTCAGCGCGAAGATGCCCATGGTCACGAAGCCCATGTGGGCGACGGAGGAATAGGCGATCAGCTTCTTCATGTCCTCCTGCATCAGCGCCACCAGCGAGGTGTAGACGATGGCGACGACCGAGAGGAAGAACACGAAGTCCTGGAAATAGACCGAGGCATCCGGGAACATCGGCAGCGAGAAGCGCAGGAAGCCGTAGCCGCCCATCTTGAGGAGGATCGCCGCCAGGATGACGGAGCCGGCGGTCGGCGCCTCGACGTGGGCGTCGGGGAGCCAGGTGTGCACCGGCCACATCGGCATCTTCACCGCGAAGGAGGCGAAGAAGGCGAGCCACAGCCACTTCTGGGCTTCCGGCGTGAAGCCCGGGTGGGCCAGGAGCTGCGTGATGTCGGTCGTGCCGCTCGTCCAGTACATGTAGATGATGGCGAGCAGCATGAGCACCGAGCCCAGCAGCGTGTAGAGGAAGAACTTGAAGCTCGCATAGACGCGGCGCGGGCCGCCCCAGATGCCGATGATCAGGAACATCGGGATCAGGCCTGCCTCGAAGAACAGGTAGAACAGCACGATGTCGAGCGAGCAGAAGACGCCGATCATCAGCGTCTCGAGCACCAGGAAGGCGATCATGTATTCCTTCACCCGCTTCGTGACGTGCCACGAGGCGAGGATGCAGATCGGCATCAGGAAGGTGGTCAGGATCACGAAGGGCATGGAGATGCCGTCGACGCCGAGCTTGTAGGTGGCGGCGGTGCCGAGCCAGGAATGCGCTTCCTGGAACTGGAAGCCCGTCGCGTTGAAATCGAAGCCCGCCCAGATCAGCAGCGAGACGAGGAAGGTGATCAAAGTCGTCCAGAAGGCGGCCCAGCGCACGTTGCGCAGCGCCGTTTCATCCTCGCCCTTCACCATCAGGATGAAGAGCACGCCGAGGAGCGGCAGGAAGGTGATGACCGAAAGGATGGGCCAGTTCATCAGTGTGCGCCCCCGAACAGGAACCAGGAAGTCAATGCGGCGACACCAATCATCATGGCGAAGGCATAGTGATAGAGATAGCCGGTCTGCAGCCGCACGACGCCGCGCGTCACGTCGTTGACCATGGCGGATACGCCATCGGGACCGAAGCCGTCGATGATGAAGCCGTCACCCTTCTTCCACAGGAAGCGGCCGAGCCACATGGTGGGCCGGACGAAGATGACGTCATAGAGCTCGTCGAAGTACCACTTGTTGAGCAGGAACTTGTAGAGCGGCTGGTGCTGCTCGGCGAGGCGCCTCGGGATCGAGGTGTCGCGGATGTAGAAGACCCAGGCAGTGACGAAGCCCAGCACCATGGCCACGAAGGGCGACCACTTGACGGCGGCGGGTACCGCACCTTCCTGCTCCATCGCTTCCATCACCGGGCCATTGGCCAGCGACTTGCCCCAGAACTCCTTGAAGTCGTGGCCGATGAAGTAGTCCTTGAAGATGAAGCCCGCGAACAGCGCGCCGGCGGCCAGCACGAAGAGCGGCACCAGCATCACCATCGGGCTCTCGTGCACGTGTTCCATCACTTCGCGGTCGGCGCGCGGCTGGCCGTTGAAGGTCATGAAGGTGAGGCGCCAGGAGTAGAAGGAGGTGAAGGTCGCGGCGATGACCAGCATCCAGAAGGCGAAGCCCGATCCCGCCACCCATGAGGCCTCGATGATGGCGTCCTTGGAGAAATAGCCCGAGGTGAAGGGGAAGCCGGTGAGCGCCAGGTTGCCGATCACCATCATGGCGAAGGTGATCTTGATGTAGGGGCCGAGGCCACCCATCTTGCGCATGTCCTGCTCGCCCGAGACGGCGTGGATCACCGAACCCGCCGAGAGGAACAGCAGCGCCTTGAAGAAGGCATGCGTGAAGAGGTGGAACACGCCCGCGCCATAGGCGCCGACGCCGAGTGCCACGAACATGTAGCCGAGCTGCGAACAGGTCGAGTACGCAATGACGCGCTTGATGTCGTTCTGGACGAGGCCGACGGAGGCCGCGAAGAAGGCGGTGATGGCGCCGATGACGACGACGAAGTCCTTGGCGTAGGGCGCCAGCTCGAACATCGGCGACAGGCGGGCGACCATGAAGACGCCGGCCGTCACCATGGTGGCGGCGTGGATCAGGGCCGAGACGGGCGTCGGGCCTTCCATGGCGTCGGGCAACCAGGTGTGCAGCAGGAACTGCGCCGACTTGCCCATGGCGCCCATGAAGAGCAGGAGGCAGAGGACGGTGAGCGTATCGGGCTGCCAGGAAAGGAAATGCATGGTCTTGCCGGCCATGCCGGGCGCGGCGGCGAAGATGGTGTCGAAGTCGACCGTCTGGAAGACGAGGAAGCAGCCGAAGATGCCGAGCGCGAAGCCGAAGTCACCGACACGGTTGACGATGAACGCCTTCATGGCGGCGGCACAGGCGCTGTCGCGCTGGTACCAGAAGCCGATGAGGAGGTAGGACGCGAGGCCCACGCCTTCCCAGCCGAAGAACATCTGGACGAGGTTGTCGGCCGTCACCAGCATGAGCATGGCGAAGGTGAAGAGCGAGAGATAGGCGAAGAAGCGCGGCTGGTGCTCGTCATGGCTCATGTAGCCCAGCGAGTAGACGTGGACGAGGGCCGAGACGGTGTTCACGACGACCAGCATCACCGCCGTCAGGGTGTCGACGCGGATCATCCAGTTGGCCGAAAGCGCGCCGGAATTGATCCAGTGCAGCACTTCCACTTTCTCGACGCCGGGCTCATGCAGGAAGCCGAAGAACACGTACCACGACAGCACGGCACAGAGGCAGAGCAGCGCGGTCGTCAGGTACATCGGCCACATGGGGCCGTCGTAATGGCCGTGGTGGCCGTGATCGTCGTCGTGGCCATGTTCGTCATGGGCGTGATCGTCATGCGCATGGTGTTCGCCATAGACGTCGGAGTCGCGACCGAGCTGCCGGAACACCCTGGTGCCGAGAAGGCCGGCGATCAGCGCGCCGATCAGCGGCAGGAAGACGATGGCGGAAAGGACGGTGTTCATGATGTTCCCGTCAGCCCTTCATGAGATTGATGTCTTCAACCGCGATGGTGCCGCGGTTGCGGAAATAGGTGACGAGGATGGCAAGCCCGATGGCCGCCTCGCCCGCGGCGACGGTGAGCACCAGCAGCGCGAAGACCTGGCCGACGAGATCGCCGAGGAAGGTCGAGAAGGCGACGAGGTTGATGTTGACCGAGAGCAGGATGAGCTCCACCGACATCAGGATGACGATGACGTTCTTGCGGTTGAGGAAGATTCCGAAGACGCCGACCGTGAACAGGATCGCCGCGACGGTGAGATATTGCGAGAGACCGATTTCCATGGCTCAGATCCCCTGCCCCGGCTTGACCTTGATGACTTCGACGGCGGTGGCGGGCGTGCGCGCCACCTGCACCGAGATGTCCTGGCGCTTCACCCCCACCTTGTGGCGCAGCGTCAGCACGATGGCGCCCACCATGGCGACCAGCAGCACCAGGCCCGCCGCCTGGAAGTAGAACAGGAAGTCGGTGTAGAGCACGCGGCCCAGCGCCTCGGTGTTGGTGACGCCCGCAGGAAGCGGCGCCACGCGCGACTGGAGGCTTGCCGGGCTGATCACCCAGCCGCCCACCGCAAGCGCGAGTTCGACCAGCACGATGAGCCCGATCACCGCGCCGATGGGCAGATAGTTGAGCATGCCCTGGCGCAGCTCCACGAAGTCGACGTCGAGCATCATGACGACGAAGAGGAAGAGCACGGCGACGGCGCCGACATAGACGACGACCAGGATCATCGCCAGGAACTCCGCCCCCAGCAGAACGAAGAGCCCGGCGGCGTTGAAGAAGCACAGGATGAGGAAGAGCACCGAGTGAACCGGGTTCCTCGCCGAGATGACCATGACCGCGGAGGCAACCGCGATGGCCGAGAAGAGATAGAAGAACAGTGCGGCGACCATCATGGGCTCCTTCAGCGATAGGGCGCGTCGACCGCGATGTTGCGCGCGATCTCGCGTTCCCAGCGGTCACCGTTGGCCAAGAGCTTCTCCTTGTCGTAGAGCAGCTCCTCGCGGGTCTCGGTGGCGAATTCGAAGTTCGGGCCGAGCACGATGGCGTCGACCGGGCAGGCTTCCTGGCAGAAGCCGCAATAGATGCACTTCACCATGTCGATGTCGTAGCGCGTGGTGCGCCTGGTGCCGTCGTTGCGGCGGGGGCCCGCCTCGATGGTGATGGCGAGTGCCGGGCACACGGCTTCGCACAGCTTGCAGGCGATGCAGCGTTCCTCGCCGCTCGGATAGCGGCGCAGCGCGTGCTCGCCGCGGAAGCGGGGCGACACGGGGCCCTTCTCGTTGGGATAGTTGATCGTCGCCTTGGGCGCGAAGAAGTAGCGCATCGACAGCACGGTGGCGTCGAGGAACTCCTTCAGGAACAGCGAGCGGGCGGCTTGTGCGAGTTTCATGGTTTCACCCGAACAGAGATTTCATGCGGTCGCCGACGATGAAGCCCACGACCGGCAGGAGGACGAGGCTCTGGAACTTGACCAGCGCCATGATGGTGGAAGGGCGGATGCCCTGCGACTGCGTGGTCTTGGCCTTTTCGTAACGCCAGCGCAGCGAGGAGTAGACCGACCGGTTGACCAGCGCCACCTCGGCGAGGCCGATGGCGGCGAAGACCAGGGCGCCCATGATGCCGGCGATCATGGCGCCCACCCGAAGCCCACGAGCACCGCGGCCGTCAGCACCACGTAGAAGATCGAGATCGGCAGGAACACCTTCCAGCCCAGGCGCATCAGCTGGTCGTAGCGGTAGCGCGGCACGAAGGCCTTCACCAGCGCGAACATGAAGAAGACCAGCACGACCTTGAGGAAGAACCAGATGAAGCCCGAGACCCAGTTGAAAGGCGGCAGGTCGATGGGCGGCAGCCAGCCCCCGAGGAAGAGGATGGTGGTCATCGCGCACATCAGCACGATGGCCACGTATTCGCCGAGCATGAAGAGGAGGTAGGGGGTCGAGGAGTATTCCACCATGAAGCCCGCCACCAGCTCCGATTCCGCCTCGACGAGGTCGAAGGGCGGGCGGTTCGTTTCGGCCAGCGCCGAGACGAAGAAGATGATGAACATCG
>CAMFKI010000047.1 GCA_945957365.1 uncultured Alphaproteobacteria bacterium | reverse complement strand
GCCCGCGCGCATGCAGCTTGCCGGTGGCGATGCCGATCTCGGCGCCGAAGCCGAATTCGCCGCCGTCGGCGAATTGCGTCGAGGCATTGTGCAGCACGATGGCGCTGTCGACCTCGTTGAGGAAGCGCTCGGCGGTGGCCGCATCCGCGGTGACGATCGAGTCCGTGTGCTGCGAGCCATGGCGCGCGATGTGCGCGATGGCCGCGTCCACGCCATCCACCAGCTTCAGCGAGATGATGGCGTCGAGATACTCGGTCGACCAGTCTTCCTCGGTCGCCGGCTTCACCCGCGCGTCGGCCTGGCACGCGGCGGCGTCGCCGCGCACCTCGCAGCCCGCGTCGATCAGCGTCGCGATGATCGGCTTCAGGTTCCGGTCTGCCGCGGCTTTGTCGATCAGCACCGTTTCGGCCGAACCGCACACGCCGGTGCGCCGCATCTTGGCATTGCGCACGATGGCCTTCGCCATCTCGAGGTCCGCCGCCCTGTCGACGTAGACATGGCAGATGCCCTCGAGGTGGCTGAACACGGGCACGCGCGCATCCTGCTGCACGCGGGCGACGAGGTTCTTGCCGCCGCGCGGCACGATCAGGTCCAGCGTGCCGCCGAGGCCTTCCAGCATGAGGCCCACGCAATCGCGGTCGGCGTTGGGCACCATCTGGATCGCGGTGCGCGGCAGGCCGGCGCTGTCGAGCCCGCGCTGCAGGCAGGCGATGATGGCGCCCGATGAATGGAAAGAGTCAGAGCCGCCGCGCAGGATCGCGGCATTGCCCGACTTGAGGCACAACCCCCCGGCATCGGCCGTCACGTTGGGCCGGGATTCATAGATGATGCCGATGACGCCGATGGGGACGCGCACCCGGCTGAAGGCGAGGCCATTGGGCCGCGTCCATTGCGCCATGACCTGGCCCACGGGATCGGGCAGGGCGGCGATCTCCTCCAGTCCCACGGCCATGGCCTCGAGGCGGGCCTCGTTCAGTGTCAGCCGGTCGACGAAGCTCGCCTTCATCTCCTTGGCCTTGGCATGTTCGAGGTCGCGGGCGTTCTCGGAGAGGATGTCGGCGGCGGAACGGCGGATCTTCGCCGCCATCGCCAGCAGCGCCTCGTTCTTCTGTTGCGCCGGGGCAAGCGCCAGCACCTTCGCGGCCTCGCGCGCGGCGCGGCCCAGCGTCAGCATCAGCTCGCGGTTGGTCATCGTCCCGGTCATGCGCGGTCCCCGCCCATCAGCACCATGTCATCGCGGTGGATCAGCACGTCGCGGCCGCGGAAGCCCAGCACCTTCTCGATCTCGGAAGACTTGAGGCCGAGGATCTTCGCCGTGTCGCCCGCGTCATAGGTGACGAGGCCGCGCGCGATCTCGCGGCCCCTCACGGTCACGATCGACACCGTGTCGCCACGCGCGAAGCTGCCCTCGACCTTCTTGACACCTGCCGGCAGCAGGCTCTTGCCCTTGGCCAGGGCCGCCGCCGCACCTTCGTCGACCACGAGGTGGCCGATCGGCTGCAGCGTGCCGGCGATCCAGCGCTTGCGCGACTGCAATGCCGTCGAAGTGGCGACGAACCAGGTGCAGCGCGCACCGGCCAGGACGCGCTGCAGCGGATGCATCTCGTGGCCGGACGCGATCACCATGTTGCAGCCCGCGCCGAGCGCGATCTTGCCCGCCTCGATCTTGGTGATCATGCCGCCGGAACCGACACCCGACACGGGCTTGCCGGCCATGGCCTCGATCTCCGGCGTGATCTCCGCCACGAGGGGCAGGAAGCTGGCGCCCTTCTGGCTGGGCGGGGCGGTGTAAAGTCCGTCGATGTCGGAGAGCAGCACCAGGCAGTCGGCCGACATCATCGAGGCGACGCGCGCCGCGAGGCGATCATTGTCGCCATAGCGGATTTCGCTGGTCGCCACCGTGTCGTTCTCGTTGATGACGGGCACCGCGCCCTGCTCGATCAGGGTGGACAGCGTGGCGCGGGCATTGAGGTAGCGCCGGCGCTCCTCGGTGTCGGTCAGGGTCACCAGCACCTGGGCTGCCACCATGTTGCGGGTGCGGAGCGCCTCGGTCCAGGCCTGGGCCAGCGCGATCTGGCCCACCGCCGCCGCCGCCTGCTTCTGCTCGAGGCGCAGCGTGCCCTTGGGCAGGCCCAGGGTGCGGCGGCCCAGTGCAATGGCGCCGGAGGAGACGATGATGATCTCGGCGCCCCGCACCCGTGCATCCGCCAGGTCGTCGATCAGCGAAGCCAGCCACGATGCCTTGATCGTGCCGGTCTTGTCGTCCACCAGAAGCGCGGAACCGATCTTGACGACGATGCGCCGCGCCTTTTCGAGGCGGGGCGTCACGGCCGCCAGTCCTCCGTCGTCACCCCCGGCGTGTCCTGGCCGCGGCCCGCACGGCGCGAGGTGTCGATCACCTCGAGCAGCTTCTTCATCGCTTCCGGCACGCCCCTGGTGGTGCCGCCCGACATCAGGATGGGCGTCTTGCGCGCCCGGCGCTTGAAGTCCTTGAGCTTGGCCTCGATGTCGCCGTCCTGCAGCAGGTCGATCTTGTTGAAGGCGATGATCTCGGGCTTCTCCGCCAGTTCCGGCGAATAGGCCTTCAGCTCCTTGCGGATCACCCGGTAGTCGGCGACGGGATCCTCGCCCGTCACGTCGATCAGGTGCAGCAGCACCGCGCAGCGCTCGACGTGGCCGAGGAAGCGCGTGCCCAGCCCGTGGCCCTCGTGCGCGCCCTCGATCAGGCCCGGAATGTCGGCCAGCACGAAGCTCTGCAGGCCGACGCGCACCACGCCCAGCTGCGGGTGCAGCGTGGTGAAGGGATAGTCGGCGATCTTCGGCTTGGCCGCGGATACGGCGGCGAGCAGGGTGGACTTGCCGGCGTTGGGCAGGCCCAGCAGGCCGGCGTCGGCGATCAGCTTCAGCCGCAGCCAGATCCAGCGCTCCTCGCCGTCCTGGCCCGGGTTGGCATTGCGCGGCGCGCGGTTGGTGGACGACTTGAAATGGGCATTGCCGAAGCCGCCGTTGCCACCCTTGGCGACGCGAAAGCGGTCGCCCAGCTTGGCCAGGTCGGCGATCATCGTCTCGTTGTCTTCCTCGAACACCTGGGTGCCCACCGGCACCTTCAGCACGATGTCGTCGGAATTGGCGCCGGCCCGCAGCCGGCCCATGCCATGGCCGCCGGTCGCCGCCTTGAAATGCTGCTGGTAGCGGTAGTCGATCAGCGTGTTGAGGCCGTCCACGGCCTCGATCCACACGTCGCCGCCATTGCCGCCATCGCCGCCGTCGGGTCCGCCCATCTCGATGAACTTTTCCCTGCGGAACGACACGGATCCTGCCCCGCCGTCACCGGAGCGCACATAAACCTTTGCCTGGTCGAGGAATTTCATGATGACGCCTTGTAACGCGGGTTGCGGGAAGAGCCTAGCCCCCTGTGGCCCATGGGCCACGGTTCCATGCCGCTGCTGCATTGCAATATTTTGGCCCCCTTGAGGACACATTTAGCAGTTTTACCAGCGGCCGCCCGAAGACGGGTGCCCTTCGGGGGAAGATGATCACAACCAGGCCACAGATCATCGAGGCGTTGTTTGTGTATAACGAAAGGCAAGAAATGAGAAATAGACTGATCGCAGGTTTGCTGTCTGCCGCTGTACTGGGCTGCATCACCGCTATACCTGCCGAGGCAGCCTGCAAGGGTGCCACGCACTGTTACGGCACCACCACCGGAACAAGCTTCACCTCCACCACCAAACCGGCGACCCGGTCGGTCATGCTGCGCCGGACATCGGTCCGGACCGCCGCGGTCCATACGCGCCGCACGCCCGCGACCTACGCTTCCGTCCATGCGCATCGGCGCGTTCAGGTCGCCTCCGGCAGCCGGCATATCCAGGCCGCCGGCCGCAGCCAGACCGCTGTCGCGGCGCTTGCCGTGCCGGCAGGCACCACCGCTTCGCAGGGCAACGTCATCTCGCTGATCAAGGCCATGGCGCCGTCGCAGGGCGTGCCCACCTGGTTCGCGCTGCGCATCGCGCATGTCGAATCCAACTACAATGCCAGCATGCGCGGCAGCCACGGTGAATATGGCGTGTTCCAGATGAAGTGCGCCACCGCCAAGGACATCGGCTTCAGCGGCAATTGCGCCGCCCTGCTCGATCCGCGCACCAACATCCAGTGGGGGCTGAAGCACCTGGCGCTGGCCATCGGCATGTCGGATGGCAATCTCCGCCTCGCCGCCTCCAAGCACAATGGCGGCCTCGGCCGGCGCACCATCGTGGCGAGCTACGTCGCCAAGGTGTTCTGATCGATTGAAGGGGCGGTGGCTCATCGCCGCCGCTCCTTCGCCTGAGCCCAGCCGTTGCGCGTGAGCCTCAACTTCATGTGCGGCACCTCGGCCTGGCGCGCCTTCGAGAAGGCGCTGCCTTCTCCGATCTCGATAAATCCCAGCCCCAGCAGGATGCGCCGCGACGCGGCGTTGCCGAGGTGGTAGCTGGCGATCAGCTCCTCGCGGCCCGGTGCCGTGAAGGCATGGTCGACCACGGCCCGCGCCGCCTCGGTGCCATAGCCATTGCCCCAGTGCGGTTCCGCCAGCCAGTAGCCCAGTTCATCCTGCTCGATGCCGATGACGCCGACCAGTTCGTCCGCTCTGGCAATCGCGAGGACCAGCGCATCGTCGGCGAGAGTGCTGCAATGCGCGAGGAAGGCCCGGGCATCGTCGGGGCCGTAGGGGAAGGGCACGCGTCCGGTCCAGCGGGAGACATTGAAGTTCCCCAGTTCCCGCACGATCGCCTCCGCATCCTCTTCCTGCAGGGCACGGAGCGTCAGGCGGTCGGTCACGAGCGTCGTCATGGCAGTTGTCCAAACGAAAGCGGAGAGGTGGTGGCCACCTCTCCGCTTCGCATTTTCGCAAGCATGCCGGATCGGTGGATCCGGCGGCTTGTATGTGTCTGAGCCCGCCGGTTACTCAGCCGCGACGGCTGGCAGCACGGAAACGGTCTGCTTGTCGCCCTTGGTGCGGCGGAAGCTGACGACGCCGTTCACCACCGCGAAGATGGTGTGGTCGCGGCCGATGCCCACGCCGGTGCCCGGGTGAACCTTGGTGCCGCGCTGGCGGATGATGATGTTGCCGGCGATGACGGTCTCGCCGCCGAACGCCTTGACGCCGAGACGGCGGCCCGCGGTATCGCGGCCGTTGCGGGACGAACCGCCTGCCTTTTTATGAGCCATGGTGTGTTCTCCTGGTTCCTGTCGGCGCTTAGCCGAGAATTTCGCGGATGGTCACCGAGGTCAGGTCCTGGCGGTGGCCGTTGCGCCGGCGGTAGTGCTTGCGGCGGCGCTTCTTGAAGATGATGACGTGGGGGCCACGGTCCTGGGAGGCGATCTCGCCCACCACGGTGGCGCCGGCCACGTGCGGTGCGCCGATGTTGATGGCGTCGCCGTTGGCGATCATCAGCACCTCGGCGAACTTCACCTGGTCGCCCGGGTTGCCCTCGAGCTTCTCGATCTGGATCTTGTCTCCGGCCGCAACGCGATACTGCTTGCCGCCGGTCTTGATGACTGCGTACATGGTCTTTCTTCCTTATGTCCCGCGCCCTTTGGCGGCACCGGAAAACCCGTGGTCCGGTGCGCTTCAAGTGCCTGATTGCTCAGGCGAAATTGGGTTGCCGGAGGCAGCGCAATACGCGCGGGAAGGGAAACCCCAGCCGCGCCGTGGGCGGGAAATAGGGGAAAGGGCCGAAAGAGTCAAGAAAATGGGTGTTCACGCTGCCTTCTCGTCCGCCCGCTTCTCGATCAGCGTCACGAGGTCGGCCATGATGCGGTTCATGTCGAAGTCCTTGGGCGTATAGACGGCGGCGACACCCAGTTGCTTCAGCACGTTGACGTCGTCCTGCGGGATGATGCCGCCGGCGACGACCGGCACGCTGAGCCCCGCGGCGCGCAGGCGCTGCATCACCTCGCGGATCAGCGGCACGTGGCTGCCTGACAGGATGGAGAGGCCGAGGACGTGGACCTGGCGTTCCTGCACCGTCTTCACCAGCTGCTCCGGCGTCACGCGGATGCCGTCATAGATCACCTCGAGGCCGGTGTCGGCGGCGCGCACGGCAATTTGTTCGGCGCCGTTGGAGTGGCCGTCGAGGCCGGGCTTGCCGATGAGGAAGCGCGGCGTCTCGCCCATGCGTTCGGCCAGCCGCTTCACGCGGATGCGCAGGTCCGCAAGCTGTTCGCCGCCGTCGGCGCGCATGGTGAGCGCGACGCCGGTGGGCGCGCGGTATTCCCCGAAGATCTCGCGCAGCGTTGCGCCCCACTCGCCGGTGGTGACGCCGGCTTTGGCGCAGGCGATCGAGGGCTCCATGACGTTGCGGCCGTCCCTCGCCGCGCCCGCGAGTTCGGCGAGCGCCGCCTTCACGGCCTTGCCGTCGCGCGCCGCGCGCCAGGCCTTCAGCTGCTCGATCTGGGCATATTCCACGTCGTCCTTCACCGTCATGATGGCATCCGTGCCGGCGGAGAGCGGCGAAGGTTCCGTCGTGGTGAAGGCGTTGACGCCGACGATCTTGGTGTCACCGGACTCGATCGCGTGCAGGCGCGCGGTGTTGCTGGTGACCAGCTGGCGCTTCATGTAGGCGATCACCTCTTCCGAGGTGCCGCCGCCGAGGCTCAGCACGTGGGCGAGTTCGGCGCGCGCCTCGTCCTTCAGCGCCTCCACCTTGCGGGTGATCTCGGTCGAGCCGTCGAAGATGTCGCCGTAGTCGAGGAGGTCGGTCTCATAGGCCACGATCTGCTGCATGCGCAGCGACCACTGCTGGTCCCACGGCCTGGGCAGTCCCAGCGCCTCGTTCCAGGCGGGCAGCTGAACCGCACGGGCGCGGGCATTCTTCGACAGCACCACGGCCAGCATCTCGAGCAGGATGCGATAGACGTTGTTCTCCGGCTGCTGCTCGGTGAGGCCCAGTGAATTGACCTGCACGCCATAGCGGAAGCGGCGGTGCTTCTCGTCGGTGATGGCGTAGCGCTCGCGGCCGATCTCGTCCCACAGCTCGGTGAAGGCCCGCATCTTGCAGAGTTCGGTGACGAAGCGGATGCCGGCGTTGACGAAGAACGAGATGCGCGCGAAGACCTCCGGAAAATCCTTCTCAGCCACGGCCCCCGATGCCTTCACGCCGTCGAGCACCGCAATCGCCGTGGCGAGCGCATAGGACAGTTCCTGCACCGGCGTCGCCCCCGCTTCCTGCAAATGATAGGAGCAGACGTTCATCGGGTTCCACTTCGGCAGCTCGCGCGTGGAGAAGGCGATGGTGTCGGTGATCAGCCGCATCGAGGGCGCCGGCGGAAACACATAGGTGCCGCGCGACAGATATTCCTTGATGATGTCGTTCTGCGTGGTGCCCGACAGGCTGGCACGCGGCGCCCCCTGTTCCTCGGCCACCGCCACATAGAGCGCCAGCAGCCAGGCGGCGGTGGCGTTGATGGTCATCGAGGTGTTCATGGTGGCGAGCGGGATCTGGTCGAACAGGGTGCGCATGTCGCCGATGTGCGACACCGGCACGCCGACCTTTCCCACCTCGCCGCGGGACAGCACGTGGTCGGAGTCGTAGCCGGTCTGGGTGGGGAGGTCGAAGGCCACCGACAGTCCCGTCTGGCCCTTGGACAGGTTGGTCCGGAACAGCTGGTTGGATTGAGCCGCCGTGGAATGGCCGGCATAGGTGCGGAAGAGCCAGGGTTTGTCGCGCGTGGTCATGATCGCGCCATGCTGGCATGGCCCATATTGCACCGCAACCTCGACCTTTGGGCAGGTGCTCAGCCCTTCTTGGGGCGTGGAAACAGGAACAGCATTGCCAGGGACACGACGACCATGCCGCCGAGCGAGGTCAGCAGCACCCGCTGCAGATAGTCGATGCGCAGGATCAGCCCGCTCATCAGCACATTGGCGGCATAGGCGCCGCCGAACAGCAGAATGGCGTTGATCACATAGCCCGTAATACCCGACATGCGTGTATAGAAGGTGAGAAAGAAAGCCCCCGGCACGACGCAGGCAATGATGCCGATCGTCTCCTCGGGAATTTCGATGTCATTTAGCCAGAGCAGCCAGTTCATCCCACAACCGTTCCTCGCTGGGCAGAACAAGGCAAAATGGCAGATTGTCAGTCATTGCAACCTTTAATACAGTCGTTTCGCAACAAACTGTCAAGCGCGGCGCGGCCGACGCCACCCCTCCTTTTGTTGCGGTGCGAGATCGTCTAGCCTCGGGTATCTTTCAGCCCTTTGAGGGAGTCGACGCCATGAGTTCCGCCGCCGCAAAATCCGCCGCCGAACCGGCCAATGCCAACGCCCCGGTGAAGGACCTCTACGAGGTGGGCGAAATCCCGCCGCTCGGACACGTGCCGGCGAAAATGTACGCCTGGTGCATCCGCCAGGAGCGCCACGGCGCCCCGGACAGCGCCATGCAGGTCGAGGTCGTCCCCACCTGGGAGATCGGCGAGGACGAATGCCTCGTCTTCGTGCTGGCGGCCGGCGTCAACTACAATGGCGTCTGGGCGGCGCTGGGCAAACCCATCTCGCCCATCGACGGGCACAAGAACCCCTTCCACATCGCGGGCTCCGATGCGGCCGGAATCGTCTGGGCGGTGGGCGCCAAGGTGAAGCGCTGGAAGGTGGGCGACGAGGTGGTCATCCACTGTAACCAGGATGACGGCGACGACGAGGAGTGCAACGGCGGCGACCCGATGTTCTCCAACTCGCAGCGCATCTGGGGCTACGAGACGCCGGATGGCTCCTTCGCGCAGTTCACCCGGGTGCAGGCCCGCCAGCTGCTGCCGAAGCCCGCTCATCTCTCATGGGAAGAGTCGGCCTGCTACACGCTCACGCTGGCCACTGCCTACCGCATGCTGTTCGGCCACCGCCCGCATGTGCTGAGTGCGGGGCAGAACGTGCTCGTCTGGGGCGCCTCCGGCGGCCTCGGCTCCATGGCCATCCAGCTCGCGGCCACGACCGGTGCGAACGCAATCGGCGTCATTTCGGAGGACGACAAGGCGGACTTCGTCATGCAGCTCGGCGCCAAGGGCGTCATCAACCGCAAGAAATTCGCCTGCTGGGGCCAGATGCCGGAGGTCGGCACGCCCGCCTACAACGACTGGCTCAAGGGCGCGCGCGAATTCGGCAAGGCGATCTGGCACTTCACCGGCAAGGGCAACAACGTCGACATGGTGGTGGAGCATCCGGGCGAGGCCACCTTCCCGGTCTCGGTGCTGATGGCGAAGCGCGGCGGCATGGTGGTCATCTGCGCCGGCACCACGGGCTTCAATCTCACCATGGATGCGCGCTATCTGTGGATGCACCAGAAGCGCGTGCAGGGCTCGCACTTCGCCAATCTCATGCAGGCGTCCGCCGCCAACAAGCTCGTCATGGCGCGCCGCATCGATCCCTGCATGTCGGAAGTCTATTCCTGGGCCGACATTCCCAAGGCCCACATGAAGATGTGGAAGAACGAACATCGCCCCGGCAACATGGCGGTGCTCGTGTCGGCCCCGACGACCGGGCTCAAGACGCTGGACGACGCCATCGAGGCGCGGTCGCGCTAGCGCGCGGACGCGGCTACTCGTCCCAGCCGCGGCTGCGGCGCGATGGTCCCGAGACCGGCGGCCGGCGGCGCATGGCGTCGGGGTTTGGCGAGTCGCCGCCCGACAGCGCGCGTCGCAGGCGGCGGAGGATCACGCTCCTTGCCTTCTCGTCGCCTGCCTTGGTCACGGTCTCCTTGATGTCGAGGAGGAGGTCCGCCATGTCGTTGTGGCTGTCGAAGCGCGCCACCATGGTGGGGTCGATGCGCGGGCGGGTTTCCTCCGCCACGAAGGCGCAGGCATCGCCCGACATGTCGTAGACCGCATCGAGCGAGGGGATGAGGATGCAGTCATGCGGCACGCCGATGCCCTGCAGGTCCTCGGCCAGCGCGTGCTGCCCTTCGTCTTCGCCATGGGTGAGGAAGATCGACCGCCCGATCGGCAGGCGCTCCTTCACCCATTGCACCAGCTCCGGCCCATCGGCGTGGCCGGAATAATCCTCGATCTGGCGGATCGCCGCCCGGACGCTGATTTCCTCGCCCATGATGGTGACGGTCTTCGCACCGTCCTGCAGGATGCGCCCGAGCGAGCCTTCGGCCTGGAAGCCGGCCAGCAGCACGGTGGTCGACGGCTGCCAGAGATGGTTCTTCAGGTGATGGCGGATGCGGCCGGCCTCGCACATGCCGCTCGCCGCCACGATGATGCGGAAGCCGGTGAAGCGGGCGAGCGCCTTCGAATCCTCCACACTCTCGGTGACGCGCACATAGGGCGAGGTGAAGGCGCGCCTGAGGTCGGCCGCATGCTCCATCTCGCCGGCGTGCCTGACGAAGATCGCCGTGGCCTTCGAGGCGAGCGGGCTGTCGATGAAGATGGTGGCCTTGGGGATCTGCCCGTCGTCCATCAGCTTGACGAGATCGGTGACCAGCTCCTGGGTGCGCTCCACCGCGAAGGACGGGATCAGCAGCGCGCCCTTCCTTCTCGCGGCTTCGCTCACCTCGCCGGCGAGAATGGCCCGGCGGCCTTCCTCGCTCCTCTCGAAGCGGTCGCGCCCGCCATAGGTCGATTCGCAGACGACGAAGTCGAAGCCGGTGGGCGCCGTGGGATCGGGCTGCAGCATCTTGTTGTCGGGGCCGAGGTCGCCGGAGAACAGGATGCGCAGCGGCGGTTTTCCGTCCTGCTCCACCTCGACCTCGATCGAGGCGGAGCCCAGCAGGTGGCCGGCATTCCAGAAGCGGGCCCGGATGCCGGGCGCGGGGCTGATCCAGGTCTCGTAGGGGTGGCCCTCGAAATGCCCGAGCGTCGCCATCGCGTCGACCTCGGTGTAGATCGGCTGCACCTCCTCCAAGCCGCGCCGGGCGCGGCGCAGGTTCAGCTGCTTCACTTCCATTTCCTGGATGCCGCCCGAGTCCGGCAGCATGATGCCGCACAGATCGACGGTGGCCTGGGTGGCGTGGATCTTCTTCCCATAGCCGTGCCTGACGAGCTTCGGCAGCAGGCCCGAATGATCGATGTGGGCGTGGGTCAGCAGCACGCCGTCGAGGGCCGCGGGATCGAAGGGGAAGGCGCGGTAGTTGAGCTCGCGCTCGGTCTTCGAGCCCTGGAACATGCCGCAGTCGATCAGCAGCTTCGCCCTGTCCGTCTCGATCAGGTAGCAGGAGCCTGTGACGGTGCGCGCCGCGCCATGGAACTTCAGACGGATCGCCATGCTCACTCCACTCCGGGCCGTTTCAGGCCGCGCTTGATCAGCTGCTCCCAGGCGTCGCGCGGGGTATCGGCGAAGCCGAAGAGATCGAGGTCCTGTTTCGCCACCATGCCGGTGTCGGCGAAATGCTGGAAATTGATGAGGTTCTTCCAGAACTGCGAGTCATAGAGCACGACCGGCAGCTCGTCGTCCATCTTGCCTGTCTGGCGCAGGGTGAGGATCTCGAACAGCTCGTCCATCGTGCCGAAGCCGCCGGGGAACACCACGAGCGCCGCGGCGCGAATGGCGAAATGCATCTTGCGCATCGCGAAATAGTGGAAGCGGAAAGTGAGGTCCGGCGTCGAGTAGGCGTTGGGCTCCTGCTCCGTGGGCAGCGTGATGTTGAAGCCGATCGAGGGTGCGCCCGCGTCATGGGCGCCGCGGTTCGCCGCCTCCATGATGCCGGGGCCGCCGCCCGTGGCGATGACGTTGTGGCGCGGGCCGTTGTGCTCGAGCTTGGCGCCGCCGTCTTCCGAGCAGATGCGGGCAAATTCGCGCGCCGCGTCATACCAGCCATTGGCCTCGCCCGGCTTCACCCGGGCCGAGCCGAAGACGATGACGGTGGTGGCCACGCCCCATTTCCGGAGGTGCTCCTCGGCCTTCTGGTATTCGAGCTGGAACCTGAGGCCCCGGGTGGTGTCGCCCAGCAGGAAATCCTGGTCCATGGCGGGAAGGCGGTAGGCGGCGGCGGCCTTCTGGGCCTGGTTCGGATCGGTCAAGGAGAGGGATTCCATTTGCAATACGGTTGGTTGCACAGGGATAGAGCTTCGGCTCACGCGCTTCAAGTGGCCGCCCGGAGGGTGGCTTTTGTGGATGACCCGTGACAGGATGACCGCTTCGTGACGGAGGGGAAGATGGCCGAGAAACCCAAGCCTTTTGGCGAACGCTACATCGTGAAGCCGGGCAAGTCGTTCAAGCTTGCCGATTGCGATCCGCGGGCGGCCAACGGCTTTGCCGACAAGGACGCCGCGAAGGCCGACACCATCCGCGATGCCGCGGCCATCGACGCGCTGCAGGACCGCCTGTTCGCCGAAGGAAAGCGCGCGCTGCTCGTCGTTCTGCAAGGCATCGACTGCGCCGGCAAGGACGGCACGGTGCGCGCCGTGTTCAACCATTGCGGCCCCATCGGGGTGCGGGTGCAGCCGTTCAAGGCGCCGACGGTGGACGAGCTCGCCCAGGACTATCTCTGGCGCGTGCACAAGGTCTGTCCGCCCAAGGGCTACATCGGCATCTTCAACCGCTCGCATTACGAGGACGTGCTGGTCGCCAAGGTCAGGGGCTTCGCGGCCCCCGATGCGATCGAGAAGCGCTACGACGAGATCAACGCCTTCGAGAAGATGCTCAGCGACAATGGCACAACGATCCTCAAGTTCATGCTCAACATCTCCAAGGAGGAGCAGGCCGAACGGCTGACCGAGCGCATCGAGATGCCCGAGAAGCGCTGGAAGTTCAATCCGGCCGACCTCGAGGACCGCAAGCTGTGGGACGACTACATGAAGGCCTACGAGGTGGCGCTCACCCGCTGCTCCACGCCGCAGGCGCCGTGGTACGTGATTCCGGGGGACCGCAACTGGGTGCGCAATGCCGCGATCTCGCGCATCGTGCGCGAGACGCTGGAAGACATGAACCCGAAATATCCCGAGCCCAAGGGCTGGGACCCCAAGACCGTGAAAGTGGTGTGACGTGGATCTGCATCTGAAGGGCAAGCGCGCGCTGGTGACCGGCGCCAGCAAGGGCATCGGCCGCGCCATCGCCATGGGACTGGCGGCGGAAGGCTGCGATGTCGCCATCTGCGCGCGCGAGGCCACAGGCGTGGCTCTGGCCGTCGACGACCTGAAGGCCATGGGCGTCAACGCCTTCGGCGTCAGCATCGATGTGGGCGATCGCGCCCGGCTCGAGGGCTTCATCGCGGATGCGGCGGGTGCGCTCGGCGGGCTCGACATTCTCGTCTGCAATGCCTCGGCCTTTGCCGATGGCCCATCCGAGGAGGCCTTCCGCGCCGCCTTCGAGATCGACCTGCTGCACACGCGGAACGCCTGCGAGGCCGCACTGCCATGGCTCGAGCGTTCGGGCGAGGGCGCCATCATCGCCATCTCCTCGATCTCGGGCTCGGAGGATTATGGCTACGACTCGGTGTCCTACGGCACGATGAAGGCGGCGCTGTTCTTCTATGTGAAGTCGCTCGCGCGCCATGTGGCGGCGAAGGGCATCCGCGCCAATGTCGTGTCGCCCGGCACCACCCTGTTCGAGGGTGGCTTCTGGGACCGGGTGCGGATCAACGACCCCAGGAGCTTCGCGGTCAATGTCGCGGCCAACCCGATGGGGCGCATGGCGCGGCCCGAGGAGATCGCCGACGCCGCGGTATACCTCGCCAGCCGGCGCGCCAGCTTCGTTTCCGGCACCAACCTCGTGGTGGACGGCACGCTGACCATGCGGGTGCAGGGGTAGTTTCCCGCACTTGACAACTTACGGTGGATTTCGGACGACAGGGCTCCCGCTTAAGCAATTGGCCCGGTCATGATCAACACATCCGACGACATCCTCAACGGCCCGGCGCTGGCCATCGGCGTCAGCGCCCTGCTGACCTGCCTCGCGGTGCAGGGCGCAACCGTTGTGCTGGTGATGACCGAATTCAAGAACCGCATCCGCACCATGGTCGCCGAGGGGCGTCTCGTCACGGCGCATCTGCCGTTCTTCGCCGCCATCATCATCCTGCTGCTGTCGCACATGGCGCAGATCTACATCTGGGCCAAGTTCCTGTATTACTCCGGCATCGTCCCCAACATCCACCAGGCGGTGATCCTGTCCGGCAGCACCTACACCACGGTGGGCTTCGCCACCGATAACCTGCCGCTGCAATGGCAGCTCCTGTCGGTGACCATGGCGGTGACGGGCCTCTTCGCCTTCGCCTGGAGCACCTCGACGATGTATGCGCTGTCGCAGCAGCTCTACCGCGTGGAAAACTAGGCCCGCGCGATGAAGGCCTCGACCTCGGCCTTCGTGGGCGCCGCTTCGGCGGCACCCTTTTTCGTGGTCGACAGCGCGCCGCAGGCGGCGGCATAGCGCAGCGCCTGCTCGAGGCCCATGCCCTGTTCGAGCGCATGGGCAAGGCCGCCGTTGAAGCTGTCGCCCGCCGCCACGGTGTCGATGGGCGTGACCTTGAAGGCGGGCAGGATCGTCTCGATGCCGTCGCCCGCCACCGCGAGGCCCTTGCCGCCGAGCTTGACCACCGCCGTCTTCACGCCGCGGGCGCGCAGTTCCTTCGCCGCCTTAAGGCCTTCCTCCGGCGTCTGCGGCTGCCAGCCGAGCATGAGGCCGGCTTCGGATTCATTCGGCGTGATGATGTCCACCGCCTTCAGCACGGACGGGTCGAGGTCTTTCGCCGGCGCGGGATCGAGGATCACCGTGCCGCCGGCGCCCCGCACGATGGCCGCCGCGGCAAGCGAGGCCTCGAGCGGCACTTCGAGCTGGAGGAGAAGGACCTTCGCCACCGCGAGCGCGGCGCGGCCCTTCTCGATGTCGCTCGGGTCGACGCGGAAATTGCTGCCCGCCACGACGGAAATGTAGTTCTCGCCACCTTCGCCGACATTGATGATGGCAATGCCGGTGGCGCCGTCTTGATCCTTGCGGATGAGCGACAGGTCGAGGCCATAGCCCGCGAGCGCGCGTTCGGCACCCTTGCCGAAATCATCCGCGCCGATGCGGCCGATGAAGGCGACGTCGCTGCCCAGCTTGCGCGCCGCCACCGCCTGGTTGGCGCCCTTGCCGCCCAGGCCCACGATATAGTCCTTGCCGTGCAGCGTCTCGCCCGGCTTCGGCAGCCGGTACATGTAGGCCGTCACGTCCATGTTGATGCTGCCGACGACGGCGATGGTCATGGTGGACTCCCTGTGTTCAGAGCAGTGTGACGTGAGGCGCGTGCAAAAAAACCTCCTCCCCACAAGGGGGAGGGGAAGCTCGGGTGTTAGCTGTTGCGCTTTCTCGCCGCGAGCGTGCGCAGCCTGAGCGCGTTGAGGCGGATGAAGCCGGCGGCGTCCTTCTGGTCATAGGCGCCGCGGTCGTCCTCGAAGGTGACGAGGGCATTGCTGTAGAGCGACTTGGCACTCTTGCGGCCGGTGACGATGACGTTGCCCTTGTAGAGCTTCAGACGCACCGTACCCTCGACATGCTCCTGGCTCCGGTCGATCGCGGCCTGCAGCATCTCGCGCTCGGGGCTGAACCAGAAGCCGTAATAGATCAGCTCGGCGTATTTCGGGATGAAGCTGTCCTTCAGGTGCGCGGCCTCGCGGTCGAGCGTGATCGACTCGATGGCGCGATGTGCGGTGAGGAGAATGGTGCCGCCGGGCGTCTCGTAGACGCCGCGCGACTTCATGCCGACGAAGCGGTTCTCGACGAGGTCGAGGCGGCCGATGCCGTTGTCATGGCCGAGGCGATTGAGTTCGGTGAGGATGGTGGCGGGCGACATCTTCACGCCGTCGATGGCCACGGGGTCGCCCTTGAGGAACTCGATCTCGATCGATGTCGCCTTGTCGGGTGCATCTTCCGGCGCGATGGTGCGCTGGTAGACGTAAGGCGGCGGTTCCACCCACGGGTCTTCCAGCACCTTGCCCTCGGACGACGAGTGCAGGAGGTTGGCGTCGACCGAGAAGGGCGCATCGCCGCGCTTGTCCTTGGCGACCGGGATCTGATGCGCCTCGGCGAAGGCGATCAGGTCGGTGCGGCTCTTGAAATTCCACTCGCGCCAGGGCGCGATGACCTTGATGTCCGGATTCAGCGCGTAAGCCGTCAGCTCGAAGCGCACCTGGTCGTTGCCCTTGCCGGTGGCGCCATGGGCAATGGCGTCCGCACCGGTTTCCTGCGCGATCTCGATCAGGCGCTTGGCGATGAGCGGGCGGGCGATCGATGTACCGAGCAGGTAGACGCCCTCGTAGACGGCATTGGCGCGGAACATCGGGAAGACGAAGTCCTTCACGAATTCCTCGCGCAGGTCCTCGATGTAGATGTCCTTGATGCCCAGCATCTCGGCCTTCTTGCGGGCCGGCTCGAGCTCGCCGCCCTGTCCCAGGTCCGCAGTGAAAGTGACGACCTCGGCGCCGTACTCCGTCTGCAGCCACTTGAGGATGATCGAGGTGTCGAGGCCGCCGGAATAGGCGAGGACGACTTTCTTCACTTTCTGCTTGGACATGAGCCACCCGTTGGAAATGCTGGGTGCCACCTATCACGTGAGGGGTTCCAACCGCAACTGGCGGCGGGGCATTGGCCGGCTGCGCTTTCGCACAGGGCACGACGACTTGCCCGTCAAATCACAGCGGGCGTCACCCCGGCGAAAGCCGGGGGGTGGACTCACAGTTGAAGTGCGACGGTTGAA
>CAMFKI010000046.1 GCA_945957365.1 uncultured Alphaproteobacteria bacterium | reverse complement strand
TTCCGCCAGAACCTGCTCGGCAAGCGCGTCGACTATTCCGGCCGTTCGGTCATCGTCGTCGGTCCCGAGATGAAGCTGCACCAGTGCGGTCTCCCGAAGAAGATGGCGCTCGAGCTGTTCAAGCCCTTCATCTATTCGCGCCTCGACGCCAAGGGCCTGTCGGCAACGGTGAAGCAGGCCAAGAAGCTGGTCGAAAAGGAGAAGCCGGAGGTCTGGGATATCCTCGACGAGGTCATCCGCGAGCATCCGGTGCTGCTGAACCGCGCCCCCACGCTTCACCGCCTCGGCATCCAGGCCTTCGAGCCGGTGCTGATCGAAGGCAAGGCGATCCAGCTCCATCCGCTCGTCTGCACCGCCTTCAACGCCGACTTCGACGGCGACCAGATGGCCGTCCACGTGCCGCTGTCGCTCGAAGCCCAGCTCGAAGCGCGCGTCCTCATGATGTCCACGAACAACGTGCTGCACCCCGCCAACGGCCAGCCGATCATCGTGCCGTCGCAGGACATCGTGCTCGGCCTCTACTACCTCTCGATCATGCGCAAGGGCGAGCCCGGTGAGGGCAAGGCCTTCGGCAACATGGCCGAGATCGACCACGCGCTCGCGGCCGGCGTCATCACGCTCGCCACCAAGATCAAGGGCCGCGTCACCGAGATGAACGGGGAGGGCAAGCTCTTCACCCGCATCGTCGAGACGACGCCGGGCCGCATGAAGATCGGCGAGCTCCTGCCCAAGGCGATCAACATCAGCTACGACCTGTGCAACAAGCTGATGACCAAGCGCGACATCTCCAGGATGATCGACGCGGTCTACCGCCATTGCGGCCAGAAGGAGTCGGTGATCTTCTGCGACAAGATCATGGCGCTGGGCTTCTACAACGCCTACAAGGCCGGCATCTCCTTCGGCAAGGATGACATGGTCATCCCCGAGACCAAGGAGAAGATTGTCAACACCACGCGCGAGCTCGTCAAGGAGTTCGAGCAGCAGTACATCGACGGCCTGATCACCCAGGGCGAGAAGTACAACAAGGTCGTCGACGCCTGGGCCAAGACCACCGACAAGGTGGCCGAGGAGATGATGGCGCGCATCTCGGCGGTGCAGGTCGACGACAAGACCGGCCGCGAGAAGCAGATCAACTCGATCTACATGATGAGCCACTCGGGCGCGCGTGGTTCGCCCGCCCAGATGAAGCAGCTCGGCGGCATGCGCGGCCTTATGGCCAAGCCCTCGGGCGAGATCATCGAGACACCGATCATCTCGAACTTCAAGGAAGGCCTGTCGGTGCTCGAGTACTTCAACTCGACCCACGGCGCCCGCAAGGGCCTCGCCGACACCGCGCTCAAGACCGCGAACTCGGGTTACCTCACCCGCCGTCTCGTGGACGTGGCGCAGGACGCGATCATCTCGGAAGTCGACTGCGGCAGCAAGTCCTACCTCACCACGCGCCCCATCGTGGACGCGGGCGAGATCATCGCGACGCTGGGCAGCCGCGTGCTGGGCCGCACCGCGGCGCAGGACGTGGTCAACCCGGCGACGGGCGAGATCATCGTGGCCGCCGGCAACGAGATCATGGAGCCGCATGTCGAGATCATCGAGAAGTCGGGGATCGGCGAGCTGCGCATCCGCTCGGTGCTGACCTGCGAAACCAAGTTCGGCGTCTGCGCCAAGTGCTACGGCCGTGACCTGGCGCGCGGCACGCCCGTCAACATGGGCGAGGCCGTCGGCGTCATCGCGGCGCAGTCGATCGGCGAACCGGGCACCCAGCTCACCATGCGTACCTTCCACATCGGCGGCACCGCGCAGGTGCTGAACGACAGCTTCATCGAAGCCAATGCGGACGGCAAGATCGTCATCCGCAACCGGAACTTCGCGAAGGACGGGCAGGGCCGCCTGATGGTCATGGGCCGCAACTCCACCCTGGTTCTCGTCGACGAGAACGGCACGGAACGCGCCATCCACAAGCTGCTCTACGGCACGCGCATGTATGCCGACGAGGGCGACAAGGTGAAGCGCGGCGCGCGCATCGCCGAGTGGGACCCCTACACCCGCCCGCTGATGACGGAAGTCGACGGCACGGTGGAATTCGAGGACGTGGTCGAGGGCGTGTCGGTGAACGAAGTGGCGGACGAAGCCACCGGCATCACCAACCGCGTCATCATCGACTGGCGCTCGAACCAGCGCGGTTCGACGCTGAAGCCGGCGATCGTCGTCAAGGGCAAGGACGGCAAGGTGCAGAAGCTCGCCCGTGGCGGCGAGGCGCGCTACCTGCTGTCGGTCGATGCCGTTCTCTCGGTCGATCCGGGGGCGAAGGTCACCGCCGGTGACGTGCTCGCCCGTATTCCGCTCGAGAGTGCGAAGACCCGCGACATCACCGGCGGTCTGCCGCGTGTCGCCGAGCTCTTCGAGGCACGCCGCCCCAAGGATCACGCGATCATCGCGGAGATCTCAGGCCGCGTCGAGTTCGGCCGCGACTACAAGAACAAGCGCCGCATCCGCATCGTTCCGTCGGAGGAGGGTGTGGAGGCCGTGGAGTATCTGATCCCGAAGGGCAAGCACCTTCCCGTCCAGGAAGGCGACTTCATCGAGAAGGGCGAATACATCATGGACGGCAACCCCGCGCCGCATGACATTCTGGACATCAAGGGCGTGGAGGAGCTCGCCTCCTACCTCGTCAACGAGATCCAGGAAGTCTATCGTCTGCAGGGCGTGAACATCAACGACAAGCACATCGAGGTGATCGTCCGCCAGATGCTGCAGAAGGTCGAGATCACCGACTCCGGCGACTCGACGCTGCTGCTGGGCGAGCAGGTCGACCGCGAGGAACTGGACCACGAGAACTCCAAGCTGATCGCCGAGGGCATGCGCCCGGCGGCCGGCAAGCCGGTTCTCCTGGGCATCACCAAGGCCTCGCTGCAGACCCGCTCCTTCATCTCGGCGGCCTCCTTCCAGGAGACCACGCGCGTGCTCACCGAAGCCTCGATCATCGGCAAGGTGGATACGCTCGAAGGTCTCAAGGAGAACGTCATCGTCGGCCGCCTCATCCCGGCCGGCACCGGTGGCATGCTCTCGAGGCTCCGCGCCGTCGCCGACAAGCGCGACACGCTCATCCTCGAGGAGCAGGCCAAGGCCTCGGAACTCCCCGCGGCCGAGTGAGGCTTGCGGCATTGGAACGGAAAAGGCCCGGCGCAAGCCGGGCCTTTTTCATGTCCGCAGCCACAGCGTGAAGCCGGGCGGGGAAGGGTGTAAGCTTGGGCCCGAATCCCGCCCACCGGGCACTGTGAGGGCAGTCATGACAACGGCACGCGAGGCACCGGCGAGCGAGGCGCGCAAGCCCGTTCTCGATCCGGTCGAGCGGCTGTCGGAGATCCTTTTCGGTCTCATCATGGTGCTGACCTTCACCGGCTCGTTCAGCGTCGCGACAGCGGAGCGCGCCGACGTCCGGGAATTGCTGGTGGGCGCCATCGGCTGCAACGTGGCCTGGGGCCTGATCGATGCCATCATGTACCTGATGGGCTGCCTCAACGACCGCGGACTGCTGCTGCGGACGCTGTGGTCGGTGAGGTCCGCCACATCGCGCGAGCAGGCCTATGACATGATCCGCGCCGAGGTGCCGGCGCCCGTCGCAGCCGAGCTGCAGCCGGAACAGCTGGAGCGCATCCGCGCGCGCATCGTCGACATGCCGTTGCGCGATACGCGGCCCCGGCTCCATGGCGATCACGTCCGTGGCGCCGTGGGCGTGTTTTTCATCGTCGTCGGCTCGACGCTGCCGGTGATCGTGCCGTTCATCTTCATCCACGACGTCGGCTTGGCCATGCGGCTGTCCAACACCATCGCGGTGCTGATGCTGGCCTTCATCGGCTACGCCTATGGCAGGGCCTCGTCGCTTCCGGCCTGGCGCACCGCGGCGGCCATGGTGAGCCTCGGCCTGGTTCTGGTGGCCCTCACCATCGCGCTCGGCGGGTGACAGCATAAACGAAAACGCCCGGGGAGGGCCCGGGCGCGTTCATGCCTCGCGGCAACGGCAATCTGCCGATCAGAGTGGGTAGTCGCGGACCGGCTCGATGCCGCAGGTCTCGATGAACTTGCGGATGTCGTGGACTTCGTCCTTCGACAGGCCGTGGTCGGAGCCGTGGAAGGTGGCGGTGTGGCCCTTCATGCTCACCATCAGGCGGCCATGGCCCGAGTGGCTCAGTTCCGCGCCCAGTTCCTTGAACACCGGCTCGACCTCGTGAAGCTGCACGTTGGACGGCAGCGGATGGCTGAACAGGCTGTGCAGGATCTTGCGGTGCTTGTGGTTCATGTCTGTCTCCTGATTATGCCAGGAGCTTAGCGAAGGGCCCCGCGTCGCGGCCTTGATTTTGATCAAGCCCCCAGCGCGGCACGGATTTTCGCGGCATGTTCGGCAAGAACCGCGTGATCCGCCATGGCGCCGGTGTGGGGCCTGAGCGGAACCCCGGTCTTGCGCGGCATCACGTGCACATGCAGGTGAAACACCGTTTGCCCGGCCGCGGCCTCGTTGAATTGCTGGATCAGAACGCCCTCGGCGCCGAAAGCTTGTTTTGCGGCGGCGGCGACCTTCTGCACCGTGGCCATCATGGCGCCCAGCGCCCGGGGATCGGCGTCGAGCAGATTGCGCGACGGCATCTTGGGGATCACCAGCGCATGCCCATCGGCCTGCGGCATGACGTCCATGAAGGCGAGCGTGTGCTCGTCCTCATAGACCTTGTGGCAGGGGATTTCGCCGCGCAGGATTTTTGCGAAGATGTTGCTGGTGTCATAGCTCATGGTTTCGGCCCCTCTAGAAGTCCTGTTCCTGGCGGAACGGCGAATGCGCCGCAAGCGCCTGCTGCTCCTGGTCGATGCCCTGGCGTTCCGCCGCGAGGTAGTTGGCCACCGCGCGCTGCAGGCCTGAATGGGCGAGGTAATGGAGCGAGTAGGTCTTCTGCGGCAGGTAGCCGCGCGCCAGCTTGTGAGCGCCTTGTGCCCCCGCCTCGACGCGCGGCAGCTTGCGGGCAATGGCGAAGTCGATGGCCTGGTAATAGCAGGTCTCGAAATGCAGGTTTTCGTGATATTCGATGGCGCCCCAGTTCCGGCCATAGAGCGCATGCGAGCCGATGAAGTTCAGCGCGCCGGCAATCAGCTTCCCCGCGCGCTCGGCCATCACCAGCAGGATGTGCTGGTTCATCGCCTCGCCGATCATGCTGAAGAAGCGGCGGTTCAGGTAGGGCGAACCCCACTTGCGCGAGCCCGTGTCCATGTAGAAATCGAAGAAGGCATCCCAGTGCCGCTCCGCGATGTCCTTGCCGGTGAGCGCATGCATGGTGATGCCGTTGCGGGCAACCGAGGCACGCTCCTTGCGGATGTTCTTGCGCTTCTGGGACGACAGCGAAGCGAGGAAATCCTCGAAGCTTCCATAGCCGCTGTTCATCCAGTGGAACTGGATGTCGGTGCGCTGCAGCCACAGCTTGCCGCCCAATGCGCTCCAGTCGGCTTCCGGCAGGAAGGTGACGTGGACGGAGGATGCCTCTTCCTGGGTACACAATGCGATCAGGCCGGAGGCGAGTTCGCGGCGCTGTGCTTCCGTTCCGGCGAAAAGCCGAGGCCCGGTGACGGGCGAGAACGGCACCGAGACCTGCATCTTCGGGTAATAGCTGCCCCCGGCGCGCTCATAGGCATCGGCCCAGCCATAGTCGAAGACATATTCGCCCTGCGAATGGCGCTTCCGGTAACAGGGCACGATGCCGGTGATGGCGCCATCCTGCTCCATCACGAGGTGCCGCGGCGCCCAGCCGGTGCGCGACACGGCGCAACCCGACTCTTCCACGCAGCGGAAGAAATCGTGGCTCACCAGAGGATTGAACTCGGCGCCTTGCGGATTAGCAAGGCGGTCCCAGTCCTCCTGCGCGATCGACAGGGCGCTGGTGACCGCCTTCAGCATGTCACGCGGGGAAGCCTTCGAAGGTGATCTGATCCGAGCATCTCTTTGCCGTTACGGCCTGCTGCGGCGAACGGATCGTCCAGCTGATGATCGGCAGGCCCGAACTGCGCAGTGCGGTGATGGGTGCCCAGGGCAATTCCTCGAACTGGAAGGATACGAAATCGGGCCTCGTGCGTGACACGTGGGAAAAGGTCCGCATCTCCAACTGGCGGGCGAGCGAAAGCGTTCCGTAATAGGGATCGTCGCCACGCTCCGCCACGATGCCGCGGATCGTCGCCGGCGACAGCCGCCGCACCGTGGCGATCATGTCAGGGTCGAAGGACATGAGGCAGTAGGGGCCGGTATAACCCTTCAGCACATCGAGCGCGCGTTCGGCGATCCGGACGTCGCCGTCCCAGTGCGACTTCAGTTCGATGATCAGCGGAACCTGGCCGTGCACCTGCGCGAGGAGTTCGGCCAGCGTCTGGACATGGTCGGCCGAATTGCGGATCGCCAGCGCCTTCATGTCGGCCGAGGTGATGTTCTTCACCAGGCCATGGCCTTCGGTGATGCGGTCGAGGTGGTCGTCATGGAACACCATGGCCTCGCCGTCCCGGGTCGGCTGCAGGTCGCACTCGATCGGGTAACCTTTTGCAATTGCAGCGGCGAAGGCCGAGGCCGTGTTCTCGACCACTCCCTTGCCGAAGTCATGCAGCCCGCGATGGGCAATGGGCCTTGCCGTCACCAGTTCGGCGGCGCGCGCTGTTTGCGTTCCGGTCATGTTCACTCCACTTCGATGATGGCCTCCACCTCGGTGGAGATACCCATCGGAAGCGACGGCGATGCGACGGCAGAACGCGCGTGGCGGCCCTTGTCGCCGAACACCTCGACCATCAGGTCGGAGGCGCCGTTGATGACCTTGGGATGATCCTTGAAGGAGGGGGCGGCATTGACGAAGCCCAGAAGCTTGACGACGCGCTTCACCCGGTCCAGGTCGCCGCCGCAGGCGTCCTTCAACTGGGCCAGAACGTTGATGGCGCAGAGGCGGGCCGACTTGGCGCCGTCTTCGAGCGAGACGTCGGCGCCGAGGCAGCCGGGATAGACCACCTTGCCGTCCTCCACCGGACCCTGGCCCGAGATGAACACCAGGTTGCCGCTGCGCACCCACGGCACGTAGTTGGCCACGGGCTTGGCTGCCACGGGAAGGGTGATGCCCAGTTCCTGAAGGCGCTTGTCGATCTGTCCCATCGTCGTCTCCTGTCTGAAGGGGCCAAGCCCCATGAATGCCGGCGAGATTGGCCGCTCAGGGGCCCGGAATCAAGCGCGCCCATGCCGGGGCATGGGCGCGTGGCTGTGCTGCAAATCCTGCAGGAAGGGTAGTGCCTATTTCTTCTTGCAGCTGTATCCGAGGTTCTGGACGATGATCTGCTCGTCGGTCGAATTGGTATAGCCGTCGGTATTGACGTCATACCAGCTCGAGCCCGAGGTCATGTGCGCCATCCGCTTGTAGTTGTTGAGGTCCTCGAGGTTGACAACCCCGTCGCCATTGCCGTCGCCCTTGGCGAGGCAGTCGGGCTGCGAGTTGAGCAGGGTGTTGAGATAGCCGGTGAGCTCAACGTACTTCTTCTGCTGCTGCGGAGTGTAGGGCGTGGGGATCAGCCGCGCCTCGGTGTCGATCAGCGGCGCGCCGGGAACGACCGGGTTGGTCTGGCCGATGGTGTAAAGCTCGTTATCGGTCGTCTCCTGGCAGCCCGTCTGGCTGCTGGCGTCGTAGTTGTTCCACTGGTTGCGCACCAGCTTGTAGCCAAGCTTGTCGCGCACCGCCATGCTGGTCGTCGGGATGACCGTTCCGGCGACGCCGCCATTGGCGACGATCCACTGCTGCACCTGGCAGCAGTATTTGAAGCCTTCGGACGGAATCTGCGTCGAGGTGTTGCCGGTTTGATAGCTCGCCGTCGCGCCCTGGCCGAACCAGGTGCCGCCATTGTCCTCGCAGACGCTCTTGGTCACGGGGATCTGCGAGCACGACGGCGGGTTCGAGCCGGGGAACTGGCAGGGACCGTTGATGCCGCCATTGGCCTGCAGGTTGGGGCCGACGAGGTTGAAGTCGTAGCTGCGCTGGCTCGGTGCGGTGTTGTCGGCGAGGTACTGCGCCATCGGCACCGAGTCGACGATGTAGGGGTTGTTCTTGCGCACGTCGACGCCGGCGACATTGCCGATCAGCTCATAGAGGTCGGCGATGTTGACCAGCGCCTGCACGTCCTTGCCGACATTGGCCGGGTTGACCTTGGCGCCGGCGACCACCATCGGCGTCCACACGCCTGTCTGGTAGGCGGTGCCCTTGGCGCGCGTCGGATCGAAGGGCAGGCGCACCTGCGAGCCGAGCGAGCCGTTGTCGTTCACGTAGATCACCACCGTGTTGGCGGCGGCGGCGGTGAGCACCAGCCGGTCGCCCACCTTGGTGGCGAGGCCGGTCGAGACGAGGAGCCGCCCCAGCTCGGAATCCATGGCCTGGATCATCTGGTTGGCGATCAGGATCTTGCCCGCGGTGTCGTCGAGGTTGGCGCCGTTGGCGTCGAGCGAATCGGGCGGCAGCGTGTTGACCGGCGGCGCCTGCATCGGCGTGTGCACCGTGGCGGTGGAGATGGTGGCGAACCACGGCATCCGGTGCTTCTGCTGCCAGTTGATCCAGTCGATCGCCGCGTCGGTCTGCTCGACATTGCGGAAGGTGCGCGCCCGCTTGTCGGTGGGCGGCACCGAGAATGCCTTGCCGAACTCGTTGATCACCAGCGGCGACACGTAGTGCGCCGAGAGCGTCTGGAAATTCAGGTTGCCGGGCATCGGCGAGGTACAGGCGGCATTGGGCACGAAGATGCCGCCATCGTCGCGGCACATGCGGCCCGCCGGGTTCTTGGCGCCGACTGCGGTCTGCAGCGCCTGGCACTGCCCGGCCGAATTGTAGCAGGCGCCGCTGTCGGCACCGCCATTGGCCGAGCCCGGCACGTAGCCGTTGGGATAGGCGTCGGTGGCGCCGACGCCGCCCGCCGTGGTGTCGATCGAGGAGGGGTCACCCGTCACGTCGAGCCAGCCGTTGAAATACTGCCAGCCGAGCGAGTCGGGCATCGTCAGCGCATAGGGGCTGTTGCCCTGCAGGCCGACGTGGAACTTGCCGAACAGCGCCGTGGCATAGCCAGCACTGGCGAGGAGCTTCGGGATCGTGCGCTCATAGGGCGAGATCATGGAATTGGCGAGATCGGAGGGGCCGAGTGCTGCCTGCAGCTGGGTGCGGAAAGGATAGCGGCCGGTGTAGAGAACGCCGCGCGCCGTCGAGCAGGCGGGCATGGTCCAGGCATTGCGGAAGGTGAGGCCGGCCGACTGCAGGGCGGCGAGATTGGGCGTGGGCGGCGCCGGCGGAACGCTGTTGTAGCCATAGAGCTGCAGCTGATCGATGCCCATGTCGTCGGTCAGCACCAGCAGCACGTTCGGCTTCTTGCTGGCCGCCGCAGCTTCGGCGGGGCCAGCGAGGCCCACGCCCGCCAAACCGGCCAGCACCGCTGCGGCCAGGAACTTCGAATTGAGTAGCGTCATCGCCGGGTGTCCTTCTGGAATCGATTTCAGCGAATCCGCAGACTCGCGCGCCGAGGGCATAATGGCAGCAGGTTTATTTAAACTGCATTACCAATGGTATCGGTGGAACTACCAGCCGCCAGACTGCAGGCGCGGCGGGCGCAATCATTGGCTGCATCATGCCCTGGTGAGCAGGTCGGCCGGGCGCTCGCCGCGGAAGAACTGCAGCAGGTTGTCGATGCACTTGTGGCCCATGGCGCTGCGGGTGCGCGGCGTGGCGCTGCCGATGTGGGGCAGCAGGAACACGTTGTCGAGGTCGCGGTAGCGCGGGTCGATGTCGGGCTCCCCCTTGAACACGTCGAGACCGGCCGCCGCGAGGCGCCCCGAGCCCAAGGCGGCGATCAGTGCGCCGTCGTCGACGATGTCGCCGCGCGCCGTGTTGACGACGATGGCGCCCTCGGGCAGCAGCGCCAGTGCCGCGGCATCGACCATGCCGCGGGTATCCGGCGTCGAGGCGCAGTTGACCGACAGGAAATCGCATTGGGGCAGCATGTCGGCGAAGCGGGCGTGATAGGTGGTGCCCAGCGCGTCCTCCGCCGCCACGGGCTGCCGCGAATGATAGTGGATCGCCATGCCGAAGCCCCGCGCCCGCCGGGCCACCGCCTGGCCGATCCGCCCCATGCCGAGAATGCCCAGGCGCTGGCCACTGACGTCGTGGCCCATGGGGCTCACCAGCGTGGTGGCGCCCCAGCGGTTCTCGCGCACCATGCGGTCGCCCCAGGAGGCGCCGCGCGCCGCCCCGAGGATCAGCAGGAGCGCGATGTCCGCCGTCGCGTCGGTGAGCACACCCGGCGTATTGGTGACCACGATGCCGCGCGCCTCGGCCTGCGGGATCGACAGGTGGTCGTAGCCAACCGAATGCGTGGCGATGATGCGAATCGTATCCGGCAGGGCCGGGATGAACGCGGGCCCGAGCTTGTCGAAGGAGGTGAGCAGCAGCCCGTCATGGCTTGCCGCCAGGGCCAAGATCTCGTCGCGTCCCATCGGCCGGTCATCGGGGTTGAGGCTCGCCGCGAACGCGGCGGCGATCCGGCGTTCGACGTCCGGCATCATTTTCCGGGTCACCAGGATTCGCGGTTTGCCGTGCCCTGTTGGCGCCATCTTTGCCTCTTGTTGTCGGATGATTATGTTGGTCTGATGTGGGGCCGCAGTGGACCACCCCGTCCGAGGAGTCGCAAGTTTGAAAACCGTTCTGCCCTTCCTGACCCTTCTGCTGCTGGCAAGCGGGGCCGAGGCTGCCATGGTCGCCCCGCACCGGGCGATCTATGACCTGACGCTGCTGCGCGCCAACGAGGGCGCCTCGATGCAGGACGCCACCGGCAAGCTCGCCTTCGAGATCGACGGGTCGACTTGCGACGGCTTCACCGTCAATTTCCGCATGGCCACGAAGTACCGCCAGGACGACGGCGGCATCAGCGTCATCGACACCATGACCACCACCTATGAAAGCCCCGGCGCCACCGAACTGCGCCACCAGCTGACCGAAAGCGTCAACGGCACCGTGCACGACAGCGACCGCATCAAGGTGACGCGCGCCACGGCCACCGCGGAAGGCAAGGGCGAGCTGCGCAGCAAGCCCGGCCAGACCTTCGTCGTGCCGGCGGGAACGGCACTTCCGATGCAGCACCAGCTGCGCCTGATGACGCTGGGCGAGAAGGGCGGCGGCCGCGATTCGAGCATCGTCTATGACGGCTCTGACGGCGACAAGTCGTTCCGCGCCATCTCCTTCGTCGGCAAGCAGCGTCCGCCCGGCAGCGTGGCGCGCGACGATGCCAACCCCGCGGCGCTGCCGCTGAAGGGCCTGGCCTCGTGGCCGATGACGGTGAGCTATTACGATCTCGACGGCACGTCGGAAGTGCCGGAATACCAGGTGAGCTTCGACATGTACGAGAACGGTGTGGCGACCGGGCTGGTGCTCGACTACGGCGATTTCGCGCTGTCGGGCACGCTGTCGGATCTCAAGCTGCTCGACAAGCAAAGCTGCAACTGAGTTCCATGTCGAACATCAAGCGCCATGAGCAGGGCGATGACGTGGAGGCCTTCCTCGCCCGCGTCCGCGAGATGCCGGTGCCGCGGCCCGGGTCGGGACATGGCCGCCTCGTCCTCGCCATGGACGCCACCATGAGCCGGCAGCACAGCTGGGACATGGCCCTCGAGATCCAGAGCGACATGTTTGCCGAAGCCGGCCGCGTCGGCGGGCTGGACGTGCAGCTGGTCTATTTCCGCGGCTTCGGCGAATGCCGCGCCTCGAAGTGGACGCCCGACACGGCCGTGCTGGCCCGCCTCATGTCGGGCATCCGCTGCCAGGGCGGGCGGACCCAGATCGGCCGCGTGCTGAAGCACCTCAAGGGCGAGGCAGCGGCCGGCAAGGTCAATGCCTGCATCTACATCGGCGATGCGCTTGAAGAAGACATCGACAGCCTTGCCGGGCTGGCGGGCGAGGTCGGGCTGCTCGGCATTCCCGTCTTCATGTTCCAGGAGGGGCACGATGCCGCCGCGGAATTGGGTTTCCGCGAGATCGCGCGGCTCACCCGCGGGGCCTATTTCCGCTTCGGCGCGGATGCCGCCCGGATCCTGCGCGAACTGCTGTCGGCCGTCGCGGTCTATGCCGCAGGCGGTTTCGTGGCGCTCGAGAGCCACTCGGCCAAGCGTGGCGGGGCGGCCTCGCTGCTGCTCCAGCAGATGAAGTGACGGGCGCCGGCGCATGAACCTCATTCTCGGTCTCGTCATCGTGGTGGGCGGCTGGTACCTCATCAAGTCCTTCGCCAATGCCCAGCCCGCCCAGGTGCGCGGCCTCATCCGCAAGTTCGGCGGCGTTGCCGTCATGGCCTTTGCCGCGTTCATGATGCTGCGCGGCGAAGTCAGCGTTGCGGTTCCGCTGTTCATGCTCGGCCTCGGCCTGATGGGCCAGCAGGCGATGTTCCCCAATGGCCTGTCATGGCAGCGCAAGTCGCCGGGCCAGGCCTCGCGCGTGGCCACGGGGCTCCTCGCCATGCAGCTTGATCACGATACCGGCCGCATGGACGGCGAGGTGCTGGCCGGCGCCTTCCGGGGCCGCAAGCTGTCGAGCCTGACCATGGCCGAAGCCCAGGCGCTGCATGCGCAATGCGCCGCGACCCCCGATCAGAGCCGCGCCCTGTTCGAGGCATGGGTCGAGCGCACCCATCCCGACTGGCGGACGCAATGGAACGGGGCGGCAGGGCGACAGGCCGCGGCATCGTCGCAGAAGATGACGCGCGGCGAGGCACTGGCGATTCTCGGTCTCAAGGACGGCGCCTCGGGTGACGACATCCGCGCCGCGCACCGCCGCCTGATGAAGACGGCGCATCCCGATCTCGGCGGCTCAGACTATCTCGCGGCCAAGATCAACGAGGCGAAGGAATTCCTGCTTCACGACGGCGCCTGAGGCTGGCACGGCGTCTTCTGCTTCTTGATCGCCTTGCAGGCCATCGCGGCGGCGGACTGGTCGAAGCCGGTGAAGCGGGCGCGATAGGTGACCTTGCCCTGTTTCTCCACCATCACGGTCTGGGCGGTGCGGCCCTGCAGCACGTCGGGCGTGCGCTTGCGGGTCAGCTGCAGCACCGCCTGGGCATCGGTCTTGGTGGCGTATTCGCCGAGCGAAATGATCCAGCCACCTTCGGTGCCTGCGGCAATCGAGGCCATCTGCGCCTGGTCGACCGCCGGCTGGCCCTGCTGGGCGGGAGCGGCGGAGGGCGATTCGGCCACCGTCTGATCGGGCATCGGCTGGGGCACGGTTTCGACCTGCGGGGCCGGCGTCTCGGGCGTCACGGTGGCGGCGGCGGCGGGTGTCGCGGCCTGCGCCGCGAGGCTCGCCATGCTGGTGTCGGCGCCATCCTCGGTGTCGCCCTGCTCGGCGGGTTCGGTGGCGGTGGCGGCGGCAACCTGGCTTTCCTGCGCCTTGCTCTTGCGCGCGGCAAGGCGCTTCGACGCCGCGTCCTTGCGTGGCGAAGTCGTCGCCACCGGCGCTGCCGGGGCCACAGGGGCCGCTGCGGTCGCCGTACCGGTATCGCTCACCTCGGCGGAGGCGATCTGCTGTTCGTCGGTGGGCTGCGCGCCCTTCGAGGAGCCGGCATAGGCGGCAATCGTCTTGCCGTTCGTGGCGGTATCGAAATAGCGGCTCAGCATCTGCTTCATGTAGGTGTCGCGCGCCGCGCCGGTGCGGCCGCCGATCACCACGCCGACCAGGCGCTTGTCGCCACGCCGCACCGAGGTGACGAGGTTGAAGCCTGAGGCAGCGATATAGCCCGTCTTGATGCCGTCGGTGCCTTCATAGCTGCCGAGCAGGCGGTTATGGCCCTTCACGGTCTGGCCGTTGTAGACGAAGCTCTGGATGCGGAAATAGGGGTAATACTGCGGGAAGTCGCGCATCAGCCGCAGCCCGAGCGTCGCCATGTCGCGCGCCGTCGTCACCTGGCCGGGATTGGGCAGGCCTGAGGCGTTAAGGAAGGTGGTGTTCGTCATGCCGATGCTGCGCGCGGTGCGGGTCATGCGCTGGGCGAAGGCGCTCTCCGTGCCGCCGAGGTTTTCGGCGACCGCGGTGGCCACGTCATTGGCCGACTTGACGACGATGGCGCGGATGGCCGTTTCGGCGGTGATGCTCTGACCCGGCTTCACGCCGAGCTTCGAGGGCGCGACATTGGTGGCGCGGAGCGAGACGGTGATCGGCGAATTGAGGGTGAGCTTGCCGGCGCTCAGGTCCTGGAACAGCAGGTAGAGCGTCATCATCTTGGTGAGAGACGCCGGATGGCGGATGCCGTCGATGTCCTGGGCGAAGAGGATCTTGCCGTTGCGGGCGTCGACCGTCAGCGCCGCGAATTGCGGTGCAGCATAAACCGGCGCTGCGGCCAGCGAGGAGGCCAGCAGCGCAACCCATACGAATGCCCAGATGCGCAGGAGACCTGCCGTGCCCAACCGCGTCACCATCCTGCCGCGGAGATCGAGAAATCGCATGCCAAAACCACCTAGCGAGCCGCCCGTCCGGGCAGTCCATTAACACATTGATCCCGGTCCAGCCACCCCGACCGCCGCAGGAGGGGCGCTTTTTTGAACCGGCTTTTGCAGCTTTTCATCCGACCATCGTTACCGGGAGGTAAATCGGCCGGGTCAGCGTTTCTACGGAAAATGATGGTGCACTGCAAAATGTATATTGACAATCATGTTGCAGTGCACATATTAGGCATATTCACCCTGCGGCAAATGGAGACGCACATGATGAAGTCCTTTGATGAGTTCCAGTCCTTCGGCAAAGACGGTTTCGAGGCCTATGTTGCGTCCTCGAAGGCCCTGACCAACGGTTTCCAGGCCATCGCCCAGGAAGCTGCCGATTATTCGCGCAAGGCCTTCGAAAAGGGCTCGGCCGCCTTCGAGAAGCTTCAGGCTTCCAAGTCGCTCGACAAGGTCCTCGAGGCCCAGCAGGCCTTCGCCAAGGAAAGCTATGAGTCGCTGGTCGCCCAGATGACCAAGCTCAACGAAATGTACATCGCCACCGCGAAGGACGCCTTCAAGCCCTTCGAAGCCTCGATGGCCGCCTTCGGCGTCAAGGCCCCGAAGTAATCACTTCGGCGGTTCTGGTTTCAAGCCCGCGTGCCGCAAGGCGCGCGGGTTTTGCTTTGACTGGCGGTCCGCCTCACTGTCCGAACAGGGTGCGCCACAGCACGTCATGCGGGACCGACGGGTCGAAGATCGCCGCCTGCGTGGCGTGATAGAACATCCAGCCCCCGACAAGCGTACCCACCACGATGACGGCGCTGACCGACACTTCGAAAATCGCTCTGAACATGGCCCGCACTATCACGGCGCCATGCCTCGATTAATCGGTGGATCTGCCTAATGGCCCGTGCGCGTCGCGGCGGGCCTAGCGCAGTTCGATCACCACCGGCACATGATCTGAAGGCTTCTCCTGCGTCCGCACCTCGCGCTCGATGCGCGCCGATTTGAGCAGGTCCGCCGCCTGGGGCGATAGCAGCAGGTGGTCGATGCGGATGCCGTTGTTGCGCTGCCAGGCGCCCGCCTGATAGTCCCAGAACGTATAGAGCCCGGGTTCGTCGCCATGGATCTGGCGCACTGCGTCGGTGAGGCCGAGGTTGAGGAGGGTGCGGAACCTGGCGCGCGACTCGGGCTGGAACAGCGCGTCGGTGACCCAGTTTTCGGGGTGCCTCGCATCGATGGGTGTGGGAATGACGTTGTAGTCGCCGGCCAGCACCAGGGGTTCCTCGAGCTTCAGCAGTGCACGCGCCCGCGTGCGCAGCCGGTCCATCCAGCGCAGCTTGTAGTCGAATTTCTCCGTACCCAGAGGATTGCCGTTGGGCAGATAGATCGAGGCCACCCGCACTATTCCGGATTTGCGCGTGAACACGGCCTCGAGATAGCGCGCCTGGGTGTCGTCGTCGTCACCCGCGAGCCCGCGCGTCACGTCCTCGGGCTTCGGTTTCGAGAGGATGGCGACGCCATTGTAGGTCTTCTGGCCGTGGACGAGCACGTTGTAGCCCAAGTCCTCGAAGGGCTGGGCTGGAAAGGCGTGGTCCTCGCACTTCAGTTCCTGAAGGCACACGACGTCCGGATTGGCGTCCTTCAACCATGCGAGCGCATTGTCGAGGCGGGCCTTGATGGAGTTCACGTTCCAGGTGGCAATCTTCATGGCCGTCATGATGGCTGCGTGCGGCGCAAGCCGCAAGCCGGATCAGATCGAGAAGGAGGTGCCGCAGCCGCAGGAGGAGGTGGCGTTGGGGTTCTTGATGCGGAAGGACTGGCCCATCAGGTCGTCGACGAAGTCGATCTCGGCGCCATTGAGGAATTCCTGGCTGACGGGATCGACCAGCGCCTTCACACCCGCCCGCTCGATCACGAGGTCGTCGTCCGCCGCCGCCTCGGCCAGCTGGAAATCATACTGGAACCCGGAGCAGCCGCCGCCATTCACCGCGATTCTGAGCGCGTTCTTGCCCGGCTCCTTGGCCAGGATGTCGCGGATGCGCGAGGCGGCCGCCTCGGTGAGGGTGATCGTCGACGTCATGATGTGTATGTTGGGTCTTGCGTCAGGCTTGTCAACGGATTCTCCCATGCAGCGGTTCACGGCTCCCTATTCGTCGCTTCCCGAGGAGACGCGTGGACGGGTGCATGCCGAGGGCGGGGCGGATTTCCGCTCGGTGTTTGCGCGCGACCGTGACCGGATCATCCACTCCCAGGCCTTCCGGCGGCTGAAGCATAAGACCCAGGTCTTCGTCTATCACGAGGGGGACCACTACCGGACGAGGCTCACCCATACGATCGAGGTGGCCCAGGTCGCCCGGTCCATCGCCCGGGCGCTGGGGCTCGACGAGGACCTGACCGAGGCGCTGGCGCTCGGCCACGACCTCGGCCACACCCCTTTCGGCCATGCCGGCGAGCGTGAACTCGACAAGCTGATGAAACCCTGGGGCGGTTTCGACCACAACGCCCAGTCCCTGCGCATCCTGACCAAGCTGGAGAAGCGCTACGCCGAGTTCGACGGGCTGAACCTCACCTGGGAGACGCTGGAAGGCCTGGTCAAGCACAATGGGCCGCTGATCGACGAGGAGGGCGACCCCGTCGGGCGCTACCGCGAGCATGGGCTGCCCGAGGCGATCCTCGAATATGTTGCCGATCATGACCTCGAACTGTTCACCTACGCCTCGGCGGAGGCCCAGGTGGCGGCGATCTCGGATGACATCGCCTACAATGCCCATGACATCGACGACGGGCTTCGGGCCGGGCTGTTCGGGCTGATCGACCTGGGCGACGTGCCGCTCGCCGGCGAGGCGCTGTCGCAGGTCCTGACGCGCTACCCCGATCTGGAGCAGGACCGCGTGGTGCATGAAACGGTGCGCCGCGTGATGTCGGCGATGGTCAACGACATCATCGCCGAATGCAACAAAAACAACACCAGATACAACGTCCACAGTGCAACCGGCATACGTCGTCTGGGCATGCCCTTCGTGGTCTTCGGCAGGCAGATGCACGAGAACAACAGGGCGTTGCAGTCGTTTCTCAACGATCGCATGTATCGTCATGATAGGGTTGAAGAAATCATGGCACGCGCAAGGCGCGTGATGCACGACCTGTTCGACGCCTACATGAACGATCCGAAGCTCCTGCCGGCAGGCTGGCAGGACGGCCGCCCGCGCCAGGTCTGCGACTTCATCGCCGGCATGACCGACCGCTATGCACTGGACCAGCACAAGAGGCTGTTTGACCTCGATCCGCTTTTCCGCTAGGGGCCAGCAGGGCGTTGATTCAACAGTTTAAAAGTAGACATGAACCTGTTTGCTGAGTTTCTGCAGGTGGTCCGTGAGGCCGTCACCACGGTCGCGGCCGCGCGCGGCGTTGCGCTGCCCGATCTTTCCCGGGTCACGGCCGAGCCGCCGCGCGACCCCACGCACGGCGACATCTCGACCAATGCCGCAATGGTGCTGAACAAGCCCTTCGGCATGCCGCCGAAGGCCCTGGCGGAGTCTCTCGCAGCGTTGCTGCGGATGCACGAAAACGTTGCCGCCGTTGACATTGCGGGCCCCGGTTTCATCAACATCAAACTCACCGCCGCGCAGTGGCCCCGGGTGTTGCAGGCGGTGCTCGCGGAAGGCGAGCGCTACGGTCACTCGACCCTGGGTAGCGGCAAGAAGGCCAACGTCGAATACGTCTCCGCCAACCCGACCGGGCCGCTTCACGTGGGCCATGTCCGCGGTGCGGTGTTCGGCGATGCACTGGCGGAACTCCTCGCCGCCTGCGGCTACCAGGTGACGCGCGAATATTACATCAACGATGCCGGCGCCCAGGTCGACGTGCTGGCCCGGTCCGCCTATCTCCGCTACCGCGAGGCGCTGGGCGAGACGATCGGCGAGATCCCGGCGGGGCTTTATCCGGGCGACTACCTGAAGCCCGTGGGCCGGGCGCTGGCAGCCGAACACGGCACCGCGCTGAAGGACAAGCCCGAGGCGGAATGGCTTCCCATCGTGCGCGAGCAGGCCATCGACATGATGATGGAGCTGATCCGCAACGACCTGGCGGCGCTGAACATCCGGCAGGAGGTGTTCGCCTCGGAGAAGTCGCTCCACGAGTCGGGGCAGGTGAAGGATACCATCGCCGAGTTGCGGACCCGCGATCTGGTCTACCAGGGCACGCTGCCCCCGCCCAAGGGCGAGGTGCCGGAGGACTGGGAGGATCGCGAGCAGACGCTGTTCCGCACCACGGGCTTCGGCGACGACATCGACCGGCCGCTGATGAAGTCGGACGGCAGCTACACCTATTTCGCCTCCGACGTGGCCTACAGCCGCAACAAGATCCAGCGCGGCTTCGACGAGCTGATCTATATCCTCGGCGCCGACCATGGCGGCTACGTCAAGCGGCTGGAAGCGCTTGGTGCAGCGCTGGCGGGCAATCGTGAGGTCGCGGTCATCGTCAGGCTGTGCCAGCTGGTGAAGCTCTACCGCGCCGGCGAGCCGGTGCGCATGTCGAAGCGGGCAGGGGAGTTCGTGACGCTGCGCGACGTGGTCGACGAGGTCGGCCCCGATGTCGTGCGCTTCATGATGCTGTTCCGCAAGAACGAGGCGCCGCTCGACTTCGACTTCGCCAAGGTGACCGAGCAGTCGAAGGACAATCCCGTGTTCTACGTGCAGTATGCGCATGCGCGCACCTGCTCGGTGATGCGCAATGCGGCTGAAGAGGGTTTCAGCCCCGCAGAAATACCGAGATTCGATCTGCTCACGGACGAAGCGGAGCTTGGACTGGTCCGCCGGATGGCCGAATTCCCGCGTCTCGTGGAGGCTGCGGCGCAGGCTCATGAGCCGCATCGCATCGCCTTTTATCTGTTTGACTTGGCTGGCGATTTTCATGCCCTTTGGAACAAGGGCAAAGACTCGCCGCAATTAAGATTTATTTTGAAAGAAGATGTGAAACTCACCCAAACTCGTCTCGCCTTCTTGACGGCGATTCGATATGTTTTGGCTAATGGCCTTCGGATCCTCGGGGTCAGACCCGCCGAAGAGATGTAGGGGCGTACGGGCATATGGATCAAGATTCGAGCAACGGCGCAGGGGCGGACAAGCGGAACTGGCGCGAGCGTCTCGGCATCGGTGCGAAGGAATTGCCGAAGCTCTCGGACGAGTTTCGCGACGAGCCGCAGGTTGCCCCGCCGCCGCCAGCCGGAACCGCCAAGCCCGCACCGCGCGCGCCGGTGACCAAGCCGGCGCCGATGGCGCCGCGCGTCGCGCCGAGGGCCGCTCCCGCCGAGGCGCCGCCGTCCTCCGCCCCGGCCGTTCCGCCGCCCCTGTCGCGGGCCACGCCCAAGGTTCCCGACAATGCGGCACAGGACGCGCTGGCCGAAAAGCTGCGCGCCCAGCGCGCCGCCGCCGAGCGCCTTGCCGAGCAGCGCGTGCAGGCCGCCCGCAACCGGACCGATGTCAAGCCCAGGGCCGAGCCTGCGGTTGTTCCGCCGCGGCCCGTTCCTGCCGCACCGCCGCCGCGTCCCGCGGCGCCCGCCGGCCGTACGCCGTCGGTGGCCCCGCCACTGCCCGGCGGCGCGCGCCCCAAATTCAGCTTCGCCGATGAAAACCGCCAGGATGCCCAGCAGCGCCCGGGCCTCGGCACGCCCGCCCCGCTGACGCCGCCGCGCCCCGCGCTGGGCGGCGAGCGTGGCCCGCCCGCTTTCCTGCGTCCCGGTGCCGGGTCTGCCGCCAATGGCAGCCTCGGCGCACGGCCGCAGCCGGCCTTCCGTCCGACCAACACCGAGGGCGGATCGGGCTACCTGTCTCCGCCCCGCCTGCAGCCGCCCGCCGCGCCGCGGAGCGGGCTCGGCAATGATGCGTCGGGCTATGGCGCGTCGCGCCTTCCGGTGCGCCGTGCGCCTCCGCCGGCCCTCGATCCGTATCCGCGCCAGCAGCCCGCCCCGGAGCCGCGCGAATATGCGGAAGACGACTACGACGACGAGGACCGCGCCCCGCCGCGGCTCGGCCGTCCCGCTCTCACCGGCCGTGGCCGGGCCGGCCAGGACGACTTCGACGAGGTGTTCGAGGACGATCAGGCGCCGCGTGGCCGCGCCGCCGCGCGCGATTACCAGCAACCCTACGGCGATGCCGACGAAGGCTTCGCCGACGAACCGCGCCGTTCCAGCGGCCCGTGGCTGCTGTTGCTGGCGCTGCTCGCCGCCGCCCTGCTGACGGGCGCGGTGGTGTGGTTCTACAGCGACAGCGTCAAGCACCTCGCAGGCATCGGCTCGTCCACCTCGTCGGGCTCGACGCCGGTGGTTCCGGCCCCGACGGAGCCGGCCAAGGTCGCGGCACCCGACACCGCGTCGGGTGACGGCCAGACGGAGGCGCCTGCGGCGCGCAAGAAGCAGATCTATGACCGCATCGTCGGCGAGCAGGAAGTGACCGGCCAGATGCAGCCGACGGAGGAGACCCCGGTGTCGCCGGACGCCGGACAGCCCGCCGCGGGACAGCCGGCCGCCAGCGCACAGCCCGATGCCGGGCAGCCGGCCGCCGTCGACCAGGTGCCGAAGATCCAGCCGACCGGCAATTCCAACCAGATCCCGGTGCCCGATGCACCGACACAGGGCACGACACAGGGTCTGCCCGATCCGGAGCCGCCAGCACCGCTGCCGCTCCCTGACAGCGACGGCAAGCAAGGCAATCTCGGCCTGAAGGGCGGCAGCCAGGTGGCTGCCGCGTCGGCCCAGCCCGATCAGGGGTCGACGGCGCCACCGCCCCCTCCAGCCACCTCACAGACCTCGTCGAGTGATGCAACCCTCCCGCCGCCCCCGGAAAAAGCCACCGACGGGGCGGCTCTTGTTTCAGGGGGTGACTCGACCGGCACCGGGATGGTGTCCGGCGATGATCAGACCGCCTCCGCCACTGCGACGGACACGCCGGCGGCCACGAAGCCGGCCGCCAGCAAGCCGGCATCGACCCAGGCCAGCAGCCAGCCGGCGCCCGCTGCCACCACGCCGACCAAGAAAAAGACGACGACGAAGAAGACCGCCACCGGTTCTCAGCAGCCGAACTACAATAATCTCGGCGCCGCGCCCGTCGTGCTGGTGCCGCCGTCGAAGCAGGCCGTGGCGGAGAGCCAGAGCTATGCTGCCCAGCCGGCGCCCGCCCCGATGACCACCGCCCCCGCGACCACGGCCCAGGAGCCGGTGACGGCAGCCGGCACGCCGCAGAAGCGCAAGACCATCTTCGACCTGTTCAATGGCGGGTCGGGCTCCTCAGCCACGACCGGCGCCACGCCGGCGGCACCCACCCAGGTGGCCTCCGCCGCAACCCAGACCAAGCAGGCGGCAACGCCCATCACCCAGTCCAAGACCGCAGCACCGCCCGCGGCCCAGCCCCCGGCGGCGACGGGCGGTGGCGGCTATGTGGTGCAGCTCGCATCGTTCCGCACCGATACCGAAGCCAAGACGGAATATTCGCGCCTTGCCAAGTCCTATCCCGCCATCGTCGGTCCGCTGAAATCGCAGATCCGCCAGACCACGGTGGGCGGCAGCACGCGCTACCAGCTGGGTCTCGGCCCGCTGCCGACGCGCGGCGACGCCACGCGGGTGTGCGGCCAGCTGATCGAGGCCGGCGAAAGCGACTGCATCGTGAGGGGCCCGTGACCCGCGGGCGGACCTGATTTCATGACCGCCATCGGCGCCTTCATTTCGGGCTGTGCGGGTCCGGCCCTGAGCACGGCCGAACGCGACTTCTTCGCGCGGGCCAACCCCTGGGGCCTGATCCTGTTCAAGCGCAACTGCGAGACGCCGGAGCAGCTGAAGGCGCTCACCAGTGCCTTCCGCGCCGCGGTGGGCCGCAAGAATGCGCCGGTGTTCATCGACCAGGAGGGCGGCCGCGTGCAGCGCCTGGGGCCGCCCAGCAATGCCTGGCGGCGTTATCCGGCGGCGCGGGCCTATGGCGAGGCCTTCAACGCCAGTGCCCTCACGGGCCTCCGGGCGGCGCGCAACGTCGGCCGGCTGATGGCGGAGGACCTGATCGCCGCCGGCATCACGGCGAACTGCGTGCCGGTCCTCGACGTGCCGCAGCCGGGTGCGCATGAGATCGTCGGCAACCGGGCCTATTCCGACCGCATCGAAGCCATCATGGCGCTGGCGC
>CAMFKI010000045.1 GCA_945957365.1 uncultured Alphaproteobacteria bacterium | reverse complement strand
CCCCCGGCACCTCCATTAAAGCGCAAATCGTCGAGACAAGCCGGGGCAAGGTGAAGAGTTTGCGGGGCGGACGCGACGTCCCTACCCCTCCAGCTTCTCGTACACCGCCTTGGCCAATGTCATCATCGGATCGCGGGCCATTTCGCCGGCCACGGCGACGGCGAGCTTCCCGTCCTGCCAGGTGCAGGCGATGAGCTTGCCCTGTTCCTGAAGCTTGAGCGCAGTGTCCATGTCGGTGCCGGGGGCGGCAAGCACCACCGAGACGCGCTGGCCCTTCTGGTCCTCGTACATCAGCATCGCGGCCGGGCCTTCGTCACCCGCGAGCAGCCGGCCGCCCAGCAGCGCATAGCCCTGCTCGCTGAGATCCGGAACCTTGAAGGCGGTGCCGACGCGCTTGCTCAGCCAGGCCTGCAGGTGATCCTTGTCGGTGCCGGGGACCTCGACCGGGTGGCGCACCTCGACGGCATAGACGGTATGTGCCTCGATGGCCTGGCGGCCGAGATCGGCCACCGTGACGGGGGCGGTCTCGCCCTTGAGGAACCAGCCGCCCAGCCCGCCGAACAGCAGCAGCAGCACGGCAGCCGCCATGGCAAGCCACGGCGTGACGCGCCGGGGCGCCGGCTGACGGCGGAGCGTGGCGGCAAGCTGCTGCGGCACCGGCTCGTCCAGCACGCCGTCGAAGGCGGATTTCAGCAACTCGCGCTGGCGCTTCCAGTCAGCCACCTTGCGGGCGGCCTCCGGGTCGCGCGCCATCAGGGCCTCGACCTCGCGGCGCTGTTCGGACGAAAGCTCGCCGTCGGCATAGGCATGCAGCGCCCATTCATCCATGTGTTCGTTCTGTTCGTTGGTCATTTCACGCGCCTCAGGCCGGTGTGGCCACGGTCCTCGAGCAACTGCCGCATGTGTTCGCGCGCCCGCGACAGGCGCGACATGATGGTGCCGACCGGCACACCCAGGATTTCGGATACGTCGCGATAGCTCATCTCTTCCAGGCCCACCAGCACGATCACCTCGCGGTGCTGTGGCGAGAGCCGGCCCAGCGCCTCGGCGATGGAACCGGCCGCCATCAGATGCTCCTGCTCGGGCGCAACGGCCCCCTCCCCGTCCGTCAGGTCATCGACCGTCTTGACCACGTTCGAGCGGCCGCTGCGGCGCAGACCGCTGATATGCAGGTTGCGCAGCATGGTGAAGAGCCATGCGCGCAACGGCCGGGAGGGATCGTAGAGATGGCCCTTGAGCATCGCCCGTTCGAGGCAATCCTGGACCAGGTCGTCGGCCAGCGCCGGGTCGCCCGTCAGCGCCCGGGCAAAGCGCCGGAGCACGGGGAGTTCGGCGGAGAGCTGGCGGGGGAAATCCATGCGGGGTCCTTTTCACGGAGATTACGCCGCCACGGGGGGAATATTCCATCCGCGTCTTCTCCCGCTGCGCAGGAGAGGACAACGAAGGGGGCCTCTCTCAGCCCGTCCACTTGTCCCGCATCGTCACCAGTTCCTCGGCCGCCGTCGGGTGCACCGCCATGGTGGCGTCGAAGTCGGACTTCCTGGCGCCCAGCCGTACCGAAATGCCAAGGAGCTGGGCCATTTCGCCGGCGTCAGGGCCGCAGATGTGGCAGCCGAGCACGCGGTCGGTCTCGCCGTCCACCACAAGCTTCATCAGCATGCGCTCGTCACGGCCGGACAGCGTGTGCTTCATCGGCCGGAAGCTCGACTTGTAGATGTCGATGCTGCGGAACTGCTCGCGCGCCTGGGTTTCGGTGAGCCCCACGGTGCCGATCTCGGGCTGGGAAAAGACGGCGGTGGGGATGAGGCTGTGGTCGACCCTGACGTCCTTGCCGCCGAACACCGTGTCGGCGAAGGCATGGCCCTCCCGGATGGCGACGGGGGTGAGGTTGACGCGGTTGGTGACGTCGCCCACGGCATAGATCGACGGCACGGAACTGCGCGAATACGCGTCGACCTTGACGGCGTAGTGCGGCGTCAGCTCGACGCCGGCCTTGTCCAGCCCGAGGTCCATCACATTGGGAATGCGGCCCGTGGCGAACATGATCTGGCCGGCGCCGAAGCCCGACCCGTCATTGAGCGTGACGCGCACGCCGCTGCCGGAGCGTTCGATCGCGGAAACATCCGCATTGGTGCGGATCTCGATGCCCTTCTTCTTCATCTCGCCGGCGAGGTGGGCGCGCACATCCTCGTCGAAGCCGCGCAGGATCTGCTCGCCGCGATAGACCAGCACCGTCTCGACGCCGAGGCCCGAGAAGATGCCGGCGAACTCGACCGCGATGTAGCCGCCGCCGACGATGACGATGCGGGCCGGCAGGCGCTCGAGGTGAAAGGCCTCGTTCGAGGTGATGGCAAGCTCGTGGCCCGGCAGATGGCGCGGCACGAAGGGCGTGGCGCCGGTGGCGACGAGGATGTAGCGCGCCGTGATGCTGCGGCCTGACGCGAGGCGCACGGTGTTGGCGTCCTCCACGGTGGCGCGCTCGAGGATCAGTTCCGCGCCCGCACCCTCGAGGTTGCGCACATAGGCCTTGTTGAGGCGGTCGATCTCCCTGTCCTTGTTCTCGATCAGCGTGGCCCAGTCGAAGGAGACCTTTTCGGTGGTCCAGCCGAAGCCCACCGCATCCTCGAACTCCTCGGCGAATTTCGAGGCATAGACGAGAAGCTTCTTCGGCACGCAGCCGCGGATCACGCAGGTGCCGCCGACCCGATACTCCTCCGCCACCGCGACGCGGGCGCCATAGCGCGCCGCGATGCGGGCAGCGCGGACCCCGCCGGAGCCCGCGCCGATGACGAAGAGATCGTAGTCGAAGCCGCTCATCCCTTGCGGAAGGTCTTCACCCCGTCATCGGTCCCCATCAGCACGATGCCGCAGATGTCGATGAACAGGCCGTGGTCGACGACGCCGGGGATGGACTTGAGCAGGTTGTCCAGCCGGCGCGGTTCCGGGATGTGGCCGATGGTGATGTCGATGATGGCGTTGCCGCTGTCGGTGACGAAGGGCTTGCCGTCCATCAGGCGCAGCTGCAGCTTGCCCTTGAGGTCGCAGATCCGCAGCGCACGGTCGATCTTCCAGGCCGTGGCGTTGACGCCGAAGGGCACGACCTCGACGGCGAGCGGGAACTTGCCCAGCGCGTCGACCTTCTTCGACTGGTCGGCGATGACCACCATGTAGCGCGACGAGGTGGCGACGATCTTTTCAACCAGAAGCGCGCCGCCGCCGCCCTTGATGAGCTGGAAATTGCCGTCGAACTCGTCGGTGCCGTCGACCGTGACGTCGAGATGCGACTGCTTTTCCAGCGTCGTCATCCTCAGGCCGAGGCCCGAGGCCAGCTGGAAGCTGGCGCGCGAAGTCGCCACGCACTCGACGTCGAAGCCGCCGCGCGCCTTCTCGGCCAGCGCCGTGATGAAGTGGTTGGCGGTCGAGCCGGTGCCGAGGCCAACCTTGTTGCCGGCCTGCACGAATTCGAGTGCGGCGGCGGCCGCGGCTTTCTTCTGGTCGTCTGCGGTCACTTGTTGAGCCCACCCATCAGCATGTATTTCATTTCCAGATATTCCTCGACGCCATGGTGCGATCCCTCGCGGCCGAGGCCCGATTCCTTGACACCGCCGAACGGCGCTTCGGCCGTCGAGATGATGCCCTCGTTGATGCCGACCATGCCGTATTCGAGGCCCTCGGCGACGCGCCAGACGCGGCCGATGTCACGCGAATAGAAGTAGCAGGCAAGCCCGAACTCGGTGGCGTTCGCCATCTCGATCGCCTGTTCCTCGGTCTTGAACCTGAAGAGGGGCGCCACCGGGCCGAAGGTCTCCTCGCGCGCCACTGCCATGTCGGTGGTGACGTCGCGCAGCAGCGTGGGCTCGAAGAAGTTGCCGCCCAGCGACTTGCCGCCGCTGACGATCTTCGCACCCTTCTTCACCGCGTCGTCGATGTGCTCCTGCACCTTGGCGATGGCGGCCTTGTTGATGAGCGGGCCGGTGGTGATGCCGGCTTCGGTGCCGTCGCCGACCTTCAGGTTCTTGACGGCGGCCGCGAGCTTCTCGGCGAAAGCGTCATAGACGCCTTCCTGAACGAGGATGCGGTTGGCGCAGACGCAGGTCTGGCCGGCATTCCTGTACTTGGACAGCATGGCGCCCTGGACGGCCGCGTCGAGGTCGGCATCGTCGAACACGATGAAGGGCGCGTTGCCGCCGAGCTCGAGTCCCACCTTCTTGATGGTCGGCGCGCACTGCGCCATGAGCAGGCGTCCCACTTCGGTCGAGCCGGTGAAGGTGAGCGCCCGCACGATCGGGTTCGAGGTCATCTCGGCGCCGATCTCGCGCGACTGGCCGGTGAGGATCGAGAACACGCCCGCCGGAATTCCGGCGCGCTCGGCCAGTTCGCACAGCGCCAGCGCCGAGAACGGCGTCTCGTTGGCGGGCTTGCACACGAAGGCGCAGCCGGCGGCCAGCGCCGGGCCGGCCTTGCGGGTGATCATGGCATTGGGGAAGTTCCACGGCGTGATGGCGGCCACGACGCCGACGGGCTGCTTCACCACGATGAGGCGGGCCGCCGTCCACGGCGAGGGAATCGTCTCGCCATAGATGCGCTTGCCCTCTTCGGCGAAGAACTCGATGAACGAGGCGCCATAGGCGACTTCGCCGCGCGACTCGGCCAGGGGCTTGCCCTGCTCGGCGGTCATGATCTGGGCCAGGTCTTCCTGGTTTTCCATCATCAGGTTGAACCACTTGCGCAGGATGGCGGCGCGTTCCTTCGCCGTCTTCTTCGCCCAGTCCTTCTGCGCCCGCTGGGCGGCTTCGATGGCCTGGCGGGCCTCGGCGGCGCCGAGCTTCGGCACCGTGCCGATGACGCTTTCGTCAACCGGGTTGGTGACGTCGATCGTGGCGGAGCCCCCGACCCACTTGCCGTCGATGTAGCATTTCTCCTTGAGGAGGGACTTGTCCTTCAGTAAATCGCGCAGCGCCTGGGTCTTGCGGATATCCATTGAGATCTCCTGTCATTCGGGTGGCGGCCTCTTAGCACGGGGTTCCGCCCGGAACCAAATGCCAGTTTAGGGAGGCAGACTTGCCCGATCGTGCGGTGATTTTCGACCTCGACGGCACCCTGGTGGACACCGCCCCGGACCTGATGCGGGCGACCAATTTCGTGCTCGCCGGCATGGGCCGCCGGGCGCTCGCCATGGAGGAGGTCCGCGCCTTCGTCGGCCACGGCGCCCGCGCCCTGCTGACGCGCGGCCTTGCCGCCACGGGAGGCCTGCCCGACGCCTATGACGTCGAGGCCGATTACCGGCGCTTCGTCGACTTCTATGCCGCGAACATCGCGCAGGACAGCGCCCCCTTCCCCGGCATCGTCCGGCTGCTGGACCGGCTGAAGGCGGACGGCTTCGGCCTCGGGGTCTGCACCAACAAGCTGGAAGGGCTTTCGGTGCAGCTGCTCGCTGCGCTGGACCTTTCGAAATATTTCGGCTCGGTCGTCGGGCCCGACACGCTGGGCATTGCCAAGCCCGACCCCAAGCCCTTCTACGCCGCGGTGAACCGCCTCGAGCTCGACAACCCGCGCGCCCTGATGGTGGGGGACAGCGAAACCGACATTCTCACCGCCCGCAACGCCGGGGTGCCGGTGATCGCCGTGCCCTTCGGCTATACGCCCCGGCCGGTGGCGGAATTCGGCCCGGACCGGATGATCGGCCACTTCGACGAGGCCTATGACGCCATCCAGGAGCTTTTCGCCGAGGCGTGACCGCACGCGTCGCGCCGTTCCGGAGGCGGGATCTGGCCGCCGACTTAGGCGGTTGACTTCGCCCGAGCCTTCCGCCTATACGCAGCCCACCCCACAGGCACGGGCGATTAGCTCAGTTGGTAGAGCACTGTGTTCACATCGCAGGGGTCACTGGTTCGAGTCCAGTATCGCCCACCATTGCCCCCGGCCGCCGGGACATTCCACACCTTCGCGGCACACCGGCGGCCTTTGTTGAAAGCGCAGCGGCAAGGCCCGGACCGGCAGACAGACCACCACCGCAGAGCGCACAGATCCAGCATGGCACCGATCATCAACAAGGCCACCCGGACGGTCTATTACCCGGCTCCGAAATGCGCCAGCGTCACGCTGCGCGAGCTCTATTTCGAAATCGAGAATGGCTATCCGTTCCGGCGCTTCACGATCAACGGCGAGGCCATGGACCTGTTCTGGCTCTATGGCCACGGCGAGTTGTTCGCGCCGATCGACGTGCCACCGGGCCATGACGTCATCGCCGTGGTGCGCGACCCTGTCGACCGCTTCCTGTCGTTCTATCGCTGGGGCGTGATCGACAATCACTGCAACTTCGAGTCGCCCATCGAGATCAACGATTTCGTCGCGAATTTCGCGACCCTGCTGAACCGGACGGCGAAGATCCGCTTCCACCTCTCGGCACAGCTCATGTTCATCGGCACCGACCTGTCGCGCTACGACCGCATCTTCCGCATCGAGGAGCTGGCGGATCTCGAACGCTACCTCTCCGAAAGGTCGCAGACCGAGGTCAGGATCCGGCGGCTGAACACGAGCACTCGGCAATCGATTGCTAGCGAATTGACGCCGGCCTCGCGGGCGCGACTCGTCGAGATCTACCGGGAAGACTATGACCTGCTGAAGGATTTCTATTCGCCCGGCGGCTGAGGGTCGTCAGCCCGGCGGCCCGTCTGCACGTGACGGTCGCGCTGCCGACGGCCGCACTCCGGGGAGCCGCTCCTCCTGAGCGGAGGTTCCGCCGAGCGGCTATTTCAGAACTTCGTTCACGCAGGTGCTGGTGGTGCAGGTGGTGCTGCAGATCTTGACGCGGGCCGACTTGGTGCCGGTGGCGAGCAGCGTCGTGATGCGGGCGCCGGGATGGCCCACCCACAGGTCGGAATCGGTTGCAGCCAGCTTCAGGCTGTGTTCCTTCACCAGCACGGCATCCGGCCCGAGATTGCGCACATAGGTGACCTGTTTGGCCACCACGCTGGTGGATGGGTGCGTGGCCGTCAGCTTGAATGAGGTGCAGTTGGGGGCTGCGGCGGCGGAACCGGCCAGAAGGCAAGCGAGCAAGAACACGATGGTGCGGGTCGGCATGGGGGCGTTCTCCGGTTTCAGGTCTGTGGCCAGTATGCCGGACAGCATAGAACAGTTCGGCCGCGCATTGGCGCAAATTCCATGGACGTCTCCCGCCGCCGCCGCTAGGCAGGGTCATGACCGATCACCTGCATCTTGCCATGTTCCTGGCCGCCGCGCTGCTGCTGGCCATCACGCCGGGCCCCGGCATCTTCTACGTCGCCGCGCGAACGCTGGCAGGCGGCCGCGCCGAGGGCATTGCCTCGAGTGTCGGCACCGGCCTCGGCGGCATGGTGCATGTGACGGCGGGCGCACTGGGCGTATCAGCACTGGTGCTGGCGAGTGCGGAACTCTTCACCGTGTTGAAGCTCGCCGGCGCGGCCTATCTCGTGTGGCTGGGCATCCGCACCATCATCACCGCGCGGCGGGACGGCGCGAGCGCGCTCGCGGGCGGCGACGTGGCGCCGCCGGTGGGCGCCCTGCGCGCCTTCCGCGAGGGCGTGCTGGTCGAGGCGCTGAACCCCAAGACGGCCGCCTTCTTCCTCGCCTTCGTGCCGCAGTTCGTGGATGTGGCGGCGGGCTCGGTGGCGCTGCAGTTCGTGGCGCTGGGTTTCGTTTCGGTCGTGCTCAACACGCTGGCGGATCTCGCCGCGGTGGCGCTCGCCTGGCGCATCCGCCAGGGTGCGGCGGCGCGGCCCGGGCTGATTTCGCGGCTCCGCCAGGGCTCCGGCTGGGCCATGATCGCGCTGGGCGCAGGACTTAGCCTGGCGCGTCGGCCGGCGCATTGACGGCGCTGGTCTGGCGGACGGCGGCGCAAGCGGACCTGTGCGGCGAAGCGCAATCGCGCGATGCGGCGGGCCAGACGAGGAAGATGCCCCATGTACATGCCCCCTGCCTTCAAGGATGAAGACCGCGACAGCATATTCGCCTGCATGCGCGCGGCGCGGCTGGCCAATCTCGTGACCGCGACGGCGGAGGGGCCGCAAGTGAGCCCGCTGCCGCTGCTGCTTGACGAGAGCGAAGGCGAATTCGGAACCCTCCATGGCCATCTCGCCCGCGCCAATCCGCAGTGGCGGATGCCGGCGATCGGCGAGGCGGTCGCCGTGTTCATGGGGCCCGATGCCTACATCACCCCGTCCTGGTATGAGACCAAGCGGGAGACGGGGAAAGTCGTGCCGACGTGGAACTACGTCACCGTGCACGCTCATGGTCCCGTCGAATTCTACGACGACACGCAACGCCTGCTCGCGGTGGTGACGCGGCTGACGCAGCTGCACGAGGCCAGCCGTGCGAAGCCCTGGGCGGTGAGCGATGCGCCGGCCGACTACATGGCCGCACAGCTCCGCGGCATCGTCGGATTGCGCATTCCGATCACCAGGCTCGAGGGCAAGAAGAAGATGAGCCAGAACCGCTCCGAGGCCGACCGGCGCGGTGTGGCGCAAGGGCTGGCGGACAGCGAGCGGCCGGAAGAACGCGCGGCGGCGGGATTGATCGCGACCTGAAGCGGCGCGTTGGCGCGCAAACGGAAAGAGCGGCCCGAAGGCCGCTCTCCAACCTCGAGGCTCGCGAGGATCAGGACTTGGCGTGGCCCTTCAGCTTGAAGGCCAGCGCGATCATGATGACGCCCGCCGCGATGGCATAGGCGCCGATCACCCAGATCAGGGCGAGGGCGGCGGTGATCGGTTCGACCACCATGACGATGCCGAACAGCACGGACAGGACGCCGTGCAGGATCAGCAGCCATTCGTTGTCGATTTCCTTGCGCAGGCGGATGGCGCCGATGATTTCCATCACGCCGCTGACGATGGCCCAGATGCCGATGAACAGCAGCAGGTAGAGCCCCACCAGCACCGGATTGGCGAAGGCGATGAGGCCCGCCAGGATGCCGATGATGCCGACCACGGCCAGCCACCAGCGCGGTGCCGGCGTGCCGCCGCCGATGGCGGCGAAGATCGAGAACACGCCATCGACCAGCGCGTAAGCGCCATAGAGGATGACGAGGCTCACCACGGTGATGCCCGGCCAGGCAAAGGCCAGCACACCGAAGACGATGGCGGCAAGGCCGCGCAGCGCCAGGACCCACCAGTGCTTGGCAAGGCCGTGCAGGAGGATGGCGCCCGGTCCGAGGCCATGTCCCTGCTTTATATTCGTATTCGTCATTGTCGTCCCTTCTCCACGTTAAACCCGCGAGAAGATTAATACATTTCTGCAACTTCCCGAACACAAAAATGCCCGCCGGCACGCCGAGGCGGCGTGGGGCGGGCAAGTTTCTGCGAAGAAGCTGCCAGACAGCGGCCTGGCATCGGACGAATCATAGGCTGATTTGCCCGGAGGAGGCCAGACCCGGAGGCGACATGGTTAAGTGCTTTCGGAGACATTGACCCCGCGTCTGCTGGGGCTTTCTGGGAACCCGGCGGAGCCGCCATGCATTTTGCGAAGGCCTCGCCTCACATCAGAGGCCTGCGGTGCCAGTGTGTCCCGGCCCGCAGCAAACGCGGCGGTTGCACGCTCTCCCAAAGTGCAACCGCCGCTATCGTTCTCCCCAGCTTCAGACGGGCGCGCCGTCCTCGACGATCTCGAAGGCGTGCTCGATGCTGGCGGTCTTGCCGAACATGATGGAGGCGGAACAGTATTTCTCCGCCGAGAGGTTGATGGCGCGCTCGACATTTGCGGGCTTCAGGCCGCGGCCGGTGAGCTTGTAGATGATCTTCACATGGGTGAAGACCTTGGGGTCCTCCGCCGCGCGTTCGGCCTCGAGCGCCACGTCGAGGCCGGTCACCTTCTCGCGCATGCGCTCGAGGATCATGACGACATCGAAGGCGGTGCAGCCGCCCAAGCCCAGCAGCAGCATTTCCATCGGGCGCACACCGATGTTGCGGCCGCCGGCGTCGGGCGCTCCGTCCATCACCACCGCATGACCCGATCCCGATTCACCGACGAAGGCGCGGCCATCGAGCCACTGAACACGTGCTTTCATGATTGGTCTCCGATCTCTGTTGCGGGCCTTCTAGCGGGAATCGCCCGGGCGGCCAATCACTGCGCGAAGAGCCGCGCTGCGTAGAGGAAGCCTTCGGTATCGGCGGCGATGGCATGGGGCGCTATCGCAGCATCGCCCTCGGCCAGCGCATGGCCGTTCACGTCCGCCGCGCCCTGCAGCGCGAAGAGCAGGATCGGACCCGGATGCGCGATTTCGCCGCCGCTCGACAGGATGTCGGCAACCGCGCGCCAGCGGCCCCGGCGCGTGAACAGGTTCAAGGCGCGGCACGGGCCATCGCGCAGGCGGCAGAAGGTCGGCACGTCGCAGGGATAGGGATGCGGCACGAAGCGGTGGTGGACGGCCAGGCCGCTCCGGCCTTCGAAATCCAGGTCGAGGCCGTTGCCCTCGATCAGCGTGAAGATGCGGTCGACCTCAGGATAGTTCGAGAACGGCACGTCGGCATCGATGCGGGCGATGGCGAAGCGCCATCCGAAGTCGTCGACACCCGGCGGATCGGACGCGATGTCCCATGACACGCCCATGCCATTGCGCCAGCGACCCTCGACGAAGTCCGGTTTGCGGATGATCCTCATGCGTCTCCCTGCCCTCGACAGCCACCATTCCCTGACGCAGTATGCCACCCCCGACGCTGCCCCAGAAGCAGCGCGTTTGCCAGGAGGACAACATGGCGCATGACGCCCAGGGATCGAGCGCGGGTCCGCAGAAGCTGGTGATCCGCAACATCGGCCTGATCCTGTCTGGCGCCCTCGAACGCCCCATCCTCGATGCCGATACGGTGGTGGCCGAGAACGGCCGCATCATCGCCATCGGCCGGGCGAAGGACGTCGACCAGGAGCACGCCACCCACATCATCGACGCCAATGGCACGGCGCTGACGCCGGGCCTGATCGACAGCCACGTGCACCCGGTGGCCGGCGACTGGACGCCGCGCCAGAACCAGACCGGCTGGATCGATTCGAACCTCAATGGCGGCGTCACCACCATGATCTCGGCGGGCGAGGTGCACACGCCGGGCCGCCCGCGTGACGTGATCGGACTGAAGGCGCTGGCGATATCGGCGCAACGACAATTCGCCAACTTCCGGCCATCGGGCGTCAAGGTCCATGCCGGCGCGCCCTGCATCGAGCCGGAAATGGTGGAACAGGATTTCAAGGACCTCGCAGACGCCGGCGTGACGCTCCTGGGCGAAGTGGGCCTCGGCGGCGTGAAGGATGGCCCCACCGCCAAGCGCATGGTGGCCTGGGCGCGCAAGTATGGCATCCAGAGCACCATCCACACCGGCGGCCCGTCGATCCCCGGCTCGGGCCTCATCGACGCCGACGTGGTGCTCGATGCCGACACCGACGTGGTGGGCCACATCAATGGCGGGCACACGGCACTTCCCGACAAGCAGATCCGCTGCATCTGCGAGGGTTGCAAGCGCGGCCTCGAGATCGTGCACAACGGCAACGAGCGCGCGGCGATCTACACGCTGAGGCTCGCCAGGGAGATGAAGGAGCTGCACCGCGTCATCCTCGGCACCGATGCGCCGGCGGGCTCGGGCGTGCAGCCGCTCGGCATCGCGCGCATGGTCTCGATGCTGTCGTCGCTCGGCGATCTCCCGGCCGAGCAGGCGATCTGTCTCGCCACCGGCAACACGGCGCGCATGAGAAAGCTCGACTGCGGGCTGATCGAGGTGGGGCGTGCCGCCGACTTCGTGTTCATGGACAAGGCGCAGCATTCGGCCGGGGAAACCCTGCTGCATTCGATCGAGCTCGGCGACCTGCCCGGCATCGGCATGGTGGTGATCGACGGCCACATCAAGTGCCAGAGGAGCCGCAACACGCCGCCCGCCACCCGCATTCCCACCATCATCAAGGGCTGACACCATGACCACCCATGCCGCCTGCCTCGCACCGGATTCACAGCGCTTCCTCGATCTCTTTCCCGCCGGCGCGGCCCTCACCAAGCTCGCCACCGGATTCATCTGGGCGGAAGGCCCGGTCTGGTTCTCGGAGCTGAACGAGCTGCGCTTCTCCGATATTCCCAACAACCGCATGATGCGCTGGTCGCCGGTCGGCGGACTTTCGGTGTTCCGCCAGCCGTCGCAGCGCACCAATGGCCACACCCGCGACCGCGACGGCAACATGATCTCCTGCGAGCATGGCGGGCGCTGCGTGAGCCGCACCTATCTCGACGGCCGCTACGAAGTGGTGGTCAGCCACTGGAACGGCAAGCGCCTCAACTCGCCCAACGACGTCGTCGTGAAGTCCGACGGCACGATCTGGTTCACCGACCCGCCCTACGGCATCATCACCGATCACGAGGGCATCCGGGCGGAGAGCGAGATCGGCAAGAACCAAGTCTACCGCTTCGATCCCGCAAGTGGTGAATTGAGTGTCGTTGCCGACGACTTCGACCGGCCCAACGGGCTGGCCTTCTCGCCCGACGAGCAGGAACTCTACATTGCCGATTCAGGCTATGCCCGCGGCCATGGCTTCGGCTTCGAGGAGGGCCGCCCACGCCATGTGCGCGGCTTCAAGGTGGTGGACGGAAGGAGCCTGAAGGACAGCCGCGTGGTGGCGGTGATCAACGATAAGGTGCCCGACGGCCTGCGCGTCGATACCGAGGGCCTGCTGTGGATTTCGGCGGGCGACGGCATCCACTGCTATACGAAGGATGGCGAACGCCTCGGCCGCATCCTCGTGCCGGAGACGGTGGCGAACCTCACCTTCGGCGGCTTCGGCAAGTCGCGCATGTTCATCACCGCGACGTCATCCCTCTACGCCATCGAAACGGCCCGCGTCGGCGCGCAGTGGCCTTGAACAGCGAGGCCCTGAAAAAGAAAGGGTCCCGCAAGCGGGACCCAGGCAAAGGGAGGAGGCGGGGGGACCCCAAGGAAAGGGGGGAACGAAGCGACAGCTGACTTTCTCAGGAGACCCGCCCCGCCAGCGCGATGGCCGAAACCACCGTGCATCCGATGAATAGGCGAGCCCCCGACCCGCTTCTTTGACATGCGTCAAATCTCCCGGCACAAGGGGAAGAAATTTCGCGATCGTGGACAATCATGAAAAGCTCTCTCGAACATCTTGAAAAACTGATCGCATTTCCGAGCGTGAGCCGGGACCAGAACCTCGACCTCATCGCCTATGTGCAGGACTTCCTGAAGGGCTTCGGCGTCGAGTCGCTGATCGTCCATAACGAGGACGGCCGCAAGGCGAACCTGTGGGCCACAATCGGGCCGAAGGACGTGCCGGGGATTGTCCTTTCAGGACACACCGATGTGGTGCCGGTCGAAGGCCAGGCCTGGTCGTCCGATCCGTTCCGGATGGAAAAGCGCAACGGCAATTTTTTCGGGCGCGGCACAGCGGACATGAAGGGCTTCATCGCCTGCTGCCTGCGCGCCGCCGAGATCGCCTCATCGCGCAAGCTCCACACGCCGATCAACCTCGCGTTTTCCTATGACGAGGAGATCGGCTGCGTGGGCGTCAGGCGCCTGCTCGACATCCTGAAGGACGCGCCGGTGAAGCCGCGCCTCTGCATCGTCGGCGAGCCGACGCTGATGCAGGCCGTCACCGCGCACAAGGGCAAGCTCGGCTTCCGCGTCACCGCCCACGGCCTTGAGGCGCATTCGAGCCTGGCGCCCATCGGCGTCAACGCCATCTACATGGCGAGCGACCTCATCGGCGCCATCCGGTCGATCCAGAAGGACATCGCGGAGACTGGATTGCGCGACGGCGATTACGAGGTGGCCTACACCACGCTGCATGTCGGCAAGATGCAGGGCGGCGAGGTGATGAACATCGTGCCGAACCGCTGCACCTTCGATTTCGAGATCCGCTACCTGCCGGAAGACGACGAGCGCGCCATCGTCACCCGCATCAAGGCCGCCGCCGAGAAGATCGCCGAAGGCTATCGCGGCGTGTTCGACAAGGCGCGCTTCGACTTCGCCGACCTGCAGAGCTATCCCGCGATGAACACGCCGGTCGACAGCGAGGCGGTGAAGTTCGTGCATTCCCTCACCGGCGGCAACTCGACGGGCAAGATCACCTTCGGCACCGAGGGCGGATTGTTCCAGCAGGCGCTCGGCACGCCCGCCGTGGTCTGCGGCCCCGGCAACATCGCGGTGGCCCACAAGCCCGACGAGCACGTCAGCGAAGCGCAGTTGGCGCAATGCGACCGGATGCTGGAGAGATTGGTGGAGAAGCTTTCCTCTTAGTGCCGTCACTCCGGCGAAAGCTGGGTCCCAGCCTCTACACGACACCCACTGAAGTCATCTCGCCCGGGCTCGACCCGGGCGTCCTCTTTCACGCGCCACGAAAAGGATGCGCGGATCAAGTCCGCGCAAGGTGAGATTTGTTTGAGACGAGAGAAGAGCCGATGCCCGCCAGCTCTCCACGACACCCACTGACTTCACCTCGCCCGGGCTTGACCCGGGCGTCCTTTGTGCCGCCGCAAAGAGGATCGCCGGGTCAAGCCCGGCGAAGGTGAAGGGTGGTGCGATGTGCTTCAAGAAAGCGGGATCCCGGCTTTCGCCGGGATGACGTTCCTTAAGAGATGGACATTTACTGGTTACGGATCCCCCGGCACGCCGTAGCTGGGCGCCTGCGTCGGGTCCACTGCGCGCTGCAAATAGGCGCCCATTTGCGGCTTGTAGTCCCGCCACAGCCGGCGCAGCACCTTGATGGGGTTCTCGTCATCCCAGTCGACGCGCAGCGAGACGAGCGGGAAGGCCTGCTCGTGATAGACGATGAGCGCAGCCGAATGCACTGGCCCCTCCTCGCCGCCTGAGTCGAGACCCGCTTCGAGTGCCCGCAGCAGGCGTTCGGCCAAGTGCTGGTCGGCGTTGGCGGCGAAGGCGTCCGTCATCGTGGCGGGCAGGCTCGCGTGCTTCAGCAGGTTGCCCGCCGCCACGCAGTCGCGCTGTTCGGAAACGCCATGGGTGCCAAGGATATGCGTGCCGGACCATGTGGCCGAGCGGCCCTGGTTGTCGACGGCGGTAAGCTGGCGATAATCGATGAAGGGCCGGTCCTTCTTCGCGGCGGCGATGGCCGCCGGTGCGCTCATGCCCTGTTCCATCAGGTCGAGCAGCAGCGGCCCGAGGTTCGGGTCGGTGACGTTCTGCGTCGCCACCGCGCCCACCCCGGCGCGCGCGTGCGGGCAGCGCGCACCCACCGCGATCGAGGAGGTGGTGATGGCGACGCCGAATGCGCCCGACCTGGCGCAGCGGCCGGCGATGGAAAATGTCATGCCGTCTGTTCTCCTTCAGAGTTCCTTCGCCTGCTCTTCGAGCAGGCGGCGCTGCAGTATCTGGAAATCCTCACCCGGCTGCTGCTGGATCGCCACATCGAGATTGGGATCGGTGACCTCGGTGCGGTGACCGGCCAGTGCCTCGATCAGCGCATGGCCGCAGAACGGCACATAGGCCTCGGAATAGCCGCCCTCGTGCATCACCACCACGCGGCCGCTGCACAGGTCGCTCGCGGCATCCAGCGTCGCCTGCATCAGCCAGCGATAGGTCTCGCTATGGGCCATCATACGCGACAGCGGATCGACCACGCTCGCGTCATAGCCGCAGGCAACGACGATGAGCTCCGGCCGGTAGCGCTCCAGTGCGGGCAGCACGATCAGCTCCATCGCGTCGACATAGCTCTGGTGGCCGCCGCCCGGCAGCAGCGGGACGTTGATGTTGTAGCCCTCGCCCCGGCCGCGGCCGCGGTCCTTCGCGAATCCCGAGTCGGTGGGAAAGCAGCGGTCCTGGTGCAGCGAGATGGTAAGGACGTCGGGGCGCTCGTAGAAGATCGCCTCGGTGCCGTTGCCGTGGTGCACGTCCCAGTCGATGACGGCGACGCGGGAGAGCTTGTGGCGCGCGATGGCCCGCTCGATCGCCAGCGCGCCATTGGCGAGCAGGCAGAAGCCGAGACCGGTATCGGGCAGGCAGTGGTGGCCCGGCGGCCGCGACAGGGAATAGGCGTTGCGAACCTCGCCCTTCAGCACCGCCTCGACGGCTTCCGCCGCGAGGCCCGCCGAGACCCGCGCGATGTCATAGCCGCCGGGGCCGAAGGTCGACTCGAATCCCATGTCGCCGCCCTCGCCCGCACTGAGTTCGGCAAAGCGGTCGAGATAGGAAGCCGGGTGAACACGCAGCAGGTCCTCGCGCGCCAGCATGGGGGCGGAGCGCACATCGAGCACCGAGGTGAGGCCCGAGACGTCCATCAGGCTCTTCAGCCGCCGCTTGCTGTCGGGGCTCTCGCAGAAGCCCGAGGCATTGGGCGGCTGCACCCAGCCGCCGACGGGGAAGAACAGCGCGAAGGGCCTGCCGAAGTGCCACAGGCACTTTTCGTCGAAGAAGAAACCTGTCCGACGCTGCGGCATCAGCAAAGCCTCTTTGCAAGGTAACGGGCGAAGTCATGGATCTCGCGTTCGAGCCAGCTCAGGGGCCCGCGCGAGGCGAGTGGCGCGCGCGATCCCTGGTAGATGCCCTCCACCACGAACTTGTCCTCGGCGTTCACCCGGTCGAAGAAATCGGCCAGCTCCTTCACCCAGGCATCGCGGCCATCGCCCAGGGCCGCGTGCACCTCGGGCGCCAGCGCGATGCCGAAACGCAGGTGGACGTGGCCGGTGCCCTCGGGCCTCAAGGACAGGTACCACAGGTGATCGGGCGCCAGCACATACATGTGGCTGGGAAAGATGGTGGGCAGGATGGAGGTGAAGCGCTCCTTGCCCTCGAGCCTCGTGTTGGAGGCGTGCGCGCGGCCATAGCGCGCGTTCTCGTCCTTGGTGAAGGTCTGGTAGGTGAAGGCGTCGTGCACGTCTTCCGGGAAGACGGTGTCTTCGACCGGGAACCACGCGCCCACCGTGGCCCGGTGCGCCACCGGCAGGTGATAGCCTTCCATGAAGTTCTCGTTGAGCAGCTTCCAGTTGGTGGCCCAGGTGTGGTCCTGGTGGATGACCGGGATATATCCCTCCATGCCGTAGTTCTTCACCACCGGCAGCAGCGGCGCGAGGAGGCTGGCCACCGATGGCGCGTCGGGGTTGAGCGTCACATAGATCCAGCCTTCCCAGATCTCGGTGCGGATTTCCGCGAGGCGGTATTGCTTCTTGTCGAAGGCCGGATCGCGGCCACCCATGTGGCCGGCGCCGATCACCTTGCCCTGCGTGTCATAGGTCCAGGCATGATAGGGGCAGACGAGCTTCCTCCCGCAGGAGCCGCGGCCCTCGGCCAGCGGCATCATGCGGTGCAGGCAGACGTTGGAGAAGCTCCTCACCACGCCATCCTCGCCGCGCAGCGTCAGCACCGGCTGGTCATTGATCGAGAAGGTGATGTAGTCGCCGGGCTTCGGAACGTCCGCGGCGAGGCCGGGGCACAGCCATTCCTTCGCGAAGATGCGCTCCTTCTCCAGTTCGTGCACCTCCTCCGACGAATAGAGCATCGGCGGAATGGTGTCGGCCTGCGAAAAGGGCGTGGCCGCCACCGCTGCCAGCGTCTTCAGGGCACGCTTCACGTCGGGTGGCTGGACCATGTGCCCCTCCCCTAGTCCGGTATGACGGCGGTCGCTTCGATCTCGACGATCCACTCCGGCCTTGCGAGCGCGGTGATGACGAGGCCCGTCGAGCACGGGAACACGCCCTTCAGCCACTTGCCCATCTCGCGATAGACGTCCTGGCGGTAGCGGATGTCGGTCAGGTACACCACGATGCGGCAGATGTGGTCCATGTGGCCGCCGGCCTCCTCCATCAGCATCTTGATGTTGGCCATGGTCTTGGCGGTCTGGGCGGTGGCGTCGCCGACGTGCAGCGACTCGCGTGTGTCGAGGTCCTGCGCCACCTGGCCGCGCAGGAACACCATGGTGCCCTTGGCCACCACGCCCTGGCAGAGGTCGTTGTCGAGCTTCTGCTCCGGATAGGTGTCCTTGGTGTTGAAGGGGCGGATGCGCTTGTGAGCGGTCATGGGTCGTTGTCCTGTTGATTCTGGTGAACGAGATTACTCTGCAGCCTGCTTCGTGACACCCCAGATATTATCCGAGAGGCCACCCGCCTTCTGCGCGAATTTCAGTGCATTGTTCCAGTCGAAGGTGCGGTAGACCGCGGCCGACTGGGCGAAGGGCGGCGACTGGGCGAAGAGCTGGAAGGTGAGGCGGTGGCCGGCATAGTCCGAGTTCAGCGCATCACGGGCGAGTGCGAGGAGCTTGCGGCGGTCCTCGGCCTGCCACTCGTCGTTCACCGAGTAATACTTGTCCATCCACTGCTTGGTTTCCGGGTGGTCGAAGACGGCCGAGTCCGGCGTGACGCAGATCTGGCCGCCGCAGAGTTCGCGCGCAATGTGCATCATGCGCGGCAGGTTGTTGAGGGCGTGGCAGCGGCCGGTGAAGAGCAGCGACTGGTTCGGCATGAGGAGGCCATTGGGGCTCCTCTCGCCCGTGGCGATGGCGGCGGTCAGGTGCGCATTGATGCCCTCGCGCCAGATGGCGAGTTCGGCGAGCTTCTCCTGCACCGCCTGCTGCTTGTCGAGGCCGGTCTGCTTCGCGTTCCAAAGTGCTGCACCGATGATGAGGTCGGCGTAGCTGAGCGTGCGCTGCACGAAGGGGAAGGCCGAGTAGCGGTGCAGCGTCTGGCGGATGAAGGCGGCCGCACGGGTGTGCTGGTAGAACAGGATGTCCTCCCAGGGGATCAGCACATTGTCGAGGATCATCAGCGTGTCGACCTCGTCGAACTTGTTCGAGAGGGGATAGTCACGCTCCGGTGCACGGCCGGTGAAGCCGGTGCGGCAGATGTGCTTCACGCCCGGCGCGTCCATCTTCACGATGCAGCCCAGCGCATATTCGGACAGCTTGGCATCGCCCCAGTTGGCGATGGTGGGCTTGAGGAAGGCCTGGTTCGAATAGGCCGCGGCGGTTTCATACTTGGCGCCGCGGATGATGATGCCGGCGTCGGTCTCCTTCACCACGTGGACCAGCATGTCGGGGTCCTGGTCCTGCGGGCGCTTCGAGCGGTCGCCCTTGGGATCGGTGTTGGCGGAGACGTGGAATGGATCGTTCTTGATCACGAGGTGGATGTGGCGCTCGATGTTCTCGGCGAAGCGCGGGTCGATCTCGTTGAGGATCTCCTTGCCGTCCCACAGCGACCACATCTCGCCGATGGTCTCGTCGCCCACGCGGGTGACGACGCCGCCGATGTCGTTCATCACCGTGTCGACCGCACGGCGCTTGTCGTCCCAGTCCGACTTCTCGAAGGGCAGGCGGAGCCCGATGGGGAAGCGCTCGCCGTTCTCCTCGTAGGTCATGATGTCCTGCGTCTTCTTCTCGTGCTGCATGTCGTAGATGCGGGCACGGATGTCGACGAGCGGCTTGAACTGCGGGTGGCGCGTCACGTCCTTCACGCGTTCGCCGTTGATCCACACCTCGCGGCCATCGCGGAGCGAGTCGCGGAATTGTTCGCCAGTTCTGATCATGTCTCAGAGTCCTTCGTGGGTGACGATGCGCCGGAAGGCGCGGTTGCAATAGACGAGCGGGTCGGCGGCGCCGCGATGGGCGGCGACGACGCGTCCGATGAAGATGCGGTGGGTGCCGGCGTCGAGCCGGTCATGCAGCTCGCATTCGAAGATGGCGGTGGCTTCGGCGACGAGCGGAAGACCCAGTTCGCCGTCGCGCCAGGCGTGGTTCGCGAAGTCGAAGGGGTTGCCCTCGCGCGGGCGGCCCGAAAAGGTCTCGGCATAGGCGCGGTGTGAGGCGGCGAGCAGGTTCACGGCGAAGACGCCGTTCCCCTCGACGGCGGCCACGGCCGGGCTCTTGCGGTTGATGCAGCAGAGCACCAGCGGCGGCTCGGCCGAGACCGAGGAGACGGCACTCACCGTCAGGCCGAAGCGGCCGTGCGGGCCGTCGGTCGTCACCACCGAGACGCCGGTGGCCGCAAGGCCCATGGCGGCCACGAAATCCTCCACCCTGACGGGCGGCTTTGCCATCGCGTTCATCTGCCCGTTCCCTCCGTTCAGATGGACAGACCTTGACAGAGGGGATGGCATCGGAAAAATAGATTATATCGCGCCGTTGAATAGGATTTACCGATGCTGCGCTATACGCTGCGCCAGGTGGAACATGCCGTGGCGATCTGGGACCACGGCTCGGTGGCCGCGGCCTCGGCCCATCTCGGCGTCGCCCAGCCGACGCTGTCCGCCTCGCTCGCCAAGCTCGAGGAGCAGGTCGGGCTGCAGCTCTTCATCCGCCACCATGCGCAGGGGGTGAGCCCCTCGCCCGCCGGCCTCGCCTTCCTCAAGGAGGCGCGGAACCTGCTGACCCATGCGCAGGACCTGCAGCGCGATACGCTTGCGGCGGGCACGGCGGTCGAAGGGCAATTGTCGCTGGCGAGCTTCGCCACCATCGCGCCCTCCTTCGTGCCGCAGCTGATCAAGACATTCACCAGCCTTCACCCCAAGGTGACGATCCGCATGGCGGAGGGCACGCAGGACGAATTGCTCCGGGGCCTGCGCGGCGGCGACTTCGATCTCGCGCTGCTCTACGACGTCGACATGCCGGAGGATTTCGCGGTGACGCCGCTCGCCTCCTTCGCGCCGCATGTGCTGCTGCCGGGGAAACACAAGCTCACCCGGCTCAAGAACGTGCCGCTGATCGCGCTGAAGGCCGAGCCCTTCGTGCTGCTCGATATCGCGCCCTCGCGCACCTACTTCACGCGCATTCTCGAAAACGCGGGGCTTGCACCCAAGGTCGCCTTCTCCTCCCCCTCACTCGAAGTTGTGCGCGGGCTCGTCGGCCAGGGGCTCGGCTATTCGATCCTCGTCACCAGGCCCTTCGGCGATCATTCCTATGCCGGCGAAGAGCTCGCCGTCAGGCCGATCGCGGACGAGGTGGAGCGTGGCGTGATCGCGCTTGCGGGGCTGCGCCAAATGCGCAAGACACGGCTGGTCTCGGCCTTCGAGGCGCATTGCGTGGACTATTTCAGGACCCTCCCAACGTGACAAAGCCATCAGCTACGATCATCGGCGCCGGCATCGTCGGCGTCTCGGCCGCCGCCTTCCTGCAGCGCGAGGGCTATGACGTGACCATCATCGACCGCGTGCCGCCGGGCGAAGGGGCGAGCTTCGGCAATGCCGGGGGACTGGCCTTCGCCGAGATCGTGCCGACCGTGCACCCCCACATGCTGATGAAGATCCCGGGCTGGCTGCTCGACCCGCTGGGGCCGCTCACCATTCGCTGGTCCTACCTGCCCAAGGCGCTGCCGTGGTTCCTGTCGCTCGCGCGCAATTCGCTGCCCGACCGGGTGAAGGCCATCACCGCGGCGCGCGCCGACCTGGCGCTGCGCGTGATGTCGGATTTCGAGACCCTGCTGAAGGCGGCGGGCACGGCGGACATGATCCGGCTGCAGGACACGCTCAGGCTCTACGACAGCGAAGCGCAGTTCCAGGGCGAGGCGAACGAGCGCGCGATCAAGAAATCATATGGCTACGAGATGAAGCGCATCTCGGGCGACGAGGCGCGCGAGCTGGAGCCGGCGCTGGGCAAGAACGTGCATTGCGGCGTGTTCCACGGCGGCTGGTACTTCCTCACCAATCCGGGCCGCGCGGTGAAGTCCATCGCGGCGGAGGTGGTGAAGAACGGCGGCCGGGTCCTTCAGGACGAGGTGGTGACGCTGGAGCGCGAGGGCAATCGTGTCAGCGCGCTGCGCCTGAAGGAACACGGGCTTCACAAGGTGGACAGGCTCGTGATCTGCGCCGGCGCCTATTCCCACCTGCTGGCGAAGCAATTGGGCGAGAAGGTGCTGCTCGAGGCCGAGCGCGGCTATCACATGGTGCTTCCGAATTCGGGCGTCAGCCTGTCGCGATCGCTGACCATGGCCGGAAAGCCCGGTGCGGCGACGCCGATGGAGATGGGGCTCCGGCTCGCGGGCTCCGACGAGTTCGCCGGGCTGGACGCAGCCCCCAACTACAAGCGGGCCGATGCGCTGTGGACGAATTTCAAGTCCGTGCTGCCGGGGCTCAAGGCGCCCGACGCGGACACGACGCGCTGGATGGGACGGCGGCCGGGAACGCCGGACTCGCTCCCCGTGATCGGGCCGTCCAAGACCACGGCCAATGTCTGGTACGGTTTCGGGCATGGCCACATGGGGCTCACCTGGGGGCCGAGCACTGGACGGCTCATCGCCGAGGCGATGACGGGCGTGAAGAGCAACATCGACATGGCGCCGTTCCGGGTGGACCGGTTTTAGGGCGCTGACACCTTCCAACGCATTTCCCATTAAGGCGTCACCCCGGCGAAAGCCGGGGCCCCGCTTTCCTACCGCACATGCTGAACCAAAGCGGGGTCCCGGCTTTCGCCGGGATGACGGCATAGGGAGCTCGATTGAAGTCGGTTGCGGATTATTTTCCTTGATTTTCCATGCAGCCTATGCTAGGTATGTATTCTCCTGACGTGCATCCTGCTGATTGACATCGTGAATCTGTTTTCCGCAAGGCCACCTCCCCGGCCCTGCCCCTCCCGTTCCCCGGCGTGGCCACGCCTGGGAACGAGGGGCGGAGCTGTGGGCATAGGATAAGGCCGTCACCTCTTCAATGATCCGTCACCCCGGCGCAGGCCGGGGTCCAGCTTCGGGCGGTGGTCAAGCGGTGAGAAAGCTGGATCCCGGCCTGCGCCGGGATGACGCCATCACGAGTGAATGACGGAATGGAGGGGATGGTTCTATGCGAGCAGTTCCAGCTTCGCCACTTCCACCTCGCCGCCCGGCACTTCGGCGAATTCGCCCTTTCTCTTCCCCATCAGCGCGCGGGCGATTGGAGCGGTGTAGGCGATGAGCCCCTTGGCGGGGTCTGCCTCGTCCTCGCCGACGATGGCGAAGACCTGGCGGCGGCCATCCCCGCGCTCGATCGTCACGCGGCAGCCGAAGCCCACCGCCTCCGGCTCTCCCGCATTCTCCACCAGCTGTGCGGTGGAGCGGCGCTGGGTCCAGTAGCGGAGGTCGCGCGAGGCGCGGGCGATGGCTGACTTGTTCTGGTCGTGCTGGCCCTGGGCGAGCAATTTGCGGCAGGTGTCGATCTCGGCGTCGATGAGGCCGAGGCCGCGGGCCGTCACGAAGTTCGGGTTGGTGCTGACCGGACGCTCGGGAAGGTCTTCCGGAAGGTCATCTTGCTCTTTGACAAAGGCGCGGCTCATGGGTTCTATGCTCTCAACTCACTCACAGGTTTACGCGCATGAAGACCGAGACGCCACAGCCGATCCACCTCGCCGACTACACGCCGGTGCCCTACCTGATCGACAGCGTGGACCTCGACTTTCGCCTCGATCCGCAGGCGACCGAAGTGCGCTCGCGCCTGTCGCTGCGGCCCAACCCGGCAAGCGTGGAGCGAAACGCGCCGCTGGCGCTCGATGGCGAGCGCATCAGGCTGCAGTCGCTGGTGCTCGATGGCGTGGCCTTGGAGCCCGGAGAATTTCATGTGGACGAAGACTCGCTCACCATCGCCAATGTTCCCCAGAAGCCCTTCACGCTGGAGATGGTGACGACCTGCAACCCGTCCGCCAACACGGAACTCTCGGGCCTCTACGTGTCGGGCGGCGTGTTCTGCACCCAGTGCGAGGCGGAGGGCTTCCGCCGCATCACCTATTTCTACGACCGGCCCGACGTGATGGCGCGCTACACGGTGCGGATCGAGGCAGAGCGCGAGGCCGTGCCGGTGCTGCTGTCCAACGGCAACCCGCGTGAGGCGGGCGACATCGGCGGCACGACGCGCCACTTCGCGATGTGGGACGACCCCTTCCCCAAGCCCTCCTATCTCTTCGCGCTGGTGGCGGGCGATCTGGGCAGCGTGCACGACACCTTCACCACCATGTCCGGCCGCGAAGTGGCGCTCGGCATCTATGTGGTGAAGGGCAGGCAAGACCGCTGCGCCTGGGCGATGGAGTCGCTGAAGGAGTCCATGCGCTGGGACGAGCGGCGCTTCGGGCGCGAATATGACCTCGACGTGTTCAACATCGTGGCGGTTCCCGACTTCAACATGGGGGCGATGGAGAACAAGGGCCTCAATGTCTTCAACGACAAGTACATCCTCGCCAATCCGGAGACGGCGACGGACGGCGACTACGTGAACATCGAGGCGATCATCGCGCACGAGTACTTCCACAACTGGACCGGCAACCGCATCACCTGCCGCGACTGGTTCCAGCTCTGCC
>CAMFKI010000044.1 GCA_945957365.1 uncultured Alphaproteobacteria bacterium | reverse complement strand
GCGTTCGTTCTGAGCCAGGATCAAACTCTCAAGTTTGAAACAGCTCGCCAATGGACTCTCATCCATCGGCATTGATCGCATTGCGTACATTTTGACGAGAAGCCATGTGGCTCCAGCTTCGACACTTTCATGTCTCCGCCAAAGCTTTTGGCTATTCTCTTAAAAGACGCATTCGATCGTTGTTTCAGATGGCCCCAGGTTACCCCAGGACCCGCTAGAACACGCGCCGCCTGCGTCTCTCTTTCTCTCTTCACAATGTCAATCAGCAACGCCTAAACCCGAAGCGCAGAAATCCCCCGGTTCAACCCTCTCGGGCTCACCGGCAGTTCGCCAGCTTGTCGGCTTTCGGCAACAAGGCCCGCCGCGCCAGAGCGCCGCGTCCCTCAGTGACCGGGTGTATATGGCGACGACCCCGGAACTGTCAACACCGGAAAACACCAAATCTTCAGAAAAACGATAAGTGACTGAATTGTAATGTCCATTCGCCTGTCACAATGGTCTGGAGACAGGTTGCGGAATGGCTCTCGGCCGTCTTGAATCCGTCCAGACGGTCAAAAAAGCCACCTTCCCCGTGGAACGTAACCTTCCCCGCCCGGATTGGGCCACTCGTCTTGCGCTTCCCATAGACGTGCCGGGCCCTGGCCTATAAATGTAGGACAATTGGAGGACCCCATGGCAAATACCCCGCAGAAGCCGCTCAAGTACCGTTCCCAGAACTGGTTCGACAATCCCGCCAATGCCGACATGACGGCACTCTATCTCGAGCGCTACCTGAACTTCGGCCTCACCCGCTCCGAGCTGCAGGGTGGCAAGCCGATCATCGGCATCGCCCAGACCGGCTCCGACATCAGCCCCTGCAACCGTGCTCACGTGGATCTCGTGAAGCGGGTGCGTGACGGCATCTACGAGAATGGCGGCATCCCGCTGGAATTCCCCATCCACCCCATCCAGGAAACCGGCAAGCGCCCCACGGCCTCGCTCGACCGGAACCTCTCCTACCTCTCGCTCGTCGAGGTGCTCTACGGCTATCCGCTCGATGGCGTGGTGCTGACCATCGGCTGCGACAAGACCACGCCCGCCTGCCTCATGGCTGCGGCCACCGTCGACATTCCGGCCATTGCGCTCTCCTCGGGCCCCATGCTCAACGGGTGGTACAAGGGCCAGCGCACGGGGTCGGGCACCATCGTCTGGATGGCGCGCGAGAAGCTGGCGACGGGCGAGCTCGACTATGAGGGCTTCGTCGAACTCGTCGCCACCTCGGCGCCCTCCACCGGCTTCTGCAACACCATGGGCACGGCGACGACCATGAACTCGCTCACCGAGGCGCTCGGCATGTCGCTCCCCGGCAATGCCGCGATCCCGGCCCCCTATCGCGAGCGCGGCCAGATGGCCTATGCCACCGGCCGCCGCATCGTCGACATGGTGAAGGAGGACCTGACGCCGTCGAAGATCATGACGCGCCAGGCCTTCGAGAATGCCATCGCGGTCAACACGGCAATCGGCGGCTCCACCAATGCGCCGAACCACCTGAACGCCATCGCCGCCCATCTCGGCATCGAGCTCACCGTCGCCGACTGGGAGAAGCACGGCTATGACCTGCCGCTGCTCGTCAACCTGCAGCCCGCCGGCGAGTATCTGGGCGAGGATTATCACCGTGCGGGCGGCGTTCCCGCCGTGGTGGCGGAACTGATCGGCGCCGGCAAGATCCACGAGGACTGCGTCACGGCAAACGGCAAGACCATCGGCCAGAACTGCAAGGGCCAGTATTCGTGGGACCGCGCGGTGATCCGCGAGTTTGCAAAGCCGATGAAGGAGCATGCGGGTTTCAAGCGCCTGTCGGGCAACCTCTTCGACAACGCCATCATGAAGACCTCCGTGATCTCGGAGGAATTCCGCCAGCGCTACCTCTCGAACCCGAAGGACCTCAACGCCTTCGTGGCCAAGGCCATCGTCTTCGATGGACCGGAGGATTACCACGCGCATATCGACGATCCGAAACTGGCGATCGACGAGAACACTATCCTCTTCATCCGCGGCGTCGGCCCCTTGGGCTATCCCGGTGCGGCGGAAGTGGTCAACATGCGCGCGCCCAACTACCTGCTCGAGAAGGGCATCCGCTCGCTCCCCTGCGTGGGTGACGGCCGCCAGTCCGGCACTTCCGGCTCGCCCTCGATCCTCAACGCCTCGCCGGAAGCGGCGGCGGGCGGCGGCCTCGCCATCCTGAAGAATGGCGACAAGGTGCGAATCGACCTCAACACGGGCAGCTGCGACATGCTCGTGCCGCCTGAGGAACTGGAGAAGCGCCGCGCCGAGCTCGAGAAGGCCGGTGGCTACAAGGTGCCGGAGAGCCAGACGCCGTGGCAGGAGATCTTCCGCAAGGAAGTGGGCCAGCTGGCCGAGGGCATGGTGCTGAAGGGCGCCACCAAGTTCCAGCGCGTGGCCAAGACCATGGGCCTGCCGCGCGACAACCACTGAGCGGCAACGCGACGGACGAAGTTCCCCTTCCCCTTGTGGGGAGGGGTTCCAGAAACAGGGAGCCTGCCCCATGCTCGAACTCCGCACGGACCTGATCCACGCCCGCTTCACCACGCTGGGGGCGCGCCTCGTGGCGCTCGACTTCGCCGGGGCCGACTGCGTGATGGGTGGCGGCAGCGATGCCGACATCCTGGCCGGTGACTGGACCACGGGCGCCGTGGCGGGCCGCATCGCCGGGCGCATCGCCAATGCGCGCATCAACATCGACGGCACCGAATATCCGCTGGCGAAGAATTTCGGCGAGCACCAGCTGCATGGCGGCCCGGACAACTTCGCCATACGCCACTGGAAGGCCGAGGCCACGGACAAGCAGATCCAATTCTCCCTCCACTCCCCCGATGGCGACCAGGGCTATCCCGGCGCACTGGACGTCACCGCCACCTACGTGGCCAGCGGCAACACGCTGTCGCTGGCGTTCGAGGCCCGGACGTCGAAACCGACCGTCGTCAACCTCACCAACCACGCCTACTGGAACCTCTCGGGCGGCGAGCGCGGCGCCTTCGACCACGAGATCGAGATCCTGGGCTCCCGCTATCTGCCGCTCAGCGAGCAGCTTCTTCCCTCCGGAGAGCTGCGCGACGTGGGCGGCACCCGCTGGGACTTCCGCCGGCTGCGCCCCGTCGGCTCCGTCTACGACAATTGCTGGGTGCTCGACGGTCCCCGCGGCGAGATGAAACACGGCCTCACGCTGAAGGACCCCGTGTCCGGCCGCCGCATGGAAGTCTGGACCACCGAGGCCGGCATGCAGATGTACACCGCCGAGCACTGGGACGGTGTCTTCCCTGGCAAGACGGGCCCGCTCAGGCAATACGGCGCCATCGCCATCGAGCCCCAGAACCTGCCCGACGCGCCGAGCCACCGGAATTTCCCCAGCGCCGAGCTCCGCCCGGGCGAAGTCTACCGCCACCGCATGGAATGGCGCTTCTCGCGCTGACGCCCGAAGCGGCGTAAGCTCGGCGGCGGACGGGTCCGAAGGCCGCAAACGTCCGGCTCTGTCACTGCCCGGAAGATTTCCGAGGGCCAGCGGACGTCTTCGCTTGAATAGGTACAAAAATTAGTGCAATCGGCGGCAACAGCGATGACACAGGTTGTATAGATGCGTGGAATCATACTCGCGGGCGGCAGTGGAACGAGGCTCTACCCGCTGACGCTTTCCGTCTCGAAACAGATGCTGCCCGTCTACGACAAGCCGATGATCTACTATCCGCTGTCGGTGCTGATGCTGGCGGGCATCCGCGACATCCTCGTCATCTCGACCCCGCACGACCTGCCGCAGTTCCGCGCCCTGCTGGGCGACGGCTCGGACTTCGGTGTCAGATTTTCCTATGCCGAGCAGCCGACGCCGGGCGGCCTGGCCCAGGCCTTCCTCATCGGCGAGGACTTCCTGCAAGGTGGACCGGCCGCCCTGGTATTGGGCGACAACATCTTCCACGGCGCGGGCCTGCGCGAGAAATGCGAGCGCGCGGCACGCCAGACCACGGGGGCGACCGTCTTCGCCTATCACGTCTCCGACCCCGAGCGTTATGGCGTGATCAGCTTCGACAGGCAGGGCCGCGCCACGTCGATCGTCGAGAAGCCGCAGCAGCCCAAATCCAGCTGGGCCGTCACCGGCCTTTATTTCTACGATGCCGACATCGTGGACATCGCGAAGTCGATCGCCCCGTCGCCGCGCGGCGAGCTCGAGATCACCGACGTGAACCGCATCTACCTCGAGCGCGGCGAGCTCAGTGTCGAAAAGATGGGCCGCGGCTATGCCTGGCTCGACACCGGCACCCATGACAGCCTGCACGACGCCAGTTCCTACATCCGCACCGTCGAGACCCGCACCGGGGAAAAGGTCTGCTGCCCGGAGGAAATCGCCTTCGTCTGCGGCTACATCGATGCCGCCGCCATGGAACGGCGCGCGCAGCGCCTCGGCAAGACGGGCTATGCCGCCTATCTGCGCCGCGTGGTGGCCGAGCGCGAGGCCTGAACGCCATGGAACTGAGAGCGCTGCCGATCGACGGGCTGGTCGAGATCATTCCCGCAAGGTTCGGGGATGAGCGCGGCTTCTTCTCCGAAACCTATTCCCGCCGGCGCCTCGCCGACGCCGGGATCGACATCGACTGGGTGCAGGACAATCACTCGCTGTCGGCCGAGGCGGGCGTGCTGCGCGGCCTGCATTACCAGATCGCGCCCTTCGCCCAGGACAAGCTCATCCGCGTGCTGCGCGGCGCGATTTTCGACGTCGCCGTCGACCTGCGCCGCGATTCGCCGAGCTTCGGCAAATGGGCCTCCTGCATCCTTTCGGCTGCGGCGTGGAACCAGCTGCTGGTGCCGAGGGGCTTCGCCCACGGCTTCCTGACGCTCGAGCCGGGCGTCGAGGTGAGCTACAAGGTGTCGGCCCCCTATGCGCCCACAGCCGAAGGCGCGATCCGTTGGGACGATCCGGACATCGCCATCGACTGGCCGCTGGCCGGCAAGACACCCATCCTTTCGGCCAAGGACGCCGTGGCGCCAGCTTTCGCCGCCCTTCCCGCCGATCTCGCATTCGACGTGAAGGACGCACGCTGATGAAGAAGATCATGGTCACCGGCGGCTGCGGCTTCATCGGCTCCGCCGTGTGCCGTCACCTGGTAGGCGATCTCGGCCTCGCGGTCGTCAACGTCGACAAGATGACCTATGCGGCGAGCGAGGGCTCGACCGCCGCCATCGCCCAGGACCCGCGCTATCGCTTCCACCGCCTCGACATCTGCGACCGTGACGGCGTCGAGGCCGTGATGCGCGCGGCGGACATCGACGCCGTCATGCACCTCGCGGCGGAAAGCCACGTCGACCGCTCGATCGACGGGCCCGGTGACTTCATCCGCACCAATATCGACGGCACCTTCGCGCTGCTGCAGGCGGCGCGCGCCTATCATGAAAGCCTGCCACCGGAGCGCCGGCAGGCCTTCCGCTTCCACCACATCTCGACCGACGAGGTGTTCGGGCAATTGCCGCTCGACGGCGGCGTCTTCACCGAGGACAGTCCCTACCGGCCCTCCTCGCCCTATTCCGCCTCGAAGGCGGCCTCCGACCACCTCGTGATGGCCTGGCACCACACCTATGGCCTGCCCGTCGTCATGTCGAACTGTTCCAATAATTACGGCCCCTTCCACTTTCCCGAAAAGCTCATCCCGCTGATGATCATCAACGGGCTCGAGGGCAAGGAACTGCCGGTCTATGGCAGTGGCGCCAACGTGCGCGACTGGTTGCACGTCGAGGACCACGCACGTGCCCTCGCACACGTCGTCACACGGGGCCGCGTCGGCGCCTCCTACAACATCGGCAGCCGCAACCAACGCTCGAACCTCGATGTCGTCACCGCCATCGCCGACATGCTGGACGAACTGGCGCCGCGCGCGGCCGGCCGGCGCCGCGATCTCATCCGTTTCGTCGGCGACCGCCCGGGACACGACCTGCGCTATGCCATCGATCCGGCGCGGGCCGAGGCCGAACTCGGCTGGCGCCCGCGTGAGAGCTTCGAGCAGGGACTGCGCAAGACCGTCCAGTGGTACATCGACAATCGCGCCTGGTGGCAGCCGCTGCGCGCGGCGCGCTATGCGGGCGAAAGGCTGGGCACGGTGAAAGCGTGATGCGCGTCCTGGTGCTGGGCCGCAGCGGCCAGCTCGCCACCGCGCTCGCCGAACGGGCAGAGGCCAACCCCGCCGTATCGCTCACCTGCCTCGGCCGTCCGGACATCGACCTCGCCCAGGCGGCATCACTCGCCGACGTCATTGCCGCGCACCGTCCGCATCTGGTCGTCAATGCCGCGGCCTACACCGCCGTCGACCGTGCCGAAGCAGAACCGGACGCCGCTTTCGCCATCAACGCCCGGGGGGCCGGCGCGGCCGCCACGGCTGCCGCGCACCTGGGCCTGCCCTTCATTCACGTCTCGACCGACTACGTCTATTCCGGCGCGAAGCCGGAACCCTATGTGGAAACCGATGCCACGGCGCCACTCGGTGTCTATGGCCGCTCGAAACTGGCGGGCGAGGCGGCGGTGCGCGCCGCCCACCCCAGCCCGCTCATCCTGCGCACCTCCTGGGTGTTCAGCCCCTTCGGCGCAAATTTCCTCAGGACCATGCTGCGGCTGGGTGCCGAGCGCGCCGAAATCGCCGTCGTCGACGACCAGCACGGCAACCCCACCAGCGCCCTCGACCTGGCCGACGCCATCTTGCGCATCGCTCCCGGTCTTGCGACGGGCGGCACCTATCACCTCTGCAACGAGGGCAGCACCACGTGGTGCGGCTTCGCGCGCCATATCTTCGCAACCAGCAGTGCCCTGGGCGGGCCCGGCCCGGCGGTGCGGGCCATCACCACGGCCGATTATCCCACTGCGGCGCGGCGCCCGGCCAATTCACGGCTCTCCACCGAGGCCTTCGCCGAGCGTTTCGGGTTCCGCCTCGGTCCTTGGCAGGACGCCACGGATGCCGCCGTCCGCCGCCTGCTGCGCGGCTGACCGTCAGAGGAAGTTATAGGGGTCCACGTCGACCTGAAGGGACAGCGAGCCCTTGGGCTTCACGTCCTTCAGCCAGAGCCTGAGGAAGGCCTGCAGGTTCACGTCGCGGCCCGCCTTGACGAGGAACCGCCAGCGGTGACGGCCGCGCACCATGGCGATGGGCGCTGCCGCCGGCCCCAGCACGGTGATGCCGTCTGCCAGGGGGGCGACCAGCGACAGCGAGCGCGCGAAGCGCTCCGTCTCCGCCGCATCGTTCCCCGACATGATGATCGCCGCAAGCCGCCCGTAAGGCGGCAATCCCGCATTCTCGCGGATCGCCTTCTCCTGGTTCAGATAGGAGTCGCGGTCGCCCTTCCTCAGCGCCTGCATCAGCGGGTGCTCGGGCAGATAGGTCTGTACCAGGGCGCGCCCCGGCTTGGCGCCGCGGCCGGCACGCCCCGCCACCTGCGCCATCAGCGCCCAGGTGCGCTCGCCACCACGCGGGTCGGAGGACTCCAGCGCCAGATCGGCATCGACCACACCCACCAGCGTGAGATGTGGAAAGTGATGCCCCTTCGCCACCAGCTGCGTGCCGATAACGAGATTGAACTGCCCCTCCTCCACGTCGCGGATCGCATCGCGCAGCAGAGTCCCACGTGACAGGTCGCTCGAAAGGATGGCGATGCGAGCATCGGGAAAGCGCGTCGCCGCCTCCTCGGCCAGGCGTTCGACACCGGGTCCGACGGGCACCATCTTGCCCTCGGTGTGGCAGCTCGGGCACTCCTTCGGCATCGGCTCCAGATGGCCGCAGTGGTGGCACATCAGCTGGCGGCGGAAGCGATGCTCCACCAGCGAGGCCGCGCAGTTGGGGCATTCCAGCCGGTGACCACAGGCGCGGCAGAGGGTCAGGGGCGCATAGCCGCGGCGATTGAGGAACAGCAGCGCCTGGTCGCCCTGCGCCAGGGTCTCGTTCACCGCGTCGAACAGCGGCGGCGAGATCCACGTTCCGGGTTCGGATGTCACGCGCTTCATGTCGATGAGGCCGATCTCCGGCAACTCCGGCCGACCATGGCGGTCGGTCAGGCGCACCACGTCGTAGCGGCCACGGTCCACGTTCACCAGCGATTCGAGCGACGGCGTGGCGGAAGAAAGCACCACCGGGAACTTTCCGATGGACCCGTAAAGCACCGCCATGTCGCGCGCGTGATAGGGCACGCCATCGTCCTGCTTGTAGGCGCTCTCGTGCTCCTCGTCGACGACGATGAGCTTGAGGCGCTTCCATGGCAGGAACAGCGCCGAGCGCGCGCCCACCACGATCTTCGCCGTGCCGTCGGCAATGCCGCGCCACACCCGCTCGCGTTCGCGCGGGCGCAAGTCCGAATGCCACTGCGCCGACTCGGCTCCGAAACGCCGTTCGACGCGTGCGAGGAAGGGCTGGGTGAGCGCGATCTCCGGGAGCAGCAGCAGCACCTGACCGCCGGACGCCAGAGCCGCCGCCATCGCCTCGAAATAGACTTCCGTCTTGCCGGAGCCGGTCACGCCATCGAGCAGCATCACCTTGTGCTGGCGCTGGGCCACCACGGCGCGCAAGGCTTCCGCAGCCGCCTGCTGTTCCTTCGACAGCGTGTAGCCGCCGCCATTGAGGTCGGGCTCGGGGAAGCGCTTCAACGCCGGCAGCGCCACCGCTTCGAGCGCGCCGTCCTTCGCCAGCGCCTTGATCACGGAGGTTCCCACGCCCGCGGCCTCTGCCAGTTCCGCGGCGCGCATGGCGAAGCCCTCGCGCGCGATCTCCAGCACCCGGGCGCGCTGTGGCGTCATCCGTTTCGGAACCGATTCGGTGGCGCGATATGCGATCTGCTCCCGCGGCCCCTCGAAGGCGCCGGGCGAGCGCAGCACCATGCGCAGCACGTTGCCGGCGGGTTCGAGGTAATAGGCCGAGAGCCAGTCGACGAAGCGTCGGTGCGTCTTGGTCAAGGGCGGCATGTCGAAGACCTGGGTGACGTCACGCAGCGTCTTGGTCGTTTCCGCCTTGTCCTTCACCGCCCAGACCACGCCGATCATCTGGCGCGGACCCAGTGGTACGATGACATAGCTCCCCGGTTCCAGCGCCATGCCGGCCGGCACCCGGTAGGAATAGGGGCCGTCGAGCGCCAGCGGCAGCAGCACCTCGGCTATGGCGGAATCGCAGGTCATTTCGTCTGAAATAGGCTTGGGCGCGCCCGCCTTCCACCGTTATATGCGTTGCAATGAGGGAACCTCACGCCAGAGAGATCGTCTGCCTGGAGCCATCCGCACTGGCGCTGCGGCTGAAGGGCCAGCGCCACCTGACGCTGCTCGAAAGCGTCATGCGTTCGGAGCACCTGGGCCGCTATTCCTTCCTCGCCTGCAATCCGGTGGCCACCATCGAGGTGAACGCCAGGGGCACCTTCTTCAATGGCGTGCCGCACCGCAAGAGCGCGCTCGCGCTGATCGACCGCGTGATCTCCGAAAATCGCCAGCGCCCTCTCACCGGCCTGCCGCCGTTTCAGGGCGGGCTCGCGGGCTACATCTCCTACGACTACGGGCGCAGGCTGGAGCCGCACGCCCGCGTGCCGCAGTTCGAGCCGATCTGCCCCGACCTGATCCTGCACCATTATGACTGCGTGGCCACCTTCGACCACATGCAGGAGCGCGCCTGGATCATCTCGGAAACGCCCGAACGCGCCGACGAGATGGAGGAGCTGCTGCGCCACCGCCCCAAGGTGCCGGGCGGCCACGCGATCGAGGGCTGGCAGTCGAACTTCACGCGGGAGGATTACGAGAAGGCCATCGCGCGCACCGTGGACTACATTCTCGCCGGCGACATCTTCCAGGCCAACATCACGCAGATGTTCTCCGCCCCCATTCCGCCGGGCTTCGATCCCCTCGCCTTCTACCGCGTGCTGCGGGGCAAGAACCCGGCCACCTTCGCGGCCTACATGGATTTCGGGTCGATCCAGATCGCCTCGTCGAGTCCGGAGCGCCTGCTGCGTTGCGACGGCACCAACGTCGAGGCCCGCCCGATCAAGGGCACCAGGCGGCGCGACACCGACCCGGTGCGCGACGCCAACCTCATCGCCGACCTCACCGCCAGCCGCAAGGACCGCGCCGAGAACGTGATGATCGTCGACCTCTTGCGCAACGACCTGTCGCGCGTCGCGAAGCCCGGCACGGTGAAGGTGCCGGTGCTCTGCGGGCTCGAGACCTATGCCAACGTGCATCATCTCGTTTCGGTCATCACCTCCGAGCTGAAGGACGGTCACGGCATCGGCGACCTCATCGGCGCCACCTTCCCCGGCGGCTCGATCACCGGTGCGCCGAAGATCCGCGCCATGGAGATCATCGCCGAGATCGAGCAGGCACCCCGCGGCGTTTACTGCGGTTCCATCGGCTACATCGGCTTCAACGGCCGCAGCGACCTCAACATCGCCATCCGTACCGCGCAGTTCGCCGATGGCGTGGCGCGCGTGCAGGGTGGCGGCGGCATCACGGCGCGCTCGGCTCCCGCCGCCGAGTACGAGGAGAGCCTCACCAAGATCAAGCGCATCATGGAGGCGTTCCGCCCATGATCCTGATCGTCGACAACTATGACAGCTTCGTCCACAACGTGGCGCGCTATTTCGAGGAGCTGGGCCAGCCGACTCGGGTCGTCCGCAACGACGAGGTGACGGCTCAGGACATCGCCACGGCGAAAGCCATCGTCATCTCGCCCGGTCCCTGCACGCCGCACGAGGCCGGCCAGTCGATGGCGATCATGCGGGAGTATTCGGGCAGGCTTCCCATCCTCGGCATCTGCCTCGGCCACCAGGTGATGGGCGCGGTGTTCGGCGGCCTCGTCACAAGGGCGAAGCGCCCCATGCATGGCGACTCGTCCGAGATCAACCATGATGGCAAGGGCCTCTTCGAGGGCCTGCCGCAGCGTTTCAGCGCCGGTCGCTATCATTCGCTGATCGTGGAACTCGAGGGCCGTGACACGCCGTTGTTCGTCACTGCGAAAAGCGACGAGGGCGAGATCATGGGGCTGCGTCATGCCAGCCACCCGACTTATGGGGTACAGTTCCACCCCGAATCGATCCTCACCGAAGGCGGCTACGACATGCTGCGCAATTTCCTGAAGGCGGTGGAATGAGCCGCACCTGGTTCAACGGCGCCCTGGCGGAGGGGCCGCTGGCGGTGGAGCGCGGCGAGCGCGGGCTGCTCCTGGGCGACGGGCTGTTCGAAACCATCCTGGTTCTCAACCGGAAGCCGCTGTGGGGCAACATGCACTTCGCCCGCATGGAGGCGGCCGCCCATGAACTCGGCATCGGCTTCGACCGCGACACGCTCGACGATGCGGTTGAGGACATCCTCGATGGCATCCCCAGGCTGCACCACGTGCTGCGGGTGACGCTCACCCGCGGCACGGCGGCGCGCGGTCTTGCGGCGGTGGGCGGCTCGTCGAGCCTGCTCCTCATGCTCGATGCCTTCGACGCCGGCATGATGCTGAAGCCGGTGGCGCTGGCCTCGACGGCGATAAGGAGGAACCCGCAGTCCGTCTCCTGCCGGTTGAAGACATTGTCCTATATCGACAACATCGCGGCGGCGCGCGAGGCGGCGAGCCATGGCGTCGAGGATGCGCTGATGCTCAATACGCAGGGCAACGTCGCCTGCACCACGATTTCCAACATCTTCCTGCTGAAAGGCAAGGCGCTCGTCACCCCCGCCCGCGACCAGGGCATCCTGACCGGCGTCACCCGCCAGACGCTGCTTCATTCCGCCGCGCATCTGGGCCTGACACCCGAGGAGCGGGTGGTGAAGCCCGCCGAGTTGAAAGAGGCGGACGCCGTGTTCCTGACCAACAGCCTGCGCTTCATCCGCCCGGTGACGGCGCTGGACCGCGATCCGCTGCCCCAGGCCGACCTCTCAGCCCTCGTCCAGTCGCTGTGCGAGGCGGCCCGCCTGCAATGCGGCCACGACCCGCGCATGGTTGATTTGGGCAAGGCCGGGCGGTAAGGCTCCCCCAGACACAGGGGACCCCCACCATGAAATTCTTTGCCGATACCGCCGAAGTGAAGGACATCCAGGAGCTCAACGATCTGGGGCTGCTCGATGGCGTCACCACCAACCCGTCGCTCATCGCCAAGTCCGGCCGCAACTTCAAGGATGTGATCGCCGAGATCTGCGCCATCGTCGAAGGCCCGGTCTCCGCCGAGGTCGTCTCCCTCGACTACGAGGGCATGATGCGCGAGGCGAAGGACCTGCGGAAGATCGCCAAGAACGTCACGGTCAAGGTGCCCCTCACGCTCGATGGCCTCAAGGCCTGCAAGGCGCTGACGTCCGACGGCTGCATGGTGAACGTCACGCTGTGCTTCTCGGCCATTCAGGCGCTCTTGGCTGCCAAGGCCGGCGCCACCTTCATCTCGCCCTTCATCGGCCGCCTCGACGACATCCACCTCGACGGCACCGAGCTCATCGCCGAGATCCGCCAGATCTATGACAACTACGCCTTCGACACCGAGATCCTCGCGGCCTCCGTGCGCACCGCGCTGCATGTGAAGCAGGTGGCGCTGATCGGCGCCGACGTCGCCACCTGCCCGCCCGCCGTCATCAAGGGCCTGGTCAAGCACCCGCTCACCGACAAGGGCATCGAGCAGTTCCTGGCGGATTGGAAGAAGACCGGGCAGTCGCTCTGATCCGCTCCTGCCAACCCATCATGCTCGCACTCCCCCTTTGCCCGTCATCCCGGCGAAAGCCGGGACCCCGCTTCCTTGGGGCCGGCAAAGCGGGGCCCCGGCTTTCGCCGGGGTGACGGCATGATGGGGTGGTGATGGGCGCTCTTCTCACCGAATACGACCGCCGCCGCGACGCAGGCCTCATCAGGCCTGACGCCGCGCAGCGGGCCGTCGTGGGGAAGCTCGACCAGCTTGCCACCGAGTTGCAGCAATCGGCCCCCGCCTCCGGCCTCCTCGCGCGTTTCAAGAAGCCGCCGCCGCCGCCGAAGGGCCTCTACATCCATGGCGCCGTTGGCCGTGGCAAGACCATGGTGATGGACCTCTTCTATGAAGTGGTCGAGGCCGCGCCCAAGCGCCGCGTGCATTTCCACGGCTTCATGCAGGACGTGCACCGCCGCCTCTACGAGGCGCGCCAGTCGCATGCGCAGGATGCGCTGGCCCCCGTCGCCAGGGACCTGGCGAAGGGCGCCCGCCTGCTCTGCCTCGACGAGATGCAGATCACCGACATCGCCGATGCCATGATCGTCGGCCGGCTGTTCGAGGGCCTGCTCGCGGCCGGCACGGTGATCGTCACCACCTCCAACTTGAGTCCCGACCAGCTCTACCGGAACGGCCTCAACCGCCAGCTCTTCCTGCCCTTCATCGACCTCATCAAGCAGCGCCTCGACGTCGTCTCCCTCGAAAGCCCGACGGATTACCGCCTCGGCCGGGTGAAGGCGCACGAGACCTTCCTCACCCCCATCTCGCCCGAAACCGATGCCCGCCTGCAGGACCTGTGGCAGCGCCTCACCGACACGGACAAGGGTCACCCGCTGGAGATCGACGTCCTCGGCCGCAAGCTCCACGTCCCCCAGGCCGCCCATGGCTGCGCCCGCTTCTCCTTCGCCGAGCTTTGCCAGCAGCCGCTCGGCCCGCCGGACTATCTGGCACTTGCCCAGAATTTCCAGATCCTCTTCCTCGAGCACATCCCTGAGTTGAACCCGGACCGCCGCAACGAGGCCAAGCGCTTCGTGCTGCTCATCGACACGCTCTATGACGGCAAGGTCAGGCTGGTCGCCACCTCCGCGCAAGCCCCGGAGGGCATCTATCCGGCAGGCGACCACGCCTTCGAATTCGGCCGAACCGTCTCGCGCCTCAAGGAGATGCAGTCGGCCAGCTGGTGGGGCAAAAAAATCGTCGAAACTTGACGTTTTGGTCAAGTTTCTCGTCCGAAAGGACTAGGCCGGCGTCTTGAAGGTGATAGATATCGGGTCTACACAAACGTCGCTTTTGCACTGCAAAACGACCTGACGGCACGGCCTTCAAGAAGGAAATCCAGACATGGCTCGGAAGAAAATCGCTCTGATCGGCGGCGGCATGATCGGGGGCACCCTCGCGCATCTCGCGGCCCTCAAGGAACTTGGCGACATCGTCATTTTCGACATTGCCGAGGGCCTGCCCCAGGGCAAGGCGCTGGATCTCGCCCAGTCGGGCCCGGTCGAGGGCTTCAACGCCAAGCTGTCGGGCGCCAATTCCTACGAGGCCATCGCCGGCGCCGACGTCTGCATCGTGACGGCCGGCGTCCCGAGGAAGCCCGGCATGAGCCGTGACGACCTCCTCGGCATCAACCTCAAGGTCATGGCCTCGGTGGGTGCGGGCATCAAGCAGTATGCCCCCAATGCCTTCGTCATCTGCATCACCAACCCGCTCGACGTGATGGTCTGGGCGCTCCAGAAATATTGCGGCCTGCCGCCCGAGAAGGTGGTGGGCATGGCGGGCGTGCTCGACAGCGCGCGCTTCCGCCACTTCCTCGCCGAGGAATTCAACGTCTCCGTCCAGGACGTCACCGCCTTCGTGCTCGGCGGCCATGGCGACACCATGGTGCCGCTGATCCGTTACTCGGCGGTCGCCGGCATCCCGGTGCCGGACCTCATCAAGATGGGCTGGTCCAGCCAGGAGAAGATCGACAAGATCGTCCAGCGCACGCGCGATGGCGGTGCGGAGATCGTCGGCCTGCTGAAGACCGGCTCGGCCTATTACGCGCCCGCCACCTCGGCGATCGAGATGGCCGAGAGCTATCTCAAAGACAAGAAGCGCCTGCTCCCGGTCGCCGCTCACCTTACCGGCCAGTATGGCGTGAAGGACACCTATGTCGGCGTTCCGGTGGTGATCGGTGCCAAGGGCGTCGAGCGCATCGCCGAGATCGCGCTCAGCGACGAGGACAAGGCGGGCTTCAAGAAGTCGGTCGATGCCGTGCATGGCCTGATGGCCGCGGCGAAGACCATCGCTCCGGACCTGGCTTAACCGCCTCGCCTGATCTGACGCGCACGTAAAGCAAGGACGCGCACATGAACATCCATGAATACCAGGCCAAGGAAGTGCTCCGCGGCTTCGGCGTCACCACCGGCAAGGGCATTCCCGCCTTCACCGTCGAGGAGGCCGTGAAGGCCGCCGAGACGCTGGGCGGCCCCGTCTGGGTCGTGAAGTCGCAGATCCACGCCGGTGGCCGCGGCAAGGGCGGCGGCGTCAAGGTCGTGAAGACGGTCGATGACGTGAAGGCCGAAGCCAAGCGCATGCTGGGCATGACACTCGTCACCCACCAGACCGGGCCCGAGGGCAAGCTGGTGCAGCGCCTCTACATCGAGGAAGGCACCGCGATCGCCCGCGAGCTCTATCTCTCGATCCTCGTCGACCGCGAAACCTCGCGCGTCGCCTTCATCGCCTCGACCGAGGGCGGCATGGACATCGAGAAGGTGGCCCATGACACGCCGGAGAAGATCATCACCGTGCAGGTCGATCCTGCAGCCGGTTATGCGCCTTACGTCGGCCGCCGCATCGCCGCTGCCCTGAAGCTCGAGGGCGACCAGGTGAAGCAGTGCGTGAAGATGATCGGCCAGCTCTACAAGGCCTTCGTCGACAAGGACATGAGCCTGCTCGAGATCAACCCGCTCGTCGTCACCAAGGACGGCAACCTGATCTGCCTCGACGCCAAGATCAACTTCGACTCGAACGCCCTTGATCGCCACCCGGAGATCAAGGAACTCCGCGACCTCACCGAAGAGGACCCGAAGGAGATCGAGGCCTCGAAGTATGACCTCTCCTACGTGGCGCTCGATGGCTCCATCGGCTGCATGGTGAATGGTGCCGGCCTCGCCATGGCGACGATGGACATCATCAAGCTCTATGGCGCCGAGCCCGCCAACTTCCTCGACGTCGGCGGCGGCGCCTCGAAGGAGAAGGTCGCTGCGGCCTTCAAGATCATCACCGCCGACCCGAAGGTGAAGGGCATCCTCGTCAACATCTTCGGCGGCATCATGAAGTGCGACGTGATCGCCGAGGGCGTCATCGCCGCGGTGAAGGAAGTGGGCCTCAAGGTTCCGCTCGTCGTCCGCCTCGAGGGCACCAACGTCGACCTCGGCAAGAAGATCATTCGTGACTCTGGCCTCAACGTCATCCCCGCGGACGACCTCGATGATGCCGCATCCAAGATCGTCAAAGCTGTGAAAGAAGCGGCCTGATGTCCATTCTCGTCAACAAATCCACCAAGGTCATCTGCCAGGGCATCACCGGCAACAATGGCACCTTCCACACCGAGCAGGCCATTGCCTATGGCACGCAGATGGTGGCGGGTGTGACACCTGGCAAGGGCGGCTCGAAGCACATCGGCCTCCCCGTCTTCGACACCGTCTGGGACGCGAAGCAGGCCACGGGGGCGGACGCCTCCGTGATCTACGTGCCGCCGCCCTTCGCGGCGGATGCGATCCTCGAGGCCATCGACGCCGAGATCCCGCTCATCGTCTGCATCACCGAAGGCATTCCGGTGATGGACATGGTGAAGGTGAAGCGCGCGCTGTCGGGCTCGAAGTCGCGCCTCATCGGGCCGAACTGCCCGGGCGTCTTGACGCCGAACGAGTGCAAGATCGGCATCATGCCGGGCAACATCTTCAAGAAGGGCTCGGTGGGCATCGTCTCGCGCTCCGGCACGCTCACCTATGAAGCGGTGTTCCAGACCACGCAGGAAGGCCTCGGACAGACGACCGCCGTCGGCATCGGCGGCGACCCGGTCAAGGGCACCGAATTCATCGACATGCTGGAAATGTTCCTGGCCGACGACGCGACCGAGTCGATCATCATGATCGGCGAGATCGGCGGCTCGGCCGAGGAAGATGCAGCCGAGTTCATTGCGAAGTCGAAGAAGAAGAAGCCGATGGCTGGCTTCATCGCCGGCCGCACCGCACCGCCGGGACGCCGCATGGGCCATGCCGGCGCCATCATCTCCGGTGGCAAGGGCGGGGCCGAGTCCAAGATCGACGCCATGAAGCGCGCCGGCATCGCCGTCGCGGATTCGCCCGCTTTGCTTGGCAAGACACTGGTCAAGAAGCTGAAGGGCTGATTGATGCAAACGGAACCGGTGGCACTCGCCCCCTCGTCCTCTCCCGCAAGGCGGGAGAGGAAGGGGCCCCATGCGCAGCATGGGGGAGGTGAGGGGCCGCGGGTTCCGAACTCTCTTCCCCTCACCTATCTCGCCGCTTGCGCGGCGGGCCCCTTTCCTCTCCCGCTTCGCGGGCGAGGACGTGTCATGAGGATCATGGGATGAACAAGACCGATCTCACCACTGCCTTCGAGCAAACCTCCTTCCTTTATGGCGGCAATGCCCAATACATCGAGCAGCTCTACGCCAAGTATCTCGAGAACCCCGCCGCCGTGGACCAGCACTGGCGGCAATTCTTTGCCGGGCTGGAAGACAATGCCGCCCAGGCCCTGAAGCAGGTCGAGGGCCCCTCGTGGCAGCGCAAGGACTGGCCCAGGGCTGAATCGGGCGACCTCGTCTCCGCACTCGACGGCAACTGGCCCGTCGTCGCGCCGCCCGCCGTCAAGGGGGCGAAGGGTGCGCCCGCCGCCGAAGCCAAGGCCCCGACACTCTCGGCCGAGGACGTGCGCAAGGCGACGATGGACTCCGTCCGCGCGCTGATGATGATCCGCGCCTATCGCATGCGCGGCCACCTCGCCGCCGATCTCGATCCGCTGAAGCTGGTCGAGCAGGACAGCCACCCGGAGCTCGATCCCGCCACCTATGGCTTCACCGCCGCCGACATGGACCGCCCGATCTTCCTCGACAAGGTGCTGGGCCTCGAATTCGCGACCATCCGCCAGATCACCGACATCCTGAAGCGCACTTACTGCGGCACGTTGGGCGTCGAGTTCATGCACATCTCGGACCCGGAGCAGAAGGCCTGGATCCAGGAGCGCATCGAGGGCGCGGACAAGTCGATCAGCTTCACGGCCAACGGCAAGAAGGCCATCCTCAACAAGTTGATCGAGGGCGAGGGCTTCGAGCAGTTCCTGAACGTCAAGTACACCGGCACCAAGCGCTTCGGCCTCGATGGCGGTGAATCGATGATCCCGGCCTTGGAGCAGATCATCAAGCGCGGCGGCCAGCTGGGCCTCAAGGAAATCGTGCTCGGCATGGCCCATCGCGGCCGGTTGAACGTTCTCTCCAACGTCATGTCCAAGCCCTTCTCGGCAATCTTCCACGAGTTCAAGGGCGGCTCTTCGACCCCCGACGAGGTCGAGGGCTCGGGCGACGTCAAGTATCACCTCGGCTCCTCGTCAGACCGCGTGTTCGACGACAACACCGTGCATCTTTCGCTCACCGCCAACCCGTCGCATCTCGAGATCGTCGATCCCGTGGTGCTCGGCAAGGCGCGCGCCAAGCAGGACCAGCGCGGCGACAAGGAGCGCACCTCGGTGCTGCCGCTGCTGATCCACGGCGACGCGGCCTTCGCCGGCCAGGGCGTGGTGGCGGAATGCTTCGGCCTGTCGGGGCTCCGCGGCCACCGCTGCGGCGGCTCCATCCACTTCATCGTCAACAACCAGATCGGCTTCACGACCGCACCGCACTGGTCGCGCTCCTCGCCCTACCCTTCAGACGTCGCCAAGATGATCGAGGCGCCGATCTTCCACTGCAACGGCGATGACCCGGAAGCGGTTGTCTATGCCGCGAAGATCGCCATCGAGTTCCGGCAGAAGTTCAAGAAGCCGGTCGTCATCGACATGTTCTGCTACCGCCGCTTCGGCCACAACGAGACGGACGAGCCGGCCTTCACGCAGCCCTTGATGTACAAGCGCATCGCGCAGCAGCCCACGGTGGTGGCGCTCTACGGCAAGCGCCTGATCGAGGAAGGTGTCATCTCGGAGGCCGATTTCGACGCCATGAAGGCGGCCTATCGCAAGACGCTGGATGACAATTTCACCGTCGCCGAGAACTACAGGGCCAACAAGGCCGACTGGCTCGATGGCCGCTGGGCCGGCCTCAAGGCGGCAAAAGACCATGAAGAGCCGCGCAAGGGCGACACCGGCGTGCCGGTGGCGAAACTCAAGGAGATCGGTCTCAAGCTCACCAAGATCCCCAAGACCTTCAAGGTCCATCGCACCATGCAGCGCGTGCTCGATGCGCGCCGCAAGATGATCGAGGAGGGCACGGGCATCGACTGGGCCATGGGCGAGCATTTGGCCTTCGGTTCGCTGCTGCTCGATGGCTTCCCCATCCGCCTCTCCGGCCAGGACGTGCAGCGCGGCACATTCTCGCAGCGCCATGCCGTGCTCGTCGACCAGGAGAACGAGAAGCGTTACACGCCGCTCAACCACCTGGTGAAGGACCAGAAGGTCAAGATCGACGCCATCAACTCCATGCTCTCGGAAGAGGCGGTGCTGGGCTTCGAATATGGCTACTCGCTGGCCGAACCCAACACGCTGACGATCTGGGAGGCCCAGTTCGGCGACTTCGCCAACGGCGCGCAGGTGGTGTTCGACCAGTTCATCTCGTCGGGCGAGAGGAAGTGGCTGCGCATGTCGGGTCTCACCGTGCTGCTGCCGCATGGCTATGAGGGCCAGGGCCCGGAGCACTCCTCCGCCCGCCTCGAGCGCTATCTGCAGATGTGCGCCGAAGACAACATGCAAGTGGCGAACGTGACGACGCCCGCCAACTACTTCCACATCCTCCGCCGCCAGCTGAAGCGCGACATCCGCAAGCCGCTCGTCATCATGACGCCGAAGTCGCTCTTGCGCCACAAGCGCGCCACCTCGCCGCTTGCCATGATGGACGCGGGCACCACCTTCCACCGCCTCCTCTGGGACGATGCGGAGATGCTGCCGGGCGAGGCGATCAAGCTGCAGAAGGACGACAAGATCCGCCGCGTCATCCTGTGTGCCGGCAAGGTCTATTACGATCTCTACGAGGAGCGCGAGAAGCGCGGCCTCACCGACATCTACCTGCTGCGCGTCGAGCAGCTCTACCCCTGGCCGCACAAGGCACTCATCAACATCCTCTCGCGCTTTAAGGGTGCGGAGTTCGTGTGGTGCCAGGAGGAGCCCTACAACATGGGCGCCTGGAGCTTCGTGCAGCCCAACATCGAGCGCGTGCTCGACTACATCGGGGCTAAGAACACGCGCCCGCGTTACGTGGGCCGTGCCGCTTCCGCCTCCACCGCAACCGGATTGATGAGCCGGCACCTCAAGGAACTCCGCACGTTCCTCGACGAGGCGCTGGGCGAAAACAAGGCTTGAAGGAACAAGACAAGATGGCAAAGGAAATCCGCGTTCCGGCTCTGGGTGAATCGGTCACCGAGGCGACGATTGCAAAGTGGTTCAGGAAGGCCGGCGAAGCGGTGAAGGCCGACGAGCCGCTGGTCGAACTCGAAACCGACAAGGTCACCGTCGAGGTGCCCGCCCCGGCATCGGGCAAGCTCTCGGCGATCTCCGCCGAACCCGGCACCACGGTGAATGTCGGGGCCCTGCTCGGCATGATCGAGGAAGGTGCGGCAGGTGCTGCACCGTCGAAGGCCGCCGAGGCCCCGAAGAAGGCCGAAGCCGCACCCGCCGCCAAGGCCGCCGAGCAGCCCCTCTCCCCCGCCGTCCGCAAGATGGTGGAGGAGAACAAGGTCGACACCTCTGCCGTTTCCGGCACCGGCAAGGACGGCCGCCTCACCAAGGGCGACGTGATTGCCCATCTCGAAAAGCCCGCGGCGGAAGCCAAGCCGCTGGTGATCCCCGCTGCGCCCCCACCTGCCGCGCGCGCCCCATCGGCTCCCGCTGACGCCGCCCGCGAGGAGCGGGTGAAGATGTCGCGTCTCCGCCTCACCATCGCGCGCCGCCTGAAGGATGCGCAGAACACCGCCGCCATGCTCACCACCTTCAACGAGGTGGACATGACGTCGACGATGCAGCTGAGGAACCAGTACAAGGACCTGTTCGAGAAGAAGCACGGCGTGAAGCTCGGCTTCATGAGCTTCTTCGTGAAGGCCTGCATCCAGGCGCTGAAGGAGATCCCGGCGGTCAATGCCGAGATCGACGGCGACGACATCGTCTACAAGAACTTCTACAACATCGGCGTGGCGGTGGGCACCGACAAGGGCCTCGTCGTGCCCGTGCTGCGCGATGCCGACATGCTGTCCTTCGCCGGCATCGAGAAGACCATCGCCGAATACGGCAAGCGCGCGCGTGACGGCAATTTGCAGATCGCCGACATGCAGGGCGGCACCTTCACCATCTCGAATGGTGGTGTCTACGGCTCGCTGATGTCGACGCCGATCCTCAACGCGCCGCAGTCCGGCATCCTCGGCATGCACAAGATCCAGGAGCGCCCCATGGCCGTGAACGGCCAGGTGGTGATCCGCCCGATGATGTACTTGGCCCTCTCCTATGACCACCGCATCGTCGACGGCAAGGAAGCCGTCACCTTCCTGGTGCGGGTGAAGGAGAACCTCGAGGATCCGCAGCGGACGATTCTCGACCTGTAGTTCTGATGGCGGCCGTCTCGGCTCCCTCTCGCCGTCATCCCGGCGAAGGCCGGGATCCAGCTTCTGGCGGCCACCAAGTTGATATAAGAAAGCTGGACCCCGGCCTTCGCCGGGGTGACGGCTTAGGGGGAGTAAAGTTGTGGCAGAAGTAGCGAAGATCGCCATCGTCACCGGCGGCAGCCGCGGCATCGGCCGCGCGGCGGCGCTGAAACTGGGCAAGGCGGGATATACCGTCGTCGTGAACTACACCTCGAACGCGGCCGCCGCCAATGACGTGGTGGCATCCATCACCGCCGCTGGCGGCAAGGCCGTGTCGGTGAAGGGCGACGTGGCGAAGGAAGCCGACATCCTCGCCCTCTTCGCCGCCGCCGACAAGCTCGGGCCCCTCAAGGTTCTCGTCAACAATGCCGGCGTCATGGACCAGTCGAACCGGCTGGACGAAATGTCGACGGAGCGCATCCGCCGCATCCTCGACATCAACACCTTCGGCGCCATCCTCTGCGCGCGGGAAGCGGTGAAGCGCATGTCGACGAAGCACGGCGGCACCGGCGGCTCCATCGTCAACATGTCATCCGCCGCCGCCTATCACGGCGCCCCGGGCCTCGGCGTCGAATATGGCGCCAGCAAGGGCGCCATCGACGTGCTCACCATCGGCCTCGGCCGCGAGGTCGCCGCCGAAGGCGTGCGCGTCAACGCGCTGCGCCCCGGCATCATCGACACCGAGATCCATGACTCGTCGGGCATCCCCGGCCGCGTCAAGCTGATGCGCGATGCGATCCCGATGAAGCGCGAGGGCACGGCCGACGAGGTGGCGGACGCCATCATGTGGCTGTGCTCGGATCAGTCCTCCTATGTCACCGGCTCCATCATCCCCGTCGCCGGCGGGCGCTGCTGAGAGGCCGGGCGATGGACGGCCAGACAGCATCGGCAGCGCCGTCCACCCGGGCCGTGCGGCTCATCGGCAACTGGGTCTATGGCGGCGCGCTGGCCGGCCTCCTGCTTCTCGGCCTCACGCCCACGCTCACGCAGGGCTGGCCGATGCCGCAGGTGCTCGTCTTCCTCACGCTCCCCGTCTACATGGTCCACCAGTACGAGGAACATGACGATGACCGCTTCCGCCGCTTCATGAACCTCACCATGGCGGCTGGCCGTGATGCGATGACGCCGCTCGCCGTCTTCGTCATCAACATCTTCGGCGTCTGGCTGCCGCTCGCGCTGTGCATCGCGCTGATGCGCAGCCATGGCGCGGGCCTCGGCGCCTTCGCGGGCTGGCTCATCCTCGTCAACGCGCTCCTGCACATCCTCACAGCGCTGCGCAGCCGCAGCTACAATCCCGGCCTGCTCTCGGCCGTGCTCTTGTTCGTCCCGTTGGGGACCGCCGTCCTCGCGTCGCTCTGGCGCGAGACCTCGGCCCTCGCGCTTGCAACCGGGCTGGTGCTCGCCGTGGCGCTTCACGCCGCGATCATGATCCACATGAAGATGCGGATCGCGGCCCTCAATGCCCCCCATCTCCAGGAAGGAGGCCAGCATGGCCGCATTTGACGTCACCATCATCGGTACCGGCCCCGGCGGCTATGTCTGCGCCATCCGTGCGGCACAGCTGGGCCTCAAGGTCGCCGTGGTGGAGAAGCGCGCCACCCATGGCGGCACCTGCCTCAATGTCGGCTGCATTCCGTCCAAGGCGCTGCTGCACGCCTCCGAACTCTATGCCGAATCGAAGCACAGCTTCGCCAAGATGGGCATCAAGGCCGAAACGAGCATCGACTTCCCCAAGATGATGGGCTTCAAGCAGGAGGCCATCGACGGCAACACCAAGGGCATCGACTTCCTGTTCAAGAAGAACAAGGTCACGGTCTTCCGCGGAACAGCCAAGATCGCCGGCCCCGGCAAGGTGACGGTGGGCAGCGAGACGATCGAGACGAAGTCGATCATCATCGCCACGGGGTCCGATGTTGCGAAGCTCAAGGGCATCGACGTCGACGAGGAGCAGATCGTCTCCTCTACCGGCGCGCTCGATCTCGAGACGGTTCCGGCGACACTCGCCGTCATCGGCGCCGGCGTCATCGGCCTCGAGCTCGGCTCCGTCTATGCCCGCCTCGGCGCCAAGGTCACGGTGATCGAATACCTGGACCGCATCCTGCCCGGCATGGACCTCGACGTCGCCAAGAACTTCCAGCGCATGCTGCAGAAGCAGGGCTTCGCCTTCCGCCTGTCATCGAAGGTCACGGGTGCGGTGAAGTCCAAGGACAAGGTGACGCTCACGGTCGAGCCCGCCGCCGGCGGCACTCCTGAGAACATCGAGGCCGAAGTGGTGCTCGTCGCGGTCGGCCGCACGCCCTACACCGAAGGCCTGGGCCTCGACGAGGCGGGTGTGAAGCGCGACAATCGCGGCCGCGTCGAGGTCGACGATCACTTCCAGACCAACGTGCCCGGCATCTACGCGATCGGCGACGTCATCCGCGGCCCCATGCTTGCCCACAAGGCGGAAGACGAAGGCGTCGCGCTCGCCGAAATCCTCGCCGGCCAGGCGGGTCACGTGAATTACGGCGTCATCCCCGGCGTGGTCTATACCAGCCCGGAAGTCGCCGCCGTGGGCAAGACCGAGGAAGAGCTGAAGGCCGAGGGAGTGGACTACAAGGCCGGCAAGTTCCTGTTCCTCGCCAATGGCCGCGCCAAGGCGAACCAGACGACCGATGGCTTCGTGAAGGTGCTGGCCGATGCCAAGACCGACCGCGTGCTCGGCGTCCACATCGTCGGCCCCATGGCGGGCGAGCTCATCCACGAGGCCGCGGTGCTGATGGAATTCGGCGGCTCGGCGGAAGATTTGGCCCGCACCTGCCACGCGCATCCCACGCTGTCGGAAGCGGTGAAGGAAGCGGCCATGGCGGTGGCCGGCAGGGCGATACATTCGTAAGAGGCGGCCCCGCCCAATCACCCCTGAAGCCGTCATCCCGGCGAAGGTCGGGAGGTGGATTCACACTTGAAGTGCAACAGTTGCTGGCAGAAGACCTCGGCGG
>CAMFKI010000043.1 GCA_945957365.1 uncultured Alphaproteobacteria bacterium | reverse complement strand
GTTGCGGGCCCGCGCCAAGAGGCTCGCGGCGCCGGCGCCCGGCAGGCGCCCGGCGCGCTCGGCCCGCGCCGCCGCCCCGGCGCGTTCCAGCAAGGCGACGATGTGCGCAACGCGCTGGGCCTGACCGGCGGCGTCGTCACTGTAGAGCGTCACCCGGTCGGTGGTGGTGTCGTGCAGGCCGGCGACGAACAGCGTGTCGGACGGAATGACGATGCCTTGCTCCACAAGGCCGCCGCGCACGTCGGCGTCGTTCAGCAGCGCCGCGAGAAGGCGTGCCGAGACCTCGCCGGTGTGACCGCCGCAGGCGCCGCAGTGATAAGCACTCACATGCGGGTTGTTGGTGACCTGCGCACCATGGCCGAGCAGCAGCACGAGCGGCGCATGACCGCTGGTGAGGCTCATGGCGCGCAGCACCGCCGCGGCGGTCCCCACCCGCTGCGCGAGCGCCATGCCGCCCTCGATGCGCGGCTTCGGGGCCGCGTCGCCCTTGTGACTGCCGAGTGCCAGCGAATCCTTCACCAGCTTCACGGCATAGGCCGGCCCCGCCGCCTCGACGAAGGCGAAGGACGACACGGCAGCCTGGCGGAAGCGGCCCCAGGCGCGCCGCGCCCGTGCCGTGATGCGCGCCGCGGCCTCGGCCGTGGGCGGGGCATGGCTGGTGGAGGTGAGTGCCGGATTGAGCAGCACCGGCAGATGCGGCTCGCACAGATCGGTGCCATGAGGCCGGTGCGTCACCGGAAGGCCGAAGAAGCCGGCGAAGCCCAGTGTCTCCACGCCGGGGTCGAGGCCCTCGAGGGCGCGGCGAAACACTTCCGAACGCACGTCGATGCAGAAGGCGGCTTGCAGCCGCGGCCGGTTGCGGCGCGCGGCAGGTGAAGCGAGCAGCTGTGCAAGCTTGCGCTGGTGAGCCCGTTCCAACGCCTCCTGAAGGATGGCGTCGGCAACATCGTCGGCCGTCGGCGTGACATCCGCGGCATGCGCGGCCACCACCTTGCGCCAGGCTTCTGCGGCGGCAGGGCAGTGGGCCAGCAACGCCTCCTCCCACACCAGGCGGATGGCGAGGAGGTCGGTGAGGCTGGTGTCGGTGCCGCCCATCAGTTCCGCTTCCCACAGCAGCCAGCGCGCGTGCTGGGCCCAGCCGCCCATGTCGATGAGCAGGCGATGGAACGCGGTGGTGGCCGCAGCCTCGTCGAGACCGAGAGCCGCGGCGGCACGCAGCACGGCGCGCTCGGGCGTGTCGGGTGCCTCCGCGGCATGGCGGCAGAAGCCGGACAGGCCGGCGACCTCCGGCGTCAGGTCATGCGTCGCCCAGTCCCGCCATGCGGCGTAGCTGCTGCGCCCGGGGGCCGGCGACCACAGCGCCTGGCCCCGGTCGAAATGGCCTGCGGCCCACAGGCCGATGCTGCGGGCGATGACGCCCGGCCAGTCGATGCCCTGGATGCCGGCCGCGAGTTCGGCGACGGTGGGCACTGCGCGGGCCGCAGGTCTTTCGTGCATGAGCAGCGCCACGAGGTCCGCGCGGCTCGGGGGCTTCAGCGGCGAGGTGCAGGCGGCGAGGGCCGCCGCGAGATCCTCATCGGCGATCTCGCCCGCCGCACGGCGCGCGGCATAATCGGCGCGCGTCAGGGTCAGACGGATGCCACCGACGCGCTCCATGAGGGCGGTTGCGGTGGCGAGATCCTGCCCGGTCTGCCCGAGGAACGGGTTGACCGCGACCGTGGCGCTGAGCGGGAATGCCGGCGGAATGGCCCGCGCAGCTGCGTCTGCTGCCTGCAGCAGGCCCGGGTGGCCAGCCGGCGCGATGTGAAGGTGCATCATGGTCATGGCGTATCTCCTGTTCAGATCGGCCGGGCGAGGCGGAAGCCGCCGATCATCCGGTCGAGTGCGGCGTTGAGATAGAGACCGTTGGCGAGGTGCACGCGCAGCCCTGCCGTCGCCGGGTGATGCGCCCACAGCGGGAACAGCGCCTGCGCCACCGCCACGGTGCCGAAGGAGACGAGCGCCAGCACGATCAGCGCCCACTCCAGCGGACCGGCTTGCGGAGGCGCGGGAAGGCTCCTGCCCCACAGCCCGTGCGCGATGAACTGGAAGCCGAAATAGGCCACCGTCGCCGCTGCGGATGCCGCGGCGGTGCGCAGCGTCAGGGCGCGCGGTGCGGCATCGGCCAGGCCCTGGGCCACGAGATAGGCGACACCGAAGACGAGGATGGCGCCCAGCGCCAGCGACTGCGGCGATTCCTGCGCGCCCAGCCGCGCGAACAGCCAGGCCACGGCAGCGAACAGCGCGAGCGCGATCAGGAAGGCCCTGGCGACGGCAGAGGCCCCCGGCACCGCGATGGGCCCGGGCCGGCGCACCGCGGCCACCGCCGTCACGGCACTGCCGGACGAAAGAAACGCATGGGCCTTGTAGAGCGAATGCGCCACGATGTGCAGCAGCGCCAGCGTCCACAGTCCCAGACCGCATTGCAGCAGCATGAAGCCCATCTGCGCCACGGTGGACCAGGCGAGTGCCGTCTTGACCGCACTCTGCGTCAGCATCACCGCCGCGCCGAACAGGGCCGTCAGGCCGCCGATCATCATCAGCGCCGCCATGGCGCCGGCGTTCGCCTGCACCAGTGGCGCGAGGCCGATCAGCAGCACGCCGCCGGAATTGATGATGCCCGCATGCAGCAGGGCCGACACCGGGGTCGGCGCCTCCATCACCTCGGTGAGCCAGCCATGCAGCGGGAACGCCGCCGTCTTGAGCACGGCGGCGAGCACCAGAAGCGCCACGCCGAAGCGCGCGGCCAGCGGCATGTCCTGCGCCGCCGCCGCGGTGATGCCCGAGATCGCACCAGTGCCGTAGCTCACGGCGACCAGCAGCGCTGCAAGGACAAGCACGCCATCGCCGGCACCCCAGACCAGGGTGAACTTCGCCGCGGCGCGCCGCGCCTCGGGCCGCTCCGGATAGAACAGCAGCAGCTGGCGGAGCACGAGGCCGACGGTGATGAAGCCCAGCACCAGCACGGCAAGGCTGCCGGCCTGCACCAGGATCAGAACCGCGGCGAGAGTCGCGAGCATCAGACCGTGAAACCGGCCCTCGCGCGCCTCGCCGTCGAGGTAGGTGCGCGAATAGCGCACGACGACCCAGCCGACGAAGCTCACCAGCAGCGCCATGCTGGCGCTGACGGCATCCAGACGCAGCGCCAGTTGCATGACGCCGCGTCCAATGCCCGCCGTGGCGGGCCCGGCCCACAGCAGGGCTGCAATTCCGGCGGCGGCGCAAGCCAGCGCCGCAAGGCTCGCCCCCTCGGCCAGGCGCGGCAGCGGGGCAGGCCGCGGTCCTGGCCGGCGCAGGGCAAGTGCCGCAGTGGCGAGAAGGATCAGGGGGGCAAGCAGGGGGAGCAGGGCATATGTGGTCACGGATCATCTCCCTTCGAGGCGAGACCATCGATAGCCTTGCTTTTCCTTCTATAAAATTACATGTTTTAGGAGATATCGTTCTCTATTCTGGAAGTTAGATGAACCTCCATCATCTCAAGCTGTTCCGGGCGGTGGCGGCGGATGGCTCCCTCACGGCGGCCGCCCGTCGCCTGAACCTGTCGCAGTCGGCGGTCTCGACGCAGATCAAGGCGCTCGAAGCGGCCCTCGGCCACGACCTGTTCGAGCGCCGGGGCCGCAGCCTCGTGCTCACCGAGGCGGGCCGCATCGCGATGGACCATGCCGATGCCATTTTCAGGACGGCGGACGACCTCGCCTCCGTGATGCGCGAGACCGGACAGACGCGGCGGGCGCTGCGGGTGGGGGCGCTCGCCACGCTCTCGCGCAATTTCCAGATCGAATTCCTGCGGCCGCTGCTCGGGCGGCGCGACGTCGAGGTGGTACTGCATTCGGGCAGCCAGGCGGAATTGCTGCGCGACCTCGACGCGCTGGCGCTCGACGTGGTGCTCACCAACCTCACGCCACCGCGCGAGGCGGGGACCAACTGGCTCGTCCACCAGATCGGCGAGCAGCCCGTGAGCCTGATCGGCACGCCGATGCGGGTGCGCGGCCTGCCGCTCATGGACCTGCTGGGGCAGGAGAGCCTCGTGCTGCCCGCCCGGCACACCTCGCTGCGGGCTTCCTTCGATGCGCTGATGGCGCGCTACGGGCTGACGCCCCATGTGGCCGCCGAGGCCGACGACATGGCGATGCTGCGCCTGCTGGCGCGCGAGGATGCCGGTCTGGCCGTCATCCCGCCCATCGTGGTGCGCGACGAACTCAACTCCGGAATCCTCATCGAGGTGGCGCAGCTCGACGGCATCCGCGAGCATTTCCTGGCCGTCACCTGCCAGCGCCGCTTTCCCAACCCGCTGCTCGGCGCATTGCTGGCCGCACCGCACACGGCGGCCGCCTCGCACTAGTCGGCGTATTCGAGCAGCAGGTCCTTTGCCTCCACCTGCGAGCCGGGGTGGACATGGATGGCCTTCACCGTCGCGGCGCGGTCGGCGCGCAGGCCCATTTCCATCTTCATCGCCTCGAGCGTGAACAGCAGGTCGCCCGCCGCCACCTTCTGGCCCGCGGCAACCGCCACCGCCGCGATCGAGCCCGGCATGGGGGCGCCCACCTGGGCGGCATTGCCGTCCTGCGCCTTGGCCCGCGCCGGGGCCTTGGCCTTCACCGCGCGGTTGGGAATGCGCACGACGCGGGGCTGCCCGTTGAGTTCGAAGAACACGCGGGCCTCGCCCTCCTCGGACGTCTCGCCCACGGCCTGCAGGCGGATCTCGAGGGTCTTGCCGGGATCGATCTCGACCGAGATTTCCTCGCCGGGCTGCATGGCGTAGAAGAACACCGGCGTGGGCAGCACGCGCACCGGGCCATAGAGGCGGTGGCGGCCCATGTAGTCGAGGAAGACCTTGGGATACATCAGGTAGCCGTTGAGGTCCTCGTCATCGACGGTGCGGCCCTCGAGGTCCTTCGACAGCCTGCGGCGCGTCTCGTCGAGGTCGACCGGCGGCACCAGCGAGCCCGGCCGCACGGTGATCGGCGCCTCGCCCTTCAGCGCCTTCTTCTGCAGGGCCGCGGGCCAGCCGCCCGGCGGCTGTCCGAGATTGCCCTTCAGCATGTCGACCACCGATTCGGGGAAGGCCACCTCGACATCCGGATCTTCCACCTCGCCGCGCGACAGGCCCTGCGCCACCATCATCAGCGCCATGTCGCCCACCACCTTCGATGACGGCGTGACCTTGACGATGTCGCCGAACATCATGTTGGCCTGCGAATAGGCCTTGGCCACTTCGTGCCAGCGCGGTTCGAGCCCCATGGAGCGCGCCTGGGCCTTGAGGTTGGTGAACTGGCCGCCCGGCATTTCGTGGAGATAGACTTCCGAGGCCGGCGCCTCCAGTCCGCTTTCGAAGGCGGCATACTGGTGGCGCACGCCTTCCCAGTAATTGGAGATCGCCCGGATGGCTCCGGCATCGAGACCGGTGTCGCGCTCGGTATGGGCCAGCGCCTCGACGATCGAGCCGAGGCAGGGCTGCGAGGTGCCGCCAGAGAAGGCGTCCATCGCCGCGTCCACCGCATCGGCACCGGCCTCCGCCGCGGCCAGCACGCTGGCGGCCGCGATGCCGCTCGTATCATGGGTGTGGAAGTGGATCGGCAGACCGACCTCTTCCTTCAGCGTCCTGACAAGCCGCCGCGCGGCGGCTGGCTTCAGCAGACCCGCCATGTCCTTCAGCCCCAGCACATGGGCGCCGGCGGCCTTCAGCTCCTTCGCCATGCCGACATAGTATTTGAGGTCGTACTTGGCGCGGTCGGGATCGAGAATGTCGCCGGTGTAGCAGATCGCCGCCTCGCAGACGCGGTTCGACTCGATCACCGCATCCATGGCGACGCGCATGTTGTCGACCCAGTTGAGGCTGTCGAAGACCCGGAACACGTCGATGCCGGTCTTCGCCGCCTGGGCCACGAAGCTTCTCACCACATTGTCGGGATAGGTCGTGTAGCCCACGCCATTGGCACCCCGCAGCAGCATCTGCAGCATGAGGTTGGGCATCGCCACGCGCAGGTCGCGCAGACGCTGCCACGGGCATTCCTGCAGGAAGCGGTAGGCGACGTCGAAGGTGGCTCCGCCCCAGCATTCGACGCTGAACAGCCCCGGCAGATTGGCGGCATAGGCCGGCGCCACGCGGATCATGTCGATCGAGCGCATGCGGGTGGCCAGCAGCGACTGGTGGCCGTCGCGCATCGTCGTGTCGGTGACGAGCAGGCGCTTCTCGGCCAGCATCCAGTCGGCCACCGCCTGCGGCCCCCTGGCCAGCAGCAGGTCGCGGGTGCCGGGCTGCGGCGCGCCCTTGAGCTTCGGCACGGTCAATTCGCGCCCCGTGACCCTGGGCTTGGGGCGTCCTGCCGTCTCCGGGTGGCCATTCACCGCGATGTCGGCGATGTAGGTCAGGATCTTCGTCGCCCGGTCGCGGCGCTTCCTGAACTCGAAGAGTTCGGGCGTCGTGTCGATGAACTTCGTGGTGCAGCTGTTGTCGAGGAATTTCGGGTGTCTCAGCAGGTTCTCGACGAAGGCGATGTTGGTGGCGACGCCACGCACCCGGAATTCGGAGAGCGCGCGGATCATGCGGGCGATGGCCTGATCGGGCGTCTGCGCCCAGGCCGTGACCTTGACGAGCAGTGAATCATAGAACCGCGTGATCACCGCGCCGGCATAGGCCGTGCCGCCGTCGAGCCTGATGCCCATGCCGGTGGCCGAGCGATAGGCGGTGATGCGGCCATAGTCGGGGATGAAGTTGTTCTGCGGATCCTCGGTGGTGACGCGGCACTGCAGCGCGTGGCCATAGAGCCGCACGTCCTCCTGGGCGGCCACACCCGTGGCCTCGGCCAGCGTCTTGCCTTCGGCAATCAGGATCTGGGCGCGCACGATGTCGATGCCGGTCACCTGCTCGGTCACCGTATGCTCGACCTGGACGCGCGGGTTGACCTCGATGAAGTAGAAGCGGCCGGTGTCCATGTCCATGAGGAACTCGACCGTGCCGGCGCATTCATAGCCGACATGGGCGCAGATGCGCCGGCCGAGCTCGCAGATCTCGGCGCGCTGGGCCTCGTTCAGGTAGGGGGCTGGCGCGCGCTCGACGACCTTCTGATTGCGCCGCTGCACCGTGCAGTCACGCTCATAGAGGTGATAGATCGCGCCATACCTGTCGCCGAGGATCTGCACCTCGACGTGGCGCGCCCGCTCGATCATCTTCTCGAGATAGCCTTCGCCGTTGCCGAATGCCGACTGCGCTTCACGCCGACCCTCCAGCACCTTGGCGGCGAGTTCGTCGGGCCCGGTGATCGGGCGCATGCCGCGTCCGCCGCCGCCCCACGAGGCCTTCAGCATCAGCGGATAGCCGATGGCGGCAGCCTGGCGCGCGGTGTCGGCCATGTCGTCGCCGAGCACCTCGGTCGCCGGGATCACCGGCACGCCGGCAGCGATGGCGACGCGCCGCGCGCTGGCCTTGTCGCCCAGCGCCCGCATGGTCTCCGCCTTGGGTCCGATGAAGGCGATGCCGGCTTCGCTGCAGGCCTCGACGAAAGCGGGGTTTTCGGACAGCAGCCCGTAACCCGGATGGATCGCATCCGCCCCGCAGGCCTTGGCCACCCGGATGATCTCGGGGATCGAGAGATAGGCGGCGACGGGCCCCATCCCCTCACCGATGCGATAGGCCTCGTCCGCCTTGAAGCGGTGCAGCGAGAGCTTGTCCTCCTCGGCATAGACGGCGACGGTGCGCTTGCCGAGCTCGGTCGCCGCCCGCATGACGCGAATGGCGATCTCGCCGCGATTGGCGATCAGTATCTTGCGAAACGACGGCGCATTCACAACCCGCAACCCCGAGCTTCGATCCCTATACGATTACCCTAGCCCGTTGGCGGGGCAGAACAACCATGGACTTCGCCCGCTGGCCGATTGGCCATGCGGGGAGGCCGGCGAGCACGGACCGAATTGGTTTAGTCGCGGTCCGGCGTCCCGCCATCGGCTACCGCGCAGCGGTTGGACAGCGCCCAGCGCAGGCTGTGGATCTGGTCGACGAGGCCGAGGATCACGCCGACGCCCTCCTTGTTCACGCCGAGGTCGCCCTGCAAATCGCGGATCAGCCCGGCGCGGGCGAGATCGGCTTCCGTGAACAGCGGTTCGGGGTCGGCCTGTTCGGGCGACAGCCACTCCTCTGCGATCCAGACCTCCAGCGTCTGCTGGTCGAGATGGGTGCGAAGCAGAAATTCGGTCCTGGTGATGATCATGACTGCATGTCCCGGCGCGGATCATAGCTTGGGCCCGGCGTCCAGCCGGACAGGAATTTCTCGAGGTCGGCATCGGGCGCCGTCGGCGCCATGACCTTGAGCTTCACCAGCTCGTCGCCATGGCCCCCGCCCTTCTTCGGCGCACCCTTGCCCTTGAGGCGCAGCGTGGTGCCGGTGTTGGAGCCCTTGGGGACAGTGGCCATCACCGCACCCGTCGTCGTCGGCACCTTCACCTTTCCGCCCAGCACGGCCTCCGAAATGGTGATCGGCAGCTCGAGCAGGATGTCGTCGCCCTCGCGGGTGAAGAAGCGATGCGGCCTGATGGTGATCTCGACCAGCGCATCGCCGGCGGGCCCTTCGCCGCGCGAGGGAGCGCCCTTGCCGCGCAGGCGCATCACCTGGCCCTCCTCGATGCCCGGCGGAATGGTCACGTCGAGCGAACCGCCATCGGGCAGCGTGATGCGCTTGGTGGCGCCGTTCACCGCATCGAGGAAATCGACCTCGAGCTGGTACTGCCGGTCGGCTCCGGGCGCGCGGCGCGCCTGTTCCTGGCGGCGGCGCAGCAGCTCGGCGAGGAAATCGTCCTGCTGGGCGAAATCGTCGAAGCCCGACGAGGCGCTCTGATAGCGCCGGCCGCCGGCGGCTTCGGCATAATCCTTGTAATAGCGCTCGTGCTGGCGCTCCGCTCCGCTCGCGTCGATCTCGCCAGCATCGAAGCGGCGGCGCTTTTCGGTGTCCGACAGCAGGTCATAGGCCCCGGCCACTTGCTTGAACTTCTCCTCCGCCGACTTGTCGCCGGGGTTGAGGTCCGGGTGCAGCTTCTTGGCCAGCTTGCGATACGCCGACCGGATCTCTTCGGCCGTGGCGGTCTTGGCCACGCCCAGTGTTTCGTATGGATCTTTCAATCGAGCCCTCCAACGGGTGCAGGGGGCTATTATAGGTCAGCGCGAAGGCGTGCCGAAACCGAAATTTCGCTTAGAGTGGGCGGCTGTGAGGTGGACCACCGATGCATGTCCCTCCCCCTTGTGGGGAGGGATCAAGGGTGGGGGTGCCGCGAGTCCGATCATCAAGCCCGAACACGCGGCACGACCCCCACCCCTGCCCCTCCCCACAAGGGGGAGGGGAATCCGTTTGCGGGTTGCTCAATGGGCCGCGATCTGCGCGGCCTTCTCGACCAGAACCTGCGCTTGGCGGATCGAGGCGTAGTCGATGAGCCGGCCGTCGAGCGAGACGGCACCCTTGCCCTGCGCTTCCGCCTCCTTCATCGCCTCGAGGATGCGCCGGGCGCGCGTCACTTCGGCGTCCGACGGGCTCATCACCTCGTTGGCGAGCGCGATCTGCGATGGATGAATCGCCCACTTGCCCTCGCAGCCCAGCACCGCGGCACGCGCCGCGGCGGCCTTGAAGGCGTCAGGGTCCGAGAAATTGCCGAAGGGGCCATCGACGGGGCGCAGGCCGTTGGCGCGCGCCGCCACCACCATGCGGGCAATGGCATAGTGCCACATGTCGCCCCAGTGCACCTGGCGCGAATTGTCAGCGAGCGGTTCGGTGAGCACGGCATAGTCGGCGTTCGCACCGCCGATCGAGGTGGTGCGGGCCCGCGTCGAGGCCGCATAGTCGGCGACACCGAAGTGCAGCGACTCGTTGCGCTTCGAGGCCGCCGCGATCTCGTGCACGTTCTGCATGCCGAGTGCCGTCTCGATGATCATCTCGAAGCCGATCTTCTTCTTGCGGTTTTTCGCGGTCTCGACCTGGGTCACCAGCATGTCGACGGCATAGACGTCGGAGGCCGTGCCGACCTTGGGGATCATGATCAGGTCGAGGCGCTCGCTCGCCTGTTCCAGCACGTCGACGACATCGCGGTACATGTAGTGGGTGTCGAGGCCGTTGATGCGCACCGACAGGGACTTGTTGCCCCAGTCGATGTCACCGATGGCCTGAATGATGTTCTTGCGGGCCTGGGCCTTGTCGTCGGGCGCCACCGCGTCCTCGAGGTCGAGGAACACGACGTCGGCGGCGGATTTCGCCGCCTTCTCGAACATCTGGGGCTGGCTGCCGGGAACGGCCAGTTCGCTGCGGTTCAGGCGCGGCCTGGCCTGTTCGACATTAAAGAAGCTCATGTTGATTCCAATCTGAAAGGGTCAGGCGGCCTTGCGCCGGCGCAGGATTTCGGCCTGCGCCGCTTCGGGGTCGAAGAGGCCGTTCTCGAACACATAGCGCACCAGCTGGTGGCGGCGATAGAGGCCCATGTCGCGGATGGCGCGCGACATGTGGGCCTTGACCGTCGCGCTGCACACGCCGAGCAGGAAGGCGATCTCCTTGTCGGCGAGGCCGCAGCACACGAGCTGCAGCACCAGCATCTGCATGGCCGAGAGGCGGCAGGGCTTGGGGTCGTAGCGGTAGGAGCGGAGCTCCGGCACGATGGTGACCGTGCCGGACGCGGTTGCACTGCGCCCCAGGCGCATCGGGGTTTCAAGAGGCAGGTTCATGGCTCTTGCCTCACGCCGCCTTGAGAACCTTCTGCGCCGTGCTGCCGATTTCGGCAGGGGTCGGCGCAATGGCCACGCCGACGTCGCGGAGCAGTTCCACCTTCTCGGAGGCACCCTCGCCGAAGGCCTGGATGATGGCGCCGGCATGGCCCATCTTGCGGCCCTTGGGTGCCGAGAGACCCGCCACATAGGCGATCACCGGCTTGGTCATCGAGTCGCGGATGTATTCCGCGGCCTCGGCCTCCTGCGGGCCGCCGATCTCGCCGATCATGACGACCGCATGGGTTTCGGGATCCGCCTCGAACAGCTCGAGGATGTCCTTGAAGGACGAGCCGTTGATCGGGTCGCCGCCGATGCCGACCGAGGTCGAGACGCCGATGCCCAGTTCCATCATCTGCGCCGCGGCCTCGTAGCCGAGCGTTCCCGACCGGCCGACGATTCCGACATTTCCCGAAAGATAGATGTTGCCCGGCATGATGCCCATCATCGCCTTGCCGGGCGAGATGACGCCCGCGCAGTTGGGGCCGATGAGGCGCATGCGGTTCTCCGCGCGGTAGCGGCGCATGTAACGCTTCACCCGGATCATGTCCTGCGACGGGATGCCGTCGGTGATGGCGACGCAGAGGCGGATGTTGGCGTCCGCCGCTTCCATGATCGAGTCGGCCGCGAAGGGCGGCGGCACGAAGACGATCGAGGACGTGGCCCCGGTCTTCTCCACCGCTTCCTTCATGGTGTCGAAGACGGGGAGCCCGTCCTGCATGGTGCCGCCCTTGCCCGGCGTCACGCCGCCAACCACGTTGGTGCCGTATTCGCGCATTTCCTTGGCGTGGAAGGAGCCGATCTTGCCGGTGATGCCCTGCACCAGGACCGGCGTCGTGCGATCGAGAAGAATGCTCATGCGTTCACCATCTTGAGGCTGACGGTATTGGCGTTGTTCTTCCAGGCCGCGACCGCGCGTTCGGCGGCTTCGGCGAGCGTGTTGGCGCGGATGATGGGGAGGCCCGAGCGCGCCAGGATGCGGCGCCCCTCCTCCACATGGGTGCCCGCGAGGCGCACGATGACCGGTACGTCGAGGGGGTGCTTCTCCAGCGCCTGGACGACACCCTCGGCAACCCAGTCGCAGCGGTTGATGCCGGCGAAGATGTTGACGAGGATCGCTTCGACGTTCTTGTCCATGGTGACGAGCTTGAAGGCCTTGGCCACGCGTTCGGGTGTCGCACCGCCGCCGATGTCGAGGAAGTTGGCAGGCTCGCCGCCCGCCAGCTTGATCATGTCCATCGTCGCCATCGCAAGGCCCGCACCGTTGACGATGCAGCCGATCTTGCCGGTGAGGCCGACATAGGCGAGGCCGCGGTCATTGGCGTGGGTCTCGCGCGGGTCTTCCTGGCTCTTGTCGCGGAGCTCGGCCACGGCAGGGTGGCGGAACAGCGCGTTGTCGTCGAAGGTCATCTTGGCGTCGAGCGCCATCACGTGGTCGTCCTCGGTGACGATGAGCGGATTGATCTCCAGCATCGTCGCGTCAAGGTCCTCGAAGGCGCGGTAGCAGCCCATGAGCGCGTTCACCGCCGACTGGATCTGCGACGGCTTGAGCCCGAGCGCGAAGGCGATCTCGCGGGCCTGAAAGGCCTGCATGCCCACCGCGGGCTCCACGCTGACCTTGACGATCGAGTCCGGCTTCTCCGCCGCGATCTCCTCGATCTCCATGCCGCCCTCGGAGGAGGCGACGACCATCACGCGCTCGGACTTCCGGTCCAGTACGAAGCCCAGATAGAGCTCCTTGGCGATGGCCACGCCACCCTCGATGTAGAGGCGGCCGACGATCTTGCCGGCGGGGCCGGACTGGTGCGTCACCAGCTTCTTGCCGAGCAGGTCGTCGGCGGCATCCATCACCTCGTCTTCCGAGCGGCAGAGCTTGACGCCTCCGGCCTTGCCGCGGCCGCCGGTGTGGACCTGGGCCTTGACGACCCAGAGCTTGCCGCCGATCTCGCGGGCCCGGTAGGCCGCCTGTTCGGGGCTGTAGGCCAGCGCGCCCTTGGGCGTCGCCACACCGAAGCGGGCCAGGATTTCCTTGGCCTGGTACTCATGAATGTCCATGTCGATCTCCTCAGGCCGCGTTCTTGAGCGAAGCAGCGCTGGTGGCACCGCGATAATATTCGATGGCCGCACCGACACCCGAGCCCGCCGTCACCGGCACGCCGAGGTCGCGCATCGCCATCTCGGAACCGGCCAGCGCCTGCAGGCACATGATCTCGTTCAGGTCACCCAAGTGGCCGATGCGGAACACCTTGCCGGCCACCTTGTTGAGGCCCATGCCGAGCGACATGTTGTACTTGGTGTAGGCGTGGCGCACGAGGGCGGCGCTGTCGAAGCCCTCGGGCAGCAGGATGGCGCTGACCGTGTCGGAATGCCACTTCGGTGCCGCGGCGCAGAGCCTGAGACCCCAGGCGGAAACGGCCTGGCGCACGCCTTCGGCCAAACGATGATGGCGGGCGAAGACATTGTCGAGGCCTTCCGTCAGCAGCAGGTCGGTCGCGGCCCTCAGTGCACGGAGCATGTGGAGCGGCGGCGTATAGGGAAAGAAGCCGTCCTTGTTGGTCTTCATCATGTCTTCGAAGTCGAAGTAGCAGCGACGCATCCCTGCGGCCTTGCGGGCGGCCAGCGCCTTCTCGGACACGGCGAGGATGGCGAGGCCGGCGGGCATCATGAAGCCCTTCTGCGAACCCGAGACGCAGATGTCGACCTTCCACTCGTCCATGCGGAAGTCGATCGAGGCGAGTGAGCTCACCGCGTCGACGAAGAGGAGTGCGGGATGGTTCGCATCGTCCATCGCCTTGCGGACGCCGGCGACATCGCTGGTGACGCCCGTGGCGGTCTCGTTGTGGGTGACGAGCACGGCCTTGTAGCTGTGCGTCTTGTCGGCCTTGAGCTTCTCGGCGAAGATCTCGACCGGCACGCCCTCGCCCCAGGCCACGTCGACCACGTCGACCTCGAGGCCCATGCGGGTGCACATGTCGGCCCACAGCAGCGAGAACTGGCCGAAGCGGGCGATCAGCACCTTGTCGCCCGGCGACAGGGTGTTGGTCATGGCGGCTTCCCAGCCGCCCGTTCCGGAGGCCGGGAACAGGAAGACCTGCGCGGTTTCGGTCTTGAACACCTTCTTCACGTCGGCGAAGAGCGGCAGGGTGAAGGCCGGAAGGTCCGGCGCACGCTGGTCCTCCATCGAAATGTCCATCGCGAGGCGGACCGCCTGCGGGACGTTGGTCGGGCCCGGAATGAAGAGGCCGCGCGTTCCTGGCATCTAGTTTCTCCCATGTGTCTTGTTGTGTTGAACTCACCATGGGCGGGCGGGTGCAATTTGAAAACACCCGGAAAACCAGCCTGTCGGCATCCATTGGGGTGGGGAAATTCCCATTCTTTGGAGCTGTAAATTTCCCTTGTCAGCCGGCGTGCCTGCCCGATAGGGTGGGTTCATGACAGAAGTCCGCAGCGTCATCGTCGCCGATCCCAACACCATCATGCTCCAGGCGCTCTCGGATCTCTTCGAGCGCGACAAGCGCTTCACCCTGGTTGCGACGTCCAAGTCGGCGGAAGGCTTCCTCGAATCCTGCCTGCGCGTGCCGGTCGACATCGGCATCGTCGACTGGACCATCCCGCAGCTCGGCGCCGAACGCCTGCTCGGCATCCTGCGCGACCGGCCGGATGCGCCGCGGGTGATCGTCTATTCCGGCGCGGGCGACCCGGACGTGCCACGCCGCGCCATGGCGGCCGGTGCCGCCGCCTTCCTGACCCGCGACGCGCCGGAACAGCAGCTGCTCGACGTGGCCGCCACCGTGGCGGGGGGCCGCATGGTGTTCCCCTACATGGACGTGCGCGGCCTGAAGCGCGACCCGCGCGACAGCCTCACCGAGCGCGAGAAGACGCTGCTCGCGGCCCTCGCCAAGGGCCGCACCAACACCGAGCTCGCTGCCGAACTCGACATCTCCATCAACACGGTCAAGTTCCACCTCCGGAACCTCTACGAGAAGCTCAACCTCAACAATCGTTCGCAGGCGATTGCCTTCTATTATGCGAACGCGGTGAGCTGATAACCGTCATTCCAGCGCCCCCGTCTGCCATCACCCCATGGAAAGCTCGGGCCCAGCTTCTGGGGCCTTCCGATGGCTCTACAGTGGCTACTGAAGCCGTTTCTGTATCTACAAGGTAGGGGACTAGCCACCCATTAAACCTGCCAAAAGCAATCGTTACGAATAATTCCTGACGAGGTGCGCGGCAAGAAAGCGGGGCCCCAGCTTTCGCTGGGGTGACGGCAGAGGGGGCGGGGGCGGACGAAACTCTAAAGCCCCTTCCCCTCCATCCAGTCATCCAGCTTCTGCATCTCGGCGTCGCCGAAATTCTCGGGCTGGATCAGCGCCCGCCAGCCCGCGCCATAGTCCCGCGCCGCATAGACGTGGCCGCGGCCCTTGGGCACGGTGGTTGCCGTCATCATGTCGAAGGCGAGCTGGATGAAGCTGATGCCGGGATACCAGGTGAGGGCCGGCGAAACGCCCGCCCCGCGCGGCGCCTTCATCCAGTCGGGCTCCCGCCGCCACATGCCGGTCTCGAAGAAGGTGATCGCGTCGGAGGGATATTGCAGATAGGCGATCTTCACCGGGCCCCAGCCGGGTGCGGCCAGCTCGCTGCGATCACCGGCATTGAAGAAGCGGAACACGGCGGGCGTCCGCGCCTGCGGCAGCCAGGCGGGGCTGTCCTTCAGGCGCGTCGCCGTGACCTGGTTCCAGGTGCGGCTGGCGAAGGGCGGACCCACCCACAGCGCGCCCTCGAAGGGATCGCCCAGCAGCGCATAGGCATCGGTGGCGAAGTCGGAATTGAGCGAACCCAGCGACAGGCCGAACAGGAACAGCCTTGGCCGCTGGTCCTTGGGCAGCGAGCGCCAGTAGCCATAGACGGTGTCGAACACCTTGTTCGCCGTCTCCTCGCCATAGGCCGGATCGACGAACAGCGTGAGCCAGCTCGGCAGGTAGGAATATTGCACCGACACCGAGGCGACGTCGCCCCCCGTCATCACCTCGAGCGGGATCATCGACGCGGGGTCGACCCAGCCGGTGCCGGTGGGCGTCGCGATCACCAGGAACTTGCGGCTGAAGGCATCGGTGCGCTTCAGCTCCGCCAGCGCCAGGTCGGCGCGCTCCTGCGGCGTCTCGGCCGAATTCAGCCCGACATAGATCTGCAGGGGATCCTTCGCCTCGTGGCCGGTGATGGCGGTGATCTCGGCGGGCGTGGGCTGCGAGAGGACGCGCAGCCGGCCCTGGCGGCCGAGGTCTTCCCAATGCACGAGCGAGGCGGTACTGCCCGCCTTCATCGGGTCGGCCGGCTGCGCCTCCTCCGGCGGGATCAGCGCATCGACGCGGCGGTAGGATGAGTCGAGGCCGCGCAGCAGCGCATGGAGGAGCACGCCGTTGCCCACCGACCAGAAGACCCACGAGGCCGCCACCACGGCGATGAGCACGGCGAGGCGCGCGGGCAGCACGCGGGCGAGCGGCGCGCTGACGAAATCGCGCAGTGCGGCGAAGAAGCGCCCGGCCAGCATCAGCACCACGATGACCGCGAGCCCGACGGCGATCAGGACGAAAGGCCAGTTGCCGCCATTGGGCGGCATGTCGAGGGCCAGGCGCACCTCGTCCTGCCAGGCCTCGCCGTTGAAGGCCGCGGCCAGCATGATGACGATGGCCGCGATGGCGGAGAGGCCGCGGATCGGCTTCAGCAGCAGCCTTGGCAGCACCGGAAGCCCCAGCCACACCCACAGGGCGATCACCGCGACGGCCAGCGCATAGCCGGCGGCAAAGCACAACCCGCCGATCGCGCCCTGCAGCAGCCCGTCGCGCGGGATGAGGCTCGGGGTCAGGGCCGCGGCCCAGAACAGCGCGCCGAGGATCAGCCCCGCGGCCGAAAGCGGTCCAGAGAGGCGGTTGTAAAGGGCAAGTGTGAGTTTCCGCATCGGCGATCAATGCCCTGCAATTCAACCGCGTGCAAGCAGGAGACGGTCCTTCGTCCTTCCGCGCAGCGTCGCGTCAGCGCATCACGAAGGGATCGGGGATGGGATCATCCGACGTCCTGAGCCACACCGTCTTGGTGCGCGTGTAGTCGAGGATCGACTCGAGGCCGCCCTCGCGCCCGGAGCCCGACAGGCCGAAGCCGCCGAAGGGCGCCATGGGCGAGACGGCGCGATAGGTGTTGATCCACACGACACCGGCGCGGATGTCGCGCGTCATGCGGTGCGCTCGCGACAGGTTGGAGGTGAACACGCCGGAGGCGAGGCCATAGGGCGTGGCGTTGGCGAGGCGCACCGCTTCCGCCTCGGTCTCGAAGTCGAGGACGGCGAGAACCGGGCCGAAGAGTTCGGTCGACACCGCGGCCGCCTCGGTGCCGCTGCAGTCGAGGATGGTGGGGCGATAGTAGAAGCCGCTGCCTGACGGGGCGCTGCCGCCGGTCACCAGCTTCGCGCCGGATGCCAGGCTCGCTTTCACAACCTCTTCGATGTGGCTCAGCTGGCGCTGCGTGGCGAGGGGGCCCATTTCGGTTGCGCGGTCCTGCGGCGCGCCGATGACGATGGCCTCGGCCTTCGCTTTCAGGATGCCCAGCAGCCTGTCCCTGGCGCTGCGCTGGACGATGAGCCGCGAGCCCGCGACGCAGGACTGGCCGGTGGCGGCGAAGATGCCCGCGACCACGGCATTGGCCGTCGAGTCGAGATCGGCATCCTCGAACACCACGACGGGCGACTTGCCGCCGAGTTCAAGTGTCACGTGGGCGAGGTTCTCGGCCGCGTTGCGCATGACGTGGCGCGCCGTGCCCGGCCCGCCGGTGAAGGCGATGCGCGAGACCAGGGGATGCGACGTCAGCACCTGGCCGCAATCTGGCCCGAAGCCGGTGATGACGTTGACGACGCCGGCCGGGAAGCCCGCCTGCTGCACCAGCCGCGCGAATTCGAGCAGCGGTGCGGGGCCGTCCTCCGAGGCCTTCAGCACCACCGTGCAGCCCGCGGCGAGCGCGGGCCCGAGCTTCACCGCCGACAGGAAGAGCTGCGAGTTCCACGGCACCACGGCGGCGACGACGCCGATCGGCTCGCGCCTCAGCCACACTTCCATGTCCGGCTTGTCGATCGGGAGGTGCGCACCCTGCAGCTTGTCGGCGAGGCCCGCGAAGTAACGGTAATACTCCGCCACATAGGCGATCTGGGCTGAGGTCTCGCGGATGATCTTGCCGGTGTCGGTGGTCTCCAGCAGGGCAAGGTCCTGCGCGTGCTCGGCCACGAGGTCGGCGAGCCGGTAGAGCAGCTTGCCGCGCTGCGTGGCGGTAAGGCCCCGCCACGCCTTGTCACTGAGTGCGCGATGGGCGGCGCCGACGGCGCGCTCGACGTCCGCCGCCTGGGCGCGCGGCATGAGGGCCCAGGCCTCGCCCGTCGCCGGATCGATGCTCTCGAAGCTCGCGGCGCCGTCCTCGAACTGCCCGTCGATCAGCTGCTGGAAGCGCCGCATGCCGCTCACCGGAAGGCCGGAAGCACGTGGTCTATGAAGCGCTGCAGCGAGGCCTTCTTGCGCGCCGTCGGCATCATCGAGTCGATCCACAGGCTGAACTCGTCATAGCCCAGGGCTTCATATTTCTTGAGACGCGCGATCACCTGCTCGGGCGTGCCGGTCACGGTGTTGGCGAGCATCCTGGGCGTCGCGTATTGCTCCATCGCGTCCATCTCGTCCGGGCTCAGCGCCTCGATGAGCGCCTGGTTGATCGGCTTCTCGTTCTTGAACCAGGCGGCGAAGTAGCAATAGAAGCGGCGCAGGTCTTCCGCACCCTGCCACACGTCGGCGTCATCCGCGCCGCAGTAGCCGTGCATGAGCAGCATGATCTTCGGGCGCGGAACCTCGGGGTGCGCCTTGCAGGCGTCGTTGAAGCGGCCCATCAGCACCTCGACTTCCGGGTCGCCCAGATGCAGGGGTGTCACCTGCACGTCGCAGTGGTTGGCTACCGCGAAGTCATGCGACATCGGATCGCGCGCCGCGACCCAGATCGGCACGCCGCCCTTCTGCAGGGGCTTGGGCGAGGAGGTGGTCTTGGGGAAGCTATAGTGCTTGCCGTCATGGGCATAGTCGCCTTCCCACAGCTTCCTGAGCAGCGGCACCATCTCGCGCATCTGCTCGCCGGCGCTCATCGGCGTGATGTCCTTTCCCATGCGCTGGTACTCGAAACTATAGGCGCCGCGCGCGATCCCCAAATCGAGGCGGCCATCGCAGATGATGTCGGTCATCGCCGCTTCGCCGGCGAGCTTGATCGGGTGCCAGAAGGGCGCGACCACCGTGCCGGTGCCGAGCCTCACGTTCTTGGTGCGGCGCGCCAGGTCGGCGATATTGATCAGCGGATTGGGGGCGATGGTGAAGTCCATGCCATGGTGCTCGCCGGTCCAGATCGCATGGAAGCCGCCGGTGTCGGCCATTTCGCAGAGCTCCACCATCTCGCGGTAAAGCTCCTTGTGGCTCTGCTGCGGATTGATCCGCTCCATGTGCACGAAGAGAGAGAATTTCATCGGTCGCCGCCTTTCATCCAAGAGCCCTTACTCATCCGAGAGCCCTCACTTCGCCTCGTTCATGGTTTCCCGAATAGATCTTGAAGCGGCCCTGCTGGCGCTCGTCGGCATAGCGCCTCAGCATCACCCGCACCGCGTCCTCGGCGAAGTTCTCGTAGGGCAGCGCGTCGAAGGACAGAAGCTCCATGCCCGCCGCCGTGGCCGCCGCCTCACCGCGGTAATAGATCGACTGCACGTGGGTGTCCGGATTTTCGAAGACGGCGAAGAGGAAGGCGAGCTCGGCCTCGAGCCCCTTGCGCCGCAGGTCGGAACCGAGCAGCGAGGCGGTGCCCGAGGCGCCGGAGCGCCCCACTTCCGGCAGCCGCAGCAGGCCCGTCGCGGCATCGCGCTCGGCCACCAGCCTGCCGTTGCATTCGAGGATGGCGCCCACCACGGTGTGGCTCTTCGAGGCGGCGTTGACGGCCGCCTGCTCGAGGCCGAGCGTCACGTAGCCGCCGCGCGCATAGCCCAGCGGATTGGCCTCGCGCGTGCCGAAGCCGCGGATGGCGCCCAGCAGGACGATGTGGTCGCCGGCATCGATCACCTCGCGCCGCGCGCAGTCGAACCATGAGAGCGAACCGCCGATGATCGGCTGGCCATTGCCGGAGGTCGTCCAGGCCACCTCGGAAAACTTGTCCGGCCGCTTCGAGGCGAAGACGCCGGAGACGTCCTTCTGGTCTTCGGCGAGGATGTTCACCGCGAAACCCGGTGCCTTCTCGAACACCGCACAGCTCGAGGCCGTCTTGGCGATGCAGATCAGCAGCAGCGGCGGGTCGAGCGAGACCGAGGTGAAGGAATTGGCGGTGAAGCCGCGCGGCGCGCCGTGAGGTTCCATCGTCGTCACCACGGTGACGCCGGTCATGAAGCTGCCGAAGGCGTTGCGCAAACTCTTCGCTTCGAACGGCGCAAGCGGTTGGCTGAGGAGATCGCGGATCAGCCGGGTTGTGCCCGCTGCATCGACGAGGTTCATCATGTGGCGCTGTCCGGCGAGAACCGCTGCCTTGCCGCGCGGGGCGGCAGCAGCCATGGCCTCCGCCATCTCCGGCGTCGAGTTGGGATCATCCGCACCGGTGGCGAAGAGTGCCGGCATTGCAAGTGCGCCCAGCCGTCCCGAGAACAGCCTGTCGCCGGTGGCGAAGATCCTGTAGGCCCGCGCATAGGCGGCCGGATCGACGGCGGAGAGCCAGCTGCGCAGCTGAGCGTGCAACGGCGTGTCACCGTCGCCCAGCCAGCGGCGGATCGGCTGCTCGATGTCGCCACAGCTGCCGCTTCCGGCGATCTCGGCGGCGCGCGCCTCGACGGCGCTGCGGGCTTCCGGGCTGCGTTCGTGGACGGAATTGAGGACGCCGAGACGCAGGACGCGATCGGGATGTGCAAGCGCCAGCCCGATGGCGACGAGGCCGCCCATCGAATGGCCGACCACATTCGCCTTGGCAATACCGAGCTGGTCGAGCAGCGACAGGGCCTGGGCCACGTAGTCGTCGAGGGCGGCGCCTGCGGGAGCGCTGCCGCCATGGCCCGGCATGTCGAGGGCGATGACACGGTGCGTGTCGGAGAGGGCCGCGATCTGCGGGCCCCAGGCCTCGGCGTTGAGGCCGACGCCGTGGATCAGCAGCAGCGGCTCGCCCAGCCCCTTCTCGAGGAAGGCGATGCCGTTGCGGAGCTGGCGGGCCAAGGGCTCAGGCATTGGTGGTGTCGCCGAGGTCCTTGAGGTCCTGGTAGCGGTCGCCGATGCGGTGATGCGGGCGGCCGCCGATCGAGGCGCCGAGCGCCACCACGATCTCGTTGGCGGCGGGCGCGTCGGGAATGGCGAACTGGATGGTGAGGTAGTGCGAGCGCATGCCCTCGTCTGCCTTGTGCATCAGCGGGATCATGATCGGGGCATTGGCGGGCCCGCGGGTGTTGGTGAAGGCGAGATAGCTCTTCGCCCCCACCGCCTTCCGAAAATGATTGCCGAAGCGCAGGGTGTGGATGAGCGCGGAGGCATGCTCCACTTCGCCGTCGGTGCCGACCACGGCCGCCTTGCCATAGCCTTCCACCGCCTCGCCGGAGCCCGCCATCTCGATGATCATGGTGGTGAGCAGCTGGCCGAGCTGCGGCGCGATCTCCATGATTTCCGGCTTCAGGTCTTCGACGAAGCCGCGCCCGGCCCACGGATTGGTCAGAACCGCGGCGGCGGCGAAGAAGGTCAGCGGCTTCGGCGCTGTCCTGCCGCCCTCGATGAAGCTACGTTCGGTCAGGCTGAAGGTCTTGCGAAGCTGGAGAGACATGAGGAATGTCCTGAATTATGCTGTTGTCTTATCGTAAGATGGTATACAATCTGAGTCAAGATCTTCTCCGAGTTGGTCTTTCGTGAGAGAAATCAGAGCCATGAGCAGGATAGAGCCCGCGCCGTTCCGTCCGGGACTTCGCATCGAGGAGGCCCCCCGCACCTTGCGGGAGATCGCGCTGGAACGGCTGCGCACCGCCATCGTCGAGCATCACTTCCCGCCCGGCGCGCGGCTGACGGAGCGCGAATTATGCGAGCAGATGGGGGTGAGCCGGTCGGTGGTGCGCGAAGTGATCCGCCACCTCGAGACCGAGGGGCTGGTCGAATCCGTTCCGCACCATGGCCCCAACGTGGCGCGGCTCGACGCGGCAACGGCGGCGGAGATCTACGAGATCCGCGGGCTGCTCGAATCGCGTGCGGCGCGCGACGCGGCGCAGACCGCCACGCCGCAGTCCATCGCGCTGCTGCGCAACGCGCTGCAGAGAATCGGCAGCGCCTATGCCGCGCAGGACCATCACGGCGTGCTGCAGGCGACCACGGACTTCTACGAGGCGATGTTCACCGCGGGCGGCAAGCGCGTGACCTGGGATGTGGTGAAGAGGCTCAACAGCCGCATCAGCTGGCTGCGCTCGATGAACATCGCTTCGCCCGGGCGCTCGGTGTCGGGCCTCGGACAGATGGAGAAGATCTTCCGCGCCATCGAGGAGCGCCGGCCGGACGACGCCGCAGAGGCCAGCCGCGAGCATGTGGCCAATGCCGCCGCGCTGGCGCATGCGCTGCTGGCGGAGCGCGACAAGGACGGAGCACCCTAGACCAGCTTGCCGGCCTCACTTGGAGGGCGGGTCGTCCTCGAGCGGCACGCGGGCCTCTTCCGCGAATTGCTTCTTGCGCTTCGGGTTGAACGCATAGATCAGCACCGCCACGAAGGCGACCGGCACCGCCCATATCCACCATGCCGACAGGATGTTATGCATCATTCACCTCACTGCTGAACCAGCCCGGACGACACCATGAAACGCGGCGTCCATGCAATTGTTTTTGCCTTCTTCGATGGCGATGAAGCGCTGTCGCGCCCTGCCATGCGACGCCAGGTCGCGCTTTGCCTCGAAGCGGGCGTTGCCGGCATCGCGGCACTGGGGCTGGCCACGGAAGTCGCCAAGCTGAGCTTCGCCGAGCGCTGCCGCGTCATCGACTGGACGGCGGAAGACGTGAATGGCCGTGCTGCCCTGGGCTTCACCATCAGCGGCCCGTCGGTTGCCGAACAGGTGGCGCTGCTGCGCGTGGCAGAACAGGCGCGCGCCGACTGGCTGGTGCTGCAGCCACCGCAAGTCGGCAACTATTCAGCGGCAGAATACATCGCCTTCTTCAGCCGGGTGATGGCGGAGACCGATCTTCCCTGCGCCATCCAGAACGCCCCGCAATATCTGGGGCGCGGCCTTTCGGACCACGACATCGACACGCTGCGAAGGCGGCATGCGAATTTCCGCATCATCAAGGCGGAAGCGACGGCCGATGACGCAGCCCGGCTGAAGGCCATGGCGGGTGAAGGCTTCCGCGTGTTCAACGGGCGCGGCGGGCTTCAGATGATCGACTGCCTCGCGGCCGGCTGCGACGGCTTCCTGCTGGCGCCCGACCTCGTCGACTATGGCGTGCGGGTGATGCAGCTCCATGACAGCGGGCAGCGCGCTGCCGCGCTGCGGCTGCACCAGGAGGTGCTGCCCGCCATCGGCTTCGTCATGCGCTCGCTCGAGCATCTCGTCTGCTATGGCAAGCGGCTGTTCGCGCTGCGCGCCGGCCTCGCGGTGTTCGACCGCGCCCCGGCGATGCGGCCCGAGCCCGGCGAGCTGGCAACACTCGAGGCACTCGCTGGCCAGCTCGGACGCTTTCCGGCCTTCACGGCGTGACGGGCGGCCCATAGGCGGCGCGGATGTCGCGCTCGGCATCGTCGATGAGGCGACTCATCGCATCGGAGGCCGCCTTGGCATCCCCGCTTTTCACGCAGGCGAGGATGTGGGTGTGGGCCGCGACCGATTCCTTCAGTGTCACGCCGCGCATCTGCTGGCCGCGGCGGCTGGCGTGAAAACTCTCGCGCAGGGCCGAGGCCATGCCTTCGAAGAGATAGGAGAGCACACGGTTGCCGCTGGCCAGCGCCAGCGCTTCGTGGAAGTCGACATCGGCCTGGTGAAAGCGCAACTCGGCGCCCTGCTCGTTGCGGCTCACGTCCGCCGCGGCAAGTCGCATGCGGTCGAGTGCCGCCTCCGCCGCCATCAGCCCCGCACGGCTCGCCTGGCGCGCCGCCATGGTGACCGACTGAAGCTCCAGCGAGCGGCGGACCTGGATCAGATCGAACAGGCACTTCGGATCGCTGCGCAGCAGCGAGGTGAGGAACTCGGCGAACACCGAACCGTCCGGCTGGCGCACGATGGCGCGGCGGCCGCGCGCCACGTCGAGCAGGCCCCGGCCCGCCAGCATCTTCACCGCCTCGCGCATCGTGACGCGGCTCACCCCATAGCGTTCCGCCAGATCGGACTCGCTCGGCAGGCGCATGCCGGGCGACATCTTTCCGAGCACATGCTCGGTGAGCCGGTCGGCAACGCTGATGGCGGATGGGCGGGATTCGGTGGTCATCATCAAACTTGTATTACAACTTTTGCTGCGCAGCACAATGCCGATGTTGCAGGGCAAAACCCAGACAGAGCGGAAATTGCGCCAAAGCCTGCTCAATTGCAAGGTTCCCGCTGTTGCGTGACCTGGGTTCAAGAATCCACCTTTACAGAGTTGTATGACTACTTTAGCGTTGCGGATTGGCGCCATCCGGCCCAGAGACCGGCTCTCAAGCCGGCAGTCACACACCGTCTCGGGAGGACTCTCATGAAACTGAAGCTCGTTTCGCTCGCTGCCGTATCGGCGGCCACACTTGCCCTGACGCTTGCCGCCGGCCCCGCCGGCGCCACGGACCCGACGCCGAAGTGGTGTTCGGGCGTGAAGATTGCCGCCTTCCCCGGCGGTCCGCAGGGCGGCGTCTTCGCCAACAACGTCTACAACGGCTTCCGCCAGGCCGAGGCCGACCTTGGTCCCACCGTCACCTATTATTTCTCGGACTGGGACCCCAACAAGATGCTGCAGCAGATCCAGCAGGCGGTGGCCACCAAGGTCGACGGCATCGCCACCTA
>CAMFKI010000042.1 GCA_945957365.1 uncultured Alphaproteobacteria bacterium | reverse complement strand
GCAACACCATAAGCTGGTGTTGCACTTCGTTTGTGAACTCAGGGGACCCCGCTTTTTTGCCGCACAAACTGAACCAAAGCGGGGCCCCGGCTTTCGCCGGGGTAACGGCAAAAGAGGGAGCGTCGGAGAGCAGTGGCGTGCGCCGCCTTACTGCACCGTCCCTCTTGCATCCACCTTCACCGACCCCAGCACCTCAGTGCCCCGCACGAACACCACCCTCTCGAACAGGTTGGTCACCGGGCACACATGGTTCGGCGTGATGCGGACAAGATCGCCCACCTTCGGTTTGTCGTTGACCCTGGAGATGTCGAGGAAGCCGTGCTCCTCCGACATGTTGTAGACGCGCGCGCCCGAGAGCGAGCGCACCTCGCCGAAGCCTTCGAGGCCCACGAGGTCGCTGGTCAAGGACTTCGAGCCCGCGTCGATCATGGCGCGGTCGCCGGTCGGCACGCTGACCACGGTCGAGAGCACGGTGAGCGCGCAGTCGTCGGGCGCGGCGGAGCCTGCCGCCATCTGCATGCGATCCATGTAGATATAGGTGCCGGCGCGATACTCGCTGACGTGGTCGAGGCCCTCGTCCTTCCACATGTCGGGCGAGCCGCCGGCGGAAACGGCGGGCACCTGAAGGCCGGACTTCGACAGTCCTTCACGCGCCGTGTCGAGGAAGCTTGCCATCTGCGGCCGTGCGCCATTCTTCGGCAGCGTCATCAGCCCGCCGAAGCGCAGTCCCGGCATGCGGTCGATGGCCTGCGCCAGCGCGATCGCCGCCTGCGGGTTCTGCACGCCGTTGCGCGCCGCCCCCGTGTCGCATTCGACCAGCACCTCGATGTCGCGGCTCGCCAGCCCTGCTGCATGTGACAGGCCTTCGAGGACCGCTTCATTGTCCGCCACCACCTTGATGGCGGTGCGCTTCGCCAGATCGGCCAGGCGCCCGAGCTTGTGTTCGCCCACCACGTTGAAGGTGAGCAGCATGTCGGTGATGCCGGCCTCCGCCATCACTTCGGCCTCGCCCAGCTTCTGGACCGTGATGCCCTTGGCGCCCAATGCGATCTGCGCCCGGGCCAGCGGCACCAGCTTGTGGGTCTTGATGTGCGGGCGGTTGGCGAAGCCCGCTGCGTCGCAGCGCTCCTGCCAGCGGCGGAGGTTCCGTTCCACCACATCGATGTCGATGACGGGCACGGGCGTCTCGAGGTCCTCCAGGCGCTGGCCTGCAGGTTCGAAGTCGAAATAGCTGAGAATGTCCATGATGGCAGTCTAGCGCGATCTACCCTGCCACGGGAAGCGGCGCTTCAGTTCCTCCACCTTTTCGGGTGTTTGCTCGCGCGTGCCCGTGCTTCGCCTATGCCAGGGCCTCCAGCGCTTCCGCGAAGAAATCGGGCCCGCCGAAATTGCCCGACTTCAGCGCCAGCGCAAGGCGCGGGCTGCCATAGGCGAGGCAGGCGGGAACGCCGGGCGCGATCTGCGGCCCGATTTCGAGGGCTTCCACCTGCAGCGCCGAGACGACGGCGCCCGAGGTCTCGCCGCCCGCGATCACGAAGCGCCGCACGCCATCGGCCGCGAGCCCGAGCGCCAGCCGGGCGATGGCCTGTTCGATCATGGCGCCTGCCTGGTCGCGGCCGAACTGCGCCTGGATGGCGGCCACCGTGTCGGGCGGCGCCGAGGCGTAGATAAGGGCAGGGCCGTGCTTCAGCTTGTCCTGCGCCCAGGCGAGGAGACTGGCGAAGGTCCTCTCGGTGTCCGCGGCCAGGGCCGCCGGATCGATGGCGTGTGCCGGATGCCTTGCCGCGAAACGCTCCACCTGGCCGAGTGTCGCTGTCGAGCAGGAGCCTGACAGCACGATCCCGGGCCCGCCGACCTTCTCCAGCGGCGAAGCGCCGGCGCGCTGCGGGATGAGCCGCGCGATGCGATAGTTCTGCGGCAGGCCGATGGCCACGCCGGAGCCTCCGGTGATCAGCGGCAGGGCCGAGGAGGCTGCGCCGATGTGCTCGAGGTCTCGGTCTTCCAGCGCATCCACGATGGCATGGCGGATGCCCTGTGCCTGAAGCGCTGCATAGGCCTCGGCGATCGCGGGCGCGCCCTGCTTCACAGTCCTGTGGGGCACCAGCCCCACCTTGTGCCGCGTCTGCCGCCCGAGCACGCGCACCAGATTCGCATCGCGCATCGGCGTCAGCGGGTGGTTCTTCATGGCCGAGTCGGACAGCAGCTCGCGGCCGACGAAGAGGTGGCCCAGATAGATGGTGCGGCCATTTTCCGGGAAGGCCGGGCAGGCGATGGTGAAGTCGGAGTTCAATTCGTCTAGCAGCGCGTCGGCCACCGGGCCGATGTTGCCTTCATCCGTCGAGTCGAATGTCGAGCAGTATTTGAAGAAGATCTGCCTTGCGCCATGGGCCTTCAGCCAGCGGCAGGCGGCGAGCGACTGGGCCACGGCCTCGCCCGCCGGAATGGTGCGCGACTTCAGCGCCACCACCACGGCGTCGGCCTGCGGTGCAGCGCCACCCGGAATGCCGATGGTCTGCACCGTGTGCATGCCGCGCCGGGTGAGCGTGTTGGCGAGGTCGGTGGCGCCGGTGAAGTCGTCGGCGATGCAGCCGAGGATCATGGCGCTCAGGCCGTCCGGATCCGGGCGATGCCGTAAGGCCCCAGTTCGATGCTGCCGGCCTTCTTCACCGTCTCGCCCTTGCCCGAGAGGAAATCGGGGTCATTCGCCAGCTTCTGGAAATTGCCGTCCGACAGGCGGTGGATTTCAGCGGCACCTTCAAGGCCGGTGAGCTTCACCTTCTGCGTTTCGGGCGTGAGGTTGGCGAGCCACAGTTCCGTGCCGTCCGGCGATTTGTGCGCCAGCGCGGCAACGCTTGACGGTGCGCTCGACACGGCGTCGAGCCGCCGGTTGCCGCTTGCTGCCGCCAGCCCCGCCAGCACGTGATAGGTGGGATAGACTTCGGCCTCGGCGCCGTCGAACCACGGTTGCGGATAATCGGTCTTGCGGTAGATCGCCCCCTGCGGCCCCGTCACGGCACCCAGCGTTACCGCATCGAGCCCGCCCTTGGCGAAGGCCGCGAGCAAGCCGACATTCCACGCCGCCGCGAACAGGCCGCGCTGGCGCGGGTCCATGTCGGCGAGGCAGACGCGGGCATTGTTCGGGTTGGGCGAAACCACGGCGCCATAGGGATTGTCGCGGGCTGGAATGGAGGACGGGCCCAGCAGATAGGGCGTGTCCTTGCCGATCATGTTGCGGGTCGAGGCGATGATGGAAGGAATCGACTCCAGCGTCTCCATAACCGAAATGTCGTCCGCCGCATGGACGATGGGGCACACCGTGTGGGTGATGAAGTCGAACACGCCCTTGGGTGCCGGCTTGCGGTTCAGTTCGGTGAAGAACGACAACATGCCGCCGCCCAGCGTCACGCCCGGAAATTCCCGACGGACCGCGGCCGCCATGTCCTCGTAGCCCGGGCCCCAGGGCCGCGGCGTGTTGGGCTGAAATGACTTGAGGTCGTGCATCTGGGTGATGACGATGGCGTCGGGCTTGTAGTCGGCGGCGCGGATTTCCTTGGCGATGGCCGCCACCTCCTCCGCTGCGGGCTTCTTCGCCGGCAGCACGATCTCGAGGAAGGAAAGCGCGCCGGTGCGTTCGCGCAATTCGCGGAAGGCGGCGGCCGCCTCGCGCTGGCCGCTATTGCGGACGTCGATCTGGCAGACGAGGTGGTTGGGCTCCATCGCCGCGATCAGGTCCACCTTCTGCAGCGCGTGCTTGGCCTCGGCCATGGGCACGCCCACGCCAATGGCCGGGATCATGCCCTTGACGCCGCCGACATTCACGCTGATGCCGGAACCGGCCTTCGATGCCTTCCTGGCGGCAGGCTTGCCCGCGATAGTCACGGTGATCGTCTGGGTGAAGGGCTCGCCCTTCTTCAGCGTATAGGGCCAGGGGTCGAGCAGCGAGCAGACATAGGTTTTGTAGGAGGCATCCATCCAGTTGCGGTGGTCCTCGGTCTCGAACTTGTTGCCCTCCATGAGCACCGTCGCGGTGACGCCGGGCATCACCTGGTGCTTCAGCGAGCGCACCTCGAAGAACGGCTGGCCGGGGCTGATGAGCTTCGGAAACCGCGCCTTCTTCCTTTTGCCGTCGGTGTGGACGATCTCGACGGGTTCGCCCACCACGCCGTTCAGCGGATGCAGGATGGTGAAGCCGGTGCGGTTGGTGAGGAAGTCGGTCTGCGGCGTGCCGGTGACGGTGAAGCTGAGCGTGCCCTTCGCGCTCGCCTCGATCTTCGCCACGTAGTGCAGGCCCTGGGCCTTGTCCTTGGTGGTGGCGGAATAGCTGATCGTGAAGCCGTCCTTGCCCTGCCTCAACTTCAGGTTCTCGATCGCCGGCGCGTAGGTGCCCCAATCCTTGTCCCGCACCAGATAGGCAATGCCGCGCAGCACCTCCGCCCCGCGGTAGCGGATGTAGCGCAGCGCGCCATTGTCGAACATGGCGGTGATCGGCCCGGCGGTCAGCGTGCGGCGCTTGCCCTCGGCGACGTCGGTGCCGGTCAGCTTCACTGCGCGGGTGAGGGTATTCTTCGCCATGTTAGTCCTCAAATGACCTGTTCGCTCTGGGGATCGATGATGACCGCACGTGTCATGTCGATGTCAATCTCCGTCCGTTCGCCGGGGCGCGAAACATCGTGGGCGGCCAGTTCGGCGATGATCGAGGCCCCGCCCAGCGGCATGGTGGCCTGCACCCGCGAGCCGGTGGGCTGGACGAGCTCGATGGTGACCGGCACGCGGGCGTGGCCGCTGGCGAGCGTCTGGGCCGCCATCGCGATGTACTGCGGCCGCAGCCCCAGCAGCACCGGCTGCCCAGGCTTGAGGCCGCTGCGGCCCGGCATGTCCAGCCGCGTGCCGTCGTTCAGCACGACGCCCGTCCCGGTCGTGGTCGCGGCGATGAAGTTCATCTTGGGGCTGCCGAGGAAACCCGCCACGAAGCGCGTGCTCGGCCGCTCGAACAGGTCGAGCGGGGTACCCTGCTGCTCGATCAGGCCGTCGCGCAGCAGCACGATGCGGTCGGCCAGCGTCATGGCCTCGATCTGGTCATGCGTGACATAGACCATGGTGCGGCCCAGCTCCTGGTGCAGCCGCTTGATCTCGACGCGCATGTCATCGCGCAGCTGGGCGTCGAGGTTCGACAGCGGTTCGTCGAAGAGATAGAGGATGGCATCGCGCACGATGGCCCGGCCGATGGCCACGCGCTGGCGCTGTCCGCCCGACAGCTCGCGCGGGAAGCGCTTGAGCAGGTGGCCGATGCCCAGCATCTCGGCGGCGCGCGACACGCGCTTCTCGACCTCCGCTTCCGCCACCTTGCGGGAGCGCAGGCCGAAGGCCACGTTGTCCTTCACGGTAAGATAGGGGTAGAGGGCGTAGTTCTGGAACACCATGGCGATGTTGCGGTCGCGCGGCCGCGCCCAGGTGACGTCCTGGCCGCCGATCTCGATCTTGCCGGAACTGGCGTCCTCGAGCCCGGCGATGGTTCGCAGCAGCGTGGACTTGCCGCAGCCCGAGGGCCCGACGAGCACGGTGAACTCTCCCGACGGCACGTCGAGGTCGATGCCCTTAACGGCATGGAAGGCGCCGTAATGCTTGTGGAGGTTGGTGATCTTGAGGTCCGACATCGCTCCCTCTCTTAACCCTTCACGGCGCCCATGGAGATGCCGCGCACCAGGTAGCGCTGCATCACCGCGACGGTGAAGAAGACGGGAATGGTGCCCAGCACCGACATGGCGGCGATCTTGGCCCAGAAGTTGGACTGCCCGCCGAAGTAATGCGTCACCTGCACGGTGTAGGTGGTGACTTCGGTGCGCGTGAGCACCAGCGCGAAGAGAAAGTCGTTCCACGAGAACACGAAGGTGAAGACCGCGGTGGCGAAGAGGCCCGAACGCGCCATCGGCAGCACCACCTTTCGCAGCACCTCCCAGCGCGTGCAGCCGTCGACGAGGGCCGATTCCTCCAGCTCCAGCGGAATGTCCTCGATGTAGCCGCGCATCATCCAGATGACGTAGGGTAGCGAGAAGGCGGTGTAGAGCAGGATGAGGCCGACATAGGTGTCGACCCAGCCCAACCAGACATAGACGAGGAACAGCGGGAAGACGATGGCGACGGGCGGCATCATGCGCTGCGAGATGATCCACACCGCAAGGTTCTCGCCCCCGGTCTTGAAGCGCACCAGGCTGTAGGCGGCGATGGTGCCGAAGATCATGGCGAAGACGGTGGAGACCGAGGCGAGGATCAGGCTGTTGCCCACGGTGGCCGCGTCTCCGTCCTTGAACAGCACGCGGTAATTCGACAGCTGCAGCGACTTCGGATACCACACCGGCGGGAAGGCGAAGATCTCGTCCGGCGTCTTGAACGAGATGATGAACAGCCAGTACACCGGGAAGACGAAGACCACGGTGAGCAGCACCGCGATGAGGTAGCGGAAGGCCAGCCGGCTTCCGGTCCGGCGGTGGAAGGGCAGGGCGGCGCTCATCTGGATGATCTCTTCACTTTGCAAGTCCCATTCGGCGGATGGCCCAGGTGACGGTCACGGTGAGGATGGCGATGACCAGGAAGGCGATGGCCGCCGTATAGCTCGTCTCGAACTGCTTGAAGCCTTCGTTGTAGGTATAGATCGAGATCGTCTCGGTCATGGTGCCCGGCCCGCCCATGGTCAGCGCCCAGATGATGTCGAAGATGCGGAACAGGTCGAGCCCGCGGATCAGGATGGCGATCGCCATCACCGGCCAGATCGCCGGCAGCACGATGTAGCGGAAGCTGCGGATGAACGAGGCGCCGTCGATCTCGGCGGCTTCCGTCTGCGACTTGTCGACGTTGGAGAGGGCGGCCAGCAGGATCAGGAACATGAAGGGCGTCCATTGCCAGATCTCACAGAAGATAATGGCGGGATAGACGAGGTAGGGGTTGATCGTCCACAGCAGGTTGACCCGGTGGCCGGCAAACCAGCCGAGCATCTGGTTGATCGGGCCGTACTGGTTGTCGAGCAGCAGCCGCCAGGTGGCGCCCGCCACGATGGGCGAGATGATGGTGGGCAGCACGAGGAGCGACACGAAGATCTGCCGCCCCGGCATCTTCTCGAGGAAGAGATAGGCCATGGCTAGGCCGAAGATCAGCTCCAGCGGCAGCGCCACGGCGGTGATGATGAGCGTATGCAGCAGCGACTGCCAGAGCCGCGCATCCTTGAACAGCTGCTTGTAGTTATAGAGTCCCGCAAACGACGTGTCGGTGTCCATCATGTCGATGCGCATGAAGGAGACGATGAGCGAATAGATCAGCGGGAACAGGCCCACGGCGAGCAGCAGGAAGATCGCGGGCGCGATGATCCAGTATCGGAAGTTCCGGTCGGGCTGGTGAGCAGTGATGGCGGGCATAAGAATATTAAGCAGCGGTTGTTGCGGGAAGGGCAGGGGCGGGACGCGTGGCCACCCCCACCCCTGCCCCTCCCCACAAGGGGGAGGGGAGCTTGGCGAGGCACGTCGTCATTGGTTCCCCTCCCCCTCGTGGGGAGGGGCAGGGGTGGGGGGCGGCGGGCAGCGCCCCCCTTCACGTCACATCTTCGGATAGGCGCCCGACTTCGACGCCCAGTTGGCATAGGCTGCCTTCTGCTTGTCGACCCCGATCTTCTCGGTGATGGCATCCCAGTCGGCGGCCGCCGCATCGGCGATGGCCTTGGGATCGTCACCCGCCCACAGCTTCGAGATCATCTGGCGCAGCACTTCCTCGTACTTGTCGGTTTGCAGGATCGACAGGTCGAGAAGGCCGTTCTGGGCGCCTTCCTGCAGCGTGGCGAGGTAGTCCTTGGCGTCCGGCCAGCGCGACAGATATTCGGCACTGACGTATTGCGAGTCGCGGAACGGGTCGCGCAGCGTATAGGGCAGCTGCACGCGCTCCATCGAGATCGCCTCGCTGTTCAGCCACTGGATGAACAGGTAGGCCGCGTCCTTGTTCTTGGACGTCGAGGAGATCGAGAGGCAGAAGCCCGCCGCCAGTTCGGGGTGCCCGCCGGGCGTCATGGCATAGCCCACCTTGCCGGCGATCTGCGTCTTGGGAACCCAGTTGAGCGCCTCCTGGTCGGTGCCATAGCCCGCCGCCCAGCGGCCATAGGGCGGCCACGAGATGGTCATCGCCGTCTGGCCCTGCAGGAAGGCCGCGAGGTTTTCGACAAAGCCCCATTGCTCCACGCCCGGCGGCATCCAGGCATTCTCCGCGCGCGTGTCGGTCAGCACCTTCACGCCGATGTCGGAGTTGATGGTCGCCTTCATCGTGTCGGCGTCGAAGAACTTGCCGCCCTCGTTGCGGAAGCGTTCCTGGAACATGAACATGGCGTAGGGCGGCTGGCGGAAGAAGCCGGCGCCATACTGGCCCTTGTCCTTGAGGATGTCGGTGAGGGCAGCACCCGTCACGTCGAACTCGGCCCAGGTCTTGGGCACGGCCAGGTCCTTGCCGGTCTTGGCCTTGAAGGCAGCCTGCACCGCCGGATCGGCGAAAATGTCCTTGCGGAAATACAGCACGAAGATGTCGCCATCGTCGGGGAAGCCGTAGATCTTGCCGTTCACCATCATCTGGTTGTCGCGGAAGGTGGGCGCGATCTTCTGCAGCTCGTCGCGATAGCCGTATTTGTCGACGTAGGGGTCGAGGTCCTCGAGCGCCCCGGCGTTGACGAGGTCCGGCATCCACGACGGGATGACGTTCAGCGCGTCATAGGCGCCGGCACCCGACTTGTAGTCCTGCATGATCTTGGTGAACATGTCGGCCGTGGCGACCTCGATCACCTTGACGTCCATGCCGGTCAGTTCTTTCCACTTCGGGCCGGAGAAGTGCAGCGGATCCAGCGCCTGGAGGCCTGCCTCCCAGACGATGGAGATCGTCTGACCGCTGTATTTCTTGGCGGCGTCGACGGCGGTCTGCGCCGCATCTGCCGCGGCGGCCTGGCGAGCCGCGAAGCTCGTCGAGCCGGCAAGCCCGGCCGAAAGGCCGATCTTGCCCACGTCACGTCTTGTAACCATGTTCCTTCCTCCCATTGTTGAACAGCGGCGGAAAGCAGCCATTCGCTTCCCCGTTTGCCGGGGAATTCCTGTTCACCCGAAGCGCTTCGCAAGGCCCGCGAGCTTCGCCTTGAATCCCGGCCGCTCCAGAACCTCGCGGTTGACCACGCCACGTGGCGCCTGGCCCTTCATCACGTCGAGCACGGCCCTGATGTCGGCGGCGCCGTTTCCGGCGAAGCACTGGTCGGTCCAGCACAGCGCGTGCGGGGCGGCGATGATGTTGTCGAGCTTGAGCAGCGGATCGTCGGGGTCCGTCGGCTCCTGCTCGAACACGTCGAGGCCGGCGCCGGCGATGCGGTTTTCCTGCAGCATCGCGGTCAGCGCCTTCTGGTCGACGATGGGGCCGCGCGCGGTGTTGATGAAATAGGCCGTGGGCTTCATCAGCGCGAGGCGCTCGGCATTGATGATGTGGTGCGTCTCGGGCGTCAGCGGACAGTTGACGCAGAGAATGTCGGAACGCCGGAACAGCTCCTCCAGCGAAACCAGTTCGATGCCGAGTTCGGCGGCGATCTTGCTGTCCGCGAAGGGGTCATGCGCGATGAACTTCATGTCGAAGGGCCGGGCGAGGCGGAACATCTCAGCCCCGATATTGCCCACGCCGAGCGAGCCCAGCGTCTTGCCGACAAGCCCCACCCCCATGTGGGCGCCGCGCGCCGCGAAGCCGGGCCCGCCCTGCCGCGCCAGCCTGTCCTTGACCATCAGCTTGCCGGTGAGGGCGAGGATGAAGGTGATGATCGAGACCGCGACGGGCCGCCTGACGCCGTCGGGGGTGATGGCGAGCGCGATGTCGTTGGCCGTGCACGCCGGAACGTCCACCGTGTCATAGCCGACGCCGAAGCGCGCGACGACGGCGAGGCGGCCCGAGGCGGGAACGCTCGTCGCGTCGAAGCGGTGGGCGAGCAGGATCAGCGCGTCGAAATCCGCGAGCTGGTCGCCTGCAATGGGCGAGGCATTGTCGAGGAAAACCATCTCGACGTTCTTCGCCTCGCGCAGCGGCATGAGGTCGAAGTCGGGGAAGGTGGGAGAACCATCCGCCTTGCGGAAGTCTCCCGACAAGGCCACGCGGAAGGCGCTCATGACGCCACACCCTCGCGGATCGCCTTGCCGGCGGCGGCCAGCCCGTCGCGCAGCACCCAGATATCCCCCGAATAGCAGATGAAGTCGAAGCCCTGTTTGTAGAAGGCGATGCCCGCTTCCGCGCTGGGCACCAGGCGGCCGAGGAACTTGCCGTGTTTCCTGGCCGCCGCAATGGTGCGGTCGATGGCGGCGGTGAATGTCGGATGGTTGAACTCGCCGGGAATGCCGAGCGACACGGAGAGATCGAAGTGCCCGACCCACAATCCGTCCACGCCCGTGACACCGGCGATGGCATCGACGTTCTCGGCGCCCTCCGCCGTCTCGATCAGGCAGATCACCGCGGTGCGTCGGTTTGCGGCGTTGAGCGCATCCGCCACGGGGGCGGCGCGGTAATTGTCATGCGCCATCTGCAGGCCCACGCCGCGCTTGCCGGCCGGGAAGTACTTGACCGAGTCGACCATCGCCTGAGCTTGCGCCCGGGTCGAGATCATCGGTGCGATGAGGCCTTCGGCGCCCATGTCGCAGGCCCGTGCCAGCAAGTCGTTCTCCTGGGCGGGCACGCGCACGATGAGCGGCACCTGGGCGGCCTCGAAATAGCGCACTGCACTCTTCAGCGTCTCGAACGAGAAGCCCGAGTGCTCCATGTCGAGGAAGGCGAAGTCGAGGCCCGCCGCCTTGAGGATATGGCCGATGCCGGGAGTTGCGAATTCGACGATGAAATTGCCGATCTTCGGGCCCGGCTGGCGCGCGAGTTCCTTCAACCCCATGGGGGGTACCCTCCCGTGATAAACAGGCCCGGTTGTTTCCGGGTCACACTGATTGACTTGTCATACCAGTAGCATGTAAGCAGAGCGAAAGGCTATCCGAGGTTTTCGTATGACGTCAATCGCTCTCTTCGGGGCTGGTGGCAAAATGGGCCACCGCCTGTCCCGCAATCTCAAGGATTCGCGCTTCACGGTGCGCCATGTCGAGGTGAGCGAGCAGGGCCGGGCCCGCCTGGCGCAGGATTTCGGCGTGCAGTGCGTCTCGGCCGAAACCGCCCTTGCCGACGCCGAGGTGGCGATCCTCGCCGTGCCGGACACCCACATCGGCAAGGTGGCGCAGTCGATCAATCACCTGCTGAAGCCCGGCACAATGGTGGTGGTGCTCGATGCCGCGGCCCCCTTCGCGGGCCACCTGCCGGAGCGGCCCGACCTGACCTATTTCGTCACCCACCCCTGCCATCCGCCGATCTTCAACGACGAGACGGCGATGGAGGCCAAGCTCGACCGCTTCGGCGGAATCGCGGCCAAGCAGCACATCGTGTCCGCCCTGATGCAGGGGCCGGAGAAGGACTATGCTTTGGGCGAGGAAGTGGCCCGCACCATCTGGGCGCCCGTCATGCGTTCGCACCGGGTGACGGTGGAGCAGATGGCGCTGCTGGAACCGGGCCTCTCCGAAACCGTCGTCGCCTCGCTGCTCGACGTGATGCGCGAGGCCATGGACGAGGTGGTGGCGAGGGGCGTTCCCGCCGAGGCCGCGCGCGACTTCCTGCTCGGCCACATGAATATCCTCGCCGCGGTCATCTTCAAGGAGCAGCCGGGCGTGTTCTCGGACGCCTGCAACAAGGCCATCCAGTTTGGCAAGCCGATGCTGATGCGCGACGACTGGAAGCGCGTCTTCGAGCCCGACGAGATCGCCACCTCGATCAAGCGGATCACCTAGAAGGGCCCATTCCACTCTCTCCCTCACCTTCGCCGGGCTTGACCCGGCGATCCTTTTTGTCGGCCTCGAATGGGATGCCCCGGTCGAGCCGGGGCAAGGTGGATGATGCCATGCGCAGGAAACCCTTGCGCTTTCCGCCCCGTTGGTGCTGAAAGCCGCGAGGAGTACGTGATGCCGGATTTCGTGCAGTCATTGCTGGCGCCAGAGGCCCTGTGGACACTGGGGCAGGTGATCATCATCGATCTCGTTCTGGCGGGCGACAATGCGGTGGTGATCGGCCTCGCCGCGGCGGGGCTGCCCCGCGACCAGCGCAACAAGGCGATCATCGTCGGCATTCTCGCGGCCACCGTGCTGCGCATCCTGTTCGCCGCCATCGCCACGCAGCTGATGCAGCTCCTCGGCCTCATCCTCATCGGCGGCATCCTCCTCCTCTGGGTGTGCTGGAAGATGTGGCGCGAGCTGCGCGAGGCCGATGCCCAGCAGCGCGGCCTCGATGCCATCACCCGCGGTTTCGGCGAGGAGTCGCCCGTTCCGGAAGCCCCCGCCCGCAAGACCTTCCTGCAGGCCGCGGGCCAGATCATCGTGGCCGACGTCTCGATGTCGCTCGACAATGTGCTCGCCGTCGCCGGTGCGGCGCGCGAGCATCCGGGCGTCCTGGTGATCGGGCTCGGCCTGTCCGTGGCGCTCATGGGCCTCGCCGCCTCGCTGATCGCGCGGCTCCTCAACAGATTCCGCTGGATCGCCTATGTCGGTCTGGCCATCATCTTCTACGTCGCGCTGCACATGATCTGGCGCGGCATCCTTGAAGTCTATCCCGCGGTGACCTGATGCTGAATTTCGACCAAGCGCGTTTCCTGAAGATCGAGTCCGGCGCCGTGGCGCTGGCCTCCCCCATCCACGCCGCCATCGGCGAAGCGCTGGCGAAGGGTGCCAGGAACATCTTCTTCCTCGGCACCGGCGGTGCGGCCATCCTCATGCAGCCCGCGGCCCTGCTGCTGCAGCGGCGCTCCGGCCTTCCGGCCTTCATGGAAATCGCGGCCGAGCTGGTGATCGCCGGTCATCATGCGCTGGGCAGCGGCTCGATCGTCGTCATCCCCTCGCTGTCGGGCACCACGAAGGAATCGGTGGCGACTCTCGAATACTGCAAGGCGCGCGGCGCCACCGTCATCACGCTGGTCGGCCACAAGGACACGCCCCTCGGCCAGAAGGCCGACCATGCCTTCGTCAACTTCGCCGAGGACGATACGTCGTCGGAGTCCTTCTACCTGCAGTCGCTGCTCGTCGCGCTCTCGGTCATGGCGCATCGCGGCGAGTTCGCGGCCTATGACAGGACGGTGGCCGAACTCGCCACCCTGCCGCAGCACCTGCTGGCCGCGAAGCAGGCCTTCGAACCGCACGCCGAGCGCCTGGCCGAGGCCTTCCGCAGCGAGCCTTATCACATCATCACCGCCGCCGGCGGCAGCTGGGCGCAAGCCTGGTATTACGGCATGTGCATCCTCGAGGAGATGCAGTGGATCCGCACCCGCCCCGTTCACGCCGCCGATTTCTTCCACGGCACGCTGGAACTGGTCGAGAAGGGCGTCAGCGTCGTCATCTTCAAGGGCGAGGATGCCTGCCGCCCGCTCACCGACCGCGTCGAGGCCTTCGCCCGGCAATACACCGACAAGGTCACGGTGCTCGACACCGCAAGCTTCGAGATGTCCGGCATCTCGGCGGAGACCCGCGCCCTGATCTCGCCCGCCATCCTCGCCACCATCCTCGAACGGCTCTCCGCCCACCTCGAGGTCAAGCGCAACCATCCCCTCACCACGCGCCGCTACTACAAGAAAGTCTCCTACTGAGGGCCACGGCATGACCACTCCCTATCCGCGTGACATGAAGGGCTACGGCCGCGCCATCCCGGACCCGAAGTGGCCGGGCGGCGCCCATGTCGCCGTGCAGTTCGTGCTGAACTACGAGGAAGGCGGCGAGAACAACATCCTCCACGGCGATGCCGCCTCGGAGGCCTTCCTCTCCGAGATCGTCGGCGCCCAGCCGTGGGTCGGCCAGCGGCACTGGAACATGGAGTCGATCTACGAATATGGCGCGCGCGCCGGTTTCTGGCGGCTGTGGCGCATGTTCACCGAGAGAAAAGTGCCGCTCACCATCTATGGTGTGGCCACCGCGCTGATGCGCTCGCCCGACCAGGTGCAGGCGATGCAGGAGGCGGGCTGGGAAATCGCCAGCCACGGTCTCAAATGGGTCGAGCACAAGGACATGACGGCGGAGGAGGAGCGCCGGCAGATCGCCGAGGCGATCCGCATCCACACGAGCGTGACCGGCGAGCGCCCGCTCGGCTGGTACACCGGCCGCTGCTCGATGAACACCACGAAGCTGGTCATGGAGGAGGGTGGCTTTCTCTATTCATCCGACGATTATTCCGATGACCTGCCATACTTCCTCAGCAAGGAAGACGGCGGCCGGCACCTGATCATCCCCTATACGCTCGATGCCAACGACATGCGCTTTGCAACACCGCAGGGCTTCAACACCGGCGAGCATTTCTTCCAGTACCTGAAGGACAGCTTCGACTGCCTCTATGAGGAAGGCCGCTGCGGGTCCCCCAAGATGATGTCGGTGGGCCTGCATTGCCGCCTCGCCGGCCGGCCGGGCCGTGCGCTGGGCCTGGCGAAGTTCATCGACTACGTGCGCGGCCACGACAAGGTGTGGGTTCCCCGCCGCATCGACATCGCGCGGCACTGGCACGCGACATTCGGCTCACTGTGATCGGAAACACCATGGCCATCAGCTTCCACGACCTTTCAAAGATGACGCGCACGGCGCGCGACCAGCTCCTGAAGCGCAGCGAGGCGAACCTCGCCGAATTCGAGGAGAAGGTGAAGCCCATCGTCTTCGCCGTGCAGCACGAGGGCGACGAGGCGGTGGCCCGTTTCGCCCGCCAGTTCGACAAGGCTCCCGTCGAGGCCAATGCGCTGGCCGCCACCGAGGCCGACTTCGCACGCGCCGAGAAGACGCTGGATCCGAAGGTCAGGGAGGCCCTCGAATTCATGGCGGTCAACATCCGCCGCTTCCACGAGGACCAGAAGCCGGAAGAGATGTGGTTCCACGAAATCCGCCCCGGCGTCTTCGCCGGCGACCGGACGACGGCCATTCCCTCGGTTGCCTGCTACATCCCGCGCGGCAAGGGCGCCTTCCCCTCCTCCGTGCTGATGCAGTCGATCCCCGCCCATGTGGCGGGCGTGAAGCAGATCGCGATCATCACCCCGCCGGGTCCTGATGGGAACATCGACGACGCGACGCTGGTCGCCGCCCGCATGGCCGGCGTCTCGAGAGTTTTCAAGGCCGGCGGCGCCCAGGGCATCGCGGCGGTGGCCTATGGCACGGCGACCATTCCCAAATGCGCCAAGGTCGTCGGCCCCGGCAGCCCCTGGGTGGGGGCCGCCAAGCGCCTGTGCTCGCATCTCCTCGACGTCGGCACGCCGGCGGGACCAAGCGAACTCATCGTGCTCGCCGACGACACCGCCGACGGCCGCCTCGCGGCGCTCGACCTCATCATCGAATCCGAACACGGGCCGGACTCCTCCGCCTACCTCGTCACCTGGAGCCGGAAAGTGGCCGAGGATGCGCTCGCCGCCATCCCGGAATTCTGGAAGCAGATGGGCGAGCAGCGCGTGTCCTACTCCGCCACCGTTCTCGGCGGCGCGATGGGCGGCATCGTGCTGGCGCGCGACGAGGCCGACGCCATCGCCTTCTGCAACGACTATGCGCCCGAGCATCTGGGTGTGCATTCCGACGAGCCCTTCCAGTATCTCGGCCGCCTGGAGAACGCCGGCGAAATCCTGCTCGGCCGCCACACGCCGCCCACCCTCGGCAATTTCACCATCGGCGTGAACCACGTGCTGCCGACCAGCGGCTGGGCCAAGACCGGCTCGCCCCTCACGGTGCATGACTTCATGAAGCGCACCTCGGTGGCCTATGTCACCGGCAAGGGCTATCCCGAACTCGCAAGGCATGCCGAAGTGATCGCCCGATACGAGGGTTTCGACGGCCATGCCAACGCCGTATCCGAAACCCGCGCGCGCCTCCTGAGGACCAATCGATGAGCAAGCGTACCGGCGGCGAGATCATTGTCGACCAGCTGAAGATCCACGGCACGTCGCACGTGTTCTGCGTGCCGGGCGAAAGCTACCTCGCCGTGCTCGACGCGCTGCATGACGTCGACATCACGACCATCGTCTGCCGCCAGGAAGGTGGTGCTGCCTACATGGCGGAAGCGGTGGGCAAGATCACGGGCGAGCCCGGCATCGTCATGGTCACGCGTGGCCCCGGCGCCACCAATGCCTCCTGCGGCATCCATGTCGCTTCGCAGGATTCGACCCCGCTCATCCTGTTCGTGGGCCAGGTGGCGCGCGACATGAAGGAGCGCGAGGCCTTCCAGGAGCTCGACTACAAGGCGGTCTTCGGCACCATGGCCAAGTGGGTCGTGGAGATCGACCGCGCCGAGCGCATCCCCGAGATCGTCAGCCGCGCCTTCCACGTGGCGACGCAGGGCCGCCCCGGCCCGGTGGTGATCGCACTCCCCGAGGACATGCTCACCGACCAGGTGGAGGTGGCCGATGCGCTGCCCTTTGCGCCCGTGGTGATGAAGCCCGGCCCGTCCGACATGGAGGCGCTGCAGCGCCGGCTGCTCGCCGCCGAACGCCCCATCGTGCTCGCCGGCGGCTCGGGCTGGAGCGAGCGGGGGGTCAATGATCTCGTGCGCTTCGCCGAGAACTTCGACCTTCCCGTCGCCGTCACCTTCCGCCGCCAGATGCTGTTTCCGGCGGATCATCCCAACTTCGCAGGCGATCTCGGCATCGGCCCCAACCCGAAGCTGCTGGAGCGCGTCAAGAACGCCGACCTCGTGCTGCTGGTGGGTGGCCGCCTCTCGGAAATGCCCTCGCAGAGCTACACGCTGCTCGACATTCCCGGCGACGGATCGAAGCTCGTCCATGTTCACCCGGGTGCGGAAGAGCTGAACAAGGTCTATCGCGCCGGGCTGGGCATCCTGGCCACGCCGCACGCCTTCGCGGCAGCTGCGGCCGAACTGCCGAAGCCCAACAGCATCACATGGGCCGGTGCCGCCAAGGCCGCGCATGCCGACTATCTCGGTTGGAGCGACACGTCGAAGATCAGGACGGCAGGCGGCCTGCAGATGGCCGAGGTCATGGCGCACCTCAGGGAGGTGATGCCGGCCGACACCGTCTACTGCAATGGCGCGGGCAACTACGCCACCTGGGTGCACCGCTTCTGGCCGTTCCGCGCCTTCGCCACCCAGCTCGCGCCCACCTCCGGCACCATGGGCTATGGCGTGCCCGCCGCCGTCGCCGCCAAGGCGCTGAGGCCGGAGCGCGAGGTCATGGCCTTTGCCGGCGATGGCTGCTTCATGATGAACGGCCAGGAATTCGCGACCATGATGCAATATGACCTGCCGGTCATCGTGGTGGTGGTCGACAATGGAATGTATGGCACCATCCGCATGCATCAGGAGCGCGAATACCCCGGACGCATCTCGGCCACCGCGCTGAAGAACCCTGACTTCGCGGCCCTGGCCCGGTCCTATGGCGGCCATGGCGAAACGGTGCGGGCGACGGAGGATTTCGCGCCGGCGCTGGAGCGTGCCCGAAAAAGCGGCAAGCCCGCGATCATCCACTGCCTGCTGGACCCGGAGGCCATCACCCCCGCCCGCAGCCTGAGCGATATCCGCAGTGCGGCACTGAAAAGCCACGGAACTTGACGGCGGGGCCTCCACAAGGCTCAAATGGCTCCATGACCACTGCTTCGCGGGCCGAAACCGTACCTTTCGCCGCCCACGCCACCTGTGCTGCGGCCGGCGTGCGCGACGGCTTGCGCGCTGCACAATACTACATCCGCGATCTCGCCAATGCCGACCGCTTCGGCAGGGGCGAGCCTGCCCGTGTGCCCTTCCTGTCGCGCATGGTGGCCAAGGGCGCGCGCCTGGTGGACTGGCTGATGAGTTGCGGGGCGGATCTTTCCATCTCGCTGTTCCTGCCTTCCTGGCGCAAGCTGCCCTCGCCCTTCACGCCCGGCCTCATGCATGAGGTGGCGCGCGACATCCGCAACGACAGCCTCACCCACAACCCCACCTTCAATGCCTATTTCTATCGCGCCGCCATTCACATCGCCGGACGCTACTCGGCCCCGCCCTGGCTCATCCTCGAGCACCGGGTCGACGCGGCGCGGCGCAGCCTCGTGCCGCGATTGGACGAGGCCGTCTCGGGCAACGAGACGATGGCGCGCATTCTCATCGCGCTGGTGGAGCAGGGGCCGGTTGCCCGCATCGGCACGGTGACCGAGAAGAACCGCTTCTTCGCCCAGGTCGAGCCCAACGTCGCGGTGTTCTCGATCGCCTGCGTGGCGCTGATGTTCGCGGAGGACGGCAAGCCCACCGAGGCGATCGACGAGGACGAGTTCTTCACCGTCACCGGCGCCCTCATCGGCCCGCGCCTGCCCGCCATCGCCAGCTTCATCGAGCGGCGTGACGAAGCGGGGCTCGCCCGCGAACTGGCCGACATCAAGTCCATGTACTGACGGCAGGGGGAGGCCGCCGCCGATGAAGAAGGCACGGCGCGGCGGCTTCATCCTCGGCATTGCCATCGCCGCACTGCTCACCCTGCTGCGCTGGCTCGACCCGCAGCCGCTGCAGGACCTGCGCGCCGCCTCCCTCGACATCTACCAGCGGCTGAAGCCGCGTGCCGCGATCGAGACGCCGGTCACCGTCGTCGCCATCGACGAGGCTGCGCTCAGGCAGGAAGGCCAGTGGCCGTGGCCGCGCGCGAGACTGGCCGAACTCACGCGCCGCCTGCTCGCCGCGGGGGCCGCCTCGGTCAGCTTCGACATCCTCTTCGCCGAGCCAGACCGGCTGTCGCCTGCCGTCATCCGCCACGACCTGGGCGTCAGCGATCCGGCAGTGCTCGCCGCGCTGCACGACGGCGACGCGGATTTCGCCGCCGCCATCGGGCAGGCGCCGGTTGCCCTTGCCTTCACCGATACGCCGGGTGCGGGCGCGTTGCCGCCGGTCAAGGCGGGCTTTGCCGTCTCGGGCGAGGAGGTGGCGAGCGGCCTCACGTCCTTCGGCGCCGCCATCCTGCCGCTGCCCGTCCTGACGGAGGCGGCGGCAGGCCTGGGCCACATCAGCCTCAGCGGCGAACAGGCGGGTTCCACCGTGCGCGAGGTGCCGCTGCTTCTCGCCGCCGCGGGCAAGCTCTATCCGGCGCTGCTGCTGGAATCGCTGCGGCTGGCGGCAGGGGCATCGACCTATGTGGTGCAGGGCGACCCGGTCTATGCCGGGGAAATGCAGTCGCTGCGGGTGGCCGACTTCACCGCTCCCACCGACGAGAAGGGCCAGTTCCGCTTCTACGCCGCTCCGGCCACCTCGGTGCCCATCGTCTCGGCGGCTGGCGTCCTCGCCGCAGGTGGCCCGCCGCCCGCCATCGCGGCCAGGCTCGACGGCGCCATCGTCCTCGTGGGCGTTTCAGCCGCAGGCCTCCAGGACATCCGCGTCACGCCTTTGGGCGAGGCGGTGCCAGGCGTCGCCATCCATGCCCAGGTCATCAGCCAGATCATGGCTGGCCAGTTCCTCAACCGCCCGGCCTGGCTCGACGGTGCCGAAGTGCTGGCGATTGCCGCGCTGTCGCTGCTGCTGGTCACCATCGCCACCTTCGTCGGCCCGCTGGCCGGCCTCGTCGCGGCGGGCGTGGTGATGCTGCTGATCGCCGGGCTGTGCTGGTATCTCTTCACCGTGCAGGGCCTGCTCGTCGATCCGGTGTCGCCGCTCGGCGGGGCGCTGCTCACGGTGTTTGCCACCACCGCCTTCTGGTACATCGTCATCGAGCGCGAGCGGCGCTACATCCGCCAGGCCTTCGGGCGCTACGTCTCGCCCGCCCTGCTGGCCCGCATCGAGCAGAGCCCGGAAGCCCTGCGGCTGGGCGGCGTCAACCGCGAGATCACCGTGCTGTTCATGGACGTGCGCGGCTTCACCACGCTGAGCGAGACGCTCTCGCCGCAGGAGACGATCCGCTTCCTCAACACCGTGCACGGCGCGCTCAGCGCGCCCGTCGTGGCGCTCGACGGCACGCTCGACAAATACATCGGCGACAGCCTCATGGCGTTCTGGAACGCGCCGCTCGACGTGGGCGATCACGCCGCCAAGGCGGCAGAGGCCGCCCTGCGCATGCGCGAGGCGCTGGCCAGCCTCAACGCCGCTAGTGCCTTCGGCCTGCCTGCCGGCGAGACGGTGCGGATCGGCATCGGCATCCACAGCGGGCTCGCCTGCGTGGGCAATGTCGGCACCCAGAGCCGGCTCAACTACTCCGCGGTGGGCGACACGGTGAACACCGCCGCCCGCATCGAGACCGCCTGCAAGGAGTTCGCCACCGATATCCTCGTGTCCGGCGAAACCGCGGCGCTGCTGCGCGGCTTCCGCACCCGCCCGGCGGGAAACGTCCATCTGCGCGGCAAGGCCCAGGCCGCTTCGGTGTTCTTCCTCGAGGGCCGCGGCGAAAACGATCTCCCTTGAACCCGGGCAAGGCTGTGCCTAGAGTTGCAGAATTCCGGCTCTGCCCGGTGGCGGCATTCGAAGGGGTTTGACAGCATGGCTGCTCCTTGCGTTTCCTCGGCTCTCATCTGCGGCGGCATTGCGCTTGCCGCGATCGCTGTACCAGCCCTGGCCGCCGAGAAGGTGGGCGAGGCGGTCGACATCACGGTCCGCGTCACCGGTCAGGACGGCGTGCTGGCAAAGGGCGATGCCATTCACCGCAACGAGAGCATCCGGACCAATGCGTCGGGCACCGGGGCCTTCATGTTCGTCGATGGCACCAAGCTTGCCGTCGGCCCCAATTCCAGCGTGGTGATCGACAGCTACGTCTTCGCCGGCGGCGACACGGTGAAGAAGCTCACGCTCGGCGCCACCAAGGGCACGCTGCGCTGGATCAGCGGCAAGTCGGATCATTCGGCCTACAAGATCACAACGCCCTCGGGCACGCTGGGCGTTCGCGGCACCGCCTTCGACATCTATGTCGGGGCCAATGGCGTGACGGCGGTGACGCTGCTCAGCGGCGCCGCGCAGTTCTGCGGCGCATCGGGCTGCCAGACGCTGCAGCGGCACTGCGATTTCATCGTGGCGAAGCCCGGTGGCGCAGTCACCAAGCCGCGCGGCATCGTGCGCCAGATCGGACTGCCCGTCTCGAGCAGCGACGCCTTCCCCTTCCTGGCGGGCAGCGCCCGACTGCCGCGCAGCTTCCGCGCCGGTTCGTCCTGTGCCGGTCTGTCGGGGCTGCCGAGCTTCAACAACGGCTTCGGCGCGCCGCCCGAGATCCATTTCCCCAATCTGCCGGACAAGCCGCGCGGCGACCGGTAAGCCCGGCCCCCGAAGATTTTTTTGGCCGCCCGTCGAGGTGTGACTGGCGGCACATCTTCCGCCCCGCGGCGGGCTTAGGGTGACCTCATTGAACAGGAGGAACCACCCAATGCTTACCAAGTCCATGATCTCGATCGCCGCCGTGCTTGCTTCTCTCGCCACCGTTCCGGTCGGCACTGCCGAAGCCCACTCCCACGTCGACTTCAATGTCGGCGTCGGCTTCGGGGTCGGCGGCTTCTACCCGGGCTATGGCGGCTACTACGCCCCGGGCGCCTATTACGAGCCCGCTTATGGCATCAGCTGCGGCCAGGCCCGCAACATCGTCAGGGGCAGCGGCTTCTACAGCGTCACCGCCATCGACTGCTCGGCGCCGAGCTACCGGTTCATCGCCTGGCAGGGCGGGAACAAGTACAAGGTGCGCGTCAACTTCGCGGGCAACATCACCGGCGTCACGCCGCTCTGACCGCCCTCACCCTCGCGCACAGTCCGAAAGGCCCCGGCACCCCCGGGGCCTTTTGCCGTGCTGGCCATCGCGGCAGCACCCGCCTATGATCGGATACCAATGACGATCGGCGCGGACATGCGGAAACAGCCGGCCGGCGGCGCGGCCACACCCCTGGGGTTCGGTGCGCAGCTCGGCGGCATGGTGGCGATGCTGCGGACCGGGCGCTGCGGGGTGCGCCTGCTGCTGCTGATCGCGGCGCTCGTCCTGGTGATTGCCGCCACCGCCTGGTACCAGATCCTGCTCAATGCCTGGAACAAGCCGTTCTACGATGCGCTCACCCGCAAGGACTTCCCCGCCTTCCTGCAGCAGCTCCGGGTCTTCGCCGAACTCGCCGTCCTGCTGCTGGCGCTGAATGTCGGCCAGCAGTGGCTCGACAACACGCTGAAGCTCACCCTCAGGCGCGGCCTGTTCGACACGCTGCTCGACAGCTGGATGAAGCCCGGCCGGGCGGAGAGCCTCGCCCATGCCGGCCTCATCGGCGAAAACCCGGACCAGCGCCTGCAGATCGACGTCGACACGCTGGCCGACCTCACCGGCACCCTCGCCATCGGCCTGTTCCAGTCGACGCTGCTGCTGTTGTCCTTCATCGGCGTTCTGTGGCAGCAGTCGGGCACTGTCAGCATCCCCATTGCCGGTCATTCCTACGTCATCCCGGGCTTCATGGTGTGGTGCGCCTTGCTCTATGCCGCCACCGCCTCGTGGCTGAGCTGGCGGGTGGGCCGCCGCCTCGTCGAGATGAATGCCGAGCGCTCGTCGCGCGAGGCGGCGTTCCGCTTCGAGCTCGTGCGCGTCAACGAGGCGCGCGAGGACATCGCGCTGCACCACGGCGAGGCCGCCGAAGCGGCGCGCATCGACACCACCTTCGCCGGCGTCGTCGACATCATCCGCGGGGTCATCCGCTCCACCGTCGGGCTCACCTGGGTCACGGCAGGCTATGGCTGGTTCGCCATCGTGGCGCCCATCGTCGCCGCCTCGCCCTTCTACTTCACCGGCCGCATGACCATCGGCGAGCTGATGCTCATCGTCGGCGCCTTCAACCAGGTGCAGAGTTCGCTGCGCTGGTATGTCGGCAATTTTCCGGCCATCGCCAACTGGCGCGCCACGCTGCTGCGCGTTACCAGCTTCCACCGTGCACTTTCCGGCCTCGATGCCGCACCGCTCTCCGATGGCCCGCACATCGAGCGCCGCGAGGAGGGATCGGGCGTCGAGATCGCCGGCCTCTGCGTGATGACGCCCTATCTCTGCGTCAGGCTCGACCCCGATCCCGTCTCGATCGGCCCGGGCGAGCGCGTGCTGCTGCACGGCCTCTCGGGCTCCGGCAAGACCGTGCTGTTCCGCGCCCTCGCCGGGCTGTGGAGCCTCGGCCGCGGCCGCATCACCATGCCCGCCCCCGGCCACGCGCTCTATCTGCCGACGCTGGCCTACGTGCCGCCGGGCAAGCTCATCGATTCCGTCTGCTACCCGCATCCGCCGGGCGACTATGCGCCGGGCGAGGTGGCGGTGGCGCTCGTCGCGGTCGGGCTCGGACACCTGGCCGAGCGCCTGTCGGAGAGCGAACGCTGGGACCAGTCGCTCAATGCCAGCGAGCGCCAGTGCATCGCCTTCGCCCGCGCCGTGCTGCAGAAGCCCGATTTCCTGGTGATGGACGACGCCCTGGTGCAGATCGATCCGGAGGAGCAGGCCAAGATCCTCGCCCTGCTGCGAGGGCCTCTCGCCCATGTCGGCCTCATCGGCATCGGCAATGGCAGCGGCAGCGAGCCCGCCAAACTCTATCAGCGCAGCGTCACCATCATCTCGGAGCCGGGGATGGGCGAACTTGCCCCCTCAGGCCAGGCCGCCGCCCCGCGTGAAGCCCAGCCGGCCTAGCCCCGCCCGAACCTCCGGAGCGGACATGAACAGCCGCCACAGCAGCCCGCTGCGGAAATTCTCGATCATCACCACGATCGGCCCCTGGTCGATGGCGAGGTGGCTGGGGGCGATCCAGTTGCGGCTGGCGCTGAAGGCGTCGTGCAGGCCATGCGGCCCCCACAGCGCGCCGTCCTGATAGCACGCGAAGTGGCGCAGCGCCGCCAGCGCCGCGCCGGGCAGGTAGGGCATGGAGGCGAGCGCCGCGGTGGGTGCGATCACGCCATGGTCGTTGGCGGGCGAAAACGCCTGGTAGCCGTCAGGGCCATCGCAGGAGGTCAGGCCCCAGGCCGCGCCATATCCGGCAAAGCCCCCCGGATTGGCGAGGCAATGCGCGCGGTTGATGCGCACCTGCGCGCGGTTCTGCGCCCAGTAGTCGATGCCGCCCTCGCACAGGCCGCGCGGATCGAGGCCCATGAAGGAATAATGCGCGAAGAACAGCGGCCCGCCCAGCTCCGGCCCGAGCGGCAGGCGGATGCGGTGATAGACATGGCCATTGCGGAAGGTGGGGCTGTTCTTCCAGCCCGCGTGATAGCAGCGCGGGTCGATGGCATGGCGGGGCGAGCCTGCGCCCAGCACGAAGGTGACCAGTGCCTCGTGCCAGCCGCGCAGTTGAAGCGCCAGGCTGAAGCCGTTCGCCGGGCTCCAGTGCCACAGCATGGCGTCGGGCGAGGGGCAGAAGCCTGCCCAGTCGACGTCGTGCCACAAGGTGTCGATGGCGCGGGCAAGCCGCGGTTCGCTGCCGTCGAGCCACTGCCGCGCGCTCAGCAGGCCCATCATGAGGAAAGCCGTCTCGACGATGTCGCCGCCGTCATCATGGGCCGAGAAGGCGACGGTCGCTCCGCTGCGGCCGTTCATCCAGTGCGCGAAGGCGCCGCGATAGCGGGGCGCCGCGCCCAGGAAGCGGCAGATGGTGGCGATCCGTTCCACCACCTCGCCGCGCGCGAGAAAACCACGCTCGACGCCTGCCAGCATCGCCATGATGCCGAAGCCTGTGCCGCCGCTCGTCACCGTGTCCATCATGCCGGGCGTGCCGAAGCGCTCGCGCGCCATGGCGCAGACGGGATGTGCGAAGTCGGTGAAATAGGTCAGCGTCTCGCGTTGCACCCGGTCGAGCAGCGCCGCCGCGCGTGTCTCGCTCATGTCAGTCTTGCCATGTCACGCTCAGCGCCTGCGTGTCGCGCGCGTTGGGGCCGACCATGATGATGAACTCGCCCGCCTCCCAGCCGCCCGTCATGGCGCCGAGCGCAGGGCCCCGCTCGTAGCGCAGGTCCTGCGTGGTCAGGCTGAAGCGCGCGACGCCCGTGGCGCCCGGCGCCAGCGTCAGGCGCACGAAACCGCGCAGCTCGCGCACCGGCCGCGAGATCGCCGCCACCGGGTCGCGCAGCCACAGCTGCACCACCTCCGTGCCGGCGCGATCGCCGACATTGGTCACCGGCACGCTCACCTCCAGCACCGCGTGCTCCCCGTGCAGGATGCGGGCGCTGGCCGTCGCCTGGCCATGGACGAAGCGCGTGTAGGTGAGGCCGAACCCGGCCGGGTAGAGCGGGGTGTGCGGCCCTTCGAGAATGCAGGCCGTGGTGAACTTGCGGAACACGTGGCGCCCCGCCTCGTCCACCTCGTGGTCGCCCGGAACGTCGATACCGATCGCATCCTTCGGGCGGCCGGTGGGCAGTTCCTCGGTGGCCAGCGGCAATTGGCCGACATGGCGCGGCAGCGCCATGCTGAGACGCCCCGACGGACTTTCATCGCCGAACACCACGTCGGCGATGGCGTGGCCGCCCTCCGCACCGGGGTGGCCGGTCCAGATCAGCGCGTCGGCGCTCGTCACACCGGTGAGCGCCAGCGGCCGGCCGGCAATGGCGATCACGACCAGCGGCGTTCCCGCGGCATCGGCCGCCGCGCGCATCGCGTCATACAGCGCCTGCTGCGCGCCCGGCAGCGCGATGTCGAGCCTGGTCGAGGATTCGCCCGCATGCTCCTTGGCCTCGCCGAGGCAGAGCAGGATGGCGTCGGCCTGGCGCGCCACGGCAACGGCTTCGGCGATCATCTCGGACGGCGGCCGCGGGTCGATCACCACGGATGGCATGTCACGGTTATGGATGTTGAGGCGCGCCGCCAGGTTCGCGTCATCGACGATGTTGCACCCCCTGGCATGCAGCACCTGCGTGGCGCCGCCGCCAGCCGTGAGGCCTTCCAGCACCGTCACGCTGCGGTGCGGGTCGACGTCGATCGCCCAGGTGCCCTGCATGTCGATGCGGTCATCGGCGAGGGGGCCGATCACCGCCAGCCGCCCGCCGCGGGCCAGCGGCAGCACGCCGTCGTTCTTCAGCAGCACCAGGCCCTTCACCGCCGCCTCGCGCACCAGCGCCACATGATCCGGCAGGCGCACCGGATGAAGGCCAGCGGCGAGGCCCAGATAGGGGTCGTCGAACAGGCCCAGCCGTTGCTTGGCCTCCAGCACCAGGCGGCAGCGCGCCGTCACCTCGGCCTCGCCAATGCGGCCTTCCGCCACCAGCGCCTCGAGGTGGTTGAGGAAGGCGCAGGACACGAGGTCCACCGTCACCCCGGCACTGAAGGCGAGGAAGGCCGCCTCGCGCGCGTCGGCGGCTATGCCGTGGTTGACGAGTTCGGGGTCGATCGCGGTGAAGTCCGTCACCACCATGCCGCGGAAGCCGAACTGGCCGCGCAGCACATCGTCGAGCAGCACGCGGTGCGCAGTGGCCGGCATGTCGTTGAGCGTGCTGAACGCCACCATGACCGCGCCCGCACCCGCCGCGATCCCGGCGCGGAACGGCTCCATGATGCGCATGAGCGTCGCCGGGCTGGCCTCGACGGCGGCATAGTCGCGCCCCGCCAGGGCGAGGCCATATCCGGCGAAATGCTTCAGCGTCGCCATCATCCGGTCGGGCCGCGCCACGTCGCCGTCCGCCCCCTGGTAGCCCCGCACCACTGCCTCGGCATAGCGGGCGCAGAGATAGGGCAGCTCGCCGTGGCCCTCCGCCACGCGCCCCCAGCGCGCATCGTGGCTGATGTCCAGCATCGGCGCCCAGTTCAGGCTGATGCCGTCGCCGCGGGCTTCCTGCGCCGTCATGGCGGCGATGCGGCGCAGCAGCTTGGGCTCCCAGGAGCACGACTGCGCCAGCGGGATGGGGGCGCCCGTGCGGTAGCGCTGCACGCAGTCCTTGGCGAAGAACAGCGGAATGCCGCTCGGGCCTCTTTCCACCGCCAGCCGCTGCAGGTCGCGGCGCTCCGCCGCGCCATTGCCGGCCGAGGTGCCGCATAATTCGCCCCGCAGGATCAGGGTCCGGGTGTCGGCGCCGGGGGCCGCCCCGGTGGTCGGAAGCCCATCGGCGTGGGGGTAATTGAGCTGCCCCACCTTCTCGCGCAGGCTCATGCGCGCCAGCAGGCCGTCGATGAAGGAAGGCTCGGTATTGGGCACGGTGATTCCCGTCACGCGCCGGCCCGGCCTCCGGCAGGCGGGCGGACGCGGGCTCGAGGACGAACTGGCCGGAGATGGCAACTATAGATTTCTTCTCCCCTGCTTAACAAGCCATGCCGCGCTCCGGACAGGAGTTTACACCGAGGTATTTTCTCCCACCTTTGTGGGGCTTCCGCGGAGTGTCGCCCCGTCACCGCCCGTCCAAAGTCGCCTGGCCTGCGGCCAATGATGGTCGCCAGGGACGTTTGACCCCCGAAGCGGAGATATGGCGATGAAGCTGCGCACTGTGTTATTGGCCACCAGCGTCATCGCCATCGCAGATCATTCGGCGGCCATGGCCGCAATCACCGTTTCGGCCGCCAGTATCAACAACGGCCTGCTGACGCTCTCCGGCAAGGCCAACAGCAACTCCGTCATCACGCTCGACGGCGGCGTGGCCCACACCAAGGCCACGGCTTCGGGCACATTCACCTTCAGCCCGCTGAACTACGTGCCGAACCGCTGCGTCGTGGTGCTGACCTCGCCCGGCCAGGCCACGGTGCTCGCCTCGGTCGCGAATTGCGGCCCCATCTCGCTGAAGTCGCGCGGCGCCTGGAGCAGCGTCCAGACCTATCTCACCGATGAACTGGTCTTCCAGGACGGCTCGACTTGGCGCGCCAAGGTACCGGTGCCGATGCAGGTCAAGCCCGGCCTCGACACCAGCTCCTATTGGGAATTGTTCGTCACCGCCCAGGGCGGCACGGGTGCAGGCCCGACGGGCGCGGTCGGCCCGACGGGTGCCGCCGGAGCCACGGGCGCCAAGGGCGCGACGGGTGCCGCGGGCGCCACGGGTGCAACAGGCGCATCGGGTCCGACGGGTGCAACAGGCTCCGGCGGCACGACGGGCGCCACCGGTCCGGCCGGCGCCACGGGTGCGAGCGGCCTTGCCGGTCCGACGGGCGCCACGGGTCTCCCGGGTGCGACGGGTCCAGCC
>CAMFKI010000041.1 GCA_945957365.1 uncultured Alphaproteobacteria bacterium | reverse complement strand
GCAACTGTTGCACTTCAAGTGTGAATCCACCTCCCGGCCTTCGCCGGGATGACGGCATCTGGAGGGGAAACCGTATTTTCAATCCGTCCAGCGGATGAACTTCAGACTGCGGATCAGCCCCTCGCGCACCTCGTAGATGGCCATGATGTGCAGGGGTCCCGTCGGTAACCCGTAGACGGTTTCCTTGTCGATGGCGTGGGTGGGACCTTCGAGGCGCTGGTGGACGGTGCAGCTGAGCTGCGGGTTGTCGGCGAAGCGCTTCGCATAGACGCTGCGGATTTCGGCGAGGCCATTGCAGATCACCTGGCCGGTGACGAGGTCCGAAATGATCGCGTCGCCGGCGAAGAGCGCGCAATAGCCGTCGATGTCATGGGCGTTGTAGACCGCGAGCTGGCGGTTGACGACGTCGCGGGGCGAAGGGTGCTGCATGGTCCGGACTATAATCCGAGGCGGAGCGAAGTACAGGCCCTGGTCAGGTTGACGGGCGATCGGCCGCGCGAAGGGCGGAGTTGCCTGCGGCACGACGTGAGCGGAGGCGAATCATGGGGGAAGCCCGCGTTCACCGGCATGAGCCCGTCAAGATAATGAAAACTGCTTTCACGATCTGGCAGCGGCGAGCGGCAAAGCATCATAATGCTGGGCTTCCGGCTTGCTGGCCGAATCCTCTCCCCCCGCCGGGGGGCTAAAGGGGGAGAGGAGAAAGAGCTGGCGGGACTGCAATCGGCGACAGCTCTCGAGAGAGGATTACAGTCGAACGGCCGAACCTTCAATGTCAAATATCAACATATTCACATGCTTGCTTGACTGATCGTTCAGCCACACGCTGCACAAGCTCGCGGCGCGCGCTCGGAAACGCCGTTTCACATTCGCGATGGCCGTGTGGCGAGCTTGCGCCCACGGCCACGAAAGCTCAGGGCTCCTGCTCGTTCTTGCCGGTCTTCCTCACCGGCTTCGCCGGCTCACAGCGGCTGCTGTATTCGAAGAACTTGCGCAGGAAGCCGGGCGCCATGGCGGAGACGGGGTTCATCTGGAACTCCGGCTTGTCGACGGTGCCGCCCATGGCGAAGGTGAGGCCGATGATGCCCTGCCCCTTGCCGCCGGTGATGATGTCGCCCAACAGAGGAATGTCACCCAGCGCGGCGTTCAGCGCATAGGCCGGCGTGATGGTGCCAGCGATGTCGACGGCGCCGTCGGACTTGCGGATGAGGCCCGCGGCGCTGGCGCCGAGTTCGGGGCCCCTCACCAGCGCCTCGCCGATGCAGATGAAGCGGCTGTCGGTGGTGAAGGGCAGGTTCAGCTTCTTGAAGCTCAGCGCATCGCTGCGCGGACCGTCGCGCCGCGGCGCGTCGCGCTTGGGCTTGCCGCGGGCATCGAGATCGGCCAACGCGGCCTCGTTGCGGACTTCGAAGTCGCGCAGCACCAGCTGGCCCTTGCGGACCGACGACCCGTCCTGCGACATTAGCGCGTAGAATTCGATCTGCCCGCCCGCCACCTTGGAGTAGAGATTTGCCGCGCGGATTGCCGCACCGCCGTCACGGCCGTTGATCCGCATCTCGCGCCCGCCCTCGACCGGCGTCACGCGGAACACGATGGGCTGGCCGCTGAGGAAGGTGCCGTTGATCTCGGCCGAGGTCAGCAGCGAGGACTGCGACACCAGCGTGCCGCTGACCGAATTGATGATCTCGCCGAGATTGGCGATGACGCGGCCGATGCTGAGGTTGACGCTCACGGTGCGGCCGGAATTGGCCTTGGCCTCCTCCACGGCCTGGGCGGCCTCGTCGGGATTCTGGCTGCCGAACATGCTGCGGATGAGCGGCCGGGCGTCGAAGCTGTCGCCTGTGAGGTCGACGTTCATGCCGGTGTCGGTCATCTTGACGGTGGCGGCGAAGCGGTCGTCGTCGGACAGGTTCATCTCGGTGAAGGTGGCCGAACGCAGGCCGAGCCGCTTGGGCGCCAGCAGCAGGCTGCCCTTGATCGACAGGCCGCCGCCCTTGATCTCGAGATCCTCGACCCGCGGGCCCTTGTCGCCCTTGCTGTAATAGGTCATCCGGGCGGTGGTCTTGGGCGTGGCGGGCCGCACCCAGCCGATCTGCTGGATACGCATGTCGACGTCGCCGAGATCGGCCACGATGTCGACCCGGCCCTGCGGGTCGGCCAGGTTGTCGATCGTCGCCGTGGCGGCGACGGGCCCCCGCGCGAAGGTGCCGAGATCGATGCCGAGCTTGCGGCGCTGCTCGCCGTCGAGCGTGGTCTTGATGACGGCGGATTGCTGGAATTCGGGCGCCGGCCCGCGCTGCCAGGAGATCTCGGAGGGAATGCCGGCGATCTTGGCGGGGCCCTTGGCGGTGAGCACGCCATTGTCCATCGCCATGTCGATCTTGCCTTCGGTGATGTCGATGCCGGGCAGCGCGTCCTTCAGCGTCGCGTCCGACAGGCGGGCAGTGGCGCTCACCGCGACGCGCTCCGGCGGCAGGGGCTTGATCATCGGGAAGGAAAGCTTGACCTTCATCCGCGCGTCGCCCTGCAGCTTCGTGGTGTCCAGCCCGGTGTGGCGGATGAGATTGAGGTCCGGCAGGCCGAGATATTCGATCAGCGGCTGGGCGCCGGCAACGATGTCGAGGTCGAAGTCCGCCATGGTCTCGACCGCGAGGATGTCCCTGGCCAGCATGGTGCCCGAGGAGAGCCGGCCCTGGGCCCCTGACGGCAGCACCACGTCGGCGCCGTCGATCTTGAGCGAAAAGTCGTTGTCGACGAGATGGGCCTCGCCCGAGGCGTTCTGCAGCGGCGGCAGGTTCTTGAAATAGCCGCTGCTCACCCCTTCCATCTTCACGTTCATGTTGATCGAGCCCGCCGGCAGCTTGCGGGTGCGCTTGGCCTCGGCCATGGCGTCGGCCTGGAGCTTCACCGTGAAATCGCCCTCGGAGATGATGCCATCGGTGACGTTCTCGTTGACGAAGGTGCGGGTCTTTTCCGCGACGATGGGCGGCCAGAGCTGCTTCAGCAGGGCCGCCGGCATCTGCTGGACGCGGCCCCCCATCATGATGGCGGGCGAGTCCTCGCCGGCCGCGATCGCCCCCTGCAGGCGCACCGCGGCATTGCCCGAACGGACCTGCAGGTCGTTGATGTCGAGGCGTGCCTCGTCGATGCTGGCGCGGCCGTTGAAGATCACCTGGTCGACGGCGACGGGGTTCTTGATCGAGCCCTGGGCATCGATTGCCGCGTTGCGCGCGCCGAGCGAGATGTCGATGGCGGTGAGCCGGCCATCGGGGCTGCGCTCGGGCGACAGGCGGCCGATCATCTGGGCATGCGAGCTGCCGATGAGGAGCGTCGAATCGGTGATGTTGAGACTGCCGGTGGCCGGGTCGAACTCGGCGCGGAGCGAGCCTTCGTCGACGTTCAGCCGGCCCGCGAGATAGTCGGGGAGTTCCACCACGCCCGCCGCGGCGGTGAACTCGCCCACCGCGCGGGTGACGTGGCCGGTGTCGGTCACCTCCATGTCGACGCGGCCGGACAGCGGAACGTCGACGCGCGCCAGCTTCGAGAAGGCATAGATCTGGTCGGATATCTTGGCCGGCGACAGGTCGCTCACATGGGCGCTGACCAGGAAGGAATGGGTGTCGCGCCGATAGGTGGCGCTGCCGCCGGCCTTCCAGTCGCCCGGCGTGTCGCCGCTGTTGAGGACCGAGGCGCTGGCCTCGGCCTTGAAGCCGTCGGGCTGGCGGGTGAAGGCCAGGTCGGCGTGGCGGATGTTCCACCGGGCATTGTTGGCCTCATCGAAGAAGGTGATGGTGGCCTTGTCGATGTTGATGGCGTTGATCGAACTCATGCCCGCCGCATTGGGGCCGCCGCCGATCAGGTCGAGCAGTGCCGCGCCCGAGCCGTTGAACTGCGGCGCGGTGGCTCCGCCCGGTGAGGCCTCGAGGTCGGACTTGGCCGGATCCGTGGCATCGATGACCACCGCCTCGCTTTCGGGTGCGGGCTCGTCGAAGCCCAGGGCGAAATTGCCCTGGAGGTCGCGGCGCACCCTGATGACCGGGCCGATGAGCGTGATCGAGGTCGGCACGATGCGGGCGGTGAGGAGTGCTGCTTCGTCGATGCCGAGCGAGGCGCGCGGCGCACTGGCGAGGTATCCGCCCTGCTTGTCGACCAGCCGGAGATCGGTGAGGCGGACGTGGGGAATGCCCTCCGAGCCGCTGCGCTCCAGCACCAGGCCGCCGATCGACACCGCCATGCTGGGCAGGCTCTGGTTGATCTTGTTCTCGACCGTGGAGCGCAGGAAATCGAGCGAGACCGGCCCCTGCGCCAGCCGCATCACGGCGGCAACGGCGACAATCAGCAGAACGGCCACAACCGACATCAAGCTGTAAGCGCTTATCCTAGCAAGGCGCCGCAACGTCTTCCTGTTCCACTGACCCGAATCCGATCAAACATCTGCCACCGCAGCCAGCCGCAAGCAATGCGGAAAGCCGCGCTGGCCGCCTTTGCCCCTTTGGCCATCAAACATAGGCCAAAGCGTGGCTTACCGGATGGTCATGATCGCCCCGCGGGGGCCGGCAGGCGGGGCATCCGCGGGGGCCTGGACGGCACCTTCGCGGGGGATGCGCGGCAGGAGGCCGGAGGCCTTTCAATGAGCGGCCGGAGGCGCTGCCGACCCGCCCGCAGGGGTGCTGCGAAGAAGTCCTTGGAGGCGACCGGGGCCGGGCTATAGTGCGCACCATTTCAGGGAGTTGAGAGAATGCCCAAGGGATACTGGATCGCCCATGTGACGGTGACCGATCCGGAACAGTACCAGCACTATGCCTCCGGCACGCGCGAGGCCTTCCAGAAGTATGGCGCGACCATCCTGGCGCGCGGCGGCGCCTTCCACCAGCTGGAGGGCCAGGGCCATCCGCGCAACGTGGTGATCGAGTTCCCCAGCCTGCAGGCGGCGGTCGACTGCTACCATTCGCCCGAGTACCAGGCGGCCAAGGCCAAGCGCGAGGGCGCGGGCATCGCCAACATCGTGCTGGTGGAAGGCGTCTAGGCGCTTTCCATCACCGGGGCCGGTTGCTAAAGCCGGTTCCAACGAGGGGTGAGAGAGATGAAGCTTGCAGTTGCCGGTGCGGCGGGCCGGATGGGGCGGGTGCTGACGCGCATCATCAGCGAGACGCCGGGTGCCGAGGTGGCGGGCGGCCTGGAACCCAAGGGCTCGCCCCATGTGGGCGCCGACATGGGCGAACTCGCCGGCGTCGGGAGGCTCGGCGTGGCCGTCACCGACGATCCCATCGCGCTGCTCACCCACGTCGACGGCATCATCGACTTCACCGTGCCGCAGGCCACCCTGGCGCTCGTCGAGCTTTCCGCCCAGGCGCGCATCGTGCACGTGATCGGCACCACCGGCATCGACCAGGCGGGCGACGCCAAGATCAGGGCAGCGGCGCGGCATGCCCGCATCGTCAAGTCCGGCAACATGAGCCTCGGCGTGAACCTTCTCGCCGTGATGGTGAGGAAGGTGGCGGCGGCGCTGGGCGAGGATTTCGACATCGAGGTGCTCGAAATGCACCACAAGCACAAGATCGACGCGCCATCGGGTACGGCATTGCTGCTGGGCCAGGCGGCAGCGGAAGGGCGCGAGATCGACCTGAGGAACCGCTCGGTGCGGTCACGCGATGGTCACACGGGTGCCCGGCCCGCAGGCGATATCGGCTTTGCCACGCTGCGCGGCGGCTCGGTGGTGGGCGAGCATACGGTGATGTTCGCAGGGCCCGCCGAGCGCATCGAACTCACCCACAAGGCCGAGAGCCGCGACATCTTCGCGCGCGGCGCGGTGCGCGCGGCACTCTGGGCCTTCGACAAGAAGCCCGGGCTTTATTCGATGACCGACGTATTGGGACTGGAGTAGATCATGGACCGCCTTCTCGTGCTCGTCCGCCATGGGCAGAGCGAATGGAACCTCAAGAACCTGTTCACCGGCTGGAAGGACCCCGACCTCACCGAGCGGGGTGTGGCCGAGGCCCATGCGGCGGGCCGGAAGCTGAAGGCCAAGGGCTTCCACTTCGACATCGCCTACACCAGCGCCTTGAGCCGCGCCCAGCGCACGCTGAAGATCATGCTGGACGAGTTGGGCCAGCCGGACCTCAAGACCGTGAAGGACCAGGCGCTGAACGAGCGCGACTATGGCGACCTCACGGGACTCAACAAGGATGACGCCCGCAAGAAGTGGGGCGAGGAGCAGGTGCATATCTGGCGCCGCTCCTATGACATCGCCCCTCCCGGCGGCGAGAGCCTGAAGGACACCCTCGCCCGCTCCCTGCCCTATTACATGAAGCTGATCCAGCCGGACGTGCTGTCGGGCAAGCGCGTGCTGGTGGCGGCACACGGCAATTCGATCCGTTCACTGATCATGGCGATCGAGGGCCTGACGCCGGAACAGATCCTGAAGCGGGAACTGGATACGGGCGTTCCGGTGGTCTACCGGCTGGGAGCGGATTCGCGGCCGATTTCGGTCGAGGTGCTGGCTTAGGGATCCGTCCCGTCTCCCATCGGCTGTGCCGACGGGAGACGGGATTGGCGGATCAGGCCCCCAGGCTCTCCTTCACGCGCCCCTGGAAGTAGTGCACGCCCTGCTCATGGCGCGGCGACAGCGGGCCGGCGCTGTAATTGCCGGCTTCGTAGTTGTTGTGGGTCCGGATGCAGATCTCGTAATCCTCGCGGACCACGGCCAGGTTGCGCGCGATCGTGTCGCTGCGGCTTTCGTCACGTTCCGGTGCGAGGTCGGCGAAGTAGAAGTGGTAGAGCTGTTCGGTGCGCCTCGTGCCGACGGGGTTGATGCGCGAGGTGTTCATGCCGCCCTCGAACAGCGAGAGCGTCCAGTTGGGCCACATCCACAGCCACTTTCCGCGATAGAACAGGCCCTCGCGCGGGGGTGCCGTCATGCGGATGAAACCCTTGTGCGCGGTGGTCTTGAACTGCTCGAAGTCGATCGCGGCGAAGAACTTCGGGTGGATGCCGGGGATGTGGTAGCCCTCGACGAAATTGTCGGTGTAGATCTTCCAGTTGGCGTCGAAGTTCACCGTCTCGGTGCGCACCGACTGGTAGGTCTCGATCGGTTCGTCGGAGAGCTCCGCGACGAGGTCGCCGAGCTGCGTGACGAGGTCCTCCTGCGGGTCGATGGCGACGAAGAGCAGGCCGCGCCAGGTGGCGACGTGGATCGGCTCCAGCGGCCAGTCGGCGGGATCGAAGCCCGGCTCCTCGCCGAACCACGGTGCGTTGATAAGGTGGCCGTCATCGGCGAAGACCCACTGGTGATAGGGGCAGCGGATGGTGGCGCAGCGGCCCGTGCCCTCCTCCAGCAACTGCGCGCCGCGGTGGCGGCAGACATTGCGGAAGGCCCGCAAGGCGCCGTCGCGGCCGCGGATGGCGAAGACCTTGATGCCGGCGATGTCGGCGGCGACATATTGCCCACGCTCGGCCACCTGGGCGGCGGGCCCCAGCATCTGCCAGGTCTTGGCGAAGATCTCATTGCGCTCGCGCGGGAGCACGGCGGGATCGACATAGAGACGCGGATCGAGGTTCAGCATGGATCAGGCACTCCTTCGGCAGGGAAGAGTGCATCGATTTGGCGGGAGCGGCAAGTGGTGGAGGGCTGACCCCCGTGAGTTCACCTTGCCCCGGCTTGACCGGGGCATCCTTTTTGGGGGCGACAAAAAGGATCGCCGGGTCAAGCCCGGCGAAGTTGAAGGTCTTGGAACTAGGGCACCAGAGCCGGAGCCTACTCGATGTCCTCGATCACCTGGTCGCCGCCGCCCTTGACCTTGTGGGCGAGCGAGGCCTGGATGAAGTCCTCGACTTCGCCGTCGAGCACGTCGCCGGGCGAGGTCGATGTGTGGCCGGTGCGCAGGTCCTTCACCAGCTGGTAGGGCTGCAGCACGTAGGAACGGATCTGGTGGCCCCAGCCGATATCGGTCTTCTTGGCGTTGGCCGCATCGATCTTTTCCTGCTGCTTCTGCAGTTCCATCTCGTAGAGGCGGGCCTTCAGCATCTTGAGCGCGGTGGCGCGGTTCTTGTGCTGCGAACGCTCCGCCTGGCAGGCGACGATGATGCCGGTGGGCACGTGCGTGATGCGTACGGCGGAGTCGGTTGTATTCACGTGCTGGCCGCCCGCCCCGCTCGCGCGGTAGGTGTCGATCTTGAGATCGGACTCGACCACCACGATGTCGATGTTGTCGTCCACCACCGGGTACACCCAGACGGACGAGAAGGAGGTGTGGCGGCGCGCGTTCGAGTCATAGGGCGAGATGCGCACCAGGCGGTGCACGCCCGACTCGGTCTTGAGCTTGCCGTAGGCATTGTGGCCCTTGATCTGGATGGTGCAGGACTTGATGCCCGCTTCTTCACCCGCATGCTCGTCCAAGACCTCGGCCTTGTAGCCGTATTTGTTGGCATAGCGCATGTACATGCGCATCAGCATCGAGGCCCAGTCCTGGCTTTCTGTCCCGCCCGCGCCGGCATTGATCTGGAGGAAGGCGTCATTGGCGTCGGCCTCGCCCGAGAGCAACGTCTCGATCTCGGTTTCCGCCACCTTCGGCTTCAGCGCGAAGAGCGCCTTCTCGGCGTCGGTGACGATCGACTGGTCGCCCTCGCTCTCGCCCATCTCGATGAGCTCGGTGTTGTCGGCGATCGCCTGCTCGAGGTCGCGGATCATGGTGATGCGCTTGTCGAGGTCCTGGCGCTCGCGCATCAGCTTCTGGGCCTTCTGGGGGTCGTTCCAGATCGACGGGTCTTCGGATTTGGCGTTCAGTTCGGCGAGGCGGCGGAGGGAATTGTCCCAGTCAAAGATGCCTCCTCAGCAGCCCGATGGACTGCTTCATGTCGTCGACGACCGACGAGACTTCAGCGCGCATGATTCCTGCTCAGAATGAAAGTGACGTTGAGGGGCTCAATAGAGGCCGCCGCCCTGCCCCGTCAACCCGCCACCGCCGGCGGGAGGCTGGGCCGGCGGCTGCGCGGCCTGGCCCGGCGCTGCAGCACCGCTGCCATCCTGCGACGGCGGCACCAGCATGACGCCGCCATCCGGGGCCGGCGCGGCATTGGCGGTGACGGTGCCGTCGCCGATGATCTTGGTCGAATCCGGCGGCTCGTCACCCGGCTTGAAAGCCTCGAGGATGACGCCCGGCTGGCCGAAGATGGCGCGCTTGCCGGTCTTGGCGTCGATGGGGATCAACTCGATGGCGCGCGGCACGCGAAACGGGGTTGCCGGCTTGTCCTTCAGTGCGAGCTTCATGAAGTCGGCGACGATGGGGGCGGCGAGTTCGCCGCCGGTGCGGCCCTTGCCCATGGGCTTGGGCACGTCGAAGCCGACGAAGGTGCCGACCACGAGATCGGGCGTGAAGCCGATGAACCAGGCGTCACGCTCCTCGTTGGAGGTGCCGGTCTTGCCGGCCACGGGCTTGCCCACGGCGAGCACCTTCTTGCCGGTGCCGCGCTGAACCACGCCCTCCATCATCGAGGTGATCTGGTAGGCGGTGTAGGGGTTCATCACCTGCTCGCTGGTCTCGCTGAGATCGGGCTCCGGCAGGTCGGGGCTCCAGGCGGCGGCCATGCAGTTGGTGCAGTCGCGCTTGTCGTGCCGGTAGATGGTCTTGCCGTAGCGGTCCTGGATGCGGTCGATCAGGGTGGGCTCGATGCGCTTGCCGCTGTTGTCGATCATCGCATAGGCGGTGACCATCTTCATCAGGGTGGTCTCGCCCGCACCGAGCGCCATGGCGAGCTGGGCCGGGAGCTTGTCGTAGATGCCGAGACGCGTCGCGAGATCGATGATCTTGGCCATGCCCATCTCGTTGGCGAGGCGCACAGTCATCACGTTACGCGACTGCTCGATGCCGCGGCGCAGCGTGGCGGGGCCGAAGAACGACTTCTCGTAGTTCTTGGGCTTCCAGATCGAGCCGTCCGGCATCTTGAACTCGATGGGGGCATCGAGCACCACGGAAGCGGGCGTATAGCCGTTGTCGAGGGCCGCGGCATAGACGATCGGCTTGAAGGACGAGCCCGGCTGGCGCATGGCCTGGACGGCGCGGTTGAACTGGCTGCGGCCATAGGAGAAGCCGCCGACGAGGGCCAGCACGCGGCCGGTGTGCGGGTCCATGGCGATCATGGCGCCGTCGACCTCGGGCACCTGCATGAGGTGATAGTCGCCGGTATCCTTGTTGGGCGCGACATAGACGATGTCGCCGGGCTTCAGCACGTCGGAGGCCTTCTTGACCTCGGGGCCGAGCTTGGTGCCATCGACGTAGGCGCGCGCCCAGCTCATCAGTTCGAGCGGAATCTTCGCCTTGTCGCGCTCGGGGCCCATGGTGCCGTCGGGCTGGAGACGGGGCTGGAGCCCGATGGTGGCGCCATCGTCGGCGACGTCGAGGACGACGGCAATCCGCCATGGCGCCATGTCGTCGGGCACCTTCTTGTCCTTCATCAGCAGCGCCCAGTCGGGCACCGCACCGAGTTCGCCCACCGCGATCGGGCCGCGGAAGCCGCGCTTGCGGTCGAAGGCGATGAGACCGCGGGCCAGCGACTGGCGGGCATAGATCTGCAGCTTGGGATCGAGCGTCGTGCGGACCGACAGGCCGCCCTTCTCGAGCTGGTCCCGGCCATAGAGGTCGATCAGTTCGCGGCGCACCTCCTCTGCGAAGCTTTCGGCGGCGAAGAGCTGCGCGCCGAAGGGCCGCGGCGTGACCAGGAGCGGCTTGGCCTGAGCTTCCTTCATCTGCTCTTCGCTGATGTAGCCGTTCTGGAACATCTGCAGCAGCACCCAGTTGCGGCGCTCGATGGCACGCGCGCGCTGGCGGAACGGGTGGTAGTTGTTGGGACCCTTGGGCAGCGCTGCCAGATAGGCCATCTCCTCGAGCGACAGCTGGTCGAGCGACTTGCCGAAATAGTTGAGCGAGGCTGCCGCGACGCCATAGGAATTGAGGCCGAGGAAGATCTCGTTCAGGTAGAGTTCGAGGATCTGGTCCTTGGTGAAGGTCTGCTCGATGCGGCGGACGAGAATCGCCTCCTTCAGCTTGCGGTCGAAGGAACGCTCGTTGGTGAGAAGGAAGTTCTTGGCCACCTGCTGGGTGATGGTGGAGGCGCCGACAATGGTGCCCTTGCCGGTCAGCTTGACCTGGGCATAGCGCCACGCGGCGGCGGCGATGCTCACCCAGTCGAGGCCGCCGTGCTGGAAGAACGTCTTGTCCTCGGCCGAGGTGAAGGCGTCGATCAGGAGCTTCGGCATCTGGTTCACCGGCACGAAGAGGCGGCGCTCCTCGGCATATTCGGCGAGCATGGAGCCATCGGCGGCGTAGATGCGGGTGAGGACCGGCGGCGCGTAGTTGGCCAGCTGGGTGTAATCCGGAAGGTCCTTCGAGGCGTTCCAGAGCACATAGCCCGCACCCGCCGCACCGGCGACGAAGACCATGAAACCAACCGCGAACAGCCAACCGAGGAAACGAAGCATTCTCTAAATCGACACCTGCCTGAGTGCCCCGCCGATATCACAGCCGGTACGCTCTGTTACAGTTAATTCGCTAGGGGTCGATTGTGGCCCTTGGGTGGCGGTGGCTTCGGGCTGGCGACCACGTCGCAGGTGCCCCTGCGGGACGGGATCTCAGGGGGATTTGGCGGCGAGCTGCGTGGCGAAATACTTCTCGACCGCGCGGCCCATGGCGCCCGCGACCTTTTCCTGCCAGGCGGGCGAGGTGAGCTGGCCCTCGTCCTGGCGGTTGGAAAGGTAGCCGAGTTCGACCAGCACCGAGGGCACGTCCGGGGCCTTCAGCACCATGAAGCCGGCCGAGCGCATGGGAACGCCGGTGAAGGCCGTGACCGACCCAAGTTCGGCCACCGCCTTCTTGGCGAAGACCAGCGAATGGGTCTTGGATTCGCGCTGCGCGAGGTCGATCAGGATGTCGGTGACTTCCTGGTTTTCGGTCTCGAGATCGACGCCGGCGATGATGTCGGCGCGGTTTTCCTTGTGGGCGAGCGCCTCCGCCTCGGCGTCGGAGGCCTTTTCGGACAGGGTATAGATGGTGGCGCCACGCACGTCGCCGCCCCGCACGGTATCGGCGTGGATGGCGATGAACAGGTCGGCCTGCCTGTCACGCGCCACCTTCACGCGGTCGCGCAGGGTCAGGAAGCTGTCGTCCGAACGGGTCATGACGACGTCGATGTCGCCGGTGTCCTCGAGGATCTTTTTCAGCTTGAGGCCGAAGGCCAGGACCACGTCCTTTTCCCGGGTCTTGCCGACCCCGATCGCGCCGGGGTCGATGCCGCCGTGGCCGGGGTCTATGACCACCAGCTTGTGCTCGTGCTGGGCCGGATTCGCGTCCTCACCGGCTGCCGGCGGAGCGGGAGGCTCGGCCGGGGTTGCGGCGGCGCTGTCACTGCCCTCCTCCGCCGCGAGCTTGGCGTCGAAGGCCTCCTTGGTGGTCTTGACGAGGTCCACCACGATGCGCGCCGGCTGGCCGTCCTTGGGCTTCAGCAGGAAGGCCTTGTCGATCAGCACCGGACCGGCAGTGTCCATGACGATGCGGGAATGGCCGTCGTCCACCGGGCCATAGCGGTATTGCGTGACCAGTCCCTGGCCCTTGTCGCCCGCCCCCACGGGCAGCGAGAAGGAGACCTGCGGCAGGTCGATCATCACGCGATAGGGGTTGGCCATGACGTAAACGGTATAGCCGACGGGTGCCGTGAGGTCGGCGACGAAGCGGGTCTTGGTGTCATCACCGGCCAGCCGCGCGGCGGTGGCCACGGGCAGGCCGGCGGCGTCGGCCAGGGGCAGGCGATAGCCCGACAGCAGGAAGAGCGCCGCCAGAATCAGCCCCGGCAGCAAACGGGCTGCGGCCCAGCGGCAGGGATTGGCGGTGTGAAGCGTCATGGCGGTCGGCACTGCGGGTTGGGAACGGGCTGGGGCCGAGGCTAGGCCCCCAGGGTTAACCAATGGTTGCCATGGGCGGCCGAGAGGAATGCTTGCAATTTCGCCACCCGCCCCATATGACGGTCTCATCTCCTGGGCGTCAGGGCCGCGAATCCGCGGCAGAATCGACCCCGGGTGGAGAATTTCGCGAGAAGCGTGGGTCCGGAGGCAGTTCATGCCACCCCCGCTCGACGCGGTCGAAGAGCGAGATCCTCTGACGGATCCGCCATTTGAACCGTTCCGTTGATCCGGAACATAAGGAAATCCTGGGCATGTCCCACGCCACGACGAGCGCGCAGAACGAGGACCGGGCAAGACCGGCTCCCGTCGCATGTTTGCCCGTGTCCGCTGGCTGGACCCGCATGCCCCATTCGCGCTGCAGCACCCGCATCTCCAACAGGCGTCTCCTCACCGGAGCGGAGAACCTATCGGCAAGTTTGCCGGGCTGGCGCAGAGGACGTGACTCATGGGCAGCAAGATGCTCATCGATGCCAGCCACCCCGAAGAGACCCGCGTTGTGGTCCTCAAGGGAAACCGCATCGAGGAATTCGATTTTGAAAGCGCCGCGCGCCGGCAGCTGAAAGGCAACATCTACCTCGCCAAGGTGACGCGCGTCGAGCCGTCGCTGCAGGCGGCCTTCGTGGAGTATGGCGGCAACCGCCATGGCTTCCTCGCCTTCTCGGAAATCCACCCCGACTATTACCAGATTCCGCTCGCCGACCGGCTCGCCCTGCTGCAGGCCGAGGAGGAAGAGCACGCGCGGGAAGCCGAGGACGAGGACGACGAGGGCGAAGGCAATGGCCGCCGCCGCAGCCGTGGCCGCGACCGTGACCGGGGCCGGGGCGGACGCCGCGGCCCGCGCGGCGAAGAGAATACCGAAGGTGGCGTGGAGGAGATCTCCGAGCCCGAATATGCCGAGGATGCCGAGGCATCGGGCGACGATTCCTTTTCCGAGGACCACAGCCCGGAAACCAATGAGGACGAGAGCCCGGATTCGCATGTCCTCGACATGTCGCAGTCCGAGGTGATCGAGGGCGAGGCCGTCGAATATCACGACGAGGCCGATGACGACGGCGACGACACGCCGCCGCGCGCCGAGCCGATGTCGACCAACCACGAGGACCCGTCGGTGTCCGAACCGGTGGGCGAAGGTTCCGAGCCCACCGAGCCGGAGCAGAACATCGAGGCCCGCCTCGCCGAGCCGCAGGCGGATGCCCCGTCAGAAGCCGAGATGGAAGCGGCGGCCCCTGCCCCGCACGTCACGCACGGCATGCCCGGCGAGCTGGGCAACGGCATCGAGGAAGTGGGCGAGGATCCGGACGCGGTCCGCGTCGAGTCGATCGGCGCCGAGGATGCCCTGGAAGAAGTGCCGCAGCGCCGCCGCAAGGTGCAGCGCAAGCAGTACAAGATCCAGGAAGTGATCAAGCGCCGCCAGGTGATCCTGGTGCAGGTCGTGAAGGAAGAGCGCGGCAACAAGGGTGCGGCGCTGACCACCTATCTGTCGCTCGCCGGCCGCTATTGCGTGCTGATGCCCAACACCGCGCGCGGTGGCGGCATCTCCCGCAAGATCACCGAATCGGGCGACCGCCGCCGTCTCAAGGAAATGGTGAAGGAGATCGAGGTGCCGCAGGGCATGGGCCTGATCGTCCGCACCGCGGGCGCCCAGCGCACCAAGACCGAGATCAAGCGCGACTACGACTACCTGCTGCGCCTGTGGGAGAGTGTCCGCGACCTGACGCTGAAGAGCCAGGCCCCGGCGCTGGTCTACGAGGAAGGCAGCCTGGTGAAGCGGGCGATCCGCGACCTCTACACCAAGGACGTCGACGAGGTGATCGTCGAGGGCGACGAGGCATACCGTGAAGTCAAGGACTTCATGAAGATGCTGATGCCCAGCCACGCCAAGAACGTGAAGCCCTACAAGGATTCGCGTCCGCTGTTCTCGCGCTACCAGGCCGAGAGCCAGCTCGACGGGCTGTATTCGCCCACCGTGACGCTGCCCTCGGGCGGCTACATGGTGATCAACCAGACGGAAGCGCTGGTGTCGGTCGACATCAACTCCGGCAAGGCGACGCGCGAGCACAACATCGAGGACACGGCCTACAAGACCAACCTCGAGGCCTCCGACGAAATCGCCCGCCAGCTGCGCCTGCGCGACCTCGCGGGCCTTGTCGTCATCGACTTCATCGACATGGAGGAGAAGCGCAACAACCGCAACGTCGAGCGCCGCCTCAAGGACGCGCTGAAGAACGACCGCGCCCGCATCCAGGTCGGTCACATCAGCCACTTCGGCCTGCTCGAAATGTCGCGCCAGCGCCTGCGTCCGGGCCTTCTCGAGGGCTCGTCGCGCACCTGCCCGCATTGCGAGGGCCGCGGCATCGTCCGCTCGATCTCGTCCTGCGGCCTCTCCGTGCTGCGGGCGATCGAGGAGCACCTCATCGCGCGCAAGCCGGAAAACCTCACCGTGCGCTGCACGCGCGAGATCGCCTTCTACATTCTCAACGAGAAGCGCGACAACCTGCTGTCGATCGAGACCACCTACGGCATCTCGGTGTTCATCACCCCGAGCGACGAACTCAAGGGCTCGCAGGCGCTGATCGAGCGTGCGCCCGAGCGCAACATCCCGCCGCGCAAGGTGACGGCGGCCCCGGTCCGCATGGACTCGGCCTTCGAGGAGGAGGACGAGGAGATCGAGGACGAGACCGTCGAGATCGATGCCGAAGCGGACGCCGATGACGGGTCCGACGCCGACGAGGCCAGCGAGGCTTCAGGCGACGACCGCCAGCCGGGCGACGGCAATGGCGAGCAGCGCGAGGGCGGACGCCGCCGGCGCCGCCGCCGTGGCCGCCGCGGCGGACGTGGACGCGAGGACCAGCCGATGCAGAACGCTGCCGGCGATGAGATTCCCGGCAGCGGCGAGCAGCCCGACTTCGACTCCGACGAGGATGGCCAGGAGGTCTACTCATCCGGTGCCGAGGACGGTGAAGAAGCGACCGAGGCCGCTCCGGCTGCCGAGGGTGACGATGCGCCGGCAGATGGCGAACGTCCGCGCCGTGGACGTGGCCGCCGCGACCGCTGGGGTCGCAACCGCGAGCGCGGCGACCGGCCGCGTGGCGAAGGCCGCGGCCGCCGTGAGGACAGCGGCGAGGCTTCCGCTCAGCCGGCAGCGGATGCGCCGGTCCAGGACGATGCGCCCCAGGCCCATGACCGCACGCCGGCCGAGGTGGCCGAACGCGCTCCTGTGCCCGCTCCGGCTCCCGCACCCGCTGCTCCCGCAGCGGAGGCAGCGCCGGCGCCGGAAGAGCCGCCGCGGCGCTGGCAGCCGCCCGCACCGACGGTGACACCCGCCGCCACCGAGCGCAAATCCGGCTGGTGGAGCAAGCGCTGATTACATATCGGTCAGCCGGCCCTGCGCCGGCTGACCTTCATCACCGAGCCTCAAACTCGCCTCATTCTCCCCCGAATGACGGGCCGAGAGGCTGACGAGCGATGCAGTTGAAGGCTATCCTGTTCCGGACGATGACGCGCTTCATGGCGGTGCTGACCGCCGTGACCGGCATCCTGCTCACTCACGCCGAAGCCGCCCAGCAGCGCCAGCCGCCCCTGCCGATCATCCGCGATGCCGAGATCGAGGGCCTGCTGCGCCTTTATACCAGGCCGATCTTCAAGGCCGCCGGCATCAATCCCAAGGCGGTGAAGGTCTATGTGATCAACGACCATCACATCAATGCCTTCGTGGCGGGCGGGCAGCGCATCTTCGTCAATACCGGCCTCCTCATGCAGTCGGCGACGCCGAACGAGGTGATCGGGGTGCTGGCCCATGAATCCGGCCACATCGCCGGCGGCCACCTGGCCCGCATGGGCGTCGAGATCGAGTCGGCCAACTACACCCAGATCGTCGGCATGCTGCTCGGCCTCGCGGCCATCGCCGGCGGCATCGCGGCGGGCAACGCCCAGGTGGCGCAGGCCGGCCAGGGCATCATGGCCGGCACCCAGGGCATGGCCCAGCGCAACTTCCTGACCTATGCCCGCGGCATGGAATCCAACGCCGACCAGGCGGCGCTGAGGTTCCTCTACGATACCCACCAGTCGGCGCGCGGCATGCTCACCCTGTTCCAGAAGCTGGCCAGCGAGAACATCGCCTCGCTCGCCGATGTCGACCCCTATGTGCTGTCGCATCCCATGCCGATGGACCGTATCCGCGACCTCGAGGACGCCGCGAAGAAATCGCCCTACTGGGACGCCAAGGATCCGCCGGCGCTGATCCTCCGCCACCAGCTGGTGCAGGCCAAGCTCACGGGCTACATCGAGGGCCCCCAGGCGGTGATGCAGAAATATCCGCCGGGCGACCAGTCGATGCCGGCGCGCTACGCCCGGGCGATCGCCATGTTCCGCCGCGGCGACATCGCCAATGCCTTGCCGATCATCGACAGCCTGACGGCGGAACTGCCCGAAAACCCCTATTTCTGGGAGCTGAAGGCCCAGGCGCTGCTGGAGAACGGACGCGCGGCGGAAGCCGTGGCGCCGGTGCAGAAGGCCATCGCGCTCCTTCCCAACAATGGCCTGATCCAGATCCTCGCGGCGCAGGCCTTCATCGATACCGGCACCCCGGACAACGCGCGGCAGGCCGTGCTGCTGCTGCGCCAGGCCCAGCGCAGCGAGGGCGAGACGCCCGAGACCTATCGCCTGCTGGCGCGGGCCTATGCCCAGTCGGGCGATATTCCGCGCGCCGAACTGGCGACCGCACAGGCCGCCCTGCTGATGGGCGACATGAAGCTTGCCATGGAAAAGGCCAAGACCGCCCAGGCCTCCTTCAAGACCGGGACGCCCGAGTGGACGCAGGCCAGCGACGTGATGAGCTTCGCCGGACGCAACTGAGATGGACTGACCTGCCGCTTTGCGGTTAAGAGCAACCAGAAACCCAAGAGGACGACTCGCATGACATTCCGCCTCCGCCTTGCCGCCGCAGCGGCAGCAGTGCTGGCCCTTTCGACCGGCGCCTTCGCCGACGGCAGCTTCAACGACGCCCAGAAGAAGGAGATCGGCGAGGTCGTCCGGCAGTACCTGATGGCCAATCCCGAGGTGCTGCTCGATGTCTCCAAGGCGCTCGAGGCCAAGCAGGCACAGCAGGAACAGGACCAGCGCAGCACCGTGCTGCAGTCGAGCGCCAAGCAGGTCTTCCACGCGCCGGCCGACTACGTGGCGGGCAACCCCAAGGGCGACGTCACCATGGTCGAGTTCTTCGACTACAACTGCGGCTGGTGCAAGAAGGGCTTCCCCGAGGTGATGAGCCTGCTCGACAAGGACCAGAACCTGCGCTTCGTGCTCAAGGAATTCCCGATTTTCGGCGGCGATTCGGATTACGCCGCCATGGCCGCCATCGCCGCCAAGAAGCAGAACAAGTACTGGGAGCTGCACAAGGCGCTGTTCGAGCATGAGGGCAAGGTCACCAAGGAGGTGGTCGACGAGGTTGCCGTCAAGCAGGGCATCGATCTCGCCAAGCTGAAGGCCGACATGAAGGACCCGGCCGTCGCCCAGGAAATCGCCGACAACCACGCGCTGGCCCAGTCGCTCGCCATCAACGGCACGCCGGGCTTCATCATCGACGACAAGGTCTCGCCGGGCTACCTGCCGGCTGCCGAACTCGCCCAGATGATCGACCAGGTGCGCAGCGGCGGCGGCTGCAAGCTCTGCTGAGCAGGCGCCTTCTGGCGCTTCCAACGGGCGTCGTGAACGCCTATAAGCGCCCCGATGCCCTGTGCAGTCGTGGGGAACGATGAAACCTGTCTTTGTGCTCAACGGCCCGAACCTGAATTTGCTGGGCCTGCGCGAACCGGCCGTCTACGGCACGGCGACGCTGAAGGACGTGGAGCGGCGCTGCCGCGACCATGCGGCGACGCTCGGCCTCGACGTCGATTTCCGCCAGTCGAACCACGAGGGCGAACTCGTCACCTGGATCCACGCGGCGCGCGAGCAGGCTTCGGGCATCGCCATCAACGCCGGGGCCTACACCCACACCTCGGTGGCGCTGCACGATGCGCTGAAGGCGGCCGACCTGCCGGCGGTCGAGGTGCATCTTTCCAATGTCCACAAGCGTGAGGCCTTCCGGCACCACAGCTTCCTCGCCCCTGCCGTGACCGGCGTCATCTGCGGTTTCGGGGTCGAGAGCTATGTGCTGGCGCTGACCGCGCTCCATTCCATCCTCTCAGCCAACAAGAAGGGTTGACCAATGCCCCCCGCGAAGAAGGCCACCTCCAAGCCCTCGCTCACCGATCCGGATCTCGCACTCATCGCCAGCCTCGCCGAGATCCTCAACGACACCGGGCTCAGCGAAATCGAGCTCGACCGCAAGGGCACCAAGTTCCGCGTGGCAAAGCAGGTGACGGCCGTGGCGACGGTGGCCTCGCCACCGCCTGCCCCGGTCATGCATGCCCACGCCGCACCGGCGCATGAGGTTCAGGCCGCCGCGGCGCCCAAGACCAACGGCGATCATCCCGGCACGGTGAAGTCGCCGATGGTCGGCACCGTCTACATGGCGCCCTCGCCCGGCGCGCCCAACTTCATCGACGTCGGCTCCACCGTGAAGGAGGGCCAGACCCTGCTCATCATCGAGGCGATGAAGACGATGAACCAGATCCACGCGCCGCGTGCCGGCAAGGTGACGGCGATCTACGTCGACAACGGCCACCCGGTCGAATACGGCGAACCCCTCGTGGCGATCGAGTAGAACCGGATGTTCGACAAGGTCCTCATCGCCAACCGGGGTGAAATCGCGCTGCGCGTGCTGCGCGCCTGCCGCGAGCTGGGCATCCAGACGGTGGCCGTCCACTCCACCGCCGATGCCGACGCCATGCACGTGCGGCTCGCCGACGAGAGCGTGTGCATCGGCCCGCCGCCGGCGCGCGACAGCTATCTCAACATTCCGGCGATCGTCGCGGCCTGCGAGATCACGGGGGCCGAGGCGGTGCATCCGGGCTACGGGTTCCTCTCGGAGAATGCGCGCTTCGCCGACATCCTGACCGAACATGGCGTGAAGTTCATCGGCCCCTCGGCCGAGCACATCCGCATCATGGGCGACAAGATCACGGCGAAGCTCACCGCGCAGGAGCTGGGCATTCCCGTGGTGCCGGGGTCGGAAGGCGGCGTCAGCGACGTCGACGAGGCCAAGAAGGTTGCCCGGCATATCGGTTATCCGGTCATCATCAAGGCGACAGCCGGCGGCGGCGGGCGCGGCATGAAGGTGGCGCGCACCGAATCCGACCTCGAGCTCGCGATGAGCACGGCGCAGTCGGAGGCCAAGGCCGCCTTCGGCAATGGCGACGTCTATATCGAGAAGTATCTCGAGAAGCCGCGCCACATCGAGATCCAGGTCCTGGGCGACGGCAAGGGCCGCGCCGTGCACCTGGGCGAGCGCGACTGCTCGCTGCAGCGCCGCCACCAGAAGATCTGGGAAGAGGCGCATTCGCCCGCCCTCAACTCGCACCAGCGCGACGAGATCGGCGGACGCGTGGCCAAGGCCATGGAGAAGCTGGGCTACGAGGGCGTGGGCACTGTCGAGTTCCTCTACGAGAACGGCGAGTTCTATTTCATCGAGATGAACACGCGGCTCCAGGTGGAGCATCCCGTGACCGAAGCGATCACCGGGCTCGACCTCGTGCAGGAGCAGCTGCGCGTCGCATCGGGCGCCGACCTCGCCTATACGCAGTCCGACATCTCGTTTTCCGGCCATGCCATCGAATGCCGCATCAACGCCGAGAACCCCACCACCTTCGCGCCCTCGCCGGGCAAGGTGGACGCGGTGCATTTTCCCGGTGGCCTCGGGGTGCGCGTCGATTCCGCGCTCTATGCCGGCTACCGCATTCCGCCCTACTACGACAGCCTGATCGGCAAGCTCATCGTTTCCGGCAAGAGCCGCACCGAGTGCATGATGCGGCTGAAGCGGGCGCTCAGCGAATTCGTGGTGGAGGGCATCGAGACCACCATTCCGCTGTTCCAGCAGCTCCTGGCCGAGCCCGACATCATCGACGGCCATTACGACATCCACTGGCTGGAGCATTACCTCGCCCGCCAGGCCTGATGAGCACGATCACGCCACAGATCCTGCTGCGCGCCTATGCGGCGGGCATCTTCCCGATGGCGGAGAGTGCAGAGGACAACGCGCTCTACTGGGTCGAGCCGGAGGAGCGCGGCGTCATTCCCCTCGATGCGCTGAAGGTGTCGCACTCGCTGCGCAAGACGGTGCGCAGGCGGGTGTTCGAGGTCGCGATCGACCGCGACTTCTCCGCCGTGATCGCGGCATGCGCCGCACGCACCCCGGACCGCCGGTCGACGTGGATCAACGCGCGCATCAAGGCACTCTACACGCAGCTCCATCGCATGGGCTGCTGCCACAGCGTCGAATGCCGCATCGACGGCGAACTGGTGGGCGGGCTCTACGGCGTGCGCATCGGGTCGGTATTCTTCGGCGAAAGCATGTTCTCGCGCGCTACCGATGCCTCGAAGGTGGCGCTGGTGCACCTGGTGGCGCGGCTCAACCGCGGCGGCTTCGGCCTGCTCGACGCGCAGTTCGTCAACCCGCATCTCGAGCGTCTCGGCGCCGTCGCCATGCCGCGCGCCGCCTATCACAAGGTGATGGAGCCGCTGCTCGACCGCGATGCGGATTTCTTCGCCTTCACCCAGGATGACGATCCCGACGCGGTGCTGGCCCTCGCCGCCGGGCGTCAGTCTTCCGGCTGACCGTCCTTGGTCTGGTCGGGCGTGCTGCTGGTGTCGGGCGCCGGCGGCGTCTCGACGGCGGGCGGCGGCGCATTGGGATCGCGGCAGCCGGTGAGCCACACGTCGAGGGTTGCATGTTCCATGGCGTTGAGGCCGGGGCTCTCGGCGAACATCCAGCCCGAGAAGATCGGCTTGCGCGTATTGTCCATCTCGACCTGGTCGATCTGCACGAAGCTCGTTGTCTTCGGTTCCTCGGTCACGGGCCTGGTGTAGCAGACGTCCGGCTTGACGATGACGCTGCCGAAGCGGCGTTCCTGGCCGATCGGGATCTCGAACGTCGTCGTGACGCCGGTGATCTTGTCGAGGCCCGCGAACAGTGCGATCGGGTTGGATATCCGCTCGGCCTTGGCGGGTGCGCAGGTGCAGGCGACCAGCAGCACCAGCAGGACGCCGAGGAGAAGGCGGTTCATGGCTTCACCGCAGCGACGCGCAGGCGGACGTAGTCGGCCGTCCAGTTGCCGTCGGCATCGCACAGGGCCGGGCGCAGGAGTTCGACGGTCTCGGCCAGTGCCGCATCCGCCGCGGCGCCGAACTGCGCGAAGAACGGCTGGCGGAACACCGCGAGCCAGCTTTCGATGCCGGTCTTCAGCACCACGGGCCGCGGGATCAGGGCGATGCGCTCGACCCTGAAGCCATGGCGTTCGAGCAGCGCCTGATAGACTTGCGGCGCCGGGAAGTACCACGGATCGGCGAGCGCCAGGTCGCCGCCGCGCCGCTGGCAGACGGCACGCATCGCGGTCACGATGGCCGCGACATTGCCATGGCCGCCAAATTCGGCGACGAAGCGCCCGCCCGGCTTGAGCGCGCGGGCAATGCCACGCACCACGGCGTCGGCCTGCGTCATCCAGTGCAGTGCGGCGTTCGAGAACACCGCGTCGAATTCGGGACCGAAGCGCAGGTCCTCGCCATCCATCAGGCGTGCATCGAGTCCGCGCGCGCGGGCCGCCGCGATGAAGTCCTCGCTGGCATCGACACCGACCACGTCGACGCCCCTGTCGCGCAGTTCGGCGGTGATCACGCCGTCGCCACAGCCCAGATCGAGAATGCGCTCACCGGCGCGCGGCGCGAGCCAGTCGACGACGCCGGTGGCGAGGTCGGATACGAAGCGCGCATGCGTGTCATAGGATCCGGAAGACCATTGCTGGCGGCGCGGATCGGGCCGGGCCTCTGTCATCACGGGGTCTTGGTATCGGTCGTGGCGCCGGCCTTGCCGTCGGTGGGTGCCGCACCCTGATCACCGCCTGCAGGTGCGGGCGTGCCCTTGTTGAACATGGCGGCCGAGATCAGCGACCAGATGTCGACCGCGCCCTGCGTGTTGGAGATCACGCCGCCATCGGCGAGCATGGTTTCCGAGCCACCCTGCTCGAGCGCGATGAACTTGGAGCCGAGCAGGCCTTCCGCCGTGACCTTGGCGGTGGCGTCGTCGGTGAGCTTCACCTTGGGGTCGAGTTCCATGACCACGTCGGCCTGGAAATTCTCGTGGTTGAGCGTGAAGTCGACGACCGAGCCGATCTTGACGCCGGCGATGCGCACGTCGGTGCCGACGCTAACGCCCTCGGCATTGTCGAACTCCGCGCTGAGGCGATAGGCGCCGGCGGCATGGCCCTTGCCCGACGTCTGATAGGCGAAGAAGAAGAACGCCGCCGCGATGAAGATCACCGCCGCGCCGATCAGGGTTTCAACCGTCGAGTTCTTCACGCCGCCCCTCCCTCTCGCAAATGCTGGCCGGGGTTAGAGTGCAACCCCAGCCGAAATATGGCCGGCTCTATTCCGGCCGCCAGGCCGAATAATCGGGCGCGCGCGGCGCCGGCGTCGCTCCGGTCAGGATCGAGCCCTTGGGCCGGTAGGCATTGGGCGTGCCGGTCTGGTTCGGCACGAAGGGCTTCTGCCAGTCGTACGGGACGTAATCCTCCTGGGTCGGCGGCACGTCGGTACGGTGATGCATCCAGCCATGCCAGCCCGGCGGGATGGAGGAGGCTTCCGAATAGCCATTGTAGATCACCCAGCGGCGCTCCTTGATCGACCGGGGAAGGGCCGACTTGGCGCGATAGTACTTGTTGCCGAACTGGTCGGCGCCGACATACTGGCCCTTGCGCCACGTAAAGAACTGCGTGTTCAGCGTCTGGCCGTTCCACCAGGTGAAGAGCTGCCTCAGGAAATGCATGTCGATTCGTCCGTTACGGGCCGATGGCCCCTGAAATTGCGGCGGAATATGGCGGAATGGGCGGTGCCAGTCCAGTGCCGAATTGCCATTTCCATGGTGGTCTTCCTCATGGAATGGCGGTGATCAGGTCCTGGCGGGTTCCCGCCCGTTCGTGCCCTGCGATGATGGAGATGCCCTGGGCGCGGGCGAGGACGCCGCGCAGCTCCGCCACATCGGCATCGGACGCCGGCCGTTGCGAGGGAATGGCGTAGAGGTCGAAGCCGTGGGTCTTCACCTCGCGCGTCAGGCTGACGAGGTAGATGGGCTTGTAGGTCGTACCCTCCGCCGCCGCCAGGCCCGTCTTGTAGACGCGGATGACCTCGCGGCCCTCGGTATCGCCGGGATGGTTGCGGGTGAGGGTGAGCTTGGCCTTCAGGCCCTCGTGCAGTGCCGGCCGTGGCGCGAGATCGAGGAGCGAGGCGTTGGGGTTGAGATAGGGAAGGCTCTGGCGCCACGTCCACACCGGGCTTGCCGTCCAGCCGCTCGCCTCGAGCAGGCTGGCGAGGGAATCGAGATTGCCGGCGAACTGCGCGATGAAGGTCTCCTCCGGCTTGCCGGAAATGTCGATCCGGCGGGCCGGAAGTTTCTGCCAGTCCCTGTCGACCCATTGCGCGACGGGAACCAGCGTCTGCGGCTGCGGCACGGCATACATCGCCGTTGCCTGTTCGAATCCGGTCGACACGTGCAGCGCGCCGACGCCCAGGAACACGACGAGTGCAGCGGCGAACAGGCCCAGCGGCTTGATGCGGCGGGGCGGAATGGCCTCGATCGCCACGCCGAAGGCCGCCATCATCACCACGCCGAAGGTCAGGCCGGCCAGGACGTCGGACAGCCAGTGGGCTCCGAGATAGAGCCGCGAATAGGCGATGGCCACCACCAACACGGCGCACAGCGCATAGACCACCGCCCTGCCCCAGCGCCCCATGGAATGGCTGACCAGCACCGCGAGGATGCCGAAGATCACCGCCGCCATCGTGGCATGGCCGGAGGGGAAGCTGTAGATGCTGGCCCCCGAATAGGAGAGCTCCGTGGGCCGCGCGCGCTGGATGCCGAGCTTCATGGCGATTTCGAAGAGCTTGGCCGCCACGATGGCGATGCCCGCCGCCCACGCCGCGCGATAGGACTTGTGCCAGATCAGCCAGGCGAGAATGAGGACCGCCAGCGAGGTCATCACCACGGTGTCGCCCATCATGGTGATGACGGTCATGATCTCGTCGGCCGGGGCGTTGCGCGACTCGCGCATCAGCGTGGCGATCGACACGTCCATGTTGGAGACCGCATCGGCGGAGGCGGCGCGAAGACCGAGGTTGATGAGCGCGATGAGGCCGGCGATGATGATGGCCGCGAACAGCACGATCATCACCGAGCGCGGGTTGTCGGGCGATACGGCGCGGGAAAAGCGCTGCCAGGAGCGGCCGGGCCTTGCCCGCGCCCAGTCCGATACGCGGGCCAGAAGATGGTTGAGGAAGGGCGAGACCCCCGCCGCCGCCAGCCGGATGACGAATCCGGCCAGCGCCAGGATCAGCAGCAGGGCCAGCAGCACGACGAGCAGCCGGCCGCTCAGTTCGCCGGCGAAGGCCAGCCCCTCCCCGATCAATACGCCCGGCACGACATGCGCGAAGGACCAGAGGATGCCGGAGGTGACGTTGACGAAGATGAAGAACAGCTGGTTCATGCCGAACATGCCGACGATGCCGGGCACCACCGATTTCACACCCGGCACGAAACGGCCGATAGCAATCGATTTTCCGCCGTGGACGCGGACGAAATCCTCACCCTTGGCCACGAGCTGCGGGTAGCGGTTCAGGGGCCAGAAGGTCTTCAGCCGCTCGCCGAACATGCGGCCCGCCCAGTAGGAGAACTGGTCGCCCGAGATGGCGCCGAGGCAGGTGGCGATGATCACCGGCCAGAAATGCAGGTGACCGGTTCCGACCAGCACGCCCGCCCCCACGAGAACGGCGGTCGAGGGCACGAAAAGACCGATGATCAGCAGCGCCTCGCCCAGAGCGATCAGGAAAATGATGACGAGCGCCCACTCCGGATTGGCGGTGAAATAGTCCAGATAGGGCTGAATGTAGTCCAACACGGCGGAGCAGGTTCCTTCAGACGCGCAAGCTTAGCAGCATGACCATAACAGCCTTACGGCAGGGATTTCGTCATTTCCGTGGCAGCGCGACAATGACGACCGCCGGTCTTGCAAAAGCTCGTTCCCAAACCGCCAGTTCCGCTAGCGTCCGTACGAGAAAATGCAACCACCAAATACAAGTCTCACAACTTCGCAAGAACCATTGGATCACTCAGGCGGCTGGTTCATAGTGCCCGGAAATGCCCGAAAATGCCTTGCCCGCCAGATCCTTGAGCGAAGCCCGCAAGTGGCTGGGATTCGCTGCGCTGTGTGCCGGCATGTTCATGGCGGTGCTCGACATCCAGATCGTGATCACCTCGCTCGGGGTGATCGAGAAGGCGCTCAGGATCGGCGCCGACCGGATGAGCTGGGTGCAGACGTCCTACCTGATCGCCGAGATCGTCACGATCCCCCTCACCGGGCTGCTGATGCGCATGTTCTCGATGCGCCGGCTGCTGGCCATCGCCATCGTCATCTTCACCGCGGCCTCCATCGGTTGCGCGCTCAGCGACGGCTTCGCCATGCTGGTGAGCTTCCGGGTGCTGCAGGGCATGTCGGCGGGCGTGCTGATGCCGCTGGTCTTCGCGGCGGTGTTCCTGCTGTTCACGCCGGGCACCGAACAGGGCATCGCCACGGTGCTGGCCGGCATCGTGGCGGTGATCGCCCCGTCCACGGGACCGATCGTCGGCGGCCTGATCACCGAGAACCTGTCGTGGCAGTGGCTGTTCCTGATCAACACCATACCGGGCGTCATCACGGTGATCCTGGGGCTGGCCTGCCTGCCACGGGAACGCATGGAGCTGCGGCTGCTGCGCGACCTCGACGTGATCTCGGTGGTGTTCATCGCGATTGCGCTGGCCTGCCTCGAGATCGGACTGAAGGAGGCGCCCGACCTCGGCTGGTTTTCACCCGTGACGCTTGCGCTCTTCGCGGGCTTCGCGCTGCTGATGACGCTCACCGTGCGCCGGCCGCGGCCGGCGGTCGACTTCGGCCTGCTCAATGACCGCTACCTCGCCTATGGCTGCGCCATTTCCTTCGTGCTGGGGATCGGGCTCTACGGCTCGGTCTATCTGCTGCCTGTGTTCCTGACGCTGGTGCGCTACATGCGCCCCGTCGACATCGGTCTCGTGGTGCTGGTGACGGGGCTGGCGCAGTTGATTTCAGCCCCGCTGTCGGTGCTGCTCGACCGGGTGATGCCGGCAAGGCTACTCAGCATGATCGGCTTCGCCATGTTCGCCACGGGGCTGATGATGAGCGGCTTCGAATCCCGGCTGTCGGGCTATGACGAGCTGTTCTGGGCGCAGGTGGTGCGCGGCGTGGCGCTCGGCCTGTGCATCGTGCCCGTCACCCGCTTTTCCATGGGCTTCCTGCCGCCCGAGAAGGTGAGCGACGCCAGCGGCCTCTACAACCTGTCCCGGGCGCTCGGCGGCATCATCGGCATCGCGCTGATCGACACCATCCTGTTCAGCCGCTCGGCGGAACATGCCGACCGCATCAAGGACCTGATGACGGCAGATCCCGATGCCGCCGCCCGCCTGCTGCGCATCACCGCCGCCGAGCTGCCCGATCCCACCGACCCCATGGGCCTGCTCGGCGTCATGGACACGATCCAGGAGGGGGCGGTGACCCTGGCTGTCAACGAGGCCTGGCTGCTGCTGGGTGCCTGCACCCTGCTCGCCCTCGTGCTGCTGCTCATGCTGGGCCCGATTCGGGAGCCCAAGCCCGGGGTTCCGCTGGGACAGCAGGCGGAGTTTTAAATCCCTGCGCGAAAAACCGGCCTGTGGATAGCGGGGATGATCCGGCCATTTGGCGCAACCGCCATTCGACCGTCGGCGTTGACAGGGGATCGTTTACCAAACCGTCACGGAGGGCAGGCCTGTGGACAGCGCGCATAAGCCAAGGGAGTTCTTGAGCTTACCCCGAGAATCGTATGAACCTGTGGATGTGGTCACGGGGCTTCGGGCTTAAGACACAATATCTGGTGTTAATCTTTCGTTAAGACACTATGTATTGACGACCCCGACCGTGCGGTACTAAATTCGGTTCGAAGGCTGAGGGGCTGAGAGGACAAGGTTGCGGGGGCAGCCGCATCCTCCGCGGAACACTCAAAAGAAGAGCCTGAAAAGCTCGGGGACGGCAGTTTCCGGGGCCAGGGTGTGTGTGTCTTGCAACTGGGTGGATGGAGCACCTCGGGCAGCTTTTGCGTGCTCGTGGCAACGAATTTGACAAGAGGGACTTACAAGAATGCGCATTGAACGCCGCTACACCAAGCCAGGCCAGGACGCTTACGCGGATCTCGACTTCCGCCGCGCCACCAGCGAGATCAAGAACCCCGATGGCTCGATCGTCTTCCGCCTCGCGGACATCGACGTCCCCTCCTCCTGGAGCCAGGTGGCGACCGACATTCTGGCGCAGAAGTATTTCCGCAAGGCGGGCGTTCCGGCGGCGCTGAAGCGCGTCGAGGAAGAAACCGTTCCCTCGTGGCTGTGGCGCTCTGTGCCCGACGAGGAGGCGCTCGCCAAGCTCCCCGAGAAAGAGCGCTACACGGGTGAACGTTCCTCCACCCAGGTGTTCAACCGTCTCGCCGGCACCTGGACCTACTGGGGCTGGAAGGGAAAATATTTCAACACCGAGCAGGACGCGCGCGCCTTCTATGACGAGATGTGCTTCATGCTCGCCACCCAGAAGTGCGCCCCCAACTCGCCGCAGTGGTTCAACACCGGCCTGCACTGGGCCTATGGCATCGATGGCCC
>CAMFKI010000040.1 GCA_945957365.1 uncultured Alphaproteobacteria bacterium | reverse complement strand
CGCGGACAGAGGCCCTCATCCGCCCTTCGGGCACCTTCTCCCATTGCTTCGCAACAGGAGAAGGGACTGCGGGCATCATCCCCATACGTCGTCACTCCATAGAAAGATGGGGCCTTTCAGCGCACGGGGATGCAAGGCGGGGTGCCAGCTTTCGCTGGCATGACGGCATCGAAGGGAGATGTGGCGGTCGGCGAAATTCCCTTCTCCGTTTGCTGTGCAACGGGAGAAGGGACCGGGGCTGTCGCCTCGTTGCTACCACTCGTCCTTGCGGTAGGCGCCGCCGGTGATGGCGTAGTAATCGCCGGCGCTTTCGCAATAGATGTGGCCTTCGAGGTAAGTCTCTGTCGCGCCGTCGATGGCGCCGGCGGAGATCGAGGTCTGATCGCTGCCGTCGCGCTTCCAGAACAGCACCGAGCCGCAGGACTTGCAGAAACCGCGCCGGGCGACATCGCTGGAGCGGAACCATTTGAGGCCGTCCTGCGCCACGAACGTCAGTTCGGCGTTGGCGCAGGCGGTGGCGGACATGTAGTTGCCGGTCTGCTTGCGGCACTGGATGCAGTGGCAGGCGAGAACCGGGCGCAGCTTGCCGTGGACTTCGAATCTCACGGCGCCGCAGAGGCAGGATCCGGTTTTCATGAGAACGCCTTGTGGAGAGCCGTGATGTGATCCGGGCCGAGGCCGCAGCAGCCACCGAAGGCGGTGACGCCCTTGGTCTTCCACACCCTGGAGCGTGCGACGAGTTCGTCGGGCTCGATGATGTCGACGAAGGTCCAGTCCGGCATCTTGAAGTAACCGCTCTCCGGATAGGCGCCGATCGGGCCTTTCCAGTGTTTGCGGAGGATGTCGATGGCCTCGTCGGTGTCGTTGGGCGAGGTGTGCATGATGCTGATGACATCGGGGTTCAGCGCGGCGAGCACGCGCGCCACCGTGTCGAAGTCCTGGTCCTCGCGGCCGAAGCCGGTGAGCTTGCCGTCATGGCGCTCGACCGAGATGCCGACCCAGACGGGAAGCCCGGTGGCCTGCGCGGCCTGCGTGGCCCAGACGGAATAGTCGGTGTCGCGCATCATCTCCATCATGATGAGGTCGACGCCGGCGGCGGCGAGGTTGGCGGCCTTGCGCCGGAACAGGGCGCGCGCTTCCGCTTCCGGCCATTCGCGCTGCTTCGAGGTGCGGTCGCTGCCGGCCACCACCGGGCGCATGGTCGACATCGACCCGGCGACGGCGACCGGATGGCTTTTCGCAGCCTCCCGCGCGAGTTTCACCGCGGCCTTGTCGATGGCCAGCATCTCCTCGTCGCGGCCGAGCGCATTGAACAGGAGGGCCGAGGTGGCGAAGGTGTTGGCGATGATGATATCGGCGCCGGCCCTGATGTAGTCGGCATGGACGTCGCGGACCACCTCGGGGTGCGTGACGTTCGCCTCGGCACACCAGGTGGAATTGCTCATGGGTACGCCGCGGCGCTGGATGTCGGTGCCGGTGCCGCCATCGAGGATGATGGTTTGGCCCCCGGCAAGCTTGGCGCGGATCAGGTCATACATGCGTCGTCAGTGCTCCTGGCGGGCACGGAGGAATGCCCGCATGTGAAATTCCGCCTGTGCCGGGGCATAGGCAGAGCCTTGTCCCACGGGGCAGGCATGGCGCGCAAGACACCCGCCCGCCATGCAGGCGTGGCCGGCAGGCGTGGCGAGATGCGCGACGCAGGCCGGGACGTCGTAGCTGGCGCCGTCGAAGGCGCCGGCGGGGCAGGCGCCGAGGCAGGGTCGGTTCGCACAGCTTTCGCAGGGGTGCGGGCCGGGGCGCTGGACGGGAATGTCGAAGGCGACGGGAAACAGCAGGGCGGCGCGATAGGCGTGCCACAGGCCGTAGGCCGGATGAATGTTGAGGCCCAGCGGCGAGACGTGGCCGGCGCCGCCGCGCCTGGCCCAGGTGAGGAAGGGCCAGGGCGGGTTCATGTCGAAGGGATAGACGGCGTCGGCGTCGAGAGCGCGGGCGAGATGGCCGACGGTGTCACGGGTCCAGGCATCCATGCTGTCGCAGGCGGGGTCGCGCTCGCCGGCGAAGCGCCTGAACATGTCAGGCCCGGCATTGCCGATCAGGATGACGAAGCGGGCGCCCTCCGGCACCTTGTCGTCGGGCACGGGTGCGAACCAGCCGAGCGGCGTGAAGCCGTTACGGCGGATGGTGATGAGCACGGGGTGTTCCATGGCGGTCATATTAGCCTGTCCGCCGCCTCGGCTTCCATGGGCGAGATTGCCGTGGCGGCCATTCCCCACGAACGGGGAGACGTCAGAAATGCGCCATGTCGCGCCGCACCTGCCGGGCGGCCGCGGTCACGTCGGCGACCGCGGGATAGCGCGGGGCATTCACCATCATGTCGCGCGCCAGCGTGAGGGCGCGGGCCTCGCAAGTGGCGCGGCGGTCCCTGTCTTCGATCCATTCGAGGTCGATGTTGTGGGCAAGCCCGAGGATGCGGCGGACCATCTTGGCGGCGGCGAAGCCCACCGTGTCGGTCCATAGCCGGTCCATGTAGGCTTGGCGCTCGATCTCGAGCCGTGCGGCGCCATCCGCACCCTGGAAGAGCGAGATGGGATAGGCATCGCCGGTGGGGTTCTCGCGCCACACGTGAAGGAATTTCTCGCGGAATTCCGTGATGATCCGTTCGAGGGTGTCGAGCACCCAGTCGCGATAGGAATCACGTTCACCCGGCGCCTTCTCGTGGCCGTCCTGGGCGAAGAAGTTGATGAGGAAATTCGCCACGATGGCGCCGACGTCGAAGCCCATGGGGCCCATGAAGGCGAATTCCGGGTCGATGACGCGGGTGTCCTCCGGTGTCAGCATGATCGAGCCGGTGTGGAGGTCACCATGCAGCATCGCCTCCGCCGAGGACAGGAACTTGAGCTTGAGGCGCGACACGGCGACCTTGAGATCGCCATCCTCACGCCAGCGCGCGGCGTAAGGATCGAGCTGCGGCGAGGTCCAGCGGTTCAGTTCGGCCACGCGATAGGGATCGGTGAAGATCAGGTCCTCGGTGATCTTGCAGAGCGCGGTGTTGCCCGCGAAGGCGGCGATCAAGGCCTTCTTGCGGTCGGCCGTCAGCGCGAGGTCGGAGGTGAAATAGAGCGTCCTCGCCATGAAGGTGGAAATGTCCTCGGCGAAGTTCGGGTATTCCACGCCGGCGATCATGCCGCGCCGCATGATGATGTGCGGCTCCAGCAATTCCATCACGATGAGGGCCAGGGTTTCATCGTAATGATGGATTTTCGGCAACAGTGCGCCGGTGAGGCGGGCCTGCTCGGTGAGCGCCATGTGTTCATAATGCGCCCGCGACAGGGGCAGCGGCCAGGCTTCACCGACGAGGCGCACATAGGGCAGGGCCTGCTTCACCGCCACGCCACCGCCAGGTCCCTTGACGATGAAGACGAGATTGAGATTGCCGTCGCCCACTTCGACGACGGACCACTGCTCGGGCGCACCGCCGAGAATGCGGCGCACGGCTTCGATGCCTGAAAGATAAGCAGCGAGCGTTTCAGGTTTCTGGGGGGCGTAGCCGTCTCGGGTTTCGATCATTGCAGTCACGCGATTTGCTGATGGTCCTCACCGCAGTGATCACCATAATCCCTCAGCAATGCAAGCCGAACGCATCGCGAAGATTGCAGTTTCGCAAACGCGAAAGCTTTGATGCCATGCAGCAATCCGCATTTATCACACAATAGCGCTGGACAATCTGCAATCTCTGTCGGATGTTTTGAACGATCGGCGTCCTTGAAGAAGTTTTCGGCCGAATTCAGCGGCACGACACCACGCAGGGCGCGCGACAGAACATCAGCCTTGGAGGAGGACCAACGCAATGCTCGACGATCTCATCAAGGAAGCCGCCAACCGCCGTGACGTGTTCAAGAAGCTGGGTGCGACAGCACTCGGCGCCGCCCTGCTGGCCGATGCGGGCTTCGACCCCGCCATGGCGCAGGCGCTCGCCCCCGGGGCCAAGCCGATGAAGGCGGCCTTCTCGAATGCCGGCCTGCAGGCCACCTGGTGCGCCCAGGGCAAGCAGGCGGCGGAGGCCTGGGGCAAGCTCATGAACGTCGAGGTCACCTGGTTCGACGGTGAACTCTCGGCCACCAAGCAGCGCGCCGCCATCGACAACATGGCCTCGCAGAAGTGGGACTTCGTGGCGATCCAGACCTTCGGCATCGGCACGCTGACCGACCCGATCAAGAAGATGATCGACGACGGCACGCCGGTGATCGCCATGGACACGCTGGTGGCGCCTCCGGGCACCGTGCCGCTGCAGACCTTCATCGCGCCCGACAACATCATGATGGGCTCGGTCGTGACCAATGCGCTGGTGAAAGCCATGGGCGGGGCCGGCAACATCGTGATGACTCAAGGCGCGCTCGGCCACTCGGGCGCCCAAGGCCGCGCCAAGGGCTTCCACCAGGTGATCGACGGCAATGCCAACATCAAGCTGCTGGACGAGCAGCCCGCCGACTGGGACGTGACCAAGGTTGCCCGCATCTGGGACTCGCTCTTGACGCAGTACCCGGACATCAAGGGTGCCTTCTTCCACAATGACGACATGGCGCTCGCTGCCTACAACGTGATGAAGGCCAAGAACCGCACCGACATCCTGATCGCCGGTGTCGACGCCATGCCGCCCGCGGTGAACGCGGTGCTCGATGGCGTGATGGTGGCGACGGTCCGCAACCCCTCCTGCCGCATCCATGGCTGGGCGGTGGCGGCGGGTGTTGCGGCCGTTCAGGGCGGCGAGAAGCCGGGCAAGGACATTCCGGACTTCATCCTCGCCGACGGCCCCGTCATCACCAAGGAATCGGCTCCGGGCCATCTCTGGCTGCAGAAGAACTTCCTGATCTGACCAGCTTGTGATGACGGAGCAGGCACACCAAGCGGGCGGGGGCGCAGAGCCCCTGCTCGAGCTTACCGACGTCTCGAAGCACTTCGGCGGCGTGATGGCGCTGCAGAACGTGGACTTCACGCTGTTGCCCGGCGAGATCCACGGCCTCGTGGGCGAGAATGGCGCGGGCAAGTCCACCACCATGAAGATCATCGCGGGCGTTCACACCGACTTCGACGGCACGATGCGAATCAAGGGCCGCGAGGTGCGGCTGCGCTCGGCCGGTGATGCGCTGGCCAATTCCATCGGCATGGTGCACCAGGAGCTTTCGGTCATTCCGGACCTGACGGTGGCGGAGAACGTGTTCCTCGGCAACCAGCCGCTGACGGCGCTGGGCCTCGTGGACTGGGGCCGCATGAACCGCGAGGCCAAGGCGCTGATCGCAAGCTTAGGCCTCGACATCGACCCGAGCACCACCATGGGCTCGCTGCCCGTGGGGCTGCAGCAGCTGGTCGAACTCTCGCGCGTGCTGTTCTCAGGTGCGCAGATCATCATTCTCGACGAGCCCACCTCGGCGCTGTCGCCGCCGGAGGTGAAGCAGCTCTTCGCGGTGCTGCGCCGGCTGCGGGCCGAGGGGCGCTCCATCGTCTTCATCTCGCATTTCCTCGATGACGTGCTGGATATTTCCGACCGCGTCACGGTGTTCCGCAATGGCAAGAAGGTGATCACCGAGGACACCGCGAAGCTGACCAAGGATGCCGTGATCGCCCACATGATCGGCCGCGGCTCCAAGGGCATGCACATGGGTGAGGCGGCGGAGCTGAAGGGCGATGACGCCAAGCCTGTGGTGCTCTCGGTGCAGGGCGTGAGCGACGGCAAGAATCTGCGCGACGTCTCGATCGAATTGCGCGCCGGCGAAATCACCGGCGTCTATGGCTTCATGGGGTCGGGGCAGATCGAGCTCGCCCGCGCGCTGTTCGGCAAGGTGCCGCTGCGCCGGGGAGCGGTGGTGCTGGACGGGAAGACAGTGCGCTTCAAGTCCACGGCCGCGGCGCGGGCCAAGGGCATCGCCTTCGTGCCGGAGAACCGGCGCATGATGCTGTTCCGCCAGGAGCCCGTTTACAAGAACGTGTCGATCTCGATCCTCGATCGCATCCACCGCATGTGGCTGAAGCCGAAGACCGAGAAACAGATTACCGAGGCGCATATCAAGGACCTGCAGATCAGGCCGCCGCGCACCGCCATTCCGCTGGGATCGCTGTCGGGCGGCAACCAGCAGAAGGTGGCGCTGGCCAAGTGGCTCACCCACCTGCCGCGCGTGCTGATCCTGTCCGAGCCGACGCGCGGCATGGATGTGGGGGCGAAGGAAGACGTGATCCGCATCGTGAAGTCGCTGCGCGACAAGGGTGTGGCGATCCTCGTGCTCTCCACCGAGCCCGAGACCATCCTGACGCTGGCCGACCGGGTCACGGTGATCCGCAAGGGCACGGTGGCGCGCGAATTTGCGACGGGACATATCGAGAAGGCCGACCTCTTGGCGGCAGCTTAAGGTTTCGAGGGAGACGGAGCGAAGATGACGACGGTCGAAACGGTGACGCCCCGGAGCTTCTCGATGAAGCGCTTCCTCGCCGACCAGCTGCGCAACATCGCACCCGTGTTCACGCTGGTGGCGCTGGTCATCTTCTTCACCTTCGCGTCGAGTTCGTTCCTGTCGCTCGACAACATGCTGAACATCGTGCGTCAGCTCTCCATCACCGGCATCATCGCGGTGGGGCTCACCTTCGTGATCCTGACGGCGGAGATCGACCTCTCCGTCGCGGCGGTGGCCAATGCGGTGGGCATCACGGTGGCCTATTTCACCATCCAGCCGGATTACGTGAACATCGCCAACATCCCGCTGCCGGGCTGGATCGCCATCATCCTCGCACTGCTCTCGGCGCTTGCCTTCGGCCTCGTCACCGCCTTCGGCATGACCTTCATCGGCATCCCGTCCTTCATCATGACGCTGGCGATGATGCAGATCGCCAATGGCGTCTCCGCCATGCTGGTGCGCGGCCAGATTGCCTACCAGTACCCCGAACTCATCACCACGCTGGGGGCGGGCACGGCCTTCACCATTCCGCTCGGCGTCAATGCCGCGGGCAAGGCGATGTTCATTCCCTTCGGATGGTCGATCATCGTGTGCATGGTCTTCCTGCTCGTCGGGCACCTGGTGCTGACCTATACGCGCTATGGCCGCTACGTCTACATGGTGGGCGGCAACCGCGAGGCGGCGGAATATTCCGGCGTCAACGTCAAGTTCATCATCGGCTCGGTGATGGTGATCTGCGCCATGTGCTCCGGCATCGCCGGCATGCTGGGTGTCGCCTATTTCGGCTCGGCGCAGCAGAACCAGTTCGACACCTTCCTGCTCGATGCCATCGCCGCAGTGGTGGTGGGCGGAACCTCGCTGTTCGGCGGGCGCGGCGGCATCGGCAACACCATCATCGGGCTCCTCGTGCTCGGCGTCGTCAACAACGGGCTCGACCACATCCAGATCGACTCGTTCCTCAAGATCCTGATCCGCGGGCTCATCCTGCTCGCGGCGCTGATCATCAACGTCTATGCGCAGGTGCTGAAGGAAAAGCAGGCGGATCTGGACTGACGAGGGCTATTGTGTCAGGTCTGCAATCGGGTCCCGGCACCTCGCTTCGCCAGTGGGCCAGGCTCACGCGGGAACAATAGGGGAAGCGCCTTAGGGGAGGCGCCCTCTCCCCGGCGGGGAGAGGGCTGCATGTTCGCGCAATGCCTTACGACCAGCGCGGGTCGCCCGGCTCCATCACGCTGCGTGGCAGCTTGATGTCGTGCTTGGCGCGGATCTGCTCGTCGATGTGGCGCGGAATGTATTCCGGGTAGTAGGTCGACAGGATCTCGCGCTTCCTTGCCGCGGCGCGCTCGACGATGTCGGGCTTGCCGGCCTCGTTCCATTCCTTCGGGCTCATGCGGTTGGAGACGGAGGGATAGACATAGTCCTTCTGCATCAGGGTCAGCGTCTGCTCGCTGCCGAGATAATGTCCGGGGCCCTCGATGCAGACATTGGCGATGACGTCGAGCGACAGCGTGTCCTCGTTCACCTCGATACCGCGGACGTTGCGGTTGATCGAGCCCAGCATGTCATTGTCGATCAGCAGGCTTTCGAGGCAGAAGCCGAGGAGCGAGGCATGCATGCCCGCCGACTCGTAGAGCATGTTGATGCCGGTCATGGCCGAGATGCCGGCGGTGACGCCCTTCTCATAGCCCGCCTGCATGTCGGGGAGCTTCGAATCGCACATTCCGGCGGCCGAGCCGACCGTGAGGTTGTAGAAATGGCCCATCTGGGCGCAGCCCGAGGTGATGAGCGCCTGCTCGCCCGAACCGCCCGACATCGCACCCGTGCGGAGGTCCGACACGAAGGGCCAGGGGCCCCAGATGGCGATGGCGCCGGGCACCACGCAGTTGATGTAGACGAGGCCGGCGAGGCATTCCGCCACAGCCTGCACCACGGTGCCGGCGAGGGCGGCGGGAGACGTGGCACCCGCCTGGGCGGCCGAGAGCAGCAGCACCGGCATGCCGCCGCGCGCCGCCGCCTCGAGGCAGCGGCAGGCGTCCTCGGCGAATTTCATCGGCGGCACGACGAAGCAGTTGGACTGCGACACGAAGGGCCGCTCGCGCCATTTGTCCTCGCCGCCGGCGAGCACGTGCAGGATCTGCAGGCATTCCTCGACATGGCCGGCTTCGACCATCGAGGTGCCGACGTGCTTCTCGGTGCCCGCGAGGCAGGCATACATGGTGTTGATGTCGAGGTCGTGGCCGGTGATCATGTCACGCGCCGTGACCGGGCGCTGGTAGAAGTGGATGTGCTCGCAATTGTCGACGATGCGGCCGGCGTCATAGAGGTCGACGAGGAGCGATTCGCGATAGCTGCGGGTTTCGGGCTCGACGATGTGGACGGCAGCACCGGCGGTGCCGAAATAGACCTTGTTGCCCGAGGGCTGCATGTCATGCTTCGGATCGCGCGCGTGCAGCACGAAATTGCGGGCACAGGAGGCGAGCGTGTCCTCGACGAGGGCGCGCGGGATGCACAGGCGGCCGTGCTGGTTGATGAAGGCGCCGCGCGCCGTCATGGCCTCGATGCAGGTCGGGATCGCCTGGGCGAGGCCGACGGTTTCGAGAAGCTTCAGCGCCGTTTCGTGGATGCGCTGCATGTCGCGCTCGGACAATGGCTTGTACTTGCCACCCTCCATGCCGGGGCGCACGGCGGCCTCCGCCATCGGAATGGGGCGCGAACGCAGCGCCTTGCGGGCTTCACGGCCACCGCGGCGGCGGGAAAGGTCTTCGACAGCACTCATGGATTGAGCCTCCTGATATGGCCCTATATCCACCGGTTCGATGTGGAGATTCAATGGCCTATCTTTTTCCGGGAAGCGTCAGTTTTTTTCACCTCTGGAGGGGCGGATTTCCACCACGGGGCCCTTAACGCACTGAATTCCATGGTGATAGAAGGGGGATCCAGATCAGTGGTGAGGAATCTTGGCCAGACGCGACCTGCCCCCGTTACGTGCATTGACGGCCTTCGAGGCGGCCGCCCGGCTGGGCAGTTTCAGGCTGGCGGCGGCGGAGCTGGGCATCACCCGCTCGGCCGTCAGCCACCAGGTGAAATCGCTCGAACAGCGGCTCGGCGTGCAGCTGTTCCGGCGCGACGCGCGGCGCGCCGAGCTGACCCAGGCGGGCCACACCTATTTCCCGCCCGTCCGCGAGGCCTTCGACATGATCGAGGCGCAGACGCGGGCGCTGAAGCCGTCCAGCTCCGACAACGAGCTGACGGTACAGGTCTATGCCACCGTGGCGCTCAAGTGGCTGATCTCGCGGCTGCATGATTTCGAGAAACGCTTTCCGGACATGAAGGTGCGTCTCTCCACCTCGTACTTCGACTGGGACTTCGACGAGAAGAACGTCGACGTCGGGCTGATCCTTGCCCGCAACCGTTCGCCCGATCACTATTACCGCACGCTGTTCCGCTCGCTGCTCACACCCATCTGCGCGCCCGAGCTGCTCAAGGGCCCCAATGCCCTGAAGTCGCCCGAGGACCTGAAGAAGCACAAGCTGCTCTACGTCTATACGGCGGAGGAAGACTGGCACCTGTGGCTCGAGGAGGCCGGTGTCGATGGCATCAAGCTGTCCGACAGGCTGGCCTTCGACAGCTATATCCTGGCGCAGGAAGCAGCGATCGAGGGCAGGGGTGTGGCCATGACCATCGGCCCCTTCGCCACCGAGGAGATCAAGGCGGGGCGGCTGGTGCAGCCCTTCGACCTCAAGGTTCAGCATCGGCACAACTGGCTCTTCGCCTGCAATGCCGAGCACCGCATGAAGCCCAAGATCAAGCGCTTCGAGGACTGGCTGGTCAAGCAGATCGCCGCCGACCCGGCGCTCGAAGCCTATCGCGAAAAAGGAAAATAGCCCGTGACCAACATCGAATCCGACAGCACCCGCAAATCGCGCCGCGAGGGCGGCGGCCGCCGCGGCGGCAACGCCGGCGGGCGCAATCCGGTGCCGCAGCTGCCGCGCCGCAAGCTGAAGCGGCTGTTCCCGGCGATGGAGATCGTGTCGGTGGACGAACTCGAATCGATCCACCGCGCCTCGCTGAAGGTTCTATCCGAGATCGGCATGGACTTCACGCTGCCCGAGGCCCGCGACATGCTGAGACAAGCCGGGGCCAGGGTCGAGGGCGAGCGCGTGCGCTTCGATCCTGCGATGATCGAGGAGCTGATTTCCTCGGTTCCGGCGGAATTCACCTTCCATGCAAGGAACCCCGAGAACAGCCAGCGCATCGGCGGCAACAACATAAGCTTCGGCACGGTGGCGAGCCCGCCCAATTCCTCCGACATGGATGGCGGCCGCCGCACCGGCAATTACCAGGATTATCGCAACTTCGTGAAGCTGGGGCAGTACTTCAACTGCATCAACTTCCTGTCGGGCTACCCCGTTGAGCCGATCGACATCCATGCCTCGATCCGCCATCTCGAGGCGCTGCGCGACATGGTGCTGCTCACCGACAAGCCGTTCCATGCCTATTCGCTGGGCCGCGAGCGCATCCGGGACGGCATCGAGATCGCCCGCATCGGCCGCGGCATCAGCCACGAGCAGCTCGAGCGCGAGCCCTCGCTGTTCACCATCATCAACACCAATTCGCCCCTGAAGCTCGACACGCCCATGCTGCAAGGCATCCTCGAGATGTCGTCGCGCAACCAGATCGTCTGCGTAACGCCTTTCACGCTGGCCGGCGCCATGGCGCCGGTGACGGTGGCGGGAGCACTGGTCGAGCAGAATGCCGAGGCTCTTGCCGGCATCGCCTTCACCCAGCTCGTGCGCAAGGGTGCGCCGGTGATCTATGGCGGCTTCACTTCCAACGTCGACATGAAGTCGGGGGCTCCTGCCTTCGGAACACCCGAATACATGAAGGCGACGATCGTCGGTGGCCAGCTGGCGCGGCGCTACAGGGTGCCGTTCCGCACGTCGAACACCTGTGCGGCGAACACGGTGGATGCACAGGCGGCCTATGAGAGCGTGTTCTCGCTCTGGGGCCTCACCATGGGGGGCGGCAACCTGATCATGCACGGCGCGGGCTGGCTCGAAGGCGGCCTGGTCGCGAGCTTCGAGAAGTTCGTTCTCGACTGCGACCTGATCCAGATGGTGAGCGAGTTCATGCAGCCGCTGGAGACGACGGAGGACGCGCTCGGCGTCGAGGCGATCCGCGAAGTGGGGCCCGGCGGCCACTTCTTCGGCGCGCAGCATACGCTGGCGCGCTATACCAATGCCTTCTATGCGCCCATCGTCTCCGACTGGCGCAACAACCAGCAGTGGCTCGCTGCCGGCAAGCCCGAAGCCTGGCAGAAGGCCAATGCCGTGTGGAAACAAGCGCTGGCGGATTACCAGGAGCCCGCCATCGACCCGGCGGTCAGGGACGAGCTCAATGCCTTCGTGGAGAAGCGCAAGTCGGAGGGTGGTGCTCCCACCGACTTCTGATGAAGCGCGTCATCGTCATCGGCGGCGCCAATGTCGACATCAAGGGGCGCGCGCGCGGGTCCTATGTGGCGGGAACTTCGAACCCCGGCGAGGTGACGGTCTCGGCCGGTGGTGTCGGCCGCAACATCGCCGAGAACCTGGGGCGCCTTGGCATCGAGGTTTCGCTGGTGACCGCCCTGGGCGAAGATGGCAATGGCCAGCTGGTGCGGCAGGCCTGCGCCGCGTCCGGCGTCGACCTTTCGATGGCGGTGAAGGCGGAGGCGCCGACCGGCTCCTACCTCGCCGTGCTCGACGCTGCGGGCGAGCTGGTCAGCGCCATCAACGACATGCGTGCCATGGATGCGTTGACGTCACATCATCTCGAGACCTGTTCAAACCAGCTGGCGAAGGCCGACATGCTGGTGGCGGACTGCAACCTGTCCGCGCTGTCCCTCGACTGGCTCTGCCGTTTCTCGGCGCATCGTGGCGTGCGGCTGCTGATCGAACCCGTATCGGTGCCGAAGGCGATGAAGCTCCTGTCCTTTGCCCTTGCGGCGCCGGTCTTTGCCATCACACCAAATGCACAGCAGCTTGCCGCCCTCGGCGGACCTGACGATGTCAAGGCTTTGGAGAAGCTTCACCACATCGGGTTTGCCAATGTCGTGCTGCATCGGGGCAGCGCCGGCGCCTGGGTCTCCGATGGTGCGGTGGTGCAGAAGATACCTCCCGTTCCGGTCGACAGCATTGCGGATGTCACGGGTGCGGGCGATGCGGCGGTCGCAGGGCTCGTCTGCGGGCTGCTCGATGGAAGAAGTCTCGCCCAGTCCGCGCGCCTCGGGCAATGTGCCGCAGCGATCAAGCTTTCCTCCGTGCAGTCGGTGGCGTCCGGTCTCAGCCGTGATCGTCTTTTCCGCCTTGCCGGGATCACTTAAGGAGTCCACGTGGCCTATCCGCTGTCGATGACCGCCGAGGTGCAGAGCGCACTGGCCGCGAAGCGCCCCGTGGTGGCGCTCGAATCCACCATCATCGCCCATGGCATGCCCTATCCGCAGAATGTCGAGACGGCGCGCGCGGTCGAAGACATCGTGCGGGCGGGAGGCGCTGTTCCCGCCACCATCGCCATCGTCGCCGGCGTGCTGAAGGTGGGATTGACGGCGGAGGAGCTCGACCGCTTCGGCCGCGAGGGGCGGTCGATCGCCAAGGTCTCGGTGCGCGATCTGCCGTTCATCGTGGCGCAGAAGCTGGACGGCGCCACCACCGTGGCCTCGACCATGCGCATCGCGGCGATGGCGGGCATTCGCGTGTTCGCGACCGGTGGAATTGGCGGAGTGCATCGCGGGGCGGAGAAGAGTTTCGACATCTCTGCCGACATGACGGAATTCGCGGCGAGTGATGTTGCCGTGGTGACCGCCGGCGCGAAGGCAATCCTCGACCTCGCGCTCACGCTCGAGACGCTCGAAACACTGGGCGTGCCGGTGATTGGCATGGCGACCCGCGAATTTCCCGCCTTCTATTCCCGCCACAGTGGCCATGCCGTGCCGATGACCTGCGCCACACCCGCGGAAGTCGCTGGCGTGATGCGCGCCAAATGGGACATGGGTCTGAAGGGCGGCGTTGTGGTCGCCAATCCCATTCCCGAGGAGGCCGAAATTCCGGCAGAGGAGATCGCACCGGTGATCGATGCGGCCGTGACGAAAGCTCAGGCGCAAGGCATCATGGGCAAGGAAACGACACCATTCCTGCTGGCGGAGATCGCGGGCGTCACGGCGGGCCGGTCGCTTTCCGCCAACATCGCGCTCGTCAAAAACAATGCCATGATCGCCGCAGCCATTGCGGTCGCTTTTGCGGGGAGTGCCTCATGAATGTCCAGCGCCGCGGCCGTCGCGCCGATGCGGCCCACACGCCGATCAACCAGCTGCCATGGCAGCAGCCCAAGCATACGCTGGAGCCCACCCGCATCCTGTCCGACGACCAGGTGGAGGCGATCCATCGCCAGTCGCTGAAGGTCCTCGAAGTGATCGGCATGGACGTGCTGCTGCCGGAGGCCCGCGGCATCCTGCAGAAGGCGGGGGCGCTGGTCCAGGGCGAGCGGGTGCGCATCGGGCGGGACATCATCGAGCAGGCGCTGAAGTCGCCGCCGTCCGAGTTCACCTTCCATGCGCGCAACCCGGCGCACAACATCCGCATCGGCGGCAAGTGGATCGCCTTCGCGCCGGTGGGAGGTCCACCCAACGTGTCTGACCTCGAAAGGGGCAGGCGGCCCGGCACGCTGGAGGATGCCGGCAATTTCGTGAAGCTGGCGCAGTTCTTCAACACCGTGCACACGGCGGGCGGCGCCTCCGTCGATGCGCTCGACGTTCATGCCTCCATCCGCCATCTGCACATCACGCGCAACAAGATGGTCTATTCCGACAAGGTGCCCTTCATCTATGCGACGGGACGGGCAAGGTTGTTCGACGGTCTCGAAATCATCCGGCTGGCGCGCTGCATCAGCCACGAGCAATTGCTGCAGGAACCCTCCGCCTATACCGTCATCAACACCAATTCACCCTTGAAGCTCGACATCCCCATGGCGATGGGCATCATCGAGATGGCGAAGCTGAACCAGATCGTGGTGGTGACGCCCTTCACGCTGCTGGGCGCCATGGCGCCGGTGTCGCTGGCGGGCGGCATGGTGGAACAGAACGCCGAGGCTTTGGCAGGCCTCGTGCTGTCGCAACTCGTCCGGCCTGGAGCACCCTTCGTCTATGGCGGGTTCACCTCCAACGTCGACATGAAGTCGGGGGCGCCCGCCTTCGGCACGCCGGAATACATGAAGGCGTGCATCATCGGCGGGCAGTTGGCACGCCGCTACAAGCTGCCCTACCGCACCTCCAGCACCAATGCCGCGAACAGTGTGGATGCCCAGGCAGCCTATGAAACGGTGTTCTCGCTGTGGGGCGCCATCATGGGCGGTGGCAACGTCATCCAGCATGCCGCGGGCTGGATGGAGGGCGGCCTCGTCGCATCCTATGAAAAATTCGCCCTCGACGTCGATCTGCTGCAGATGCTGCAGGAGTTCCTGAAGCCCGTGGTGGTGGATGAATCCGAGATGGCGCTGGACGCGATGCTGGAAGTTGGACCGGGTGGCCACTTCTTCGGCGCGCAGCACACGCTGGAGCGCTATTCGACCGCCTTCTACCAGCCGCTGATCTCGGACTGGCGCAATTTCCAGAACTGGCAACAGGCAGGTTCGCCGACTGCGGAAAAAAAGGCCAATGCGCTGTGGAAGCAGGCATTGGCCGAATATCGCGAACCGTGGCTCGATCCCGCGGCACTGGAACAGATCGACGCTTTCGTCGCCCGCCGTTCGCAGGAGGGTGGGGAGAAGACCGACTTCTAACGCGAATACACGAGGCGCAGACGCGGCGTCGACGTCTCTTCGCCATCCGCGGCACTGTTCATCGCAAGCTCGTAGGAGAGGCGCAGCGCGTTGGCCTGCTGGTCCGCCGGGAGCGTCGCAAGAAAGCCATGAAGGGCAGTTTCAATAGCACGAGCAAAGTCACGGTAACCCGCATGCGAGGCCTCGTCCGCGACCATGGCTGCGAGGCAATAGAGGCTTGACGTCGTGGGCGCATCGGAGAGGGGCAGGGGCCGTTCGTCCAATTCAGTCCGTCTCACAGGGATCTCCGCTTCTGCCGAATCGGCGGTGTTGCGTCTGGTTGTAGAATTCTCCGGAGTTTGTCCCTCCTGCAATATGGTAGAATTGCCAGCATGAGCTGGAAGAAGGTGATCTTGACCCCGGCTTGCAGGGTTGCTGAATGACGCCGATGACGCCCATCTTCTTCTATCATCTCGAACGGCAGCCACTGGACGCCGTGCTGCCCAAGCTTCTTGCCACCAGCCTCGAACGGGGCTGGCGGGTGGTGGTTCAGGCGGCAACCCAAGAAAGAGCGGAGGCGCTCGCTGCACAGTTGTGGAGCTTCGATGACGAGAGCTTCCTGCCGCACGGCACCAGGTCTGACGGCTTTCCCGACCTGCAGCCGGTCTGGCTGACGAGTGCTGACGACAACCCCAACAATGCCAATATCCGGTTCTTCGTCGACGGGGCTGAGGTTGGTGAGATCGGCGGGCTCACCCGCGCCGTCATCATGTTCGACGGCAATGATCAACAGGCCGTCGAGGCTGCCCGCGACGGCTGGAAACGTTTCAAGGCGGCCGGTCACGAGGTGAGCTACTGGCAACAGGACGACAGCGGCCGCTGGCAGAACCGTGCCGCGGCCAAGTGAGCTTCAGCCCATCTGGGCTTCAAGCCACTGATTCTCCAGTTCCTCGAGGTCGAGTGCGAGCCTGGCGCGAAGCTTGGTGAAGTCGCCGGCCTTCTTCGGCTCCTCGCTGTAGATCGCCGGATCAGACAGCGCCTTGTCGAGGATATCGATCTTGCCGCGGAGTTCGTCCATCCGCCTGTCCATCTTCTCCACCGCCTTCTGGGTTGCGGCCGCCGAGGGTCGGGGCGCCGGTCGCTGCTCCTGGACGACGGGCTTCGCGGCGCGTTCGGCGCGGCGGCTGGCGCGGGCGCGCTCCAGCACCAGCTGCGTATAGTCCTCCATGTCACCGTCGAAGCGTTTCACCGTGCCGTCATGGACGAGCCAGAGATCGTCGACGCAGGTTTCGATGATGTGGCGGTCATGGCTGATGAGGATGACCGCGCCCTCATAATCGTTGATCGCCATGATGAGTGCTTCGCGGCTGTCGACGTCGAGGTGGTTGGTTGGCTCGTCGAGCACCAGGATGTGTGGTGCGTGGAAGGCTGCGAGCGCGAAGAGCAGCCGCGCCTTCTCGCCGCCTGAGAGGGTGGAGCAGGGCGAGTCCGCGAGGTTGGCGCCGAAGCCATAGGCCCCGAGCCTGGCGCGGCGCTTTGCTTCGGGATCATCCGGCATCAGCTCGGCAAAATACGAATAGGGCGTGCGTTCCGCGGCTATTTCGTCCAGCTGGTGCTGGGCGAAATAGCCCACCGTGAGGCGCGCCGGCGCCTTCATGTCGCCACCCATGGCGGCGAGCTTGCCGCACAGCAGCTTGGCGAAGGTCGACTTGCCGTTGCCGTTGGAGCCCAGCAGCGCGATGCGGTCGTCGGGGTCGAGCCTCAGCGTGATGTTGCGCAGCACCGGCTTGTTTTCGGCATAGCCGACGCTCACCTTGTCCCATTTCACCAGGGGCGGGGCGATGGCTTTCTCCGGGTTGGGAAAGAAGAAGGGCGCGACGCGGTCCTCGACCAGTTCGGCGATGGGTTCGAGCTTGGACAGCGCCTTGAGGCGACTTTGCGCCTGGCGCGCCTTCGAGGCCTTGTAGCGAAAGCGCTCCACGAATTCCATCATGTGCTTGCGCTGGTCTTCCTGCTTCTTCTTCAGCTTGACGGTCAGCGCCTGCTTCTCGCGGCGCTGGCGCTCGAAGCTGTCGTAGTTGCCCTGATAGAGCGCGAGCTTGCCGCGTTCGAGGTGCAGGATGAAGCCGACCGCCTCGTTCAAGAGGTCGCGGTCATGGCTGATCAGCACGATGGTGTGCGGGTAATCGCGGATGAAGCTCTTGAGCCAGATGGCGCCTTCGAGATCGAGGTAATTGGTGGGCTCGTCGAGCAGCAGCACGTCGGGCTTGGCGAAGAGTGCTGCAGCGAGCGCCACGCGCATGCGCCAGCCACCGGACAGCGCCGAGCAGGGCCCCTGCTGGGTTTCCTCCGAGAAGCCCAGTCCGCTGAGGATGGTCGCCGCGCGCGCCTCTGCGGCATGCGCGTCGATGTCGGCGAGGCGGGTCTGGATTTCGGCGATGCGGTGGGGGTCGGTGGCGGTTTCGGCCTCGTCGGTGAGTGCTGCGAGTTCCGGGTCACCCGCGAGGACGGTTTCGATCAGGCTCTCCGGCCCGCCCGGGGCCTCCTGGGCCACGGTCCCGATGCGGGCATTGCGTGGCAGCGTGATGGACCCGGCCTCCGAGGAGATCTCGCCCAGGATGAGCTTGAACAGGGTGGACTTCCCCACGCCGTTGCGGCCGACGATACCCACCTTATGGCCCTCCGGCACGGCGACCGAAGCGTCCTCAAGCAGCAGTCGGCCGCCAATTCGATAGGTCAATCCATTGATATGCAGCATGGCGGGGGCCTTCTAGCCGCCGCCGCAGCGATTGTCATGCACCTAAGGCCAACGGCCTCAAATGCCGTTGACTCCCTCCGTGCTGCACTGCACAAAGTATGATGGGAAATGAGGAGCGCACATCAGGTGTCGAACGTAGCTTTTGCGAGGGCAGCCAGCACCGGACCGGTCGACAGCGCCTATCTCGACGAAATCACCATGATGCTCCGCGACCTGCTGCGCCAGGTCATCCGCGTCCGCGAGCCCCGCGTTCTGGCGATCATCGACGAGCCGGCCAATGCTTCCACGCTGTCGCCCGACCTGATCGAGCCCGCCCTGCAGGTCATCGGCATGTGGCTGCAGCTTCTCAACATCGCGGAGGAAAATGCGGCCATGCGCAACCGCCGCCAGATGGAGACGCGCAGCGGGCCGGACCAGGTGCCCGGCTCCTTCTCACACGCCTTCGCGACGGTCGCCGCGGCCGGCGTGGCGCCCGAGGACGTGCAGAAGGCGCTGGACACGATCGACGTCCAGCCCACCCTGACGGCCCATCCGACCGAGGCCAAGCGCGTCACGGTGCTGGAAATCCACCGCCGCATCTATTTGAAGCTCTATGAACTCGAGAGCCCGCGCTGGACGCCGCGCGAACGCGTTCACCTGCTCAAGCTTCTCCGCAACGAGATCGACCTGCTGTGGCTCACCGGCGAAATCCGGCTCGAGAAACCGACGGTCGAACAGGAGATCCACTGGGGCCTGCACTTCTTCCGCGAGACCTTGTTCGACCGCACCGTGAGCCTCTGCGACCTGCTGGAGGCGGCCCTGCAGCGACACTATCCGGAAACGCCGCACCGGGTGCGCCCGCCGCTGCGCTTTTCGTCGTGGATCGGCGGCGACCGGGACGGCAACCCCTTCGTCACCGTAGACGTGACCCGCTATGCTCTCGCGGAGAACCGCGATGCCATCGTCGAGCGCCTGGTGCACCGACTGAACGATCTGGCGCAGCTCGTCTCTCTGTCATCGCAGGAAATTGCCTTCCCCGAGGGCTTCCTTGCGCGCGTCCAGACGCAGGTGGAACGGTCGGGCGAAGGCGGGATGATCTCCAGCCGCAATGCGCACGAGCCGTTCCGGCGCTTCTTCACCGCACTCAGGATCCGCCTGGCCAGAACGTTTTCGGCCGAGCCGAAATCGCCGGGCTTCCAGCCCCTCGATACCGAGGAGCTGATCTCCGAACTGCACGCGGCCGAAGAGGCGCTGGCGCAGATGCACTCGGTCTCGATCGCCGCAACGCTGGTGCGGCCGGTGCGCTGGGAGGTCGAGACCTTCGGATTCCGCTCGGTGAGCCTCGACATCCGGCAGAACACGACAGTCATCAACCGCGTGCTGCAGGAGATCTGGCGAAAGCTGAACCCGTTGGTTCAAGGCGATGCGCCGAGTGTCGGCAGTCCGGAATGGCTGGCATGGATCGAATCCGAGCTCGCAAAGCCGCTTGGGTTCCTGCCGCGCTTCAGGGGCGTTTCGGAGGAAGCGCGCGAGCTGCTCGATCTTCTCGAGCTGATCCGCGATACGCTGGATGGGCCCGATCCCGAGGCGATCGGCGCTTTCATCCTGTCGATGACGCAATCGGCGGCGGACGTGCTGGGGCTCTATCTCCTTGCCAAGTTCACCGGCCTCTTCGCCGACGAAACGGCGCGCGAGGTCTGCCGCATCCGCGTGGTACCGCTGTTCGAAACCATCGACGACTTGCGCGCCGCTCCCCAGATCATGACGGAGCTGCTGTCGCATCCGGTGGTGAAGACCTCGATCGCCGCGCATGGCGGGCGCCAGGAGGTGATGCTCGGCTATTCGGATTCGAACAAGGACGGCGGCTTCTTCTGCGCCAGTTTCGAACTCTTCGAGGCCCAGCGCCGGTTGATCCGCATCGGCCGCGCGGCGGGCGTCTCGATCAGCTTCTTCCACGGCCGCGGCGGTTCGGTGAGCCGCGGCGGCGCCCCGACCGGCAGGGCCATTGCCGCCCAGCCGGCAGGCACCATCGACGGGCACATGCGCGTGACCGAGCAGGGCGAGGTCGTCTCCTCCAAGTTCGCCAACCGCGGCACGGCGCAGCACAATCTCGAAATCCTCGCGGCTTCGGTCTTCGTGCATACGCTGAAGTCCATCGACGAGCCCGAACTCAAGGTGAACCCGGAGCACCAGAAGGCGGTGGAATGGATCGCCCAGGCTTCGTTCCGGCACTACCGCAAGCTCGCCGAGGACAAGGGCCTGCTCGACTATTTCCACCAGGCCTCGCCGGTGGAGGAACTGGCCAATCTGAAGCTCGGCTCGCGGCCGGCGCGGCGATTCGGGGCCAAGGGCATCGGCGACCTGCGCGCCATTCCATGGGTCTTCGCATGGAGCCAGAATCGCCATCTGCTTACCGGGTGGTATGGCCTCGGCTACGCCTTCGACGACTTCCTGGTGCCGCGTGGCGGCGAAGGCATGAAGCTATTACGCGACATGTTCAACCGTTCGCGCGGCTTCCGTCTTGCCGTGGACGAGGTGGAAAAGTCGCTCTACCTGGCTGATATGGGCGTGGCGGAACAATATGCCGGCTTGGTCGCCGACCGCACGTCGGCGGAGCGTCTCTTCGCGCTGATCCGCCACGAACACGACCGCACCGCCCGCACCATCCTCGAACTGACCGGCGAGAAGCGGCTGTGCGAACGCTTCGAGGGGCTGCAGCGCCGCTTCGAGCGCGTGCGCCCGATGGTCGACCAGTCAAACCGCTGGCAGGTGCAGCTGCTCAAGGAGACGCGCAGCGGCGCAGGCGGCGAAAAACTGATGATGCCGCTGCTGATGACGATGAACTGCGTTGCGGCTGGGCTCGGCTGGACCGGCTGATCAGCCCTTGGGCTTGGTGATCGCAAGGCCGTGCCCCAGGCCTTCGCGCTCGTCGAAGACGAAGCACGCGCCCTGCCACAGGCTCCGCTCCGGCTCGATCGTCTCGAGATATTTCAGAATGCCGCCCTGGAGGTTGTAGACGTTCTCGAAACCCTGCTGGCGCAGGTAACGCGTGGCCTTTTCGCAGCGGATGCCGCCGGTGCAGAACATGGCGATCGGCCGGCGCTTCTGGCCGGCCAGCTCACGCTCGACATAGGCCGGAAACTCGCCGAAGCTGCGCGTGCCGGGGTCCACCGCATGGCGGAAGGTGCCGACCGCGAATTCGAAGCTGTTGCGGGTATCGATCACCAGCACGTCGGGGTTGGCGATGAGCGCGTTCCAGTTCTCCGGCGATACATAGGTGCCGGCACCGTTGGCGGGATCGAGACCCGGCACGCCCATCGTGACGATTTCCCTTTTCAGTCGCACCTTCATGCGCCGGAAGGGAATCTCGTCGGCCCACGACTCCTTGCTTTCGAGATCGGCAAAGGCGTCCTGCGCGCGGATGAAGGTCATCATCGCGGCAAGGTTTTCGGCTTCGCCGGCGATCGTGCCGTTGATGCCCTCCGCGGCGAGCAGGATCGTGCCGCGGATGCCGCGCGCCCGCGCAGCCTCCAGCAGCACGGTCCGCAAGGCGACGAAATCCGGCAGGGCCACGAATTTGTAGAAGGCACTGACTGCGATTTTCATGCCGCCCACGCCTCGGGCTCGTCCGAGCCGGCAATCAGTGCGAGTCCCTTGGCAATCGACAGAAGCTGTTCGCCGGTGTCGATGTTCTCCGCCGGAAACCGCCGCTCGAACAGGCGCCGCACCGCCGGCACGAAGGACGTGCCGCCGGTGAGGAAGACACGATCCACGTCTTTGGGGTTAAGGCCCGCCTTGGCCAGGGCGGCATCTGCCGTGGCGCCGATCCGTTCGAGGTCGGTGGCGATCCAGCGTTCGAAATTCCTGCGGCTGATCTTGCCGGCGATGTCCACACCCGACAGCTTGAATCGGAACGGCACGGCCTCGTGGTCGCTCAGTGCCGCCTTGGCCCTGGAGACGGCGCGATAAAGTTCGTAGCTCACCCCGCCCTCGATCAGGTCGACGAGGCTCAGCAGTTCATCACGCGATGAACTCGTGCGGGCAAGTTCGCGCAGGTCGCGCAGCACCTCGGGTCGGCGCATGAGGCAGAGCTCGTTCCAGCGCGAGAACGAGGTGAAGTAGTGCTTCGGCACCGGCAATTCCTTGCCCCAGCTGACATAGGTGGCGTTCTTGCCGAGCCGCGGCGACACCACGTGGTCGATGATGCGGAAGTCGAAATTGTCACCCGCGATGCCGATACCGGTGTGGGCGAGGGCTTGCGCCGACACGCGGCCCGCCGTTCGGCGAAAGTGCAGCACGGAAAAGTCGCTGGTTCCGCCGCCGAGGTCGGCCACCAGGATCACCGCATCGCGCGTCAGGCGCTGGGCATAGAAATAGGCGGCTGCCACCGGTTCAAGAACATAGGTAACCTGTTCGAAGCCCAAGGTGGCAAGTGCTGCGGCATAGCGGCGCTGGGCGAGCCCGTCGTCAGGGCTTTGCCCGGCGAAGGTGACAGGGCGCCCGATGGCGAGCCGCGCCGGAAACCGGTCCATTTCGGTATGCTCCCTGATCCTTCCGAGATAGCTGGCCATCAGGTCTTCGAAGCGGTAGCGCCGGGTGTAGACGGCGGTGTCGGAAAATGACGCACTTGCTGCGAAAGACTTGAACGACTGCAGAAATCGCGTGTCTTCGGGGGCGTCGATGATGTCCTGGATGGCCCATGGCCCCGCTTCCGCCAGCGGTGCGCCGCCGGCAACCGGGTTCCGCCGGAAGGACAGCGTGGTGCGGACGGCGTCATAGACGTCCTCGCCGCGCCGGAAAGGCTGCACGCGCGCCATGTTGCCTTCAGGGAAGGCGAAGACGGTGTTGGTGGTGCCGAAGTCGACGCCGAGGGCTTGCATGTCAGGTTCTGCGGACGAAATGGAGGAGGCGGCGCTTTACTTCAGTTTGTGCAAACTGTCTCTTGTTAATGTTTCTCAGCTGTGTTCCCTCTTGCCCTGTGAGCCCTTTTCCAGTCTATTCAGGGCAATAGAGACAGAACAGGGAGCAAACATCATGGCTATCTCGAAACGCGTGCTTCTCGCTGCAGCGGCGCTGCTGGCCTTCAGCCTGCCGGCCTCGGCAGCCAACATGATCGGCAATTGCGAGGTCACCGGTCAGAAGGGTTCGATCCCCATCGCCAATCCCGCCAAGGCCGGACAACTCACCGTCGAAGTATCCCTGCCGGCGCCGATCTGGTGGAACGGCGATACGCCCGAGGCCATCAAGGACGGCATGGAATATTGCATGGCCGCCGAGATCGCCTGGCGCGCCGGCTATGACAAGCTCGAGGTGGTGAATGTCGGCTGGGACGCGCTGATCGCCGGCCAGACCCATGACTTCGACCTCGCGATGTCGGAAATCTCCATCACCGACGACCGCAAGAAGATTCATGACTTCTCGGTGCCCTATTTCAGCTCCGACATCGGCGTGCTGGTGCGCAAGGATGCACCCGTCGACGAGAAGTCGATCAAGACCGCCAAGATCGGCGTGCAGCAGGCAACGACCGGCGCTGCCTTCGTGCAGGACAAGCTCGGCATCACCGACGTGCAGGTCTATCCCGACCAGGGCGACATGTTTGCAGCCCTGCGCGCCGGCCAGACCGACGTGGCGGTGACCGACACCTCGATCGTGCTCGCCGAAGTCGTCGCCAATCCTGACAAGGTCGAAGTGGTCGGCCAGTACAAGACCGGCGAATCCTACGGCGCGATCTATCCGAAGGGCAATGCCAACAACCCCACCCTCGACAAGATCATCCAGTCGATGATCGACGACGGCACGGTGAAGAAGCTCGGCGCCAAGTATCTTGCGGCCGCCTGGGGCAAGGACCCGGCCACCGTCCCCTACTTCAATCCCTGAGGTCACTGCCCCCGCCGCCTGATGGCGGCGGGGGCACTTCCGTTCCCAAGTGAAAAAACACGCTCCTCCCCCGCTGCCGCAGCGCGCCGACGGTCTTGCGCTCGCCGCCCTGCTGTTCGCCGCCCTGAGCACGCTTGCCGCATACGGCGCGACAGGGCTCATCCGCTCCTCGCTCGAATATCTCGGCGTCATGAACGCCTTCTGGCAGGTGATCTTCTGGGTCGCCATTCTCGCCACGGCGCTTCTGTTCATTCCGGCCCTCCGGTCATTCGGTGAATCGCGCAAGGCCGCCACGGCTCTGGCCGGCGGTGACATCGTCGAGGCGCGCATCCAGACCGCCGCCGCGCGCGAGAACGGCTGGGTCACCTTCGGCTGGGGCGCCTTCGCGCTGATCGCACTGGGCTTCTCGGTCTTCGTGATGATGAACAACGTGGCGGTGGGGAAAACCTTCTTTTACCTGCCGCTGATGCAGCAGAAGTGGTGGCTGGTCACCAAGCAGTTCTTCCTCAGCAACATCTTCATCTTCGTGGTGGCGGAAGTCCTCGTGCTGGTGTGGGGCCTGATCGTGGCGCTGGCCCGGCTTATGCCGGGCAAGGCGGGCCAGCCGATCCGCGCGCTCGCCATTCTCTATTGCGACATCTTCCGCGGCCTTCCCGCCGTCGTGACCCTCTACCTGATCGGCTTCGGCATCCCGACCTCGGGGCTGCCGGAAATGATCGTGCCCCACATCGTCGGCTGGTTCGTCGATCTTTCCGCCATGTCGGTGGCCGAACAGCGCACGCTGACCCGCATTCCCGTCGAATGGTGGTGCATCCTCGCGCTCACGCTGACCTACGGCGCCTATGTCGCGGAGGTTTATCGCTCGGGGATCGAGTCGATCCACTGGAGCCAGGTTTCGGCCGCCCGTTCGCTCGGTCTCTCCTACATGCAGACGATGCGCTACGTGGTCATCCCGCAGGCGGTGCGCCGCATCATCGCGCCGCTGCTCAACGACTTCATCGGCCTGCAGAAGGACACCGCACTGGTCCAGGTGGTGGGCGTCATCGATGCCTTCAACCAGTCGCGCATCATCGCGGCCAATGCCTTCAACCTGTCGGCTGTCACCGTGGTCGCCATCCTCTTCGTCATCATCACCATTCCGCAGGCCCGCTTCGTCGACAAGATGATCGAGCGTGACAATGCGCGCATGCGGGCAGGGGGCTGAGCCATGTTCCTCGAAATCAGGAACGTCGAGAAGGAATTCGGCCCGGTCAAGGTCCTGCGCGGCGTGAACCTTTCGGTCGAGGAGCACCAAGTGGTGTGCCTCATCGGCGCGTCGGGCTGCGGCAAGTCGACCCTCCTGCGCTGCATCAACGGTCTTGAAAAGATCCAGGGCGGCGAAATCCGCCTGATGAACGACCGCGTCTCGGGCCCGGGCATCGACGTCAATCGCCTGCGCCGCAATGTCGGCATCGTGTTCCAGAGTTTCAATCTCTTTCCGCACATGAGCGTGCTCGACAACGTGACGCTTGCGCCGCTCAAGGTGCTGAAGGTGGATCGGGCGGAGGCCGAGGCCAAGGCCATGGCGCTGCTGAAGCGCATCGGCCTCGAGGCCAAGGCGACAGAGTATCCCGACCGTCTGTCCGGCGGCCAGCAGCAGCGCGTCGCCATCGTGCGGGCGCTGGCGATGGAACCCAAGGTGATGCTGCTCGACGAGATCACCTCGGCGCTCGATCCGGAACTGGTGTCCGAGGTCCTCAACATCGTGCGAGACCTCGCCGCGCAGGGCATGACCATGCTGCTGGCGACCCACGAGATGGGCTTCGCCAAGGAGGTCGCCTCCAAGGTCTGCTTCCTCTACGAGGGCGTGGTCCATGAGGAGGGTCCGCCGGCGGTCATCTTCGGCGATCCGAAGCAGGAGCGCACCCGCGCCTTCCTCAAGCGCATCATCGAGGCCGGCCGGCTGTAACCCGTTCATCCGGGGTTCAGGCTTGTGGCGGGGGAACCGCAATCGGCCCTCACTTTGGCCATGCCGCATCGCCATCATCGGAACTGTGCAGAGAGGTTGTGCGTTGGCACGATCTTGCAATCGGAGCGGAGTGACCGGATGACGTTTTTTCCCATCAAGGCCAGCCTCGTGGCGCTGGCGGCATTTTCGGCGGCCGGTACGGCTTTCGCCGGTGCCGGCGTGAGCGCACCGCTGCAGGTGGCGCAGGCCGAGGACCCGTCGCAGCAGGTGAAGGCGGTGCGGAAATTCCTGTCCAACGGGCAGGATGTTTCCGGGATGGATGCCGGGCGCCTGCAGCAACGCCTCAATCGGGCGCAGAGCCTGAGCCAGGCGCCGGGACTGCCGCCCGACCTTGCCCAGGCCCTGCAGCAGCAGATCGGCCAGATGCAGCAGGAACTGGCACAGCGCCAGCAGGGCGGCGGCCAGCAGAGCGCCGAGCCCCAGGCCCGCAAGCAGCCGCCGCAGATCGAAAATCCGCCGCTGCCGCCATATCAGCCGCAGGATGACCAGCAGCAGCCCCAGCAGACCCAGGACGAGCAGCAGCAGGACCAGAAGCACCGCAAGCACAAGAACCAGGTGCAGGACGCCCAGCCCGGTCAGCCGCCGGTGGCGCAGCCCGAACAGGCTCAGCAACCTGCCGCCCCCCAGGGTTCGGCCGAGGCGGCCGCCTTCCTGCAGTCGGTCAGGCCGGCGGGCCAGCTGAGCCGTGACGCGCTGCGCCAGCAGCTGCAGCGCGCCATGCAGCTTTCCCAGGTGGGCGACCTGTCGCCCGCCCAGCGCGACGCGCTGCGCAACGTGATCCGCGATGGCCGCGCGGCGATGGCGGGCGGCAACGGTCAGCCGCCGCAGGGGCAGACCAATCCGCCCCAGCCGCAGCAGACCCAGCCGCCGCCGCCCCAGCAGCCGCCGGCGGGGCAGGCCCAGCAGCAGCCGCCGGGCGCCGTCGACCCCGCGCTGGAGCGCCAGGCCCAGGCCTTCCTGAACGACCATGCCGACGTGCAGGCGATGAAGCGCAAGCAGCTGCGCAAGCGGCTCTCCGACATCCGTGACCTGCTGGCCTCCGACAAGCTCAGCCCGCAGACCCGCGAGGCGCTGCGCCAGCAGCTCGACCGCGAGCGGCTGGTGCTGCGCAACCAGGTGGCGGTCGACGAGAATCTGCCGCCGCCGCAGGGCCAGCTGCCGGGCCAGGGGCAGCCCCCCCAGCAGGGCCAGCAGCCGGGCCAGGGCCAGCAGCACGCCGGCAATGGCGGCAACGGTTACGGCGGCAATGGCAATGGCAACAACGGCAATGGCAACAACGGCAATGGCGGCGGGGTCAACGCCGACATCCACATCGTCCTGCAGGACCGCCGTCCGCCGCAGCAGCTCGACGACCGGGAGCTGGTCCGCCGCATCGACGTCTACCGCGACGTGGTGTCGGACGACCGCTACGACGCGCAGCAGCGCATGATGTGGCAGCGCCAGATGGACGACGACCGGCGCTACCTGCGGGCCCGCATGATCGCCGAGCGCCGCCAGCGCGAGGCCGAACTGCGCGCCGGCGACATGCCGTTCAACTACGACGTCCAGGACCGCTACGAGCCGGGCTACGACGTGCCGGACGACGTTTTCGCGGCGGAGGCCGAGGATGACGAGATCGCCGGCGTGCTGGCCGCCCCGCCGCGCCGCGCCATCGACCGGCGCTATACCCTCGACGACATCGAACGCTACCCGCAGGTGCGCGACTCGGTGGCGCGGATCGAGATCGACACCGTGCACTTCGGCTTCGGCGAGGGCTTCCTGCGCGAGGAGGAGATCGACAAGCTCGACCGCATCGCCACCGTGCTCGAGAAGATCCTGGCCCGCCACCCGGACGAGATCTTCCTGATCGAGGGCCATACCGATGCGGTCGGCTCCGACCAGGCCAACCTGGTGCTGTCGCGGCAGCGCGCCATGGCGGTGAAGCAGGCCCTGGTCACCTATTACGTGATCCCGGCCGAAAACCTCAAGACCGTGGGGCTGGGCGAACGCTACCTGAAGATCCCGACGGACCAGCCGGAGGCCGAGAACCGCCGGGTGTCGCTGTCGCGCATCACCCCCCTGCTGGGGCAGGCCAACTAGCGCCCCGGAACCGGAGCTTGCCATGACGCCGGGCCGCCGCTATACGGCGGCCCGATCCCTTTCATAAGCCAAGCACATAACGAGGACTTCATGGCCATCGAACGCACCTTCTCGATCATCAAGCCGGACGCGACCCGCCGCAACCTGACGGGCGCCATCAACGCCAAGATCGAGGGCGCCGGTCTCCGCATCGTCGGCCAGAAGCGCGTCAAGTGGGCCAAGGCCGACGCCGAGGCCTTCTACGCCGTCCACAAGGAGCGCCCCTTCTTCAACGACCTCGTCGCCTTCATGATCTCGGGTCCCGTCGTCGTGCAGGTGCTCGAGGGCGAGAACGCGGTGGCCAAGTACCGCGAAGTGATGGGCGCCACCAACCCGGCCAACGCCGCCCCCGGCACCATCCGCAAGGAATTCGCCGAGTCGATCGAGGCCAATTCGGTGCACGGTTCGGACTCGGCCGAGAACGCCAAGATCGAGATCGCCCAGGTGTTCAAGCCCGAAGAGATCGTCGGCTAAGCCGGAAAGACGAAGCACATGTGGGTCGCCCTCTACGTCATCGCCATCGTCGCCGTGAACTGGATGTTCACGGCGATCGCGCCGTGGCACACGCCGCTGGGTGACCTCTATCTCGCCAACGTGGTGGTCGGTTTCATCTTCGTGCTGCGCGACTATGCGCAGCGCGAGATCGGCCACTACATCCTCTTCGCCACCGCGGTGGCGGGCGTGCTCACCTGGTTCATGGTGGACCCCGCGATCGCACTGGCCTCGATCACCGCCTTCACCCTGTCGGAGACGGCGGACTGGGGCGTCTATTCCTTCCTCAGGAAGCCCCTGTCGCAACGCATCCTGATCTCGGCGATGATCGCCGTGCCGCTCGACACGCTGGCCTTCCAGTATCTCGCCGGCTACCTGACGCCTGCCGCCTTCATGACCGAGATGGTGTCGAAGGGCTTCGGCGTCGTCATGGTGTGGTACATCCTCCGGGCGCGCGACCGGAAGCTGCGCATCACCACCGCCTGACGCCTCATCCTCCCTGACTGCAACCTCGACAAACGCCGCAAACGCGCCTCGTGAACTGTTCGGCTTAGCGCGGAACCAATGTGCCGACGCGGCATTTTCTCCGCGAGGCATGCGACCGCTGCCGCAGAGTTCATTAACAGAACAGGGAACAACACCATGAAGATGCACGTTCTCGCGCTGAGCACAGCGCTGTCGATTCTCGCCTTCACGCCGGCCCATGCCGCCGTCGACTGCACCCAGCAGGCGAACAAGAACGACCCGGCCTGCATGACCCAGCAGAACACCACCACCGGCGCCACGACCACCACGAACCAGAACGCCCAGACCACCACGGCCACGCAGAGCGCCACCACGATGGGCGACCTGATCGTTCCGGCCGACCGCCTGAACAACGCCCAGGTGATGAGCGCCAACGACTACATCGGCAAGACGGTCTACGACCAGGCCGGCAACAACATCGGCGACGTCAACGACCTGATCATCTCGCAGGATGGCCAGATCCAGGCCGTGATCCTCGGCGTCGGCGGCTTCCTCGGCATCGGCGAGAAGGACGTGGCGGTGAACACCAACGCCGTGCAGATGGTGCAGGACGGCGACAACAAGCGCCTCGTGGTGCAGACCACCAAGGAAGCGCTGAACAGCGCGCCGAGCTATGACAAGAGCAACCGCCGCTATGCCACGCAGATGAACGGCACGACCACCGACACCACGGGCTCGACCACGGCCCCCGTGCCGGCGCCGGCCAACAACGGCGCCACCGTGGACTGCTCGCTGGCGGCCAACGCCTCCGATCCGGCCTGCGTGAACAAGACCAACACCCAGCAGTAACCCATGGCGCCGGGGGCAGGGTGCCGGCACCCGCCCCGCCGCCTGTCTTGAAGGGAAGCCCGTCACGCGCCCCCGGCGCTGGCGGGCTTTTCCCCTTGCTTCTTGCGGGCGGCGATCTCCGCCATTTCGCGCTTGGAGTCGGCCTGGTCGGCGGCGCGCAGCAAGTCGTAGAGGAATTTCATGCGCCGCTCGAACTCCGGGCTTCCGGGCTCGGCCACCTCCACCACCATGCCCGGCGGGCGGCGGGCGAGCACCTCCTCACGCAGCCGGTCGATCTTGCGGGCCAGCGCCCGGTAGAAGGCGTCGCGCGTCACGTACAGGCGGCGGCAGGGGTCCTTGTCGTCGGGGTGAAGGCAGGTGCCGGCGCGCCGGCAGCGGGGCAGCGGGCAACGCGGCAGGCGTTCCTCGCGTTCGATCCATGCGGAGTTCGGCATGTGACCTCCATGTTCTGATGAATGTGGGTGAAAGCCGTCACGGCGGCGGGCGCCCGCGGGGCCTGGCCCCGCGAGCGCTCAGGCGCGGCGGAGGAAGGGAGTGCCGGACCGGGCGCTCACGCAATCCAATTGGGAAAATGGCGCGATGCGCCCGTTGCACCGGAGTGGCGGGAAGGGCCGGACAGGCCCCCCTCTCGAGGCCAGCCCCGGCCCGCTTGCGCGGCGGCGCGGCGTTTGTCGCTCGGGGCAGGCGCTTGCGGTCTGTTCCGGAGGAACATGTTGCGTTGCCTGAGGCGCGGAGGTCGTAATGCCCCCGGGTCCCGCCCGTCGCGCCCGGGACGGAAGCTTGCGTAGGGCCTCCGCCGCAGGTGCCGCCGGCCATTCCCCGATTTCGAGACGCTGTCGACATCGCCCCCTCCTCCTGGAACAGCCGTGGGAGGATATGTAGCATAGAGTAGGAAGAAAGTCAAGTAAGAATTTTAAGCATTTTGAATTCAGTATTTGAAGGTGATGCGCGGAACACTTCGACCCCAACGGTGTGTCCACCAAGTGCCTTGGAAACTTGTTCGCGCGTCAGACAAGAGCGCGCACCAATCACAACCTCTCGAAGTACCAAGTGATCGGAAAAGCTCTGAAAAAACATTTCCCGGCCTAAGAAACTCTCCTTGGTGCAAGTCGAAAGCTCAAGCCACACGCGGTACTCATCTTCATACTGCCAATGCAGATACTTGGTATAGAGCAGCGTTTTCATCCAATGTTGTTGCTGCTCTGAGCTTTTGTCGAAGAAATCCCTTCGAACGAACCAATGCCTACAGTTGCTATAGTTTATCGGCAGGAGATAGCCGTCAGTCACGTCGAAGCCTAAACATACACCCTTGTGCCGGTCACCGTAGTGCGCCCACTGGACCGGGTTGTCCCAGTTGGCGCTAAAGCAGAGAATTGCGCTCGTCTTTGCCATCTCCTCCTTCGTTCTCGTGAACGCTGAGAGATCTTCTTCATCGCATGCAGGGAGAAGTTCGAATGGGTCATTAAGGTCATTGAGGTTTGATACCTTGAGGCGACGACAAGAGATATCTGCTAGACCGTAGTCCGCGTTTACGAAGTGGTAGACTCTCATGCGGAGTCCTCTTTGAAATGGGCGACGCACTGAAACTCTTGGATGTTAGCATCCTCAAACCGTGGGTAAATTGCTCACAGTCGCCACTCACCACGGTGAAATCGATATTTTCCCCGAGCTGACCCGATCCCCCCACCCGAGCCGAATTGAGTCTATTATGTTGTTGCAACGTCAGTGGTATGCCCTGAAGAATCCCATTTGAGGTCCGTTGAGCATATGGGGTCAATGAGCGAATGCGCAGCATCTCCTGTTCTGAATTCTGTAAGAGTATTGCCTCCGCCCTCGACAAGGTCGTTGAGGACCGCGAGCCCGTGATCATCACACGCGAACGTGGGAAGCCAGTGGCGGTGCTGATGTCGCTGGATGAATTTACCTCCTGGGAGGAGACGCTTGACCTGCTACGGAGCCAGACCAATGCTAAGCGGCTCAAGGCGGCAGTCGATGAACTCGACAAGCGCGGCGGCACAGAGCGCTAGCGTGCTGCAGATTGCGCAGTGCGGGTATCTCTATTGAAGTTGGGCGTGTGGTCGGCACAGCTGGATTCCGGCTTTCGCCGGAATGACGGCCTTGGGGGTGGTGCGGGGTGCGGCTTGTCGCCTTGTGGAATTCGCTCTAGCCAATGTGTTTCACACCGGAGGAGGGCTGCATGACGGCTGAGCGCAACAAGGCGAATGCCTTGGCTTTCTATGACCTGATGTTCAACCAGGGCCAGCCGGCGGAGGCCGTGCGGCTTTATGTCGGGGCGCAGTATATCCAGCACAATCCGCGGGTGGCGGATGGGGCGCAGGCGTTTGTCGATTATTTCGAGCAGGCGGCGAAGGCCTTTCCCGGGCGGCGCACGGAGTTTCGCCATGTGCTGGCGGAGGGTGATCTCGTGGCCATTCATTCGCACCAGACATGGGCCACGCGGGAGCCTGCCCAATGGGCGGTGGCGGATTTCTTCCGCTTCGACGAGGACGGCAAGATCGTGGAACACTGGGACGTGCTGCAGGCTGTGCCGGCGGCTTCGGCGAATGCGAACACGATGTTCTGAGCGTGGGGCGAGGGGGCCCTCATCCGCCCTGTCGGGCACCTTCTCCCATTGCTGCGCAACGGGAGAAGGGGATGGGGGCGCGGGCGTTGATGTTGTTTCAGTGCAGAGGCTTGGCCGGCGTCAGTCCCTTC
>CAMFKI010000039.1 GCA_945957365.1 uncultured Alphaproteobacteria bacterium | reverse complement strand
CCGTTGCGTGCCGCAACGGGTCCCTTCTTCTCCCGCTGAAGAAGCGGGAGAAGACGCGAGGACCGTCAGAGCGCACGAAGCCATTTCCCCTCGAGTCCCTTCTCCCGTCCGCAGGATGGGAGAAGGTGGCCGACAGGCCGGATGAGGGCTGGTGCGGCGTGGCTGGACATTCGACAGAAGGACTCGCGGACAGAGGCCCTCATCCGCCCTTCGGGCACCTTCTCCCATTGCTCCGCAACGGGAGAAGGGACTGCGGGCGCCACCCGCCCCTGTTGCCGTCACCCCAGCGAGAGCTTGGGTCAGCGCCGGCCTCCTTTCATCTCCCCGTTGCGTGCCGCAACGGGTCCCTTCTTCTCCCGCAGAAGGAGCGGGAGAAGACGCGAGGACCGTCAGAGCGCACGAAGCCATTTCCCCTCGAGTCCCTTCTCCCGTCCGCAGGATGGGAGAAGGTGGCCGACAGGCCGGATGAGGGCTGGTGCGGCGTGGCTGGACATTCGACAGAAGGACTCGCGGACAGAGGCCCTCATCCGCCCTTCGGGCACCTTCTCCCATTGCTCCGCAACGGGAGAAGGGACTGCGGGCGCCACCCGCCCCTGTTGCCGTCACCCCAGCGAAAGCTTGGGTCAGCGCCCGCATCCCCTCATCTCCCCGTTGCGTGCCGCAACGGGTCCCTTCTTCTCCCGCTGAAGAAGCGGGAGAAGACACGAGGACCGTCAGAGCGCACGAAGCCATTTCCCCTCGAGTCCCTTCTCCCGTCCGCAGGATGGGAGAAGGTGGCCGACAGGCCGGATGAGGGCTGGTGCGGCGTGGCTGGACATTCGACAGAAGGACTCGCGGACAGAGGCCCTCATCCGCCCTTCGGGCACCTTCCCCCATTGCTCCGCAACGGGAGAAGGGACTGCGGGCGGCACCCGCCCCTGTTGCCGTCACCCCGGCGAAAGCCGGGGCCTAGCTTCGGACGGTCGAAACGAAGACAGCTGGGTCCCGGCCTTCGCCGGGATGACGGCAAGAAGGGTGTGCCATGGGGCGAGAGGTGGGGAGAAGGTGGCCGCGCCGAAAGCAAAACACCCGGCTCTGGGCCGGGTGTGATGTTTGTGGGTGTTCGTGAATTCCGATCAGTTGTCGAGGAAGCTCCGCAGCTTCCGGCTGCGGCTCGGGTGCTTCAGCTTCCTGAGCGCCTTGGCCTCGATCTGGCGGATGCGTTCGCGGGTCACCGAGAATTGCTGGCCGACTTCTTCCAGCGTGTGGTCGGTGTTCATGCCGATGCCGAAGCGCATGCGGAGCACGCGCTCTTCGCGCGGCGTGAGCGAGGCCAGCACGCGGGTGGTCGTCTCGCGCAGGTTGGCCTGGATGGCGGCGTCGATCGGCAGGATCGCGTTCTTGTCCTCGATGAAGTCGCCGAGGTGTGAATCCTCCTCGTCGCCGACCGGGGTTTCGAGCGAGATCGGTTCCTTGGCGATCTTCATCACCTTGCGAACCTTCTCGAGCGGCATCGACAGCTTGTCGGCCAGCTCCTCCGGCGTCGGCTCGCGGCCGATCTCGTGCATCATCTGGCGCGAGGTGCGCACGATCTTGTTGATGGTCTCGATCATGTGCACCGGGATGCGGATGGTGCGCGCCTGGTCGGCGATCGAGCGGGTGATGGCCTGCCGGATCCACCAGGTGGCATAGGTCGAGAACTTGTAGCCGCGGCGATACTCGAACTTGTCCACCGCCTTCATCAGGCCGATGTTGCCCTCCTGGATGAGGTCGAGGAACTGCAGGCCGCGGTTGGTGTATTTCTTGGCGATCGAGATGACGAGGCGGAGGTTCGCTTCCACCATTTCCTTCTTGGCGATCCTCGCCTCGCGCTCGCCCTTCTGCACCATGGCGACGATGCGGCGGAACTCGGGGATCTGCAGGCCCGTCGCGGTGGCGAGTTCGAAGATCTCGTCGCGGATGACCTTGATCGAGTCCTTCTCGTCGTTCACGAACTTCTTCCAGCCGAACTTGACGAGGCGGCCGACGCGCTTCAGCCAGTCGGGGTCGAGCTCGTTGGACTGGTATTCTTTCAGGAACTCAGGGCGCGGCACCTTGTAGGTTTCGGCCAGGCGCATGAGGCGGCCTTCGAGCGCGTTGAGGCGCTTGTTGATGTCGTAGAGCTGCTCCACCAGCGCCTCGATGCGGGCGTTGTTGAGCGAGAGCGACTTCACCTCGGCCACGATCTCTTCGCGCAGCTTCTTGTAGCGGCGCTCCTGGGAGGGCGAGAGCTCGGTGCCCTCGGCCACTTCCTGGTCCTGCAGCTTGCGCAGCGACTTGTAGCTCTTGGCGATGTTGTCGAAGATCTCGAGGACCTTGGGCTTCAGCTCCGCTTCCATGGCGGAGAGCGACACGCCGAGGTCATCACCCTCGTCGTCATCATCCTCCTCGACCTGCGGCTTGTCGAAGTCCTCAGGCGACAGCACGTCGCCGAACTCGTCGTCGGCCGACGGGCGGCGCACGGCGGCGGCCACGCGCTTGGCCTCGGCGCGCTTGGCCTCGGCCTTCTTCTTCACTTCTTCCTTGGGCGGAACGTAAGGCGCTGGCGTCTGCACCGGGCCCTGCTTCTTCGCGTCGGGGCCGGCATAGGTGGCCTCGAGGTCGATGATGTCCCGGAGCAGGATCTTGGCTTCGTTCAGCTCGTCGCGCCAGATGATGATGGCCTGGAAGGTCAGCGGGCTTTCGCACAGGCCCGCGATCATCGCCTCGCGGCCGGCCTCGATGCGCTTGGCGATGGCGATTTCGCCTTCGCGCGAGAGAAGCTCGACCTGGCCCATTTCGCGCAGATACATGCGCACCGGGTCATCGGTGCGGTCGGCCGGGGTCTTGGCGGCCTCGACCTTGATCAGCGCCGTCTCGGTCGACTCGCCTTCGGCCTCGGCCTCGACCTTGGCGGTGAGGTTCTCGGTCTCCTCCTCGGACTCGACGACGTTGATGCCCATCTCGTTGAGCATCGCCATGATGTCTTCGATCTGCTCGGGGCTGGTCTCGTCCGAGGGCAGCACGGCATTGAGCTCGTCGAGGGTCACGAAACCGCGCGCCTTGGCGAGCTTGATCATCCGCTTCACGGCGGCATCCGACAGGTCGAGGATCGGCGAATCCGAACTGTCGCCCTGGGCCTCCGGGGCTTCGTTGTCGGAGCCGTCGGCCTGCGGGTCCTGGTCGTCCGGGGCGGGTGCGCGCACTTGGGCTCGGGCCATGAAAAAGTCCTTGGAATTCAGGCGAGGGTGACCCGCCATAGCAACATTGTGATTCGGGGTCAAAAGCTAGGAACCGCGCGTTAAGCGCCGATTAACCCAGAGATTGAATCCGAACCCGGTTTCAGGGCGCTTCAGTTGATGGCGTCAACCGCACGGCCCGAAGCGGCGCCGAAACCCTCGATCTGGGCTTCCGACCCCGCATGGGACGACAATTGCTCGCGCACGGCCTTCAGCGCGTTCAGCTTCTCCTCCGTCGGGTCGGCAGCAAAGGCGGCCTCAGCCGCCCGGAGCTCCCGCTCGAGGGTGATGGTTTTGCGGTGCAGGGCGATCATCTGACGAAGGCCTGTGCGGGCGTCATCTTGCGCAGCCCCGCTCCCAAGAAACCATTCGTTCAGTCGTTTCGCCTGGGTCTCGAGGCGGTCCAGCAAGGGACCCGAGCCCATCTTGATCAAGTGGCCCCTGAGGTCCGTCCCGTCAAGTCCGGACCGCAGGGCCGCGCTATCTATGATTTGTGTACGGAGCGAGTCAAGCTCGGGAACCGCCATTTCAAGCTCCGCCACCTCGTCCAGCACCTCGTGGACGAGTTCCGGATGGTTGACCAGGGTGAGCACGATCATGCGCTCCCGCCGCTCCGCCCCGGACTGGAAGCTGGCCTGGCCGGCGAGCCGCCGGAGCGCCGCCGTGGGCGGCTGCTGCACGTCCCAGGGCCGCTGGTTGGGCTTGAAGGGGCGGTTGCCGCCGGCCCGGGCGAAGGGCTGGCGGCGGGCCCCCGCACCCCGGTTTCCGCCCATCGGCTGGAACAGGGCGCGCAGCCTGTCGCCGAATTCGGCGAGGTAATGCTTTTTCACAGCTTCTTCGCCGATGGTGTTGAGAAGACTCCGCAAATCCTTCTCGAACTGGGCCCGGCGCTCGGGCGTGGACCGGTCATTCTGGCCCAGTGCGCGCTGCCACAGCATCTCGGACAGGGGCTGGGCCCCCTCCACCACGGCACGCACCGCCTCCGGCCCCTGGGCCTTCAGCAGGTCATCGGGGTCCTGCCCCTCCGGCAGCAGGGCAAAGCGCAGGGAATGGCCCGGTTCCAGCAGCGGCAGGGCGAGGTCCAGCGCCCGGTAGGCCGCCTTGAGGCCCGCCTGGTCGCCGTCGAAGCACAGGATCGGCTCGGCCGTCTGCTTCCATAATATCCGGAGCTGGTCCTCGGTCAGCGCCGTGCCGAGCGGCGCCACGGCCTGCGGCAATCCGGCGCGGTGCATGGCGATGACGTCGACATAGCCCTCGACCGCGACGATCTGGCCCTTCTCGTGCGCCGGCCCCCGCGCCTTGTCGAGGTTGTAGAGCACGCTGCCCTTGTGGAAGAGCGGGGTTTCCGGCGAGTTCAGGTATTTGGCCGGCACGTCCTTGGAGAGCGCCCGCCCGCCGAAGGCGATCACCCGGCCGCGCGGGTCGCGGATCGGGAACATCACCCGGTCACGGAAGCGGTCATAGGCGACGGGGATGTCGTCGCCGGAAATCACCAGCCCGGCTTCCGCCATCTGCTCGACCGAGACGCCCTTGTCGGCGAGGTGGCTGCGCAGGGCCGAGCGGTCGTCCGGGGCATAGCCCAACCGGAATTCCTTCTGGATGGCAGGGGCGAGCTGGCGGTCGGCCAGGTAGCCCCGGGCGCGCGAGCCCCGTGCCGCCTGCAGCTCGGCCTCGAAGTACCTCGCCGCCATTTCCATGACGTCATAGAGGCTGGCCCGCTGCACCTCCCGCTCGCGGTCGGCCTCGGAGACGACGGGCATGGGCAGCCCCGCCTCCTGGGCCAGGCGCTCCACCGCCTCGGGGAAGCTCAAGCCCTCCTTTTCCACAAGAAATGTGAAAATGTCGCCCGACGCCTTGCAGCCGAAGCAATGGTAGCGGCCCTTTCGGTCATCGACGTGGAAGGACGGCGACTTCTCGCCATGGAACGGGCAGCAGGCCCAGAAGTCCCCCTTCCCCGGGTTCGACTTGCGCCGGTCCCAGGCCACCTTGCGGCCGACGACGGACGAAATCGACACCCGGCCACGGATATCTTCCAGGAATGAAGGGGGAACACGCATGGGAAATGATGTGCGCCGTTTGGGGGCTGAGTTCAAGCGCGGGGGGCCGCTCATCCGCTGGCATGTTTCACCCTTTCCCCTCTTGCGCCGTCACCCCGGCCTTCGCCGGGATGACGGCATGAGAGAGACGCCCTAACGCAGCACCGGAACTTCGGACACCACTTCCCTGCGGCTGCGCAGATGGCGGTAGAGGTGTCCCTCGATGCCGCGGAAGCCCCACAGCGTCAGGTAGGTGAGCGCGAGATAGATCACCCCGATGGTGATGAACATCTCATAGGGCGCGAAGGTGCGCGCGATGACGACGCGCGCCGCACCCGTGAGGTCCATCACGGTGACGAGGCTCGCCAGCGAGGTGGACTGCAGGATGAACACCACCTCGTTGGTGTAGGCCGGAAACAGGATGCGCGTGGCGATCGGGAACTTGATGCGGCGCAGGATGGTGATGGGGCTCATGCCCATGGCGCGCGCCGCCTCGATGTCGCCGAGCGGCACGTTGCGCAGGGCACCCGCGATGATCTCGATCGTATAGGCCGCGGTGTTGAGCGTGAAGGCGATGAGGCAGCACCAGTAGCCGTCGCGCAGGATGAACCACAGGCCGGAAGACCGCACCGCCTTGAACTGGGCCAGGCCGTAATAGATCAGGAACAGCTGGATCAGCATCGGCGTGCCGCGGAAGAAATAGGTATAGGCCCAGATCGGGCCGCTGACGAAGCGGTTGGGCGAGGTCCTCAGCACGCCCAGCGGCACCGAGAGCAGGATGCCGCCGATCACCGTGAGCACGGTGAGTTGCAGCGTCACCACGAGGCCCGAGAACAGGTCGGGCAGGCTGGTCCAGATGAGGGTGAGGTCGAAGCCGCCCATGACCTCAACTCCTGCGGAAGCCGGACGAGGCCCAGCGCTCGGCGCGCAGCCGCAGCACGTCGGACACCGCCGTCATCGCGAGGTAGAGCAGGCAGGCGATGAAGAACACCGTGAACGGCATCCTGGTCGGCGCCTTGATCAGGTCCGCCTCGCGCGCCAGTTCGGTGAGGCCGATGACCGAGGTGATCGAGGTGGCCTTCAGCAGCGTGAGCCAGAGATTGCCGAGGCCGGGGATGGCGAGGCGCCAGGCCTGCGGCAGTTCGATCCGCAGGAACACCTGGGCGTTCGACATGCCATAGGCCTGGCCCGCCTCGCTCTGGCCCCTGGGCACGGCGAGGAAGGCGCCGCGGAAGATCTCGGTGGCATAGGCGCCATAGACGAAGCCGACGACCAGCGTGCCCGCCATGAAGGCGTTGATATCCACCCGCACGTCGCCGCCGCCCAGCGACAGGATCCATTGCAGCAGCACCGTGCCACCGTAATAGACGAGCAGCATCAGCACGATTTCGGGAATGCCGCGGATCACCGTGGCATAGGTGACGCCGAGGCTGCGCAGCACGCGGTTCCGCGACAGCCGGGCCAGCGCGCCGAGAATCCCGAGGCTCAGCGCCACCACCATGGCCGCAAGGCCGACCGACAGGGTGACGAGCGCCCCGTCGATCAGCAGATGGCCATAGCCCTTGAGGTCGAGGAAGGCCGGCAGGGCCAAGGATCAGCCGCCGTAGATGTCGAAATCGAAATACTTGTCGTTGATCGTCTTGTAGGTGCCGTCGGCGCGCATCTCGAGGATCGCCTTGTTGATGGCGTCGAGCAGGTCCTTCTCGCCCTTCCTCACGCCGATGCCCTCGCCCTTGGAGCCGAAGGCCGTCTCGGGCCAGGTGTTGCCGACGCGCGCGAAGTCGTCTTTCGAGTCGCCCGCGAGCAGGCCGTTCTTGAGCAGGATGAAGTCGTCGAAGCGTGCATCGACGCGGCCGGCGGTGGCATCGAGGTCGGCGCTCTCCGACGTGTCGTAGACCACGATCTCGGCCTGCGGCCAGGTCTTGCGGGCATAGCTCTCGTAACCCGTCGAGCGCTGCACGCCGATCTTCTTGCCGGCGAGCGTCGCGGGATCGACGTAACCATCGGCCCCGGCCTTGATGCCCGAATTCTTGTTGGCCACGAGGCCCGTCGGGCTCTGGTAATAGGGGGTCGAGAAGTCGATCTTCTCCTCGCGCTCCGGCAGGATGCCCATGGAGGCGACGATCACGTCGTACTTCTTGGCGATCAGGCCGGGGATCATGCCGTCCCAGTCCTGCTTGATGATCTCGCAATCGGCGTTGAGCTTGACGCACATGGCCTTGGCGAAGTCGACGTCGAAGCCCTGCAGCGAGCCATCGGCGGCAACGAAGTTGTAGGGCGGATAGGCACCCTCCGTGGCAATGATGAGCTTCTTCTGGTCGGCAAGCGACGGCCCGGCCAGCACGGCCAGCGACAGGGCAATGGCGGCGAATTTCAACAGTTTCATGAGCATCCCCCAAAATGGCAATCTAAAGTTAGGCACCGATTGTGACAGTTTGTCCAGAGCCCGCCTTTCGGGCAAACAGGGCAAATGCTGATCGTCACCTACAACATCCAGTGGGGCATGGGCCGCGACCGGCGGATCGACCTCGGGCGCATCGCGGCCACTGTCGCGGGAGCCGATATCATTGCCCTGCAGGAGGTCGAACGTAACTGGCGGGAGCAGGCGTTTCCCGATCAGGCTCTGCGGCTTGCAGAACTGCTGCCGCAGCATGACTGGGTTTACGCGGCGGCAGTGGACCTGCATGACGCGCCGGGCCGCCGCCGCCAGATCGGCAACATGACGCTCGCGCGCGTACCCATCGCATCCACCCGCACGCTGCCGCTGCCCGCCCGCCCCGTCCACGGTTTCGTCAACGACCAGCAGGCGCTGTGCGAGGCGGTTGTGGGCGGCCTTCGCGTCTACAATACGCATCTCAATTACCTCGGCGAGGACCAGCGCCTGGACCAGGCGCGGCGCGTGCTGGCGCTGATCGGGGAGGCGCCGAAACACGGCGGTGCGGTGACGGCGCCGGGCGTCGCCGCCTTCGGCCCCGAAGACGAATGGATCGTGCTGCCGGACGGCAGGCTGCCCGAGATGCCGGAACCCGCCATCCTGCTCGGCGACTTCAACTGCGTGCCGGGCTCATCCACCTATCGCGCCATCAGCGATGCGGGCTTCACCGATGCCCTCGAACTCGCGGGGTTCGCGGCGCATGAGGGCATCACCTTCCCCGGCAACACGCCGCCGCTGCGCCTGGACCACATCTTCCTCAGCGCCGCGCTCGCGCCGCGCTTCCGTCGCGCCTGGATCGATGATGACGCGGCGGGGTCCGACCACCAGCCGGTGTGGCTGGAACTCGCGTGAGGCATGACACATTTGCGGGTGGCTCGGGCTTGCGGCGCCACGGTCCGGGCCGTAGATGAGTCGATCTGGTCCCCTCAGACGCCGCGCCGTGGCATTCGGGTGTTCAATTGGTTCAAGTCATCACGCTGCTATTGTCCAACGTGCCGGCGATTTCGTTTGTTCTCGCGCTGGTGGTCGCGCTCCTGCGCGGGCGGCCATTTGCGCCCCGGCTGCTGGACTGGCTGCTCTTGCTGCCCATCGGCGTCGGCTATACCTGGGCAGGCATTTTCCACGTGTTCTTTCCCGACATCGCGGCGCAGTCGATCGGCTGGCAGGTCAGCCCCTTCGAGTTCGAAATCGGCGTTGCGGACATGGCGATCGGGATCACCGCCATCATTTCATTCTGGCAGCGCCTTCCGTTCAAGGCGGCCGTCGTGGTCTACATCGTCCTGTTCAATCTCGGCGTCACGGTCGGGCACCTGCGCGACGCAATGGCGGGAAATTTCGCCGCCAACAATTTTGGGTTGCTGCTGGTGATCACGATCGCCGAAATGGTGCTTCTCCCCTTGCTGCTCTATCTCACCGCCCGGGATCGCAGGGAGCCTCTCTGATCTCCCCCGCATGAGGCATTCGGCTGCGGCATGACGGCCCCCGCCGCGCCGCCGCTCTCTCCGCCGCGCTTCACCGCTATGGTCCCCTTTGAATGACATCAGGCAAACCCATCTGGCTTCTCGCCGCCCCGGTCATCTTCCTGCTGCTGTGGTCGGGCGGCTTCTCGGTCGCCAAGCTCGGCATCACCCATGCCGAACCCTTGAGCTTCCTGTCGCTGCGCTATGCCTGTGTCTGCGCCCTGCTGGCGCCGCTGGTCGTCATCCTGCGCCCGCCGATGCCGCAGAAGCCGATGGACTGGGTGCATATCGCCATCGTCGGCTTCCTCATCCAGACGATCTATTTCGGGCTCTCCTACATCAGCTTCAAGGCCGGCGTCTCGGCCGGCGGCGTGGCGATCATCGTCTGCCTGCAGCCGATCCTGGTGGGCCTCATCGCGCCGCGCTTCACCGGCGAAAACGTCAGCCTGCTGCGCTGGGCGGGCCTCGCGCTCGGCCTGGCGGGCGCCGCGACGGTCATCATGTCGCGCTCGGGCGTCGAACTGCAGCATCCGCTCGGCATCGCTGCGGCGGTGGGCGCGCTGTTTGCGATCACCGCCGGAACATTGTGGGAGAAGCGCTTCGGCAAGAGCCACCACCCGGTGGTGTCCAATGCCGTGCAGTATCTCGCCGGGCTGGCCGGCGTGCTGCCGCTGGCGATGATCTTCGAGAACTTCCAGTTCACCTGGAACCTGCCCTTCGTCGGCGCACTCGCCTATCTCGTCATCGGCAATTCGCTGGTCGCCATGTCGCTGCTGCTGGCGATGATAAGGGCCGGAGAAGTGAGCCGCGTGTCATCGCTGTTCTACCTCGTGCCGCCGATTTCGGCGCTGATCGCCTGGCCGCTGCTGGGCGAGGCGATGCCGCCGCTGGGCTGGGCCGGCTTCGCGCTCGCCGCCGTGGGCGTGATGCTGGCCCGGCGATGAATGCTTGATCCAGCGCCGCTTCACATCCAAACTGGCGCGGGGAACGTAGACAACCGACTTTGCAAGGAGACCACCATGTCCATCGCCTATACTGCACATGCCACGTCGACCGGCGGCCGTGACGGCCACGGCCGCACCGACGACGGCAAGCTCGACGTCAACCTCTCGCTCCCCAAGGAAATGGGCGGCGACAACAAGGGGACCAACCCGGAGCAGCTCTTCGCCGTCGGCTATTCCGCCTGCTACCTCGGCGCCATCCGCTTCGTTGCCGGCAAGGAGAAGGTGGCGATCACCCCGGATGCCTCGGTCACCGCGCATGTGGGCGTCGGCCCGCGCGCCGACGGCGGCGGCTTCGGCCTCGAAGTGGCCCTCGACGTGCACCTGCCCGGCGTCGACAAGGCCAAGGCCGAGGAGATCGCCAGCAAGGCCCATGTGGTGTGCCCCTATTCGCACGCGACCAAGGGCAATATCACGGTGACCACCAAGATCGTCTGAGGTCGGTTATCCGGAAAGCGACTGATGCGGGGCTGCGCGGCGGCCCCGCATTTTTTCCCGGACGATGCAGATCACCGTCACGATCCTGTCCGCGACGCGAGCCGGGGGAACAGCGCCTCGGCATTGCCGCGCGTCAGCGCCGCGATCTGGCCGTCGTCGAGGCCATTCTCCTGCAGCAACTGGGTGAGCGCATGGGCGACATTGGCCTCGGCCGCGAAGGGCCAGTCGCTGCCGAACAGGATATGGTCCAGCGGGGCGATGCCGCGCAGCGCCGTCAGCGCACTGGGATGGGTGCTCAGCGCCAGATCGTAATAGAGGCCCCGCAGCGCTTCGAACACCTCGGCTTCGGATGCCGGGCGCGGCGCGATGAAGGGCACATTGGCGAAACTCGCGATGCGCGCCGCGAGAGCCGACAGCGCGCCGCCGGCGTGCGGCACGATGAACCTGATCTGCGGATTGGCCTGAATGACGCGCCGGTACAGCAGGTCGACGAAGCAGCGCGTGGTGTCGAAGGGAAACTCGATCAGGGGTGCCGGCCGGCCCGCCATGAGCGAGTCGGGGCAGACGGGACTTGTGGGATGGACGAACAGCACGGCCGCCCGGCGGTTCAGCTCGGCGAAGACGGGTGCAAAGCGCGGCGAACCGAGATATTCGCCGTTGATGTTGGTTTCGAGCACGATCCCGTCGGCGCCGAGGTCGTCGAAGGCGAAGGCGATCTCCTTCAGCGCGGCGTCGATATCCGGCAGGGGAAGACTGGCGAAAAGGCCGAAGCGGCCCGCGTGGGTGACGGCCAGCTGGTGCCCGGCGAGATTGACCGCGCGGCACAGGGCCGGCCTCCCCGCGACGGGCAGGAAATTCACCGAGGGCGACGACACGGAGATGATCGCGGTGGCGATCTCGAGCCGGTCCATCGTGGCGATCGCCGCCTCGGCACTCCAGGCCGGAAACGGAAAGCCGCCGTCGGATTGCCCCAAGCCGTGCTGCGCGAGAGCTTCGGTGTAGCATTCGGGCATGAAATGCGCATGGACGTCGATCCGGCCGCAGGCACAAGGCGACGTGACGGGCATGGAGATCATCCTTTCCTCGGAGCAGCGCGGCTGCTGGGCTTCCGGCACATGATCGCCTTGCCCTGATGGCGACTCCATAGCCATGCGCAATCTCTCAGTTCAAGGACAATCACCCCCGCTTGCCGGCGCAACCGGACGGCAACCGATTGTGGCCTGCATGGCGGCCCCGCATTTTCGTCGGATGACGCCCTCCCCCCCACCGACCTAGCATCCCCTGATGACGGAGTGACTGCCATGCCCCTGACCGACCGCAAAGTGATGACCTTCGACGTCGTGGGAACGCTCATCGATTTCGAGACCGGAATCCTCGACTATGTGCAGGCCCGTGCGCAGGCTGCCGGCGTGACACTCTCCGACAAGGCCATCCTCGAGGCCTATGCGGTCGCCGAGGACCGCCAGCATCACCTCACGCCGCGGCTGCCCTTTCCCTCCATGATGGCGCCCATGTACCACGAGATGGCGGAGGCGCTGGGACTGCCGGACTCGAACTCCGACGCCGAGGAATTCAGGCTGTCCATTCCGCGATGGCCGGCGTTCGGCGATTCGATCCCGGCGCTGAAGCGGCTGAAGCGGCGCTTTCATCTGGTGGCCATGACCAACTCCGACAACTGGGCGCTGTCACACTTCGCCAAGACGCTCGACAATGTGTTCGACGACCTCGTCACCGCCGAAATGGTGGGCTGGAACAAGCCGGACCCGCAGGTCTTCGCCTTCACCCGAGGCAGGCTTTCGACCAAAGGCTATGGCTTCGCCGACATCCTGCATGTGGCGCAGAGCCAGTACCACGACATCGCGGTCGCCCGCCGCCTCGGCTACCACACCTGCTGGATCGAACGCCGCAAGGGCAAGCAGGGCACCGGCGCCACCCCGACGGTGCAGAAGGTGGCGATCCCGGACTATCATTTCGGCAGTCTCGTCGAACTGGCGGACGCGGTGGACGCGGGAAGATAATCCTCCCCCCTGTGGCGTCATCCCGGCGAAAGCCGGGACCGCGCTTCGGGTGGCCACGCAGGGGAAAGCCGGGCCCCGCTTTCGCCGGGGTGACGGATTGAGATGGGTGCGTGCGGTCGCCCGCTAGCCCAGCAGTGCCTTCACGATGCCGCCGGCCTTGCCCATGTCCATCTGGCCGGCGAACTTCGCCTTGAGCTCGGCCATGACCTTGCCCATGTCCTTGACGCTGGTCGCCCCCACCGCGGCGATGACGCCGGCCACGGCGGCCCTGGCTTCCTCGTCCGACATCTGCTTCGGCATGAAGGACTGGATGACGGCGATCTCGTCACGCTCGGCCTGGGCGAGTTCGGGGCGGTTGCCCTGCTCATAGGCGGCGACCGAGTCCTGGCGCTGCTTCACCATCTTGGCGAAGAGCTCGGCGATGCCCGTGTCGGAGGTGAGCGCCGAATCATGGCCGTCGGTGCGGCTGTTGATGTCCTTGTCCTTGATGGCGGCCTGCATCAGGCGGAGCGTGCCCAGGCGCTTCTTGTCGCCGGATTTCATCGCATCCTTGACGGCTGCCATAATGTCATCGCGCAGGGCCATTTTGCCTGTTCCTCTCGAAAATACCGGGTTTGGGCACCATCTAGGGCGGATAAGGCCGAACCGCAACCTTGACGGCCCGGCCCCCTTCCCTTAACCAGCCCCAAATTCCCGGGAGCCTGCCATGCCGACCGCCAAAAAGCCTGCCAAGGCCAAGACACCCGCACGCCCCCAGTTCGGCGACTGGGACCAGCCCCGCGTGACGGCGCTTCTGGTTCTGGCGGACGGCACGGTGATCGAGGGCTTCGGCATCGGTGCGGAGGGCGAGGCGGTAGGCGAGGTCTGTTTCAACACCGCCATGACCGGCTACCAGGAGGTGCTGACCGATCCCTCCTATGCCGGGCAGATCGTGACCTTCACCTTCCCGCATGTCGGCAACGTCGGCACCAATGACGATGACATCGAGACGACCAACCTCGCCGCCCATGCCGGCGTCGTCGGCTGCGTCATCAAGGAAGAGATCACCGAACCCGCCAACTACCGCTCCGCCAGGCACTTCGACAAGTGGCTGAAGGCGCGCGGCATCATCGGCCTCTCCGGCATCGACACGCGGGCCCTCACCGCGCGCATCCGCGAGAAGGGCATGCCCAACGGCGTCATCGCCCACAATGCCAAGGGCAAGTTCGACCTCAAGAAGCTGAAGAAGATGGCGGCCGACTGGCCGGGCCTCGTCGGCCTCGACCTTGCCAAGGAAGTCTCCCTCACCCAGCGCCTGCATTGGGACGAGACGCTGTGGGACTGGCAGGACGGCTACCGGCGCGCCACCGGCCAGCCGTGGAAGGTGGTCGCCGTCGACTATGGCCTGAAGCGCAACATCCTGCGCTGCCTCACCTCGGCGGGTTGCGACGTGACGGTGGTTCCGGCCACGACCAAGGCCGAGGACATCCTCGCCATGAATCCCGACGGCGTGTTCCTGTCCAACGGACCTGGCGACCCGGCGGCGACGGGCGAATATGCCGTGCCCGAAATCAGGAAGCTGGTGGACTCCGGCAAGCCCCTCTTCGGCATCTGCCTCGGCCACCAGATGCTGGGCATCGCGCTGGGCGCGAAGACCGTGAAGATGCACCAGGGCCACCATGGCGCCAACCACCCGGTGAAGGACTTCACCACCAACAAGGTGGAGATCGTGTCGATGAACCATGGCTTCGCGGTGGACCGCGAGTCGCTTCCCGCCAATGTGGTGGAAACCCATGTCTCGCTGTTCGACGGCTCCAACGCCGGCATCGCGCTGAAGGACAAGCCGGTGTTCTCGGTGCAGCACCACCCGGAGGCCTCGCCGGGCCCGCAGGACTCGCACTACCTGTTCAAGCGCTTCGTGGGCTACATGGAGAAGGCGAAGGGGTGATCCCGGCGCGTCTTCTCCCGCTCCTTCAGCGGGAGAAGAAGGGACCCGTTGCGGAGCAACGGGGAGATGAGGGGAAGCATCCCTCATCATTCGAGGTCCGCGTCCCCTCACCTTCCCCAACTTCGTTGGGTCCCCTTCCTCTCCCGCCTTGCGGGAGAGGACATAGCGTGTACTCTCCCCTCTTTCGCATTGCTGGGAGACTGACTTGGGACGCTATTCCACCAACTACCGCATGAACCGCGTGTTCCGCCCGGACCGCGCCGCCCTCGTGGTGCCGATCGACCATGGGCTGGTCTGGGGCCGCGTGAAGCAGCTCGAGGCGCCGGTCCAGGTGATGAAGCGCTTCCTCAGGGAGGACGTGACGGGCTTCATGGTCTCGACCGGCATCGTGAAGGCCTCCGAGGTCGAGATGGCGGCCAACCCGCAGATGGCGCGCATCCTGGCGATCGACGCCTTCTGGCCGACCTCTGCGCCTGCGACCGGCACCGGCACGCTGGTGGCGAGCGTCGAGGACGCGGTGCGGCTGGGTGTGGACTGCGTGAAGCTGCTGCTGCCGTGGAACGTGAACGATGCCGAGAAGGTGCTCTACTGCCAGCGCGTCGGCACCGTCGTGTCGGAAGCCGCCAAGTGGCAGATGCCGGTGATGGTGGAGCCGGTGTTCCTCAACACGCCGCGCTCACCTGAGATCGTCGAGGCGGAGCTGGAGGTGGCGCGCGTCGCCTATGACCTCGGCGCCGACATCATCAAGATCACCTTCCCCGGTCCCGATGCGACGGCGAAGCTCTGCGCCGAGCTCGACATTCCCGTCGTGGTGGCAGGCGGACCCTTGAGCGGTGACGCCAAGTCGACGCTGAAGGACGTGACGGACGCGATCGCCGCCGGTGCGCAGGGCGTGGTCGTCGGCCGCAAGGTGTGGCAGCGGCCGGAGGAGGAAACCAGGTGGCTGATCGCCGAGATGGCCAAAGCCACGCGCTCCGCCTTTGCGCGCCGCTGGTAGCCCCAACGTGATCGTCTGCGGCCTCGACATCGGCAGCACCAACCTCAAGGTGGTGCTGGCAGGCGAGGATGGCCGGACACTGTGGGTGAAGTCCGTGCCCACCCCGCATGTGAATGACGGGCTGGGCACGACGACCGATGCGACCGCGCTGATGGTCCTGCTCGAGGACCTCGTCATCGAGGGCTGGCGCGCGGTGGGCGTGGCCAAGCCGCTCGCCGCCATCTCGTCATCCGGCGTGGGCGAGGACGGCGTCTGCGCCAATGCCGATCTGTCCTCGCGCGGGCTCGTCATCGCGTGGCACGACAAGCGCGCACTGGCCGAGGTGGCGCGCTTCCGCGAGCGCTTCAACTTCACGCGGGTCGACTTCCACTCGACGGCGGGCAAGTGGATGTGGATGCGCCAGCACCGCAGGGAGGAAATCAGCGGCGCGCGCCACTGGATCGCGCTCGCCGATTATCCCCTCGCACTGTGGTGCGGCGCACCCTTCATGAGCGAGACCTTGGCCGCGCGCACCGGCTGCTATGACCTCGTCAATCGCCGCTGGAGCGAGGACGCACTCGCCTTCGCTGAAGCGCCGCCGCTGTCGAGGCTGCTGAAGACCGGCGAGATTGCCGGCACGGCCGGACCGGGCCGGCTGCGCGAGGCGGGTGTCGTGTCATCCACGACGCTGATGGTGGCGGGCGGGCACGACCATCCCATCGCATCCTCCGCCATCCTGCGGCTGAACGATCTGGCGCGCATCGACTCGCTCGGCACGGCCAATGCGATCTATGGCGAGACGCGCGCCGAACATCCGCGCATCGATGCGAGCCTCGAGACGACGATCCCGGCCATGTGCGGACCGGGCCTCGCCGTCGTGGGCGTCACCGAATTCACGCTGACGCTGGAGAAACACTTCAGCCTCGAGGCGGTGCGCGCACAGCTCGCCCTGCCCCGGCTGCCGGGTTCACCCGATCCGCAGGGCGATGACGAGACGTCGGCGATCCGCCGCGTGCTGGAGCAGATGGCGCTGCGCGGCCGCGACTTCCTGCGCTGCTTCGACCGCGCCGGCGTGCCGCGGGGCGCCATCTATGCCACGGGCGGCTGGGCGCGCTCCACCGCGCTGATGGAACTCCGCGCCTCGGCGTTCCGGGAGCCGATCACCGTGGTGGACGAGCCGGAACTGGTGGGGCTGGGTGCGGCCCTGCTGGCGCTGGAAGCTGCCACGGGGCGGCCCGCCCGCTTCACGCCGCAGGGGATGCATGTCGTCGATCCGCTGGGGCGCTGGTCCGAGGCCTATGCGGGCTTGTGAGCCGGGCTCGCACACCATAAATCTCCCATCCACGTGATTTGAGGAAAACCCATGTCATTCGCCGAACTCGACCATCTCTGCCGCCGCCTCGAAGCCATAGGCCATGCCCAGTCCATGCTCGGCGTCGACGAGGCCGTGAACATGCCCGAGGGCGGGGCTGAGAAGCGCACCGAGGCGATGAGCGTATTGGCCTCCATGGCGCACGAGATGGCGACCGCGCCGCACATCGCCGACTGGATTGCCAGGGCGGAGGGCGAGGACCTCGACGATGCGCAGAAGGCGGCCGTCGCCGAATTCAAGCGCAGCTATATCAACCGCACCTGCCTCTCCTCCGAATTCGTCGCCCGCCAGGTGAGCGCCGCGATGCGCTGCGAGCAGCTGTGGCGGCAACTGCGGGCGAAGAACGACTGGAACGACTTCCTCCCCTCCTTCGAGAACATCGTGTCGCTCGCACAGGAGGAGGCCGCACGGCGCGCCGAGGTGCTGAAGCTGTCGCCCTATGATGCGCTGGTGGAGCAGTACGACCCCGGCAGCCGCTCCGCCGAGATTGCGCGCGTCTTCGCCGACCTCAAGGCCTTCCTCAAGGGCTTCATCCCGGACGCTCTCGAGGCGCAGGCGCGGCGGCGGGCGAAGCATCCGCTGAAGGCCTTGAAGGGCCCCTTCCCCATCGAGAAGCAGAAGGCCCTGGGGCTGGAGCTGATGAAGGCCGTGGGCTTCGACTTCAACCATGGCCGGCTCGACATCTCGCACCACCCCTTCTGCGGCGGCGTGCCCTCCGACGTGCGCATGACGACGCGCTACAAGAGCGAGGAATTCCTGTCGTCGCTCATGGGCATGCTGCACGAGACCGGGCATGGGCTCTACGAGCAGAACCTGCCGCACGACCTGTCACACTGGCCGTCTATGAAGGCGCGCGGCATGGCCATGCATGAGAGCCAGAGCCTGTTCCAGGAGATGCAGCTCTCCCGCCGGCCGGAGTTCTGGGCTTTCGCGCTGCCGAAGGCCAGGGAGATCCTCGGGCTCGACGACGTAACGGTCGACGACCTGCTGGCGCATGTGCACCGGGTGGAGCGCGGCTTCATCCGCGTCGATGCCGACGAGGCGACCTACCCGCTGCATGTGATCCTGCGCTTCGAGATCGAACAGGAACTGGTGACGGGCAAGCTCGCGGCGAAGGACGTGCCAGAGGCCTGGGACGCGAAGATGACGGAGTATCTCGGCCTCACCACCGCCGGCAACTTCAAGGACGGCCCGATGCAGGACGTGCACTGGCCGTCAGGCGCCTTCGGCTATTTCCCCAGCTACACGCTGGGCGCCATGATGGCCGCACAGCAGTGGGCCGCCGTGGAACGCGCCGTGCCGAATGCTGCGCAGGACATCGCGCGCGGTGAATTCGGCGCGATCAACCACTGGCGGAAAGAGAACATCTGGTCGAAGGCCTCGATGCTGTCGACTCCGGAGATCATGCGGCAGGCCACGGGCGAGCCGCTGAATGCGAAGTATTTCGAAGACCACCTGAAGAACCGCTACCTCGCTCATTAAAGCCGTCATCCCGGCGAAGGCCGGGATCCAGCTTTCCACGTGATTGATGCCCGAAGCTGGACCCCGGCTTTCGCCGGGGTGACGGACCTTAGGGGGAAGCCGTCTTCTCGCCCCGCCGCAGCACCGCCTGCGCCACGATCAGCAGCACGAAGGACGTGAGAAGCACGACGGAGCCCACGGCGTTGATCTCGGGTGTCACGCCGCGGCGGATGGACGAGAAGATGTAGATCGGGAGCGTCGTGTCCGGCCCCGACACGAAATAGGCGATGATGAAATCCTCGAAGGAGAAGGTGAAGGCCAAGAGGAAGCCGGCGAGGATCGAGGGCGCCAGAAGGGGCAGCACCACCTGGCGGAAGGTGCCCATGGGCGTGGCGTAGAGGTCCTCCGAGGCATCGACGAGGCTGCGGTCCATGCCCTGCAGTCGGGCCCGCACGAGGAGTGCCACGACGGCGATGTTGAACAGCACATGCGCCGCGATCACCGCCCAGGTGCCCATCTGCAGCTTGATGCCGAGGCCGGCGAGCGAGGGATTGATCAGGTCGAAGAACGACACGAAGGCGATCAGCGTCGAGATGCCGATGACGATGCCCGGCACCATGATGGCGATGTAGATCAGCGCATCGAAGGTGATGCGCAGCCACCCCCTGGTGCGCTCGAGGCCAAGGGCGGTCAGCGTGCCGATGATGGCCGACAGTATGGCGGTGGACAGCGCGATGATGACGGATGTCCTGAGTGCCCCCATGATCAGCGGGTTGGAGAAGGCCTTGCCGTACCAGTAGATCGAGAAGCCCTCCCACGACATGGCGTATTTGCCGGCATTGAAGGAGAAGAACACGATCAGCGTGATCGGCAGGTAGAGGAAGATGTAGACGCAGATGGCATAGGCGCGGAGCATCACGTCACCTCACACCAGCGCCGCGCGGCGCGTATCGGTCTTCGACAGCACGAAGCGCATGTAGAAATAGATGGTGACGAACATGATGATCACCAGCGCCACGGAGACCGCCGCACCGAAGGGCCAGTTGCGCGACTGGAGGAACAGGTCGACCAGCGCGTTGCCGATGAAGAACACCTTACCGCCGCCCAGGAACTGCGGCAGGATGTAGTCGCCCATCAGCAGGATGAAGACCAGCATGGAGCCGGTGGCGACGCCCGGCAGCGCCAGTGGCAGCGTGACCTGCAGGAAGGTGCGCGCCGGCGTGGCGCCGAGGTCGGCCGAGGCCTCGAGCAGGCGCTTGTCGAGCTTTTCGAGGGAGACATAGATCGGCGGCACCATCAGCGGCAGGTAGCCGTAGACCGCGCCGATGAGCACGGCCACCGGCGTGTTGATGATGCGCACGTCGGTGAGCCCGACGAGCGCCAGCAGGCTGGGAAGGCCCTTGTTGCCGAGGATGATCATCCAGGAATAATAGCGCAGCAGCTGGCTGGTCCAGAACGGCGCCATGACCAGGATGAGCAGCGCCACGCGCCACCTGGGGCTGGTCTTCACCGCCAGGAAATAGGCCATGGGGAAGGCGAAGAGCGCCGTCAGCAGCGTGCCGAGCGGCGCCAGGGTGAGCGTGTTGAAGAAGGCCTTTCCGCGCGCCGGCAGGTCCATGTAGTTCTGCAGCGTGAAGGCCGGCAGGTAGCCGCCCGCCGGCGCCCGTTCGCCGAAGGAGAAGACGAGCACCACGACCAGCGGCACCAGCAGCAGGAACACGAAGAACAGCCCCGCCGGCAGGAGCAGCAGGGCCGTCACGAGCTTGGGACGCTGGGTTTCGGTCATGGATGCGTTCAAACTTCCCCTCCTCTCACCTTGGCCGGGCTTGACCCGGCCATCCTTTTCGCTGAGCAAGGGAAAAGGATGCGCGGGTCAAGCCCGCGCAAGGTGAAATTCTGGGGACGTCGCCTTACGCCGACTTGAAGCGCGCCATGAGTTCGGCGCGGTCCGGGTTGGTAAGGGTTTCGGCCGCACCGAACTCCAGCTTCGAGAGCGATTCCTGCGCCGGATAGAGGATCGGGTTCTTGGTGATCGAATCCGGCAGCAGCTTGATGACGCGCGCGTCGGTGGACGGCGTGCCGTGCGACTCGATTTCCTTGGCGTTGATCTCCGGCGTCAGGATGTAGTCGAGGAAGGCATAGGCCGCGTCGCGGTTGGGCGCACCCTTGATCACGGCGTAGTGGTCGACCCAGATCTCGCCGCCGTCCTTGCCGAGGCGGTAGCTCATCTCGGGAATGTCGCGGTTGAGCTGCGAGGCATCGTTGGTCCAGCACATGGCCATGATGGCATCGCCATTGCGCATGGCGGGCTGATAGTCCGAGGTGATGCCGAAGAGATGCGGCTTCGTGGCGATCAGCAGCTTCTCGACCTCGGCGAGCTGTGCCTTGTCGACGGTGTTGAAATCATAGCCGAGCGACACCGCGGCGCTGCCGATGGTGGTGAGCTGGTAGTCGTGCACCGTGACCTTGCCGGAGAGCGGGCCCTGCGTCGCCGCGAAGAAGTCCTTCCAGGTGACCGGGTTCTCCTTGGTCGACTTGGTGTTGACGATGAAGCCGGTGGTGCCCCAGTCCTTCGGCACGGCATAGACGACGCCGTCGATGGTGCCTGGGCCGAGGAAGCGCGGATCCTGCTGGCTCGGGTCGTAGCTGGGGAAGAGCTTGAGATCCAGGGGCTCGATCAGGTCGAGCTTCTTGTAGGTCGAGATCGTGTAGTTGGTGGGCACCAGCACGTCCCAGCCGGTGGAGCCGGCCTGCAGCTTGGCCAGCATCTCCTCGTTGGAGCCGAAGACGTTGACGTTGATCGGCACGCCGGTCCTCTTGGTGAAGTTGTCGTAGTTCTCCTGGCTGAAGTAGTTGGGCCAGGTCGTCACGTTCAGCGTGCCCGTGAGGCCGGCATAGGCCTTCCGCGGCCTCAGGCCCGGAACCGCGCTGCTGAGCACGGCGGTGGCGAGGCCGAGGCCCGTGACGGCGAGGAAGTGGCGGCGGCTGACGCTGCCCTTCTGGTAGCGGCGGAGTTCCTCCACGAATTTCTCGGCAGAGATATGGTCCGGATGCTTGGTCATGTGTCTTCTCCCTGAGTTTTGTTTTGTTGTGTCGTCACGTATTGGGCAGGATACGCTCTGCCTCGGCGCGCCACCCCGCGGCGATCGTGTCGCCGATGTCGTAGACGCCCGCGTCGCGCTCGGACTTCCGCGGGGCCATCACCATGAATTCGCCGAGCCTGTCGCTCGCCACCACGTATTCGGTGTGCTCGCCGAGGAAGATGCGGTTCAGGACCTTGACCGGCAGGCGCGCCAACAGGCCTTCCGGCAGTTGCCCGAGGCTGGCGGCGATCTCGATCTGCTCGGGCCTGACGCTCACCACTTCGGAGGCCGACGGGCCATCGAAGAAATTGGTCTTGCCGACGAAGTCCGCGACATAGCGGTTGACCGGCTTGTCGTAGAGTTCGCGCGGGCTCCCCGTCTGCACGATGCGGCCTTCGCGCATGACGCAGACGCGGTCCGACATCGACAGCGCCTCTTCCTGGTCATGCGTGACGAGCAGGAAGGTGATGCCGACGTCGCGCTGCAGGTTCTGCAGCTCGATCTGCATGTCGCGGCGGAGCTTGCGGTCGAGCGCCGCGAGCGGCTCGTCGAGGAGCAGCACGGCTGGGCGGTTGATCAGGGCGCGCGCCAGCGCCACGCGCTGCTGCTGGCCGCCCGACAACTCGTAGCTGCGGCGCTTGCCATAGCCTTCGAGGCGGACCATGGCGAGCGCCTCGTCCACGGCGCGGTCGGTCTCGGCCTTCGACGGCTTCGGGCTGCGCTGCCGCAGGCCGTAGGAGACGTTGTCGGCCACCGAGAGATGCGGGAACAGCGCATAGTGCTGGAACACCATGTTGACCGGCCGGCGGTAGGCGGGAACGCCGGTGACGTTCTCGCCCCGGATGAAGACCTCGCCGGTCGAAGGCTGCTCGAAGCCCGCCATCATGCGCAGCGACGTGGTCTTGCCGCAGCCGGAGGGACCGAGGATCGACAGGAACTCGCCCGCCTTCACCGCGAGGTCGTTGTCGGCCACGGCCACCACGTCGCCGAAGCGCTTGGTGACCTGGCGGAATTCGATGACGCTGGGAAAGTCGCTCACGATGCCCGGGATAAGTAAACTGGCCCAAGGTTCCGCCACGCCACCCGAATTGTCAACCTTACGTCGGGTGAAAGGACGGCGGTGGCGGCGACGTCATTCCAGGCCATAGGCGGTGGTGCGGATGATGCCGCCCAGCTGTGATGTCTCGCACAGCACCTGCTGGCTCGCGACCTTCAGGTTGAAGGGCGGTGCTGTGAGCACCACGCCGCTGCCGAGCCGCAGCCGCGTTCCCGCCCCCGTCACGATGTTGACGTTGGGCACGAAATCCACTGCGGACGGCAGGTGCTCGGTGACCACCAAATACTTGTAGCGCCCGGCGACCTGCGCGAGGGTCCGGGCGATCGCGGCGTTGCTGAGGTGCTGCAGCACCTGGCGCAGGATCGCCACCTCGCCCTCCGGCAGCGGGTCGCGCGAGATGTCAGCCACGCGGAAATCGACGTCAAGGGCGCGGTAGACCTTGCGGTTGAAGGCGATGAGGTCGGGCACCGCGTCGCAGGCGACAAGGCGGCCACAGGCCTTGCGGAGCTGCGCGGTGACGCGGAAATCGCCACAGCCGAGATCGACGACGGCGGGTTTTCCCAGCGACTGCAGGAAGGCGCCGACCGCGTCGACATAGGCCCCCACCACCGCCGCATCGCTGGCGCCGGGGCCGGGATAGAACGGCGCGTCGGGGCTCGCCGGGCTGCCCCAGGCCTTGCTGGCATAGACCTCCGAGAACACCTCGGCGGCAGGCAATTCGAGCTGCTCCTCGCCTTCCGCCATGAGGCGGCGCGCGATGTCGAATCCGCCCGCGACGTGGCCCGTGGCTCCCTCGTCGAAGGCGAGGTAGCCGTAGATGTGGCGGTTGTCGAAATATTGGGCAATGCCGGCCTGGCGTGCACTGTCCGAGAACACCACGTATTCATGGCGGTCGCTGCCGTCGATGTAGGTCAGGCGGTCGATCACGTCGCGCCGGACGAGATAGGTGCAGTGCACGACCGGCACCTCGAACAGCCCGCGCACCCAGCGGTTCAGGATCCAGTAGTACTGGTCGCAGTTGCGGTAGTAGCCGCGCTCGTCGATGTCGGCATGGTAGTTCGAATAGGGATCGTTGGCGGTGACGCAGCGCAGCAGCGGCGCCACCACCGGCAGGTTGACGTCCACCAGTTCGGAAAGCGTGCAGGGGCGGATGAAGTTGTCGACGTCGCAGACGAAGTAGAAGTCGCAATCGTGTTCCCTGGTCTTCTGCAGGCTGACGTTGCGGATGTGGCCCAGCACCCTGAAGCGGGTGGCGTTCCATTCATGGACGCCGAAGCTCTGCACCGGCTGCTCGACGTCCGTCGCGTCGAACTCCACGCCGGCATAATGCTTGCCGACCCGCGCCACCCAGTCGCGCAGGATGGCCTCGGTATTGTCGCGGTTGTTGTTGGTGCGGATATAGAGGACGATCGCGGACTTCGGATAGTCCAGCTCCTCGATGCACTGCAGGTAGAGCGGAAGGGCGGGCTCCTTCTGCTTGGCCAGGATGGCCAGCAGCACCTTGGGCGTCGCGGCGCGGGCCTCGCGCGGCGGCGGCGCCGGGTCGAGCCGGTGCTCGGTCTGGTAGCTCGAGGCGCCGCGCGGACCGAGGTCCGGGGCCTTGCCCTCGCCGCCCAGCTTGTCACGCGCGAAACGGGCGTTGCCGGCAATGCGCGCCACATCGGCGCTGCCGAGCTTGCCGGATTCCAGCAGCTTGATGCAGGCATCGAGGCATTCGCCATAGTGGCCCGACCAGTAGGCATTGACGGCAAATTCGTCGAGCAGCCCGGTTTCATAGACCCACGGCTCGGCGAACAGGCCGCCCACCGGCGACGGCAGGGCCAGCGCCTGGCGGGCGAGGTCATAGCCCTGGGCATAGAATTTCTTGTTACGGCAGAAGCGGCTGGCTGCATGGGCGGCCTCGGCGCGCGTCGGCAGGGCCTCGGTGGCGGCGCGATAGGCGGCCAGCACCTCCTGATCGGGGTAGCCGCGGGCTTCCTTGAGCTTTGCCGCCTGGTAGAGGCTGACATAGACCTCTTCCTGCCAGCCGCCCATCTGGGCGCGCTCGAGATAGGCCTTGATGGCCTTCTCGGCCTCGTTGCAGTCGCGGTAGCTCTGGGCGAGGTAGAAGGTGTAGCGCGACCTGAGCATGGGGTCGGCCTCGCTGGCCAGCGCGCGCGCCAGCACCGCGGCATCGCGCCGGTAGGTCTCGGGATCGCGGCGGCGCGCGCCGTCATGGTTGCGGCGCATGGTGATGCCGAGATGACCTGTCGAGTGCGGCCCCTCGCTCTCGATGAATTCATGGAGGACGCCGCGATAGAACCACCGCAGTCGATTGCTGACCAGCTGCTTGCGTTGGTAGAGCAGCGCCCCGTCGCGGATGTCGACGGTGTAGCAATCGTCGATGAGCTGCGGCAGGCGGTAGCCGGCAGGCAGTTCCAGCGCATCGTCCGCGTCGATGATCAGGGAATAGTCGCCATTGGGGCGGGCCAGGTCCAGCGCCTCGGAACGGTTGTGGGCGAAATCCACCCAGGCCCGCTCATGGAGCTTGCCCGGAATGCCCGCCATGTGCCGGCGGATGATGTCCTGCGTGCCGTCTGTCGAGCCCGTGTCGACGATCACCCAATGGGTGATGATGTGCCTCAGGCTGTCGAGGCAGCGCGCGATCACCGGCGCCTCGTTCTTGACGATCATGCACAGGCAGACGGTTTGCCGGACAGGCCCGGCGTTGCGGTTCGATTGATTCATCAGTACGGACCCCTCTTGCGCAACGTGATGCAGGAAACCGCACCACCCCGCAACAGGCCTCGTGCGCTGCGGCGAGGCGGGCCTGCGCCGAAGCGCCATGGTGCAACCGGCAGCTGAAATTGCCTGCCCCGCCAGGCCGAAGGCGTGCCTTGCAATCGCCGGGCTTTTCCGCCATAAGCCGCCTCGCTGTAAGGCACCCGGCTGGGGGCTTAACGGAAGGGCCAGTTGCCGCAAGGCGGATTGGCCAGGGGTTGAACCCCGTCTTCCCGTGTCTCCGCTCTTTCGTTTGACCGGTCTTTCGAGCCTTTCCTGGGTTCGGAAGAGGCTCTGCGCCGGATGACTTAAGCTGTTGAAACGTAACGAAAGGCACAATCCAAATGGCTCTCTACGAGCACGTGTTCCTGACCCGTCAGGACGCTGCGCCCACCCAGGTCGATGCCCTGACGGAGCAGTACAAGGCCCTTCTCGCTGCCAATGGCGGCAAGGTGACCAAGACCGAATACTGGGGCCTCAAGTCCCTCACCTACCGCATCAAGAAGAACCGCAAGGCGCATTACACGCTGTTCAACATCGACGCTCCCTCTGCCGCCGTGCAGGAAATGGAACGCCAGATGTCGATCTCGGAAGACGTCATCCGCTTCATGACCGTGAAGGTCGAGGCCCATGAGGACGGCCCGTCGGCCCAGATGCGCCGCCGCGAGGACCGCGACCGCCGCGATGACCGCAACGAAGCTGCCACCGAGGAGAGCAACTGATGTCCGCTCCGCAAGCCCGCAGGCCTTTCTTCCGCCGCAAGAAGAGCTGCCCCTTCACCGGCGATAACGCGCCGAAGATCGACTACAAGGACGTGCGTCTCCTGCAGCGCTACGTCTCCGAGCGCGGCAAGATCGTGCCGAGCCGCATCACCGCGGTGTGCGCCAAGAAGCAGCGCGAGCTGGCCCAGGCCATCAAGCGTTCGCGCTTCCTGGGCCTGCTGCCCTACGTGCTCAAGTAAGGAGTAGCCCAGATGGATGTCATTCTTCTCGAGCGCGTCGCCAAGCTCGGCCACATGGGCGAAGTGGTGAAGGTCAAGGACGGCTATGCCCGTAACTTCCTTCTCCGCGGCGGCAAGGCGCTGCGCGCCACCGAAGCCAACAAGGCCAAGTTCGAGCGCGACCGCGCGGCCCTCGAGGCCCGCAACGCCGAACGCCGTGCCGCGGCCGGCGAGGAAGCCAAGTCGCTCGACGGCAAGAGCTTCACGCTCATCCGCCAGGCCGGTGAATCGGGCCAGCTCTATGGCTCCGTGTCGCCGCGCGACATCGTCGACGCCGCCGCTTCGGCGGGCGTCAAGATCGACCGTGGCCACGTCATGCTGACCAACCCGATCAAGACCATCGGCCTCCACGAGGTGATCGTCTCGCCGCATCCGGAAGTCGAGGTCAAGGTGACGGTGAACGTCGCCCGCTCGCCCGAGGAAGCCGCCGCCCAGGCGCGTGGCGAAGACCTCACCGGCCCGACCTCGGACCGCGCCGAGATCCGCGCCGCCGCCGAGGCCCTCTTCGAGGAAGCCCAGGCCGAGGCCGCCGCGGAAGACAACGCGTAAGCAGTCCGGCGACAGCCGCAACGTGATCAGGGCCGCCCTTCGGGGCGGCCCTTTTGCGTGGCGGCAGAAATCGCCCGAAATGGGCCGCTAAGACGCTTCCCGTTCCGGCGCGTTGCCATATGCTCGGCACCCAAGGGGAAACGGAATGACCACGGCACCATGGTCGCGCATTGCGCCGGCACTGGCCGGACTGGGGCTGCTCTATCTGGCCACCCAGTTCGCGCGCAATGCGCTGGGCATCATCAGCGACGACATCGAGGCGGACCTAGCGCTGCGCGCCACCGAGACCGCCCTGCTGGCGGGGACCATGTTCCTGGCCTACGGGCTGGGCCAGATCCCGGCGGCAGCCCTGCTGACGCGACTCGGAGCGCGGGTGGTTCTGCCCGCGGCCGGCGCCCTGCTCGCTGCCAGCCTGTGGGACTTCGCCGAGGCCCGGACCTTCACCGGCCTGCTGGCGGCGCGCATGGTGATGGGGCTCGCCGCAGCCCCGGTCCTGGCCGGGGCCTTTGCGTCCTTCGCCAGCTTCGGCGAGGCGCGTTTCGCGACACTGGCCGGATTGCAGACCGCCTTCGGCCGGGCGGGCGTCATCGTCGCCACCACGCCCCTCGCCTTGCTCGTCTCGGCCATCGGCTGGCGCGCGGCGCTGTCATGGGCGGCAGCCGCGACGGCGCTCGCCGCCATCGCCGCCAGCGCCGCGCTGTTCACCCTGCCGCCGCGGCCCAAGCCAGAGGCCGCGACCACCGCTGCACCGATGAGGGAGCTGCTGGCCTCGCCCGCCTTCCGGACCGCGGCCCTGTTCCAGGGGGCATCGACGGCGGTGAGCAGCACCATCCTGGGCCTGTGGGGCGGCCCGTGGCTCGACGACGTCTATGACATGGGCGTGCGCGAGCAAGGCTCGGTGCTGCTCGCACTTGCCATCGCGGCCTTCGTCAGCGCGCCGTGCTGGGGCTATGTGGCGAGGCGCCGCTATGGGCAGCGGCTGGTGACGGTCTCGGCAGTCCTCTCGGCGCTGCTCCTGGCGGTGCCGGCCGTCGTGCATCTGCCGCGCGACCTGATCGTGCCATGGCTGGTCCTGCTCGGGCTGGCCACGGGATTTTACCCCGCCATACTGGAGCAGCTGCGCAAAGGCCTGCCGCCCGGGGCCATTGTCAATCTCTCGACCCTGCTGACGGCCGGCACCATGCTGGTGGTGTTCCTCGTGCAGTTCGCCACCGGCCTCCTGGCCGACCAGTTTCCGGGCCATCCGGGCTATCACGCGGAGGCCGCCTATCGCGCCATTTTCGCGCTCATGGCCGGCCTGCTGGCACTCACAACCCTGCTGCACGGCGGTGTCAACCGCAGCTCACGCCAACGGCATGCGCTCCCACCGCAGCGTGCCTCGACCCCGGCCGCAACCCGCTAAGCCTGTGCAGCCATGCAATTATTGGCGTTAACCTTCGTAAAATCCGCCTCTTGCGCAGGGCTCCGTCGTGACATTAAACTTTTGTTAATCAAACTGGCACCAGGGGGAGGTGCCGGCCTCGCCAGCGCGGCGCAAGGGTAAGGAGCGCTAGAGCATGTACGCACTTCTGGATCGTGCACTGAAGACGGTCGTTGAAAAGGGCACGCTGCGGGTGTCGGGCCCCGACGGCAAGATGCACGAGTATGGCGACGGCACGGGCATTCCGGTGAACATCGCCGTCCGGACTCCGCTCGCTGCCGCCAAGATTGCCGCCGATGCCGACCTCTATCTCGGCGAATGCTACATGGAAGGGTCGCTCGACGTGTCCGGCGGCACCACGATCTATGATGCGCTGTCGCTGCTTCTCGACAATGCCCAGTCCCACAAGATGCCGAAGATCGCCAAGGCGGCGAACGCGGTGCGCATCGCCATGAAGCGGGTCGACCAGTACAACCCGGTGGGCAAGGCCAAGACCAACGTCGCCCACCACTATGACCTGTCAGGCGCGCTCTACGATCTCTTCCTCGACCGCGACCGGCAATATTCCTGCGCCTATTTCGAGACCGACGATGGCTCGCTGGAAGATGCGCAGCTGGCCAAGAAACGCCACCTGGCGGCGAAGCTCGGGATCAAGCCCGGCATGAAGGTGCTGGACATCGGCTCCGGCTGGGGCGGGCTCGGCCTCTACCTCGCCGAGATCTGCGGCGCGGAGGTCACCGGCGTCACGCTGTCGGAGGAGCAGCACAAGCTGTCGAACGAGCGCGCCGTGCAGCGCGGGGTGTCGGACCGCGTGCAGTTCCTGCTGAAGGACTATCGCCACCTCGATACCAGGTTCGACCGCATCGTCTCGGTGGGCATGTTCGAGCACGTGGGCATCGGCCACTTCAAGGAATTCTTCACCAAGGTGAACAGCCTACTCGCCGATGACGGCGTTGCGGTGCTGCACTCGATCAACCGCTCGGCCGGACCCGACGCGACCTCGGCCTGGATCAAGAAATACATCTTCCCGGGCGGCTACATCCCGGCCCTTTCGGAGGTGCTGCCGCACATCGAACGGTCCGGTCTCTACGTGACCGACATCGAGATCCTCAGGCTGCACTACGCCAAGACGCTGCGCGAATGGTACCTGCGCTTCGCCGACCACCGCGAGCGCGCCAAGGAACTCTATGACGAGCGCTTCTGCCGCATGTGGGAATTCTACCTCGCGGCCTCCGAATGCGCCTTCCGCTACCTCGGCATGAACAACTTCCAGATCCAGTTCGTCAGGAACCAGCATGCCCTGCCGCTGACGCGCAACTACATGATCGAGGAAGAGGACCGGTTGCGCGAGATCGACACCAAGCTGCCGCGCTTCAAGACGATTCCGGCGGAGTGAGGATCGGGAGCCCGCGCGCCAGACGATGATCACCTTGCCCGGGCTGGACCCGGGCATGTTTTTTCCCGGTAGTGAAAAGGATGGCGAGGTCAAGCCCGGCCAAGGAGAACGGTGCGGAATTCGCCCGACGGACTGGAACCCGTTGTGGATATCGGGAATAAGCATCGAGCATCTTGCATAAAAGCGCCGCAAATGTTCTGCATTTGTCTACGGTCACCCGATGAATCAGAACCCTGCCCTCCGCGCCGTCGACCCTGCCCCGGACGACGAGAGCTTTCGCACCCCGCCCCACAACCTGGAGGCGGAACAGGCGCTGCTGGGCGCCATCCTCGTCAACAACGAAGCCTGCGACAAGGTCTCGGCCTTCCTGTTGCCGGAGCATTTTTTCGAGCCGCTGCACGCGCGCATCTTCGAGGCCGCCTCGACGCTGATCAAGATCGGCAAGCTGGCGAGCCCGGTGACGCTCAAGACCCACTTCGAGAACGACGCGACCCTGAAGGAGATCGGCGGCACCGCCTATCTGGCGCGGCTTGCGGCCAGCGCCACCACCATCATCAACGCCGAGGAATATGGCCGCACCATCTATGAGCTGGCGCAGCGGCGGAAACTCATCGGGGTGGGCACCGATCTCGTCAACGAGGCCTTCGAGCCCGATATCGAGGACAGCTCGCGCGAGCTGATCGAGCGCGCCGAACAGACCCTCTATTCGATGGCGGAGACCGGCAAGTACGGCCAGGGCTTCCAGCCCTTCGCCCGCGCGCTCACCGATGCGGTGGACATGGCGGCCAGCGCCTACCAGCGCGACGGCGGCCTCTCCGGCATCTCGACCGGCCTCAAGGACCTCGACGAGAAGATGGGCGGGCTGCAGGCGTCCGACCTCATCATCCTCGCCGGCCGCCCGGCCATGGGCAAGACGTCGCTTGCCACCAACATCGCCTACAACATCGCCCGGGCCTACAAGGCCGAGCACAATGCCGATGGCTCGGTGAAGGTGACGGATGGCGGCGTCGTCGCCTTCTTCTCGCTCGAAATGTCGGCCGAGCAGCTCGCCACGCGCATCATCTCCGAACAGGCGATGATCCCGTCCGAGCGCATCCGTCGCGGCAAGATCACCGAGGACGAATTCGCCAAGATCGTCGAGGTGACGCGCGAGATGCAGTCGCTGCCGCTCTACATCGATGCGACGGGCGGCATCACCATCGCGCAGGTGGCGGCCCGCGCGCGGCGGCTGAAGCGCCAGCGCGGGCTCGGCCTCCTGGTGGTCGACTACCTGCAGCTGCTGTCGGGTTCCTCGCGCCGCGCCTCGGAGGGCCGGGTGCAGGAAGTGTCCGAGATCACCGTGGGCCTCAAGGCGCTGGCCAAGGAACTCTCGGTGCCGATCGTGGCGCTGTCGCAGCTCTCCCGCCAGGTCGAGAACCGCGACGACAAGCGCCCGCAGCTCGCCGACCTTCGTGAATCCGGCTCGATCGAGCAGGATGCCGACGTCGTGCTGTTCGTCTACCGCGAGGAATATTATCTTGCCCGCAAGGAGCCCCGGCCGAACACCCAGGAACATTTCGACTGGCAGGAGCAGATGAACCGGGTGAATGGCGTGGCCGAGGTCATCATCGGCAAGCAGCGCCACGGCCCCACCGGCATCGTCGAGCTGCAGTTCGAGGCCAGTCTCACCAAGTTCCAGAACCTCGTCCGCACCGACTACCTGCCGGAACGCTTCGAATAGGGTGGCTCGCCCCCTGGTCGGGTGGCGTCGGTCCCAATCGATTAAACTTCGACAGAATACGATTACTTTGTTCGCGTAACTGGTGCATTATACGCCACTCCGGAACAACGCCAGCGACGGTCAGCGGATGGGCACTCTCTCCAGCATTTCTGCAAGGGCTTGCGCTGCGAGCCGGGAGGCCGGACGATGAACGAGCCGGCGCCGTTTTCGCCGCACCGGAATTTCGCCGACAACCTGCGCCGGCTGTGCATCCGGCATGGCTCGATCGCCGCCGTGTGCCGCGCCATCGGCATGAACCGCCAGCAGTTCAACAAATACCTCTCGGGCTCCACACTGCCCAACGCCGCGACGCTGGAACGAATATGCGCCTTCTTCCGGATCGAATCCGAGAGCCTGTTTCTCGATCCCATGGCGCAGCGCCAGACGGCGGGCGGGGCGTTGCCCGGCAGCCTTCCACTGGCCGCGCTGAAGCTCGCCGCCAGCGCCTCGGCCCGCCTGCAGCCCGCAACGCTGCACGCCGGCTGCTATCACCTTTACACACTGTGGCCCCGCGACGCGGCGAGCTGCCTGCGCGAGGCGCTGCTGGTGCAGAGGAAGGATGGCACGACGGTGTTCACCCGCTTCACCAGATACCGGCCGGTGGGCGGGCGGAAGCAATACTTCCTCACCGGCCGGCATGACGGCATCGTGCTCGAATCCGCCAAGGCGCGCTTCCTGCTGGCGCTGAGCCATCGCGGTTGCGGCGAGGTGAGCCTGATGTCACTGGGAGCCGAAAACGCCTTGTCGAAAGGCTTTCTCAGCGGGCTGGCGCTGGTGATGGCGCCCTCTGGCGAGCCACTGGCGCTGCGCGCCACCTTGCAGTTCCGCGGCGGTGCAGAGGCGCTGCGAAGGACCATCGCTGCGGCCGGCGTGCTGCCGCTGTCGGATGCCACGGTGCCCGATGAGGTGCGGCAATCGCTGAGCCTGCCGCCGCAGCGGCCGGTGGCCCATCTCGAGCCCTTCAGTCTTCTCGATGGCCTGCCGTCGTCAGCCGGCAAGCGCTGACGTCATTCCACGGCGAGGTCGTCCGGCGCGAACTTGTTGAGCGCCAGCATGGCGGCGACGACCTTGCGGGTTTTGACCGCAATCGGTTTCGAAGCTTTCAGACGGCGAATGGAACCGGCCATCTGATCCTTGAAGGCATCGAGCAGGATCGACTGATAGTGGTCGTAACGGCTGGGTCCACCCGGTGCAATCGGTTGCCAAAGCGCCGCGCCATCGCCGCGCGCAACCTTCTTGACCGAGCGCAGCACGCGGCGCAGTTCCTTGTTGTCGATCTTGGGGGCGGGACGCGCCACGCGCCTCATCTCACGCGGTGCCTGCAATGTGGCTTGCGATCCGTCCATGTCACGTCCTCCCCAGGCTCTGGAATGGTGAGCGCAACTCTCGCTACGTTCATCTGGTTGCAAATTATGCAATCGCTTGCAGAAAACAATTTCGCTCTGCTTTCGCTCTGCGCGCGAAGGG
>CAMFKI010000038.1 GCA_945957365.1 uncultured Alphaproteobacteria bacterium | reverse complement strand
GCATCCTTTTCGGGCGCGGCAAAGAGGATGCGCGGATCAAGTCCGCGCAAGGTGAGCGTGGGGGAGGTGGAGCGGGCGTTCGATGGCCGCGCCCTGAAATTGTCTGGGCCTGTTGCGTGGGATCGCAAACCGACGCGGGCCGATCATCCAATTACTCACCTTGCCCCGGCTCGACCGGGGCATCCTTTTCGGGCGCGGCAAAGAGGATGCGCGGATCAAGTCCGCGCAAGGTGATCGTGGAGGAGGCGGAGCGCGAGTTCGATTGCCGCGTCCAGAAAATGTCTGAGACTTAGGGAGATCGCCAAACTCATATCAGCTGGTCATAGAGATCCGCCCAAGCCGGATTCGCCTTCTCGACCAGCTCGATCTTCCATTGTCGGGGCCAGTGCTTGATGGCGCGTTCCCGCCGCACCGCGTCGATGAACAGCGGATACTCTTCGCAGTGCACGAGTTGTGTGAGGCCATAGCGGCTGGTGAAACCGTCGATCAGTCCCATGCGGTGCTCATAGGCGCGCCGCGGCAGGTTGGTGGTGGATCCGACGTAGAGAACGCCTTGTGGGCGGTTCGTCATGATGTAGCAGAAGCCACTCGGCATGGCAGCGATGGGGCCACGGAAAGGATGCCCCGGTCAAGCCGGGGCAAGGTGAAAATTTCTGCAATATCGGCTGAGCGCGCACCCCCAACCCATCACTCACTTTGCGCGGACTTGATCCGCGCATCCTTTGTGCCTGCGCCTATGGCACTCATCTGCCGGGCCGCATCTCACCCGTCCAGCCTCTGCCCCAGCCTCCCCGCCAGGTCCTGGATGTATTGCCACGCCACGCGGCCCGAGCGGCTGCCGCGGGTGGCCTGCCATTCGATGGCGCCGGCGCGCAGTGTGGCCGGGTCGACCTTCAGTCCATGATGCGTCGCATAGCCTTCGACCATCGCGAGGAACTCGTCCTGCGAGCAGTTGTGGAAGCCGAGCCACAGGCCGAAGCGGTCGGACAGCGAGACCTTTTCCTGCACCGCCTCGGAAGGGTTGATGGCGGTGGAGCGCTCGTTCTCGATCATGTCGCGCGGCAGCAGGTGCCGGCGGTTCGAGGTGGCATAGAAGATCATGTTGGCGGGCCTGCCCTCGATGCCGCCGTCGAGCGCCGCCTTCAGCGACTTGTAGGAGGTGTCGTCGGCATCGAAGGAGAGATCGTCGCAGAACACGATGAAGCGGAAGTCGGGGTTGCGGCGGATGATGTTCATCAGCACCGGCAGGCTCTCGATGTCCTCGCGGTGGATCTCGACCAGCTTCAGCAACCCGCCCGAGGCGGCGTTGACGGCATGGTGTGCGGCCTTGACCAGCGACGACTTGCCCATGCCGCGCGCACCCCAGAGAAGGGCGTTGTTGGCGGGAAGCTCGCGCGCGAAACGCTCGGTGTTCTCGATCAGGATGTCGCGGGTGAGGTCGATGCCGCGCAGCAGCGAAAGGTCCACCCGGTTGACCCGCGGCACCGGCTCGAGTTCGGGCGGTACTGCATGCCAGACGAAGGCGGAATAGCCCGCAAGCTCGGCTGGCGCGGGCTTGGCCGGCGCCAGCCGCTCCAGCGCCTCGGCGATGCGGGTAAGGAGCGAATTGTCGATTTCCTGTGCCATTGTAGACTCTTAGCCGAGGGCGAGGGGCGGGTAAAGACGCACCAATCGATTGGTTGCAATAGAGACAACCATCGCTATATTCCGCCCAAACTTTGGTTCGGGAGACTATCCTTGTTCATCACTCCGGCCTATGCCCAGGCCGCCGGCGCCTCCGCCGGTGCGGGCGACCTCATCGGCATGGTCATGCCCCTCGTGCTGATCATGGGCGTGTTCTACTTCCTCCTCATCCGCCCGCAGCAGAAGAAGATGAAGGAGCATCAGGAGATGCTCAAGAAGGTGGGCAAGGGCGACACCATCATCACCAGCGGCGGCCTGATCGGCAAGGTGCTCAAGGTCGTCGACGACAACGAGCTCCAGGTGGAGATCGGCGAGAACATCAAGGTGCGCGTGCTGCGCTCCGGCATTGCCGACGTGCGCGCCAAGGGCGAGCCCGTCAAGACCGAGGCCAAGTAAGCGCCGATGCTGCACTTCAGCAAATGGAAGGCGATCGGCATCCTGCTTGCGGTGCTGGTCTCGATCATCGTTGCACTGCCCAACGTGCTGCCCGCCAGCTACCAGGACAAGCTGAGGCCGTATGGCCTGCGTCCGATGACGCTCGGCCTCGACCTGCAGGGCGGCGTCAACATCCTCCTCGAAATCGACCGCGATGACCTGAAGAAGCGCCTGACCGAACAGCTGGTCGGCGACATCCGCTCGAACCTGCGCGAGGCCAAGATCGGCTACAACGGCATCAACCGCAGCGCCGACGGGGTGATCGTGCGCATCACCAAGCCCGAGGACGTGGCGGCCGCGCTGACCGACCTGCGCAAGCTGGCACAGCCGGTCGACGCCGGCGGCCTGTTCGGCACCGGTGCGGCCACCGCGCTGTTCAACGTCGCCACCGACGGCCAGCAGGTGAGCTTCACCTTCAACGAGCAGGGCATCGACAACAAGATCCAGCAGGCGGTGAGCCAGTCGATCAAGATCGTCGAGAAGCGCGTCAACCCCGACGGCGTGGTGGAAGCCACCATCCAGCAGCAGGGCAAGGACCGCATCGTCGTGCAGCTGCCCGGCGTGCAGGACAGCCAGGAAGTGAAGAGCCGGCTCGACCGCACCGCAAAACTGACCTTCCAGCTCTTGTGCGAGGCCCAGCCCACCGCCCAGGGCCAGAACCCGCCGCCCGAGTGCAAGGCGCTGGCGCTGAAGGACGATCCCAAGCACGTGCTGTGGGTGCAGACCTCGAGCCGCGCCACGGTGGACGGCGCCGACCTCGTCGACGCGCGCGGCGCCTTCGACCAGAACAACCGCCCGGTCGTCTCCTTCCGCTTCAACCAGAAGGGTGCCGAGCGCTTCGGCAAGCTGACGCGCGACAATGTCGGCAAGCCCTTCGCCATCGTGCTCGACGACCTGGTGATGAGCTATCCGCGCATCAACGAGCCGATCCTCGGCGGCTCCGGCCAGATCTCCGGCAACTTCTCGGTCGAGGAAACCAACAGTCTCGCCGTGGTGCTGCGCTCCGGCGCGCTGCCAGCCAAGCTGTCGATCGTGGAAGAGCGCACGGTGGGCCCGAGCCTCGGTTCGGACTCGATCACGGCGGGCCTTCACGCCTCGATCATCGGCCTCGTGCTGGTCGTCGGCTTCATGATCATGTCCTACGGGCTGTTCGGCATCTTCGCCAACATCGCGCTCCTGGTGAACCTCATCATGCTGATCGCGGTGATGAGTTTCTTCGGCTTCACCATGACGCTGCCCGGCATCGCGGCCATCGTGCTCACCATGGGCATGGCGGTCGATTCCAACGTCATCATCTTCGAGCGCATGCGCGAGGAGTGGCGCAACGGCCGCTCCGCCATGAGCGCCATCGAGACCGGCTTCAAGTCGGCCTTCGCCACCATCTTCGATTCGAACTTCACCGCCCTCATCGCCGCCGTGGTGCTGTTCGGTGTCGGCTCGGGCCCCGTCAAGGGCTTCGCCATCACCCACGCCATCGGCATCCTGACCACGGTGTTCACCGCCTATACGGTGACGCGCTTCATCGTGGCGCTGTGGGTCGGCTGGGCCAAGCCCAAGGAGGTTCCGCTCTGAGAGCGGAGGTCACCACATGAAATTCAAGCCCATCCGCTTCATTCCCGACGACACCCGCTTCCCGATCATGCGGTGGAGCCGCTTCGGCTTCTTCCTGTCGGGCCTGCTGTCGCTCGCCTCGGTGCTGCTCTTCGTCTTCGTCGGCCTCAATGTCGGCGTCGACTTCAAGGGCGGCACGGTGATGACCATCCGCACGGCGGCGCCCGCCAACATCGAGCAGATCCGCACCGAGGTGAACGGCCTCGGTTTCGGCAATGCCGAGATCCAGGAGTTCGGCTCGCCCAACGACGTGCTGATCCGCCTTCCGGCGGTGGAAGGCGGCGACCAGGCGCAGCAGACGACGATCGCCAAGGTCAAGCAGGCGCTGGGTGCGGGCGTCGAGTTCCGCTCCGTCGAGGTGGTGGGGCCGAAGGTCTCGGCCGAACTGGCCGAGCAGGGCATCATCGCCGTGGTCTCGGCGATCATCGGCATCCTGATGTATGTCTGGTTCCGCTTCGAGTGGCAGTTCGCGGCCGGCGCGGTTCTGTCGCTGCTCCATGACGTGCTGATCACCATCGGCATCTTCTGCCTGCTGAGGATCGAGTTCAACCTGCAGATCATCGCCGCGATCCTGACCATCGTCGGCTATTCGCTGAACGACACCGTCGTGGTGTTCGACCGTATCCGCGAGTACATGCGCAAGTACAAGTCGATGAACCTCGCGGACCTGATCGACTTCTCGATCAACTCGGTGTTCCCGCGCACCATCCTCACCTCGGTGACGACGATGCTGGCGCTCATCGCGCTCTACATCTTCGGCGGCGAGGTGCTGCGCGGCTTCACCTTCACCATGATCCTCGGCGTGGTCATCGGCACCTATTCCTCGATCTTCATCGCCTCGCCGGTGCTCATCCTGCTCGGCACCGTGATGAGCGAGAAGAAGGCGCCGGACGCCAAGGCCAGGGCCGCGGCCGCCCGGCCGTGACCGCGCATTACCCGGGCCGGGCCGTCATCGACTCCTACGGGTCGGGCGGCTTCGGTTTCGCGGGCATGTCGCACCGGGGCCCGATCCTCGCACTGCCGTCGGGCATCTATGCCTGGGCTGTCAATCCGCTGGCGCTTGCGCCGGCGGATTTTGCCATGGTGCTCGCCGAAAGGGCCGAGATCGACCTCTTCCTCATCGGCATGGGCCCCGCGATGGCGCGGCCGCCGAAACCTGTCCGCGCCGCGCTGGAGGCTGCGGGCCTGATGTATGACCCGATGGCCACGGGCCATGCGGTGTCGACCTACAACCTGCTGCTCGAGGAGAAGCGGCGCGTCGCGGCCGCCCTCATCGCGGTCGAGTTCGGCACGTGAACGCGCTCGACGACATCCTCCGCCAGCGCGACCGCGACCGCTATCTCTCGACCTTCTTCGCACCCGACGCCAAGCGCCCGCATCTCGTCGCGCTCTATGCCTTCAACGCCGAGATCCTGAAGGTGCGCGACACGGTGAGCGACCCCAACCTCGGGCTCATCCGGCTGCAGTGGTGGCGCGACACCATCGAGAGCATTTATGCCGGCAGCCCCGTGCCCGGCCATCCGGTGGCCGAGGCGCTGGCGCGCGCCATCGCGGAAGGCGGCCTGCCGCAGCAGGCCTTGCTCGATCTCGTCACCGCGCATGAATTCGACCTTTACCACGACCGCATGCCGGGCCTGACCGAGCTCGAGGCCTACATGGGCGAGGCTTACTCGCGCCTCATCATGATGGCGGCGATGATCCTCGACCGCGACGCCGCAGCCAAGGCCAGCGACTGCGCGGGACTCGCAGGCGTGGCGCAGGGTCTGGCCCTGGTGCTGGGCGACCCCGCGCATCGGGCGCCCTTCCTGCCCGAGGGCATGTCGGTGCAGGAAGCCATCGGCCACGCGGAGAACCGCCTGGCGCAGGCGCTGACGCTGCGGCCTGACCTGCCGAGCGCCGTGCTGCCGGCCTTCCTGCCGGTGAGCCTGACGGGACTGTACCTGAAGAGGATTGCAGCCGCGCCGGATACACCGCTCAGGGTGTCGCCCGTGCGGCGGCAGGCGACGCTGTGGTGGACGGCGCGGCGCTGGGGGTAGGATTATCCGATCCCGTTTACAGTCCGTCATCCCGGCGAAGGCCGGGATCCAGCTTGCCGACCGTGGCCCCGGCTGTCGGCGTCAGAGGCCTTTCGATGGGTGTACACCCCGATCAGGCGGGTTCCGGCTAGGGGAGTAGCGGCTCACTCGATCGGCCAAAAGCAATCGTTACGAAATCAATCCTGACGGCGGCCCCAAAAAGGGAAGCTGGATCCCGGCCTTCGCCGGGATGACGGCAAGAAGGGCGGATGACGGCAGGGGAGCGGGGCGGGAGGGCCTCACTCCGCCGCCTTTAGCGCCGCAGCGCCCAGCCACGCCTCGAAATCCGCCTTCGCCCGGGCCGTATAGGCGTGTTTCCGCTCCACCGCCTGTTCGGTGTGCTTCAGCCGCACGCCGTCCTTCACCTTCACCTTCTCGATGGGCGGGAACAGGCCGAAATTGACGTTCATCGGCTGGAACGACGACTTCTGCCCGTCGGTGGTCTCGATGTGACCACCGGTGATGTGGTTGATGAGCGCGCCATGCGCCGTGGTCGGAGGCGGCACGTCGAAGCTGAGCCCCAGCGCGTCGGCCGCGGCCATGCGGCCTGCCATCAGGCCCATCGCGGCGCTCTCCACATAGCCTTCCACCCCCGTCACCTGTCCGGCGAAGCGCAAGCTGGGCCTGGCCTTCAGACGCAGCTGGCCGTCGAGCACGCGCGGGCTGTTGAGGAAGGTGTTGCGGTGCAACCCGCCCAGCCGTGCGAACTCGGCCTTCTCGAGACCGGGGATGGTGCGGAACACCGTCACCTGGTCGGCATATTTGAGCTTCGTCTGGAAGCCCACCATGTTGTAGAGCGTGCCGAGCTTGTTGTCCTGGCGCAGCTGCACGACCGCATAGGCCTTCTCGTCCGGCTTGTGGGCATTGGTCAGGCCGCGCGGCTTCATCGGCCCGTGGCGCAGCGTCTCGGGGCCTCGCTCCGCCATCACCTCGATCGGCAGGCAGCCGTCGAAATAGGGGGTGGATTTCTCCCACGCCTTGAAATCGGTCTTCTCGCCCTCCATCAGGGCACGGACGAAAGCCTCGTACTGCTCCCTGTTCATCGGGCAGTTGATGTAGTCCTTCCCCGTGCCGCCCGGCCCCACCTTGTCGTAGCGCGACTGGAACCACGCGACATCCATGTCGATGGTCTCGCGGTGGACGATGGGCGCGATGGCGTCGAAGAAGGCGAGCGAATCCTCGCCCGTCAGTGAGCGGATGGCCTGCGCCAGTGCAGGTGAGGTGAGGGGGCCGGTGGCGATGATCACGCGGTCCCACTCTTCCGGCGGCAGCCCGGCGATCTCGCCCTCGACGACGGTGACCAGCGGGTGCCGCCTCAGCGTCTCGGTCACCTCCGCCGAGAAGGCGTCGCGGTCCACCGCCAGCGCGCCCCCGGCCGGCACCTGGTGACGGTCGGCCATGGCCATGATCAGCGAACCGCAGCGCCGCATCTCCCAGTGCAGCAGGCCCACGGCATTGTTCTCGGCGTCGTCCGAGCGGAACGAGTTGGAGCAGACGAGCTCGGCGAAGCCGCCGGTGCGGTGCGCCTCGGTGCCGACATGGGGGCGCATCTCGTGGAGGATTACAGGGACCCCGAGGTTCACCGCCTGCCAGGCGGCTTCGGAACCGGCCATGCCGGCGCCGATGATGTGGATGGGCTGTGTCTTGGCTGTGGTCATGGCGCCGCTGGTAGCACGCCGCGGCAGGGGCTTCAAATCGCCCGCCACTCAGCCTATGGCTGCGCCATGCAGATCACCCGGCGACAGATTCTCCTCACCCTCCCGCTTCTCGGCCTCGCCCGTCCGGCGCTGGCGGCGCGCGACAATGTCCACTCAGACTGGTTCGTGGGCATCATCCCCGACACGCCCTTCAACATCGAGATCGTCAACATCCGCAAGATCCCGCCGGAGTTCCGCCGGCAGGACGTGGCCTATGGCGGCCGCGAGCCGGTGGGAAGCCTGGTCATCGACAAGGCCGGCCGCCACCTGTTCCACGTGACCGCGCCGGGCCGGGCGGTGCGCTATGGCGTCGCCGTGGGCCGCGAGGGGGCGCAGTGGCGGGGTGAGGCGGTGGTCGGCCGCCGCGCCCGCTGGCCGAGCTGGACCCCCACCGCCAACATGCGCCGGCGCAATCCGAGCCTGCCCGTCACCATGGCCGGCGGGCCACAGAACCCCTTGGGCGCCCGCGCCCTCTACCTCTACCAGAACGGCCGCGACACGCTCTACCGCATCCACGGCACCAACGAGCCGTGGTCGATCGGCAAGGCAGCCTCCTCGGGTTGCATCCGCATGCTGAACGAGGACGTGTTCGAGCTCTTCGGCTCGGTTCCCAACGGCACCCGCGTCTTCGTCCGGTGAGAGGTTTCGACGCTTTTGCCAAACCGCGGCCCGGGCTAGCATCAGCGCCATGAGCACAACCCTCGCCGACATTTCCGCTGAACTCGAAGCCATCCGCGCCCAGTCGCTGTGGAAGGTGGAGCGCCCCATCCTCGGCCACCAGTCGGCCCATATCCGCGTGAAAAGGGGTGACGTGCTGAACTTCTGTGCCAACAACTACCTCGGCCTCGCCGACCACCCGGCTCTCGTCAAGGCAGCACAGGACGCGCTCGCCACCCACGGCCTCGGCATGGCCTCGGTGCGCTTCATCTGCGGCACCTCGGACCTGCACCTCCAGCTGGAGCAGCGCCTCGCCAGCTACCTGCTGATGGACGACGCTATCCTGTTTGCCGCCTGCTTCGATGCCAATGGCGCGGTGTTCGAGCCGCTGTTCGGCGAACAGGACGCGATCATCTCGGATTCGCTGAACCATGCCTCGATCATCGACGGCATCCGCCTCTCCAAGGCCAGGCGCTTCCGTTATGCCAATGGCGACATGAACGACCTCGAGGCGCAGCTGAAGGCGGCGCGCGAGGGCGGTGCGCGCCGGGTGATCGTGGTGACCGATGGCGTCTTCTCGATGGACGGCTATTTCGCCAGGCTCGCCGAAGTGCGTGCGCTGGCCGACCGCTTCGACGCGCTGGTGATGGTGGATGACTGCCACGCCACCGGCTTCATCGGCCCGCAGGGCCGCGGCACCCCGCATCGCGCGGGCGTCAAGGTCGACATCCTCACCGGCACGCTGGGCAAGGCGCTGGGCGGCTCGGCGGGGGGCTACATCGCGGCCTCGAAGCCCATCGTCGACCTGATGCGGCAGCGGGCGCGGCCCTATCTCTTTTCCAACGCGCTGCCGCCGGCCATCGTCGCCGCCGGCATCAAGGCCATCGACATGGCGGAGCAGGGCGACGATCTCCGCGCCCGCCTGTTCGACAATGCAAAGCGCTTCCGTGCGGGCATGGCGAAGGCCGGCTTCAAGCTGCTGCCGGGCGAACACCCGATCATCCCCGTCATGCTGGGCGAGGCCAAGCTGGCGCAGGAGATGGCCACGAAGCTTTACGAGCACGGCATCTACGTCACGGGCTTCTTCTTCCCCGTGGTGCCCAAGGGCCAGGCGCGCATCCGCACGCAGATGTCGGCGGCGCATTCATCTTCGGACATCGACACCGCCATCGCCGCCTTCACGGCCGCCGGCAAGGAACTGGGAGTGATCTGACATGCGCGCACTGGTGAAGGCGGAACCGGCCGAGGGCCTCGTCCTGAAGGACGAGCCGGTGCCGCAGATCGGCCCGGACGACATCCTCATCAAGGTCGCCAAGACCGGCATCTGCGGCACCGACCTCCACATCTGGAAGTGGGATGCCTGGGCGCAGAAGACCATCCCCGTGCCCATGGTGGTGGGCCACGAATTCGCCGGCGTGGTGACGGACGTGGGCTCGCACGTGCGCACCGTGAAGGTGGGCGACCGCGTCTCGGGCGAGGGCCACCTGATCGGCATGAAGAGCCGCATGGCCCGCGCCGGGCATTATCACCTCGATCCCGAGACCAAGGGTATCGGCGTCAACCTTCCGGGCGCCTTCGCGGAATATCTCAAGATCCCGGCCTTCAACGCCATCCACCTGCCGCCGGAAGTCGATGACGAGATCGGCGCCATCCTCGATCCGCTCGGCAATGCCGTGCACACGGCACTCTCCTTCGACCTCGTGGGCGAGGACGTGCTGATCACCGGCGCAGGCCCCATCGGCATCATGGCCGCCGCCGTCTGCCGCCATGTCGGCGCGCGCCACGTGGTCGTCACCGACATCAACGACTATCGCCTCGAGCTCTGCAACCAGGTGACGGATGCGGTGACGGTCAACGTCTCGCGCGAAGACCTTCAGGACGTGATGCACAAGCTGCGCATGAGCGAGGGCTTCGACATCGGGCTTGAGATGTCAGGTGCGCCGAAGGCCTTCGACCAGATGGTGGACCGCATGATCATGGGCGGCAAGATCGCCATGCTCGGCATTCCCTCGGGCCCGACCACGGTCGACTGGAACCGGGTGATCTTCAAGTCGCTCACCATCAAGGGCATCTATGGCCGCGAGATGTTCGAGACCTGGTACAAGATGATCGCCATGCTGCAGTCGGGCCTCGACGTGCGCAAGGTCATCACCCACCGCATGAAGGCGGCGGACTACGCGCAGGGGTTTGCCCTGATGAAGCAGGGCAGCTGCGGCAAGGTGGTGCTGGACTGGGCGTCCGGTTTATAGCCGTCATCCCGGCGAAAGCCGGGACCCCGCTTTCGTTATCCCGCGCGCTGACACAAGGAAGCGGGACCCCGGCTTTCGCCGGGGTGACGGCAACAGAGGGGGCACCTTGCCAATCCCCCTTCCGGGGGTTACGGAAGGGCCCATAGACCCCGAACCCTCAAGGCGCCCTGAGTCCTCACCATGCTGAATGTCTATGGCGCGGCCAATGGCTGCCTGACCGAGCTCCCGGCCAATGCGCCGGAACTGCCGCCGGAAGCCGTGTGGATCGACCTCGTCGAGCCCACCGCCAACGAGGAATCCCGGGTCGAGGCGGTGCTGGGGATCGACATCCCGACGCGCGAGGAACTGGCCGAGATCGAGGCCTCCTCGCGGCTCTACCAGGAAGACGGCGCGGTGTTCATGACCGCGAACCTGATCCGCCGCGGCGAGAACGACGAGCCGGAATCCTCGCCCGTCACCTTCATCATCAAGGACCAGACGCTGATCACCGTGCGCTACCATCACCCCCAGGCCTTCCCGGCCTATGTGAAGCGGGCGATGAAGCCGCAGGCCACCACGATGAACGGCTGGGGCATCCTGATCTCGCTCCTCGAAGCCGTCGTCGACCGCGCCGCCGATCACCTCGAGCGCGCCGGGCAGATCGTCGACGACACCTCGAAGAAGACCTTCGGCGCCAAGCGCACGCTGGCCGGCACCCACAAGCAGAACCCGAGGAAGGGCGTGAACCTGCAGGAGCTGATCGAGAACATCGGCGAAGAGGGCGACTTCGTCTCCAAGATGCGCGAGAGCCTCGTCTCCATCGGCCGCGCCGTGGCCTTCATGCAGGCGATCGAGGACCAGACGCGCGAGAACAAGCAGGTGAAGGAAAACAAGGCGCGCATCAAGATCCTGCAGCGCGACATCGTCTCGCTCACCGACCATGCCACCTTCCTGTCGGGCAAGATCAGCTTCCTGCTCGACGCGGTGCTGGGCCTGATCTCGATCGAGCAGAACGGCATCATCAAGATCTTCTCGGTGGCGGCCGTGGTCTTCCTGCCGCCCACGCTGGTGGCCTCGATCTACGGCATGAACTTCGCCTTCATGCCGGAACTGCAATGGCAGCTCGGCTATCCGCTGGCCATCGCGCTGATGATCCTCTCCGCCGTGCTTCCCTATTATTACTTCAAGGGCAAGGGCTGGCTGTGATGCCCGTGGTGCTGTGGGTTGCCCTGGGCGGCGCCATCGGGTCGGCGGCGCGCTATGGCGTCAATGTCTGGTCGGGCCGCATGTTCGGCTCGGAGTTCCCGTGGCAGACGCTGATCGTCAACATCCTCGGCTGCTTCATCATGGGCGCCCTCACCGAGATGATGGCGCTGAAGCTGAACGTCGGGCAGGAGACGCGCGCCTTCCTGACGACCGGCATCCTCGGCGGCTTCACCACCTTCTCCGCCTTCTCGCTCGACTTCGCCTATCTGGTGGAGAGGAAGCAGGTCATGGCAGCGGGCGGTTATGCGCTGGCCTCCGTGGTGATCTCGCTCATCGCCGTCTTCGCCGGCATGAACCTGATCCGCACGCTCTACGCCGCATGACCGAGGTCAAGCGCCACGTGGTCTCGGCGGAAGAGGCCGGCATGCGGCTCGACCGCTGGTTCAGGATCCATTTCCCGCAGGTGACCTTCGCCTATCTCAACAAGCTCACCCGCACAGGGCAGGTGCGCGTGGGCGGCGCCCGGGCCAAGACCAATACGCGCCTTGAGGCCGAGCAGGAAATCCGCGTGCCGCCACTCGCTTTCGACACGCGCCCCGCCGATGCACCCAAGGGCGACGTGAAGCCGCTGACCGCGCAGGAGCGCAAGCTCTTCGACTCCATGGTGCTCTACGAGGACCGCGACATCTTCGTGCTCAACAAGCCCTCCGGCTTCGCCGTGCAGGGCGGCACCAAGACGCATCACCACCTCGACGGGCTGCTGATGGGCCTGGGCGCCGAGCTGGGCGAACGCCCGCTGCTGGTGCACCGGCTGGACCGCGACACCTCGGGCGTCATCGTCATCGCCAAGCGCCGTTCGATTGCCGCGGCGCTGGGCAAGCTCTTCGCCACCCGAGCCGTGAAGAAGACCTACTGGGCCGTGGTGAAGGGCGTGCCGGACCCGGCGCAGGGGCGGATCGAGGTGGCGCTCATCAAGGCCAAGGGACCCGACGGCGACCGCATGCGCGCCTCGCGCGAGGGCGAGGAGGAGGACGAGCAGCGCGCCGTCACCTTCTACAACGTGCTCGACCGGGCCCCGCCCGTGGCGTCATGGGTGTCCTTGAAGCCCGTCACCGGCCGCCAGCACCAGCTCCGCGCTCACATGGCGCATATCGGAACGCCGATCTGGGGCGACGAGAAATATGGCGGCCTCGAGGGCCTTCCCGAAGGCATGGACCGGAAGCTCCACCTCCACGCCCGCCGCATCGTCTTCCCGCACCCGCGCGAGGGGACCGTCGACATCTCGGCGCCGCTGCCCGAGCATTTCGTGAAGACCTTCGCGCTGTTCGATTTCGATGCCGGGCGCTTCGCCGAGGGGCAGGCATGAAGCTCGCCATCTTCGACGTCGACGGCACGCTGGTCGATAGCCAGGCGATGATTGCCGCCTCGCTGACAGCAGCCTTCACGGCGGAAGGGCTCAACGTGCCGGAACGCAGCCGCATGCTGTCCATTGTCGGGCTGTCGCTGGTCGATGCCATGGCGGTGCTGGCGCCCGAACATGAGGCCGCCCGCCACGAGCGCCTCGCCGCCGCCTACAAGGAGGCCTTCTGGCAGCATCGCTCCCGCGGCGAGCACACCGAGACGCTGTTCCCCGGCGCCGAGGAGCTGCTGGTGAAACTTCGCGCACGGGGCGACGTTGCCCTCGGCATCGCCACCGGCAAGTCGCGCCGCGGTGTTGCCCACCTCATCGAGAAGCACGGCTGGGACGGTTGGTTCACGACCGTTCAGACCTCCGACGACCACCCTTCGAAGCCGCACCCTTCGATGGTCGTCACCGCGCTGGCCGAGACGGGGCTTGACCCCGCCGCGGCCATCATGATCGGCGACACCAGCTTCGACATCGCGATGGCGCGCGCCGCCGGGGTGGGGGCGGCAGGCGTCGCCTGGGGCAACCACAAGCCGGCCGAGTTGACCAAATCTGGCGCCCACAGTATCGCCAATGATTTCAATGAACTGGAGCGACAGCTTGAATCGCTTTGGCAGGAGCGCATGAGATGACCACGCGCAAGCGCTTCTACAAGCACGTGACCGTCACCGAGGATCTCGGCATCGCTCTCGATGGCCGGGCGGTGAAGACGCCGATGAAGGCGCCGCTGCGACTGCCGACGCGCGCGCTGGCCGAGGCGGTCGCCGCCGAATGGGCGGATCAGGGCGAGGAGATCAGGCCAGCCACCATGACGCTCACGAAGCTCGCCAACACGGCGATCGACCGGGTCGGCCAGCACCGCGCGGCGCTTGAGCAGGAGGTTCTGGACTACGCCAATTCGGACCTCGTCTGCTACCGCACCGACAGGCCGCCGGACCTCGTCGCCCGCCACGTGAAGGACTGGGACCCTATCGTCGACTGGGCCCGCACCGACCTCGACGCGCCCTTCGAGGTGACCCACGGAATTCTCCACCGCCCGCAGCCCGAGGCGGCGCTGGCCGCCTTCGGCACGGCGGTCGCGGCGTTGAGCGATTTCGAGCTCGCGGCCTTCCATTCCATCATGACGCTCACGGGCTCCGCCCTCATCGCCATGATGCTGGCCCGCAGGGCCGTGGTGCCGGAGGCCGCCTGGCTCGCCGCCCATGTCGACGAGGACTACCAGGTCGAGCACTGGGGCCAGGATTCGGAAGCCCAGGCCCGCCGCGCCGCGCGCTACGCCGAATTCATGGCCTGCTGCAGGTTTCTGGCGCTGGCGCACTCCTGAAAGACGTCATCCCGGCGAAAGCCGGGACCCCGCTTTGGCTCCCCAAGGTAGCTGGGTCCCGGCTTTCGCCGGGATGACGGTCGGTGAATTGGCCTTTCGGCTGATTTGACGGGGCTCTCCGCTGGCCTTAACACCGGAGGAAATCATCGAAATTCCCCGGAGTGCGCCATGCAGGAGATCCTCGAGAAGCTTGAAGCCCGCCGCGTCCAGGCGCGGGCCGGTGGCGGCGAGAAGCGCGTCGCCGCGCAGCATTCCAAGGGCAAGCTCACGGCGCGCGAGCGCATCGCGCTGCTCCTCGACGAGGGCTCCTTCGAGGAGTTCGACATGTTCGTCGAACACCGCTGCACCGATTTCGGCATGGAAGACCAGAAGCTTCCGGGCGACGGCGTGGTGACCGGCTGGGGCACCGTCAACGGCCGCGTGGTCTATGTCTTCGCCAAGGACTTCACCGTCTTCGGCGGCTCGCTGTCGGAGGCGCATGCCCGCAAGATCACCAAGATCCAGGACATGGCGCTGCAGAACCGTGCGCCCATCATCGGCCTCTTCGATGCCGGCGGCGCGCGCATCCAGGAGGGCGTCAACGCGCTCGGCGGCTATGGCGAGGTGTTCCAGCGGAACGTGCTGTCGTCGGGCGTCATCCCGCAGATCTCCGTCATCATGGGCCCCTGTGCGGGCGGCGACGTCTACTCGCCCGCCATGACGGACTTCATCTTCATGGTGCGCGACACGAGCTACATGTTCGTCACCGGCCCCGACGTGGTGAAGACCGTGACCAACGAGACGGTGACGGCGGAAGAGCTCGGCGGCGCCTCGGTCCACACCACGAAATCCTCGATTGCCGACAAGGGCTTCGAGAACGACGTTGAGGCATTGCTTCAGATGCGCCGGCTGATCGATTTCCTGCCGTCCTCCAACACCTCAGCCCTGCCGGAGCTTCCCAGCTTCGATTCCCCCGAGCGCATCGACCCCTCGCTCGACACGCTGATCCCGGCCAACCCGAACCAGCCCTATGACATGAAGGAACTGATCCTGAAGATGGTCGACGAGGGCGACTTCTTCGAGATCCAGGAGGCGCATGCCCGCAACATCATCACCGGGCTCGCCCGCATCAATGGCCGCACCGTGGGCATCGTCGCCAACCAGCCGATGGTGCTGGCGGGCGTGCTCGACAGCGACGCGGGCCGAAAGGGCGCCCGCTTCGTCAGGTTCTGCGACTGCTTCAACATCCCGATCGTGACGCTGGTCGACGTGCCCGGCTTCCTGCCCGGCACGGCGCAGGAATATGGCGGCCTCATCAAGCACGGCGCCAAACTGCTCTTCGCCTATGCCGAGGCGACGGTTCCCAAGATCACCGTCATCACCCGCAAGGCCTATGGCGGCGCCTATGTCGTCATGGCGTCGAAGCACCTGCGCGGCGACGTGAACTATGCCTGGCCCACCGCCGAGATCGCCGTCATGGGATCGAAGGGCGCGGCCGAGATCATCTACCGCGCCGAACTCTCCGACCCTGCCAAGATCCAGGCCCGGGTGAAGGATTACGAGACGCGCTTCGCCAATCCCTTCGTCGCCGCCGAGCGCGGCTTCCTCGACGAAGTGATCATGCCGCACTCGACGCGGAAGCGCATCGCAAGGGCGCTCAACATGCTCCGCCACAAGGAGCTGTCGAACCCGTGGAAGAAGCACGACAACATCCCGCTCTAGGAGAAAGCCCCGCCGCCGAAGGCGGTGGCGGTGACCCTCGTTCTTCTGTTAGCTTCCCTCACCATCTGAGGGGAGACGCGATACCGTGCCTGATCGCCGCAGCCTGCCGCCCATGGGGGCGATCGAATTCGCCATCGACAAGGCCTTCCGCCACTGCATTTTCGCCCTCGGCCTGGTGATCGGCTGGGCGCTCCTGCTGCTGCCCCTGATTGGCTTCGCGTGGTTCGCCGCCTTCCGCAACGGGCCACCGGATTTCAAGGCGCTGCCGCCGCTCGCCATGGTGGCGCTGGGCCTGCTCGGGCTCGGCGTGCTGATTGCCTGCTTCTCCATGGGCGTCACCTGGAACCGCCGCCTGTTGCTCGACGAGCGGCCCTCGCTGCCGGGGCGCTGGCGCCTCGACGGCGTGGTCTGGCGCTACCTGGGCGGCGTGGTGTTGCTGCTCGTCGTGCTGGCGATCTACGCCGGCGCCGGCTTCGCGCTCATGACCATGGGGGTGCCAGCCCTGGCGGCGAAGCTCGGCGCGGCAGCGAAACCCCTCGGCATCTTGGTGACGGTGCTGATCGGCCTGTCCGGCCTGTTCACCTGCTTCCGTCTCGCCAGCTGGCTTCCCGGACTGGCGACGGCGGCGGACGACTATTCGCTGCGCACCGCCTGGGCAAGCACGAAGAAGAACCGCTTCGCCTTCCTCGCCTTCACCTTCTGGCTGCTGTTCAGCCTGGCCATTGCGGCGGGCGTGGGGGCAGGCGCCTTCTTTGCCCAGCAATCCCTGCCGCAGCCCTGGGTGAAGCCGGCGGCATTCGCGCTCATGACGCTCTGCGGCTGGCTGGCGCTGCTGTTCCTGCACAGCCTGCCGGCCGCGCTGCACCGCGCCTTCCGCTGATCAGGCGACAGCCGGCAGCCGCGCCCGCAGGGCGGCGGGCAGCAGCCCCATGAAGGCCCGGCGCAGCGGCCGCCAGGCGGCCGACAGCATCAGCACCACGGCGCCCACCGCCAGCGCCGAGACGGCGGGCGAGGAGGACCCGATGCCGGCCGCTGCGATCAGCGTTCCTGCCGCGTAAGCGAGATAGATCAGCGACGAGACGAGAATGGCCCGGCGGTCGACCACCAGCGCCACGATGGCCAGCACCAGGAACACCGCAACGACCTGGCCCGCGCCGCTGAGCGAGGTGGTGTCGGCCGTCATCGACAGCAGGATCGGATGCACGATGATGGGTGCGGCGAGGAGATGCAGCCAGAAGGCGATGTCGGTGCGCCGGGTCTGCCGCTTCAGGTCCGACATGTCGAACCACATGGCGAGGCCGAAGATGGCGAGGCCCAGCGGCAGGAACGTCAGAACCGGATGCTCCTTGGGAAGGCCCGGCACCGCGATGCTCGAGAGGGCGAGCAATGCGGCAGCAACCGCCGCCGCACCCGCCGCGATGGTGATCGGAACATGGAACCGCCGCCAGTGCAGGATGGCCGCGACGGTCGCCGCGATGCCGGCGACGAGCGACTGGACCGGTGTGATGTCGCTGAAGCCCTCGCCATGCAGGAGCCCGGCGGCGGAGAGGAACACCGAGGCGACGAAGGCCACCAGCAGCACGATGCTGGGCAGCGCCAGCCGGCGCTGGCGGGTGAAGAACTCGGCCAGCAGCCAGGCCGCCGCGGCCACCAGCATGGCCGCGGGCGCCATCCCGGCGTTGCTTGCGAGATAGCCCAGCGCACCGAGGAACAGCACGAGGCCGATGGTGACGAAGATGTCGTTGAAGCCGGTGACGAGGCGCAGTTTCTCGTCGTCCGGGTCGGCCGTCTCCGCCGGCGGGGCGCCGCCGGTCAGATAGGGCTCCAGCCGCAGCGCCGTGGCGCGGTCGATCACCCCTGCCGCAATGGCGGCTTCCAGTCCGGCATTCATCGTTGATTCCCGTGCAGATTTGGTCAGGGCCGCAATGTCGCGGGGAATGGCGCGGCAAGCAAGCGGCGCGAACCGGAAGTCCTGTCCCGACACATCTCACATAGCGTGAATAAAATACAGTTTTGGATTGAAATGACCGCCGGTCCGTGCAAACTGCCCATAGGATAGGATCACATGACGGCTCTGGGTTCGTTTGGCATCATCGCTGATCACACCACGCGACCCGGGCGGCAGGGGCGGCGATGAACTACGCCGGACCGCTCGCCGCCGCGCAGTTCCGCATGGGCGCAGCCCTCCGCTTCAATGTCCGCTCGGCGTGGGACAATGCCGCGATCGGGCTGCGGATGTGCTGGCCGTGGCTCGTCGTGCTCACCGGGCTCGATCTCCTGGCGCGGCTGCCCGCAGGCTATCCGCTCTCGCTGCTGCTGCTGCCGGCACGGGGCGTCGATCCGGTGCTGGCCGGACTGGTGCTGGCGGTGAAGCTCATTGCCGTCTCTTCGCTCGCCGTGAGCTGGAGCCGCTTTCTGCTGCTGGGCGAGATTGCCACGGGCTGGGACCGCATGCGCGTCGACCGGCCGGTCTGGCGCTTTGCCTGCAATGTGCTGCTCATCTGGTTCGCCTGCTCCGGCATCATCCTGCTCGGCGGCCTCGTCACCTTCATCGCCATTCCGGTGGCCGCGAGCTTTGCGGGCTATGCGCTGCCGGATGTGCCGCACGCCCTGCCGCAAACCTCCGGCTGGCTGCAGAACCCCTGGATGCTGGTCGTCGCCGCATCGCTGCTGATCGGCATTCTCGGTGGACTGCCGGTGGTGCATCGCCTGTCGATCAAGCTCACCGCCATCGCCATGGGGCGGGAGGAATATGGGCTGGGCGACGCCTGGCGCGACAGCGGCGGCCAGCCGCTGCGCCTTGTCGCCTTTTCCTTCGCGGTCGTGCTTCTCGTCGCTGCGACCTGGGCGGCGGCCTTCCTCGTCTCCTGGCAGTTCGGCGACGCCACCGCGGCGAGCCTCGTGGGCAGTGCTGCCGCCGCCGTCGCCACGGGGCTGACCGTCATCCTCGCCACCGCCTCGATCGCCGTGCTGTTCGGCATCTTCGTCGAGGGCAGGGAGGTCTAGACCCGTTCGCCCACCAGGTCGTATTCCTCCGCCTCGACGATCCGTACACGGACCATGTCGCCGGGTGACAGGTCGGTGGCGCCGGGGATGAATACGTTGCCGTCGATCTCCGGTGCGTCCCACGGCGAGCGGGCAATGGCTTCCTCGTTGTCCTCGTCGATCTCGTCGACCAGCACGTCGATCTCGCGGCCGACCTTTGCCTGGAAGATTTCCGCGGAGATCGCCTGCTGGGCCTCCATGAAGCGCTCCCAGCGCTCCTGCTTCACCGCATCCGGCACCTGGGGCAGCCCCAGGTCATTGGCCTTCGCACCCGATACCGGCTCGTACTTGAAGCAGCCGGCGCGTTCGATGCGGGCTTCCTTCATCCACTGCAGCAGGTATTCGAAGTCCTGGTCCGTCTCGCCGGGGAAGCCGACGATGAAGGTGGAGCGGATGGCAATGTCCGGGCAGATCGAGCGCCACAGGGCAAGCCGGTCCAGCACCTTCTCCTGGTTGGCCGGGCGCTTCATCGCCTTCAGCACACTGGGGGCCGCGTGCTGGAAAGGGATATCGAGGTAGGGAAGGATCTTGCCCTCCGCCATCAGCGGGATCACGTCGTCGACATGCGGGTAGGGGTAGACGTAGTGCATGCGCACCCAGGCGCCGAGATCGCCCAGCTCCTTCGCCATGTCGTGGAATTTCGCGCGCACCTCGCGGCCGTGGAACTTCGAGGTCGCATACTTGATGTCGACGCCATAGGCCGAGGTGTCCTGGCTGATGACCAGCAGTTCCTTCACCCCCGCCTTCACCAGCCGCTCGGCCTCGTAGAGCACCGAGGCGACGGGCCGCGAGACGAGGTCGCCGCGGATCGAGGGAATGATGCAGAACGAGCAGCGGTTGTTGCAGCCTTCGGAGATCTTCAGATAGGCATAGTGCTTCGGCGTCAGGTGCAGGCCCTGCGGCGGCACGAGGTCCATCTTCGGGTCATGCACCGGCGGCAGCGCCTTGTGGACGGCACCCACCACCGCCTCGTACTGGTGCGGCCCGGTGACCGCGAGCACGCCCGGATGCGCCTGCATGATGGTGTCGGCCTCGACACCCATGCAGCCGGTCACGATGACCCGGCCGTTCTCGGCCATGGCCTCGCCGATGGCCGCGAGCGATTCCGCCTTGGCGCTGTCGAGGAAGCCGCAGGTATTGACCAGCACCACGTCGGCATCTTCATAGCCGGGCGACATGACATAGCCTTCGGCGCGCAACTGGGTGATGATGCGTTCCGAGTCGACCAGTGCCTTGGGGCAGCCGAGCGAAACCAATCCGACCTTGGGGACATGCTTGTTCATGGCCGGTCCATAGCGGAGGGGCCCCGAAAGCGCAAATCACTCGCGCACTGCGACCTTCACGAAAGGCTCGCATTTCGCCATGATTCGGGCTATGGGCAACGACGCGTTGCAGGGATGGCCGCAGTGGGGAAGATTGAGATGATTTCAAGACGCAAGCTGATCCTGGCCCTGGGCGCCGCCCTGGTTCCCGCCGCCGCCCATGCCACGACCGCGTCGAAGCCGCCGGTTCCGGCCAAGCCCGCCAAGGCGGTCGCCAAGCACAAGGCCCCGCCCGCGCCGCCCCGCCTCATCATCACCGTGAACAAGGTGAGCCAGAAGATGACCGTCGAACTCGACGGCGACGAGCTCTACCAGTGGCCGGTGTCGACGGGCGCCCCCGGCTATGACACGCCGTCGGGCACCTTCCAGCCCTTCCGCATGGAGAAGGACCATTTCTCGAAGGAATGGGACGACGCGCCCATGCCCTACTCGATCTTCTTCACCCCGGATGGCCACGCGCTCCACGGCAGCTACCACGTCGCCAGCCTCGGCCGCCGCGCCTCGCACGGCTGCGTCCGCATCCTGCCCGCCAACGCCGCAATCCTCTTCGCACTGGTCCAGAAGACCGGCATGAGCAACACCCGCGTGGTCATCAAGGGTGGGTTCTTCGGGGACGGTGGTTTCAGCTCCAACAACTCGAAATCCAACCCTTTCCTGAGCTGGTTTAAGTAAAACGATTAGAGCTTGCATGATGAGATGACCCGAGGTTAACATCCGTGGGTTGTTAACTTCACCAGTTTGGTGACGGGTGGTCAGCAGGCGTGATTTCGCGATAGCAAGCTTGGCGATCGGCGGTGCTGGGCTCGTCGCCATGCCACACGCCTTGTCGTCTCTCTCGCTCCAGTTCCGCGGTGCATTGCCCGGAGACGGCGCTATCTTCGTCGCTCCAGCTCCGGGAACTGGTCAGCTCAGCATCCAGCTTATCTTTCCCTACCGCGCCGACCGTCCGGCACTTGCCCACTATGTTGAGCATCTGGTTTGCCGCTCGGCCATCGAAGGCAAGTGGGGTGACACCGATCGCGATACGAACGCCGTCACCACGTCGACTACGATCCGATATTTTCTGAGCGGCGATCCCCAGGATCTGAAGGCGATACTGGGCGTGCTGCGGGGCGTGTTTCAGCCTTTGGCGTTGTCGGGCCAGCAGGCGGCGGACGAGCGCGACATCGTCATGCGCGAACACGACCTCGATTTGGAGAACAACATTCGCGAGCGCGCCGTCGAGATGACCAATGCGTTTCTCTATCAGGGCAACGGCAACGAATTCTCGGTCATCGGATCGCGGCAGGACATTGAAGGGCTTTCACTGGCGGATGCGCAGCAGTTTCAGCAGGCAACGCATCGTCCTGAACGGGCGATGCTCTTCGCTTCGGGCGAGGTAACGGAGGATGAGCTGCGGGTTGCCCTCGCGGCGAGCAGCTTTCCAGTTCTGGCGTCGCGCGCCGAGATGAAATCATCCGCCTTCGTGATGCCGGCCCCCGCCCAGCGGCGGTTCGCATTTCCTGACGACAAGACGGTTCCCTGCCTGAGCTGGGACAAGGTCGTGCCGCTCGCCGAACCTGTCGAATACGATCGGCTGATGGCCATGTGCCAGCTGCTCGAAACGGCGCTCGAAAGCGACCTCACCGGGAGCATTTCCAAGCCGCTGATCTACGATTCAGCCGTCGCGAGTTCGGTTGAAGCGACGGTGTTCCCTCTCGATGAAGGCCATGTCGAATTCCTTGTCCGCGCGGAGCCAGAAGCGGGCGTGGGCTTAGGTGCACTTGGCGCTTCTCTCGACGGCGTTCTGCGGGCGGTGTCACGCGGAGTTCCTGCGGAGACCTTCGAGCGGTTGAAGAACCGGTGGAATGCCCGGTGGAATGACGATGCTGATTTCGCCAGGGGCGACTGGTTTCCCGATTACATGCTGAACCGGCTGTTGACCCTTCATCAACCGAAATCGCAATTCGAACTGCGCATGATCGACGAAACGATGTCGCTTGCAGATTTCAACGCGCTCACCTTACGCATTGCGGCTCCGGGGCGCCTGGCCATTGTCACGATCGGAAAGGACTATGAGGGATGACGACAGCCGCCAGTCGTTTCGCACTATCATGTCTGCTGCTCTTCATGTCTGCCGGGATTGCGGCTGGCCCTGCTGCCAGCGACACGGTCAATCCTCCGAAACTCAGCCGCGAAACGAGCCCAGGCGGCATTGCCTATCTCCGTATTGACATCGCGGGCGCCGCGTCGGTGGCAATCGAGGTTGCGTGGACGGATGGCACGGCGGCCCATCCGGATGCCAACCAGGACATTCCCACCGTCGGATGCAGGCTTATCATCGCGGGCGGCGCCGAAGGGTATCCGGCCGGAGCCACCGGCGAGCAGATGAATGATCTCGGCGCCTACGGCACGCTCACCGAAAACACGGGCGAAGTCACCGGCTGGCTTGCTGTTCCACGCGGCAACCTCGATAAGGCGGTTGCGCTGGTCAACGCGCATCTCAGGGCTCCGCTGCTCGGAACGAACTGGTTCAACAGAATTCGTGCAGCGGTCGCCGCCGAAAATCGGGAGACCCATGCCCAGCCCGCGGCACAGGTCCATGACGCCCTTCGCGTGGCGTACTTCGGCGCGGGTCCCGTGCGGCGTGCCATGATCGGTGAAGCGCCCGAAACGACCATGGCGATGACCCTCGAGGATGTCATCGCCTGGCACGGCACCGTCTTCACGCGGAACCCGACGCAGGTCGTGGTTGCCGGCGGCCTCGACAGTGCTGAAGCCGGCAAGGTCGTCGACGGGCTGTTCGCCGGCCTGCCGGACCGAAACGCTGCACCGATTGCCATTCCGACATCTGGCAGCCAGTTGCCACGCCGCATCCTGTTCCATTCGCCGGATGCGAAAACCAGCCGGCTCATCATCGCAGGACCATTGCCACCGCTCAACGCTGGTCTCAGGCCGGAGGATGAGATCATCTTGGATGCGCTGGCAAACAAGGGCGGCGTCCTCTTCACTGCAGCGCGAACGGATCTTCATGCAGCCTATGACCTGAGCTGGACCGAGGAGTTTCCAACTCTCGATGTCCGGTATTTCCGCATCGAAGCCGAGATCGAAACCGCGAAACTTGCCGCAGCTGAAACCGCATTGCGTCAGTCCTACGCACAGTTCTACGCGCAGGCGTCGCCCCTGCGGTTGGAGGAGGCGAAGGCCCGCTTCCTGAGAGACCTCAGACAGAAGGAGAGTGACCCTGCGGGGGCTGCCAGCCAGGCCTTCTTCGCATTGACCACGTTGCGTCAGCCGACCATGCTCTCCGACCCGGACGGGTTTCTTGCGGACATCACGCAAGACAGCGTCGCGCAACGGCTCCACGAGGACTTTCCTTCACCGTCCCAGCTTACCGTGATCGCGATCTCCCCCGACGCCCACGCGCTTCCCGGCGCCTGTGTCATCACCGCGCCGGAGCAGGCGGTGAACTGCAGGTAGGCTCACTTCGCCGCCATGCAGCGGGTGTAGCGGGTCATGACGGCGCGGGCGAAGAGTTCGGTGGTCATGTGGTGGCGGATCTTCGGGCTCTTGAGGCTGATCTGCGGTAGCATGGCATAGGGCGGCGGGCCGCCGGTCTTGCGGGTGAAGGCGGCCGCGACCCGGCGATAGGTCTCGGTGTCGCGGAAGCCGAACGCCTTCTCCGTCAGGAAATCGGCGCGGAGCGTGTCATCGTCGACCAGCTTGAGACCGCGGAGTGCGGTTTCGGTGGCGCTCGCCTCGGGCCTGGGCTTGCCCGCATCATAGAGCATCAGGTCGCCGTCCAGGGCGAGGTCGGCGCCGGAGAGGGCGGCTACCATGTGCTGGAAGGCGGCGTTGCGGCTGGCATAGCGGCCGGCGTTGTAGTCGGCGAAGACGAACAGCCGCGAGGGATAGTCGGCGCGATAGCCGAGCAGCATGCGCGCGCCATAGGCCACGCCGCCCTTGCGGGTGTAGAGTTCGTCGCGCAGCTTCCAGATGGCGCCGAGGCCGAGACGGCGGTTCGCCGCCTTCTCCACCTCCGCGATGGCATAGGCGGCCGAGACCTGCATCGAGCCCAGTGTGGCGATCGGGTTCTCGGCGTCGATGCGATGGGCCACCGCGGCGGCGTTCAGCAGCCGCGTCGAGGCATATTCGCGGAACAGGAAGAAGGTGAGGTTGCGGTAGACGAGGTCGAGGTCGCGCTCGGTGCGGGCCGCGCGGATCATCGCGAGGTAGCTCTTCTCGGGAGTGGGTTTGGTGGCGAGGAAGACCTGGACGCCCATGGCCGCGGCCCCCGGCAGCACGGGAAGTGCGGCGAGCTTCGCCTGGATCTGCTGTTCGGCGATGCGGCCGAGACCGGCCACTTCCGGATTGGCCGTGAAGGTCGATTCCTGGCCGATCACCGCCATCACGCTGCAGACGTTGCTGCGGCTCGCCCGAAACCCGTTGGCGGCCAGTGCGGCCGAAACGTCGCCGGCCCAGCCCGCCTGGTCCTTGCCGGCGGGAACGATGGCGCCGGCGAGGGCGCGCACCTCGGCCATGGTCATCTCTGGTTCCGCGGCGCGGGCCGGGAGGGGAAGGGCGAGAGCCGCCAAAGCGGTTGCGAAAAGCCATTTCATGTCAGGGAAAAACGCCTAAACCACGGCAGTGTTTCCAGCGCGGCGGCTTTGCGGCGGTTTGGCGGGCAGCCATTCCTTGACAAAACGGCCCCTCCATGCGCTCTAGCGCCCCGAAACCCGATTTCTCGTGAGGACTCAATGCACGCCTACCGCAGCCACACCTGTGGCCAGCTCCGCCCCGAAAACGCCGGACAGGACATCCGGATTTCCGGCTGGGTCCACCGCGTCCGTGACCATGGCGGCGTGCTGTTCATCGATGTGCGCGACCATTATGGCATGACCCAGGTGGTGGCCGACCCGGATTCGCCGGCCTTCAAGACCGCCGAGAAGGTACGATCCGAGTGGGTGATCCGCGTCGACGGCAAGGTGCGCCCGCGCCCGCCCGGCACCGAGAACACCGAGCTCCCCACCGGCCTGATCGAGGTCTTCGCCACCTCGATCGAGGTGCTGGCCCAGGCGGCGGAACTGCCGCTCCCGGTGTTCGGCGACACCGAATATCCGGAAGACATCCGCCTCAAGTATCGCTTCCTCGACCTCCGCCGCGAGCGCATCCACAAGAACATCATGAAGCGCGGCCAGATCATCAACTCGCTGCGCCGCCGCATGGTGGACCAGGGCTTCTTCGAGTTCCAGACGCCGATCCTCACCGCGTCCAGCCCTGAGGGTGCGCGCGACTTCCTCGTGCCGTCGCGCATCCACCCCGGCAAGTTCTATGCGCTGCCGCAGGCGCCGCAGCAGTTCAAGCAGCTGATCATGATGTCGGGCTTCGACCGCTACTTCCAGATCGCCGCCTGCTTCCGCGACGAGGATGCGCGCGCCGACCGTTCGCCCGGCGAGTTCTACCAGCTCGACATCGAGATGAGCTTCGTCACCCAGGAAGACGTGTTCAACGCGGTGGAGCCGGTCCTGCGCGGCGTGTTCGAGGAATTCGGCGGCGGGCTTCCCGTCACCCAGAAGTTCCCGCACATCGCCTATCGTGACTCGATCCGCTGGTATGGCTCGGACAAGCCGGACCTCAGGAACCCGATCAAGATGCAGGCCGTCACCGAGCACTTCAAGGAGTCGGGCTTCAAGGTTTTCGCCGGCATGATCGCGGCCGACCCCAAGGTCGAGGTCTGGGCGATCCCTGCACCGAAGGGCGGCAGCCGCGCCTTCTGCGACCGCATGAACTCCTACGCCCAGCAGCAAGGCCAGCCGGGCCTCGGTTACGTCTTCTGGCGCGAGGGTGAGGAGGGGGGCGCGGGCCCCATCGCCAAGAACATCGGTCCGGAGCGCACCGATGCGATCCGCAACCAGCTGGGCCTTGGCGTGGGCGATGCCTGCTTCTTCGTGGCCGGACGCCCGGAGAAGTTCTACAAGTTCGCCGGCGACGCCCGCAACAAGGTGGGCGAGGAACTGAACCTCACCGCCAAGGACCGCTTCGAGTTCTGCTGGATCGTCGACTTCCCGATGTATGAATGGAACGAGGAGGAGAAGAAGGTCGACTTCTCGCACAACCCCTTCTCCATGCCGCAGGGCGGCCTCGAGGCGCTGGAGAAGATGGACCCGCTCGACATCCTCGCCTACCAGTACGACATCGTCTGCAACGGCGTGGAACTGTCCTCCGGCGCCATCCGCAACCATCGCCCCGAGGTGATGAAGAAGGCCTTCGAGATCGCGGGCTACCCGGAATCGGTGCTGCTCGAGAAGTTCGGTGGCATGTACCGCGCCTTCCAGTATGGCGCACCGCCACACGGCGGCATCGCGCCGGGCGTCGACCGCATCGTCATGCTGCTCTGCAACGAGCCGAACATCCGCGAGGTCGTGCTGTTCCCGATGAACCAGCAGGCGGAAGACCTGCTGATGGGTGCGCCGTCGGAGGTGACACCGAAGCAGCTGCGCGAACTGCACATCCGGCTGAATCTGCCGGAGGCGTGACCGCCCGGCCATTGAAACGACGACGCCCGGGCATGACCCGGGCGTTTTTCGTTTTGTTGGGACCTGACCCTTGGACTTCACCTTGCCCCGGCTCGACCGGGGCATCTTTTGCCATGGCCCCAAAAGGGATGGCCGGGACGAGCCCGGCCATGGTGATGTCAGTGGGCGTGCGTGGAGATGAGGCCGCTCACTCGTTGGCCGTGACGCTGACGCCCAGCTTGTTGACGGCCTCTCCGGGCTTGGCCGGATCCATGGCGCTGAAGTCCGAGACCTTCACGGGGGCGGCCGGCTTGATCGCCACCATCAGGCTCTTCGGATCGGCGAGGAACCGCGTCACCGCGTCCACCGCCTGCTTGGTGAGCGCCTCGTTCTGCAGCTGCACGAGGGTGAGCTGCACGGTGGGCGGGATCGAGGCCATCAGCACCTTCTCGTCCATGCCCTGCATGGCGGCCACCAGCGGCAGCATCTTCTTGGTGATCGAGGCGTCGTCGAAACGGACGGATCCGCCCTTGATCTCGACGCCCTGCAGCTGCGGCGACATGCCGGCGAAGTCGATGCCCTTGCCGGCCATCTGGTCCTTCAGCATCTGCGCATAGGCGGCGACGGGCAGGTTGTCGACCGCGGCCGACAGGCTGACCGCGCCGATGTTGCGCCCGGAGACCGAGAGGTTGAAGGCGTAGCCGAGCGTGTCGCCGTTGGCGGTGAGGTCGCCGTCGGTCGCGATGTCGAGATTGAGGCCATTGTAGCCGAGCTGCTTCCACATGTTGGCCGTGTCGAGCAGCGCCAGGGTGGTGGCGGGGATGGCCACGTTGCTGACCTTCAGGGTGAACTTGCCGGCACCCGTGGCAGGATCGCCGTTCCACGTCGTGTCGATGCCGTCGATGCCCACGGTCTGGCCGCCCGAGGTGATGGTGATCGGGCCGCTGGTCATCTTGCTGGCGAAGGTGAGGGTGGAGAGCAGCTCGTCCTTCGGCGTGGGCGCCGCCGGAACGGCGCGCACGTACCAGCCTTCGGCCGAGGCGGCGGGGATGGTGGCGGACAGCGAGGCGTCCTTGCCGGTCATCTGAACCGAGGTGTTGGTGAAACTGGTCTTGCCGATCTGCCAGAGCGCATCGCCCTTGGCGGCGATGCCGGTGAAGTCGACCTCGGCGGTCTTGACGGTGAGCCCCGGCGCGTCGCCCGCGGCCTCCTTGGTCAGGGTCAGGTTGGTGAGCGTGACGTTGCCGCTGGCATCGGTCTTGAGGCTGTCAAAGGCCGCCTTGGTCGAGGTCTGCCGCTGGAGATTGTCCAGGAACGCCTTGATGGCCGGGGGTGCGTCCTCGGCATGGGCGAGGCCGGGCACGAGTGCCGCCGATGACAGGCAGGCAACCGCAAACATCTTGTGGAACAGGGTCATGTCGTCTCCTAGGCAGATGGCGTGGCCGTCATGGCCGAAAATGTGTGAACACCCCATGAACGCAACGAGATTATGGCGGGCTTGCGTCGCCGCCGTGACCGTGGTTCATGGGCGCGAAAAGGATGGGAAGACACGATGCGCAAGATTCTCATGGCCCTCGTTCTGGCGGTCGCCGTGGCCGGGCCGGCCGTGGCCGCCACACCGGCTGCACCACCAACTGCCACTCCGACGGCCGAACAGCAACAGCAGATCCTGCTGAAGAAGAAGCAGCAGGCCGCCGCCGACGCCAGGAAGGCAGCCGACGCCAAGAAGGCGGCCGAGGCGAAGCAGGCGGCCCAGGCCAAGAAGCAGGCGGATGCCAAGGCCGCGGCGGACGCCGCCCGGGTCGCCGAGGCCCGCAAGGCGCAGAACCAGCCGGGCTGGGCCTGCGAGGGCTTCTTCAAGTGCCTGTTCGGCGCGAAGCCGAAGTCCGGCGTTCAGAATGCCTCGACTTCGTTTGCACCCATGGACGAGACCACCGGCAAGGACATCACCTGGCCGCAGGCGTCGAAATATGCGGTGGGATCGATCATCGTGTCGACGCCCGAACGCGCCCTCTATTTCGTCACGGGCCCAGGCCAGGCGCGGCGCTACAGCGTGGGCGTCGGCCGCGAAGGCTTCCAGTGGTCGGGCACCTCGACCATCGTCAGCAAGGCGGAATGGCCGACCTGGCGTCCGCCCGCGGAGATGATCAAGCGCGAGGCCGCCAAGGGCCACATGCTGCCGCCCGAGATGGCAGGCGGCCCCGAGAACCCGCTCGGCGCGCGCGCCATGTACATCGGCGGCAAGCTCTACCGCATCCACGGCACCAATGCGCCGGGCTCGATCGGCACCGCCGCGTCGTCGGGCTGCATCCGCATGATGAATGCCGACGTGATCGAGCTCTATGACAAGGTCAAGATCGGCGCCCGGGTCTACGTCTTCCAGTAAGGGCGACACCATGATGACGAAGGGCCGCAGCGTGCTGCGGCCCTTTTCGTCCGGGGCATCGGGCGCCCCAGAAAAGAACTGACCCCGGAGGCTTGCGCCGTCCGGGGTCCAGTCCTGAAGTCTCGAAGGATTACTTCTTCGCGGCCTTCTTGGCAGCCTTCTTGGCGGCCGGCTTCTTAGCGGCCTTCTTGGCAGCCGGCTTCTTGGCGGCCTTCTTGGCGGCCTTCTTGGCAGGCTTCTTCGCAGCTTTCTTCGCAGCCATTGCTGTCTCTCCTAGAGTTGTTAGTGCCCCACAACGCAGGTAAGCCTCACATAGACGGGCAAGCTGGCATGTTGGATACGAGCTTGACCAGTCATCGTTGTGTTTTCTGCACCCGCTTGTGTGATTCGGCAATATGCCGAACAACATCTTGTATGCTCCCGGATTCTTTCTAACAATCGGTAAACGCTTGGGAAATCGGCAAATCCGTTCGTGCACGGACGAACCCCGCGATTCATCGAAAAACTCCAATGAAACCGGGCCATTTCGAACTCGTCAGTGAACGGATAAACATGCCTTTCCGCGCCTGCTTCAGCGCATTGCGCGTGTCAAGACGGCGAGCATCGGGCGGCCAGGAAAGTGTGGATAAATTTTCGCGGGCAGGGGTTTCGATGGCCATTCGCAGGGCTTTTTGCGGCCTCTGAGGACGTCCGGCGATGCCGATGAGCGATGATCGCGGGCACGGCGCGCGGGTCTCGGGCACTCATCTCATGACGCAAAAAAGGGAGAGGCCGGAACCTGTCCGGCCTCTCCCGCGTCATGGCAGTTCGACTTCGGCTTACGAGCAGCCGCTCGTCGAGCCGCAGGTGTCGCACTTCAGGCAGGTGCCGTTGCGCACCATGGTGAAGTTGCCGCACTCCGAGCAGCTCTCGCCCTCGTAGCCCTTCATGCGTGCTTCGGCGCGGCGGTCGTTCGCCGAGATCAACGCGGTCGTTGCCTCGACCGCGACGGCGAGCTCCTGGCGGGTCGTCGTCACCTGTGCCGGCGCATCGACCAGCGCAAGCGCACCGTCAGCACGCGCTGTCACCGCAGCGGTAGTGGCGGCGGCCGGCATGGGCTGCGAGCTCGACATCACCACTACGTTGGAGGTGGCGAGGTTCGGCCTCCGCACGAAACCGGAGGACAGCACGCGCGCTGCGGGCACGCGGGGTGCATCGCCCGATCCTTCGCCCTTGCCCAGCGAGTCGAAGCCCATCTCCGAGGGCTCGACATGGGCGAGGTCGCTGCGCCCGAGATAGGACACCGCCAGTTCGCGGAACACGTAGTCGAGGATCGAGGTGGCGTTCTTGATCGAGTCGTTGCCCTGCACCATGCCGGCGGGCTCGAACTTGGTGAAGGTGAAGGCGTCGACGAACTCTTCCAGCGGCACGCCGTACTGCAGGCCCACCGACACCGCGATGGCGAAGTTGTTCATCATGGCGCGAAGGGCGGCGCCCTCCTTGTGCATGTCGATGAAGATCTCGCCCAGCTTGCCGTCGTCGTATTCGCCGGTGCGGAGATAGACCTTGTGGCCGCCCACCACCGACTTCTGGGTGTAGCCCTTGCGGCGGTTGGGCAGCTTGAGGCGCGACCGCTCGCGCTCCACCACGCGCTCGACGATCTTCTCGACCACCGTCTCGACGCGGGCCGCGACCGTCTTGGTCATCAGCGCCTCGGCCACGTCGTCGGCATCCTCGTCGTCATCCGAGATCAGCTGGGCGGAGAGCGGCTGGGACAGCTTGGAGCCGTCGCGGTAGAGGGCGTTGGCCTTCAGCGCCAGCTTCCACGACAGCATGTAGGCGCTGGCGCAGTCCTCGACGGTAGCGTCGTTCGGCATGTTGATGGTCTTCGAGATGGCGCCCGAGATGAAGGGCTGGCTCGCCGCCATCATGCGGATGTGGCTGTCGACCGAGAGGTAGCGCTTGCCGAGGCGGCCGCAGGCGTTGGCGCAGTCGAACACCGGCAGGTGCTCGTCCTTGAGCGCCGGGGCGCCCTCGAGCGTCATCGCGCCGCAGACATGGATGTTGGCTTTGTCGATGTCGGCCCTGGAAAAGCCGAGGTGGGCCAGCATGTCGAAGCCGAAGTCGTTCAGGTTCTCGTCCGTCAGGCCCAGCACGGCGCGGCAGAACTCCTCGCCCAGCGTCCACTTGTTGAACACGAACTTGATGTCGAAGGCGGAGGCCAGCCCGGCCTCGATCCTGGCGATCTGCTCCTCGCCGAAGCCCTTGGACTTCAGCGCCTGGTGGTTGATGCCAGGCGCGTCGGCGAGCGAGCCGTGGCCCACGGCATAGGCGATGATCTTCTCGATCTGCTCGGCGCCATAGCCCAGCGTGCGCAGTGCTTCCGGCACCGCCTGGTTGATGATCTTGAAGTAGCCGCCGCCAGCGAGCTTCTTGAACTTCACCAGCGCGAAGTCGGGCTCGATGCCGGTGGTGTCGCAATCCATGACGAGGCCGATCGTGCCGGTGGGCGCGATGACGGTCGCCTGGGCGTTGCGGTAGCCATGCTCTTCGCCGAGCGAGACCGCGAGGTCCCAGGCGCGGCGGGCGGCGACGGCAAGGTCCTTGTCCTTCAGGTCGGCCTCGTCGAGGGCGACCGGAATGGTGCGCAGGCCTTCATAGCCGACGGCGGCGCCATAGGCGGCACGGCGGTGGTTCTTCATCACCCGCAGCATGTGCTCGCGGTTCCTGGCGAAGCCGTTGAAGGGGCCGAGCTCCTTGGCCATCTCGGCGGAGGTGGCATAGGACACGCCGGTCATGATGGCCGAGATGGCAGCGCAGATGGCGCGGCCCTCGTGGCTGTCATAGGGAATGCCGGCGGTCATGAGGAGGCCGCCGATGTTGGCGAAGCCGAGGCCCAGGGTGCGGAACTCGTAGGACAGCCGGGCGATCTCCTTCGACGGGAACTGCGCCATCATCACCGAGATCTCGAGCACCATGGTCCACAGGCGCACCGCATGCTCGAAGGAGGCGATGTCGAACTTCGCCGTCACCGGATCGCGGAACTGGATCAGGTTCAGCGAGGCGAGGTTGCAGGCCGTGTCGTCGAGGAACATGTATTCCGAGCACGGGTTGGACGCCCGGATCTGGCCCGAGGCCGGGCAGGTGTGCCAGTCGTTGATGGTCGTGTGGTACTGGATGCCCGGATCGGCCGAGGCCCAGGCGGCGAACGAGATCTTGTCCCACAGGGCGGCGGCCTTGACGGAGCGCGTCACCTTGCCGGTGAGGCGCGATTTCAGCTGCCACTCGAGGTCGCGTTCCACGGCCAAGAGGAACTCGTCGGTCACGCGCACCGAGTTGTTGGAGTTCTGGCCGGAGACGGTGCGATAGGCTTCGCCGTCCCAGTCGGTGTCGTAGGTGTCGAACTCGATCTCGGTATAGCCCTGCTTGGCGAACTGGATGACGCGCTTGATGTAGTTGTCGGACACCAGCGCCTTGCGGGCGTCCTTCACCGCGCGTTTCAGCGCCGGGTTCTTGTCGATCTCGTAGCAGTCGCCATCGGGGCCGTCACAGTTGACGCAGGCCTTCATCACCGCCTGGAGGTGCTTCTTCACGGTCTTCGAACCGGTGACGAGGGCCGCCACCTTCTGTTCCTCGCGGACCTTCCAGTCCACGAACTCCTCGACGTCCGGATGGTCGACGTCGACGATCACCATCTTGGCCGCGCGCCTGGTCGTGCCGCCCGACTTGATGGCGCCCGCCGCGCGGTCGCCGATCTTGAGGAAGCTCATCAGGCCGGACGACTTGCCGCCGCCCGACAGCTTCTCGTTCTCGCCGCGCAGCTCCGAGAAGTTGGAGCCAGTGCCGGAGCCGTACTTGAACAGGCGCGCCTCGCGCACCCAGAGGTCCATGATGCCGCCCTCGTTGACGAGGTCGTCGGCCACCGACTGGATGAAGCAGGCATGGGGCTGCGGATGCTCATAGGCCGACTTCGACTTGGTCATGCGGCCGGTTTCGGGGTCGACGTAATAGTGGCCCTGGCCCGGGCCATCGATGCCATAGGCCCAGTGCAGGCCGGTGTTGAACCACTGCGGCGAGT
>CAMFKI010000037.1 GCA_945957365.1 uncultured Alphaproteobacteria bacterium | reverse complement strand
ACCCCCGGCACCTCCATTAAAGCGCAAATCGTCGAGACAAGCCGGGGCAAGGTGACGAGACAGGAAGTCCTCGCCGCAAATATCCTGCGCGTTGAACGGAAGCTGGGTCCCGGCTTTCGCCGGGATGACGGCTTCACCCTTCAGGGCGCCGGAGCTGTGAAGTCATCCGGCCTTCCAGCTGGCGCAACCTGCGGGCTACCGAGCTTGAACAGCTTCTCGGCACCGCTCCCCGTGGGGGCGATGTCGCGGAGCGTCTTGAGAGCGGCTTCGGGTCCGAGATCTCCTGCCGCCAGCAGGATGGCATTGGCGGTCACGCCCTCGGGCTGCACGGTGTAAGGCTCGCCATCCATCACCGCCTGGCCGAAGAGAGGAACGGCATCGGGCTTCACCTCCGCGTCCGTCTTGTGGACCTCGGGGCTGTCGAGCCGCGAGGTCTTCTCGGCGGCGGGGCTGTCGGAGGCATCATCGGCGGCAAAGGGCTGGCCCACCTCGATGGCGGCGAGCACCTCCTGGCCCATCAGGTTGTTGCCGGCCTTGAAGAACGAGATGCCGTCGCGCCCGCGCAGCTTGATGACGTTGCCCGCGCCGTCGGTGGTCGCATCGGCGTAGCTGCCGTCGGGATTGGTGAATTGCGGACGGAGGTCGAGGAAGGTCATGCCGCGCTTTTCGACCTGCTGCTTCTGCAGCGCGGCGATGTCCTGCATGGCGGCATCATAGTCCGGGTCGCGCATCGGCGGCGGCGCCACCCAGATGATGCGCGCCTTGGAAGCGGCGAGCTGGTCGAGCAGCAGGTTGACCTGCTTCGTGTAGGCCTCCTTCCATTCCGGCGTGCCGAACTCGTAGCGCATGTCGCCATCGCGGATCATCTGGCGGTCATTGGCGCCGAGCATGACCACGATCACGTCATAGGCATTGCCATCGAGGATCTTCGGCACGGTGGCCGCCCAGTCATAGACCTCCGGACGCGCGAGGCCCGATTCCTCGTTGAAGCGGATCGACACGTCGTAATTGCCGCTGGGCTCGGTGACGCGCGACAGGCCAGCACCAAGACCGCCGCCCAGCGCATCGCCGATCGACAGCACGTCGACGATGTGATGGTCCTCGGTGGGGGGCGGCTGGTCCACGGCATCGGGCTGGTCGGCGGGCGCGGGTTGATCCGCCGGAGCCGCCGCCTGATCGGCCGGCGCGGCCTGGTCGACGCTGTCGGCCGAACTGCCCATCAGCGGCGTATCGGCGCCCTGCGCCGCAGCAGGGCCGGCGCAGAGCAGCAGCACGGCGAGGATGGCGGCGAGGCGCTTCATCAGCCGCTCTTCTGGATCGACTGCAGGAGCTTCACCGAGGGCACGCCATCGAGCGGCAGGCCGCTCTTCTTCTGGTAGGCGATGATCGCCTCGTAGGTGCGCGCCCCGAAGCGTCCGTCATTGCCGCCGGTCTCGAACCCCATGGCGTTGAGACGGTTCTGCAGCTCCACACGCTGCTTGAAGCTGAGGTCGTAGTTGACGTCAGGCCATTGCGCCACAAATTCGCCCTGGCCGCGGATGCGGTCCGCGAGGTGGCCAACCGCCAGGGCATAGGAATGCGACTGGTTGTAATCCATGATGGCGAGGAAATTCTTCGTCACCAGGAAGCGTGGCCCGGTGACGCCCTGCGGCACCATCACGAAGGCCTGGGCATCGGCGGAGCCGAACTTCGCCCCGTCGGCGCGCTTGATGCCGAGCTTCTGCCATTCGGCCACCGTCTTCCAGTGGCCGCGGCCGATGAGGGCGACGTCGAAATCCTTGGGCAGCGTCACCTCCCAGCCCCAGGGCCGGTCGTTCTTCCATCCCGCCTTGGCAAGATAGTTGGCGGTGGAGGCGAGCGCATCCTCGTAGGTGTTCCAGATGTCCTTCTTGCCGTCGGCGTTCCAGTCGACGGCGTAGGACACATAGGACGACGGGATGAACTGGGTGTGGCCGAGGGCGGCGGCCCAGGACCCGGTAAAATTCTCCGGCTTGACGATGCCGGACTTGAGGATCCTGAAGGCGGCGACCAGCTGCTCATAGCCATAGGACTTGCGGCTGCCGGAATAGGCCAGCGTGGCCAGCGAGCGCATGACGCTCATCGAGCCCTTGAGCTTGCCGAAATTCGATTCCATGCCCCAGATGCCGAGCAGGATGTCGCTGTCGACGCCGTACTTCGCCTCGATGGCGGCAAGCAGCTTCGCGTCCTCCTGGGCCTTCTGCTTGCCCGTATCGATGCGCGCCGGGGTGACCGACTTGGCGAGATAGTCCGAGGTGGTGGAAGTGAATTCCGGCTGGTTGTCGGCGAGCTTCAGCACCACCGGATCGGGCTCGGTGATGCCCTTGAAGGCGGCATCGAAGAGCGGCCTCGAGACGCCGGCCTTCTTCATGCGCGGCCACAGCGTGTCCTGGATGAAGGCCACGAACTTCGGGTCGTCGGCAAGTGCCGGCTGCGCCATGAAGGGCGCCAGCACGAGAAGCGAGGCGAAGATCCGACGGTTCATGTGGTCCCCACGATTCGGGCCGCGCCCGGTGCGGACGCGACACTACTCTACAGGCAACCGTTTCAGCCGCCAAATGCGGCCTCAATCGGGCGTCAGCCCTGCCCCGTGGCGTTGCGCTGGGCCAGTTTCCGCTCCCAGTTGAGGGCGGTTTCGACGATGAAGTCGAGGTTTTCATGCTTGGGCTGCCAGCCCAGCACCTCGCGCACGCGTTTGGCGCCCGCCACGATGGCCGGCGGGTCGCCGGGGCGGCGGGGGCCGTATCGGACGGGAAGGGCGGCACCATTGACCCGCTCCACCGCCTTGATCACCTCGAGCACCGAATAGCCCTTGCCATAGCCGCAGTTGAAAATGCCGCTGTCACCGCCCCGGCGCAGGTATTCGAGCGCATCGACATGGGCCGCGATCAGATCGCTGACGTGGATATAGTCGCGCAGGCACGTGCCGTCCGGCGTGTCGTAGTCGGTGCCGAAGACCTCGAGCTGGTCGCGCTGGCCGAGTGCTGTCTGGCAGGCGACCTTGATCAGGTGGGTGGCGCGCGGCGTCGACTGGCCGATGCGGCCCTTCGGATCGCCGCCCGCCACGTTGAAATAGCGCAGCGCGATGAATTTGAGGCCATAGGCGAAGGCCGAATCCTTGAGCATCTGCTCGGTCATCAGCTTCGAGGCGCCATAGGGCGAGACCGGCGCGGGCGGGCGGTCCTCGAACACGGGCTCGGCGGGCACGTCGCCATAGACGGCGGCGGTCGAGGAGAAGATGAAGCGTGGAATGCCGGCCTTCACCGCACAGGCCATGAGCATGCGCGACTTGACGGTGTTGTTGAGATAGTAGCCGAGCGGGTCCTTCACCGAATCCGGAACCACGATCGAGCCGGCGAAATGCACCACGGCATCGAACTTGTATTGCGCCATGACGCGGTCGAGCAGCGCCTCGTCGCCGATGTCGCCCTCGACGAGCTTGGCCTCCGGCTGGATCGCCCACCACATGCCGGTCGACAGATTGTCGAGGACGACAACCTCCTCGCCGCGCTCCACCAGCGCCAGAACCATGTGGCTGCCGATGTAGCCGGCGCCGCCCGTAACCAGAATGGCCATTGAAATCTCCTGTCGGGTGAGTGTAGCGAAGTTTGTGGAACTGCCAAATCCTGAACTGATTTCAGGTGCAAGGCGCCCATCGTGGTTAATGCGAGGTTATTCATGGTTCGTCCGATCAAGACTGCCGTTTTCCCGGTCGCGGGGCTCGGCACACGGTTCCTGCCCGCCACCAAGGCGATGCCGAAGGAAATGCTCACCGTGGTCGACCGCCCGGTGATCCAGCTCGCCGTCGATGAGGCGCGCGAAGCCGGGATCGAGCATTTCGTCTTCGTCACCGGGCGCGGCAAGGCGGTGATCGAGGATCATTTCGACAAGGCCTTCGAACTCGACACCACGCTCGAAATCCGTGGCAAGACGAAGGAGCTGGAGGCTCTGGCCCGCGATCTGCCCAAGGCCGGCCAGGCGAGCTTCACCCGCCAGCAGGAGCCCCTGGGGCTGGGCCATGCCGTGTGGTGCGCGCGCCAGATCGTCAAGGACGAGCCCTTCGCGCTGCTGCTTCCCGACATGGCGATGCATGCCAGCCCCGGCTGCCTGAAGCAGATGATCGACGTCTACGAAACCCACGGCGGCGGAAACGTCGTGGCGGTGGAGGAGGTTCCGTGGGACCAGGTCAGCCGCTATGGCGTGGTCGGCGCCAAGGACTGGCAGGACAATGCCTTCACCATCACCGGCATGGTGGAAAAGCCCAGGACGCGCGAACTGGCGCCATCGAACCTGATCATTTCCGGACGCTACATCCTGCAGCCCGAGATCTTCGCCGAGATCGAGAAGCAGGAACCCGGCGCCGGCGGCGAGATCCAGCTCACCGACGCGATGATCCGGCTCATGCAGCGCGAGCGCTTCCATGGTCTCAAGTACCGCGGCACGACCTATGACTGCGGCGACAAGGTGGGCTTCCTCGCCGCCAACGTCGCCTTCGCGCTCGACCGCGAGGACGTGGGGCCCGGCTTCCGCGAGGCGCTGAAGAAGATCCTGGCGGAGAAGGGCGGGCTCTGATTTTGATGGCGTCACCCCGGCGAAAGCCGGGGCCCCGCTTTGAACGGCAACCCCGCGGAAAGAAAGCGGGGTCCCGGCTTTCGCCGGGATGACGGCCTGTGAGGGCCCGCCTTTGCACTGCCCTGGCAAAAGGTCTATGACCGCCGCCATGTCCAACCGGCACCTCAATCCCGTCCCGCTCGGGGCCCCGTGGCGCGAGTCCGCCCGCCGGGCGCTCGTCACCGAAACCGAAGGCATGCAGCAGCTGATCGCCGCCCTCGACGGCCCTCTGGGTGACGGGCTGGCGCAGTCCGTGGAAGTGATCCGCAAGGCCAAGGGCCGGGTGGTAATGACCGGCATGGGCAAGTCCGGCCACATCGCGCGCAAGATCGCGGCGACGCTGGCCTCCACCGGAACTCCCGCGAGCTTCGTCCATCCGGCGGAAGCGAGCCACGGCGACCTCGGCATGATCACGCCCGACGATGTGGTGGTGATGATCTCGAACTCCGGCGAGTCGCCCGAACTGCGCGACATCCTCACCTATGCCAAGCGTTTCGCGGTGCCGCTGATTGCCGTCACATCGGCACCGGACTCGACGCTGGGCAAGGAAGGCGACATCGTGCTGCCGCTGCCGCGCGCCCGGGAGGCCTGCCCCAACGGCCTGGCGCCCACCACCTCGACGCTCCTGCAGCTGGCGCTGGGCGATGCGCTGGCCATCGCGCTGCTCGAGGACAAGGGCTTCAGCGCGCATGACTTCCGCAAGTTCCACCCGGGCGGCAAGCTGGGCGCACAGCTGAAGCATGTGCGCGACATCATGCATGCCAGAGAGGAATTGCCGCTCGGCCCCGAATCCATGCCGATGGCCGATGTGCTGATCGTCATGACGCGGCGGAGCTATGGCTGCTTCGGCGTCCTCGACGAGGCCGGTCGGCTGACCGGCATCGTCACCGACGGCGACCTGCGCCGCAACATGTCGCCCGACCTGCTGAAGCGCACCGCGGGTGCGGTGATGACCAGGGCGCCCAAGACCATCGCGCCCGATGCACTGGCATCCGAAGCGCTGGAGCAGCTGAACTCGCTGAAGATCACCAGCCTGTTCGTGATCGATGCGGAGAAGACGCCGGTGGGGCTGGTGCACATCCACGACCTGCTGCGGATCGGGCTGGTTTAGCCAACGTTATTGCCGTCACCGGCGAAAGCCGGGGCCCAGCTTAGCCGGCCCCAAGAAAGCTGGATCCCGGCCTTCGCCGGGATGACGGCCTCAATGGGGAACACGGGAACGCTTAGTTCCCCTCCACCACCAGCGTCATGTCACTGACCGCGGTAACCTTCACCCGCGTGCCCGCGGCCATGTCCGGCCCTTCGATCTGCCAGACCGTATCCTCGATCGTCAGCTTGCCGCGGCCGTTCACGATGGGCTGGCCCAGGGTGAAGCTGCGGCCGACATAGCCGTACTGGCGGCGGTTGAGGTGGGGGTTGTCGGCGGGCTCCATCGCCGGGCCGTGATAGAAGCGCCGGCCGATCGCCACCGAGACGACGGAGAGCACCGCGAAGAGCGCCAGCTCGCCCTGCCAGGGCAGGTTCTGGACGTTGTCGGCAATGCCGGTGAGCGCCGCGGCGATGCCGAGCCAGATGAAGAACACGCCGGGCGACAGCAGTTCGAGCAGCAGCAGGATGCCTGCCGCCACGAACCACACCCAGTTGCCGAGCAAGGGGATGAAGTCTTCCATGGCGCTATCTCACCTTGCGGGGCCGATGGGCGGCACGCTGCCGCGGCTGCGCGCCGGCTGCGCGGGCGCGCCGCCGCCGAAGGCTTCCTTGGCGATTTCCGAGATGCCGGCAATCGAGCCGATGACCGAGGCCGCCTCGAGCGGCAGCATCAGGACCTTCTGGTTGGGCGACACGGCGATCTGCTCCAGCGCCTTGATGTAGTTGTTGGCGACGAAGTAGTTGATGGCCTGCACGTCGCCCTCGGCGATGGCCTGCGACACCATCTGCGTGGCCTTGGCCTCGGCCTCGGCCGAACGCTCGCGCGCCTCGGCGTCGCGGAAGGCGGCTTCCTTGCGGCCCTCGGCTTCGAGCACCACCGACTGTTTCTCGCCTTCGGCCTTGAGGATCGCCGCCTGGCGCAGGCCCTCGGCCTCGAGGATCGCCGCGCGCTTGTCGCGCTCGGCCTTCATCTGGCGCGCCATCGAATCGATCAGGTCGCGCGGCGGCGCGATGTCCTTGATCTCGATGCGGTTCATCTTGATGCCCCAGGGCTGGGTGGCCTGGTCCACGACATTGAGCAGGCGATGGTTGATCTCGTCGCGCTGCGACAGAAGATTGTCGAGGTCGAGCGAACCCATCACGGTGCGGATGTTGGTCATGACGAGATTGATCACGGCATTCTCGAGATTGCGCACCTCGTAGGCGGCGCGGGCCGCGTCGACGCATTGATAGAAGGTGACGCCGTCGACCTTCACCATTGCGTTGTCCTTGGTGATGACCTCCTGCGAGGGAATGTCCAGCACCTGCTCCATCATATTCTGCTTGGCGCCGATGCGGTCGATGAAGGGAATGATGATGCCGAGCCCGGGCTGCAGCGTCGCCACATACTTGCCGAAGCGTTCGACCGTGTAGTTGTAGCCCTGCGGCACCATGCGGATCGCCCGCAGCAGGTAGAAGACCACCACCGCCACGAAAACCAGAACGAATATGCTCACGCCTTGATACATCGCACGTCCCCCGTGATGCCGCCCGAGGGCGGTCAATCAAAGATGGCGGGTTGGGCGTGGGAGTTCAAGTGGGGGCCAGGAAGGCCTAAACCCAGCCCTTGAGCTCGTTGCGCACGATGCTGTCGAGCATGGCGATGGAGGGTTCGCTGTCGTTGAGGCAGGGCACGACCGAGAAATGCTCGCCGCCCGCCTCCTCGAAGGTTTCCTTGAGGCCGATCGCCACTTCTTCCAGCGTTTCCACGCAATCGCTCGCGAAGCCCGGGCACATCATGACCAACTTTTTGACGCCCCGGGAGGGCAGCTCCTCGACCGTCTGCTGGGCATAGGGCTGCAGCCATTCGGCCTTGCCGAAGCGTGACTGGAACACCACCTGCAGCTTGTCGCGCGGCAGCTTCAGGCGCTCGCCCAGCAGGCGCGCCGTCTTCATGCAGTGGCAGTGATAGGGATCGCCCGCCATGAAATAATCCTTCGGCAGGCCGTGGAATGAGGCGAGGATCAGGTCGGGCTGCCAGTCCAGCGTCTTCAGATGCGCCTCGAGCGACTGCGCCAGCGCCTCGATATGGGCCGGATTGTCGAAATAGGGCGGCACGGTGCGGATGGCGGGCTGCCAGCGCATCGCCTTCAGCGCGTCATAGGCCTTGTCGAGCGCCGTCGCCGTGGTCGAGGCGGAATACTGCGGATAGAGCGGAAACAGCAGGATGCGGTCGCAGCCCTGGTCCTTCAGCGCCTGGATGCGCTCGGACGTGGGCGGCAGGCCATAGCGCATGCCCCAGTCGACGATGACGTCGGGCAGGTCGGCGAGCCGCGCGGCCAGCTTTTCGGCCTGCGAACGGGTGATGGTCTTGAGCGGCGATTCGTTCTTTTCGCGGTTCCAGATCTGCTCATAGGCATGGCCGGACTTCTTGGGCCGCGTCGACAGGATGATGCCGTTGAGCAGCGCCCACCACAGCACCGGGTTCACCTCGATCACCCGGCGGTCGGAAAGGAATTCCTTCAGGTAGCGCCGCATCGGCCAGTAGGACGTGCCCTCGGGCGTGCCGAGGTTGATCAGCAGCACGCCGAGCTTGCCCACCTTGAACGGGGGGTGGCCCTGGGGAAGTACATTCATGGAATTCTCGAAACCGTCCTGTTGGGCAAGCCGTCACCTGCCGAGTGACTACTCCCCCGTTAACGGCTTGAAAATGCCAAAAGATCATATTGGGTCGGAATTTGCCTTTTGGCAGGGATATCAAGTCCGATGCGCCGATTGCCTGGGATCGATCCGGGAAAACTGCCCGTTCTGGCGGCACTCGCCGCCGCCGGGGGCTTTACCCTGCTGCTGGCCGGGGTGGTGGCTGTCTATGCCGCGGCGGGCGTTCTGGGCTTCCTGCTCATCGCCCTCTTGCTGCTGGCGAGCTTCGGCCTTGCCGCCTCGGGCTGGCTCGTTCACTGGCGCATGCTGCAGGCGCCTGCCGCCGCCAGGCCTTTCGTCGAACGCCGCTCGCCGCTGCGCAATGCCGGCCAGGATTCGCCCGTTCACCGGCTGCTGGAGGCGGTGGCGGTCGAGATCAAGTCATCCGCCGGCATGTTGCAGGGCTTCGCCGAGGTGCTTCCCGGCGGGGCAGAGGACGAGGCCCGCCGGCATATCGCCGAGACCAGCCGGGGCTTGCTGTCCTTTGCCGGCCATCTCCACGACTACATCCGCTTCGAACGCGGCCGGCTGCGGCTGAAGGAACAGCAGGTCGACGCCGGAGAACTTGTGGAAGCCGCACTTGCCAGCTGCCGCGGCGCGGCCGAACTCGGCGGAACCGCAATCGAGGGGCACACGCTCGAAGGCGTCGAACTGGCCTGCGATGCGCTGCGCCTGCGCGATGCCATCGCCACACTGGTGACATGGACGGTGCAGTCGTCGGCCCCCGGCGGCGTGGTGGACGTGCGGCTGCTGCGCCTGGCGGAGGGCGGCCTGGCAATCGACATCACCAGCAGTGCGGCGGCGCGGGGCAGCTTGCCGCCGCGCGACCGCCTGTTCGAGCCGCAACTGTCCGTTGCGGGCCTCCAGGGCCTGGCGCTGCCCATTGCCAGACGCGTGGCGCTCCTCCATGCTGGCGAGGTGACGGCGTCTTCGAGCCCGGGCGAGGGCACGGCCGCCCGTCTCACGCTTCCGGCCGAGCGCGTGGCCTGGCCGGATGTCAAACGTTCCGCCCGCGCCGCCTGACGCACAGGATTTCGCCGTGCCCGCTTCCGTTGCCGTTCCGACCTTCATGGGGGCCACCCGCGCGGCCAGCCCGCAGGGCTTCGATGCCGCGGTGTTCGGGGCGCCTCATGGCACGCCCTACCCCGAGATCGACAATTCAATCCACCGCTCGGCCCCCGATGCCTTCCGCACCGCGCTCACCGCGGATGCCGAATGGCTCGATCACTGGGACTTCGACCTCGGCGGCCCGCTGCTGCGCCATGGCCAGAAGATCTGCGATCTCGGCAACCTGAGGACCCGGCCGAAGGACGGCGCGCATAACCGCGGCCTCATCGAACAGACGACCCGGCAAATCCTCGAGGCGGGCGCCGTGCCGATCATGTTCGGCGGCGACGATTCCGTGCCGATCCCCTTCATCGCGGCCTATTCGGACCATCCTGCAATCGTCATCCTGCAGATCGACGCGCATATCGACTGGCGCCAGGAGCGGCGCGGCGAGAGTCTCGGATTCTCCTCCACCATGCGGCGGGCCTCAGAACATGATCATGTCTGGCGCATCGTGCAGACCGGCATGCGCGGCATCGGCAGCGCGCGGGAAGGCGAGGTGCGCGACGCGCTGGCCTGGGGCGCGCATATCGTCGGCGCGCGCGAGGTGCACCACAACGGCGTGGGCGAGGTGCTGCGCCATATCCCCGAGGACTGCGACTGCGTCATCTCCTTCGACTGCGATGCGCTCGACGCCGCGGAAATGCCGGCGGTGGCCTACCCCACGCCCGGCGGGCTGACCTATACCCAGGTGACCGACCTGATCGCCGGCGTCGCCGCCAAGGCGCGCATCGCCGGCTTCTGCATGGTGGAATTCGTGCCGCTGCGCGACCGGACGAAGATCGCCGCCTTCACCGCGGCCCGCATCGCCGCCAATGTGGTGGGACGGATCGCGAGACGGGACACGGCGTAGAAAGCCGTTATGCCAGCGAAAGCTTGCACCCCGCTTCCGACAGCTTACAGGCTTTCACCTTCGCCCGGCTTGACCGGGCGATCCTTTTTGGCGGCGACCGGAAAGGATGCCCCGGTCGAGCCGGGGCAAGGCGAGTTGGGTGGTGAGGGCCCAAGGGACTTGGTGATTGCGTAGGCTGATGAACGCGAGTTCTATTCCGCCGCCTTGCGCACCGCCCCTGCTTCGAGCGCTGCCAGAAGTTCCGCCTCACGCGTCCTTGCCTTCGCGACATTCGCCGCCTTCACATGGCCGAAGCCGCGGATCATGTCGGGCAGCGACGCGAGTTCCAGCGCGGTCGCGCCCTGCGCCAACTGCGGGCTGGCGATCAGGCGCTCGACCAGCTTGCGGTAATCGGCGATGAGCTGGCGCTCCATCCGGCGCTCCGCCGTGCGGCCGAAGACGTCGAGCGGGGTGCCGCGCAGGCGCTTCATCTTTGCCAGCAGCTTGAACGCGCTCATCATCCACGGGCCATATTCGGTCTTCACCGGCTTGCCGGTGAAGCTGTCGACGCGGCCGCGGATCGGCGGTGCGAGATGGAACTTCAGCGTGAAATCGCCGGTAAACTGCTTCGCGAGCTTCTCCGCGAAGCTGCCGTCGCTGTAGAGCCGCGCCACTTCGTACTCGTCCTTGTAGGCCATGAGCTTGAACAGGTTCTTCGCCACGACGAGCGCCAGCGGCTCGGACGCGGCCCGCACCTTCGCGACGAAGCCGCGGTAGCTCTCCGCATAGGCGGCATCCTGATAGGCGGTGAGGAAATCCGCGCGCCGGGCGATGACGTCGTCCAGCGTCTCCGCCTTCTGCTCGACCTTCGCGCCGATGATGGCGCGCACCGCGGCTTCGTCCACCGCGGCGCGGCGGCCCCAGGCGAAGGCGGCGAGATTCATCTTCACCGAAACCGCATTGAGTTCCACGGCCTGCGCGATCGCTTCGCGGGTGAGCGGCACGAGGCCCTTCTGCCAGGCATAGCCCAGGGTGAAGAGGTTGGCGGCGATCGAATCGCCCATCAGCTTGGTCGCGATGTCGGTGGCGTCGATGGCGGAGAGGCCGCCCTGCTTCACCGCCGCGGCGATGCGCAGCGTCAAGGCCGCACCCTGCACGTCGAAATCCGCATCATGGGTGAAATGCGCCGGCATCACCTCATGGCTGTTGATGACGGCATGGGTCTTGGCGCGCGAGGCGGCAGCGAGGATGCGCTCCGAGCCGCTGGTGACGAGGTCGCAGCCGAGAATGAGATCGGCAGCCCCACGTGCGACACGCACCGCGGCGATGGCCTCCGGCGTGGCGCCGATCTTGATATGGGTGACCACCGTGCCGTTCTTCTGCGAGATGCCCACCATGTCGATCAAGGCCGCACCCTTGCCCTCGATATGCGCCGCCATGCCGAGCAGGTGGCCGATGGTGACGACGCCGGTTCCGCCGATGCCGGTGACGAGAATGCTCCATGGCTTCTCGAGCGACGGCAGCACGGGCTCGGGCACGGGCGGGAACGGTGTCTTCTCGAGGTCGACCGCGGGGCCACTGGTGCCCTTCGCCAGTTCGCCGCCTTCGACCGTCACGAAGCTTGGGCAGAAGCCCTTGAGGCAGGAGAAATCCTTGTTGCAGCTCGACTGGTCGATCCTACGCTTTCTTCCGAACGCGGTCTCCACCGGCTGGATCGCCACGCAGTTCGACTGCACCCCGCAATCGCCGCAGCCCTCGCAGACGAGCTCGTTGATGAACACGCGTTTCTGCGGATCGGGGAACTGGCCCTTGCGCCTGCGGCGGCGCTTCTCCGCGGCACAGGTCTGGTCATAGATGAGGACACTGGTGCCCTTCACCGCCATCAGCTCGGTCTGCACCGCCTGCAAGTCGCTGCGGTGGTTGAAGCTGGTGAAGGCCGGGAAGGCGGCGCGCGAGGGATACTTGTCCGGTTCGTCGGAGACGATGGCGATGCGCTCGACGCCGATGGCGCGCATCTGCTGGGCGATCTGTTCGACGGTGAGACCGCCGTCATTGCGCTGGCCGCCGGTCATCGCCACCGCGTCGTTGAACAGGATCTTGTAGGTGATGTTGGTGCCCGTGCCGACCGCATGGCGGATGGCCATGAGGCCGGAGTGATTATAGGTGCCGTCGCCCATGTTCTGGAACACGTGGCCGCGCGTGGAGAAGGGCGCCTCGCCGATCCAGTTGGCGCCCTCTCCGCCCATGTGGGTGGCGCCTTCGGTCTTGCGGCCGGGCACGAGCTGCGCCAGCCAGTGGCAGCCGATGCCGGCATAGCCGCGCGCACCATCGGGCAGGACGGTCGACGAGTTATGCGGGCATCCTGCACAGAAATACGGAATGCGGGCGACGAGGTCTGCCTGGTTGCGGGCGGTCGTTGCGTCCTGCAGGGCAGACGCGCAGTCCGCCGTGGCGCGATCCTGGACGCGGGCGGCGATGGCGAAGGCGATCTGGTTTGGCTCCAGCACGCCATGCGGCGCGAAGAGCGTGTTGCCCTGCTCGTCCATCTTGCCGATGACCGTGGGGCGGTCCGCTTCGGCATAGAGGATGTCGCGCAGCTGCGCCTCGACCAGCGAGCGCTTCTCCTCCACCACCATGATGGTGGAGAGACCCGTGGCGAAATCCTTCACCACCGACTCTTCCAGCGGCCAGACCATGCCGATCTTCAGGAGCCGGATGCCGAGCTGCGCCGCCTTGACCTCGTCGATGCCGAGGTCGTCCAGCGCCTGGCGCACATCGAGATATGTCTTGCCTGCGGCGACGATGCCGAGGCTTGGCCTGTCTCCGCCCCGCAGCACGATGCGGTTCAGGCCATTGGCCCGCGCGAAGGCCTTGGCCGCGGGCAGCTTGTGCATGTGGATGCGCTCTTCCTGCACGAAACGGTCATCGCCCGGGCGGATGGCGAGGCCTCCCGGCGGCGGCGCAGGCTCGGCGGGCACGACGGGGCTGACACGGTCCAGGCCAGCCTCGACAACAGCGGAAGATTCCACCGTGTCATGCACGCATTTGAGACCCACCCAGAGCCCGGCGTGGCGCGACATGGCGAAACCCAGCAAACCGAAGTCGATGATCTCCTGTACGCCGGCGGGAGCGAGCACCGGGATCAACGCATCCATCAGCGCCACGTCGCTGGCATGCACCACGGTGGAGGATTCGCCCGAATGATCGTCACCCGCGATGGCGAGCACGCCGCCATGGGGCGAGGTGCCGGCCATGTTGGCATGCCGGAACACGTCGCCCGTGCGGTCGACACCCGGCCCCTTGCCGTACCACATGGCGAAGACGCCATCATGCTTGCCTTCGCCGCGCATCTCGGCCTGCTGGGTGCCCCAGCACGCGGTGGCCGCGAGATCCTCGTTGAGGCCGGGCTGGAACACGATGTGGCGCGGCGCCAGCACCTTGGCTGCGGCCATGAACTGGTTGTCGACCGTGCCCACCGGCGAGCCGCGATAGCCGGAAATGTAACCGGCGGTGTCGAGCCCGGCCTGCCGGTCGCGCTCCGACTGCATCAGCACCATGCGCAGGATGGCCTGCGGACCGGTGAGGAACAGGCGCGTGACCGAAAGGTCATAAACGTCGGCGAGGCTGTGGGTCGACTTGGACATGGCCGCAACTATACTGGAACGCATGACATCTCAAAACGCTTCCACCGCAGGGGTCACATTCGGCGAGGCCCTGAAGGTCTGGGGGCGCATCGGGCTCCTGTCCTTCGGCGGTCCTGCCGGGCAGATCGCGCTGATGCACAGGGTGGTGGTCGAGGAGCGCGGCTGGCTCAGCGAGAAGGAATATCTCTCGGCGCTCAATTTCTGCATGCTGCTGCCAGGGCCCGAAGCCACACAGCTCGCCACCTATGCGGGCTGGCGGCTGCATGGCACGAAGGGCGGGCTAGCGGCCGGGCTGCTGTTCGTGGCGCCCGGGGCGCTGGTGGTGCTGGCGCTGTCGATGCTTTACGCCGCCTACGGCAAGATACCGGTGATCGAGGCGGTGTTCTACGGCATCAAGGCCGCGGTGCTGGCCATCGTCATCGAGGCCTTGCTGCGCGTGGCAAGGCGCGCGCTCCGGACCCGCGGCGACTGGGTGATCGCGGGGCTGGCCTTCCTCGCCCTGTTCTGCTTCGGACTGCCCTTCCCGCTCGTCATCCTCGTTGCGGCACTCTTCGGCTTCTGGCGCGGCAGCGGCGAGGCCGAGGTGCATGAAGGTGCCTTCCCCTCATGGCGCGCGCTGGCGGGCACCGTGGCGCTGTGGGCGGCGGTGTGGCTGGTGCCCATTGCCCTGCTGGCGCTGCTGCTGGGTCCTGACCACGTGCTGACCCAGGTGGGCGTGTTCTTCTCCAAGCTCGCCGTCGTCACCTTCGGCGGCGCCTATGCGGTGCTGGCCTACATGGCGCAGGCTGCAGTGGAAACCAAGGGCTGGCTCTCCGCGAAGGAAATGATCGACGGGCTGGCGCTGGCGGAAACGACGCCGGGGCCGCTGATCCTGGTCACCGAATTCGTCGGCTACTTTGCCGGCCTGCGCGGCATGGGCTCCGTCTGGGGCGGCGTCGCCGGGGCGATGGTGACGCTGTGGGCCACCTTCGCGCCCTGCTTCCTGTGGATCTTCGCCTTTGCGCCCTATATCGAGGCGATCGGCAAGCGCCCCAAGCTCTCGGGCGCACTGGCCGCCATCACCGCGGCGGTCGTGGGGGTGATCCTGAACCTCTCCCTGTGGTTCGGGCTCCATGTCTTGTTCGGCCATGTGGAGCGCATGCCGGGCTGGTTCCGGCCGTGGCTGCCGGCCTGGGCGCAGCTCGACTGGTTCGCCCTCGCCCTCAGCATCCTGGCGGCCATTGCCCTGCTGCGCTTGAAGCTGGGCATCCCTGGCACGCTGGCACTGTGCGGGGTGATCGGCGCGGTGTGGAAACTGGCGATCTAGGATTTCAGCCTTCAAGTCCGTCATCCCGGCGAAGGCCGGGATCCAATTTTCGGCACCGAATTCCTAGCCCCAGCTCCAGAAATCGGTGCCTTCCTTGGCGAGGCTCCGCGCCAGCACCATCTTGTGGACCTCCGAGGCGCCATCCACCAGCTTGGCGCAGCGGGCATAGCGGTAGATCCACTCGAGCACGGTGTCCTTGGAATAGCCGCGCGCCCCGCACAGCTGCACGCCCACGTCCGCCGCGCGGTTCAGCGTGTCGGCGACGTGGATCTTCGCCATCGAGATATCCGTCTGCGCCTTGGACCCCTGATCGAGCTTCCACGCCGCATGCATGGTGAGGAGCCGGCCCTTCTCGATCTCGGCCGCCACCTCGCCCAGCATGATCTGCACGCTCTCATGCTGGTCGAGTGTGCTGCCGAAGGCCTTGCGCTCCCTGACATAAGCCTGCGCGATCTCGAGGCAGCGCTTGGCCAACCCGGTCCAGCGCATGCAGTGGGTGAGGCGTGCGGGCCCGAGCCGGATCTGGGTGAGGCGCAGCCCGTCGCCCTCCTCCATCAGCCGGTTCTCCTCCGGGATTTCGAGGCCGTCGAATTCGAGCTCGCAGGTTCCGCCAAGCTCTTCAGGGCCCATGGTGGGCACCCGGCGCAGGATGCGCCAGCCGGGCTGGTCCTTGTGGTAGAGGAAGGCCGAGAGGCCGTTGCGCGGATCATCGGACGTGCGCGCGACGAGGATGAAGTGCGTGGCGCCGTCGGCGCCCGAGATGAACCACTTGCGCCCGTGCACGACGTATTTGCCACCGCGCTTCTCCGCGCGCGTCAGCATCATGCCGCCGGGATCGGACCCCGAGCCTGGATGCGGCTCGGTCATCACGAAGGCGGAGCGGATCTTGCCGTCGATGATGGGCTGCAGCCACTGGTCCTTCTGCGCTTCGGTCTTCAGCACCTTGCCAAGGACGTTCATGTTGCCGTCGTCGGGGGCCGCACAGTTGAAGGCCAGCGGCCCGAAGATCGAGCGGTTGGCTTCCTCGTAGAAGACGGCCCAGCCGACCATGGGAAGCCCCAGCCCGCCGCGCGCCTTCGGCATCTGCGGCGCCCACAGGCCGGCGGCCTTCGCCCTTTCGCGCAAGGGGCCAAGAACGTCGGCGCGGATGTTCTCGTGCGCATCGTAGTTGGCGCGGTCGTCCTCGAGCGGCAGGACGTGTTGCTCCACGAAGGCCCGGACCTTCAGGCGCAGCGCGTCGATTTCCGGAGAAAGCGTAAAGTCCATCGTCTCTCCTCAGGCCAGCGCGTGGCCGCCATCGACATTGATTTCAGCCCCGGTCATGAAGCCGGAGGCCCTGGACGATGCGAGCAGCAGCAGCGTGCCGTCGAGGTCGGAGGGCTGGCCGGAGCGGCGCTGCGGCACGCGCCTGATCATCTCCTGCCCGGCGGGGCTTGCCAGATAGTCATCCGTCATCTCGCTCGAGATGTAGCCGGGGCAGATGGCATTGACGCGGATGCCATGGCGCGCCCATTCGAAAGCCTGAGCCCTGGTCATGTGCAGCACCGCCGCCTTGCTGATGGCATAGCTCGCCGACGACATGCCGACGCGATGCGCCACGAGCGAGGCGATGTTGATGATGGCGCCTGACCGTTCGCGCGCGATGAGGCGCTGGGCGAAGGCGCGGGAGAGATGCCAGATCGAATCGACGTTGGTGCGCATCACCCGCTCCCACTCCGCTTCCGGCGTATCGACGATCCGCCCGCCGCCGCCGATGCCGGCATTGTTGACGAGCAAGGTGAGCGGGCCGAAGCCGCGCTCCGCCGCGTCCAGCGCACCAGCCTGTGCGGCGGTGTCGGTCACGTCCATGGCGAGGGGCACGATGTTCGGCGAGGTTGCCGCGAGGTCCTGCAGCCGGTCGCTGCGCCGGGCCGCCGCCACCACCTTTGCGCCCTGCGCGGCCAGCACTTGCGCAAAGCGCCGGCCGAGCCCGGAGGATGCGCCGGTGACCAGGGCCACTTGCCCGGTCAGGTCGAAAAGCTGTTGCGCGGGCGTGATTTGGCTCATCGGTTGGACTTTCCCCCCAAGTCCTTGCTATCTAGACGGCAAATCAGCTTTCCCACAAGGTTCGGAAATGTCCTACCTGCCCCTCGTCGGCCTTCCTGCGGACACCCATGAGAGCCACGGCTTCCTCTATCACTCGATCGGCGACAAATACGTGCGCGCCGTGGCCGAAGTGGCGCTGTGCTCGCCCGTCATGATCCCCTCGATCGTCGACGCGCTGCAGCTCGACGACCTGCTCGAGCATTTCGACGGCATGGTGATCACCGGGGCTGCCTCCAACGTGCATCCGCCGCGCTACGGCGAACAGCCCTCGACCGCGCACGAGCCCTATGATCACGCGCGTGACGCCACCACGCTGAAGCTGATCGAGAAGGTGCTGAAGAAGGGCCTGCCCCTGTTCTGCATCTGCCGCGGCTTCCAGGAGCTGAACGTGGTGCTGGGCGGCACGCTCGACACCGAACTGCAGACCATCGAGGGCCGCCTCGACCACCGCGCCCCGCAGAACGACGACGTCGACGTGCGCTATGCGCCCGCCCACGCCATCAACATCCGCCCGGGCAGCCAGCTCGAACAGATCCTCGGCAAGCGCGAGACCATGGTGAACTCGATCCACCGCCAGGGCATCAAGCGCCTCGCCAAGGGCCTGCAGGTGGAAGCCACCGCCCCCGACGGCATCATCGAGGCCGTCTCGGTGCGCGACGCCAAGAGCTTCGCCATGGGCACCCAGTGGCATCCGGAATTCAAGGCGCTGAACAATCCGGACTCGGTGAAGCTGTTCACGGCGTTCGGAAACGCGGTGAGGGGCTATGCCGCCACGCGCGGCAAGACGCTGCGGACGGTGGCGTAGAACGCGTCACGCGGAGAGAGGCCCTCATCCGCCCTGTCGGGCACCTTCTCCCATCCCTGCGGGACGGGAGAAGGACTCAGTCGGGTGGATTTGAGCGCGGTCTCACCACGAGTCCTTCTCCCGTTGCGAAGCAATGGGAGAAGGTGGCCGACAGGCCGGATGAGGGCCCTTGAGCCTCACAGCATCGACGGCAGTACCCTGTCCGGCGGATTATGCCCGTCGACCCAGGTCTTGATGTTGATGATCACCTTCTCGCCCATGTCGATGCGGCCCTCGATGGTGGCCGATCCCATGTGCGGCAGCAGCACCGCCTTCTTGGCCTTGAGGAGCCGCGGGTTCACGGCCGGCTCGTGCTCGAACACGTCGAGGCCGGCACCGCCGAGTTCGCCCGCTTCCAGCATGCGGGCCAGCGCATTCTCGTCGATCACCTCGCCGCGCGCCGTGTTGACGATGATGGCCTCGGGCTTCATCAGCTTCAGGCGGCGTGCCGACAGCAGGTGATAGGTCGCCGGCGTGTGCGGGCAGTTGACCGACACGATGTCCATGCGCGCCAGCATCTGGTCGAGGCTCTCCCAATAGGTGGCCTCGAGCTGCTCCTCGATCTTGGAATGGACGGGCTTGCGGTTGTGATAGTGGATCTGCAGGCCGAAGGCCTTGGCGCGGCGGGCCACCGCGGTGCCGATGCGGCCCATGCCGATGATGCCGAGACGCTTGCCCCAGATACGGTGGCCGAGCATCCAGGTCGGCGACCAGCCGGCCCAGGAATTATCCGCGCCGATGACCTGGGCGCCCTCGATGATGCGGCGCGACACCGCCATGATGAGGGCCATGGTGAAGTCGGCCGTATCCTCCGTCAGCACGCCCGGCGTGTTGGTGACGGTGATGCCGCGCGACAGGGCGGTTTCGACATCGATGTTGTCCACGCCATTGCCGAAATTGGCGATGAGCTTCAGCTGGTCCCCGGCCTGCAGCAGCACCGCCTTGTCGATGCGGTCGGTGACGGTGGGGACGAGGACTTCGGCCGTCTTCACCGCCTCGATCAGTTCGGCGCGGCCCATCGCCTCGTCCGAGGCGTTGAGTCTCGTATTGAACAGTTCCATCATCCGGGTCTCGACGACGTCGGGCAGCTTGCGGGTGACGACGACGACGGGCTTGCGCTTGCTCATGCGGTGATCCTGACTCCGGTCCCAATCCTCACACAATCTTAACCCTGCAGGATCAATCCTGCCACCGGTCCGTGCCGGGTCGCGATTGGCGTTTCCTTGGTTTGCACGGGCTGGCATGTGGTGTAAACTGGCTTTGTGGCGTGGGGGCTCCACCCCGGTCGAACCGCGTCCGGGCCTGCAAGAGGATTGTTCGGATATCATGGCGGGAAGCCCTGCCGCGAAGCGGCGTTATGGTTCCATCATCCTGAGCTTGGCGTGCATTGCCGTTGCCGCGGCGGTGGGCTGGTCGCTGTTCGGCAAGCGCGCCGATTCGCTGGCCAGCGCGCCGAAGGGCGAAGTGACCGGGTCGATCGGGCAGGAGGCGCCCAAGCCTGTCGGACCCTCGGGCTATCCCATTCCCCGTTTCGTTTCGCTGAAGGCCGAGAAGGTCAACGTGCGCCGTGGCCCGTCGAGCGATCACCCGGTGGCCTGGGTGTTCCAGCGCAAGGGCCTGCCCGTCGAGATCGTCGCGGAGTTCGAGAACTGGCGGCGCATCCGTGATTCGGACGGCGAGGAAGGCTGGATCCTGCAGAACATGCTGGCCGGCAAGCGCACGGCCGAAGTTGCCCCGTGGAAGGCGGGCCAGAACGTTCCCCTGATGCAGAGCGCGAAGAGCGGCGCCGGCATCGTGGCCGAAGTCGGCTCCGGCGTGGTGGCCGAGGTCGAGAACTGTGACGGCGACTGGTGCGAGCTCAAGGCCGGCGGCTATGACGGCTATATCCAGCAGACCCAGCTGTGGGGTGTCTATCCCGGCGAAAAGGTGGACTGAGCGAGACTCGCTCCCCGCTCCCGTTTCAACGCATCACCTTCGCCCGGCTTGACCGGGCGATCCTTTTTGGTGGCCACAAAGAGGATGCCCCGATCAGGCCGGGGCAAGGTGAAATGGGAGGGGCGCATGAAAATGCCCGGGACGAGCCCCGGGCATCATGCATGGTGGGAATGAAGAGGAGCCTCAGCTGCCGAAGCCGTCCCAGAAGGCCTTGGCCTTGGCGAAGAAGCCCTCGGATTCGGGGCTGTTGTTCTTCGCTTCCTTCTCGAACTCCTTCAAGAGCTCCTTCTGGCGGCGCGACAGGTTGACCGGGGTTTCGACCGCCACCTGGATGTACATGTCGCCCAGCTGGGACGATCGCAGCACCGGCATGCCCTTGTTCTTGAGGCGGAACTGCTTGCCCGTCTGGGTGCCGTCGGGCACCGAAACCCGGGCCTTCTTGCCGTCGATCGTCGGCACCTCGAATTCGCCGCCCATGGCGGCGACGGTCATCGACACCGGCACCTTGCAATAGAGATCGGCACCATCACGCTGGAAGAACTCGTGCGGGCGCACCGAGAGGAAGATGTAGAGATCGCCCGAGGGGCCGCCGCGCATGCCCGCCTCGCCCTCGCTGGCGAGCCGGATGCGTGTGCCATCCTCGACACCGGCCGGAATGTTGACCGAGAGGGTGCGTTCCTTGGTGACGCGGCCCTGGCCGGAACAGGCGTTGCAGGGGTCCGAGATGACCTGGCCACGGCCCTGGCAGGTGGGGCAGGTCCGCTCCACCGTGAAGAAACCGGACTGCGAACGCACGGCCCCCTGGCCGCCGCAGGTGGAACAGGTCTTGGGCGACGTGCCGGGCTTCGCACCGGTGCCGCTGCACACCTCGCAGGTCACCGACGAGGGCACGCGGATCTGCGCCGTCTTTCCGGTGAAGGCCTCGGTGAGGTTGATTTCCATGTTGTAGCGCAGGTCGGCGCCGCGCGTGGCGCCGGAATTGCGCCCGCCGCCGCCGCGGCGGCCGCGCCCAGCGCCACCACCGCCCATGAAGTCGCCGAACAGGTCCTCGAAGATGTCGGACATCGAGGAATTGAAATCCGGCCCGAAGCCCGCACCGCCGCGGCTGCCCATGCCGTTCTCGAAGGCCTGGTGGCCGAACCGGTCGTAGGCCGCGCGCTTCTGCGGGTCCTTCAGCACATCGTAAGCCTCGTTCAGTTCCTTGAACTTGGCCTCGGTCTGGGCATCGCCCTGGTTGGCGTCGGGGTGAAGCTGCTTGGCGAGCTTGCGATAGGCGGCCTTGAGTTCCTTCTCGTCGGCCGACCGGCCAACGCCCAGAACATCATAATAGTCACGCTTGGCCATGAATGCGTACCGCTGTCGATTGTCGTCCTCGGGTGGAACGCCCGAAGGAACGGGGAAAACTGGGGGTGGAATAGAGCAGAACCCCGCCCCGCGTGACAGGCCCCAATTGGGGCCCGCGACGTGAAGCGGGGTTCCTGATCATCTGAGGCCTCAGGCCTTCTTGTCGTCGTCCTTCACTTCCTCGAAGTCGGCGTCGACCACGTCGTCCTCGCCAGACTGGCCGCGCGCGTCATGCTGCGCATCGGCTTCGGCCTGGCCGGCCTGTGCCTTGTACATGGCCTCGCCGAGCTTCATCGCGGCCTGCGACAGGGCGTTGGTCTTGTCCTTCACCTGCTCGGCATCGCCGTTCTCGAGCGTCGACTTGAGGTCCGCGATGGCGCTCTCGATCGCCGACTTGTCGGCGGAGGAGACCTTGTCGCCGAACTCGGCCAGCGACTTCGAGGTCGAGTGCATGAGGGCTTCGGCGTGGTTCTTGGCTTCCACCAGGTCCTTGCGCTTCTTGTCCTCGGCGGCGTTGGCTTCCGCCTCCTTGACCATCTTCTCGATCTCTTTGTCCGACAAGCCGCCGGAGGCCTGGATGCGGATCTGCTGCTCCTTGTTCGTCGCCTTGTCCTTGGCGGACACGTTGACGATGCCGTTGGCGTCGATGTCGAAGGTCACCTCGACCTGGGGCACGCCGCGCGGCGCCGGCGGAATGCCCATGAGGTCGAACTGGCCGAGCATCTTGTTGTCGGCCGCCATTTCACGCTCGCCCTGGAAGACCCTGATGGTCACGGCCGTCTGGTTGTCGTCAGCGGTCGAGAACACCTGGCTCTTCTTGGTCGGGATCGTGGTGTTGCGGTCGATCAGGCGGGTGAACACGCCACCCAGCGTCTCGATGCCGAGCGACAGCGGCGTCACGTCGAGCAGCAGGACGTCCTTCACTTCGCCCTTGAGCACGCCCGCCTGGATCGCGGCGCCGATGGCCACGACTTCATCCGGGTTGACGCCCTTGTGCGGCTCCTTGCCAAAGAACTGCTTCACCGTCTCGATGACCTTCGGCATGCGCGTCATGCCGCCGACGAGAACCACCTCGTCGATTTGGCCAGCGGTGACGCCGGCATCCTTCAGCGCGGCGCGGCAGGGTTCGATCGTCTTGGCGATCAGGTCCTCGACGAGGGCCTCGAGCTTGGCACGGGTGAGCTTCAGCGTGAGGTGCTTGGGGCCCGTCTGGTCGGCGGTGATGAAGGGCAGGTTGATCTCGGTCTGCGTCGCCGACGACAGCTCGATCTTGGCCTTTTCAGCGGCTTCCTTCAGGCGCTGCAGGGCGAGCTTGTCCTTGCGCAGGTCGATGCCCTGCTCCTTCTTGAACTCGTCGGCGAGGTAATCGACGATGCGCATGTCGAAGTCTTCACCGCCGAGGAAGGTGTCGCCGTTCGTCGACTTCACCTCGAACACGCCGTCGCCGATCTCGAGGATCGACACGTCGAAGGTGCCGCCGCCGAGGTCATAGACCGCGATGGTGCCGGCTTCCTTCTTGTCGAGGCCGTAGGCGAGAGCAGCGGCCGTCGGCTCGTTGATGATGCGCAGCACCTCGAGTCCGGCGATCTTGCCGGCGTCCTTCGTGGCCTGGCGCTGGCTGTCGTTGAAGTAGGCCGGAACGGTGATGACCGCCTGGGTGACGGTCTCGCCCAGATAGCGCTCCGCCGTTTCCTTCATCTTGGTCAGCGTGAAGGCCGAGATCTGCGAGGGCGAGAATTTCTTGTCGCGGCTCTCGACCCAGGCATCGCCGTTGTCGGCCTTGATGATGGAATAGGGGACGAGCTTCTTGTCCTTGGCGACCATCGGGTCGTCGAAGCGGCGGCCGATCAGGCGCTTGATCGCGAAGAAGGTGTTCTCGGGGTTGGTCACCGCCTGGCGCTTCGCCGGCTGGCCGACCAGGGTTTCGCCGTCCGCGGTGAACGCGACGATCGAGGGGGTGGTGCGCGCACCCTCGGCATTCTCGATCACCTTGGGGTTCTTGCCTTCGATCACCGCAACGCAGGAGTTGGTGGTGCCGAGGTCGATACCAATCACTTTCGCCATCTTGATCCTCCAATTGGCAGGCGGAGCTTGGGAAAGCCCTTTAGGCACTTGCCCGACCCCCATTGGCTAAGGGGGGTCCGCCTCCTGATTAAGATTAGGTCCCGGCTTCCCGATTCCTCGGGTCACCGGCTGTCGAGGGCTATATAGGCAGGGGGGTAAAGGCTATCAAGCGGTTCCCCCACGCAATTTTGTGCCCCTCAGTCGAGCAGCACCACGCTTTCCTGCTCATTGGGGTCGGTCCGGGCGATGACCGCCCTCACCGGCTTGTCGGTGGGATTGTAGGGCTGGTGCGGGACGCCCGCCGGGATGTAGCAGAAGTCCCCCGCCTTGACGATCATGACATGCTCGAGATTGGGCCCGTGGCGCATCTCGGAATGGCCCTCCAGCACGAAGATCGCCGATTCATGCGCCGCGTGATAGTGCGGGCGGGCCGAGGCTCCGGGCGGAATGGTCACGATGTGCATGCACAGCTTTTCGGAACCCGCCGATTCCGCCGAGATGCCCGAGAAATAGGAGAGCCCCTGCTTGCCGTCATAGCTCTCCCCACCACTGATGAGCCTGCAGGACTTCATGGCCGGACCTCCTGTGAAATCGATTGAGCGTGGATCATGCGGAGAAACGGCTTGCCCGCGCAAGTCTGCTGATGGGAAAAGCGGCAAATGCAACCCGGACTGCGGTATTTGCCCGGCCACTTGGGAACCGACGAACAGCGCCTGCTGGTGGAGGCGCTGCGCACCGCCGTGGCGGAGGCCCCGCTGTTCATCCCCGTCATGCCGCGCACCGGCCGGCCCTTCACCGTGCGGATGACCAATCTGGGGCCGCTCGGCTGGGTGTCGGACCGGGCGGGCTACCGCTACCAGCCGAGCCATCCCGAAACCGGCCGGCCCTGGCCGGCGATCCCGGACCGGCTGCTGGCGCTGTGGCGGGCGGTCTCCGGCTACCCCCATGACCCGGAAGCCTGCCTCGTCAATTTCTACAATGGCGGCGCCAAGATGGGGCTGCACCGGGATGCCGACGAGGAGGATCTCGCCGCCCCCGTCCTCTCCGTCTCGCTGGGCGACACGGCGGTGTTCCGCATGGGCGGTCCGGAGCGCGGCGGCAGGACCGAAACGCTGAAGCTCGCCTCCGGCGACGTGCTCGTCATGGGCGGGTCATCGCGCCTCTGCTATCACGGCATCGACCGGGTGCTGCCGGGCACCTCCACCCTGCTGAAGGACGGCGGGCGCATCAACCTCACGCTCAGAAGGGTGACCAGACCATGAGCCACTACGACGTCGCCGTCATCGGCGCGGGCGCCGCGGGCCTCGCCGCCGGGCTGGAACTGCAGAAGCAGGGCAAGAGCTTCATCGTGCTCGAGGCCCGCAACCGCATCGGCGGCCGCGCCTACACGGACACCGCGACGCTGGGCCTGCCCGTCGACTGCGGCGGGCACTGGCTGCATTCGGCCGACCAGAACCCTTTCGTGCGGATCGCCGACAGGCTGGGCTTCGCCTACAACAGCAACATCAATTTCGACGGCGATCATACCGTCTTGTTCGGCAAGGACGGTCCCTTGCCGGATGCCGAGCAGGCGGAGCTCGGCCTCTACTTCAGGCAGGTGATGGCGGACATCCTTGCCGCCGGGAAGGCAGGGCAGGACGTCGCCTTCTCGGACGTCATGGAGCCTCACAACCGCTGGAACCCGATGGTGCGCATGATCATCGGGCAGATCACGTCGCTCGACCCGGAACTCTGCTCCACCCTCGACGCCGCGCGCTATCACTATGACGGCGGCGACTACCCGGTGGAAAACGGCTATGGCGCGCTGGTCGCCCGGAACGCCGCCGGCCTGCCGGTGACGCTGTCCACCCCCGTCACCCGCATCGACTGGTCGGGCCCGGCCGTTCGGCTGGAAACCCAGCGCGGTACGCTCACCGCCTCGCGCATCATCCTCGCCGTCCCCGTCAATGTTCTGGCCGCTGGATCGATCCGCTTCGACCCGGCGCTGCCGCCCGGCCTCATGGAAGCCGTGCATGATTGCCCGATGGGGGTATCGGAAAAATTCTTCATGCTGCTCGACAGGCCGGTCGAAGGCTATGGCCACGTCTATGGCGACGTCATCTTCGCCGACCCGGCAAAGCAGCCCTTCAACCTGCACCTCAACCCGTTCGGCCGGCCCCTCGTCGTCTGTCATTTCGGTGGCTCGCAGGGTGGCGAACTCGAAAGGCTCAGCGATGCCGCGATGATGGACGTGGGGCTGGAGGCAATCACCGAAGCCCTGGGCGCCGGCATGCGGAAGCGGGTGGTCCGGACGCTCCGCACCCACTGGGCATCCGATCCCTTCACGCTCGGCGGCTATTCCCACGCCGGGCCCGGCAGGGCGGCCTCGCGCCTGAAGTTCACCGAAACGGTGGCCGACCGGATCATCCTGGCAGGGGAGCATTGCTCCATCCCCTCCTTCTCGACAATTCACGGCGCGCATCTTTCGGGGATCACGGCGGCGGAGAAGGCGATGGGGTTGCTCTAGTTCAATCGCCGTCATGCCAGCGAAATCCGGCACCCCGCTTTGGTGGGATTCGTAACGATTGCTTTTGGAGTTCTGGAATTCAAGGTAGCCCCCTAGCTGCCAGCCCGCATAACCCGCCTGGCGCCTCTCCCGAGCCTCTCCAGATCACGCCTGAGGCCTCAAGCGGGGCCCCAGCTTTCGCTGGGGTGACGGTCGGATCGTTCTAGCCGCGCGGTTCCGGCTTGATCCAGCCGACGATCGCACCCGTCGGGTCCAGCAGGATGGCGATGCGGCCCACCGTCGGCACCTCGAAGACCGGCATGCAGAGCTCGGCCCCGGCGGCCAGCGCCTCCGCCACCCGCGAATCCACGTCATCGACGGCCAGGTAGGTGAACCAGCCGGTCGGGCCCCCGGGCCGCGCCGTCATGTCCATCATGCCCCACACGGGGCGGCCCTGGCTGGAGGCGATCCAGTAGCCGGGGTTGCTGTCGCCGAAGGCCTCGAAGGCAAGGCCCAGGGTGCTGCCGTAGAAGGCCTTGGCCCTTTCGACTTCGGTGGTCATCAGTTCCGACCAGACGACGGTGCCGGTGTCAGACATGCGCAAACCTCCCTGCGGTGGAAGGAGCATAGCACAAGTCTTTCCGGCGTCATGCCAGCGAAAGCTGGCACCCAGCTTTTCACCGGCGAGAAGCGGGGCCCCAGCTTTCGCTGGGGTGACGGCCTCAAAACCGAAGTGAAACTGCGCTCAGCCCTCGGCCTTGGCCACGCCCACCATGGCGGGCCTCAGGCAGCGCTCGCCGATGGCGAAGCCGGACTGCATTTCCTGCACCACCGTGCCGGGCGGGTACTCGCTGGTCGGCATCTCGAACAGCGCCTGGTGGAAATTCGGGTCGAACTTGGCGCCCACCGTTTCCACCTTGCGGATGCCATAGCGCTGGAAGATGTTGAGGAGCTCGCGCTCCGTCATCTCGATGCCGGCGAAGAGGTTCTTGGTTTCCTCGCTCGCCGTGTCGGCCGGGCGGTGCGCGATGGCGCGCTGCATGTTGTCGGACACGCTCAGCAGGTCGCGGGCGAAATTGGTGGCGGCGTAAAGCGTCGCCTCGGCCTTTTCGCGTTCGGCGCGCTTCCTCAGATTGTCCATCTCGGCGGCGGTCCGCAGCAGCCGGTCCTTCAGCTGGGCGGCCTCTTCCTTGAGCTTGACGATCTCGAGATCGCGCGCGTCCAGTTCTTCGACCAGCGCCTCCTCGAGGGCGATGTCGGGGTTCTGCTCGTCGGTCGGATTCTTGTCTTCGGCCATGACTAAGGGCTTTCCAGTCCTTGGGAATTGCGGTTTGACAGCCATATCGGCTGCCGCGCCCGAAAAATCAAGTGAGCAGCCGCCCGATCGCCTTCGCCGTGTAGTCGACCATGGGGATGATCCGGGCATAGTTCATGCGCGTGGGGCCGATGATGCCCATGACGCCGACGATCTTCTCCTCCGCGTTGCGGAACGGCGTGACGATGATCGAGCTGCCCGAGAGTGAGAACAGCCGGTTCTCGGAGCCGATGAAGATGCGCACCCCCTCGCCCTGCTCGGCGGCACCCAGAAGCTGGGCCAGCTCCTTCTTGTTCTCGATGTCCTCGAACAGCTTGCGGATGCGTTCGAGATCGGCGGCGGCGGTGGCGTTCTCGATGAGGTTGGCCTGGCCGCGGACGATCAGCGTCTTGTCGTCCCGATCGGCCTCGCCCGACCACTGCCCGATGCCGGCCTCGACGATGCGGGCCGAGATCTCGTCCAGTTCGCCGCGGAGCTGCTCCATCTCCTCGCGCACGAAGCGCTGCACCTCGTCGATGGTCTTGCCCTGGAAGCGGGTCGAGAGATAGTTGGAGGCCTGCGCGAATGTGGACGGCGGCAGGCCGCGCGGCACCTCGATCACCCGGTTCTCGACGCTGCCGTCCTCGCCGACGAGGATCACCAGCGCCCGGCCGGGACCGAGATTGACGAACTCGATATGTTTCAGCCGTGCGTTCATCTTGGGCGCCAGGATCACGCCGGCGCAGTGCGACAGGCCGGAGAGCAGCGTGGTCGCCTCGCCCAGCACGTCCTCGACCCGGCGCTGGCGGTTCGACGCCGCCATCTGCGCATCGATCATGGCGCGCTCGTCGGTGGGCATGGCGCCCACCTCCATCACCGCATCGACGAAGAAGCGCAGGCCCTGTTCGGTGGGCATGCGGCCCGCACTGGTGTGCGGCGAGAAGATGAGGCCCGCGTCCTCGAGGTCCATCATCACGTTGCGGACCGAGGCCGGCGACAGGTTGTGCGGCAGGATGCGCGAAATCGTCCGCGAGCCCACGGGCTCGCCGGTGGCGAGGTAGGTGTCGACGAGGCGGCGGAAGATGTCGCGCGAGCGCTGGTCGAGCCCGGCGATGCCGGAAAGCCGCTCCTCGGAGAATGGCCTCTGCTGATTGTGGGGCGGGATCACACTCATGGCTCCAATGTAGGAATCAACTTGGCTGAGGTCAATCAAAGGGGCTAGAAGCCCACCTTTCAGGACAAGGAATGACCAAAATGCGTCCCTCCGGGCGGAAACCAGACGAATTGCGCGCCGTCAGCTTCACCCGCGGCTTCACCCGCCACGCCGAGGGCTCCTGCCTCGTGCGCTTCGGGGACACCCATGTGCTGTGCACCGCCTCGCTGGAAGAGCGGGTTCCGCCCTGGCTGAAGGGCGGCGCGAAGGGCTGGGTCACCGCCGAATACGGCATGCTGCCGCGCGCCACCCATGACCGCACCAGGCGCGAGGCGGCGTCCGGCAAGCAGTCCGGCCGCACCCAGGAAATCCAGCGCCTCGTCGGGCGCAGCTTGCGCGCCGTGGTCGACCTGCCCGCCTTGGGCGAACGCCAGATCACGCTCGACTGCGATGTGCTGCAGGCCGATGGCGGCACCCGCACCGCCGCCATCACCGGTTCCTGGGTTGCCCTCTTCGACTGCCTGAAGTGGATGGAGCAGCGCTCGATGTTCAAGACGTGGCCGCTGAAGGACCATGTCGCCGCCATTTCCTGCGGCATCCATGGCGGCACCCCGGTGCTGGACCTCGACTACCCCGAGGATTCCTCCGCCGGCACCGACGCCAATTTCGTGATGACCGGCTCCGGCGGCATCGTCGAGATCCAGGGCACGGCGGAAGGCGAGCCCTTCTCCGAAGCCACCCTCGGCGAACTGCTGGCGCTGGCCAAGAAGGGCATCGCCGAGCTCGTGGCGATGCAGAAGGCAGCGATCGCCTGATGCGCGCCACCCGGGTTCTGGAGACGGTTCTCTATGGCGATGACATCGACGCGATGCGCGCCTTCTATGAAGACGTCATCGGGCTCGAGGTCCACAGCGAGCTGCCCGGCAAGTTCGTGTTCTTCCGCCTGGCGGAACAGATGCTGCTGATCTTCAACCCGAAGCTCTCGGCGGTTCAGAAGATCGAGGATGGCCCTCCGCCGCATGGCCCCACCGGCCCCGGCCACATGTGCCTGCGCAGTGCGGAGGGCGATCTCGAGCGCTGGCAGGCGCATCTCGCGGCGCATGGGGTCGCCATCGAGAAGCTGCTCGACTGGCCCGACGGCGGCCGCTCGCTTTACTTCCGCGACCCGGCCGGCAATTCGATCGAATTCGCCGATGGAACATTGTGGGACTTCCGGCCGATGCGCTCGCTGGCCAACCGGAAGATCGTGATCGCCACCCACAACAAGGGCAAGCTCGCGGAGTTCGCTGCCCTGCTCAATCCCTATGGCGTCGAGGCGGTAAGCGCCGGCGAACTCGGCCTGCCGGAACCGGCCGAGACCGAGACCACCTTCGTCGGAAACGCCCGCATCAAGGCGCTCTCCGCCATGAGGGCGAGCGGGCTGATCGCGGTGTCGGATGATTCCGGCCTCTGCGTCGAGGCGCTCGATGGCGAGCCCGGCGTCTATACCGCAGACTGGGCCGGGCCCGACCGCGACTGGAACCGCGCCATGCGCCTCGTCGAGGAGAAGCTGCAGGCCAGGGGTGCCACCACGCCCGCCAAGCGCCGCGCCTATTTTGCCTGCACCCTCTGCGTCATCTGGCCGGACGGGGAAGAGCGCATCTACGAGGGTCGCGCGCAAGGGACGCTCGCCTGGCCGCCGCGTGGGGCACTCGGCCACGGCTATGACCCGATGTTCGTTCCCGACGGCGAGACGCGCACCTTCGCGGAACTGGCGCCCGAAGAGAAGAACCTGATCTCGCATCGCGCGAAAGCTTTGGAGAAGCTGGTCCGTGACCTCTTCTGACGCCTTCGGCATCTATGTCCACTGGCCCTTCTGCAAGGCCAAGTGCCCCTATTGCGACTTCAACAGCCATGTGCGGCACGATGGCGTCGATGTGCTGTCCTTCGCGCGCGCGCTGGGCACCGAGCTTGAGTGGTTCGCCGAGCGCACGCCGGGCCGCACCGTCACCTCGATCTTCTTCGGCGGCGGCACGCCCTCGCTGATGCCTCCGCAAGCCGTGGGCCATGTGCTCGATACCATCGGCAGGCTGTGGAGCGTGTCGCCGGATGTCGAGACCACGCTCGAGGCCAATCCCACCTCGATCGAGGCGGAGAATTTCCGCGGCTATCGCGCGGCGGGCGTCAACCGCGTCTCGGTCGGCGTGCAGGCGCTGAACGATGACGACCTGAAGGCGCTGGGCCGCCAGCATTCCTCGGACGAGGCGATCGCCGCCTTCCGACTCGCGGCGCAGATCTTCCCGCGCTGCTCCTTCGACATGATCTATGCGCGTCCGAACCAGACGCCGGAGCAATGGCGCGCCGAACTCACCCGCGCGCTCGCCGAGCAGCAGGGCCACATGTCGCTCTACCAGCTCACCATCGAGCCCGGCACCGCCTATTTCGACCTCTACGAACGCGGCCGGCTGGCGACGCCGAGCGATGATCGCGCCGCCGACCTCTATGACATCACGCAGGAGCTGACCGAGAAGGCCGGGCTCCGGACCTACGAGATTTCGAACCACGCCTTGCCGGGGCAGGAGTCGCGGCACAATCTCCTCTACTGGCGCTATGGCGAATATGCCGGCGTCGGCCCCGGCGCGCACAGCCGCATCGCCGATGGCGAGAACCGCCGTGCGCTGATCGCCGAGCGCCACCCGGAAACCTGGCGCGAGCTGGTGGGCCGCCAAGGCCACGGCATGGTGTCGGATTCACAGGTGCCGCCGGAGGACCAGGCTGGCGAATACCTGCTGATGGGCCTGCGCATCGCGGAGGGGATCGACCTCGACCGCTATGCGGCATTGGCCGGCCGCGAGATCGATTCCTCCAAGATCGCAGGCATGAAATCCATGGGCCTCATCAAGCGCAACGGCCAGCAGCTCATGGCCACCGCCGATGGCCGCAAGCTGCTCAATGCGGTGATTGCGGAACTGGCCAGCTGACATTACGCTGCCGTTGAACTCCGTCACCCTAGCGAAAGCTGGGGCCCCGCTTTGCCGATCGCAAGCGGGGTGCCAGCTTTCGCTGGCATGACGGCAAGAGAGAGTGCGATGAGCGAAAACACGTCTCCCACCTATATCATCGGCGCCCACCGCTTCGAGGCGGAGCCGCTGGCACCGGGCCTCTATGTCGTCGCGACCCCCATCGGCAACATGGGCGACATGACGGTGCGGGCACTGGCGACGCTCGCCGCGGCCGAGACCGTGCTGTGCGAGGACACGCGCACCTCCGGCAAGCTGATGGAACGCTTCTCGATCAAGACCCGTCTCGCCCCCTATCACGAGCACAACGCCCAGAAGGTGCGGCCGGAGATTCTCGAACGCCTGAAGCAGGGCGCCACCATCGCGTTAATCTCGGATGCCGGCATGCCGCTCGTCTCCGACCCCGGCTACCGGCTGGTGAAGGAGGCCGTCGAGCTGGGCATCCCCGTCACCGCCTGTCCCGGACCTTCTGCGGTGCTCACCGGGCTTGCACTTTCCGGGCTTCCCACCGACCGTTTCCTCTTCGCCGGATTCGTGCCGCAGAAGCAGGGCGAGCGCAAACGGCTCTTCGCCGAATTCGCAAGGCTCAAAGCGACGCTCATCTTCTTTGAAAGCCCGCACCGCATCGTCGAGACGCTGCACGACCTCGCTGCCGCCCTGCCCGGCCGCCACGTGGCCGTGACGCGCGAACTCACCAAGCTGCACGAGGAGGTGCTGCGCGGCGGGGCGCAGGAGATCGCCGCCACGCTCGAAGCCCGCCCCAGCGTAAAGGGCGAGATCACCCTGCTCGTCGGCCCGCCGGAGGGCGTGGAGGAGGTCTCCGAAGCCGATCTGGAAACGGCGATCACCGAGGCGCTGGCCGCCATGCCGGCCAGCAAGGCGGCCTCCGAGGTCGCCAAGCGCTTCAACCTCGGCCGCTCCGACATCTACCAGCGCATTCTCGCGCGCCGGCAGGGCGATGGCGAATGACCGGCAGAAATCCGAGGCGGCGGGCCGCAGCGCGGAGCTGATGGCCCTGTGGGCACTGCGCCTCAAGGGCTGGCGGCTGCTGTCCCGGCGCTACAAGACCCATGCAGGCGAGGTCGACCTGATCATGCGGCGCGGCGCGGTGACCGCCTTCATCGAGGTGAAGGCACGGCGACGCTTCGACGACGCGATCCATTCCGTGACTCCCCGGCAGGCCCGGCGCATCGCCGCCGCCGCACGCCAGTTCATCGCGGAGGACCGCAGGGCAGCCCTGCAGGCCTGCCGTTTTGACATCGTCGCGGTCAGCCCCTACCACTGGCCCCGGCATATCGAGAACGCATTCGAGGGAGTGGAGTGACATGGGGCTGAAGGTGGCGGTGCAGATGGATCCGATCCAGTCCATCAACATCACGGGGGATTCGACCTTCGCCATGATGCTGGAGGCGCAGCGGCGCGGCCACCACCTGTTCTATTACCAGACGAAGACGCTGGCGCTCGGCGAGGGCTCGCTCTTCGCCACCGGCAACGACGTGACAGTGAGGGACGAGAAGGGCAACCACTTCACGCTGGGCGACGAGCGCCGGGCGGACCTGGGCAAGAAGGACGTGGTGCTCATGCGCCAGGACCCGCCTTTCGACATGGGCTACATCACCGCCACCCACATGCTGGAGACGATCCACCCGAAGACCCTCGTGGTGAATGATCCGAAGGAAGTACGGAACGCGCCGGAGAAGCTCTTCGTCCTCAACTATCCGCAGTTCATGCCGGAGACGCTGATCACGCGCGACCCTGTCGAGCTCGCCGCCTTCCGCCGCCAGCATGGCGACATCATCCTGAAGCCGCTCTACGGCAATGGCGGTGCCGGCGTGTTCCGGCTCGGCGAAGGCGACCAGAATTTCTCGTCCCTGCTCGAGCTCTTCACGCAGACTTTCCGCGAGCCCTTCATCGCGCAGAAATATCTGCCCGACGTGCGGAAGGGCGACAAGCGCATCATCCTCGTCGACGGCAAGGCGGCAGGCGCCATCAACCGGGTGCCCGCGATCAACGAGAACCGCTCCAACATGCATGTGGGCGGCAAGGCCGAGGCCACCAACATGACCAGGCGCGAACACGAGATCTGCGAGGCGCTGGGCCCGGACCTGAAGGCGCGCGGCCTCATCTTCGTCGGCATCGACGTGATCGGCGATTACCTCACGGAGATCAACGTGACGTCTCCCACCGGCATCCGCGAGGTGAAGAAGTTCGGCGGCGCGGATATCGCCAGCCTGATCTGGGATGCGATCGAGGCGAGAAGGTAGCGGCCTTCCACGTCCCCCTCCCCATCATTCACTTTGCCCCGGCTTGTCTCGACGATTTGCGCTTTAATGGAGGTGCCGGGG
>CAMFKI010000036.1 GCA_945957365.1 uncultured Alphaproteobacteria bacterium | reverse complement strand
ATGCAATCGCTTGCAGAAAACAATTTCGCTCTGCTTTCGCTCTGCGCGCGAAGGGTGAGAGGCGGGTCGTTTTTCGATCCGGCCAAGCTCAGGCTTGATCCCCGGCGTCGGGGCCCTTAAGCCAATGGCTGAAAGGACTTGGCCCAGCCCATGACCCCCATACCCGAAGATCTTGCGGGTGCCGTTCTGAGCATCGACCTGGTGGCGCTCAAGCATAACTGGCTGCGGCTTAAGGCCTTGGCCGGAAAGGCCGAATGCGGCGCGGCGGTCAAGGGCAACGGCTATGGCCTGGGCATCGACCCGGTGGCCCGCGCGCTGTGGGAGGCGGGCTGCCGCTCCTACTTCGTGGCGCGGCCCAAGGAAGGCGAGGAACTGCGCCAGGTCCTGCCCGAAGCCACCATCTACATCCTCGACGGGCTGTTTGCCGGACAGGCCGAATTCTATGCCAAGCTGAACCTCTGCCCGGCGCTGATTTCGATCGACGAAGCCAGGGAATGGGCAGCCTTCGGAAGGGTTTACGGGCGCAAGCTGCCATGCGCCATCCATGTCGATACCGGTATCAACCGGCTGGGCTTCGCGATGGCCGAGTTCGATTCGCTGCTGGCCGACCGCTTCACCCTGGAGGGGCTGAACGTCACCCTGCTGATGAGCCACCTCGCCTGCGCGGACGATCCCCCTCACCCTCTGAACCAGCGCCAGCGTGCCGCGTTCGACGCCGTGCGGGCGAAACTGCCGGGCGTTGCGGCGAGCCTCGCCAATTCGGCAGGCGTGTTCCTCGGCGACGACTACCGTCACGACCTGGTGCGTCCGGGGATCGCGCTGTACGGTGGAAATCCAACGCAGAATGTTGCGAACCCGATGCATCCCGTTGCCATTCTGGAAGGAGCGGTGATGCAACTGCGCGATGTTGCCGAAGGTGACACGGTGGGCTACTCCGCCACCTGGACGGCCCACCGCCCAAGCCGGATCGCGGTGCTCGGTGCGGGCTACAAGGACGGCGTGCCGCGCGCCCTGTCGTCCAGGGAGCCGCAAGGCCCTGCCCAGGTCTTCATCAGCGGACGGCGCTGCCCGGTGATTGGGCGCATCTCCATGGACATGATGGCGATCGACATCACCGAGCTTCCGCCGGGCAGCGTCCGGCGCGGCACGAGGGCGGAGATCCTCGGGCGGCACATCGGCATCGACGAGGCGGCGGGCTGGGCCGGCACCATATCCTATGAGTTGCTGACGAGGCTGGGCAGCCGCTATGCAAGGCTCTACACCGGACTCGAATCGGACGGCACAGCTTGAACATTTTCGCCCATATCGGCCGCGCCACGCTGGCCCTGCTCGGAGAAGTGGGCCGGGTCGCGCTGTTCCTCAAGGATGCCCTGCTGCAGGGGCTGACGCCCAAGATCTTCGTCCGCCAGATCCTCGAGCAGATGATGCGCATCGGCTATTTCTCGCTGCCCGTGGTTGGCCTCACCGCCTTCTTCACCGGTGGTGCCTTGGCTCTCCAGATCTATCTCGGCTCGTCGCGCTTCAATGCCGAAAGCCTCGTCGCATCCATCGTGGCACTGGGCATCACCCGCGAACTCGGGCCGGTGCTCGCCGGCCTGATGGTGGCCGGCCGCGTCGGCGCGTCGATCGCCGCCGAACTCGGCACCATGCGGGTGACCGAACAGATCGATGCGCTGGTGACGCTCGCCACCAATCCGTTCAAGTATCTCGTGGGCCCGCGCATCATCGCGGCGGTGGTGACGCTGCCGCTGCTCGTCGCCATCGCCGACGTGATCGGCATCATGGGCGGCTACATCGTCGGCACGCGCTCGATCGGGCTCAACGGCTATGCCTATATCCGCAACACGGCGGACTTCCTGCAGTTCAACGACGTGTCGTCGGGGCTGATCAAGGCCGCGGTGTTCGGCTTCATCATCGCGGTGATGGGCTGCTACCACGGCTTCAACTCGAAAGGCGGTGCGCAAGGCGTGGGCCGCGCCACCACCAATGCGGTGGTGTCCTCGGCGATCCTCATTCTCGCCGCCAACTTCGCCCTCACCTCGCTCCTCTTCGCGGATTGACGTGATGGCCGAAGATTACATCGCACTCAACAATGTGAAGAAGAGCTTCGGCCCGAAGCATGTTCTGAACGGCGTCACCGTGGGTGTGCCGAAAGGCCATTCGCTGGTGGTGATCGGCGGATCGGGCATCGGCAAGTCGGTGATGCTGAAATGCATCCTCGGCCTGCTGCAGCCGGACTCAGGCTCGATCCGCATCGCCGGCGAGGAAGTGGTGGGCCTCAGCGGCAAGGCCCGCGACGACTACCTGTCGCGCTTCGGCATGCTGTTCCAGGGCGCCGCCCTGTTCGATTCGCTGTCGGTGTGGGAGAACGTGGCCTTCGGCCTCATCCAGGGCCGCCACATGGCGCGCGCCAAGGCGCGTGACATCGCCATCGAGAAGCTGGGTCAGGTGGGGCTGACGCCGGAGGTGGCCAAGCTCTATCCCGCAGAGCTTTCGGGTGGCATGCAGAAGCGCGTGGGCCTTGCCCGCGCCATCGCCGCCGATCCCGAGATCATCTTCTTCGACGAACCGACCACCGGCCTCGATCCGATCATGGCCGACGTCATCAACAACCTGATCGTCGACTGCGTGAAGCGGCTGGGCGCCACCACGGTTTCCATCACCCACGACATGGCGTCGGCCCGCAAGATCGCCGACGACATCGCCATGATCTTCAAGGGCGAGATCATCTGGCAGGGTCCCGCGAAGTCGATCGACACCAGCGGCAACCCTTATGTCGACCAGTTCATCCACGGCCGCGCCGAAGGGCCGATCGAGATGGACGTGCTGAAGCCCTAGCTCGCTTCAAATCCCGTGGCAGTCCGCGCCGAGCAGGAGTTCGGTGAGGTCGTGATAGCGCTGGCCGTCGCGGCCGGTGATCTCGCGGATGCGCTCGAGCCGGGCATAGAGCGTGTTGGCGTGTTTTCCCATCTCGCGGGCGGCCTGCTGGACGTTCATGTCCGCGTCCGCCAGGGCGCGCAGCGTGGCGATGAGCGCGCCGCGCGCCTGCTGATCGGCGGCCACGAGGTCACTCAGCCATTGCGGCGGCCTGAGGCGGATGGCGTCGGCCCCGCTGCGCACCAGGAGATTGCGCACCGGCAGCGCATTGAACTGCTGCACGCGGGCGGCGACGCCGGCGAAATCGAGAGCGGTTTCCGCCTCGCTGCGCGCCCGCGGCAGAAAGGCCGTGGACGGATGATCGGCACTGATGCCGACGAGCACCGCGGGGCCCAGCACCTGCATCAGCCCCTGCACGCGCTGGGCCAGCGTGCTGCGCGGCGCCGTCCAGCCCGATTGCCGGCGCAGGTCGGAGAGGACGGCGGTCACCAGATTGTCCCGCACGCCCGCCAGCATGCGCACCGAGCTTCCCGCCAGCGCATCGCCGATGGCGGCGATCAGTCGCTGGGCGCGCTCCGGATGCTCCATCTCGGCAGCGTTCACCGGCTGGGCCAGCACCACGCAATAGGCCTGGCGCTGCTCGAGGTAGCCCGCGCGCTTCAAGAGCCGCGCCACGCGGCCATCCGCCTCGTCGTAGCCCGAGAGCAGGATGGAGAGGAGTTCGGTGCGCTGGTTGCCCTCGGCCTCGGCCAGCGCCCGGGTGCAGGCCACATATTCGGCCGCGGCGACGACGCTGATGGCGTTGGCATATTCGATGGAAAAATCGGCCACGGCGGCGACCGCCCGTTCATGGCCGGTGCCGAGCGTTGCCGCCACCGCGGAGCGCAGCCATTGAGACAGCACGCGGTGCCCGCAGCGATAGGCGTGGAGCGAAAGTTCCAGCGGAAAATGCTGCTCCGCCCTTTGCCGCGCATGCTCGCGCACGAAGCCGAAATCGCCGAGCGCGCCGTCGGCGAAGATGCGGCAGATCTCGTCCACATGCTCGCGCGTGTGACTTGCCAGGCGCGGCAGGACCTCCGGATTGGCCGACGCCGTGAAGGCCGGAATCTCCGCCAGGATGGTGTCGCGGAGCGCCTGCGTGACCTCGCCCACCCGGGACGCCAGGGCCTCGTGAACCTGCGGGACGAGTCCCATGCCCCTAAGCTGGTCGAGGTTATGCCGCAGGGACGTCTGGCTGGTGATGTGCGCCATTCTGTGAGGATTTCACATTCCCAAGGGCCAGAAAAGGGCGAATCTCACCATTTCTTGCGCCGGCCCATGGCGATATCTCACAATGGCGGGCCGATCAGCGGCGCGAACAAGGGAAGGACACCATGACCAAGTACCTCTTTGTCTATCACGGGGCGAGCGGGCCGGTTCCGACCGATCCGGCGGCCATCAAGGCCATCCACGATGCCTGGGGCGCGTGGTTCGGCTCGCTGGGTTCGGCGGTGATCGATGGCGGCAATCCCGTCGGCAAGTCGAGCACCGTGACGCCCGATGGCGCACTGGCGAGCGGCGGCGGCGCCAATCCGGCCAGCGGCTACAGCCTAATCGAGGCGGCGAACCTCGAGGACGCGCACAAGAAGGCCAGCGGCTGCCCCATCCTGAAGCGTGGCGGATCGATCGAGATCGCCGCCTGCATCGACATGTGAGGGGGCAGCCATGACGATGATCAAGGGTGGATGCCAGTGCGGCGCGGTGCGCTACGAAATCACGGCCGAACCGATGGTGGCGCTGCATTGCGAATGCCTCGACTGCAAGAAGTCCTCGGGCTCGGGGCACATCACGGCCGGGGCCTTTCCGGAGGCTGCGGTCCACATCGCCGGAACTCTCAAGACCTATGCGAGCCCCGCCGATTCCGGCGCCATGACGACGCGCGGCTTCTGCCCCGAGTGCGGCGGCCGGATCAGCTTCCAGTCAAGCGGCATCCCCGGCATGCTGGCGATCACGGCGGGCTCGATGGACGATCCGGGTGCGATCTCGCCGTCGATCGCGGTCTATCACAAGCGGCATGTGGCCTGGGATCACTTCGACCCGGCGCTGCCGGTGGCCGAGGCTGCCCCGCAACGCGGATAGATGGAGTCGCTCAGACACACGAACGAAAAAGGCCGCCCCTCGGGGCGGCCTTTCCGTGAGATGCGCCGGAGGCGGTCTCGATATCGTTGCGTCAGCCCCGCGTTCCCGCGGAGGCAACGATCCGGCTCGCCGGCACAGTGAACTCACTCGACATCGGATCACCTCCTTTCGCTGTTGATACTGTCATGCAAGGTGGGGGGTTGCCGGGGTTTCGTCAAGCGGGCAATTTCGGGCCTCATTCGAAAGGACCGCCTGACATGACTGCCGCCGACATCCTGATCACCAACGCCCGCGTGCTGACGATGGACCCCGCGAAGCCGCGCGCCGAGGCCGTGGCGTTGGCGGGAAACCGCATCATCCGGGTGGGGTCCCGCGCGGATGTCGAGGGGCTGAAGGCCGCGCACACGCGCATCATCGATGCCGCGCAGAAGACGGTGATGCCCGGCATCATCGAGGGCCATGTGCATCTCTTCGGCGGCGCGGTGGAACTCGACACGCTGATGCTGAACGGCATGACCGGACTGGCAGCCGTGGCCGAGGCCGTGGCGCGGTTCCGCACGCAGCGGCCGGGCGACGCCGTGCTGCTGGCAACCGGCATCGCGCACGAGGCCCTGGGCGAACCGATCACCCGGCAGATCCTCGACCGCATGGTCTCCGACATTCCGTTCATCGTCGGCTGCTTCGACCATCACACCATGTGGGCCAACACCCGAGCGCTGGAGGCGGCGGGGATCATGCACGGCCGGCCGTTGCCCGTGGGCAACGAGATCGTGCTCGACCACAACGGCATCGCCACCGGCGAACTGCGCGAGCCCGCGGCCTACATGCTGGTGCAGGCGCTGACGCCGACGGGCGGCCGCGAATGGCTGGGCATGACGACGGGCGAAAGCCCCAACCCGCCGGCGACGCCGGCCCAGCGCGAACTCGACATCGGCTTCTTCAAGAAGGGCATCGCCCATGCCGCATCCCTCGGCATCACCTCGATGCACAACATGGACGGCAACTGGTACCAGCTCGAACTTCTCCAGACGCTGCTCGACCGCGGCGAGATGATGGCGCGGGTGGAAGTGCCCTTCCACCAGAAGAACACCTTCGAGGTGGCGCGGGTGGAGGAAGCCGCCGACATGCGCGCCAAGTACGGCCGCTCGCGTGCGGGTGGCGACATGCTGCATTGCGACCGGGTGAAGGTCTTCGTCGACGGCGTGCTCGAGACCTATACCGCGCTGATGCTCGAGGGCTATCCCGACCAGCCGGAGAACATGGGTGCGCCGCTGTTCACCGCCGACGAGATGAACGAGATCGTGCGCCGCGCCGACCGGCACGGGTTGCAGGTTTCGACCCATGCCATCGCCGATGGCGCGGTGCGCCGCACGCTCGATGCCTATGAGAATGCCATCAAGGCGAACGGCAGGCGCGACTCGCGCCATCGCATCGAGCACATCGAGATGATCGACCCCGCCGACATTCCGCGCCTGAAGGAACTGGGCGTCATCGCCTCGCTGCAGCCGATCGCCGGCGTGGGCGTTCCGGGCTCGCCGCACGAGCCGATCCTGTCGCGCGTCGGCGACAAGCTGCCGTGGTCCTATGCCTGGCAGACGCTGCGCAACGCCGGCGCCGCCATCGCCTTCTCCTCCGACTGGCCGGTGGCCCCCTTGAGCCCCTTCCTCGGCATGCAGGCGGCGATGACCGTGGTGCCGCTCCGCCCCGACTGTCCGCCACAGGCGCAGAGCCTGATGGACACGCTGCATTCCTTCACCGCCGCCGGCGCCCACATGGAATTCATGGAGCACGCCAAGGGCACGCTGAAGGAAGGCTATCTCGCCGACGTCGTGGTGCTCGATTCCGATATCGAAGCGACGCCCAGGGACCAGGTGGCGAATGTGCGCCCGGTGACCACGATCTGCGACGGTCGGGTGAGCTTCGAGGCCTGAGGCCCGCCCGGGCTCATCGTCAGACCGGAGCGGAAACGGCAAGCGGAGCGAAGGCCGTCCCGCGCTTCGCTCCGCTCTTCGCCACCCCCCGCTTGCACGAGGCGGCAGACTTGACCGTAGTCTGGGGCGGCCTTGCAGCCGCGTCCATGACACAGGTCAATTCCGCATACATATTCGACAGGTTGTCGAGGATCGCAACGGTAAAACCGGGGCGTGAAGCGGGACAAAAGGCTGATTACGTTACGTAAGGAATGTTGACATTAAAGTTGATTTCACAACCTATACTAGCGTAATATTCTGATTATCACTCTCTTCCGTAGCTCGGGAGGGTGGTTGCAAGGTGCGCCTGCCCCGGCCCCTTGCGCGACGTGCGTGAGTCGGGAAGCTCCGAAGCAGTTGGTTTAGCCTCGCTGCCATCCCCAGGAGCGCGTTTCCCGGAAGGTCCCGGAGGTGCCCCACCCCTCCGGGACCGATACGCTGCACTGCCAGGAGCAACTTGTCTCTTTCCGTTCCACGAATGTTCCGGTACAGAGGGGCATGGCCAAATCGTCTGTTTTCGTCTGCCAGGGCTGCGGCTCCACCTCGTCCAAATGGTCCGGCCGCTGCGACAATTGCGGGGCGTGGAATTCCATCGTCGAGGAACAGTCGGCCGCACCGCTCTCGGGCTCCAAGGGTGCGGCGCTGCCCAAGGGCCGGGCAACAAGGCTCGTCGGCCTCAGGGGCGAGACGCCAGCCCCGCCGCGCATCGTGACCGGCATTGCCGAACTCGACCGCGTGGCGGGCGGCGGCTTCGTGCCGGGTTCCGGCGTGCTGATCGGCGGCGACCCGGGCATCGGCAAGTCCACGCTGCTGCTGCAGGCGCTGGCGGCGCTGGCCCGCAAGGGCGAGCGTGTCGTCTATATCTCCGGCGAGGAAGCGATCGCCCAGGTGCGGCTCAGGGCGCAGCGGCTCGGCCTCGACGATGCGCCGGTGCTGCTGGCCACCGAAACCAACGTCTCCGACATCCTGGCCACGCTGTCGGAGGAAAAGCCGCCGGCCATCGCGGTGATCGATTCGATCCAGACCCTGTGGGCGCCGTCGATCGAGGCCGCCCCCGGCACGGTGTCGCAGCTGAAGGCCGGATCCGAAGCGCTGATCCGCTTCGCCAAGCAGAAGGGCACCGCCGTGCTGCTGGTCGGCCACGTGACCAAGGACGGGCAGATCGCCGGCCCCAAGGTGGTGGAGCACATGGTCGACGCAGTGCTCTATTTCGAGGGCGACCGCGGCCACCAGTATCGCATCCTGCGCGCCGTGAAGAACCGCTTCGGCCCCACGGACGAGATCGGCGTCTTCGAGATGTCGGACGGCGGCCTGGCGGAGGTCTCCAACCCGTCACGGCTGTTCATGGGTTCGGACGAGCGGCCGACGCCCGGAACGGCCGTTTTCGCCGGCATGGAGGGAACGCGCCCGCTGCTGATCGAGGTGCAGGCGCTGGTGTCGCCCTCGCCGCTCGGTACGCCGCGGCGCACCACGGTGGGCTGGGATTCGAACCGGCTGGCGATGATCCTTGCCGTGCTCGAGGCCCGCGCCGGGGTCCAGATCGGGCAGAACGACGTCTACCTCAATGTGGCAGGCGGGCTGAAGGTGCGTGAGCCGGCTGCCGACCTGGCGGTTGCGGCGGCCCTGCTTTCGTCCCTGACCGGCACGGTGATCCCCCCCGGCACGGCGGTCTTCGGCGAAATCGCGCTGTCCGGCGCCATCCGGCCGGTGGGCCAGACCGAGGCCCGCCTCAAGGAAGCCCAGAAGCTGGGCTTGAAGGAGGCCGTGGTGGCCGCCATGGCCGAACAGCCGGGCGTCAAGGGCCTGAAGGTAAAGGGCCTCGAGACCATCATGGACCTCGTGGCGTGGTCGGCCGCGCAGGACCGCGGACAGCGCCGAATCGCCTAGCCGGCCCCGGCGTGCGCCGCTTTCGCGCCAGGGGGTGGCCGGAGCATGATGTTATCGTCAAACTGTGCAACAGTTTTGCGGAACATGCTCTAGTCTGGTCCTGAAAAGCTTTCTATAAGGTGCCTTCAACCGGGTGGCGCACCCTCTAGGACTGACGATGCCTCTGACGCTCCTCGATTTCATCCTCCTTGCCATCATGCTGGTTTCCGGTCTCCTCGCGCTGATGCGCGGCTTCACCCGCGAGGTGCTGTCGCTGGTCGCCTGGGGTGCTGCGGCCATCGCGGCCTACTTCGCCATCAAACAGCCCGGCCTCATCGAATGGGCCAAGACCACGGTGCCCTATCTCGAAAAGGAGATCCTGGCCCAGATCGCGGTGGGGGCCACGGCCTTCCTGATCGTTTTGATCATCGTGTCGATCGTCAGCGTCAAGATCTCCGACTGGGTGGTCGATTCGGCCGCCGGCTCCTTCGACCGGACGCTGGGCTTCATTTTCGGCGTGATCAGGGGTTTTATCTTCGTGGCGATCGCCTATCTGTTCTATGGCTGGCTCCTGCCCTTCGACAAGCAGGAGACCTGGGTCAGGAACGCCTATTCGCTGCCGATGATCAAGTCGGCGGGGGCGGGTCTCCTGTCCTTCATGCCGCCCGACATCGCCGACACGCTGAACAACACCGCCCTGGCCAAGCCTGCCGCCAAGACCACCGACGGCCAGCAGCCCGGGCAGACCGACCCCGGATACAAGAGCAATGACAGCCAGCAGCTGGACAATCTGATGCAGAGCACCGGCGGCAACGACCAGCAGCCGCCCGCCGCACCGGATGCCACCCAGAAGCCGGCGAGCGGACAGGACACCAGCCAATGAGCATGGACCTCGATTTCGAGCTCAACGCCGACCGCCTGCGCGAGGAATGCGGCGTGTTCGGCATCTATGGCCACCCCGACGCCGCGGCATTGACGGCGCTCGGCCTGCACGCACTGCAGCACCGCGGCCAGGAGGCGGCCGGCATCGTCTCCTTCGATGGCGAGCGCTTCCAGACCGAACGCCGCCTGGGGCTGGTTGGCGACCACTTCTCCTCCGAGAAGGTGATCAACCGCCTGCAGGGCTCCTCCGCGCTGGGCCACGTGCGTTACTCGACGACCGGCGAGACCATCCTGCGCAACGTGCAGCCGCTGTTCGCCGAACTTGCCGCCGGCGGCCTGGCCGTCGCCCACAACGGCAACCTCACCAACGGCCTGACGCTGCGCCGCGAGCTCATCGGCCAGGGCGCCATCTGCCAGTCGACGTCCGATACCGAGGTGATCCTGCATCTCGTCGCGCGCTCGCAGAAGACCCGCATCGTCGAGCGCTACATCGACGCGCTGCGCTCGCTCGAAGGCGCCTATGCGCTCGTGGCACTCACCAACAAGAAGCTGATCGGCGCGCGCGACCCCTATGGCATCCGCCCGCTGATCCTGGGCGAGCTGAACGGCGCCTATATCCTGTGTTCGGAAACCTGCGCGCTCGACATCATCGGCGCCAAATTCATCCGCGAGGTCGAGAACGGCGAAGTGGTGGTGATCTCCGACGAGGGCATCGAGAGCCTGCGGCCCTTCCCCCGCCAGCCGGCCCGGCCCTGCATCTTCGAATACATCTATTTCTCGCGCCCCGATTCCATGCTGGGCGGCCGCTCGATCTACGACGTGCGCAAGGCCATGGGCCGCGAGCTGGCGAAGGAGTCGGCGATCGACGCCGACGTGATCGTGCCGATCCCGGACTCAGGGGTGCCTGCCGCCATCGGCTTTGCGCAGGAGACGGGCATTCCCTTCGAGCTCGGCATCATCCGCAACCATTATGTCGGCCGCACCTTCATCGAACCGACCCAGACGATCCGCTCGCTCGGCGTGAAGCTGAAGCACAACGCCAACCGTGCCGTGGTGCAGGGCAAGCGCGTGGTGCTGATCGACGATTCGATCGTGCGCGGCACCACCTCGGTGAAGATCGTGCGCATGATGTATGAGGCCGGCGCCAAGGAGGTGCACATGCGCATCTCGAGCCCGCCCATCAAGCACCCGGACTTCTACGGCATCGACACCCCGGAGCAGAAGTCGCTGCTGGCCGCCACCCACACCATGGAAGAGATGCGCCAGTACATCGGCGTCGACTCGCTGGCCTTCCTCTCGGTCGATGGCGTCTACCGCGCGGTGGGCTATCCCGGCCGCGACAATGCCCGCCCGCAGTTCACCGACCACTGCTTCACCGGCGATTACCCCACCCATCTCACCGACCTCGTCGGCGAGACCCGGAAGCAGCAGCTGTCGCTGCTGGCGGAAGCAGGCTGATTTCGCATGACGAAGCGGCTTGAAGGGCGCGTCGCCCTGGTGACCGGCGCCTCGCGCGGACTCGGGCGTGCAGCGGCAATCGCATTGGCGAAGGAAGGTGCGCATGTCATCGCGACGGCGCGCACCGAGGGCGGGCTAACCGAACTCGACGACGAGATCAGAGAGGCCGGCGGCTCCGCCACGCTGGTGCCCGTCGACATCAAGGATTTCCCGGCCATCGACCGGCTGGGCGCGGCGATCTTCGAGCGCTGGAAGAAGCTCGACATCCTGATCGGCAATGCCGGCGTGCTGGGCAAGCTCACGCCCGTTGCCCATGTCGACCAGAAGATGTGGGACGAGGTGATGGCGGTGAACGTCACCGCCAATTACCGCCTCATCCGCTCCATGGACCCCCTGCTGCGCCTTTCGGATGCGGGCCGGGCCGTGTTCATGACCTCGGGCCTCGCACAGAAGTGCTGGGCCTACTGGGGCCCCTATTCCATTTCGAAGGCGGCGCTGGAGGCGATGGTGAAGACCTATGCCGCAGAGACCGCGACCACGGCCATCCGCAGCAACTGCTTCAGCCCCGGCGCCACGCGCACCAGCATGCGCGCCAGCGCCATGCCGGGCGAGGACCCCATGAGCCTGCCGCACCCCGATGCGGTGGCGGCCCAGATGATCCCGATGTGCGAGGCTTCCTTCGACGACAATGGCGGGGTGTGGAAATACGCCCCCGAGGGCCTGTTCAAGCAATACTGAAACGAGGTGAGCCCGATGAGCGACTCTCAAGTGATCGCGGCCTTCGCCGCCGCGCGCAAGTCCCAGTCGCCATTGAGCCACCTGCCGGAAGCAACCGCCCCCGATCTCGCCCGCGCCTTCCGCCTGCAATGTGCGGTGAGCAGGGAACTGGGCTGGGAACAGGCCGGCTGGAAGATCGGCTGCACCTCCGAGCGCGCCCAGAAGGCGCTGAACGCCACGGGCCCCTTCCCCGGCACGATGTTCGCCAACCGCGTCTACCGCTCGGGCGAAACATTCCCGACCACGCCCGAGAACAAGCGCGTGGTCGAACCCGAGGTCTGCTTCACCATGGCGAAGGCCCTGCCGCCGCGTGGGCGTGACTATTCAGTCGACGAAGTGATGGCCGCGGTGGCGCATGTCTGCGTGGCGATCGAGGTCGTCAACCCGCGTGGACCCCGGGGCTTCGGCGAGGCGGTGCCGTGGTTCATCGTCGATGGCGGGCTCAATGAAGGGATCGTGCTGGGCGAGGCGAGAAAGCCGCTGTCACGCGCCGACTATGCGGCGCTGCGGGGCCAGCTGTGGTGGAACGGCCGCGAGATGCAGGGCGGCGTGGGCGCCAATGCGCTGGGCGGCGGCGACCTGGCACTGACCTGGCTCGCCAATCACCTGAACGGTCATGGCATGGGTCTGCAGGAAGGCGAAATCATCACCACCGGGGTGATCACCGAGTTCTTCTCGGCGGAATTGGGCGATGACGTCGAGGTGACGTTCGAGCATCTGGGCGGCGTGACGGTGAAGTTCTGAGGGCGCGGGCAGAGGCCCTCATCCGCCCTGTCGGGCAGCTTCTCCCATCCTGCGGACGGGAGAAGGGACTGGAGCCGGTAGAGTTCCTTCCGTGAAGCAGGAACAGCACTCAAGCCTTCAGTCCCTTCTCCCGTTGCGCAGCAATGGGAGAAGGTTGCCAAAGGCCGGATGAGGGCTCTTCTACCGGTCCTTGTCGAACGGGTTCCTGCCGCCGCGCAGGCTGAAGCGGATGGGGACGCCCTTGAGGTCGAAGCTCTCGCGCAGGCCGTTCATCAGATAGCGGATATAGCTTTCCGGCAGCTTCGACAGCTGGTTGCCGAAGATGGCGAAGGTCGGCGGCCGCGCGCTGGCCTGGGTGGCGTAGCGGATCTTGATGCGGCGGCCCGAGGGCGCGGGCGGCGGGTTGCGCGCCAGCGCACCTTCGAGCCAGCGGTTGACCTGGCCCGTGGTGATGCGGCTGTTCCAGCGCTCCATGGCCTTCAGGACATTCTCGAGCAGCTTGTCGATGCCCTTTTCCTGCTTGGCGGAGATGGTCACCACCGGCACGCCGCGGATTTCCGGCAGCACGTCCTCGAGGTCGCTCTGCACTTCCTTGAGCTTCTTCTGCTTCTCCTCGACGAGGTCCCACTTGGACAGCGCCAGCACCACGGCGCGGCCTTCGCCGGCGACGAGATCGCACAGCGACAGGTCCTGCCGCTCGATGGGCAGCGAGGCGTCGATCAGCACCACCACGCATTCGGCGAAGCGGATGGCGCGCAGCGCGTCCGACACGGCAAGCTTCTCGATCTTGCCGACGACGCGCGACTTCCTCCGGATGCCCGCCGTGTCCCACAGCTTGATCTTCTGGCCGCGCCACTCGAACTCGGAGGAGATCGCATCGCGCGTGATGCCGGCCTCGGGGCCGGTGAGCATGCGGTCTTCGCCGAGGATGGTGTTGACCAGCGTCGACTTGCCGGCATTGGGCTGGCCGATGATGGCGAGCCGCAGCGGGCCGTCGCCACGGTCTTCGCCGTCCTGCTCGCCCTCGCGCTTTTCCTCCGTATACGGAAGAAGCGCGTCATAGAGCTGGTCGAGCCCTTCGCCGTGCTCGGCCGAGATCGCCAGCGGCTCGCCGAAGCCAAGTTCGAAGGCCTCGAGCAGGGCTGCCTCGTGCCCCCTGCCCTCGGACTTGTTGGCGACGAGGATGACGGGCTTGCCGCGCCGCCGCACGCGGCCGGCGAATTCCCGGTCGGTGGGCGTGACGCCGGCACGCGCGTCGAACACGAAGAGCACGACGTCGGAGTCGTCGACGGCAGTTTCGGCCTGGGCACTCATGCGCGCTTCGAGGCTGTCGCCCTTGATGTCGTCGAGGCCGGCCGTGTCGAAAACGCGGAAGCGCATGTCGCCGAGGCGGGCCTCGCCCTCGCGGCGGTCGCGGGTGACGCCGGGCTGGTCGTCGACGAGGGCGATCTTGCGGCCGACGAGCCTGTTGAACAGGGTCGACTTGCCGACATTAGGCCGCCCCATGATGGCGACGGTCGCGGTCATTGCGGGTCTTTGAACGTGTCGTTCGTGGTGGTGGGCGGCTTGCAGGCCGGATCATTGGCGGCACATCCCGACTGGCCGGTGCCGGTGGCGGGCCTGGTGACCGAGCCCACCGTGGGGTCCGCCTTCTCCGGGAAGGTCGGCCGCCCGGGGATCGCTTCCTCGCGCTGGCCCGGCAGCACCTTGTCGTTGGTCTGGCCGGTCAGGGAGTCGAGATATGTGCAGCCGGACAGCAACAGCATCGCGCCCAGCAGAAGCACGGCGGAACGCATCATTGCGCGGTCACCATCGGCTGCAGGAGCTGCGCCATGGTCTGGGCGCGCTGGCGGATGGGCGGCGGCGTCGCCGGGTCGCCGAGGATCGCCTGCACCTGCTTGTTGGCGCCGCTATAGTCCTTCAGCCGGTATTCCACCGAGGCGAGGATCTCGCGCGACATGTGGCGCCACGGGCTGTCCGGCGTGGTGAAGTCCTTCAGGCGGGCCTCGATGTCGGCGAAGCTCGCGGTATCGGCCAGCACGGCGGCCGCACGGATGCGCGCCACGTCGCGAAGCGTCGGGTCGACGCTGGCTTCGGCGGCGATCTGGTCATAGAGCTTGACCGCATCGGCGGCCTTGCCCTGCACGGCGAGGGCCGCGGCGGCGCGCATGCGGCCGAGATCGGCGAAGCCGGTCTTGTCGATCGCTTCGAACTGCTTGATGGCATCCGCGGTCTTGCCGTCCTGGGCCTGCTGGACGGCGGCGAAGAACACGTCGCCCGCCGCCTCCGACTGCCGCAGCTGCCAGTATTTCCAGCCTTCCATGCCGGCGACGCCGAGGATGACGAGCACGCCCAGACCGATGACGGCATTGCCGTAGCGGGCCCAGAGTTTCTTGAACTGTTCCTGGCGGACCTCTTCGTCCACCTCGCGAAACAGGGATTCGTCGCTCAAAGCGTGGCTCCTCATATCAGCCAAGGGATTGAGAAGCGGCGTAGATCAGGCCCGGGGCCAAATCAAGGCAATTCAGGCGCGCTGGCGCCCGCGGCGGACGCCGTAGACGCCCTCCACCACCCGGCTGCTGTCGTGCTCGTAGAGCAGCCAGAAGGCCGCTCCAATGCCGGCGACACCGGAAAGAAAGCCCAGAACCCCGAAGAGCATGATCCCACCCAATCCCACATTGGTCCGGCCGATGGTGGAAGGCCTGCGGTTAACGGCGCGTTAAGCCACGCTATTCGGTGACGCTAAAGGTGCCGATCAGGCCGCCGTCGGCGCGTTCCGCCACCAGGGAGTGCAAGGCCCACAGGCCCGGGTTGTCGGCGGTGAAGGCGAGGCTGACGGTCTGGCCCGCCGGCACGACCACGGTGTCCTGGAACGGCTGGGGGGCGTCGCCGCCCAGCTCCTGCCAGTCATGGCCATGGATGTGGAGGGGCTGGGCGAAGGCCGTGCGGTTGGCGATGTCGAGGCGGATGGTCTCGCCCTTGCGGGCGCTGAACAGGGGTTCTGCCGCGGGTCCTGCCACGCCGTTGATGGCCCAGCCCTTGCCGTTTTCGAGCAGCGTGCGCAGGTCGCGCTCCTCGCCGTTGAGCTTCGCCGCGGCGAGGCCGCCCTTGATGCCGCCCTCGAGCGTAAGGCTGACGGCGCGCATCTTGTCGGGCGCGGCGAGCGGGGCCAGCGGATTGGCGGGAAGCGCGAAGTTCTCGGCCATGGCCGGCGGCGCCACGCTGCCCTTCGGGGCCGAGAGATAACCGATCTCGGCAATGTCCTCGAACAGGTCGAGCGCCAGCCCGATGTCGCCCTCGCTGGCGCTGACCAGCAGGTCGGCGCGTTCGCCAGGCGCCAGCACGAGCGGCCTGCCGGTGATGGTCTCGGGCTTCACCGGCTGACCGTCGCGCGCGATGAGCAGCGGGGACTGGCCCTTGAACAGCAAATACATGGTGCGGACATTGGCGGCGTTGACGATGCGCAGCCGGGTGTAGCTGTCCTTCGCCATCTCCAGCTTCGGGCGGAATCGGTTGTTGATGGTGAACCAGTTGCCGAGACGGCCCTCGCCCACCATGGTCTCGACGTCGCCGAACTTGCCCTCGACCGAACCGTCATCGGCGAGCTTCCAGTCGTCGAGCACCATGACGAGGTCACTGAGGCCGGGAACGGGGGGCGCTTCCTCCACCACCAGCACCGCGGTGAGGCCCATGTCGCGCAGCCGCGACTGGTCGGACATCGGCGCGATCCAGAAGGTGCCGGCATCGGGCGGGGTGAACACGCAGTCGACCGCGTGATCGGCACCCGGCGGCACGTTGATGGTCATCAATTCGCTGGGGCCGCGCACGCCGAAGAAATGCAGCCAGATCTCGCGGTCTAGGTCATTGATGAACCGCAGCTTGAGCGGCTGGCCCTGGGTGGCGCGGATGACGGCAGGCTGAGGCCCGGGCCCGAGGAGCCAGGTTTCGGTCCTGCCGGCGCCGCCCTCGAGCAGGCCCAGCGTCACGCGCTGCGCCCGGATCTCGATGAAGCCGTCGGCTGTCTGTTCCTGGGCCTGCGCAGCACCCGCAAGGCCGCAAAGGGCCAGCGCGCCTACCATCAGCTGCCGCCTGGTGATCGTCATGTCATCCTTCCTTCGGATGACGCCTCGTGCCCGTGTTTGGCGGCAAGATGATGGCGGCTAGGAGTCGTCCTTCATCGGGTAGGTGTTCTCGGCGGCGGGGAAGCTGCGCTGGCGCACCTCGTCGGCATACATGCGGATGGCATTCTCGATTGCCGCGCCGACCTTGCCGAACTCCTTGACGAATTTCGGCACCCGCGGGCTGAGGCCCAGCATGTCTTCCATCACCAGGATCTGGCCGTCGCAGGCGGGCGAGGCGCCGATGCCGATCGTCGGGATCGGAATGGACCGGGTGATCCTGGCCGCCAGCGGCTCGGCGATGGCCTCGAGCACCACGGCGAAGGCGCCCGCCTCGGTCACCGCCTGGGCATCTTCCTCGATGATCGCCCATTGCTCCCTGGTGCGGCCTTGCGTCTTGAAGCCGCCGAGGATGTTGATCGACTGCGGCGTGAGGCCGATATGCGCCATCACCGGCACGCCGCGCTCGGTGAGGAAGCGGATGGTCTCGGCCATGCGCTTGCCGCCCTCGAGCTTGATCGCCCCGCACTGGGTTTCCTTCATCACCAGGGCGGCGTTGCGGAAGGCCTGGGCCGGGCTCTCCTCATAGGAGCCGAAGGGCATGTCGACCACGACGAGCGCGTGCTTCGCCCCGCGCATCACCGCGCGGCCGTGCAGGATCATCAGGTCGAGCGGCACCGGCAGCGTCGACTCGAAGCCGTGCATCACCATGCCCAGCGAGTCGCCGACCAGCAGGAAATCCACGTATTTGTCGGCAATCGCCGCGGTGTGGGCGTGATAGGAGGTGAGCGAGACGATGGGATCCTTGCCCTTGCGGGCGGTGATCTCCGGCGCCGTCAGGCGGCGGCTGGCGACATGCTGCGACATGGGCGTGAACCTAGTCCCCCGGCGTCACCCCGGCAAGGGCATCAGTTGAGCGCGAAGACCGGAACGCCGATCACGGCGTAGTGAGCCTGCGCCATCACGCAATAAAGCGCCACGCCGACGAAGATCGACAACAGGTCGTGCCCGCTGCGCACGGCGGGTGACGGGCGCACGCCGTTGATGGTGCCGATCACGATGTGCAGCACGCCATAGGCCAGGAAGCCGCCGAACAGGATGATGCTGGCAAGGTCGCCGTTGGCGAAGAGATGCCCGGTGGCCCACAGGATCGCGGCAATGGCCATGGGAAAGCGCAGCTTCTGGCGCAGGCTGCCGCGGCACAGGAAGATACCGAGGCAGATGAAGGCGAGCAGCGTCAGACCGTAATTGACATAGCGCCCCCATTCGGGCGGGTCGTAGACGAAGACGAAGTCGGACGCGCGCCAGCCGATCACGATGATGGCGATGCCGACGATCGAGGCGAGGCCGAAGAGCGGCCCGTAGGCACGCTCGCCCACCCGCGCCTTGATGCGGGCCTTGAGGGCCGGAACCGCCGCCACGAGGTGCATGGCAGAGGTCAGGAAGACGCCGAGCGCGAGAACCAGCATCACACCACCGGCAGGCCGAGGACGTAGGGATGGAAGCCGAAGAGGAAGATCAGGTAGAGCACGATGCCCACCACCACGGCGATGATGTCGGAGCGCACCCGCGGAATGTAGTCCGGGCGCTTGCCGCGGATCTCCGACATCAGGATGTCGGCGAGGCCGACCACCAGGAAGGTGCCGAACAGCCAGATGTCGCAGCGCCGGCCGTTGACCAGCAGGTGGCCCCCCGACCACAGCACGATGCCGATGGACATGGGATTGCGCAGCCACTTGCGGAGATAGCCCTTGCCATGCGAGGCGCCGACCAGGATGAAGGCGAAGAGCACCATCAGCATGGTGAGGTGCTTCATGCCGTAGACACCCTCGTAGAGGACGTCATCGGGCGTCATGGCGGCGCGCGCCTGGCTGAAGCCGATCACCATCAGCACCACGCCGGCCAGCGACACGATGCCGTAGAGCGCCTTCCAGGCGTTGCCGCCCAGCTGGGCGCGGAAACTGTCACGCAGCCCGGGAAACAGGATGGAGACAAGATGGCCGCCGCCGAACAGCAGGCAGCCGATATAGAGCAATGTCATGTCGCGTGATCCTCTTCCCCGCGGGGGTTTTGCCAGATTTTCAGCGCCGTTCCAAGCCTGCTGCACAAGCCGGCGGTTGAGTGGCGCGGGCATTCGAGGCCATTATGTAACCATTCCGCGCAGCGAATCATGTTGATTGCCGGCGGGAGTGGTTTAGCTGAGCCGTCATGCCTGCACCTTCGACCATCTACATCGTCTGCTCGGACCGCAGCCGCAACGGCAAGACGCTGCTGGCGCGCGTCCTCGTCGACCATCTGCTGATCGACGGGCGCGATCCCTTCTGCTTCGACCTCGGCGCGCCCGGAGGCGCATTGCGGAACTTCTTCCCCGGCCGCACCGCGCTGATCGACATCGCCGAGGACAAGGGCCGGGCGCGGCTGTTCGACATCCTGCTCGGGCGAGCCGGGCGCGACTACGTGATCGACGTGCCGGGCGCGCTGCTGGCACGGTTCTGCGAGGCGGCGGGTGCGGTGTCCTTTCCGGAAGCGGCGCGGGCCGTGGGCTTCCGCATCTGCGTGCTCTACGTTGTCGACCGCGACCCCCTGTCGCTCAAGTCGGCGGTGGCGGTCGAGGACATGCTGCAGCCCGACCTCCTCGTTCCGGTGATCAACCGCTTCGTCGGGACGTCGCTTCCCGATGGCGTGCCAGGCCCCGTCATCACGCTCGAGAAGATCGAGGGCGAACTGCACGGCGTCATCAGCAACCGCCGCTTCTCGCTGCGCGCCTTCCTGATGGGCGAAGATGCCGGAGTGCCGGCGCGCCTGCGCGTCCAGCTCAAGAATTTCCTGCACGAGGTGCTGGGCGGATTGCGGAACCTCGAGCCCGCGATGAGCCTGCAGAACCTGCAGGACGCCGAGCTGTGAGCGCGGCAAAACCCATTTGAAGGCGAGGCCTGCTGCGACTAGACTGCAGGCTGACGCTGATCCGGAGTGACCATGAAGACCCTCAAGGCCGTGACCCTCGCCCTCGCCCTCGGCGCCGCTGCACTGGCGGCTCCCGTGGCGCTGCCCCCGGCCCATGCGCAGGTCACCAACATCGACGTGCAGATGGCCATTTCATCGATCATGTCGGCCGGCAAGCGGGCCGCCCAGGTGCCCGGCATCAAGAAGGTGCCGAGCGTCGGCGTCATCCGCCTCGACGTGCCCACGATCCCGATGTTCAACGGCGACGTTCCGGACTGGCAGGAATTCAAGATCATGACGCAGAGGAACGCCGCGGGCGTGGCCAAGCTGCAGCAGAACCTTGCCGCCAACCCGGTGACGGCAGCAGCCCTCGCCAGGAACCACGTCAACCCCTCGCAGGTGGCTGGCGTGCAGATCGGCAGCAATGGCGCCCTGCGCCTCTACATCTTCTCCGCCCGCAACTGGTAGGTCAGCCGGCCGCAACCCGTTTCGCGACCTCTTCCAGCTGGTCCGCCGCCTTGCCCCAGCCGGCGTGGAATCCCATGTCCTCGTGGCGCTTCATCGCGGCCTCCGTCCAGTGCCGCACGCGCGCCTCGTAATGCGTGCCGCCCGACGCGTCGGCCAGCGTCACGATCGCGGTCATGAAGGGTTCGGCTGACGGCACCCAGGCCTCCACATAGGCATCGGTGAAGACCAGCCGCTGCTGCGGAACCACCTCGAGATAGACGCCGCGATTGGGGAACTCCTCGCCATTGGGGCCGCGGAACAGGAAGTAGCTGGCGCCGCCGGCGCGCAGGTCGGTCTCGACCACCGGCGTCGTCCATGGCCGGGGCGTGAACCACTGCTTCAGAAGCTCGGGCTCGGTCCAGCAGCGCCAGACCGCGGCACGCGGCGCGGCGATGTGGCGGGTGAAGACGAGTTCATGCTGGGCCTGCGTCATGGAACCTCCGGACGGAAAAGCGTTGCCAAGAATATTTGGCTCCCGTCGGCAGGTTTGTTTACGATAGTGTGGAGACAGCACAGGAGCTTCCGCATGATTTCGGATTTTGCAGCGCGGCGCCAGACCCTCTGGGTTCAGTTGATCGCCTTCTTGCTCGTCCTGCTTTCGGCCGGTTACGCCCAGGCGGCAGACCCCCTGCCCTCGTGGAACGATGGCGCCGCGAAGTCGGCCATCATCGATTACGTGACGAAGGTGGCCACCCCGGGCTCTACCGCTTTCGTTCCGGTTGAGGAGCGCATTGCCGTCTTCGACAATGACGGCACGCTGTGGCCGGAAAACCCGATGCCGTTCCAGATGGCCTACGCCGTCGACCAGGCGAAGCAGATGGCCGCGAAGGACCCTAAGCTGGCCGAAAACCCCATGATCAAGGCGCTGATCGCCGATGACTGGGACACGCTGATGGCCGCCCCTCACCATCAGGGCATCCTCGACATCGTCGCCCTGACCCATGCCGGCATGACGGTCGATGAATTCCGCCAGCAGGTCGAGGACTGGATGAAGACGGCGAGGCATCCGCGCTTCAAGGTCGGCTATGACCAGCTCACCTATCAGCCGATGCAGGAAGTGCTGGCCTATTTCCGGGCCAACGGTTTCCGCACCTACATCGTCTCGGGCGGCGGCGCCGACTTCATGCGGGTGTGGAGCCAGCGCGTCTACGGCATTCCGCCGGCCCAGGTGGTGGGCTCCACCACCAAGGTGGTCTATGAGCTGCGCGACAGCGGACCGGTTCTGGTGAAGACGATGGATAACCTCGTCGTCGACGACAAGGCGGGAAAGCCCGCCGGCATCCACGAATTCATCGGCGAGCGGCCGATTGCCGTGTTCGGCAACAGCGACGGCGACAAGGAAATGCTGGAATACGGCACCATCGCCAATCCGCTGCCGAGCCTCGGCGTCATCATCCATCACACCGATGGCGTGCGCGAATACCAGTATGACGTCAACCCGAAGAGCAGCGGCACGCTCGTCGAGGCGCTGAAGGAGGCGCCGTCGCGCGGCTGGACCGTGGTCAGCATGAAGGACGACTGGAAAACCATCTTCGCGCCGAAGTGACGTCAGCCGACGTGCGGCTCCGGCGGGCCGGCGCGGCGCTCCTCGGCCCGGTCGATCTCGAGCTGCAGGAAGAAATTCAGCGCCGTGCGGATGGTGGCGATGGCGGCGAGCTGGCCGATTTCGGACCAGGTGGGCGCCACCGCCGTGCGCAGGATGTCCGCGGCCAGCAGGAATTCCAGCGCCAGCGCCAGCCAGCGGCCGAGCCTCAGGCGCACGTCTTCCTTCGCCTCGTGGCCAGCGGCGGGATCGGCGGGAGAAAAGCTCTGCAGCAGCAGGAGCAGCGTGCGGAACACGCCCTCGATCACCGCAATGGCGATGACCAGCGCTGCCACCCCTTCCGTGAGGGTGGAGAGCTGGAGCGTGAGATCCTTGATCAGGTCTGCCGTCATGGGAGATCGCCGCCGGGACGCACTCAGCCGATCTGCGCGAAGTTGGCGTGCGCCACCATCAGCCAGCCGGATCCGTCGCGCTTCAGGACGGAAAGCCGCGGCGCGAGCTTCTGCACCGGCTTGTTGCCGATCTTCTGCTCAACCTTCAGATTGTAGCGCGTCACCAGCAGGTCGCCGTTGGCGCTGAAGGCCAGGTCCTGGATCTCCGGCTCGCTGCTGAACTTGGGCAGATGGCCCAGATAGCTCTTCTTGTCATAGCCACTGCCGTCTGACCGCAAGATCTGGAATTCCGGCGCCAGGATCTTCTCGACCTTGACGGGATCGTGGCTGGCCAGCGCCGAGAGCCAGGACATGATGGCCGCCCTGGCGTCGGCCTCGCTCACCGCACCCGCCGCCACGCCTTGTCCCGAAACGAGAGAAGCTCCCGCAAGCCCGGCGAGAAGTCCCAGGGCCATGTCACGCTTGTTCATGCCGTCCTCCACCGGGTCCCGCCCGTCATGACGGCAGCACCCGGGCCGATTGTTAGATGATCTCGGGCCCGCCCGCCAGTGCACCGTCCTGCGCGGTTTTGACCCTTTGACGGCAACCGCAGTCGTCCTAAAAAGATATATAGCGCATACATCTTAAATCAGGAGCTGTGATGAAGCCTTTCAACCTGACCCTCTCCGCCGCCGCCATCGTCACCTGCCTGTCCACGGCGGCCATGGCCGAACCCGTCATCACGGTGACGCTGATCGACAAGGTCGGCAGCGGCGACACCTCGGTGCCTGACATGGGCATGGGCATGGGCGGCGACCTGGCGAAGGCCAAGATGGGCATCAATGCCAGCCCGCGGCAGGTGCGCCCCGGCATGGTGACCTTCAAGGTCACCAACCTCGCCAGCAAGATCGTCCACGAGGTGATCGTGGCGCGGCTGCCGGATGGCATGGACAAGCTGCCCTATGACGAGACGGCGATGATGGTGAAGGAGAACAGCCTGCAGGCTTTCGGCTCCGTCAACGAGATCGACCCCAGCCGGTCGGCCGCCATCACCCTCAGCCTGAAGCCCGGCAAATACCTGCTCTACTGCAACCTGCCGGGCCACTACATGGCCGGCATGTGGACGGTGGTCGACGTCGCCCCCTGACGGGTCCCAGGGCGAAGGCGGCTTTGCGGGGAACTTTCCCCGCCCCTCGGGCGTTTGTCTGCGTTCACGCAACAGACGGGACGGATCATGCCAGAGTCCACTCCAGCCATCACGCGCGCGCAGCTTGCCGCGCTGCTCAACGAAGACCTCTCCCGCGAATACCAGGCCATCATCGCATACGTGGTCTATTCGCAGGCGATCAAGGGCGCGGCCTACATGAGCATCGCCGACCAGCTCGCGATCCACGCCGCGGAGGAGCTGAAGCATGCCCTCACCATCGCGCGCCAGATCGATTATCTGGGCGCCATGCCCAACGCCACACCAAAGCCGGTGAAGCTGGCGGAGAGCACGGAGGAGATGCTGCGCGCCGACCTGCAGAACGAAGTCGACACCATCCGCAACTATCGGACCCGCGTGCGCCAGTGCGAGGCGCTGGGCGAATTCGCCATCGCCGAGCACATCCGCGAAATCCTGCTCGACGAGCAGGACCACCTGATCGACCTTGCCACCGCGCTGGGCGAAGACGCTCCGGCTGTGGGCGACTAGCGAGGTCGGGCGCCGGCGCCATTGACAAGCCGGCTCGGCGCGGCGAAGGCTCACACCATGCCGAGCGTTCGTGTGTTGAGTCTCGTGGCCTTGATGTCCTGTGCGGCAATCGCATCCGCCGCGGCGGAGAACCGCGTCATCGCATTCCCCTGCATGAAGAATGCCGTCGACGGGCGGGTTCTCGTCGACGGCGTGCAGTGGGACGAGAAGATGCGCCAGCTCGGCTACAGCCTCGCCGACGGGGCCTATGTTCCCTACAAGGTGCTGCGCTTCACCGAAACGAAACGCCAGGACGACATCTGGTCGGACGGCACCTGCAGCATGGAACTGCTGCCCGTCACCAGGTGATGCCCTTCACCGATCAATAATGCGGCGGCGGCTCGCCGCCGTCGGGCCGCGCCATTGCCGCCGCATCGAACTCGTCGCGCAGTTCCCCCACCCGCCGCTCCAGGCTGTCGATCTTGCGCCATTGCGCCACGACCATCTCGTTCAGGTCGGCAATCACCTTGTCCTGCTCGGCGATGCGGCGTTCGAGATCGGCAAGGCGTCCACGATGGTCGTCTTCGGACATTTGAACTCCTCCTGCGGCATCGCCTTGCGCCATTGCAGACCATTGCAGCACTGATGGCCTTGCAACTTCCGCTTCAAGCCTCGTCCTTTGCAGCATAGGCTGCGGCGAAGCAAGCGGGAGGGCGGGCAATGGCGGACGCAAGGTGGAGCGATATCGGCGCAGCAGAGGAGCTGAGCGCAAAGCCGGTGTCGCGCGTGAGGATCGGCAACGTGGTGGTGGCGGTCACCTGCAAGGACGGCGTGTTCGGTGTCATCTCCAATACCTGCAACCACGCGGGTGGCCCGCTCGGCGAAGGCCGCCTCGATGGCGACTATGTCGCCTGCCCGTGGCATGGCTGGAAATATCACCGCTGTTCCGGCCAGGGTGAGCCGGGCAGCGAGCATGACGTCGTGCCCTCCTACCCAGTGAAGGTGGAGAACGGCCGCGTGCTGGTCGACCTCGCCAATCCGACACCGCGTGAAAAATCTCCCCACGCGCCGCATCCGCTGGCGCGCCCGGTGACCCGCGCGCCCGGGCCGTTGCGCCTGCTGGGCCTGTCGACCACCGCAATGGATGCGCGCAACCCGCGCTTCTCGGGCTCCGACCACGTGCTCGCGGCAGCGGTTGCAGCGGCGGCGGCAAGCGGGGCCGAGACCAGGACCATCAAGCTCAACGACCTGCATTTCCGTACTTGCGAAGGCTACTATTCCAAGGCCGCGCATGCCTGCACCTGGCCCTGCTCCATCACCCAGATGGATTCGAAGGACCAGATGGACCAGGTCTACGAGGCGCTGGTGCACTGGTCGGATGCGGTGATCGTGGCGACGCCGATCCGCTGGGGTGCGGCCTCGTCGCTCTACTTCAAGATGGCCGAGCGGCTGAATTGCGTGCAGAACGCCATCACCATCCATAACCGCGTGCTGATCCGCAACAAGGTGGCCGGCTTCATCATCATCGGCGGACAGGACAACATCCAGGCGGTGGCCGGCCAGATGCTCGGCTTCTTCGGCGAACTGGGCTACGTCTTCCCGCAGTTCCCCTACATCGCGCATTCGCGCGGCTGGACGCACGAGGACATGGAGAACAACGTCCGCATCGTCGAACACTCGGCAGAACTCCCCAAGGGTGCCGCCGAACTGGCGGAGCGCTGCCTCGCCTCGGCCCGCGCCCTGGTCGACAAGGACGAAGCCCCCGCTTCGATCGCGCGCGGTGGCCGCAAGGCCCATCGCCTCATCGGCGGCGACTGACCGCGGCGGTCGCAACTCTCTCCAGTGCAGCCACGCAATCCTGCCTGAGCGTCAGAATATCTTCAGCGGCAGGGATCAGACTCAACTTACGATATAGGATAAGTTGTGCTAGGCTGGCGCCGGGAACCGAGCGAACGCATGACTGAAAGCCAAGTGGCCAGCTACGCGCTGGCGAAGCTCATCGCTATTCTGAAGGCCCATGCCGAGAACGGCACGGTCACCGACATCCCCAAACTCGCGCGCGCACTGCAGCGCGATATTCCCGGCATGTCCCACGACGATCTCGTGGCACTCATCGAAAACACCATCGCCGTGCTGGGAACCGACAAGTCCGGCTATCCACCTTCATCCCTCAACTGACATCGAAGGCACCAACCGGAACTGGCAGGTCCGGATCCAGTGCCGAACGGGGGTTGCGATCAAAGGGGTGGCGAGCCCGAACGGAACCTGTGTACGATTGCGGCCACATCAGCGCAGAAGGCAATGCGATATCCGGCCGTCATCAGGGCGATCCGACAGCGACCCATGCCAAGCATGGGGGTTGCGTTGCTGTTGGTGGCAGCGGCGGTCGTGCTGCGCAAGTTTTCTCCGGTCACGCTGTCCTACGTCACCTTCTATCCGGCGATCGTCGTTGCAACGATAGCCGGCGGATGGGTGATCGGCACCGCCACGCTGCTGGTGGCAACGCTGTGCGCCATCTATTTCTTCATCCCGCCGATCGGATCCTTTTCGCTTCGCTATGCCGATGCGTGGAATGTGCTGGCCTTCTGGGTCGTTTGCCTGATCATCATTTCGCTCATCCAGCTGCTGGTGAAGCTGCTGATCTCCACCGACGAGCTCAATCATCGCCTGGCCAGAAGCGACGAACAGCGCCGGACCCTGCTGCGCGAACTCACCCACCGCATGAAGAACCAGTACGCGGTGATCCTCGCCATGGCGCGGGCAACCGGGCGCCATGCGAAGACAATCCCGCAGTTCGAGGAAGTCTTCGCCGAACGCCTGCATGGCATGAGCCGCGCCCATGACCTGCTCACGCAGGCCGACTGGACATCCGTTCCGCTCCGTTCACTGATCAAATCCGAGATCGACCTGTTCGTCGCCCCCGAGCGGGTCGAGATGCAGGGCGTCGACTGCCGCGTCGGCGAGGCGGCCGTTGTCAACCTCGGCCTGGCGCTGCATGAGCTTGCCACGAATTCCGCCAAACATGGCGCATGGGCGAACGGTTCCGGCAAGGTCGTCATCCGGTGGCAGCTGACGGAGACACAGTTCGAACTGTCGTGGCTGGAACAGGGCGGATTGCCGCTGAAGGACAACGAACCGAAGGGCTTCGGCACCGCCATCCTGGCGAAAATCGTGCCCTATGCCCTGCACGGTTCGTCGGAACTGACGTTTGCGGCCGAAGGGTTTCGATACAAGCTCACCATTCCGGCATCCGCGGTCACGTGCGACGACGCTCACGCGCCGTGATGGCGTCGCCTCAAGCACCGCGAATATCGGTCACAAGCAGCGCCACTTGAGAAAAATAACTTTTATGCATTTGGTTATGCAAGGGAAGCCCGACGATTGGAACACCTTCCTCTTGGACGTCTCGCTCTGTTAGACGGGCTCGATCCTGTGCTTTTCAGAAAGGCGCCTTGTCTGCAACAGGATCAATCCAAACCGTTGCGCTTTCTCCACTTCAAGTACCTGATAGTGTCCTTTGCTTTGTTTATCGCTGATTGCCTATTCCGTACGGTGTCAGGCCAGCTCTGTACCTTGGCCAAGTGCTGCTCCCACCTTTGCAGCGCATCAACAAACATACCTGGCTCGTCGTACATCATCCAGACAATATCTGTTCGCTTATCGCTCATCCAAGCTCCGCTGAGGCGATCCGGATGTTGTTGGATCCGAATTCTATTGTGCGATACTCGCGACCAAATCAGCGTTTAACCGTCACACCGTTCCCGCGTGATTTGAAATTCACAGTTTGCGCGTTTTTTCTCTATTCCCACTCGATGGTGCCCGGCGGCTTGCTCGTCACGTCGTAGACCACGCGGGAGACACCCTTCACCTCGTTGATGATGCGGGTGCAGACGCGGGCGAGGAAGGCGTGGTCGAAGGGGTAGCTCTCCGCCGTCATGCCATCGGTCGAGGTCACGGCGCGAAGCCCCAGCACGCGGTCGTAGGTGCGGCCGTCGCCCATCACGCCCACGGTGCGCACGGGAAGCAGCACGGCGAAGGCCTGCCAGATGGCGTCGTAGAGGCCGGCCTTGCGGATCTCGTCGAGATAGACCGCATCGGCCTTGCGCAGGATGTCGAGCTTCTCGCGCGTGATGTCGTCATGCGGGATGCGGATGGCCAGGCCCGGTCCCGGGAAGGGATGGCGGCCGACGAAATGCGGCGGAAGCCCCAGTTCCTGGCCGAGAAGCCGCACCTCGTCCTTGAACAATTCGCGCAGCGGCTCGACGAGCTTCATGTTCATGCGCTCAGGCAACCCGCCCACATTGTGGTGCGACTTGATGGTGACCGAGGGGCCGCCGGTGAAGGAGACGCTCTCGATCACGTCCGGATAGAGCGTGCCCTGCGCGAGATAGGCCGCACCGCCGATCTTCCTGGCTTCCGCCTCGAAAACGTCGATGAACAGCTTGCCGATGATCTTGCGCTTCTTCTCCGGGTCGGTGACGCCCTCGAGTTCCCTGAGGAACAACTCGGACGCATCGACGTGCACGAGCGGGATGTTGTAGGCCTCGCGGAACAGCTTCACCACCTCGTCCGCCTCGTTGAGGCGCATCAGCCCGTGATCGACGAAGATGCAGGTGAGCTGCTCGCCGATCGCCTCGTGGATCATGACGGCGGTGACGGCGCTATCGACACCGCCCGAGAGGCCGCAGATCACCCGGTCGAGGCCGACCTGCTTCTTGATCTTGTGCACCATCTCCGACTTGAAGTGCGCCATCGACCAGTCGCCCTTGCAGCCGCAGATATCGCGCGCGAAGTTGCGAAGGAGCTTCGCGCCGTCCGGCGTGTGCACCACTTCCATGTGGAACTGCGTGGCGTAGAACTGACGCTGCTCGTCGGCGATGGCCGCGAAGGGTGCGCCGTCCGACGTGGCGATGGCCTTGAAGCCCGAAGGGATGGCGGTGACGCGGTCGCCGTGGCTCATCCACACCTGGTGGCGCTCGCCCGTCTCCCATACGCCGTCGAACAGCGCGTTGGGCTCCCTCACCTCGACGAAGGCCTTGCCGAATTCGCGGTGGTCGGAGGGCTCCACCTTGCCGCCCAGCTGGGCGCACATGGTCTGCTCGCCATAGCAGATGCCGAGGACAGGAAGGCCGCGGGTGAAGACGCGGTCGGGAGCACGCGGGCTGCCGCCTTCATGCACGGAAGCCGGGCCGCCGGAGAGGATGATGCCCTTGAGCCCCGGCCAGTCCAGCGCCTTGTCGGCCGACTGGAAGGGGACGATCTCCGAGTAGACCCCCGCCTCGCGGATGCGCCTCGCGATGAGCTGGGTGACCTGGGAGCCGAAGTCGATGATGAGGATACGGTCTTGCATGCGGGGTGTTTAAGGAGGAAGGGCGGAGTCTGCAAGATACCCCCGCCCGAGCCCCGTCATTTCAGGCTGGTGATGTATTCCGCCAGCGCCTGAACGTCCGAGTCGGGCAGTTTTGCGAGGTTCGACTGCACTTCGCCCATGCCGCCAGAGGACATGTCCGTATAGCCCATCGTCTCGCCGTTCTGGAAGGCGGCAGCGAGGTCGGAGGCATCCTTGTACTTGCCGCGACCGACAAGGTCATGGAGCGACGGCACCTTGCCTTCGCCGCCCGGGTGCGGGCCGCCCTGGAACTGCTTCGACCAGTCGAAGGCCATGACCATGTTGCGCGGCGTGTGGCACTCGTTGCAGTGGCCCGCACTGTTGGCGATGTAGGCGCCGAGGTTCCAGGTCTCGGACTTGGCAGGGTCTGGCTGCCACTGCGCAGTGTCGAAACCCACGTGCTTCCACAGCCCGACGCCGCGGCGCAGCAGCCACGGCGCCGGAATTTGCGCCTGCTTCTCCGGCGCGACGACCGGCTGCAGCGAGTCGAGATAGGCCTTGATGTCGAGGACGTCGGCGGTCTTCATCCGGGCATAGGAGGTATAGGGGAAGGCCGGGATCAGGTTCTCGCCCTCGGGCGAGATGCCGCGCTGCACGGCATTCACGAATTCGAGGTCGGTCCACTTGCCGATGCCGGTCTGAGGATCCGGCGTCAGGTTGGGCGGATAGAAGGTGCCCACCGGCGTCTTGAAGGGCGAGCCGCCGGCGGGAAGCGAGGCGTCCACGTTCTTCAGATCCGGTCCCGGCTTGTGGCAGGACAGGCAGCCCGCCGCGTTGAACAGGAGCTTGCCGTTGGCGATGTCGGCCGCATGTGCCGGCAGGTCGGCTGCCGTCAGGGGATGGGGATTGCTCATGCCCCAGGCCATGGCCGCCCCCGCCACGGCGAGAACGGCCAGGGATGCGAGAACCTTGGTACGGCGCGGCATCATCCTGTCCTCAATCGGCGGCGCGGAACGTCTCGTGGCAGCCCTTGCAGGCGGCTCCGAGCTTGGGGAAGGCGGCCTTCAGCGCCGCCTGGTCTCTGCTGGCCGCGACGGCGGCGACCGCCTTGTCGAGAGTCTTCCAGTCCGCGGCAAAGCCCGCGGCATCGCTCCAAACCTCCGGCTTGGCGTTGCTCTTGACCGAGGTCCCCGTCTGGTAGGAGGCGTTCCAGACATCCTTGGCCACAGCTTCGGCCTGGGCATCGGTGATCGATTTGGCGGCAGCCTGCACGACGGTGGCGTCATAGGGGGTTTCGCCCTTGACGATCGACAGCAAGGCCTTGATCGCCTTGACGTTGACCTTCATCTCGGCCTGGCGGGCGTTGATCATGTCGTCGGCGGATCCTGCTGCGATGCCGGCGCCGGCACCGATCACGGCGAACCCGACGGCCAGCGCGACGGCCGCGGCCACATTCTTCTTCATGCGAGAGAGCTCCTGGGGATTGACGTTCGGGTTCGGGGCCGGGATGCCACGTCGTGGCACCCCCTGGCCCCTTGGCGCGGCCTTACTTGCAGGCCTTGCCTTCCTTCTTCGTGAAGACGAGCTTCGAACCCTTCACGGCGACGGCCTTGATGGTGCATTCGATGCCTTCGTCGGGAGCGGCGACCTTGAAGTCGTAGGTGCCGTCGGCGAGCGCCGCCAGAACAGCCGTCCTGCCGTTGTCGAGGGCCCCGTCCTTGACCCCTTCCATGAGGTTGGCGCCGAAGCTGTTCTTGCCGACAGGCGAGGCATAGAGTTCATCCATGGGGATGCCGCTCTGGTTGGTCACAGCGAGACCTGCCGCAAACGCGGAAGAAGCCATCACCAGCAGCGGAAGAGCAAAAAGAATACGCTTCATGTTTCAAGATTCCAGTTTGATAATCTCAGGTTGTGGATCCCGCTGGTCACTTCGATCCGCCAGCGAGTCGCCCGTCATGTTCGGCGAGCCTCGACGGGATAGTTTGTGCAGCGCGGAATGGCCATTGGCCCCAGGTTTAAATCAACCCGCCCAAACGTCCGGAGAGGCGCCTAAACCCTGGTTTAGAGCGGTCTTGCAGTGGCCGGCGCGGACGCCAGGTAAGACTGCAGAGGCCAGCACATCGACGTTGGCCGAAGACCCGATGTCGGCCCGGGCTACAGGCGGTGACGAAGCGGCGCCTGCCTGAAAATTCATCAGCGCTGCGGAGAGTGTGCCCCGTTTGGGAGGGTGGCTGGTATTCCTGAAACCGGGCCGGCCCCTCGGGTCGGATGGTGCACGCCCCCGAGGCGCGACACGAATCGTGGGTTTCGCGTGTTCTCACCCCAAAACGAGGTCGTGGAGCAGTTTCGCATTGAGGCTGATGATGACCGCCGCCGTAACTCCCGCCAGCGCGGTGAGCCAGAGTGGCGCCACGAAGCTCTGCATCTTCGCCTTGTCACGCGTGAACAGCACCAGCGGCACGATGGCGAAGGGCAGCTGGAAGGCCAGGATCACCTGGCTGAGGATGAGCAGCATGCCGGTGCCCTGCGCGCCATAATAGAGGGTCACCGCCGCCGCCGGAACGATGGCCACCACGCGGGTGATCAGCCGCCGCAGCCAGGCCGCCATACGGATGTCGAGGAAGCCTTCCATGACGATCTGTCCCGCCATGGTTGCGGTCACTGTCGAATTGAGACCGCAGCACAAGAGCGCGATGGCGAAGAGCTTGGGCGCCAGCAGCGAGCCGACCAGCGGCGCCAGCATCGAATGCGCCTCGCCGATCTCCGCCACGGTCGTCTGGCCCGAGGCATGAAAGGTGGCGGCGGCGAGGATCAGGATCGAGGCATTGATCAAAAGTGCGAACATCAGCGCCGCTGTCGAATCCCAGGTGGCGAAACGCAGCGCCTCCTGCTTTTCCGGCAGGGTTTCGCCATAGGCCCGGGTCTGGACGATGCCGGAATGGAGGTAGAGGTTGTGCGGCATCACCGTTGCGCCGATGATGCCCAACGCCAGGTAGAGCATGGCCGGATTGTGGATGATCTCGGTGGTCGGCGCGAAGCCGCGGATCACCTGGCCCCAGTCGGGGTCGGCGAGTGCGATCTGGACGAGGAAGCACAGGAAAATCACGCCCAGCAGCGTGATGATGAAGGCCTCGATCCAGCGGAAGCCGAGGCGCTGCAGCCACAGGATCAGGAAGACGTCGAGTGCGGTGATCAGCACGCCGAGTTCGAGCGGAATGCCGAACAGCAGGTTGAGGCCGATGGCCGTGCCCACCACCTCGGCGATGTCGGTGGCGATGATGGCGATCTCGGCGAAGAGCCACAGCACCCAGGCGACGGGCCGCGGAAAGGCGTCGCGGCAGGCCTGCGCCAGGTCCCTGCCCGATCCGATGGCCAGCCTGGAGCACAGCGACTGCAGGATGATCGCCATGATGTTCGACATCAGCGCGACGGTCAGCAGCGTGTAGCCGAATTGGGCGCCGCCGGCGATGGAGGTGGCCCAGTTGCCGGGGTCCATGTAACCCACCGCCACGAGGAAGCCCGGCCCCACGAAGGCCAGCGCCCGGCGGAACACCGAACCCCTGTCGGCCACGCGCACGGTGCGGAAGACATCGACCAGCGGCGGCTCGCCCCGGCGGCGGCGCCAGCCCGTTTCCTCCGGCACATCGGCAGTTGTCATCACGCGGTCGGCCATTCCCCAAAGTTTAGCATTGGCTAAACCTCTTTCAAGCGAAATTCGGGACGGCGCGGCAAGTTCCCCGTATCAGCCGAAATGCCGGATCAGCAGCGAGGCCAGAACCACCATGCCGGCGCCACCGAGGCGGGTGACCATCTGCGAGAACGGCATCAGGTTCATGCGGTTGGCGGCCGACAGGATGGCGACGTCGCCGGTGCCGCCGAGGCCGCTGTGGCAGACGGTGACGATGGCGGTCTCCACCGGATACATGCGCATCAGCTGCCCGGTGAGAAAGGCGGTCGACACCAGCGCCAGCACGGTGGCGGCGCAGACCACGAAATAGCCGGGCGACAGCGAGGCGACGAGCTGGTTCCACGAAATGAACAGCGTGCCGAGCCCCACCAGAATGGCAGGCGTCAGGTTCACCGCCACGAAGCGGTACATCTGGTAGGCGCCCAGTTCCATGCGCTCCGGCATGAGGCGGGTGAGCTTCAGCGCCGCCGTGATGATGATCATCATCACCGGGCCGGAGATGCCGGTGATCGGCGCAACGAGTGCGCCCAGGGTGAACATGGTGCAGATGATCAGAAGCCCCGCCCCCATCAGCTTCAGGTCATAGGCCTGGTCCTCGGGCTCCGGCGCAAGGTCGGTCTCTCCGCCCAGCCTGACGAGCCTGCCCTTGCCACTGAAACGCGGGTGGCGCTCGCCGAACCAGCCGAGCGTTCCCGCCGAGAGGATGGCGACCACGTTGCCGATCAGCGCCGCCGGGATCATCATGGCGATGAGATCGGCCTGCGACTTTCCCACGGTTTCGGCATAGGCGATCGACAGCGGCAGGATGCCCTCGCCGATGCCGCCGCCGAGGATGGGCGTGAGGATATAGAAGAAGGTATGCTTCGGGTCGAAGCCCATCAGCCATCCGACCGCGAGCCCCACCACCACGGCCATCAGCGTGCCCGTCAGGAAGGGCGCCAGCATCCTGAGGAAGCCCGCACCCAGCACCCGGTGATCGATGCCGAGGATCGAGCCGACCACCAGGCTCGCGATATAGAGATAGAGCAGGTTGTCGGTCTTGATCGCCGCCGTCACCGCCGCCAGCATCTGCGGCTGGAACAGGCCATAGCCGACCAGCGCCGCCGGCACGAACAGGCAGAAGATGGCGGGGCCGCCGATATTGCGGAGCAGCGGCACGTTGCGCCCGGCCCAGTCCAGCACCACGCCGGCCACCATCATCACCGCAAGGCCGCCGATCAGGTCTTCCGTCAGCCGTCCCGTATATCCCGCCAGCACCACGATCAGCGCTGCGCAGAGGAACACGGGCACCGGCAGCACGCCGAGTTCAAGCCGCATGAGGCGTGAAGAGGAAGTTAAGCCGGTCTCTTTCAAGGACGTCTCCAGTTCCTGATTGGATGGCCGCACTCTCCGGTTTAAGGTCCTGAAAAGACATTCGAAGAAACACCGAGTTCATGGCGCAGCGAGCGAAGAAACCGGGAGCGATCCGCTCCGCCGCCTTCCGGCGGATCAGGGCCGACCACTCCTCCGAACTGGCTGAGGATTACGTGGAACTGATCGCCGACCTGATCGACGAGAAGGGCGAGGCCCGCGGTTCCGACGTCGCCATGCGCCTGGGTGTCGCCAATGCCACCGTGGTGAAGGCGCTGAAGCGCCTGCAGGAGCTGGGCCTGGTGACGCAGGAACCCTACCGCTCGATCTTCCTCACCGGCGAAGGCTGGAAGATGGCCGAGGACGGGCGGCGGAAACACAAGATCGTCGAGGCCTTCCTCCTCGCCCTGGGAGTCTCCGAAGAGACGGCACGGCTCGACGCCGAGGGCATCGAACACCACGTGAGCGAAGAAACACTGCGCGCCATGGCACGGTATCTGGCGCGGAAGGCGTTGTAGACTAGCGCTTGAAGCAATTCTCCCGGTGCCACGCAAGGAAATGGGGGTGCGGCCTATCTCGGATGCAGACAGGACCGATTATTCGCCCCGTACCATTGATGAAGCCTCGAACTCCCTCCGGGTCGTTAGCTTGCCGCGAGATTAGTATTTCAAGATCATCTGAAAGGGAGATGAGGCCTCTATCGAACATCCAATGAGCCGTACCCGAAAGTGCGATGCCATTGTTGATCACGTCCGGCCCATTCTTCTCGACTGGCCAGATGTGGGCCGCATCCACTTCGGCCCTACCACCGCCATTGATGAATTTAAGGCCGCTGATCGCGCACCTGGCGTCATAGGCCCGAAGAACTGTTCGACGGAACAGCCGGTCCCGAACGGCTCGAGAACCTAGGTAGTTGATCCTTTCCCTGGGATCTTCAAATAGCCCGGGCATGTCTTCCTCAGCAAAACCGCCCGGCCCCATTGGGGCCCCGACGCGTGGAAGAACCGGCATCGGATCGTCGAGCCCGATTTGGAGAATTCTTCCAAAATCAGAGGAAGAGATTGGGCGAACAGCTGCCTGCGCCACGCCGGAAATCTTCCCATGCTCGTTGAGCAAACCAGTCTCCAGCAGACCGTCGGCGTTCCGGAATGGCACCGGATTCGCAAAATCGATATAGCTTCCCGACTCGATCTTGGCGACATACATGCCCAATTGAGAACGGTCTGGAACGACGTCCTGCACCTTGGCAATCGCAAAATAGCCACGCGAACCCGGCACCTTCACCGGCTCATAGTAAAGTATCCAGTCTCCAGCGCACGCCTTTGCCCGGCTCAGATACTGGGCCGGGAACTGATATCGCTCCGCAGGACTGTCGTCATAGATCGAGTCAGCGCGGTGAATAAATACGCCATATGCCATTCGACAAGGCTACATCGCCCATTCATGATCGACCAGGGCCAACCCCCAGGTGCCGTCATCCCGGCGAAAGCCGGGAGGTGGATTCACACTTGAAGTGCAACAGTT
>CAMFKI010000035.1 GCA_945957365.1 uncultured Alphaproteobacteria bacterium | reverse complement strand
GTTGAGCAGCCTCGAGGGTCAAACCTTCCCTGATGAATCCTTCTGCCTTCTCCGGCTTGCCGGCGGCGGTGCAGGCTTCCACGATGGCGAGGATCGCGGACCGTGTGTCGGCCGTCGCCTTCTCCCGGGCGGGCCTAGTAACGGAGCGCTCTGGCTCGGTCACGGCCGCCATGAGGTTGTCAAGCGTCGGGCCGTCCGCGGGATCAGCGTGGGAGGCGAGCGGGGTTATCGTAGCGGCCCCTTCTTTCGCTACTTCGGTTCGCTCGAATTCCGCCTCGAGCAGTGGCTCCAACGTGCCGTCGGATTTCGCCGGAGGTGTCTTCTCGCCTCGGAGGATCGACGCCAGCGACCGACCCGTTCGTGCAGCGGTGAAAATGTCGAAGAGGCTCATCAATTCAGCTCCCGGATACGACGTCCTGCTTCAGCGAAATTATACTCGGCCCATGTGAACCACAGCGCGAGACCGGGCGTTGCGGCGCTCCACAGCATGATCCGGTGAATGTCGGAAAAATGAGTTGCACTCGTGCCGCACCTGGCGCGCCGAGGTGCCGGGTCGGGATCGCCAAAGTAGGATCGTGTGATCACCAAATGGTCAAGCATCAGATGCTGCCGTGAATGTGCTGCCGCGGGATCTGTACCCCGCGGCAGCTTTTCGTTGGAGCACTAGGTTGAACGGGGGAGGAGCCGGGCGTCGTCATCCGCCCGGCTCCCATGCGCGCGAGGGGTCGAGGCAGGGGCGCCGCGCGCATCTAGAATTCCTCTGTGAGCGGAGGACCCACGACGCCCAGGAGCGCACGTGGATCGATGTCCTCGCGGTGCTGGACGCGGAGCTGGTCGACAAGCTCGACCTCGATGCGCTCGGCCTCGAGCTTCCGGGCCGCGAGATCGGCAAGGGCCTCGGTGCGTTGCGCGGCTGTCATCGCTTGGCCGTCGTCGGCCAGTTCGTCGAGCTCGGCTTCGAGTGCTGCGATGATCGAATCCCGATTGGCCCAGGCGATGACCTTCATCGCGTTGGTGAAGGCCGGTTCGAAGCCTCGGCCGGAGAATTGCCTGCTGGAACTCGATCCCGAGAACCACACGATTTCAGATACACCCTCGAGAAGGTGCCGTGCCGAAGGCGCACCGTCTGCAGCCATCTTCTCGATCTCTTCGCGCAGCAGCCGCTTCGCTTCGGCAAGCGGCACCGGCGCCGATCGAGTGCGATGGGCGTCAGCCTCGAGGTTTGCCACTGCGGCGCGAATCCTCTCGATCTCCACTGGGCTAGCCTTCGGCACCTTGAGAGTACCGACGAAGGGTTTGCAGGCCGCACCGAATTTCTCGGCATAGGTCTCGCTGCGCTCCCGGAGCCGGGCAGCGACTGCCCAGGTTGCCGACCGCTCGTCCTGCATGGCGGTGAGCTTGGCGATTTCGGCTTGGCTGTTGCGGATCGCCTGGAGCGCCTGGCGAACCGAGGGGTGCTCCTCGGCCTCATCGGGCACCTCGCGAAGCCCACTCTCGCGCAGCTGCCGCAGCCTGGCCTCGGCATGAAACTTGCCGTCGCGCTGCTCCTGGATCCGTTCATGCAGCGGAGCGAGCGTCGCTCTTGCATCATCGGCCGCAATGCGGAGGGCCTCGAGCTTGCCGGCAGCAGCAGGCGGCAGGGTGGTTGCGACATCGAATGGGCCATCGGGCCCCACCACGAGTGTGGGGCGAGGGATGATGCTGGCGGCGAGGTCGGACGTTTTGGTGGGCTGGAACATGGCGACTCTCCTATGCGGAATCGTTGGCTACTTCCTGCGAGCTCGTAGCCAAGCCGGCCAGGATGCGGCGGATGCGGCTGGCGCTGAGCTCCGCATCGCGGGTGCGCAACACCGCCCAGCAGGCACCGCCGAGCGTTCCGGCGATTGCGGGCGGGCACACCGCGGCCGTGCGGTGCCTCGGCCACCCCGACGCGCGATAGTGCTTCAGCGCCGAGGCCAGGGCGTCAGCTCGCGCATTTGCCGACCCGAGGTGTGCGAGATGCGTCTCTGCGGCTTTCACCAGGAGTTGGTCGCGTCGATCGAGCGCCTGCAGCGTGCCCACAGCGCGCCGGCCTGGCGTGAAGCCGAGCGCCGCAGGGAGCTCCTCCACCTCTCCGGAAAGCCAGGCCAGGAATGCCTCACCCACCTTCGCCACGCCGAGGTCGGGTGCGGCCGCCAGGTACGACGCAGCGCGTTCCAGCTCGGCTATGGTGGGCGGGTGCCGCAAGCCTAGTCGGCCCAGCTGTGCCCGCTGGACCGACGAAGTGGTGCGAGGGCGCTCTCGATTTCAGCCCGCACTTCATCCAGGTCGTGTTGCGTGAGGTGCGGGAGACGGGCCGCCACCTTGGCGGGAACCGCCAGCATGGTGGGGTCGGCGAACTCGACAAAGGTTGCCCAGGTCCGGAGCACCTCCTGCCGCGGCAGCAATGTCCGGCGCAGCGCCGCATTTTTGATTGCCAGGGAGTTTGCCTGTTCAGAGATCAGCCGAGTCCGCTGGCGCCGCAATTGGTCTCGGGCTCCATCGCGCTCTTCCCGCCGGCGGCCTTGGTCCTCGAGGTATGAGCGGTAGCCCCGAATTCCAAGCGACATGCGGTGAAAACCGTCCTCGTCTTTTCGAATCCAACCGTCGGCCATAAGCCGGCGCAGGTGCCGGTCGCTGACCTGCAGCAGCTCTGCCAGACGGGCGGCGGTGATAGGTTCATCGATCATTTCAACCTCCAAAGGCGGACCGGACATGCGAAATAAAAATCACTGCAAAGACTGAATTGGTGGGGTGCGAAATACCCCCAAATTTTAATTTGCCAGGGGCCCCGCGCCTCCTCGTCGGAGGGCTCGTGGCGGCCGCCGGGGCTCTCCCTCGGGCATGGCACGCCCGTTCATGGCTCACCGCCGCGGCTCTGGAGGATTACCGCGCGGGCTGCGTCGCGACCACCGCCGGGTCTCATCAAGGCCCAGCTCGCCTCCCCCTGTCGCTCTACGTCCAGTGCGAAATACGTATCGAGTGTCGCCGGCTCTCCCTCGAAAGCCTTCTCGACCTTCGGGAAGTGGGACGAACGCTTGTGCCTCAGCTCCTCGAGCAGCGCAGCAGCGTGCGCCCCCGGGGCGCCCCTCTGTTGATGAGATGTTATCTTTATCTGTTCCCTTATCTGTTCTGGTGGCTCTACAGCCACTCTGTGAGATACACGGCAGCCACTCTGTAAATCTCCAAAGCCACTCTGTGAAATTGTAGAGCCACTCTGTGATGTGTCGGCTGAAGCTTGCAGAGTGGTTTCACTGCCACCTTGCAAAGTAGCAGTAGTGCCACCTTGCAAAGTTGCTGTGCTGCTACTCTGTCGGATGCGCGCCGCTTCCTTCCCACGTTCCCTTGCCTCGGTTGCAAGGGCGGTGAGGCGGGGAAAGTCAAATGTGTAGAATGATTGATGAAGGCGGCCTCGCACGGTCCAGTCAATCAGTCCGGCCTCGCGCAAGCGGCTCTTCGCCCGCTTGACGGTACTTATTTCGTAACCGAGATGCCCCGCCAAGTATGCCTCCCCGGGGTAACAAAGTCCCGTTTCCATGTTTCTGGAGATGATGAGCAGCACGCCCACGGCTCTCGCGGAGTCGGGTATCGGCGCAGCGGCCATGCCCTCGAGGGCGAGCCATCGCTCCGCATAGGCCTTGGCAACCTCGTCCTCGCTTCCCTTCTTGTGCCCTGCGGTCACGGACGATACTCCGTTGCGGCCCTTATAATCGCTTGGGCAAGCCGCTCTGCATTCTCGATGCGGACGATAATGATGTGATCCTCCTCCTCATCCCACGCACGCTCTTGGCGGATGACTAGGTCGCCGTCAGGGTTTGGGTAAACCGCCACCGCTCGTTGCTCACCCACCGCCATGACCTCCTCGCCGAGTTCCCAGAATTCACAACGATCACCCATTCCGCGGCCCTCCTGCGAAAACCCGCCTGCGGCGCCGATAGCGCCTCACCGCGGCCGCGTTGCAGGGTCGGCAATTTTTCCAGCCGTTCGCACGATAATACGTGTTCTCGATCGACCATTGGTGGCCGTGAATGCAGCAGGGCACCGACGCCCGATCTGCTTGGGGTTCAAGATGCTCTTTCCTCATGTGAGCACCTCCACCCGCAGCTCAGCATCGACAGTCCACTTCCGTGGCGCCCTTGATGTTTGCGTGGCTGTGGAGTAATTATCCGTCTGCTGACTGTCTATCCTACTAGCCCCTGCCGCGCCCGCCCGCCCGGCGGGGGCAATTGTTTCAGGTGGCCCTTTCATCACGCGGCCTCAGACGTCGAGATGAGCGGCGGAGAAAGGCGGCTTGCAATCCAGGTGTCGAGATCTTCGGGCGCGTAGATGACACGGCCACCGAATTTTCGGAAGGTCGGCCCACCGCCGGTGCAGGCCAGTTTCATCAGCGTGTTGTAGGAAGTCCGGTATCCGCGGTCGGTGCAGTAGATCGCCGACTCCTTGCGATCCAGCATTTTGGTTTCCGCCATCTCTCCCTCCTTGTGGTTGGCAGAGGAAGGATCGCGGCAGTTCAAATCGCCGTCATTAATCGCGTAATCGCGGTCGCAATTTTCCGGCGATTACGGCTAAGTCGCAGTATCGGTTAGGCTTTTTTCTTGTGCTCGCCAAATCGCCAACTTTGGTTTTTCTGTCCGCGCCCCAGACGCTCGTCGGGAGACAGCGATTCCTTCATCCATCTAATGACGCGCGCCCTAGTTACGTGCCGCGGTGCAAAGTGCTCGCGAGCAGCAGACCAAAAGGCATCGACGGAATTGGTCCCGGGAGGCCTACCGTCGGCAAACTCTCGAAGGAAGGCGCTTAGCTTCGCGGGGCTCACTTTGCTGTCGGGCGAGGATCCAGCGTCCGGACCGGGCTGAGGAGGAGGGGACTGTGGCTCGGTGATCAGGGCTGCTTCTTCTGGGGATAGATCCCTCACGTCTATGACGCGGACGGCGAACCAGAGATCCGACGGAAGCGCCAGCTTCATGGTCAACCAGTCTGGAATGCCGAGCTCCCAATGCTCTGCCGGAACTAGCTCAAACTCACCGCCAAGCTTGCGCTTGCCGATGGCAACGAATCCGCCTCGAGCGCCTGGATCATCCATGTTCACGACGCCACGTCTGAGCCAATTCTGAGTGAGGTCGAGGATTGCCTTCTCGGCTTCCTCGACCGCTCCAAGAATGTGCTTGCGTTGCAAATCCGCTGCAACAGCCTCGGCCTCGGTCTTCGCGTTCGCAATCTTTTTGCTTACGTTCGCGATCTCCTTAAGGCCGCGTTCGAGGTAGAACAGAAGACTCGATTGAGGAGGCCTTCCCGTAACTTGGTAGAGTAGCAGACCTGTCCAGCAGATATCGTCGTCGAGCTCCGCCGCCATCAGAATGACCTGGTCTCGGACTTGAGCGGAGGGGAGGTCTTCGAGCTTCATGCCTTCTTTCCCCCAGCCAATGTCGAGACGACCGCTGGCCGCTTACCCTCGGCCACCGCGAGGCCCGCGATTGCCGGCGCAGCGGCTTGTTCGGCGAGCCTTTGCTTCGCGCTTTCGGCGTAGTGGATGTAGCGCGCGACAGTCGACAGCTGCCGATGGCCAAGGGCTTCCATGATTGCGGGTAGCTGGGCCCCATTCATCGCCAGGTGGCTTCCGACGCTGTGGCGAAGACCGTGCAGCCCCAGCTTCTCCGGAAGACCGGCGGCGGCGCGAACCTGCATCCAGGGCTTTGCCAGCGAGATGGGGCCAGCGCCTCGGCCGGGCGCGAACACGAGGGCCTCAGGGCCACCCTTTGGCTGGCGCCCGATGATCTCCTGGGCGACCGATGGGAGATTGATTGTTTTGCTGCCCGTCTTCCTCCCGGTCTTGTGAGCAGCTGGGGGCAGGGTGATCTTCCCAGCCTTCAGGTCGACGTGCCCCCACCGCAACTTCGCAATTTCGCTCTTACGCGCTCCGGTGAGCGCCAGGATGCGGATCGCGTCAGCGGCGGCCGCTCGAATGACCTTTCGGCCTTCCATGTCGGCGAGAGCCCGGAACAACGCTCCATAGGCCTCGGCGTCCTCGAGGATGGCTGTCCGCTTGCCGATCGGCGGCAGGGCGACGCCCTCACAAGGGTTCGTGGTGGTGAGCTTGTTCGCGATGGCCCAATTGAAGATAAAGCGGGCGAGGGCAATGCACTCTCGGGCGGTGATAGGGCCACCGCGGACCCTCGCAACGCCGCGGGCCTTGGTCTTGACCTTCGTGGCAGTCTTGCCGTCCCGGATGCCGTTGCGGGCTCTCTCGACCTGGTCCTTGGTGAGCTCCGTTGTCCGGTATTTTCCGAGCAGGGGGCGGAGGTGGCGCTCGACGCGACCCTTCTCAATCAACTGGGTGCTTGGCGCCTTGTCCAGGTAGGCGGCGGACTTCAAGTAGGCGTCCAGCAACTCGCCCACAGTGGGGGTGGCTTGGATGTCCCGCTTCTCGGCCAGGGGGTCGCGGCCAGCACTTACAGCCGCCCGCAAGTCTCTCGCCACATCGCGGGCCTGCTCAGCCGTGACCTTGCCGTGCTTTCCGATTGTGAGGCGCCGGTTCACCTGCAGGCGATTTCGGTACTGGAATACGTAGCTCTTCACACCAGATGGCAGGACCACGAGCGCGAAACCCTTGATCTCCTCATCCCAAAGGTAGAGCCGCTTTCCATCGGCGGAGGGCCCAACGCTGTCGACCAGACGCTTTGTGATCTTGCTCAAATCAACCCTTTGGGCGGCCCCGAATTCGTGCCGTGTCAACACGGTGTCAGCAGAAAGCGGAAAGTCAGGGTAAGATGTATCCTGACAACTTCGGCTGCAGCAAGCGCCATCTCTCTGAAATCAACAGGAAAAGTAAGGGTACGAAAGTTCGGGTAAGCGGTGGAAGGATAGGCAATTTTTCATTTACACCGAAGATGTCGGGAGTTCGAGTCTCTCATCGCCCACCACGACCTCCGCACAGATCGATCGCCGTTTCAAACGCCGGAGCCGGAAGCTCTACTGGTCGCTGGCCTTCGGAGCCGGAGCAGGCGGGCGAACTTGCAGGCCGAGGCGGCGGGCGATGGGAACATGCGCGCGGGTGTGCAGCTGGCATGCCGCGAAGCAGAAGCAGCTTGGTGCGATCAGTCCCAGGAAGGCCGGCCACAGCGGCAGCGGATTCTCGAGGTAGGGCCCGAACGAGGCGGGCGACAGGGCGAGCGTCCAGATCGGCGTGCACAGCGCCATGATGACCACGAGGGTGAGCGAGCCGATGAGCGGGGTTTCGGCCGAACGGAAGGACGGCGTGGGCCCTTGCTGGCGCGCTTCCAGCCAGCCGGCGATCTCGCAGCAGAACACCGAGTAGGATAGCGCGATTGCCGCGGCGCCGGCGAGATTGAGGCCGGCCGGCAGGATCAGGGCGGAGGCAAACTTGAAGAAGGGCAGGTGGCCGATGAACCTCAGCATGATCCGGCCCAGGCTGCCCCGGTCGATCGGCGGGAGCCGAAGCATCGTACCGGAAATCTTCGGAGTCGTGTCGTGAGTCGGGGCCAACATGTGCATTTCAGTTCTCCGGCCGAGCAGACACCTCGTCTGAATGAAAGATCTGATATCCAAACTATTCAAAAATGCCGATACGTCAATATATCACAACTTGTACAATTGCTACCGGTAATTGCCGCGCATGGTTTACCATTTGGCGATGTTGCCGCGCCCGCTGCCTTCGGCACCGCCCCGCGAGATATTTTGGCCAGCACACCCCTGGGTTTGACCGAGATCAAGCCGGAAACCACGTAAGTATTATAACTAATATAGCAGAATCGTGCATGAGGATTTCAAACCGGCGATGCCTGCGCTCTTGGCGGGAAAGTCAGCCCGGGAACCACGAAGGGAACTCGACGATGGATTTTGACACTTGCCAAAGCTGCCGGCGCACGAGGCTGGTCCTGATGGGGCTCCTGATCGTCTTCGCGGCACTCGCGGGATTTCATTGGGGCGACATCATCGACAATATCCGGACGGGCGCTCGGGAGCCCGCGGTGCTCGCTCTGGGCGTCGTCTTTACCGTCCTTGCCTTCGCCACCGCCGTCTGGGTCGAATCCGTGGTGGCGAGAACCGAACGCGAGGCAGCGCTGGCTCACCTTCAGGAAAATCGCCTGGTCGAGGAGGCCGTCAGCACCCGGGAACACGCACGCGCCCTCGACCGCATTGTCGAGAAACTCTCGGAAGACAATTACGACCTGAGATACCAGCTGCTGCACGACCGCGTGCAGCAACTCACTGCGGAGGCGTCACGGGAAAATCCGGGCCCTGCTTCCATGTTCCCGGAACTGCGGAGCAAGGCGTCCTGATCTTTCCGGAGAAGTGGGGATGACGGCACGAAGGGGCGGGGCAGGGATCCGCCCCTTCTGCATTGTCAGCAGTAGTAAACGCCCACGGCGCAGCGGCGCGCCGTCCGGCGGGCGACGCCGGCGACGCTGACCGGGGTCATCGGCATGCCGATGATGGCATTGGCCGGGGTGACGACGCCGATCTGCCCGGGGGCCAGCGCATGGCCCCCCAGTTCGATGGCGAAGGCCACGGCGAGCGTGGAGAAGGCGAGAAGTCCCAACCGCTTGATCATGGTGATCCTCATGGCTTCAGTGCGTGTTCAGTTCTTGGGGGTGAGGTGCGAGGGCAGTTCGTCGGTGTCGGTGAGCTTCGCAGGCTCGACCTGCTGGGCGCCGGCCGGCGGCGAGAAGGTGAAGTCGGCGGTGCCGGCGTCGGTGCTCGACTTCCAGTTCCAGATGTCGACGGTGTATTGCGGTTCACCGGCCACGGTGCGGCTGGTGATGGTGTAGCGGCAGGGATGGGGCGCATCGCCCTGGGCGATCCACAGCTGCAGGTCCACGTCCTCGGCCCGCATGGCGACATGCTCGCAGGTCTGGCCGAGGATGACGCCCGGACCCAGGTACTTGACGTCCTTCACTTCGGTCATGAGCTGCTTGTAGGAGTCGGTCATCAGCAGATCGGCGGCGGGCAGCGGGCGGCCGTATTTGTCGCGCAGCTCGTCGATCAGGTGGTCGATGTCGCCGGTGATCGGGATCTGGGTATAGAGGTTCAGGTTCTTGCCCAGCAGGCTCAGCGTCTTGCCGTCGTAGACCGCCTCGATGTCGGCAAAGCCGCCCTTTCGCTCCGCCCGGATCTTGTCGGGCCGGCTCATCTCGATGGCGCCGGAACTGGCGAGCGCGAGGCGCTGGCCATCCTTGGTCACCACCTCGAGCGTGCTTTCCATGTCGAAGGAAATCGACTTCTGGGCGGCGAGGTAATCGGACATGCTCTTGACGAGGGCCTTGATGGCCGCATCATCGGCGTGGGCCACTCCCGCGGCCGGAATGGCGGCCGCAAGGGCCACGGCGAGGGCTGCGCCCCAAGCGGCAGGGCGGGCGCGCCTGGCCTTCACTGATATCGGCATGGCAGTCTCCAATTGGTTGGGTTTTGCCACGGGGATGGTCAAACGTCGGACACTCCCGCAGCGTCTGGCAATCTGCAACTTAACGCAACTATAATGTGGCGGTAAACCTTTGACGACAGACGGGGGAGATTTTCGGCGTTGCCCCGGTCGATCGCCACTGCTGCGACTGCCGGCGGGATGTCGGGGACGTTCCGGCGATGAGCCTCCGCGGATCCGGCGCAGAGGCGAGCAACGGCCTCGACGATTTCGAGCGGCACCGATCAGCGGATGGGGCGCTGCATCCCCGGGCGGGCAGGCGTGTTCGATTTGCCCTCGCTGATGAAGGCCGAGATGAATTCGCCGCGCGCAACTTCATCCCGGTTGCCCGGCGCGGCCCGGTGGAAGGCCTCCTCCGCCAACAGATCCCATTTCCGCTGCAACTCACGGTAGGAGACACGGATGATCTGGCCGAAGTTCATCTCTATTATGCCCAGTAAATCGATAGAGATTTACTAGTCCATCCGGCGCGCCTTGGCAAGGCCCGTGGTGGTGCCGGGAGAGGCCGTAGCGGGGATCCGTTGGGGCAGATCAGAACAGGTCGAAGGCGAACTCGTAGGTCATGCCGGCGCCGGCATAATACTGGTCCTGGCTGCCCTGCTGGACGATCGGGCTGTTGCCGGCATCGCCGATCAGCCGGTTCCAGCCGGCCAGCACGCTGAGTTTCCACCTGTCGGTCAGGTCATAGCTGGCGCTGCCGGCAAGCCCGACCGTGTTGAAGCCGGCGCCCACCTTGTAGGACTTGTCGAAGACCGGGCTGTTTGCCGCTTCGCCGGGCGTGATGCCGAAATAGGTTTCCATGTAATTCTGCGAGCCCCAGCCGGCCCGCGGCCCGATGCGCAGTTCGAGGTCCTGCATCGGGCTGCCGATGAGGTCGACGCCGAAATTGGCGACCTGCCCCGAATAACCGTTGAAGCCCTGCCGGACCTCGGCGAAGGCCCGCAGAAAATCATAGCGGTACGACACGCCGAGCCCGGCCTCGAGCGCCCAGTCGACGTTGTCCAGGCCCTGCAGGTCGCTGGAGTGGGAGGCGTCGCGCTTGCCGATGTAGTTGAACGACGGATAGACCGCGAATCGGCGGGTGCTGTTCTCATCGTCCACCTGGCCATAGCCCGGAACATAGAAGCGGCTGAAGGCGATGAGCGGGTAGGGCACGGCGATCGCGTCGCTCGAACCGGGATAGCGAGGCTTGACGAGGATGCCGGCGCCCAGATCCATCACATACTGGTGCTGCTCCACGCTCTGCGCGACGGCGGGCGACAGCGGCGCGAGCAGGAGCAGTGTCGTGACAATGCTGAGACCGCGCGACGGCGTCATGGCTATTCCCCCAGTTGCCCTCCCTGTAGCAACTTTCGCGGCCGCCGTCACCAGCAAGCCTCAGCTTCGATCTCCGAGACGAGAGTTGTACCGGGCCCGTGTCTCTATGCCAGCTGTTTGTCCTCGAGGAACTTGCGATCGATGTCCGGAAGCTCCTCGCCGTGGAGCGCAGCCTCGAAGGCGCGCAGCCGCTTGTAGATCGACATGAACTCCACGATGTCGGGCCATGACTTGACGAGATACTGCATCGAATCGCGGACCTCGCCGAAGGAGGCGTTGACCTGCTGGAAAATGCCCAGCGTGATCGCACCCGCCGCAATCGCGGGAATCAGCACGAGGAAGGGCAGGAGCATGTCGGCCTGCAAGTAGGTGTAACGCACGACGTTGAAGTAGAGATAATTGAAGTAGAGCCGGAAGTAATTCTGCCGCACGGCGTCGAACAGGTCGCGAAGCGTCCGCGGCGTGGCGCGCGCCGAATTGTCCTCACCATAGACGAGCTCCTTGCGGTAGGCCGCCTCGACGCGCTGGTTGCGGAAGGCGAGCCCAGGCAGCCTGATGCCGACGGCGGCCAGCAGCCCGGTTCCGAACAGCGACCAGACCAGGGAGACGATCACCAGCGAGTAAGGGATCGACCCGAAAATTGGAATGGTTGGAATCTTGTCCGACAGCCGCGCGAGGATCGGCAGGAATGCGATGAGCGTCATGATGGCGCTGACGAGGCTGGTGCCGAGATCCTCGAATGTCGTGGCGAAGCGCATCGTGTCTTCCTGCACGCGCTGTGCCGCACCTTCGATGCCGCGCAGCCTGTCCCAGTGCGAGATGTAGTGATCGTTCAGCGCGGCCCGCCAGCGGAACACGTAATGGCTGACGAAGAAGGCGTTGAGCACCGCGACGATGATGTAGAGCAGCAGCACCGAGGTGATCTGGGCAAGCCCGACATAGAGATCGGAGACCGGCACGGTGCCCTTGGTCGAAGGATCCAGCGCCTTCTGGATCAGATCGAAGTAGGAGCCATACCAGTCATTGATGGTGACGCTCACTTCCACCATGAAATAGAGAACGAAGATGATCAGCACGGAGCCGAACACCGACCAGTTGAAATAGGGATGCGGCGCAAGGATCCGCCACACCGCACCGAAGATCGCCACCGCCGCGCCGAAGTAGAGATAGAACCACAGGAACGGCGGCGAGATGAAGCGCGTGGCGCTGAGGATCGGCGCCGCATCGGCGGGCGGATTGGGGAGGCCGATCATGCCGCCGGCATCGCGGGCGAAGAGGAACCACACGATCACCGCCGCCAGCGCCCAGAGCGTGGCGGTGGAGAAGAACAGACGTGGCGCGGGGAAGAAGCAGACGAACATCGCGGGCCTTTCGCGGCAGGGTTCCAGGCGTTATGACGAAGCGGACGATAGGGTTCGGGCGGCATCGCGTGCAAATTAACTTCCCTTTATCATCATGACCTTGCCTTTGCCGCTCCAGGCTGCCGCGGAGGCGAGGCTGGCCACGCAGTCAGGCGACCGGCGCAAGGAAAGCGCGGCGCTGACCGCGGCCTACAAGGCAGGGGGCAGCTCCGCCGCGGTCGACCTCGGGGCCTATCTCGCGACGCGCATGCCGGCGACCTTCGCGGCCGTCGAGCGGGTTCTCGCCGAAGTGGCAAGGCTGCGCCCTGGCTTCGCGCCCGCGAGCCTCCTCGATGCCGGTTCCGGTCCCGGCACGGCGAGCTGGGCCTGCCTGCAGCACTGGCCCGGCCTGCAGTCCGTCACCTTTCTCGACGACCATCCGGCATTCCTCGCGCTCGCCAAGGACCTCGCCCGGGCCGGCCCGCCGCAGCTGGCGGCGGCCGCGGCACTGCGCGGCCGGATCGAAGCGCTGCCCGCGGGACTGGAAGCCGACCTCACCGTCGCGGCCTATGCTCTCGCCGAATTGCCGGTCGCGGCCATGGCCGCTGCGGCCGACCGGTTGTGGCACGCCAGCCGCCAGCTGCTCGTGCTGGTCGAACCCGGCACGCCGCAAGGCTTCGCACGGCTGCGTGCCTGCCGCAGCCGCCTCGTCGCGGCCGGTGCTGTCCCCGTCGCACCCTGCACCCATGCCCTGGACTGCCCCCTCGAGGGCGGTGACTGGTGCCACTTCAGCGTCAGGCTGCCACGGCTCCGGGCGCACATGCACGCCAAGGCGGCCAGCGTGCCCTTCGAGGACGAGCGCTTCGCCTATCTCGTGCTGGCCCGCGACGGCACGCCGCCGGCGGGCGGCAGGGTGATTGCGCCGCCGCACCGCGCCAAGCCCGGCATGTCGCTGCGGCTCTGCACGCAGGGGAGCGTTGAGGTCCGCCACATTGCGAGGCGCGACGCCAGCGCTTACAAAAGGCTGCGCAAATGCGAATGGGGCGACCTCGTCGGCGCCCCCGATCAACAGGAGGATGGCCAATGACCCGCCGGCAGATTTCGTCAGGTTCCCGCTTCGAGGCTGAGATCGGCTACTCCCGCGCCATCGTCGACGGCGACATGATCTGGGTGTCCGGCACCACGGGCTTCAACTACGAGACGATGACTATCTCGGAGGACGTCACCGAGCAGGCCGACCAGACCTTCCGCAACATCAAGGCCGCCATGGAGAAGGCCGGTTTCAGCCTCGACGACGTGGTGAGCACGATCTACATCTTTCCGCGCGCCGAGGACTTCGAGCCGTGCTGGCCGGTGTTCCGGAAATACTTCGGCGAAACAAGGCCCGCCTCGACCGCCATCATCGCCGCATTGATCGATCCCCGGATGAAAATCGAGATCCAGGTGACCGGCAAAAAACGTTGAGGGTTCGCTTGACAGGGGGAGGGGGTTCCCCTATCAGACGCCTCACCGAATTGCGGGTGTAGCTCAGTTGGTTAGAGCGTCGGCCTGTCACGCCGAAGGTCGCGGGTTCGAGCCCCGTCACTCGCGCCATCCCTGATGGCCCAGCAATTCAGAGTAGCCATTTCCCTCAAATCGTTTCGTTGACCGAAGGAAGATCTGTTCCACGGCGCAGGTGTGTCTTTTAGCCCACCCAAGGAGCCAACGTCGTGCTGCCTGAATCGGAAACCAATCGTTTTCGATATTGTGTTGCCAAGGCAAATCCCGCCTGTAACCTAGACCGTGCATTCGGTTGGCAGAGGAATTCCTGTCAAACCGGTTTCATCGGCTGTTGCGGTGCGGGAGTGATGGCTTCTGTTGCCGCCATCCCGAGGATTGAGGCAATGGGACGATTTTATCAGGACCTCGACGCAGCGCATTTCGACTATGAACTTCAGCCCTGCGATGTTCTGGACTCTCAGGAACTGAGGGGACCGCTGCCGGACCTCGACAAGCCCTATTTCGTCTGCCTCGGCGCGGCTCAGACCTTCGGGCGATTTTGCCAGCAACCTTTCCCGACGATCCTCTCCGGGAAGCTCGGCCTGCCGGTACTCAATCTGGGACTGGCCGGAAGCGGTCCCCGGGCCTTCCTCGACGAGAAATTCCTTGGCCTGATCAACCGGGCTGAATTCGTCGTCGTCCAGGTCCTGTCGGGACGCAGCGAGAGCAACTCGGCTTTCGACAACAGCCAGACGGGCGCCACGCACGGGGTTCGCCTCAGGGACGCGAAGCCCATGCGCTTCGAGGAGTTCATTGCGGAGGAGTTGTCCGCGGCCCCGCGGGCCCGGGTCGCAGAATTGATTGCCGAGACACGGCGGAACTGGATCAGCCGCAGCGAGCAATTGCTCAGCCGGATCACAGCTCCCAAGATCCTGTTCTGGATTTCCCGGGTCTCCCCCGACCGGACCGACGACTATTCCATCTGGTGGAAGCTGCTCGGGGACTATCCGCAGCTGGTCAATCGCGAGATGGTCGAACGCCTCCGCCCGCTCTGCGACGCATATGTCGAGACCGTCGGTTCGAAGGGACTTCCGCAGCTCCTGTGGCCGAGCGCCATGCCGATCGACGGGGCGGAGCTGAAGGATGGAAAGCTCTTCAACACCTATTATCCATCGCCCCAGATGCATGAGGCGGCCGCTGCCGATCTGCTCCCCGTCTGCCGCTCGGTTCTCGCCAGCAGGATGCTGGCTGGTCCGCTGACCCCGAGCCGTCAGCCTGTGCAACGGTCTAGCCGCAGCAAGGACGGCGACGCGCCCGACTTCAAATCGATCACCGGCACGATATGGCACCTGCTGACCACCGCCAGGAGATCCGAAGCCCTGCATCTCGCCGAACAAACCGCGCGAGATTTCCCGCACCTTGCGCAGAGCCACCGATTGCTCAGCAACACACTGACCGAGTTCGAGAACTTTCGGCACCCATCGCCATTCCACCACGACTTCCTCGGCGACGGTTCGATCGCCCGGGCGCTGGTCTGTTCGCGCCGGGCCATTGCGCTGGACGGCAGCAACTTCGAGGACTTTCTGCAGGCGGGCTACTGCCTGACCATTCTCGGCGACACGCGCACCGGCGCAGACTACATTCGCCGCGCGACCGACCTCCTGAACCTGTCGGAGAACCCCGGCCTGTTCCGTGACATGACCGACGACTGGGTGCCACTCGCTCCGAGCTTCCTCATCGTCGGCGTCGCCAAGGCGGGCACGACGTCGCTACATTCCTTCATTTCCAAGCATGATCTGGTGTTGCCGCCCGTTCTCAAGGAGGTCAACTATTTCGGAAACATAGACCGGGGCTACGACTGGTACATGTCGCACTTCCCGCGACGTCCGCAAGGGGAGAGACGCTTCATCACCGGCGAGGCGCGGGTCGGAAACTTCGATGCCTGGAACATTCCCCAGCTGGTCAGGGAGAAGCTGCCCGGCGTCAAGCTGATCGTCGTGCTGCGCGATCCGGTCGAACGCGCGCTGTCGCATTACTACCATGACAAGCGGGTGGGAACCGAACAGCGCAGCCTCGAGGACGCGATAGATGAGGAGCTTTCCTATCTCGACGTGCCTGACGATATCTTGCGGCTGAGCCTGTCTGATCATGGCAAGACCCCCAGATACCATGTGCGGCTCGGCCTCTATGCACACTATCTCGAGAACTGGTTCAGCGTTTTCCCGCCGTCGGATATACTGGTTGTCGTCAGCGAAGAGTTCTTTGCCTCACCGGAACGGATTCTGCGCAAGGTATTCTCCCACCTTGGACTGCCGTACCGCGCTCTCGGCGACTCCATCAAGGAGAATGTCGGTATTTACGATGACCGGAACCGCGACCAGGTGCGTCGCAGGCTGGCGGCCTTCTATGAACGGCACAACGAACGCCTGTTCGAGCTCCTCGGACGGCGGGTAGCGTGGCAGGGCATCGACAATCGCGCCAATGCGGAGCCGCCCGTGCGCGCGGCGAGTTCGGCGCGCATTGCCTGGAACAGAGGCGAATGGTCGAAAGCCGCGAACATCTGGAAGAAATGCATCGCCGAGCACCCGTCGCATCCCGACATCCAGTCGTGGCTCGAAGGCCGGGCCGAGGCGCTCGAGAAGGACGGGAAGGCTGAACAGGCCAGGACGGCGTTCGCGGATGCCGTCTCGCGCTTTCCGGAGAGTTCCGCAGCCCTCCAGGGGCTGGCCCGAACCTCCGAGCAGCTGCGTGACTTCAAGCGATCGGATGAATACTGGGACACATGCATCAGGCGGTTTCCGCATCATCCCCGCCTGCGGGAGTGGGAGAAGGCCCGCGCCCGCGCCTTGATCGAACTGCAAGACTGGAACAAGGCCGATGCAGCCCTCGCCGGTCTCATGGACGGGTCGCCCCGGAGCCTTCTCGAATATGCCGAGCTGGCGAGGCTGGCGGTCAGGCGTGGCGACATCGCGACGGCCTGCAGCCTGTGGGATGAAGGCATTGCGCTCCATCCGGCGGACCCGGATGTGAAGTGGTGCATGAACGAATATGCCCATCTGCTGCTGGATCAGGGCCTCGCGGACAGATGCGAGACACTGCTCGAGGCACATTCCGCCGTGGCGCCCGATGAGCCGCATGTTGGCGCCATTCGCGCCAGGCTGGCCCTGAGCCGGTCACAACCAGCCCAGGCCGCCGACCTCATTGCGGAAATCATCCGTCGCCATCCTGATCATCCGGATCGCCGGTGGTGGATGCCCTTCCGCGGTGACATTCTGGTCAGCTTGAACAGGCTGGACGAGGCCGAACTGCTCTTTCAGCAATTCGGCAAGGAATTTCCGGACGAACCTGCCGCGCTCAGCGGTCGGGCCAAGATCGCGCAGAAGCGCAGTGAATGGCAGCGCGCGATGGCGCTCTGGGAAGAGTGCCGGACGCGTTACCCTGCCCACAAGCTGTGGACCTGGGCGGCGAGTGATTATCTCGAATTGCTGTTCAGGCTGGGTGAACTGGAGAAGGCGGAGACCCTGGTCAGACAGCTCATCCGGGATCAACCCGATGTCGCAACGGGGTACTCCGGCCTGGCGCGAGTGCTGAAGCAGAGGCATGAGGCCGGGAAGGCGGGTCTTGCCTGGGAAGATTGCCTCAGACGCTTTCCCCGGCATCCCGATCGGCACTGGTGGCTTGCCATTCACGGTCAGGATCTGATCGAAGCCGAAGACTGGAACAGGGCGGAAGAAATTTACTCGGAACTGCGGAGCCTCCGCCCCGATAACCCTTTCGCCATCGCGAGCCTTGCGCGGATCGCAAGCCAGAAGGGTGAGTTCCCTCGTGCGGCTGAACTTCTGGAAGACTGCATCGCCCGCTTTCCCGGCCATCCTGACCGGAAGTGGTGGCTGCCCTTCTATGGCGACGTTCTCCTGCAGATGAATTCCGCGCGCCGTGCCGTTGAGGTGTTTTCGGATTGCATTTCATCCTATCCGGAAAATCCCGACGGATATGGCGGGCTGGCGCGCGCCATGCATCAGGACGGGGACGTCCCGCAGGCCATTTCAACCTTTCGCGACTGCATCATCCGCTTTCCGCACAGTCCGCAGCGGCGATGGTGGCTTCCGCTTCTCGGTCATTGGCTGCTGGAAACTCGCGCGGCCGGGGAGGCGAAGGCGGTTTTCAAGCTGGCGAAGATGGAGTTTCCGGACGATCCGGGCGGGCTGTCGGGACTCGCCTGCGTCGCCAAGGATCGCGGTGACTGGCGGAACGCAATCGCACTCATCGACGAATGCCTGCACCAGTTCCCCGAACACCGCGATGCGCGATGGTGGCTCCCGTTCAAGGACAGTTGCCGCGCTGCCCTTGAGCAGAAAGAGACCAGCGGTCCGCTTTGACAACTGGCGCGCCGGCCCCGTGCCCTGCGGAGAGTGGCTGCCGGGTACGTCTCGAACCTCGACCGCTGCCGCTCAGCGGCGCTCGCTCAATTCCAGCGCCGAGGCTGCTTCTTCCGTCTTGCCCAGACTGCGGAGCAGTTCACCATAATGGCGCCATAGCCAGGCCGGCGTCTCCGGACTGGCGACCGCCTTCGCGTGCCACAGCAAGGCCTGCTCCGTCTCGCCGCGCTCCTCCGCCAGCCGTCCGAGACGGAAGTGCGTGAGCATGTCGCCGGGGTTGAGGTGTTCGGCACGATGGAGCGCATCCTCCGCCTCGGCGAACTCTCCGATCTCGACGAGCTGGCCGCCAAGGTGGCTCCACAGCCAGGCTTCCCCCGGCGCCAGGTTGACGGCCCTTCGCCACGCGTCGATTGCAGCGCGGGGATTTGCGCCCTTCCAGAGAATTTCACCCAGACGATAGTGGCTCAGGGCATGATTGGCGTCGAGCGCGAGGGCTTCGTCCAGCAGCGCGTGCGCTTCGACCAGTTCTCCGCCCTGGATGAGAAGATGCGCGACATGGCTCATCAGCCAGGCATATCGCGCGCCCAGGCGGATGGCCGCGCGGAAGGCCTCGATGGCGCCCTTGTTGTCTCCCTTGCGTTCGAGGAGGCGGCCGCGTTCGATGATGATTTCGGGATTGCGCGGAAAGCTGCTGATGGATTTCTCGGTCTGAATCAGCGCTTCGTCGATGCGGTCCTCCGAGCTGAGCTGATAGATGAGCCGCAGGGCCGTGATGTAGCTGTCCGGGTAGTACTGCAGGGCCTGGGCGAGGATCTCGGTCGATTCTTCCGAGCGGCCGGCGCAGTGCAGCAGGTACCAGAGATAGTTGAGCCGCATCTCATACCATTCCTGTTCCTTCTGCCGGCCCAGGGTCTGCGGCGGAAAGTTCATCAGGTCGCGCCGCGCCAGACGTATGGCCTCGTCGAGGTGGCGTCGGGCGGCGCGGTCGTCGCCCATCTGCTGCAGCACGAGAAAGCAGGATTCATGCGGGTATGGCCGATTTGGAAAGGCTTCGCTGGCCTGCCTCGCCACATCGAGGGCCGCCGCCAGCTCCTCCGTCGCCATGAGGCACTGCACCAGCTCCAGCTGCGCTGTCATGACGTCTGCATCGGGATAGTGAACCTCGAAGGGATGGTCGATCGCCGCCACGATCTGCTCGATGCAGAAGGCTGGATCCGATTGCAGTGAAACCGCGGCTTCGGCCGTGGCGCGGGCTTCCGGAAGGCGCCGCAGCGCCCGCAGGATGCGGGAGCGCAACACCAGTAACTGGCCGTTGTGGGGGGACGCGGCCAGGGCCCGGTCGACATAGCCGATGGCCAGGGCCGGGCGGCCGGTCGAGTACAGGATGTCGGCCTCCGCCTGGTTGAGCAGTACCGAGTCCGGTACCCGCTCCAGACCCAGCCTGATGATCCGGTCTCCGGTCCGATGCCGGCCCGACATCCAGTACAGCTTGCCGAGAGCCAAATAGGATGCGGCAAAATCGGGGGTGAGACGGATGGCCCGGTGCAGGAGCCGGGCGGCGACGGCATAGTGGCCGGTATGCATGTTGTAGCGGCCGAGTTCATAGTTGGTGACGCCAAAGGCCTCCTGCAGGCGCCGCGCTTCATCCCTTTCGGCCTTCGCGCCCTCGGTGTCGCCCTTCCGTTCGAGCAGGATCGCGTGGTGCAGGTGAAGGCTCGGCCAGTCACGTGCGGTGGCGATGTTCCTCGCGGCTTCGGCCTCGGCCTCGGCAAGCCGGCCGGCACGCAGCAGCTGCGCGCTCTTCTGGCGCGACTGGTAGACGGCGGTGTCAGGGCTGGCGGCAGCAAAGGCCGGCTGCAGCCGGGGCACACCCTTGAACGTCGACTTGAGCAGGGCGGCCAGCGGCTTGTCCGGCGCCAGACCGGCCGGCGTCGCCTTGGCGCTGGTGCGCTCCTGAAGCCGGTCGGGCCGGTCGACGGTCCAGTTGGTGTTGAGCGCCTTGAAGTGACGCAGTTCGATGCCCGGCTGGAGTTCGCTGTCGGCGTGACGGTAGATGTCGTGCACGGCGAACTGCGCGAAGTCCGGCACGCGCGACGGCACGACGGCATATTTGGTTTCGCAGCCCTGGGTGCGTGCCGAGCTGCGATGCCAGAAATCGCGATGCAGCGGCTTGCTGGCGGGGTCCGTCCGCGATGAACGGAATGTCTCCACCCACTTGCCGCCGAACTTCAGGTGGCCGGTGCTGGATTTTTCGGTCAGTTCGCAGATGCTCTCGCCGCTGGCGCAGGTCACCAGCTCGTCGATGTCGAGGTTGAGCGCGCAGCTCGCCGTCGTGAGGAAGCGGTAGCGCGCGTGCTCGAGCATGCCGAACTGGCAGAAATGTCCTTCCCACAGTTCGTAGGTGAGAGGATGCCTGCCATCGAAGGGACCGTAGCGAAACGGCCAGTTGACCGCGAGGCCGGTGATGCCGGGAATGGAAGCGAGGCAGCCCTTCAGTTCGGAGATGTCGTAGCGCGTCGAATTGTTGTCGTAGACCAGGGCCGCATCACATCCGTGCTGGCGCTGGTGGTGGATGATCCAGTCCCTGATCCACTCGAGTTCGTTGTTTTGGCTCAGCGTCATCACCACCCGCCGACCGGCAAACAGCGAGGACAGGTTGGGCTGCGGCGCGACGAAGGCGGTTCCGGCCGCACTCTCGATCCTGAGATAGTGCAGCGTGGACGGCGCCCTGATGCGGAGGCCCGCGATGAAGGCGCGCGAGTCGGCCACAGGCGTGAGCTGTTCTCCCGACGGCATGGCGTAGATGCGCATGCCGAGGTCGTCGGCGAGGTTCTGAAGCGGCGGTCCGATCAGTCGCAGCTCCTTGCCGTCGGCCGACCAGAAACAGTCATAGAAGACGGTGTGAAAATCATACTTGTCTTCGAAATCCGCGTGGCGCAGCGCCAGTGGCCGGATGGGCCGCCGCAGCACCGGACTGTGAAGTCCGAGTGACCAGGAAGACAGGGAGACGTCCAGCGGGCGGTTGACGGTCACGTCCGTCCGGCGGGTTTTCCTGCTGCCTGCCATGTGCTGAACTCTGTCGAACGCCCGATTTTACCGTATTGAATTTCCAGATGAATAGTGGCGGAAACGGGCATGGCATGCAAGCTGCGCAGCGCCCGGAAGCGGAGCATCTTGCGGGATGGTTTACGGCTCGCCGATGCCAGATCTCCGTGGGGCCATCGCCCGCTAGAGGCGCCGCTTCGTCTGGTTGCGTTCCTGCCGGTGCCAGGCCCAGGCGGTCGCCAGGATGTTGTCGATGTCGCTGTGCCGCGCCTTCCAGTCGAGAACGGCATTGGCCTTGTTGGTGGCCGCCACCAGCACCGCCGGATCGCCGGCACGGCGCGCCGAGACGCGGTGGGGAACCGGCTTGCCGGTCACCCGCTCCGCCGCGTCGATGATCTCCTTCACGCTGATGCCGCGGCCGGTGCCGAGGTTCAGCGCGCCGGAGGCGCCGCCGTCCATCAGGTGCAGCGCGCCCGCCATGTGCGCCGCTGCCAGGTCCGAGACATGGATATAGTCACGCACGCAGGTGCCGTCCGGGGTGGGATAATCGCCGCCGAACACGTCGAGCCGGTCGATCTCGCCATCGGCAGCCATCAGGGCACGCGGGATGAGGTGAGGTTCGGGATCGTGGCGCTCGCCGGTCTCGCCATCGGGGTCGCAGCCACAGGCGTTGAAGTAGCGCAGCGCCATGTAGTGCAGGCCGAAGGCCGCGGCGAAATCCGCGCACATGATTTCCATCATCAGCTTGGACTGGCCGTAGGGGTTCAAGGGCAGCTGTGGCGTCTCCTCGGTGATCGGCATGCGTGCCGGCTGGCCATAGGTGGCGCAGGTCGACGAGACGATCAGGTTGGAACAGGGCGCCTCCTTCATGGCGCGGAGCAGCGACAGCGTGCCGGCCGTGTTGTTGTCGTAATAGAGGTCCGGCCTGGCGACGGATTCCCCGACATAGGCGATGGCCGCGAAATGGATCACGGCGTCCGGCCTGAACCAGCGCAGCGCCTCGCGCAGCAGCGCCGTATCGCGGATGTCGCCCTCGATCAGCGGCCCCCAGCGCACCAGGTCGCGGTGACCGCGCGACAGGTTGTCGAAGACCACGATGTCATGGCCCGACGTCGCGAGAAGCTTCGCCGTGTGGCTGCCGATATAGCCGGCACCGCCGGTGATCAGGAACCGGCTCATGCCATCACCGCCACGGGAGCCTGCATCACGCGATCCGCATGCGGCTGATGGTGAGCGCGGGCTGGCTGCGCGCGGCCGTGGTGATCTCCACGATGATGCAGAACATGCCGTGGATGCCGTGCAGCGGAATCTCGATCTCCTGTTCGTGGTTCGCCCTGACGCGCTCGGTGACGCTGCCGAGGGTGGCACCCGTCGCCTGGTCGATGATGCTCGCCCCGATATCGCAATGCTCGCTGCCTCCGGCCTTGTAGACGAGCGTGTAAGCCGCGTGTCCGGAGAGGGCAACATCGAAAAAGGTCGCCGTGCCGGCGCGCAGGTCCACATCGCCGAACTGCACGAAGAGGCCCTGGGGACTGCGTGACAGTGCGAGGTTGGCCGTCGAGGCCCGGAGGATCCTGAGCGCGGCCGGAGCCGTGTCGGGCTTGACCCTGAGCGAGAGAAGGGCGAGCAGGTCGATCGGCACCCGCTCGCGCACCGATCGCACCGCGATGGCGAGCAGCTCCTCGACGCCGACATCGATTTCTGCCGCCACCGAGACCTGCATGGCCTGGTCCGGCCGGCCCATGGCGGCGGCATAGCGGCTGATGTCCGCGGTCTCGGTTCCGCTGTGTGCAATCTCCCTGAGGGGATGGCCCACCGGCAGCAGGCTCATGCTGGCAGGCCGCTCGGGAGGAGTGGCGCCCCTGAGGCCGAAGGCGCTGACGGCCAGCCATGCGGCAGCGTCCTGATAGACGACCGGCTTCACGTCAAGGGCTTCGGCATGCAGAACCGATGATCCGTACCAGTGCCTGTGGTGGGCGGCGTGGCGGGCCTCGGTGGTGCGCACGGTTCCGACCTCGGGAATGAGGCGAACGGGCTGGCCGGCGATGATCAGGCGATGGAACAGAAGCTGGCCCACGTCCTGCGCGGGGATCGGCTGGCCGGTGACGGGATCGGCGAAGTCGGAGGCCTTGAGGTAGTCCGCCACCATCGTCCCGGCCACGCTCCATGCCGAGGAGGTGATGGGCATCCCGAGGCCGCCTGCAGCCGGAAGGTCGCCTGCCGGCAATTCCACGATGGTCGGTATGTCCTCGGGTGACCGCCGGACCGCCGCGGCGCAGGTCACGGCCACGGCCGCGTTGCTGGCCCGCATGCTGCGGCTGACTTCCACGAAGGCATCGCTCATCTCGTCGCAGATGTCGGTGACGAAGAGGCAGCAGTTGCCTTTGCGGACCGATTGCAGGAAGCGGCCCAGCGTTGCCGGCTGCAGCAGGCTGAATTCGGCGCCAGCCTGGCTGGCCCGCGCCTGCAGGACGCCTTCGATCAGGCTGCGCAAGGGTTCATCGCGGGTGGTCAGGAAGGCGAACCGCCCCAGTTGCCCGAAGCGCTCCACATGGTTCTGGAACCGGTCGAACAGCTCACCGAGCGGCACACTGCGATCGTCGATCATCAGGAAGGCCGACGCGACCGCCGGAGTGGCGCCCTTGGCGGCTCTGTCGGGCGAAGACGCTGCGAGGAAGTCCCGGCGCGCCCGCGGATCGGCCAGCAGCCGGTTCCACGCGGTCCAGCGTGCGAGGTTTTCCGCCGCCTCGAACCGTGGCCATGCCGTCGAGGCGCCATTCTGCAGCACGTCCGAAAGCTTCTCCGCCAGCTCGATCGCATTGGCTGGGCACATGATGGCCGAGCAGTCCTCGTGCACCAGTTCGTCCGCACCGCTCCCCGACGTGGCGATGAACGGGATCTGCTGCTGCATGCATTCATAGACGACGCACGGGCTGTTGTCGGCGAGCGATGGCATCACCGCAACCCGGCCGGGCTCCGCCAGGTAGGCGAGCGCCTGTTCCTGGCTGTAGTCGAGCAGCAGGTTCACCTCGCAGGGCCACTTCTCGGCGCGCGACAGGATGAACAGCGGGCTTTGCAGGCCGGCGACTTCGCTCGGGCGGCCCATGAAGGTGATCTTGCGTCCGCGCAGGTCCTGGCCCATGCGGTCGAGCGCCTCGCAGAACAGCCACAGGCCCTTGCGCGTCTCGAGCCTGCCGAAGAACACCAGCTCGTCGACCTTCGTCCGGCTGCGCGGCCGGCGCTGCGTCGCGATCGGGAAGGCATAGGGCTGGCGATAGGTGTGGACCGGCAGTTTCCAGCCATAGGCCTGGTATTCCTGCAGCAGATACTGGCTGGGTCCGATGACGGCGTCCGCCCATTCGACGCTGCGTCGTTCGATGCCCATCATCAGCAAGTCGGCGGCGCGCTGGAGATGCTGGTCGTTGGTGTTCATCACCCATTCGATGGATCCATGGGTGATGACGCAATGGACCTGGCTGGCGAAGGGCTGGAGGCCGGCGCGCTTGGCGGCGAGGGCGTAATAGGCGCTGCCGTGATGTTCGTTGAAATACACGGCGTCGTAGTCGTGGGCGCCGAGGTGCATCTTGACCAGCCAGGATTTCAGCAGCCAGTCGCGATAGTCTCCGTCATGCGCGATATGGACGAGCGCGATGCTGCGCCTGGCCAGCAGGTCCACCCAGTGCGCCCAGTTCCGCTCGGCGCAGTCGGGTTCGCCGCGCTGCACGTGCGTATAGAGGATGGTGACGTCGTGGCCGTCCCCGGCAAGGTGATCGATCAGCGCGCTGGTGGCGGTGCCGATGCCGCCATTCTTCACCGGTCCCAGGATCTCCGAGGTGACGACGCAGACCTTCAGCGGCAGGCCTGCCGTCTTCCGGGCCGATCCGGGAAGGGGGGCGAAACCTGCGGGCTTCTGCGGTGCGGATGTCTTGCGCATCTCAGAGTGGCCTGAACGACGGCCGGTGCCACTTGGCATGAGCTCCCTCCGTGGATTCGCGGCGGCTGAGCATGCGGGTCGCCAGCATGACGTCGCATCCGGCCTCATAGGCATGCGGCAGCGTGAACGATATGGACTTGCGGTCGCCCGGTTGGAGGACCCACTCGAACTGCTGGGCTCCGGCGGTTTCCGACAGCAGGTGAACCTCGAACTTCACCGGACCCCTTGCCGTGTCCCACAATTCGAGATCCGCCATGAACAGGGCTGGGCCGGGGAACGACACGTTCGAGAAGATCAGCGTCGCGTCGCCCTCGTGCGCGCCGTTGGGATGAACCTCGATCTCTTCCTTGGCGACGTCGAAACGCAGCGACCATTCATGGTTGAGGTTCATCCGGTCATAGGCGCCGCCGGCCAGCAGTCCGGCGAGGCTGACGGTCTGCGCCAGCGCCGTCACGATGTCGGCCGGGCTCGGCGCGGCGCCAGACTGGGGCGAAACATCGGCGCCAATCGACCTCGTGACGAGGGACAGCGCCAGGGCAGGGCGTCCTGCCGCCTGTGCAACGCGCGAAAACGTCGTGAAGGCGCGGGACGCCGGCCAGTAGCTCTTGTCATCGAGAATGGCGTCGCCCAGCCGCGCGGCAAAGCCGGAGAGCTGGCGAAGCGCGTTGACCCGCGCCGCATCGCGCGCGAACATCTCGATGGTGAGGCGCGACAGCAGCGCGTTTTCCGAGCCCGCTGCATAGCCCTTGGTACCGGTCACGTGACGAAGCCCGAGGCCCGGCAGCGCGAAGGTCTCGCTGGTGCCCAGCATCGCCGCGGCCGGCACATAGCAGTCGGGCAGCAGTTCGAAGCGGGCTCCCGCCGCGGTCAGCGCCAGCAGCACTTCGTGGATGTAGAGTTCGATGTCCTTCAGTCGGCAGAGTTGCGGATCGCGCGGGGCGATGCGGGTCAGGATGTCGGCTCGGTCCTGGCGCAGCAGCAGCAGGCCGGCGTTGCTGTCCTGCGCGAGGGCGAGCAGCGCCTGTGCATTGCCGGTCTTGAAGCGTTCCGGCATCCAGTGCGAACGCGTGGTGCAGACGAAGGGCTGTTCCGGCCGTGCGATCTCGACGGCATGCCCGCGCATGACGGTGAAGGCATCTATCCCCGTCGCCCGGAACGCCGACCTGGCGCGCGCCAGGACAGCGGCGGGCACGGGCTGGTCGAGCCTGCACAGGGCGAGAAAGCCCGCGCCGCGTCCGGCAGCGGCCGTGTGCTTGGCGAAGGCGGTCATGTTGCCGAAGCTCAGGTTCGCAGGCACCGCCGATCCCTGGCGCTCGAGCGCTGCGGTGACCTCGCCAAGGACGTCCGCCAGCACCACGACGCGCGCATCAGGATGGCGCAGTGCCGTTTCGCAGCCCGTGTCCGCGATCAGTTCCGGCGGCATGCCGTCCGGCGCCAGCAGGAGCAGCGTGCAGTCAGGGTCCTTGGCGGAGCCGCGGGCCGGCTTTTCGGCGCCCTCGGGCCTCTCCGGCTCGCGGCGCGCCTCGGCGACCAGCCCCGCCACCCATTGAACGGTCTGGCGGATGTTTTCCTGCGGCATGAAGGAGGGCTGGGCCGTCGTCGCCCCCTCGGCGAGCACGCGACGCAGCTTCTCAGCCAGGTGCTCGGCGGTGGGCTGGAACAGGCAGCCGGCATGATCCGCCGTGGCGATCAGCTCCTGTCCGCCGCTGCCGGCGGAGGCAATGAACGGGATGCCCTCGACCAGGCACTCGAATATGACGCAGGGACTGTTGTCCTCGCGCGACGGCATGACGGCGAGGCGGTTGCCACCCTTGAGGTACGACAAGGCCTGGTCGCGATCGTAATTGTAGAGAAGCGTCGGGGCGAAGGGCCACGCGCTGGAGCGGCGGAGCAGCGTGAAGCCGGTGGACTCGCCATCTTCGTGCGTGAATTTGCCGAGGAACGTCACCTTGGTTCCGGCGATCTGGTATTTCAGCCGGTCGAGGGCCTCGCAGAACATCCACAGTCCCTTGCGGCGCTCCAGCCGGCCGAAGAATACGATTTCGTCTATATGACGATGCTCACGCGAAGGGGCAGTCCGCTCGCTGCTGAAGGGCAGGATGTTGGGCCGCACCAGGGTCTTCTCGGGCAGCTGCCAGCCATAGGACTGGTATTTCCGGAGAATATAGGCGCTGGGGGAAACGACGTAATCGGCAAGTTCGATGCTGCGGCGCTCGATTTCCAGCAGCGTGACATCGGCCAGCGTTTGAATGGGCGACTGGTTGAGGTCGGCAATCCATTGCGTCGCGCTGTGGGTGACGACCACCAGCGCCGTCCGCGCCAGTTCCGCTGAACCCGACCGCTTGGCCAGTGCGGTGTAATAGGCGGTGCCATGGGTGTCGTCGAAAAACGCGATGTCGTAGGCCCCGGCCTGCAGCACTTCCATCACGCGGAGCGATTTTCCGAGCCAGTCGTTCCAACGGCCCTGATGCGCAATGCACATCAGATCGATGCCGAGGGCGCGGAAGGCGGAGACCTGCTCCTCGAAGCTGCGGCGGAAGGAGAAGGGCTGCCCGGCCTCGACGCGGGTGTAGAGCACATCGACGGCAAAGCCCGCACGCTGCAGCGCCAGCGCCAGGCCGCGGTTCGCCGTGCCGATCCCGCCATTGTAGTCGGGTCCGGCGATTTCGCCGGTGACGATGCAGACGCGGCCGGCCGAAGCACCGTCCGGCTGCGGTCGGCGCGCCATCAGATCAAGATGGTCTGGAGCGTTAATGGCAGGCCCCCGGCGTCTCGCGTTGAAGGCTTCAGGCGCAGGTCGCCCCAAGCACAGGTTGAAAGTCAGTACAGGCTAAGCCCGGCCAACTTTCAACGCCAGAGTTCAAATCGATTGCAGTTAACGTCCGGAGCTAGGTGGAATAAGGACCCGGCTGCGGGCCACCGCCACCGCCGCCGCCACCACCGCCTCCACCACCGCCAGGGCCACCGGGGCCACCGGGCTGGTTTTGCGGGGTCAGGCCATATTCGATGAAGGCGCAGCCATGGAGCCGGAGCTGCTCACTGGGCGGGTGCAGCGGATCCCAGCAATTCTGATCCGTCGATGCCAGTGCCGAGGAACCAGACAGCAAAAACGTCGCGCCGCTTACCGCAGTCAGCAGTGCCGAAATTTGAAGAGCTTTACGCTTCTTGTCCATGTACCACTCCCTGCTCGGTATCAACGCGCTACCGAAAACGATATCTAGTCTCAACTTTAGATAGGTAATTCCGAATTGTCGAACCCGGACACTGCAAGTTTTTGCGCTGTAAGAAATTCTATAGTGCTTCTTACGTAGTGACATATACAGGTCCCTTAAAATTGCAACAAGAATCGTAAACCGAATTTAACTTTTTCAGCGTGCGAAATGGCGAGTACTGCAACTAAAAATTTGCATAGATAATCGATTCCAGTACCTCCGGAGGAAAGTTCTGCCAGTTTGTTAAGTAAATGCACTTCAGCTCCTCACTTACACTGGCGGGAGGGTCGCGCCGAAAGCATGGGGTGAGGTCCTGCTGGAAGGCTGGCAGCCAGGGTGCACCTAGGTAGTTTTTCAGTGCCGCTCCGGATGCAGGATGATTTTACAACTATAAGGAGTAATTTTCCTGTCGAGCGGGTGCGCGCGCGCCGGCCTGCCCTGCCGTGGCCGAGAACCGCTCTCCGACGGCGCCATATGTGTCGGAACTGCACTCAAAAGCGGCAATTTCCGGGACACTTGTCACACGGCTTTGACAACTGTGCCGAAAAACTTGCGGGCAGAGGGGCGGTGCGCTACCAAGCGGCGGATTCTTGTCCGCCCTTCCGGCGGACTGAGAGGCGAGATCACATGCCTGAACTGTTGCGAGAATATCTGCCGCTGGTCATCTTCCTCGGGGTGGCGCTCGGCTTTTCCCTCATCCTCCTCATCGTCCCGATTCTGATCGCCTTCCGCAACCCGGACCCCGAAAAGCTCTCGGCCTATGAATGCGGCTTCAACGCCTTCGACGATGCGCGCATGAAGTTCGACATCCGCTTCTACCTGGTGTCGATCCTGTTCATCATCTTCGACCTCGAGGTGGCGTTCCTGTTTCCCTGGGCCATCTCGCTGAAGCACGTGGGCGTCTATGGCTTCTGGTCGATGATGATCTTCCTCGGCGTTCTCACCATCGGCTTCATCTATGAATGGCGAAAGGGAGCCCTCGAATGGGATTGATCGAACAGGCCTCCCCCGAGCAGCGCGAGTTCTTCACCAACATCAACGCCGAACTCGCCGACAAGGGCTTCCTCGTCACCGCCTCGGACGACCTCATCAACTGGGCCCGAACCGGCTCATTGATGTGGATGACCTTCGGGCTGGCCTGCTGTGCCGTCGAGATGATGCAGGCCTCCATGCCGCGCTGGGACCTCGAGCGTTTCGGCTTCGCGCCCCGCGCCTCGCCCCGCCAGTCGGACGTGATGATCGTCGCCGGCACGCTGACCAACAAGATGGCGCCTGCTCTGCGCAAGGTCTATGACCAGATGCCGGAGCCGCGCTACGTCATCTCCATGGGCAGCTGCGCCAATGGCGGCGGCTACTACCACTATTCATACTCTGTCGTGCGCGGCTGCGACCGCATCGTGCCGGTGGACATCTATGTGCCGGGCTGCCCGCCCACCGCTGAGGCGCTGGTCTACGGCGTGCTGCAGCTGCAGAAGAAGATCCGCCGCACCGGAACGATCGAGCGTTGATGATGGCTGAGACCTTGCAGGAACTGGGCGAGCATATCGCCACGAAGCTCGGAAGCGCGGTGACGGGCTTCAAGGTGGAATATGGCGAACTGACGGTGGGGGCGGAAGCCGCCGACATCATCCGTGTCCTCGAATTTTTGCGCGATGATTCCGAATGCGGCTTCGTCTGCTTCATCGACATCTGCGGCGTGGACTATCCCGACCGCGAGAAGCGCTTCGACGTCGTCTACCACCTGCTCGCTCCTTACAGGAACCGCCGCATCCGCGTGAAGGTCGAGACCGACGAGGACACCGCGGTGCCCTCCGTCATCTCCGTCTTCCCGGCCGCCAACTGGTATGAGCGCGAGACCTTCGATCTTTATGGCGTGCTGTTCTCCAACCACCCGGACCTGCGCCGCATCCTGACCGACTATGGCTTTGCCGGCCATCCGCTGCGCAAGGACTTCCCGCTCACCGGCTATGTCGAGGTGCGCTGGGACGACCTCGCCAAGCGCGTGGTCTATGAGCCCGTGAAACTCACGCAGGAATTCCGCGCATTCGACTATCTGAGCCCGTGGGAAGGCACCGAATACGTCCTCCCCGGCGATGAAAAGGCCAAGCCGTGACCGACACGCAATCTGTCCGCAATTTCTCGATCAACTTTGGCCCCCAGCATCCGGCCGCGCACGGGGTGCTGCGACTGGTGTTGGAGCTCGACGGCGAGGTCTGCACCCGCGTCGATCCGCATATCGGCCTCCTGCATCGCGGCACCGAGAAGCTGATCGAATACAAGACCTACCTGCAGGCCGTGCCCTACTTCGACCGCCTCGACTACGTGGCGCCGATGAACCAGGAGCACGCCTGGTGCCTCGCCATCGAGCGCCTCCTCGGCCTCGAGGTTCCGATCCGCGGCCAGCTGATCCGCGTCCTCTATTCCGAGATCGGCCGTTTGCTGTCTCACCTTCTCAACGTCACCACGCAGGCCATGGACGTTGGCGCGCTCACGCCGCCGCTCTGGGGCTTCGAGGAGCGCGAGAAGCTGATGGTGTTCTATGAGCGCGCCTCGGGTTCGCGCATGCATGCCGCCTATTTCCGCCCGGGTGGTGTGCACCAGGACATTCCGCCGGAGCTCGTCGAGGACATCGGCGTGTTCTGCGATCACCACAACAAGGTGCTCGACGATATCGAGGGCCTGCTCACCGACAACCGCATCTTCAAGCAGCGCAACGTCGACATCGGCGTCGTCTCGCTCAAGGAATGCTTCGAGTGGGGCTTCTCGGGCGTCATGGTGCGTGGCTCGGGTGCGGCCTGGGACCTGCGCAAGGCGCAGCCCTATGAATGCTACAACGACATGGACTTCGACATTCCCATCGGCAAGAACGGCGACTGCTACGACCGTTACCTGATCCGCATGCAGGAAATGCGCGAGTCCGTGAAGATCATGAAGCAGTGCGTGAACCGCCTGCTGGGCACGGAGAAGACCGGTCCCGTGTCTTCCGGCGACGGCAAGATCGTGCCGCCCAAGCGGGCTGAGATGAAGCGCTCGATGGAAGCGCTCATCCACCACTTCAAGCTCCACACCGAGGGCTTCCACACGCCGCCGGGCGAGGTCTATGCCGCCGTCGAGGCGCCCAAGGGCGAGTTCGGCGTCTATCTCGTGTCAGACGGCACCAACAAGCCCTACCGTTGCAAGCTGCGGGCCCCCGGCTTCGCCCATCTGCAGGCCATGGACCACATCTGCCGCGGCCACATGCTGGCCGACGTTTCCGCCGTGCTCGGCTCTCTCGACATCGTTTTTGGTGAGGTGGACCGGTGAGCGTCCGTCGTCTTCATGATATCCAGCCCGACAGCTTCGCCTTCAACGCGGAGAACCTGGCCTGGGCCAAGCAGACCATCGCGAAATATCCCCCCGGCAAGCAGGCCTCGGCGGTCATCCCGCTGCTGTGGCGCGCCCAGGAGCAGAACGACAACTGGGTGACCAGGCCGGCGATCGAGTATGTCGCCAACATGCTCGACATGGCCTACATCCGGGTGCTCGAGGTCGCGACCTTCTACACCATGTTCCAGCTGGAGCCGGTGGGCAAGGTGGCGCACATCCAGGTCTGCGGCACCACCCCCTGCATGCTGCGTGGTGCGGAAGACCTGAAGAAGGTCTGCCAGAACAAGATCCACCACGAGCAGCACCACCTCTCGGATGATGGCCGTTTTTCGTGGGAAGAGGTCGAGTGCCTCGGCGCCTGCGTGAACGCGCCCATGGTGCAGATCTTCAAGGACACCTACGAGGACCTGACGCCCGCCTCGCTGGAGAAGCTGATCGACGATCTCGCCGCCGGCCGCAAGGTGAAGGTGGGCCCGCAGATCGACCGTCACATGGCGGCACCCGAAGGCGCGCAGACGTCGCTGACCGACCCGTCTCTTTATGAAGGCCAGCGCAGCTTCGTGCGCGTCGAGCCGCCCCCGCCGCCTCCGCCTGCGGAAGAGAAGAAGTGAGAAGCACACATGCTTGCTGACAAGGACCGCATCTTCACCAACATCTACGGCTTCCACGACTGGGGTCTGGAAGGCGCCAAGAAGCGCGGCTGCTGGAGCGGCACCAAAGGCTTCATCGACAACGGCCGCGACTGGATGATCAACGAGATGAAGGCGTCTGGCCTTCGCGGCCGCGGCGGTGCGGGCTTTCCCACCGGCCTCAAGTGGTCGTTCATGCCGAAGGTCATCGGCGAGCGCCCGCATTACCTCGTCGTGAATGCGGATGAGTCCGAGCCCGGCACTTGCAAGGACCGCGAGATCCTGCGCCACGAGCCGCACCTCCTCGTCGAGGGCTGCCTGCTGGCGGGTGCGGCCATGGGCTGCCACACGGCGGTGATCTATGTGCGCGGCGAATTCATCCGCGAGCGCGAGCATCTGCAGGCCGCGGTCGACCAGGCCTATGAGGCGCGCCTTATCGGCAAGAACAACGTCCATGGCTGGGACTTCGACATCATCGTCCACCATGGCGCCGGCGCCTATATCTGCGGCGAAGAGACGGCCATGCTCGAATCGATCGAGGGCAAGAAGGGCCAGCCGCGCATGAAGCCGCCGTTCCCCGCGAATGTCGGCCTCTACGGCGCGCCGACGACAGTGAACAACGTCGAGTCGATCGCGGTTGCCGGCACCATCATGCGCCGCGGCGCCACCTGGTTCGCCTCGTTGGGCCGCCCCAACAATGCGGGCACCAAGCTGTTCTGCATCTCGGGCCACGTGAACAAGCCCTGCGTCGTCGAGGAAGAGCTCGGCATTCCCTTCCGCGAGCTGATCGAGAAGCATGCGGGCGGCGTGCGCGGCGGCTTCGACAACCTGCTCGCCGTCATCCCCGGCGGCTCGTCGGTGCGCATGGTGCCGGCGGACCTCATCATCGACACGCCGATGGACTTCGACTCGCTCGGCAAGCTGCGTTCGGGCCTCGGCACCGCGGCGGTGATCGTGATGGACAAGTCCACCGACCTGATCAAGGCCATCGCGCGGCTCGCCTATTTCTACAAGCACGAGTCCTGCGGCCAGTGCACGCCCTGCCGCGAAGGCACGGGCTGGATGTGGCGCGTGATGACCCGCATGGCCGAGGGCCGCGCGGAGAAGCGCGAGATCGACATGCTGCTGGACGTGACCAAGCAGATCGAGGGCCACACCATCTGTGCGCTGGGTGATGCGGCGGCCTGGCCGATCCAGGGCCTCATCGCGCATTTCCGCCCCGTCATCGAGGCGCGCATCGACCAGTATGCCGCGAACCCCGACCATGACGGCGCGGTTCGCAAGATTGCGGCGGAGTGACAATGCACCTCGCTGAGCTGAACATCGGCAAGTTCAAGTACCCGACCAGCGATCCGCGCATGGCCGGGTTCATGGACAATCTCGATCGCGTCAACGCGATCGCCGAACGTTCGGCGGGCTTCGTGTGGCGCCTCAAGGGCGACAACAACAACGCGACCGGCTTCCGCGTCGGCGACGACATGGCGGTGAACCTCTCCGTCTGGGCCGACGCGAAATCGCTCGAGGACTACGTGTTCAAGACCGTGCACGTGCAGTTCTACCGCAACAAGGCTGATTGGTTCGACCTGATGGAGAAGCCCCACATGGTGATGTGGTGGGTTCCCGAGGGCCATTTGCCGACGCTGGACGAAGCCTATGCGCGGCTCGAGAAATATCAGGCGGAAGGCGCCAGCATGGATGCCTTCGGCTGGCCGGAAATCATGGATGAACAACGCATGCGGACGCTCCGCTGTGCGTGAGGAATAGACAGAATGCCCAAGATCAAGATCGACGGTGTGGAACTCGAGGTCGAGAACGGCCTCACCCTGCTGCAGGCCTGTGAGCAGGCGGGCGCGGAAGTGCCGCGCTTCTGCTACCACGAGCGCCTGTCGATCGCCGGCAATTGCCGCATGTGCCTCGTCGAGGTGAAGGGCGGCCCGCCCAAGCCGCAGGCCTCCTGCGCCATGTCAGTGAATGACCTGCGCCCCGGCCCCAATGGCGAGCCGCCGGAGGTGTTCACCAACACCCCGATGGTGAAGAAGGCGCGCGAAGGCGTGATGGAGTTCCTGCTCATCAACCATCCGCTCGACTGCCCGATCTGCGACCAGGGCGGGGAGTGCGACCTGCAGGACCAGGCCATGGCCTATGGCGTGGAGAAGAACCGCTTCCACGAGAACAAGCGCGCCGTCGAGAACAAGTATCTGGGCCCGCTGGTCAAGACCTCGATGAACCGCTGCATCCAGTGCACGCGCTGTGTGCGCTTCACCACGGAAGTCGCCGGCATCGAGGAGATGGGCGCCACGGGCCGTGGCGAGGACATGGAGATCACCACCTATCTCAACAAGGCAATCTCGTCGGAGCTCCAGGGCAACATCATCGACCTCTGCCCGGTGGGCGCGCTCACCTCGCTCCCCTATGAGTTCAAGGCCCGGCCGTGGGAGCTGCGCAAGACTGAGAGCATCGACGTCATGGACGCCGTGGGCTCCAACATCCGGGTGGACGCGCGCGGCCGCGAAGTGATGCGCATCCTGCCGCGCACCCACGAGGACGTGAACGAGGAGTGGATCTCCGACAAGACGCGCTTCGTCTGGGACGGCCTCAAGGCGCAGCGCCTCGACCGGCCCTACGTGCGCGAGTTCGGCAAGCTGCGCGCGGCCTCCTGGTCCGAGGCCTTCCAGCGCATCGCCCAGCGCATGAGCGGCGTGAACCCGGACCGCATCGGCATCATCCTCGGCGACCTCGTCGGCGCGGAAGAGGCCTTCTCCATGCGCCAGTTCGCCGACCAGTTCGGCATCCGGAACATCGACTGCCGCCAGGACGGCTCGCCACTGGGCGAGACGGGCGGCCGCGCGGGCTATCTCTTCAACACCGGCATCGCCGGCATCGATGAGGCGGACTCGATCCTGCTCATCGGCACCAATCCGCGCATCGAAGCCCCGGTGCTGAACGCCCGCATCCGCAAGCGCGTGGCGCGCGGCGGCTGCCCCGTTTCGGTGATCGGCGAACGCGCCGACCTCACCTATGCCTACAACTATCTCGGCGCCGGTCCGGAGACTCTCGCGAAGCTTCTCGCGGGCGAACTCGCCGGCGGCGCCAAGCCGATGGTGATCGTGGGGCAGGGCGCCATCGCCCGGGCCGACGGTGCGCAGGTCCTGGCCGCCGCTTACAAGGCGGCCCATAAGCTCGGCGCCATCAAGGACGGCTGGAACGGCTTCAACCTGCTGCACACTGCGGCGGGTCGCGTCGGCGCGCTCGACGTCTGCGCGTTGCCTTCGAGCGAAGGTGGCAAGACCACGCGCCAGATGCTCGACGCAGCCAAGGCGGGCGAACTCGACATCCTCTTCCTCGTCGGCGCCGACGAGATCGACACCCAGGCGCTGGGCGCCACCTTCGTCGTCTACATCGGCACCCACGGCGATGCCGGCGCGCACCGCGCCGACGTGATCCTGTCCGCCGCGGCCTATGTCGAGAAGCAGGTGACCTACGTCAACACCGAGGGCCGCCCGCAGATGACGGAGCGCGCCTCCTTCCCGCCGGGCGAGGCCCGTGAGGACTGGGCGATCTTCCGTGCCCTCTCCGAAGCGCTGGGCAAGGCGCTGCCCTGGGACAATCTCGCGGAGCTGCGCGCCGCCATGTACAAGGTGGCCCCGCAGCTGATGCGCATCGACACCCGCGAGGCAGCCCCCACGGCGGAGCTCGCCGACCTCGCCAAGGCCGAAGGCGCCATGGCGCCGGAGCCGTTCCGCTCGCCCATCACCGACTTCTACATGACCAACCCGATTGCCCGCGCGTCGAAGACCATGGCCGAATGCTCGGCCCTGAAGAACGTGCAGAAGCTCGAGGCCGCTGAGTAAATCATGACCGAGGCTCTTCTCACTCTCCTGTTCTTCGCCGTCGTGAGCTTCGGCTTCATGGCCGGCCTGCTGCTCATCGTGGCCTACCTGCTGTGGGCGGACCGCAAGATCTGGGCCGCCGTGCAGATGCGCCGCGGTCCCAACGTCGTTGGCCCCTGGGGCCTGTTCCAGTCCTTCGCCGACCTGATCAAGTTCGCGCTGAAGGAAGTGGTGATCCCCGACGGCGCCAACAAGGGCGTCTTCGTCATCGCTCCACTTGTGACGGCCACGCTGGCGCTTGCCGCGTGGGCCGTCGTTCCCGTGTCGGAAGGCTCGTTCTTCGGCCTCGTCTCGGGCAAGTGGGTGGTGTCCGACATCAATGTCGGCATTCTCTATCTCTTCGCGCTGTCGTCACTCGGCGTCTATGGCGTCATCATGGGCGGCTGGGCGTCGAACTCGAAATATCCCTTCCTCTCCGCACTGCGCTCCGCCGCGCAGATGGTGTCCTACGAAGTCTCGATCGGCTTCGTCATTGTCACCGTGCTGATGTGCGCGGGCTCGCTGAACCTCACCGAGATCGTGCGCTCGCAGCATACGGGCCTCGGCACCATGCTGGGCCTGCCGGGGTCGTTCCTCGACTGGTACTTCATCCCGCTGTTCCCGATGTTCATCATCTTCTTCGTCTCGGCGCTGGCCGAAACGAACCGCCCGCCCTT
>CAMFKI010000034.1 GCA_945957365.1 uncultured Alphaproteobacteria bacterium | reverse complement strand
CAATACGTCTGATCTCATCGGCCGGCGATACAGGCCTCGCGTCCGGATGGCTGGCTGTTGATTTGCACTGAGAGTTGACCCGGGAGGGGCACAAGTTTCCACTGAGAAGTGACCCATGTTCTGACCTTCCCCCTGGCAATTGGACCGGGGGATCATGGAGTGATCGACATGGCACTTTTGAGCATTATCCGACGCTGGTATCTTCGCGAGGAGATACCGATCCGGGAGATCGAGCGGCGGACAGGATTGTCGCGCAATACCATCCGCAAGTACCTGAGGTCTGGTGCCGTTGAGCCGAAGTTCAAGGTTCCCGACCGGCCGAGCAACCTGGACCCGTTTGCCGACAGGCTCGAGGCGTGGCTCAGGGTCGAGGCGGGCAAGTCCCGCAAGCAGCGGCGCACGGCGCGGCAGATGCACAACGATCTGGTCAAGCTGGGCTACCGGGGGTCCTACGGCCGGGTGGCGGCGTTCGTACGGGCCTGGAAGACGGAACGCCAGCGGGACGCCCAGACGAGCGGGCGCGGTACCTTCGTGCCACTGGCCTTTGCGCCGGGGGAGGCCTTCCAGTTCGACTGGAGCGAGGACTGGGCGGTTCTTGGCAATGAGCGGGTCAAGCTGCAGGTGGCGCACACCAAGCTGTCGCACAGCAGGGCCTTCATCGTGCGGGCATACCTTCTCCAAACCCACGAGATGCTGTTCGATGCCATGACCCAGGCGTTCCGGGTCCTTGGCGGGGTCCCGAGGCGCGGCATCTTCGATAACATGAAGACGGCTGTTGACCGGATCGGAGCCGGCAAGGCCCGGCAGGTCAACGCCCGGTTCTCGGCCATGGCCAGCCACTACCTGTTCGAACCCGAGTTCTGCAACCCGGCGTCGGGCTGGGAGAAGGGGCAGATCGAGAAGAACGTCCAGGATGCCCGGCGACGGCTGTGGCAGCCGATGCCACGCTTTCCTGACCTCAATGCCCTGAACGTCTGGCTGGAGGAGCGCTGCATCGCGCAGTGGCGGGATATCCAGCATGGTGTCCTGCCCGGCACAATTGCCGAGGCGCATGCTGATGAAGTCCTGAGCCTGATGCCCCTGGGGCGCCCTTTCGACGGCTTCGTGGAGCACGGCAAGCGGGTGTCCCCGACCTGTCTCGTCCACTTCGAGCGCAACCGCTACAGTGTTCCGGCCTCCTTCGCCAACCGGCCGGTGAGCCTGCGGATCTACCCCGAGCGGATCGTCATCGCCGCCGAGGGGCAGGTGCTGTGCGAGCATGCCCGGGTCATCGAACGATCTCATCACCTGCCGGCACGGACGATCTATGACTGGCGGCACTATCTTGCGGTGATACAGCGAAAGCCCGGCGCCCTGCGCAACGGAGCACCCTTTGCCGATCTGCCCGACGCCTTCCGGCAGCTGCAGGGCTACCTTCTCAAGCGACCCGGGGGTGACCGGGAGATGGTGGAGATCCTCGCCCTCGTCCTGCAGCACGATGAGCAGGCCGTGCTCTGCGCCGTCGAGATGGCTCTGGACGCCGGCATTGCCACCAAGACCCACATCCTGAACCTCCTGCACCGGCTGATCGACGGCAAGTCGGGCACGCCGACGCCGATCGATGCGCCACAGGCCCTGAGCCTGCGGCTCGAGCCGAAGGCCAATACCGCCCGCTACGATGGCTTGCGCCGAAAGGAGGCCAGCCGTGCGTCATGATCCTGCCAGCGCCGCCGTCGTGGTCATGCTGCGTGCGCTCAAGATGTACGGCATGGCCCAGGCCGTAAGCGATCTCACCGAACAGGGTGCACCTGCCTTTGACACGGCTGTCCCCATCCTGTCGCAGTTGCTCAAGGCCGAGCTTGCCGAACGCGAGGTTCGCTCTGTCGCCTACCAGATCAAGGCCGCCCGGTTCCCGGCTTACAAGGACCTGACAGGCTTCGACTTCACCTCCAGCGAGGTTGCCGAAGCCTTGGTTCGCCAGCTGCATGCCGGCGAGTTCATGGCGGGCGCCCACAATGTCGTGCTCATCGGCGGCCCCGGCACCGGCAAAACCCACATTGCCACGGCGCTCGGCGTCCAGGCCGTCGAACACCACAGAAAGAAGGTCCGGTTCTTCGCTACCGTCGACCTGGTCAATGCGCTTGAGCAGGAAAAGGCCATGAACAAGGCAGGCCAAATGGCCGACAGGCTCTCGAAGCTTGACCTCGTCATCCTCGACGAGCTCGGCTACCTGCCGTTCAGCGCGTCAGGCGGAGCGCTCCTCTTCCACCTGCTCTCCAGGCTTTACGAGCAGACCAGCGTCGTCATCACCACCAACCTCAGCTTCAGCGAGTGGGCTGGCGTGTTCGGCGATGCCAAGATGACAACGGCACTCCTCGACCGCCTCACTCATCACGTCCATATGGTCGCTCATCTGACCTTCGGTGAGAAGCAGGGCGACGGGCCTGCCATCTTGATCAGTGACGGCGTGGAGCTTGGAGTTCAGCCCGCCCTTCGTACGCCCGATGCGGCGTGGAGAACCCCCTTTTTGGGCAGACTTGCGGCTGTTCGGTGGGCCTTGAGATGGGTGCTGTCGATCATGATCCTCTCAGGCTTTGGACCCTCCGATGCGAGGCTCTGAAAGATCCGGTCGAACACACCCAGGGCGGACCAGCGGACGAAGCGGTTGTAGAGGGTCTTATGCGGCCCGTAGGCCTTGGGGGCGTCCTTCCACTGGAGGCCGTTCCTGATCACGTAAATGATGCCGCTCACCACCCGCCTGTCATCAACACGAGGCACACCGTGAGAAAGCGGAAAACACAGTGAAATGCGAGCCATCTGGGTTTTGCTCAACAAGAACAGTTCGCTCATCAGCGCCTCCATCTCTGGAGGCAGTGAATCAACCCGCAGACTGATCCGCAACCGAATTAATGGGTCCTGACCCTTCTGTATCTGCGCTCTGTTAAACTTGCCCCGTCACCGGCCCTGGCCAGGGTCAGTGACCAGGTGGTGCGCGACGTCTGACCTTTGTGGCATGACCACGCTTCTTAGCCTGTCGGCACCGCCTCTCTTCATCGTCTCGAACAGTTGATTGCGGCCTTGCAGGACCGCGCAGCAGAAGGAAGAGAGCATGGACAACCTATCACATGGCCGCGTTATCGGCATAGATGTCAGCCGCGACTGGCTGGACCTTCATTGCCTCCCCGATGGACATCGCGGCAGAGCGCCCAACACTCCAGCAGGTCATGCTGTCGTTGTGGCTCTCGCGCGGGATCGGGACGCCGTAGTCTGTTTTGAATCGACCGGCGGTCAGGAGTGGCAGCTCTGGGCGGCTTTGGAGGTAGAAGGTGTTACAGCCCGCCAAGTGCCACCCGCTCAGGTGAAGGCATTTGCGCAAAGCCGTGGCACGCGCGCCAAGACAGACCGGATCGATGCAGAACTCATCGCCCGCTTCTTCGCATTCCGGCCCGAAGCAGGCCGCAGTCTTCCCGCAGAGAAGCTGCGCCTTCTCAGAGCTTTGACATCGAAACGAGCCCAGTTGGTCGATATGCGCAAACGGCTCCTGGCCCAAATCCGCGCGCATCAGAAACTGGGCACCGCCGCGATGTTCGAGGACGTCGACACCGAGTTGAAGCAACGGATCGACAGTCTGATCAAGGAATTGGAAGACCGCATCACCCGGGCCATCGCGAGCGATGAACGCTTGTCGGAAACCGCCGGTGTTCTCCGTTCCATCCCGGGGATCGGCCCGGTTGCTAGCACGATGCTGATCGCGGAAATGCCCGAGATCGGAACCATCACCGGCGAACAGGCTGCCGCACTCACCGGTTTGGCACCCGTCGCGCATGACAGCGGAACCCTTCGCGGAAAACGGGCCATTGCAGGGGGGCGCCGTGCCCTGAGGCACGTAATGTTCCAGGCAGCACTGGTCGCGGCACATCACAACCCAAGCCTGAGATCCTTCGCAGACCGCCTCCGCAAGGCCGGGAAACCGCACAAGGTCATCATCACCGCCGTTGCCAGAAAGCTGGTCACCATCGCGAACGCACTGTGCAAGAACCGTCAGAAATGGGCAGTCCCAACGACCTGACAGATACAGTTGCTAGGTGTTCATCGCGGTGGCGCGGCGCGCGAGAAACGCCAGCAACCATTGCCAGCCGCCGACGATTGGCTCCTTCGCTATGCAGTGATTTCGGGCTCTACGAGTTTCGCAAGCTTACAAAGGCTATCCTGCCACCCAAGGTAACAGCTCTCTACTGGAATGATATCAGGGATTCCGTTCTGCTCTATGAGAATATCCGTGCCGACCGTCACGGCCCTCAGGGTTACGGTGATCGTCATCTCACCGGGAAGGTTAGGATCATCGAAGCTGTCTGTGTACGATAGTCGAGTATTTGGAACCAAGTCCAAATACTTGCCTCCGAATGAATGGCGTTTCCCCGTGGTGAAATTGCGGAACGACATCCTGTGCGAACCGCCGACAGTAGCGTTCAGTTCGTGCACGGTGCAGAGAAAGCCATAAGGCGGTAACCAACTGGCGATAGCATCGGGTTCGATGAATGCGCGATAGAGTTTCTCTGGTCTGCTGGCGATCACGCGATGGAGCCGCACGGTATTGGACATTTGATGTCTCCTCCTTGGCAGGTGCCGCCCCGGCGATGTTCAGATCCGTCGTCACCTCAAGCCGATGTCTGATAATGTGCAAACGGCCTCGGCAACATGCGAACCCTAAGATGGCGGAAGCGGGGCCGCGCAGTATTCTCACGGAAAGCTCTTGCCCTCTTCGCGGAGGATTCACGAAAAGCAAAGGCAATCCACGTGGCTTGCTGCGGTTCAACTGTTCGGGACGTTGGGGCAGGGATCATTCAGATGCCGGTACCGACGACTTACCGCCTCGCTGATGGGCCCGCAGCCCCATGCCGATCTTGAGGCGCGCCGTACGACAGGTTCGGTGGTTCTGATCCGGTAGGCTAATTCGGAAGACGGTTCGGATCCCAGCGCGGGATTCGAACCCCCGGAACAGGGAACTATTGGCACTCCACGACCCCAGTCTCTAGCTGGCGCAAAGGTGCGTAATCCTGCGGGAATCGCCCTGAAACGCGGTTCCCGCAATGTCCGCCACCGCTTCGCTTCTCCCCGCCGAGAGAGTTCGCACCCAGCACCTTTCCCTCCGCCATCTGCCGTCCACAAATGTTCTCCGAAATCCAATGACGTCGGCACAGAGCGTTGATTTCGCTCGAAATCTTTAATTGTGTGCACGGCCGACACTCTGAATACGTTCACGTCTTCATTCTATTGGAATGGCGCACATCAGATACGTGAGTGCTGGAGGGCCGCTCGTCATTCCTGCCAAGTCGACGCGCTCCTCCAGATTCCCGGATCCGATGAATCGGTCGATCTCGTAATCGAGACTGGCATCCTCGATGTGCGGCCCGGAATCGGCGTGCCCGCGCGCGCCGATGCCGACAGGACGGCGTCGAGCATAACAGGATCGTGCCAGCTCGGGTGATCGGGCACAGGCGTCGAGCCGACGCAGAGGTCGTGCAAGGTCAGTTGCCGTCCGAGTTCATCGATCGGATGTGGTGCATGAGCGGTGAGGGACCTGGCTCCGATCGCCATCCAAGAAACTACAAGCATGAGGTAGCCCGTCAATTTTTCTCAGTCCACGGCCTCGGATTTCCCGCCTAGAGTTTGCGGTGAACAGCTTGTCACCCGGCGTAGATAAGGCTCGCGGAAGACGTGACTCCGACCAAGTCCATTTCGATTGTGCAACTCAACAAGTGGTTCGGCACCTTCCATGCCCTTCGGGACATCGACCTTCAGGTCCACAAGGGAGAACGCATCGTCATTTGCGGCCCTTCCGGCTCGGGCAAGTCGACCCTGATCCGCTGTATCAACGGACTGGAGCCCTATCAGCTTGGTCGGATCGAGGTCGAGGGTACCTTGCTTGCCGACAGTGCGAGCGCCATCAAGCATGTGCGCCGGGACGTCGGGATGGTCTTTCAGCACTTCAATCTGTTTCCCCACCTCACCGTTCTCGACAACTGCACCCTGGCACCGATCCGCGTGCGCGGCGTTCCCAGGCGGGAGGCGGAGGATGCCGCGCGGGCACTGCTGGACCGTGTCCGTATCGGTGACCAGGCCCACAAGTTTCCGGGCCAGCTTTCCGGCGGCCAGCAGCAGCGCGTCGCCATCGCCCGTGCCTTGTGCATGAACCCGCGCATCATGCTGTTCGACGAGCCGACCTCCGCTCTCGACCCGGAGATGATTCGCGAGGTGCTGGACGTGATGGTGGACCTCGCCCAGTCCGGCATGACAATGATCTGCGTGACCCACGAGATGAGCTTTGCCCGGCAGGTCGCCGATCGTGTGATCTTCATGGATGGGGGCCGCATCCTCGAGCAGAACCACCCGGCCGGATTCTTCGGCAGTCCCTTGCACGAACGCACGCGCGCCTTTCTCAGCCAGATCTTGACCTGACAGGCGCCGCCCGGTCATGTCCCGTTGCGGCCGGGCACTCCACCGTCAGGCTGGCGCCTGCGGGTCGGGCACGGCCGCGGAAAGCTGCGCGGCGAGTTTGCCCAGCCGCTGCGCCTTTTCGGCAAGCTGTCTTCCGCGCGTCAGGCCATCGACCAACCGCCGAGGCAAGCCCCCGAGCCCGACGTGGGCGCCGATCAGGGCGCCGGTCAACATGGCACGGGCCTGGTTCTGCCCGCCACCATTGATCGCGTTGAGCACACCCGCCTCGAAATCCCCCGAGAACCGGGCTGCAAGATAATAGACCGTGGGGAGCTGAAGGTAGATGGCACAGGGGAGGCCGTAGACATCGGCAATCTTCCATGCCGGCTCGATGCGCAAGGCTGGGTCGTTGGCCGCACGCACGGGAGCTCCCACGGCGATCAGCGCATCGGGCGAGGGAAAATTTCCTTCAAGCTCATGTTCAGCCGCATTTTCATCCGGCGGCTTGCTGCCTTGAGCCGTCACATGGTGGAAGGGCAGACGCCCCGCGTGCACGAGTCTCATCAGCCGTTCGCTGATCGTGCCGTTCAGCGGCTCTCCTCTCACGAGTGCCGCGAGGACGCTGGCATAGGCGGTGGTCAGCGCCACGGTCGTGGTGTCATCCTGGGTCAGCAGCGTATTGTCGCGTACCGCAATGGCGGCACGGCGAGGGTCAGCTGCATAGAGGGCGGCCAGCAGGAAGATGCGCTCTGCGGCCTCGGTGGTGTCAGCCTTGCCCGCCACCTTGCCCCAGGGCAGCCCAGCCTGGCGCTTGCGCCACGCTTCGCGGATCGATTGGCTGGTGTAGCCACCTGGCCCGTGTCGCGGTTGCCCGTCGAGCTGCGGAAAGAGCTCCGTCTCGAGCCGGCCGGTGAAGTCGGCGGCATCATGCCCCTTCCGCGCCAGGATGGAATCGAGAAGCAGTTCGGCAATGATCCCCGCCTGTGACAGGTCTCCCGCCGCAAGGCCGGCATGATAGCGCCCCGGTTTCGGCTCGGTGTAGTCGTCGATCCACGGACCATGGTCGCGGTGCAACTCGTTTCGGTCATAGTACCAGTGCGGCCCCACGCCCAGGGCTTCACCAATGAAGGCGCCGAGAACTGCGCCGGCAGCACGGTCGGCAATATCCTGAGGCATGGCTGGCTCCTAGACAGTGGCTTCGCCGGCCGTCGGCTCGGCGGGTAGCCAAACCTCGGGCTCGACATGAAGGTCGGGATTTTCGACGAAACGGTTCGATGGCCGGGGCAGGCCGAGGTTGTCGCGCAGGGTCGCGCCCTCGTATTCGGTGCGGAACAGGCCTCGCTCGCGCAGCATTGGCACCACCGTTTCGATGAACTCGGTGAGCGCACCGGGAAGCCACGGCGCGGAAATCACGAAGCCGTCGGCTGCGCCGGTTTTAAACAAGAGTTCAAGCTGGTCGGCAACCTGCGTGGGCGTTCCGACGAACCTCTCGCCGAGGCGCGTCGCCGCCACATGCCGTGCGATTTCGGCAATGCTGAGGTTGTAGCGCGCGGCACGATCGATGATGCCCTGCCGCAGCGAATGGCCGCCCTTGGTTGGAGGGATCGGCGGGAGCGGAGCATCGGGCGGATAGCCCGACAGGTCGACGCCACCCAGCGACATCTGCAGCCATGACAGGGCAAGATCCGGTGGGATCAGGCTGTCGAGATAGGCGGCGCGTTCCCGTGCCTCCGATTCGGTCGCGCCGATCACCGTCTGGATCGACGGCATGATGAGAAGGTGCGCGGGGTCTCGGCCATGTGCCGCAGCACGTGCCTTCATGTCGGCATAGAAGGCACGTGCCGCGTCGATCGGCGGATTGGGTGTGAAGATCGCATCGGCCGTCCGCGCCCCGAGGTCACGCCCCTCTGCGGAGCCACCGGCCTGGACGAGCAGCGGATGGCCCTGCGGTGAACGCCCGATGTTGAGCGGTCCTTCCACCCGGTAGAACGTGCCGCGATGGCCGAGGGCATGCAGTTTGTCGGGATTGAAGTAACGGCCACCCACCTTGTCCAGCAGGAAGGCATCGTCTTCCCAGCTGTCCCACAGGCCTCTCACCACATCGATGAACTCGGTGGCGCGCGCATAGCGGGTTGCATGGCCCTCGAGCGTATCGAAGTTGAAGTTGTGTGCCTCGTTCTCGCCGGTCGAGGTGACGGCGTTCCAGCCGGCGCGGCCGCGGCTGATGTGATCGAGGGAAGCGAACTTGCGGGCGATGTTGTAGGGTTCGTTGAAAGATGTCGAGCAGGTGGCGATGAGGCCGATGCGGCTCGTGCCCATCGCAAGTGCCGCCAGCATGGTCACCGGCTCGAGCTTTCCGACGTCCATGGCGGCGAACGCGTTCCGCCCGACGACGCGGCGGAAGCCGGGGCCATCGGCGAAGAACACCGCGTCGAACTTGGCGGCCTCAGCCTCCTGCGCCATTCGCAGGAAATAATGGATGTCGTGCAACCCGCCGTCATGGGCCTCGGGGTGGCGCCAGCCACCCATCTGATTGCCGGTGTTGAGGAGATGGGCGAAGAGCTTGATCTGGCGGCGGGGCGTTCCGGGCGCGTGTGTCATGGCAGTCTCAATTGGTGCGGTTGCGGGGTGGAAGGCGGCCGGTCAAGGCATGGTTGCCGATATGCAGCAGGCGCCATCTTGTGGGGTCGTGCAGCGTGTGGGTGCGCGCATCGCGCCAGAATCGGTCGAGGCCGAGTGCCGGATCGAGCGCCCGCTCCCCGCCGAGATCGAACAGCGCCTCCCCGGCATCGAGCGCTAGGTCGGCGGCCTGCGCCTTGGCGACAGATACCTGCAGCGAAAACCGGCGCACACTGGCGTCTGTCAGTCCCTCCGCTTCCACCGCGGGCAGGCGCGCGAGTGCTCCGCGCAGCAACGCCTCGCCGGCGACCAGCCGTGCGGAGAGCCTGCCGAGCGTCAGCAGCGCCCAGCTGTCCGGCGCCTTCGGCAGAAGCGCCGCAAGAGACTGCAAGGCGCCGCGTGCGATGCCAAGGTCCAGCGCGACATGCGGCAGATTGGCCATGGCAGTGGCGGTGGAGGGTCGGGATGGGTTGACCCAGCGCGGCAGGATGTCGTCCATGGCGACCGGCACCTGCTCGAGGAGTGTCGTGCCGCTCCCGGTGCTGCGCTGCCCAAGCGCATGCCAGTCATCCCTGATGGTCAGGCCGGGTGCGCCGGCGGGCAGGATCGCGGTCACCAGTTCGCCGTCGGCATCCTTCGCGAGCACGGCAATCAGTGCCGCTCCCGGGGCGCCGGTCGAATAGAACTTGCTGCCGCTGAGCCTGAACGCCCCACGTCCGTCGGGCTCGAGTCGGGTCTCGGTGATCTTGGCATGCGCCACACCACGCTCCGCTGCGGCATTGCCGACTCGCCCTCCGGCGACGATCACCGGCAGCCAGCGCGTCTTCTGTTCCGGCGTCGCGAGCCGCACCAGCTGTTCGGTGATCGAGTAGTGGATTGTCGAGATCTGCCCGATCGATCCGTCGCCGACGGAAATCAGCCGCGAAATCTGGACGGCCGTCGCGAAGTCGGCGCCATGGCCGCCGAATTCCACGGGCACGTTGGCGCGTAACAGCCCCGTCTCGGCAAATGCCGCCAGATCATCCAGCGGCACACGTCCCGTCAGGTCGCGGCCTGTAGCTCCGGCCGACAGCCTTGCTGCCAGTTGCTGCGCACTCCGCTGCAAGGGATCGGGCGAAGCCGGCTCTTCCGGCTTTGCGAGGAAGCGTTCGCCCTCGGCGATGAAGGAGCGCGGTACCGGGTCCACGACCGTGGACCTGCGCAGGCTTGACCAGTGTCGCCCGAAGCCCTCCGGATCATCCGACGACGTGGTTCCGGCAGCCTCGAAGAGATGCGACGCGGCGCGCAGCGATGCATCGCCCGCGAGGGCGCGCGCGGCATCGAGCAGCGACGCATCGGCCCGGGCCGCCACAAGCGCTGCTTCCGCCGCCGCGAGATCGACCGAGACGTGCCCCGCAGCCAGCTGTATCGCGGGCTCATCCACCAGCGGCACACCCGCCTCGTACCAGGGCCGTGCCCTTCCCTGGAGAAGGCGCGCGGTGTCCGCGAGCGCCTGGCGGGCCGTGGTCAGCTCCTGCGCGATGCCATCCACCCGGCTCATGCAGCCCTCGCCAGCGCGCGTGCCGAGGTCAGCGGACCGTGATCGAAGAATGCGTCGATGTCGAAGGGCGTCTCGATCATGCCGAGATGAAGCAGATGCCTGTACTTTGCCTTCACGAGGGCCACACGGTTCTCCGCCAGCGAGATGTCGGCCTGCGCGCCGAGGCGGTCCGAATAGGCGAGCGGCAGGAATTCTTCCGGCAATCCCGTTTCGCGCGCGAAGAGCCTGGTCACCTCGTCGGCATGGGCGAGCGCCCAGGTCGAAGCGGGGAGCAGACGTGCGACCCAGCGCGCCACGAGGTCGGGCCGCTCGGCCAGCAGCCCCCCCGATGCGGTGAGCAGACACGGCGTTCCAAAGCCGCTTCGGTCATCCTCGTTGCCGCGCAGGCGGACGACCGGGCGGGCGCCTGTGGTGGCGGCGAGCACTGCTGTCAGGGCGCCATCGGAATAGATCGCGTCGACATCGCCACGCAACAGCGCGGCGACCTCGTCGCGCTGCACGGCGAACTGGCTGGTGGCACCCCACAGGGATTGGCCGGCACTGCTGCCGGTCACGGCATCCTCCATGTATGATCGGGTAATGCCCAGCTTGACCAGCTTCACCTGGTCCCGGGTGATCACACCCGTGTCGAAGAGCGCGTCATAGCCGCCAAGCACCGAGGCCTGCCACCAGTCAACATCATCATTGAGCCGCACCGGCACCGAAAGCCGCTTGCCTGCGAGATCCGCAACGCTGCGGATTCCACTCTCGGGCAATGCGTAGATGGCATGGACGCGGTCGTGCCACGAAATACCGATGCACTGAACATCCGCGCCCCGGCCGCGCGAGATGAGCGGCGGAACATAGCCGCCGAAGCGGAAGGAGTTGGGTTGGCTGTGGCGGTAGTGCGAAAGATGGACCTGGCGATCGGGCGAGGACGCGAGCGAGCGTACGGCAATTCCGTCGGGCGCGAACTCGGCCTCGAGCCAGCCGTTGCGGATGGCGATGGTGGCGGCAGTGGGCGCCGGGCAGCGCGTGTACCAAAGCGTGTCGAGACTCATGTCAAAGTCCGATCGGCTGAATATCGGCGAGAAGGGCCGGGTCGACCCCATGCCTGGCAATCAGCGACTTGCCCTCTGCACTGTCGAGGAAGGACAGCCGTCCATCCTGCCAGATCGGCTCGCTGTCGAAGCGGATGGTGGCATCGAAGAGGGAGCCGCAGATGTCGCCCGGGTCACCACCCACCATGTGGAAATGGGTGTAACGCGGGCTGCCGAAGGCGGCATTGCCCCAGCGTGGCAGGTCGGAGAGCGCAGGTGCTGCGAAGAAGGTGCCGGGATTGATCCCCGTGTGCCAACTGCCGACCTGGCGCGGGTCGGTGCCGAACAGCGCGCCGACACGGTCGAACTGTGCAGCAGCACGGCGCGCCTGCTCGGGCTCCCCGCCAAAGCCGGTAATCTTCCCCCGCTCAATGTCGAGCAGCAGCGGAGACGCGAGCGGCAGGATGGCGTCGTCATAGACATGGGTCGAAGTCGGCAGAAGGGCCAGCGTGAGCGCAATCCGCCCGCAGGCTGTTGCCGCCGAGATCGGGGGCACGATCATCAGGGGAAAGTTCTTGACGGCGAAGGGGGTGACAATGCCGCCTCGCCCGGGCTGCAGATCGGCCCTGAGTGCGGTTCCGTTCGGGCATGACAGTTCGTAGGAACATGCTGCCAAGATTCGCGCCACGATCGCATCGTGCAGGTCTTGCATGAAGTGATAGGGCAGGGCTGCGAAGAGCGAGAAGAAAGTCGCTTCGTCCAGCGTGTAGGCAACGACCTTGCTGCCCCGTCCTGGCAACGCCACGAAACGCGCTGTCGATCCGACGCGTGCGAAGAACAGCGTGTGGTCGTTGCGCGAGATCTCGTCCTTGAGCCAGCCGGGAAAGGCCTCCGGTCCGGCAACCGGCGACACGCGCCGCATCGTCACACGGGCGCCACGGGCTTCCGCCGCCGTGGCCACGATCTCCGGCAGGTGTCCGCGGTAGAAGCCCGCATCCGGTTCGGCCACGATCAGCAGAGCGTCGCCGCGGGCGAGGCGGAGGCAATTGTCGAGAAGGTTCGAAAGACTTGCCTCCGGCATAGCGGAAGGTGGCGTCCAGTACGCGGTCATTGGTGCGGCCTCATGATCATGAAATGTTGTTGAGCTCACGGAGCTCGCGTTCGAGGAAGGCGTAGCGCTCGTCGCCATGGTAGCTGTCCGCACTGATGTAGACGTCGCCAACGCGGCGCAGCAGCGCCCGGCGCGCGGCCTCGTCGGAGCCAGCACTGACTGGGAGCCGCAGCACCGTGTCGCTGCCATAGGTCGGAATTGCATGCTCGCAGAAGACGGAACTGGCGTGCAGCGGCAGTTCGCCGGCTTGAAGCCTGTCGATCTCTTGTTCGAGCCGCCGCCGGAAGAGAACGACGCCACGGTCCGAGGTGGCAAGCCGTTCGCTGGAATGGGGTGTGATCGCGCCCTGTCCCACGAATACCTCGTAATCGCCGGGGTTGCGCTGTCGCTCCTCGTATGGCCGGTCACGGAGCTCGCCGATGTCGATCCGCTCGAGTGCTTCCGGCGAGCGCAACTCGGGCCGAGACTCCTCGCTGCGATGGTTGAAGTGGCGGAAGGCGAAGACAGTCGTGTGGGTGTCGTCGATCGGCACCACCCACCGGCTGAAGGAGTTGCGTCCAAAATACTTCGGGGCGTTGCCGTCGGTGCTGTTGTAGACCGATCCGGCCTGCGTGAAATTCGGCAGTATCAGGTCATTTGCCGATATCCAGACGAACTCGTCGTTCAGCCTTCGTGACTTCGTGTAGAACAGCCCGATGGGCCGCTCCCGGAATTCGATGAGCGGGAGCAGGCCGAGCCTTTCGTTGAATTGAACGACATTGACGCGTGTGTGGAGGAAGACCACATGCATCGGGTCCATGGAGTTCTCGGCAACCTGGAGCCAATTGCAGGGAACGTCGACCTGGTAGGCGATGACCTCTCCGCCTTCGATTTCGAACGTGTCGTAGATCGGGAAGGGCGGCCGCTCGCCGGGTGGCCCCAGATAGGCGAACAGCAGACCGCGGTATTCGACCACCGGGTAGGCACCGAGGCAGACGCTCGCCCGGATGTTTGCGTCATTCGCCTCCGCCGGTGCGGATGTCACAGTTCCATCCACGTCGAATTCCCAGCCGTGATAGCTGCAGCGGATCCCCCTATCGGTCAGGATGCCGAATTCGAGCGAAACGTGGCGGTGTGGGCAGTGCTTGTGAACCAGCCCATGGCGCCCCGACCTGTCGCGGAAGGCGACGAGTTCTTCGCCCAGAAGCCTGGTCAGCTTCGGCAGGTCACCAAGCTCTTCCGTCTTCATGAATGGGTGCCAGAACCTGCGGAGATATTCACCGCACGGCGTGCCGCGGCCGACGCGTGCAAGCTTCTCGTTGATGCGATCGGGACGGTGAACGAGATATCCCGAGAAGGGCTGCGCGCGTAGCTGTTCCATTTGTCCGGCCGTCACCAAAGAAATCCGCAAGCGGGTCGTTCCGGAAGCTGAATCCAAATTTCAGCAGGCGGCACGGTCCGATCTCAACTTGACATCAATAGACCATAATGTCTATCAATTAAGTGGAATATAATTGATCAGCCGGTCACATCCTTTGTCAGCAGCCATTTACGCTACCTCCCTGGGCCGCGAAGACGGTTCTCCGATCAGCGGACAACCCCGGCCTCCGGCGTCCGTCGTTTGGCGGGCCCGCATCGGCTTACTGGTGGGCCTTCTGCAATACGCCCTCGTGGCAGGCGGCGCGGTGTGGCTCGTCTATCGTGGCGGTGCGGCCATGCAGTACACGTGGCAGTGGGACCGGGTCTGGCCGTTCTTCGTGACGACCGGGCCAGAGGGGGTGGCGCCAGGCAAGCTGACCATCGGCCTCGTCGAAACGCTTCGCATATCGGCCATTGCTGCCTGCATTGCATTGACACTCGGCTTCCTTCTGGCACTGGGCCGCCTGTCTTCGTCGTGGACGGCAACCCGCATTTCCGCCGCCATCGTCGGGCTGATCCGCAACACTCCGCTCATCGTGCAGATCAGCATGTTCTACTTCGTCCTGGCGCCTGTCATCGGAGTGAGCCGGTTCTGGACCGGCGTGCTGAGCCTGTCGCTTTTCGAAGCCGCGTTCCAATCGGAGATCATTCGTGCCGGCATTCTCGCGGTGCCGGTGGGGCAATGGGAGGCGGGTATGGCCGTGGGGCTGAGCCGCCTCCGCATACTCCGCCACATTGTCCTGCCGCAGGCCTTCCGCATCATGCTGCCTCCCATGACAAGCGCCGGCATTTCGCTCGTCAAGAACTCCTCGATCGTCAGTGTCATCGCCTTGTTCGAACTGACGACCGCGGGAAGAAACGCCATCTCGGAAACCTACATGAGCTTCGAGATCTGGCTGACCGTCGCCGCCCTCTACCTCGTGCTCACACTTGTCCTGTCTGGCATTGCCCGCCAGGCCGAGCTGCGAATGTCACGACCCTACCTCGCCTGAAAACTATATGAAATCAATCCTCGAACGCACTGGAGAATGACATGAAACGACGCAGCCTCATCGCCGCCAGCGGCGCCGCCATCCTGGCGGTTGCCTTCGGTCGGCCCGCCCTGGCGGATGCCACGATCACCGGCATCAAGTCCTCCGGAACGATCAAGGTGGGTCTCGGAACCTTCGTGCCCTGGGCCTTCCCCAACAAGGATGGAAAGCTCGTCGGCTTCGAGGTCGACGTGGCCACCAAGTTGTCGCAGGACCTGGGCGTGAAGCTCGAACTCGTGCCCACTGCCTGGGACGCCATCATCCCTTCGCTGATTGCCGGCAAGTATGACGTCATCATCGGGGGACTGACGATCACCGACGAACGCGCCAAGACGGTCGATTTCACGATTCCCTACGAGCACTCGCAGGTCTATGCGCTGGTCAACAAGAAGGTGGCGCCCAACATCACCAAGCTCGAGCAGCTGAACGACCCGTCGGTGACCTTTGCCGCGCGCCGCGGCTCGTCTGCGAGCCCGAACGACTTCTTCCCCAAGGCCCAGGTGCTGTTCTTCGACGATGAGAATACCCAGCAGCAGGAATTCCTGAACGGCAATGTCACCGCAATCAGCGTGGCCACGCCATCCCAGGCGCTCATTCAGGAAGAGCATCCGGACATCGTCCTGATCCTCGAACCTTCGATCCAGCACACAGACGAGGCCTTCGCCATCCACAAGGGTGATCCTGAGACCCTTGCCGCCTTCAATGACTGGATCAAGAAGCAGACCGACAGCGGCTGGCTTCAGGAGCGTTTCGACTACTGGTTCAAGGGCCGCGAGTGGAAGGATCAGGTCGCCGGCTGACGCACTGCCCGGCGCCCTCCACCGGCGCCGGGCTCCTGCCGCCCAGGAAAGGCCCGCCATGTTGCCAGGCTCACGACCGGTGAAATTCCGCAAGATCGATGCCGTGCTCCTCGCCGGCATCGGCCTTCTGCTGTTGCTGGTCTTCGGCCGAGGTGGCCCCGTGCTCAACTATCACTGGAAGTGGGCCTCGCTTCCGCGCTTCTTCCTCCGTTGGGACGAAGTTGCCGCCCAGTGGGTGCCCAACCTCCTTCTTTCGGGGCTGCTGGCCACGATCCGCCTCACCATCTGGGGCAGCGTGGTGTCACTGGTGGGGGGCGTCGCCGTGGGCATGATGCGACTCTCTCCGGCCCTTGGCCTGCGACTCATCGGCTTGACCTTCGTCGAGGCGATCCGCAACGTTCCGCCCCTGGTCTTCGTCTTCATTGTGTATTTTTTCCTCTCAACGCAGATCGTCTCGGCGCTTGGCCTCGAACCGGCCCTGCACAATCTCGGCCCCGTGTCATCAAGACTCATCGGTGTTCTGTTCTGCCCGCCCGAGCAGCTGGTTTCCTTCCTGCCGGGAGTGCTGGCGCTCGGCCTGTTCTCGGCTGCCTATGTGGCGGAGATCGTGCGGGCCGGCATCCAGTCGATCGACCGCGGCCAGTGGGAAGCCTCGAAGACGCTCGGCCTGAGCCGCACCAGAACGCTCCGCCACGTTGTCCTGCCGCAGGCTCTCGGGCGCATGTGGGGTCCCCTCTCGAACGAATTCATCCTGCTGCTGAAGTTCTCCTCGCTCGCTTCGCTGGTTTCGGTTCCCGAACTCACATTCCAGGCATACCAGGTGGGAGTGACCACCCGAGGCATGTTCGAGGTGTGGATTGTGGTCGGTGCGATCTACTTCCTGCTCAGCGCCGGCCTCGCGACGCTGTTCCGTCATCTGGAACTGAGGTCCCGCAAGTCGAGCGGCTCAATGGGAGTATGAGAGATTCTCACGCCAGACCTCAGGTCTTCTCAATGATCGATGGGCGAAGCCGCAGCTACGGTTGGGCAGAAGGAAGGAGCGAGCACAGTGCGCCGCTCCCGCCAATGACTGCTGGAGACCGTGATGCCGAGTGACATCCCCTTCAACGCATTCGATAGAATGGCGTCGTCCGCCGATCACCCGGTCGGTGGGCGCATCCGAAGGGCAGGGACCTTGACTGCTTGCAGGGTGTCGCCCGTATGTTAGACTGCGCCAGGGTCGAAATCTCAACAGTCTTCACACGCTAGAATGAGCAAGGACTTCTTCCGGAACCGCAACGCCGAAGCTGGCTTTGCAACTCGCGCCATCCATCTCGGCTATGATCCGGCAAGCGAGAATGGTGCGCTGACGCCACCAATCTACCAGACATCGACCTATGCCTTCGAAACGGTCGAACAGGGCGCCGCCTATTTTGCCGGCACGCAGCCGGGCTATGTCTATGGCCGTACGCGCAATCCGACGCAGGCGCTTCTCGAAGAGCGCATCGCAAGCCTCGAGGGAGCCGAGGCGGCGCTGGCACTGTCGTCTGGCATGGCAGCCATCTCCGCCACCTGCTGGACGCTGCTGAAGGCGGGCGATCGCGTGCTGGCTGACAAGATCCTCTATGGCAATAGCTATGCGCTGCTCTCCCGGGGGCTGGAGAAGTTCGGAATCAACGCGGAGTTCCTCGACTTCACCAACCCGCAAGAGGTGGAACGCGCAGCGGAGACGCCATTTCGCTTCGCCTATTTCGAGACACCGGCCAACCCCAACCTGCGACTGATCGATATTGCCGCGATCAGCGCCATCGCGCGGAAATCGGGCGCGTTCACCATTGTCGACAATACCTTCGCGACACCGGTGCTGCAGCGGCCGGTGCGGCACGGGGCCGACCTCGTGATCCATTCCGCGACCAAATATCTGGGCGGGCATGGCGACCTGCTGGCCGGCGTGGTGGCCGGACGCGAGGACCTGGTGAAGGACATCCGGGCGCAGGGCCTTCGCTACATGACCGGCGGCACCATCTCGCCGCTCACCGCCTTCCTGGTGCTTCGGGGCTTGAAGACACTCGAACTGCGCATTCTGCAGCATGCGAAATCGGCGGAAGCCATTGCCGGCTTCCTGGCGGAGCAGCCGGGCGTTTCCTCCGTCTCCTACCCCGGCCTCGCGCAGGGTGCGGCGCGGGGAGTCTATGAGCGGCAAATGCGCGGTGGCGGCGGTCTCGTGAGCTTCGAGATCGACGGCGGCATCGAGCGCGGGCGGCGCTTCATGAATGGACTCAAGCTGGTGAGCCGGGCCGTGAGCCTCGGCGATGCCGAAACCCTGATCCAGCACCCGGCCTCCATGACCCATGCCCTCTACTCTGCCGAGGAACGCGCGCGGCACGGCATCTCCGACGGCCTGATCCGCCTGTCGGTGGGTCTCGAGACCACCGAGGACCTGCTGGACGACATCGCCACGGCGCTCCGCAGCGCCTGATCCACCCGGAGCTGAGCATCGCTCAGCCAAGTGCCAAAGATTGCTCAATTGTGAGGGCCCGTGTTGCAGTGCATAAATCTCTACTGAATAAGTAGTGTTATATGCAGGTGCCCCGATGCCCTCCCTCCAGTCCCTTCCCGTCCTCGACCTTTCACGGCTCGGCAATGCTGCCACCCGCGAAGCCTTCCTGACCGACCTGCGCGAGACGGCGCGCAACCTCGGGTTCTTCTACCTCACCGGCCATGGCATCGATGCCGGGCTGGTGTCCGAGGTGCTGGCGCTCTCCCGTCGCTTCTTCGACCTGCCGGAGAACGACAAGCTCGAGATCCAGATGATCAAGTCGCCGCAGTTCCGCGGCTATAACCGCGCCGGGCTCGAGCATACCCGTGGACGCCCGGACTGGCGCGAGCAGGTCGACATCGGCCCCGAGCAGGAGCCGCGGCCCTTCGACCGTTCGGCTCCGGCCTGGACCCGCCTTATCGGTCCCAATTTGTGGCCGGCCGCACTCCCCGAACTGAAGCCTACCCTGCTGCGCTACCAGCAGGAGGTGACGAAACTCGGCATCCGCATCACCGAGGCGCTGGCCATTTCGCTGGGCCAGAAGCCGGATGTGTTTGCGCCGATCTACACGCCGGCTCCCAACCAATTGCTCAAGATCATCCGCTATCCCGGCCGCAGCGCCGAGGAAGGCAACCAGGGTGTGGGTGCTCACAAGGACTCGGGCTTCGTCACCGTGCTGCTGCAAGACAAGGTGGGTGGGCTCGAGGTCGAGGGCGAGGAGGGGTGGATCAAGGCACCGCCCATTCCCGGCACCTTCGTCATCAATGTCGGCGAACTCCTCGAGCTCGCGTCCGGTGGCTACCTGCGCGCCAATGTGCATCGCGTGGTCTCGCCGCCGGCCCATGGCGACCGGCTGTCGGTCGCCTTCTTCCTCGGCGCGAGGCTCGACTCCACCGTGCCGGTGCTCGACCTGCCAGCGGAACTCGCAGCACGGGTCCGCGGTGTCACGCAGGACCCGCAAAACCCGCTCTTCCGCGAAGTGGCGCGCAATTACCTCAAGAGCCGGCTGCGCTCGCACCCCGATGTCGCCCGCGCCCACCATGCCGACTTGCTGTCCGACGAGGACCGCGCCCGCGTCATCGCTTCCGCCTACTGAACCCTCACCCCTGCCAACGGAGAACCATCATGACGGCCAAGCATCCTGAAACCCTCGCGCTCCACGGCGGCACCTACCGTTCCGACCCCGTCACCGGCGCGGTGGCGGTGCCGCTCTACCAGACCACCTCCTACCAGTTCCAGGACACCGGCCATGCCGCACGGCTCTTCGCCCTGGAGGAACTCGGCAACATCTATACCCGGGTGCAGAACCCGACGCAGGACGCGCTCGAGCAGCGCGTCGCAGCACTCGAGGGCGGTGTGGCGGCGCTCGCCGTCGCATCCGGCCAGACGGCCAGCGCCTTCGCGGTGCTGAACCTCGCCCAGGCGGGTGACAACATCGTCTCCTCCACCGATCTCTACGGCGGCACGGTGACGCTGTTCTCGCAGACGCTGAAACAGTTCGGCGTCGAGGTGCGCTTCGTCGATCCCTCCGACCCCGAGAACTTCCGCCGCGCCACCGACGGCAAAACGCGCGCCTATTATGCCGAGACGCTGCCCAACCCGAAGCTTCACGTCTTCCCCATCGCCGAAGTGGCCGCCATCGGCCGCGAGCTCGGCGTGCCGCTGATCGTCGACAACACGGCGGCTCCGCTAATCGTCAGGCCCTTCGACCACGGCGCAGCGGTGGTTGTGCATTCGGCAACGAAATACATCGGTGGACACGGCACCTCGATCGGCGGCCTCATCATCGATGGCGGCAACTTCCCGTGGGAACAGCATGCCGAGCGCTTCCCGCTGCTCACCAAGCCCGACGAGGCCTATCATGGGGCCATCTGGACGGAAGCCGCGAAGCCCCTCGGACCCATCGCCTACATCCTGCGCATCCGGGTGAAGCTGCTCCGTGACCTGGGTGCGGCGATCTCGCCCTTCAATGCCTGGCAATTCATCCAGGGCCTCGAGACCCTGCCGCTGCGCGTGCGCCAGCACAATGAGAATGCCGCGAAGGTCGCGAACTTCCTTGCCGGTCACAAGAGCGTCGAGCACGTGATCTTCCCCGGCCTGCAGAAGGGCAAGCTGAAGGAAAGGGCAGAGAAGTATCTCAAGGGCGGCCACGGCGCGCTCGTCGGCTTCGAACTGAAGGGCGGCATCGATGCGGGCAAGACCTTCATCGACAATCTCAAGCTCCTCTACCACGTCGCCAACATCGGCGATGCGCGCTCACTGGCGATCCACCCGGCGTCGACCACGCATCAGCAACTCTCCGCCGCCGAGCAGCTCGCCGCCGGTGTCACGCCCGGTTACGTGCGCCTGTCGGTCGGCATCGAGCACCCGGACGACATCATCGCCGACATCTCGCAGGCCCTCGATGCCGCCGCCGCCGTGTCGGGGTCCAAGGCCAAGGCAGCATAAGGAGGCAGACCCATGAGCAAGACATCATCCGTTTCGCGGCGCAGGCTGCTCAAGATTGCCGGTGGTGCCGGGGCGGCGGCCACCGCAGGCGTGGCCGGGGCGAAGCTCTTCGCTCCGGCCATTGCCGGCCCCGCACCCAAGGTGCGCCTGGCCTGGACGGAGGTGGCGGCCTGCCACTCGCCACTGGGCTTCGGCGTCGACAAGGGCTTCTATGCCAAGCAGGGCGTGGACGTCGAACTGTTCTACCAGGGGGCCAGCGGCCAGACGCTCATCCAGGCGCTGGCCACCAACAAGGCGGATGCAGGTGCTGGCCTGCTGCTCGACTGGCTGAAGCCCCTGGAACAGGGCTTCGACGTCAAGCTCTTCGTGGGCTCCCATGGCGGTTGCCAGCGTCTGCTCGCCTCGGAAGCGTCGGGCGTGAAGGAACTGAAGGACGTGGCCGGCAAACGCATCGCCACCTATGACGTGGCCGCGCCGCCCAAGGTCGCCTTCCAGGTGACACTGGCCAAGGCCGGCATCGATCCAGAGCAGGGCGTGACCTGGGTGACGGTGCCCTTCGATCTCGTGGGCGAAAGCGTCAAGCGCGGCGATGCCGATCTCGCCGCGCATCTCGATCCCTGGGCCTGGTCGATCCAGAAGAACCAGAACCTCAAGCTCATCGCCGATACGCAGACGGGCATCTACGAGAACGCCGTGTGCTGCGTGCTGGGCGCCAACGGTCCCTTCCTCGAGGCCAACCGCGATGCGCTGCGGCGGGTGGCCGCCGCAAATCTCGAGATCCACGAATATACCGCGAAGCATCCGGACGAGGTGGCAGCCTGGTATTTCAAGGCTTTGAAACCCAATGGTTTGAGCGAGCAGGACCTGACCGAGATTCTCGGCGCCCTCGTCTATCACAACCACCCGATCGGCGATGCGCTGGTGAAGGAAGTGGAGCGCGGCGCTTCCGACCTCAAGCTCGTCAAGGTGCTCGATCCCACCACCGATCCCAAGGACCTCGCGACGCGAGTCACCGTCAATCTGCTTGCCTGACATGTCCGACGTCGCAGATGTTCCCGAGATCGGCCGTGACGGCCACCGGCTGCCCACGCTGTGGGCAGCCGGTCTTCTTTCTTCGCTTGGCTTTGCCGCCACAGCGGCCGTCACGCTCATCGTCCCGGACGTCGTGCCGTGGGGATCGACGGCACTCTTCGCCTGGATCTGCGCCGGCTCTGCCCTGCTCCTCCTCATGCTTTCTGCCTCGCTTGTCAGCCTGCCGGAGCGGTTCCAGAACCGCGTGAAGGCGGCGGGTCCCTGGCTCGTGGCCATCGGCGTTTGGCTGCTGCTGTGGGAGATCAGCACGGCAAAGCTCGGCTGGCTGCCGAAGCCCTTCTTCTCGCCCCCGCAGGGATTACTGCAGGTCTATGTCTCCGACGGGCCACGCCTCCTCATCTGCATCCTCTACTCGCTGCGGCTCTGGGGACTTGGCTTCCTTTCCGGCATCGCTGTGGGCTACGCGCTGGGCCTCGCGCTGGGCTGGTCGCCGCGCTTCAGCTACTGGGGCATGCCCATCCTGAAGCTCATCGGCCCCGTTCCGGCCTCGGCGTGGATTCCGGTCACCTTCTTCTTCTTTCCCTCCACCTTCCACGCCTCGATCTTCATCGTGGCGCTGTCGTCGGGCATTCCCGTCGCGATCCTCACCGCCTCCGGCGTCGGATCGATCAACCGCGCGTATTATGACGTGGCGCGCACCATGGGTGCCGGGGACTGGTACCAGATCACCCACATCGCCATGCCAGGCTCGCTGCCGCATGTCTTCGTCGGCCTGTTCATGGGTCTCTACTACTCCTTCGCCGTTCTGGTCGTGGCCGAGATGCTGGGCGCCAAGTATGGTCTGGGCTGGTACATCCAGTTCCAGACAGCCTATTCGGGCTACGCCAATGTCTATGCGACCCTCATCATCATGGCGGCAATCTGCGCCGGGCTCGTGAAGCTTCTCTTCATCATCCGGGGGAGGCTGCTCGGCTGGCAGACGGGCTTCATTGCATGAGCATGGATCTGTCCATCCGCAATGTCTCCCACAGCTTCGCGCTGCAGGGAGGTCCGCTGCCCGTTCTCGACGACATCTCGCTCGATATCCCGGCGGGAAGCTTCATCTCGCTGCTCGGTCCGTCGGGCTGCGGAAAGTCCACCTTGCTCCGTTTCATTGCCGGCCTCGAGCTGCCGGGCAGGGGTGACATCATCGCAGGCGGCGCGCCGGTGCGCGCTCCGGGGCCATCCCGCATCCTCGCCTTCCAGGACGCCACGCTGTTTCCCTGGGCCACCGTGTGGAACAATGTTGCCACGGGGCTCGCTGCCCGGCACGAACTCAAGGGGCGCGAGTCGTTGATTGACGATGCGCTCGAGCTCGTCCGCCTCGGCGGTTTCGCCAAGGCCTATCCGCATCAGCTCTCCGGCGGCATGGCCCAGCGCGCGGCACTCGCCCGCGCGCTGGTCAACGAACCGCAGATCCTGCTTCTCGACGAACCCTTCGGCAAGCTCGATGCGCTGACCCGCATGGGCCTTCAAGAGGAGTTGCTCGCGATCTGGAAGCGCACGGGCTTCACCGGCGTGCTGGTGACCCACGACGTCGAGGAGGCGCTCCTCCTGTCGGGACGCGTCGTTGTGCTGAGCGACCGTCCGGCCCGCGTGCTGCGCATTTTCGATGTGCAGCGGCCATTGCCGCGTCGCCGCGACGACCCCGCCATCGTCTCCCTGCGGATCGAGATCCTCACCGCGCTAGGCCACGCGCCGGCTGGGGAGGTGGCGGCATGAATGCCCCCACACTGGCACGTCAATCGACGCTGTGGCTGGCCGGTCTCGGTAGCGGGATGCTTCTGTTGGCCATCGCCTGGTGGTCGGTGGTGTTCCTTCGCGTCATCGGCAATGGCTACCTGTCGGCGGGCGAGGCGCTGACCTGCGCGGTGAACGGCTCGATCGTCTGCGACCTCGCCACCTCCCTTTGTGGGCGGACTCATCCGCTGGGCATCAGCTGGTACTCGCCGCTGCTGATGTGGGCGGCGGTGGCGCTGCTGTCTGCCGCGGCCCTCATCTTGCCCGCTCGCTCCGAACCAGGCTGAACCAGCAAGCTGCGTGCCCCATTTGGCTGACTTCCCTTTGGAAACTGGCACGCCAGCCAAGCGTCAAGCCATGGCTGCAGAGCGGCAAGCGCCAAGACGAGAATCTCAACTTCACCGTTCGAACCGCATGTCGTTCCGCGCCGCGAAGTCGCGGTCAGCTGGCCCACCGCAAAGCATCAAATCGTCCCCGGTGATTTTGCGAACGAACGATCCTCATGCAGTCTTTCCGCCGATTGCACAAACTACCAACCATCTTTACCCTTACTCGACTGTGCGGGTTGCTGCGGGTGGGGATGGCGCGAACATGAACCGGCTATTGTTGGCGGCATTGCTGCTGGCCAGTGCCCAGGCGCCACTGGGCTCGACACTCGTCGCGGTAGCGCTTCCCGCCATTGCCAGCGGCCTGGGCAGCGACACGGTGCATGCAACCACCCTCCTGGTTTCCAGCTACCTCGTCATTACCATCCTGTTCCAGGGACCGGGCGGACGCCTGAGCGATGCATTCGGCCATGAACGCACGCTGTGGACGGGTATCGGCCTGTTCGCGGCAGGCTCGCTCGTCGGCCTCGTCAGCCCCAGCGTGTGGATGCTCGCCGCGGCGCGCGCCATCATGGCGATCGGCGGGGCTCTGGTCGTTCCTTCCACCATGGCGCTGCTGCGGGTCCTGGTGAAGCCAGAGCATCGCGGAAGGATCTTCGGCATCTTCGGTTCGGTGATGGCGCTGTCGGCCGCGCTCGGCCCCGTGGTGGGCGGCGAGGTGGTCGAATGGTTTGGCTGGCGTGCCACCTTCCTCGTCAGCCTGCCCTTCCTTGCCGTCGCAGCGGTTCTGCTGCGCATGGATCCGCCGCCGGCCGTCGATGCCGACAGCGCCAAGGACCGCGGCGATGGCCTGGGGTCGCTGGATTTCGCGGGCCTTGCCATGTTGCTCGTGGCCCTCGTGCTGATCACCGCGTCAGCCAAGCTGGAGGGCATGGAAAGACTGGGCGGTCTGGTGACGGGCGTGTTTGCCGGTTTCGGTTTCTTCCTTCGCCAGTGGCGGGCCGATCAGCCCGTGCTCGATGTCAGGCTGCTGCGCAATCCCGTCATGCTGGGGGCCACCACCATCATGGCCCTGCAGAACTTCGCGATGTACGGCCTGCTCTTCCAGCTTCCGGCCTTTTTCGAGCATTTCCGCGGTACCCCGCCCCGCGCCGTCGGGCTCAGCCTGTTCACCATGATGATCGGCATGGTCGTTGCCTCACCCATCGGCGGACGTGCCACCGACCGGCTGGGTGCGAGGCTGGCCGGACTGATCGGCGCCGCCGTGCTGACGGTCGCCTGCCTTGCCCTGTGCCGACTTGCATCCTTCACAGTTCCGTCCGACGCCATGCCCTGGCTGGTGCTCTTCGGCCTCGGCATGGGCCTGTCTTCGGCCCCCGCCCAGTCTTCTGCCATGGCGGCGGTGCCGCCCAATCGCGCGGGCACGGCCGCAGGGCTCAGTTCGACAATGCGCTATCTCGGCGGCATGGCAACCATCGCGGTGCAGGCGGCGGTGCTGGGCGGTGACCAGAGCGTCACCGAGGGACGCCATCTCACCATGGTGGCGCTTTACACCCTGTCGGCCCTGCTGTCCCTGGCCGCCGCAATGGCATTGCCGCGACGTGTGCCGGCCCGGGGCTGACATTTAGTTCCGCGCAGCCTCTTCTGGCCCTTGTCAGGCCTTCATCAAACTGTCACAAATCTCCTGGTTGTAAATCGGGAACGGCGTCATGGCACACGTGCAGGGCAGTGTTCACCTCAGCTTTGATCCCCCGGGCCCCGGCTCCTGGCTGCTGGACGGGGTGCACATGCCCCGGCCCTTCAGCCGCTACCACGGGACCCTGTTTCCCGCCGCGATGTTCGCCGGCTTCAACGAATGCTGCAATCGTTACGGCCTGTTGCTGGACGGATTGCAGTACAGCATGGTCAGGGGTCTGGGATATTTCCAGGTCATTCCGCCCAATCCGGAATCGGTGCCGGAACGCTTCGGCAAGGCCGAGCAGGCCTTGGGTTCCAAGCTGTGGCGTGCCGACCTGGAGCGCTGGGACCGCGAGGTGAAGCCGGAGTCGATCAGGCAGCACATGGCCCTGCAGGCCATAGATCCCGAGACTCTATCCGACGAGGAACTCGGCCGCCATATCGAACGCTGCACCGAGCATCTGACGCGCATGATGAAGCAGCACCACCAGTTCAACGCGGCCGCCATGCTGCCGGTCGGCGACTTCATCGCATCGGTCTCCGAGTGGACGGGTTTGCCGCCAAGTGCATTCATGCCGGTCCTGCGCGGTTTTTCGCGCGTTTCTGCGGGCCATCTGGGCGAACTCGACCGGCTGGTAGAGGCGATCCGCGCCAATCCGCAGGCCGGCGCAATTCTGGACTCGAACGCAGAGCCCGGGGATATTCTGAGCCGGCTGCGCAGCGAACCGGGCGCGGTCGGGACCGCTGCGGCAGGGTATCTTGATATCGTATCCTACCGCCTGCTCGACAGCCTCGACCTCGGCGATGCCACGGCGATCGAAGTGCCGGAGGTGCTGGTGAACGGACTGCGCATGGCCGTCAAGAGAGGCGCTCCGGACTCCTCGCATGCGGCCCAGGCAGAGGTGGACAAGCTGCGGGAGCTTGTGCCACCCGAACACCGCGCCGCCTTTGACGAGGTCCTCGAGGAAGCTCGCCACATGTCGCGCATGCGCGACGAGCGTGGCCTCTACAGCGACGTCTGGGCTGCCGGCATCACGCGCCGCGCGCTTCTCGAGTTGGGCAGGCGGCTGGTGAAACAGGGCCGCCTGCATGAGGCGGTCCATATCGTGAACTGTTCTCCCGAGGAGGTGCGCGCCCTGCGCTCGGGCGCGCCGGACCCGAACGCCGACGAAGTGGCGGAGCGTGCCGACGACCGTGCGTCACTGCAGGCCGCGGATGCACCGCCGTTCCTCGGCGAGCCGCCACACGGTCCCCCACCGCTCGACGGTCTGCCGCCTGCCGTCGCCAGGTTGATGCGCGCCATGGGGACCGCAGTGGGCTCGCTGTTCGAGCCGTCGCAGGCCACGAGCGACGCCACGACGGTGCGCGGTACCAGCGCCAGTCCCGGCCTGCACACGGGCATCGCGCGGGTCATCAGCGGTCCCGCCGAGTTCGGCCGCCTGCAGCAGGGCGACGTGCTGGTGACGGCAACCACCACGGAGGCCTTCAACATCGTGCTGCCGCTGATCGGCGCGCTGGTCACCGACACGGGCGGGCTGCTGTCGCACGCCGCGATCGTGAGCCGTGAATACGGCATCCCTGGCGTCGTGGGATGCAGGGTGGCGACATCGCTGATCAAGGATGGCTCGCGTGTCACCGTCAATGGCACGACGGGAGAGATCGGCCTGGCCTGAGCATGACCGCGATCCCCCTTCACCAGGCTTTCGAAACCAATGTTTTCGGCGGCAAGGCCGTGCAACTGGGTGCAGCCCTGCGCGCGGGGCTGCCGGTGCCGGACGGTATCGCCGTCGCCGCTGAAACGGTCGATGCGCTGGCTGCCGGCAGCACCGTGGCACGCGACGAATTTTTCTGCGCGGCGAGCAAGCTCGAGGGTCCCGTCGCCGTGCGCTCCTCCGCTGTCGGAGAGGACTCGGCCGAGGCGAGCTTCGCCGGACAGCATGCCACCAAGCTCAATGTCCATGGGCCCGAAATGGCGCTCCACGCGGCGATCGAGATCTGGAAGTCGGGCCGTACCGAAAATGCACTGGCCTACCGTCAGCGGATGGGCACAAGCCATGAGCCGCAGGTCGGCGTGGTGGTGCAGCGCCTGGTGCACGCCGACGTGGCCGGCGTTCTGTTTACCTGCAATCCGGTTACGGATCTTGACGAGATCGTCATCGAGGCCGCCTGGGGTCTTGGCGAGAGTGTGGTTCAGGGCATGGTGATCCCCGACCGCATCCGCATGACGCGGGCTGGCGCCGTGCTGGAGCGTCAGGCCGGCTTCAAGGAAATCGCGGTGCGGAAGTCACCTGATGGTGGCACTTACCACGAACCGGTGCCACTGCCGTTGGCGCGGCGGATCTGCCTCGGCTACCCGGAATTGCGGGCCCTTCACCAGCTTGCCGGCCTCTGCGACGAGACTTTCGGGCAGGAGCCTCATGACCTCGAATGGGCGATCCAGAACAACCAGGTGTTCCTGCTTCAGCGCCGCCCCATTACCCGCAGGGGTACGCCGCAACGAGCATGAGGGGCAGAGCCGGATTTGCCCTGCCTCCAAAATCCAGCCTTGTCTGATCGTTGCGAGGTGGGCGAAGGGATCCGCTCTTCATGCTTCGACAGCCGGCCCCACGGATCACTTGCAGCGATCGAAATTCTTCTCTGGACGCACGCCCGCAGCCCGGCATCGAGCACTTACCCCAATGTTGAATTGAACTGATCAGCCTCAAGTTCGGAGCTTCAGTGCTGTCCCTTCACCTGTGCCGGCAATTGACCAACAGTGGACAGAGAGAGAAGGCGCAACGGACTTATGTCGCGCCCACCCAATCACCAATTGAATTGCTGAACATCTCTCACGACACACATTGGGAATCGAAAATTGACGTGGGCAAGGAACGCCAAGATTCTCCTGGTCCAGCTTGATCGGAAAACTGGAGAAACTCATGGCATGTTCGACTGATCGAAGGTCCTTCCTTGCAGGCAGCCGGTCGCTGCTCGCACTGGCCGTGGCCGGGGTTTCCCACCCCCGCCCTTGCAGCCGATGATCATTGAAAGATCACTGTGCGCACGGCCGAAGATCTCACAAATCTTGATCCTGCCAATCGCACCGGCCCAACAGATTTGAACGTCATTTGGTCGGTTCAACAAGGGCTTGTGTCATTCAAGGCAGGCCCCACGGACAGTCCTCCTCTTCCGCCAGCCTCACTTCGTCGCGACATCGTCCTTCCGGTGCTGGAACAGCCTGTCGGCGCGCGCCGCGAGGAGGGCCTTGCCGTCGCGCTTTCCCCAGTCATAGACGCCCTTGCCCGATTTCAGGCCGAAATGGCCCTGCTTCACCAGCTCGGCGATGGCGGTTGGCGGAGCGGCCGAGGTGTCGAGGTCGGGCAGCAGGAATTCCGCGAACTTGTGCATGATGTCGAGGCCGCCCAGCTCGGCGCTCTCGATGGGGCCGGTGACGGCGTAGCGCCGGCCCAGCGACAGCTTGAAGGAGCTGTCGATGGCTTCCGCCGAGGCGATGCCGTTGGCCCACATCGACCAGGCCTCGCGCAGCAGGGCGAACTGCAGGCGGTTGATGATGAAGCCGTCGACCTCCTTGTTCATCACCGCCGGGGTCTGGCCGACGGCCGTCATCGCGTCGCAGGCCCGTTGCACGACGTGCGGTGCGGTCTGCGGCCCGCCACAGATCTCGACGATGGGGATGAGCTGCGCGGGATAGATGAAATGCATCGCCACGGCGCGCTCGGGATGTCGCATTGCGCCGGTCATCAGGCTGATCGGCTGGCCGCTGGTGGAGCCAAGCACGATATCGGGCGCGCAGATCCGGTCGAGCTTCCCGAAGATCTCGATCTGGGTTTCGCGCACCGCGGGCACGGCCTCGATCACGTGATCGGCACCCGCCGCATCGGCGAGGTCGGTGCTGGTGGCGATCCGCGCGATGGCGGCGGCGGCGGCGTCGGCAGTCGTCAGGCCCCGCTGCACGAAGGCTGCGACGTTGCCGTTGATCGCCGCGAGCGCCTTCTGCAGGCTTGTGTCCGACCGCCCGATCAGTGTCACGCGCTTGCCTGCCCGCGCGAACACCTGGGAAATTCCCTGCCCCATGAGTCCATTGCCGATGATGGCGACTGTTGCGATCTGGTCTGCGGGCTTCATGAGCGGGGTCTCCGGGTTGCGATCCGATCCTTCGATATGAGCGCAAATCGCGGCGGATTGGCAGCCCCGACGTGTTGCCCCCGGCCGGAATGTGGCCGCCATGCTGCGCGACGGGTTCACCGCCCTCTCGGCCTTCCGGGCCGATGTGGCGGAAACGCCATCGGTGTAGGGCCTGGCACGAAAGCCATTGGCCCGCGCCCCGCGCCGGGGCTAGGTTGCGCCGGGGCAGTGATGGGGACGGGATTCGGACATGGCATTGCGCACGCTTCGCGGCTCGGGCGAATATGCCGAACTGGCCGGCGTCATCCGGGCCTATGGCTTCGGGCGGCGGCTGTTCTATGCGCCCAATGTCGGCAACTGGGGCGATGCGCTGATCCACTTCGGCACGCTGCAGTTCCTGCATCACCATGGCATTGCGCACCAGCAGCTTCACCGCCAGGTCTTCTTCAACCTGCAGGCGGCGCTGGCGCCCACCGGGCTCAGGCTTCCCGGCGCGGTGCTGCTCGCCGGCGGCGGCGGGGCGTGGTGCCGCAATTATGCCACCTCGCGTGATTTCCTCGCGCAGTGCGGCGGCCTGTTCGACCACGTGATCGTGCTGCCCACCAGCTACGAGCTGCCGCCGCTCGACCTGCACCCGGGCCAGGTCACCTATTTCCGCCGCGACCAGCAGCAGAGCGCGGCCACGCTGCCGCAAAGCCAGTTCTGCCACGACATGGCGTTCTTTCTCGACTTCGACGCGCCGGCACCGGCCGAGCGCCTGGCGCTCGGAAATTTCTTCCGCGAGGACTGGGAGCGCAACCCCAAGGCCGTGCTGCCGGACGACAACCTGGACATCAGCCTGATGGGCGACGACATGCGCAATCCGCTGCCGTTCTTCCGCATGCTGTCGCGCTGCGCCCGGATACGGACCGACCGGATGCACGTGGCCATCGCCAGCTGCCTGATGGGCATCGACTGCGATCTCTACCCCGGCAACTACTTCAAGTCGGGCGATGTCTACCGCGCCTCGATCGCGCCCCATTACACGACGTGCCGGCTGCTCGACTGGTAGCCGATCAGAACTTGATCTGCATGCCGCCGAGCAGCCGGCGGTTGATGACCTGCTCGCGCTCCGGCCAGGCGGCCATGGCTTTGATCATCGGCTGCAGGTCGAGCATCTTGTTCTGGTCGAGGCCCTCGGGAACGGGCTCGCCGATGGCGCGATACATCATCGGCCAGGTGCAGAGATAGTTGACGGTCGCGAAGCGTGTCTCGGCGGCATTGAGCTTCACCGAGCCGAGCAGGCTCATGAACACCCGGTCGCCGACGATCGAGACTTCGCGCGGCATGGTGATCCACAGCGGCAGGAGGTGGAACGAGCCGCGCAGGAAGAAGAAGCAGTTGGTGTCGACGTGACCCGGCTCCTCGCTCATCGGGGTGATGGATTCGTCGGGGCGCCGGAACACCCGTTTGGCGATCACGTAGTCGCACAGCTTCGGGTCGCCATAGCCGCGCTGGGCGGCGAGGATGCATTCCGCGACGTGGTTGGGCTCGAGCCAGTTGTCGGCATCGAGGAAGAACAGCGCGTCATAGCCCTCGGTGAGGCCCAGCATCGCGCCGATGCCGCGCGGCGTGTTGCCGTAGTCGCCGTGGGCGCGGTCGAGCTTGAGATGGCGCACCCCGGCCTCGTCGAGCCAGCCGGCGGGATGGCCATCGGCGATCACCAGATGCTCGCAGGCCATGGTCTGGGCCCGGACGCTGGCGAGGCAGCGCTCCAGCAAGGGGCGCTCTTCCTTGTAGTAAGGGGTGACGGCAAGGCACTTGAGAGGCGGCATCGCGGCGGCAATCCTGCTGTTGAAGGGCTATGGCGGTCTGGTCAGCGGGCGTCCACCGTTGCGGCGGCAGGCGGCGCGGTCGAAGGCTGGCGTCGGTGTTCCGGCCAGGCGAAGTTCGAGAACTTGTGGTCGAGATGCTCGATCTCGAGGAACCAGCGCGCATCGCCGACGGGCTTGTAGAGCGAGAAGGTCTTGAGCAGGCCGAGGTTCGCCGCGCTCTCCAGCGGCGTGACGAAGGAACAGTCGAGATCGAGAAAATGCGGCTGGGCCACCCAGTGCGCCGCCTGCTGGCTTGTCAGCATGAAGCAGCCGGAATGCGGGTTGCGGGCGCGCTCGAAGCGCAGCGCACCCAGCGCGGTGTCGAGCGTGAGGCTGGGGCTGTCTTCGGCGACGTATTGCCAGATGCGCGCCACCTTGTCGGGCGGTATGTCGCCGTCGACGTAGGTCTTGGGGCCGTAGTTGACATAGTTGGTTTCGAAACGGTTGGGCTGCAGCAGGCGCTGCCAGCCGAAGTGGCGCTGGAACAGCAGCTGCTTGCGGAACATCGCGGGGTCGGTCGGCGCGAGATCGTCCTCGGCATAGACGAACCAGTCATATTCGCCGAGGTGGCGCCGGATCAGCGCATGCGCGCCGAAGGGCAACATGCGGGGATTGTCGATGGCCACGGTCTGATGCGTCGCCCGGCTGCGCGCCAGAAGCGCATCGTCGAGAAGGTGGCGGTCCTGGTAGACCAGGATGACGATGTCGAGGCTTTCGAGCTCGCCGTCGCTGACGTCGAAGGCGCCGCGGTGCCAGTCGAGTTCGCGGCAGGGGCCGAAATGGCTGCGCCAGGCCTGCAGCGACCGTTCCAGCGCCGCCCGGCGCTGCCCCCGCTGGGCCGCTGAGGTCGAGCCATAGATGGCGTTGTCTTCGCCGTGAAAATAATGCGGAAGGATCAGCAGGGCCCTGGAGCGCGCGGTCATTCGTCGTTCATCCGGTTGTGCAACTTGCCGTTCTGCCATGCTCTGGTGTGGACGGCGGAGGCTAGCCGCCCGCCATAAATTCGTCGAGTTGAATATTGTTCGCGGCGCGCCGGCGTCGTTTTCCGGCGGTCCCGCACCTGATATATGGAAGGGCGCAGCGCGGCGATGTGGGCAGGGGGCCTGGGCTTGAAATACCGTTTCGTCTTCACCCTCACCGCCGGGCGCACCGGCACCGAATGGCTGCGGCGGCTCTTGGCGGAGAACCTCGGCATTCCGGCGATCCACGAACCGCTCGAGATCGACGACTTCGGCACGCGGATGCCCGATATCCGGCTGATGCGGAGCTTCAACGACCGCGGCAACACCAGCCTCATCCAGGATTTCCATGCCGGAAAATTCGCCGGGCTGAAGCATCAGCGCGCCTATGCCGAGACCAACCACACGCTGGGCAAGTGCGGCCTCGTCGAGAACCTGGTGGCGCTGGGCCTGGGCGGCGAGACCTGCCTCGTCCTGCTCACGCGCGATCTCTTCGCACAATGCCTGAGCTACCTCGTGCGGCGCGACTTCACCAATGCCACCATCGTCTGGCAATGGTACCTGCATTATGCCTACCGCAACATCATCGTCGACACCGCTCCCTTCATGTTCCTCGACGATCTGGGCCAGGCGGTGTGGTACGCCCACGAGATGCAGGCGCGGCTCATCTATTATGAAAGCCTGTTCGGGCCGCAGGTGAAGATGATCCGCTGCAGCCTCGAGCAGCTGAACACGCCGCATGGCGCAGGTGCCCTGCTGTCGGCCCTTGGGCACCCTGGCACGGTGCGGCTGCCGCCGCCCGCCAACCGCAACGTGCTCGAGGACGAGGCGCGCTTCGCCGAGCGCCTGCGCCAGGGGCTTGCCGCCCTCGACGTCGACATCGTGGCGATGGTGCGCTCCTACATCGCCCGCGGGCGGAGGCTCGACGCCGTTCGGTGATCAGCGCGTGCCATGAACCACGCCGAGGAGCCGGCGCGCCAGCTCGCCGCCATCCGGCACGTGGCCGGGATTGCCGTCCGCAAACGAGATGTAGCCATAGACCTGCCGGTTATCGATGTATTGCGGGATCGCGGCGCGGCGCGCCGAGTCGGAGAAGATCACGTATTCGTGGCGCGTCGTGCCATCGGTATAGGTCAGTTCGGGGACGACGTCGGCGCGCACCAGGTAGGTGCAGTGCACGACCGGCACCTCGATCACGCCACGCATATGGCGTTTGAGGATCCAGTGATACTGGTCGACCTCCTCGTAATAGCCGTTCTGATCGACCTCCGCGTGGTAGTTGGAATAGAACCGCTCGCGTGCCAGGCTGCGCAGGAAGGGCGAGGCGATGGGCAGATCGAGGGCCACGAGTTCGCGCAGGGTCTCGGGCCGCACGAAATTGTCGACGTCGCTGACGAAGTAGAAGGCGCAGCCACGTTCCGCGGTGCGGCGCAGGCTGGCGTTGCGGATCTCGCCCAGCACGGCGAAGCGGGCGGCGTTCCATTCGTGGACGCCGAAGTTCTGCACCGGCACGGCGACATCGGCGGCATCGAAATCGACCCCGGCGTAGAGATGCCCGACCTTCGCCACCCAGTCGCGCAGCACCGCCTCGGTGTTGTCGGTGTTGTTGTTGGTGCGGATGTAGAGGACGATCTCCGACTTCGGATAGTCGAGGTCCTCGATGCATTGCAGGTAGAGCGGCAGCACCGCCTCCTTCTGCTTGGCGAGGATGGCGACCAGCACCCGGGGCGGCGCGGCCAGCCTCGTGCGCAACCGGCGCGCCGGGGTGAGGGCGTGCTGGTCGACGAAGTCGGTCGCGGCGGCGCTGCCGAGGCGGGCGGGAGTCAGCGACTTGGCGAGCACCTCCCATGAGGCCTTGGCATTGGCGCTCACCCGCGCCTGATCGGCCGCCGGCAGCTTGCCGTTGGCGAGCAGCCGCAGGCATTCGCCGAGGGCCTCCTCGTGGCGACCCACCCAATAGGCATTGACCGCATATTCGTCGGCCAGGCCGTAGTCATAGATCCAGGTCTCGGCGAACAGCGCATCTTCGGGAAGCGGCCGGCCAAGCCCGCCCTTGGCGAAGTCATAACCCTGGGCATTGAGGCCCTTGAGCCGGCAGTAGCGCGCGGCCCCGTGGCGCGCCTCGATCCGGGCCGGGTGGGATTCGATTGCAGCCTGATAGGCGGCCAGCACCTCCGGCTGGGGGTAGCCCAGTTCCTCCATCAGCCGGGCCGACTGGTAGAGGCTGACGAAGACCTCCTCCTGCCAGCCGCCGAGCTTGGAACGCGCCTGGTAATGCGTCAGCGCCTGGGCGGGCTTGCGGCTGTCGCGGTAGCTTTGCGCCAGGTAGAAGGTGTAGCGCGACCTGAGGTAGGGGTCGGTTTCCGTTTCCAGCGTGCGCGCCAGCAGCGCCACGTCCTTTTCGAACCACGACGGGTCCTTGCGGCGCGCGCCGTCGTGGTTGCGGCGCATGCCGATCGGCAGGATGCCGGTCGAATGCGGCTCAGTGCTGGTCATGAATTCATGCAGGACGCCGCGGTAGAACCAGTGGAGGCGGTTGTTGACCAACTGCTTGCGCCAATAGAGCACCGGCGGGTCGCGAATCTCGACCAGGTACGAATCGGCCTCGAGTTCAGGCAGCTGGAAACCCGGGGGAAGCTCCAGCGCATCGTCGGCATCGATGACCAGGGAAAACTGCGCCTTGTCGCGTGCCAGGGCCAGCGCCTCGGAGCGGTTATGGGCGAAGTCCTGCCATGGCCGCTCATGCAATTCACCCGGAACATCATGAAGATGGGCGCGGATGATGTCCTGCGTGCCGTCGCTCGAGCCGGTGTCGACGATGACCCAGTGGCTGATCAGCGGGCGCACGCTGTCGAGGCAGCGGCGGATCACCCCCGCCTCGTTCTTGACGATCATGCAGAGGCAAATTGTGGGGGTCGTGCCGGTCATCGAGTCGTCACCTTTGTGCCTTGCGGCGAACATAGCGTTTTTTACCCATTATTTAGGCTTCCACTTGCGCGTGCGCTCCTAGGCCGTTGATATTGCTATGTAAGCAAATTTACCACAGGGGAAGCTTTTTTTTGTACGGGGTGGTGAAATCGAATGCATTTTTGGCTGGGCGTGCTATGAAATCCGCAATTCTGCCCTAAAAATGCCCGCAGCATAGGAATCAAGTCACATGAGCAAGATGCGCCACGGATACAAGTCTACGGTTTCGGTCGCTGCCCTCGGCGCAGGGCTTCTCATGTATGGCGGCGCGGCGCATGCCGACATCTACGTCAACGGCGTGCTGCTGACGACGGAGAATGCCTCGGATTACGGCATCACCGTCAAGGGCACCAGCGACGGCACCAAGGCCAACAACATCGTCGTCGACTCAGGCTCGGTGATCCGCGGTTCGACCGGCGCATCGGGCACCAACGGCACGGCGGGCACGGCGGGTGCCGCGGGTGCGGCAGGAACGGACAGCAACACGGTTGGCGCAACGGGCGGCACGGGTGCTGCGGGCGCGACCGGCGCGGCCGGCGCGGCGGGCGTCACGGGTGCAACGGGCGCTGCGGGCGCCACCGGCACGTCGGGTGCGGCGGGTGCCACGGGTAACACGGGTGCAGACGCCAACAGCACGGGTGCCGCGGGCGGTACGGGTGCGGCGGGTGCAGCAGGCGGTACGGGTGCCGTCGGCGCCAACGGTTCAACGGGCGCCACGGGTGCGACCGGCGCCTCGGGCAACGCCGGCGACGCGGGCGGGGTCGGCAATGCCGGCGCGGCAGGCTTCACGGGTTCGGCCGGCACGGCCGGCATCACCGGCGCGGCGGCCACGGGTTCGGCTGGCGCGGGTGCGTCGGGCGGCGCGGGTGCGTCGGGCGGTGCGGGCGCGGTGGGCACCACGGGCACGGCCGGCACGGGCGGTTCATTCGGTTCCGTGGGCTCGACGGGCGCCAACGGCTTTGGCGGCGGCACCGGTGCTGCCGGCGCGACGGGTGATGTCGGAACCGACGGCAGCGATGGCACCACGGGCGCCACGGGTGCAGCCGGCAACACGGGCGCGTCAGCCGGGCGGACCGGTGGCGCGGGCAAGAAGGGCTTCGGGGGCCAGGACGGCACCGACGGCGGCAGCGGCACCCAGGGCTTCGACGGAATTGACGGGACGGATGGCACGGACGGCACGGACGGCACGCCGGGCGGCACCGGCGGCATCGGCAGCACGGGTTCCGCGGGCGGCCTCGGCGCGGTCGGCGGCACGGGCGCCACGGGTGCGACCGGCGCGACCGGTGCGACGGGCGCGGCTGGCGGCCAGGGTGGCCAGGGTGGTACCGGCACGACCGGCGGCGTCGGCCTGACCGGCGGCAATGGCGGCATCGGCGGCACCGGCAGCACGGGTGCCATCGGCGACACGGGTGCGACCGGCGCTGCCGGTTCGACCGGCGCCACGGGCGAAAATGGCCAGACGGGCGCCGTGGGCGAGACCGGCGCAACCGGTGCGGTCGGTGGTACCGGCGGCACGGGTGCAATCGGTTCCAGCGGTGGCACGGGCGAGACCGGCGCAACCGGTTCGATGGGCGCCACCGGCTCTAACGGCGGCTTCGGCGGCATGGGCGGGTTCGGCGTCTCGGGCGGCATCGGCGGGGCCGGCGGCGTTGGCGCCACGGGTCAGGCGGGCACCGCGGGTTCGGCGGGCACCAACGGCGCTGACGGCGCCGCGGCGATCAGCGCCGACAACGCCACCATCACGAATTACGGAACGATCATCGGCGGCACCGGCGGTTCGGGCGGCATCGGCGGCACGGGCGGCACGGGCGGCGTCGGCGGCACCGGCGGCCGTGGCAGCACGGGCGGCGTCGGCGGCACGGGCGGCGTCGGCGGC
>CAMFKI010000033.1 GCA_945957365.1 uncultured Alphaproteobacteria bacterium | reverse complement strand
CCTTCTCCCGTCCGCAGGATGGGAGAAGGTGGCCGACAGGCCGGATGAGGGCTCTTTCGGCTTGGAGTTGCTCATGGAGGCAGGAGTCGCGGACAGAGGCCCTCATCCGCCCTTCGGGCACCTTCTCCCATTGGCTTTGCCAACGGGAGAAGGACTCGCGGTTACCGCAGCCTTCGCGGCTTCACCGGCTGCGCATTGAGCGGGTCTTCGGGCCAGGCGTGCTTGGGGTATCTCCCGCGCATGTCGGAGCGGACGGAGGGATAGCCGTTGGTCCAGAAGGTCTCGAGCGACTGGGTGACGGCCAGAGGACGGCCGGCGGGCGAGAGGAGCTCGATGCGCAAGGGGCTGCGGCCTTCCGCGATGGCCGGCGTCCGGGCGAGGCCGAACATTTCCTGAAGCCGTACCCGCAGCACGGGGTCGCCCTCCGTCTCGTAGTCGATGCGGACGTCGGCCCCCGACGGCACCTCGATCCTCACCGGCGCAAGGCGGTCCATCCTGCGGGCGAGCTCATGCGGGATCAGCGACTGGATGATCTGGTGCATGTCGAGGCGGTCCAAATGCGCCTTGCGGCTGATGCCGGCGAGATAGGGCGTGAGCCAGTCGGCGAGGCTCGCCAGCAGCGCCTCGTCGGAAAGGTCGGGCCAGCCCTCCTCCGGATAGAGGCGGCGGAGGAACATCGCGCGGGCGCGGAGGATTTTCGCGCCATCGGTCCACGGCAGGGACGCCAGCCCCATGTCGCGCACGCCCTCGGTCATCGCGTCCGCGATGAGCGTCGGGTCGGCAGTGGTCGAGGGCTTCTCCTCCAGCACCAGCGCGCCGAGGCGGCGGGACTTCGACGCACTCACCGCCTTGGCGCGGCTGTCCCAGAACACGCCGTCGCGCGCTTCGATCTGGTCCTTGAAGTGCTCTTCGATCTCCTTCTGCGACAGGGGCGCTGCGAGGAAGATCTTCTGGTCGCCCGAGGCGCCGTCGGTGGTCGCCACGGCGAGGAAATCCTGAGTCACCAGCGCATCATGCTCCGGCAGCACCGCCCCGCCGCCGCCCGACAGGCGATAGCGCCTGTCGCCGCCGCGGCGCTGGGCGATGCGATCGGGGAAGGCATAGGCGATCAGCACGCCGGCACTGACGTCGCTCTCCTCGTCCTTGATGCCGGCGATCTGCCGGATTTGCTTCGCGGACTGGCGGATGCGGTCCTTCGCGCCGCCGCGGAGGTGCGAAAGGCGCGACGTGATGTCGGTGCCCGCATCGCGCGGCAACCCGTCGCGCTCCGACAGCATGGCGGCGAGATCGGCGGCGAGCGCGCTCTTGCCCTTCACCACCATGTGGGCGAGCCGCGGATGCAGCGGCAGGCGCACCATCTGCCTGCCCATGGGCGTGATCTTGTTGTCGGCGTCGAGCGCCTCGAGGCGGCGCAACAGGTCCTGCGCCTGGGCGAAGGGTGCGGCGGGCGGCGGGTCGAGCCAGGGGAGTGCCTTCGGCTCGGTGACGCCCCAGGCGGCGAGTTCCAGCACCAGGGGCGCGAGGTCGGCGACGAAGATTTCCGGTTCGTCATGGGGTTTGAGTGCGCGGGTCTCGGCCTCGGGCCACAGGCGGTAGCCAATGCCGGGGCCAAGGCGCCCCGCACGGCCGCGGCGCTGGTCGGCACTGGCCAGCGACACGCGCACCGTTTCGAGCGCCGTCATGCCGGAGGCGGGGTCGAAGCGCGGCACCCGCTTGAAGCCGGTGTCGATGACGGCCCCGATGCCATCGATGGTGAGGCTGGTCTCGGCGATGGTGGTGGCGAGCACCACCTTGCGCTCGCCTGCCGGCGACGGCCTGATCGCGGCGTCCTGCTCGGCGAAGCTCATGGCGCCATAGAGCGGGCGGACGACCGTGTTGCGCGGCAGGCCGGACGCATTGAGCGCGTCCTCGGTACGGCGGATCTCCGCCTCGCCGGGGAGGAAGACGAGGATGGACTTGTCCGTCTCGTCCAGCGCGCGGTGCACGGCGCGCAGGGCATCCGCCGAGATGGTCTGGCGCTGCGCCTTGTCGAGATAGCGCGTCTCGACCGGAAAGACGCGGCCCGGCGCATCGATGGCCGGGGCATCGCCCAGGTGAGCGGCAACGCGCGCGGCATCGAGGGTGGCCGACATGACGAGGATCTTCAGGTCGTCGCGCAGGCCGCGCTGGATGTCGAGCGTCAGGGCGAGGCCTAAGTCGGCATCGAGCGAGCGCTCGTGGAATTCGTCGAAGATGACGAGGCCGGTTCCCGCCAGCTCGGGGTCCTGCTGAAGCCTGCGGGTGAGGATGCCTTCGGTGACGACCTCGATGCGGGTCCTGGCCGAGATGCGGCGCTCGAGGCGGACGGTGTAGCCCACCGTCTCGCCCACATCCTCGCCCAGCGTCTCCGCCATGCGATGCGCGGCATTGCGCGCGGCAAGGCGGCGGGGCTCGAGCATGACGATCTTCTGGTTCTTCAGCCACGGCGCATCGAGCAGCTTCAGCGGCACGCGCGTGGTCTTGCCCGCACCGGGCTCGGCGACGAGGAGGGCGGCGGGGCCGCTGTCGAGCGCGGCGGAGAGCTGCAGGATGATCTGGTCGACGGGGAAATCCATGAGGGCGATCACCTCGGCGGGGATCAGGGGAATGTCAAGCGCGGCGGCCCTGCTGCCGTCACTCCCCTGACACCGTCACTATTCTCTGGCGCCGTCACCCCGGCGAAAGCCGGGGCCCCGCTTCGGGTGTCCGTCACCGGGAAAGCTGGGTCCCGGCCTGCGCCGGGATGACGGCGTTAGGAGTGGGGCTGTCTGTGATCGAGTTCGTAACGATTGATTTTGGACGATCTGACAGGCCGCTACACCCCTAGCGACCGTCCGAAGATAACCGTTCTACGAACCCCCAAACCGCTCCACAAGCCAGGCAGCACGCCCAGTCCAGCCAAAGCGGGGTCCCGGCTTTCGCCGGGATGACGGCTCCCTCCAATCAGACCATTTCCCTGGCCCAGGGCGGGTTGGCGCCGGGCCGCGAGCAGGTGATGGCGGCGGCCTTGGCGGCGAAGCCCAGCGCCAGGGCGAGATCCTCGGCCTTGAGCGCCACGAGCTTCTTCTTGTCGAGCAGCTTCATGGCGCGGAGCGCGGTGAGGAGGCCGGCGGTGAAGGTATCCCCTGCCCCCACCGTGTCCGCCACCTTCACCTTTTGGGCGGCCATGGTCATCGCACCTTGGGCGGTGAAGGCCTCCACCCCCTTGGCGCCGCGGGTGACAACCACCAGCTTCGCCCCCAGCTTCAGCCACTTGCGCGCGGCGGCGGCGGCATCGTCCTTGCCGGTCATCCACGCCACGTCCTCGTCCGAGACCTTCACGATGTCGGCCATGGCGATCATGCGGGTGAGGCGCGCCATGTGGCGGCGGCGATCCTTGATCATGCCGGGGCGGATGTTGGGGTCGAGGCAGATGACGCGGGCCTTCGCCTCGCGCTTCATCAGCTGTTCCAGCGTGTCGCCGCCCGGCTCCGGGATCAGGCTGATCGAGCCGAAGTGAAGGGCCTGGAGGGTCTTCGGCAGCTTCGGCAGGTCGCGCTTCGTGAGCATGCGCCCCGCCGAATTGTCGTCGAAGAAGGAATAGCGGGCGTGGCCCTTGCTGAGCTTGACGAAGGCCAGCGTCGAGGGCTTGTCCCAGTCCTTGATGTAGCGGAGGCTCACCTTCGAGGCCTTGAGGCCGTCCCTGAGCATGTCGCCGAAGAAATCGGTCGACAGCCCGGTGAACAGGCCCACCGGCACGCCGAGCCGGCCAAGGGCGATCGCCGTGTTGTAGACCGAGCCGCCACAGACGGGTTCATAGGCAGCTGCCCCATCTGCCGTTTTTCTGGGCAGGAAATCGATCAAAGCCTCGCCGCAACACAGGATCATGCCGTCCTCCCAAACTGCTGATTTTGCAGCAACTATGAGCCATGTCACGGAGACTTGCAATAAATCACTTGCCCTGACGTATTGCCGCCTTCATTGACTCGTAATCCAAAGCCGCTATTTGAGTGGCGCACATCAAAACACGGCGGAAAGATTTTCAATGACCCCGCGCATCATCCCGGTGGAGCTGTTCGACCTCGTGGTCTTCGGCGCCACGGGCGACCTCTCGCAGCGCAAGCTTCTGCCGGCGCTGTTCCACCGCGACCTCGCCGGCCAGATCCCGCCGGGCTCGCGCATCATCGGCTGTTCGCGCCGGGCGATGAGCGATGAGGCGTTCCGGGCCTTCGCCCGCACGGCGATCGAGGACCACGTGGCCGAGGCCGACCGCCCGCCGGAGATGATGGCGCGCTTCCTCGAGCGGCTGCACTACGTGACGGCGGATGCAGCACAGGACGCCGGCTGGGCCGATCTCGGCCGGCTGCTGAAGCCCGAGGCCGAGCGCATCCGCGTCTTCTATCTCGCGGTGGGGCCGGACCTGTTCGGGCCGATCTGCGACCGGCTCGGCGCCAATCACTTGGTGACGCCGCGCACCCGCGTGGTGATCGAGAAGCCGCTCGGCAAGTCGGGCGCCTCGGCGCATGCGCTGAACGAGCAGGTCGGCAAGGTGTTCAGGGAGCCGCAGATCTACCGCATCGATCATTACCTCGGGAAGGAGACGGTGCAGAACCTGATGGCGCTGCGCTTTGCCAATGCGCTGTTCGAGCCCGTGTGGAACTCGGGCCACGTCGACCATGTGCAGATCACGGTGGCCGAGACGCTGGGCGTCGAGGGCCGCGCCGGCTACTACGACACGGCGGGCGCGCTGCGCGACATGGTGCAGAACCACATGCTGCAACTCCTCTGCCTCGTCGCCATGGAACCTCCGACCTCGACCCAGGCCGATGCGCTGCGCGACGAGAAGCTCAAGGTTCTGAAGTCGCTGAAGCCGATCACCGCCGAGGCCGTGCCCAACGCCACGGTGCGCGGCCAGTATCGCGCCGGCGCCGCGAACGGCGGCGCGGTGAAGGGCTATCTCGAGGAACTGGGCTCCTCGACATCGAAGACCGAGACCTTCGTGGCGCTCAAGGCCGAGATCAACAATTGGCGATGGGCCGGCGTGCCGTTCTATCTGCGCACCGGCAAAAGGCTGCCGTCGCGCGTGTCCGAGATCGTCGTCACCTTCAAGCCGATCCCGCATTCGGTGTTCGACGGGACGGCCGGGCCGATTGCACCCAACAGGCTCGTCATAAGGCTCCAGCCCGACGAGGGCGTGAAGCTGTGGCTGATGATCAAGGATCCGGGCCCGGGCGGCATGCGGCTTTCCAACGTGCCGCTCGACATGAGCTTCGCCGATGCCTTCAACGTGCGCAATCCGGATGCCTATGAGCGGCTCATCATGGACGTCGTGCGCGGCAACCAGGCGCTGTTCATGCGCCGCGACGAGGTCGAGGCCGCATGGGCCTGGATCGACCCGATGCTCGACGCCTGGGCGGCCTCGAGCGAGGCGCCCAAACCCTATACTGCGGGCACATGGGGCCCGTCTTCCGCCGTGGCGCTGATCGAGCGCGACGGCCGCACATGGTACGAGGACCAGGACATTGATTGAAGCCGAACGCATCTTCGAGGCCCGCGAGCAGCTGGCCGAAAACCTCGCCCGCGACGTGGCGGATGAACTGGCCCGCGCCATCGAGGCCAAGGGCAAGGCGACGCTCGCCGTCTCCGGCGGAACGACGCCGAAGCTGTTCTTCGAGAAGCTGTCGCAGATCGACATTCCGTGGAGCCGCGTCAGCGTGACGCTGGTCGACGAGCGCCAGGTGCCGGAGACCTCCGAGCGCTCCAACGCGCGCCTCGTGCGCCAGCACCTGCTGCAGAACAAGGCCGCCGCCGCGCGCTTCGTGCCGCTGGTCGACAATCCGGAGGCCGAGAAGATCCCGGCCTTCGACGTCGCCGTGCTGGGCATGGGCAATGACGGGCACACCGCCTCCTTCTTCCCCGGCGGCGATACGCTGGCCGAGGCGATCGACGGCGAGACGGCCAAACGTCTCATCGCCATCACTGCGCCCGGTGCGGGCGAGCCGCGGCTGACCTTCACCCTGCCGGTGCTGGAATCGGCGGGCCGCCTGGCGCTCCACATCGAGGGGGCGGAAAAGAAGCAGGTGCTGAAGCAGGCGCTGGCCGCCGGTCCGGAAGAAGACATGCCGGTGCGCGCGGTCTTGCGCAGCGCGGCCCCGGTGACGCTCTACTGGTGCCCCTAACGAGGTGAAGCCATGTCCGTGAACGCGACGATTTCCGCCGTCACCGAGAAGATCATCGAGAGGAGCCGCAACCCGCGCCGCCGCTACCTCGAGAAGATCGACGCCGCCGTGGCGCTGACGCCGAAGCGCAAGGCGCTGGGCTGCGCCAACATCGCGCACGGCTTCGCCGCCTGCGGCCCGCACGACAAGAACGCGCTCAGGAACGGCAACGCGCCGAACCTCGGGATCGTCACCGCCTACAACGACATGCTCTCGGCGCACCAGCCCTTCGAGACCTATCCGCAGATGATCCGCGAGGCGGCGCGCGCCGTGGGCGGCACCGCCCAGGTGGCGGGCGGCGTGCCCGCCATGTGCGATGGCGTGACTCAAGGAGAGACCGGCATGGAGCTTTCGCTGTTCTCGCGCGACGTGATCGCACTGTCGACGGCGGTGGCGCTCTCGCACCAGATGTTCGATGCGGCGGTCTATCTCGGCGTCTGCGACAAGATCGTGCCGGGGCTCATCATCGGCGCGCTGTCATTCGGCCACCTGCCCGCGGTGTTCATTCCGGCGGGGCCGATGACCAGCGGCCTGCCGAATGACGAGAAGGCGAAGATCCGCCAGCTCTATGCCGAAGGGAAAGTGGGGCGCGACCAGCTGCTGGAGGCCGAATCGCTCTCCTATCACGGGCCGGGCACCTGCACCTTCTACGGCACGGCGAATTCGAACCAGATGCTGATGGAGATCATGGGCCTGCATTTGCCGGGCTCGACCTTCGTCAACCCCAACACGCCGCTGCGCGATGCGATCACACGCGAGTCGGCAAAGCGCGCGCTGTCGATCACCGCACTCGGCAACGACTACCAGCCGATCGGCCGCATCTATGACGAGAAGGCCGTGGTGAACGGCGTCGTCGGCCTCTTGGCCACCGGCGGCTCGACCAACCACACGATGCACCTCATCGCCATGGCGGCGGCGGCAGGCATCGCGCTCACCTGGGAAGACCTCGCCGAATTGTCGAAGGCCGTGCCGCTGATGGCGCGCGTCTATCCCAACGGCAAGGCGGACGTGAACCACTTCAACGCCGCGGGCGGCATGGGCTTCCTGATCCGCGAGCTGCTGGGCGCAGGGCTTCTGCACGAGGACGTGCAGACCATCATGGGCACCGGCCTTTCGGGCTACACCAGGGAAGCGAAGCTCGGGGCCGATGGCGAGCTCGTCTATGCCGACGCCGTGCACACGTCTGCCGATGAAAAGGTGCTGCGCGGCGCGCGCGATCCCTTCCAGCCGACGGGCGGGCTCAACGTGCTGACCGGCAACCTCGGTCTCTCCGTCATCAAGACCTCGTCCATCCCGGCCGACCGCCATGTGATCGAGGCGCCGGCCAAGGTGTTCCATTCGCAGGAAGAGCTGCAGGCGGCCTTCAAGGCCGGCGCGCTCAACAGCGATGTCGTGGCCGTGGTGCGCTTCCAGGGGCCGAAGGCCAATGGCATGCCGGAGCTGCATCGCCTGACGCCACCGCTCGCCGTGCTGCAGGAGCGCGGACTGAAGGTGGCGCTGGTCACCGATGGCCGCATGTCGGGTGCTTCGGGCAAGGTGCCTGCGGCCATTCACCTGACGCCCGAGGCCGTGGATGGCGGGCCCATCGCCAAGATCAGGGACGGCGACATCATCCGGCTCGATGCCGATGCGGGCACGCTTGAGGTACTCGCCGATCTTTCATCGCGCGAGGCGGTGAAGGCCGATCTCTCCGCCAACAACGTCGGCACCGGGCGCGAGCTGTTCCAGATGTTCCGAAGGAACGCCGGCCGCGCCGATCAGGGCGCATCGATTTTCGAGGTCGTGTGATGACGAAGGACTACCAGAAGGGTCTCGCCGAGGCGCTGTCCCTGGCGCCGGTGGTGCCGGTGATGGTGATCGAGAAGGTGGAAGACGCCGTGCCGCTGGCCCGCGCGCTGGTCAAGGGCGGCTTGCCGGTGCTCGAGATCACGCTGCGCACGGCGAGGGCGATGGATTGCATCCGTGCCATCATCGCCGAGGTCGAAGGCGCCATCGTCGGCTCCGGCACGGTGCTGACGCCGGAGCAGCTGCGCGACTGTGACAAGATCGGCTGCACGTTCGCGGTGTCGCCGGGATCGACCGGCCGGCTGCTGGGGGCGGCGGAGGATTACGACATCGCGCTGCTGCCGGGCGGTGTCACGGCGTCGGAATGCATGGCGCTGCTGGAGTGGGGCTACACGATCCAGAAATTCTTCCCCGCCGAGCCTGCCGGCGGGACGGCCTATCTCTCGTCGCTCGCCTCGCCGCTGCCGAAGATCCGCTTCTGCCCGACGGGCGGGATCACGCCGGAGAAGGCGGTGTCGTACCTGAAGCTGCCGAACGTCATCACGGTCGGCGGTTCCTGGATGGCGCCGAAGAAGTTGGTGGAAGCCAAGGACTGGGCGGGGATCGAAAAGCTCGCTGCTGAGGCGGCAGGGCTGAAGGCTTAATCCCCTTCTCCCGTTGCGTAGCAATGGGAGAAGGTGCCCGAAGGGCGGATGAGGGCCTGCCTCCGCGAGTCTCGGCTTCAAACATCTTGCCGCGCTGACGCAGCCCTCATCCGGCCTGTCGGCCACCTTCTCCCATCGCGTTGCGACGGGAGAAGGGGCTGGGGTGATCAGCGGTATCCTACCCCTTCGTACCCTTCAGCACGTCGACATACTTGGCGATGGCCACCGCAGTCGGCGAGAAGAGCTGGCGGTAATAGAGCAGTGCCGTGATCGCCAGCGTGGCGGCGATGCAGAGCCATGGGCCGGCGAAGAGGAACATGGCGGCAACCGCATAGTAATAGCCGCGAATGCCGGTGTTGATGGAGCGCACGGCTTCCGTCAGCACCACCGCCGACTGTTCGCCCATGATGCGGGCCTGCGGCGTATCGGCCTTGCTGGCCTGCAGCCCGCCGAGCATGGCGAAGGTATAGGCCATCTTGCGCAGCGCGTAGGTGAAGGAGAAGAAGCACTGGGCGAGGATCGCGGTCAGCAGGAAGACGCAGAGCGTGAAGAGCTGCAGCGACATGTCGTGATCGACGAAGGCCAGTTCGCGCGTCAGCAGGAAGACACTGTTGACGTTGGCCAGCGCACTGACGAGTCCCGCCAGCACGAGCAGCGTGCCCGATCCGAAATAGGAGATGGAGTTGGAGATGTGGCCCAGCATGATCGCATCGAAGACGCGGTGCTCGCGGTCGGTGCCCTGATGCACCTCGAACCAGCGCAGGCGCACCGCATGGAGCTGCGAGTTGAGCGAGCCGCGGCCGAGGAGCCCGAGGATCGGCGTGTAGAAGCCCCACAGCGCGAGGATCAGCACGATGGCCACCGCGTGGGGAAGGCCAAAGCCGAGCGGCAGATATTGCGCGGCCGGGGTCATTGTGGCTTGTGCATCTCCTTGATCTCGGTCGTCCTGATCTCCGGCGCGCGCTCGAGCGTGTAGTTCAGGTTGAAGGTGGATTGCGCCATGAAGACCGGGTCGCCGTCAAGGTCATGCGCGATGGAGAAGCGGTTGCTGGTGATGAACTCGTCGAGCTTCTTCGCATCGTCGCAGGAGATCCAGCGCATCACCTCGTAGCGCGCCGGCTCGAAGCTGGCGGGGACGCCATATTCATTGGCGAGGCGATCCGCCAGCACGTCGAGCTGCAGCGCACCGACGACGCCGACGATGGCCGGAGAGCCATCGGCCGGGATGAAGAGCTGGACGACGCCCTCCTCCGCCAGCTGCTGCAGCGCCTCGCGCAGCTTCTTGGCCTTCATCGGGTCGCCGAGCTTGACGCGGCGCAGGATTTCCGGCGCGAAGCTGGGCACGCCGGTGAAGACCACGTCCTCGCCCTCGGTCAGCGTGTCGCCGATGCGCAGGAGGCCGTGGTTGGGAATGCCGACCACGTCGCCGGCGAAGGCCTCGTCGGCGATCGAGCGGTCCTGTGCGAAGAAGAACTGCGGCGCGTTGAGCGCCACCGTCTTGCCGGTGCGCACCAGCTTCGCCTTCATGCCGCGCGTGAGCTTGCCCGAGGCCAGCCGCATGAAGGCGATGCGGTCCCTATGGTTGGGGTCCATGTTGGCCTGGATCTTGAAGACGATGCCGGTCATCTTCGGCTCGGTCGCGTGCACCACGCGGCCCGCGGCCTGCTGGTCACGCGGCGGCGGGGCATAGGCGATCAAGGCCTCGAGCAGGTCGCGCACGCCGAAGTTCTTCAGGGCCGAACCGAAATAGACGGGCGAGAGATGGCCTTCGAGGAAGGCCTGCCGGTCGAAGCTGGTGCACAGGTCCTTCACCAGGTCGATCTCGTCGCGCCACTTGGCGAAGGTGTCGGGCTTGACCAGCGTGGGGATGAGCGGATCGTCGGGGCCGGAGACGGGAACGCCCTCGGGGTCCTGCTCGATGCGGCGGACGCGGGGGGAATTCAGGTCATAGGTGCCGGCGAAGTCCTTGCCCTGGCCGATGGGCCAGACCATGGGGGCGACGGTGAGCGCCAGGCCCTTCTCGATCTCGTCGAGGAGGTCCAGGGGATCGCGCGCCTCGCGGTCCATCTTGTTGACGAAGGTGATGATCGGGATGTCGCGCAGGCGGCAGATCTCGAAAAGCTTCCGCGTACGGGCCTCGATGCCCTTGGCGGCGTCGATGACCATGACGGCGGCATCGACGGCGGTGAGGGTGCGGTAGGTGTCTTCCGAGAAGTCCTCGTGGCCCGGCGTGTCGAGCAGGTTGAAGACCGTGCCGTCGTATTCGAAGGTCATGACCGAGGTGACGACCGAGATGCCGCGGGCACGCTCGATCGACATCCAGTCGGAGCGGGTGCGGCGGCGGTCGCCCTTGGCGCGGACCTGGCCGGCGAGCTGGATGGCGCCGCCGAACAGGAGGAGCTTTTCGGTCAGCGTGGTCTTGCCGGCGTCCGGGTGGGAGATGATGGCGAAGGTGCGCCGGCGCGCCACTTCCTGTTCGAGCGGGTTGGTCACGGGAAACCTGAAAATTGAAGGGTGGAGGGCTTCCTAGACGGCTTTTGGGGGCGGGTAAAGCTTGCCGAAATCGCGCCTTCGTGGCAGTGGAAGGAACGGGGGAAAAGCCATGACGGAACTGGCACTTGTCGGCGATATCGGAGGCACCAACTCGCGCTTCGGGCTGGTCGAGCCCGGAACCACGCGGGTGGCACAGGTCGCCGTCCAGAAGAACGACAATTTCGCCTCGTTGGAGGACTCGATCGCGGCCTATGTGAAGGCCATGGGCGTGTCGGGCCTGGCGGGGGCCGCCATCGCGGTGGCGGGCCCCGTCGAGGGCGAAACGGTGCACCTCACCAACCGCAACTGGAGCTTCACGCGGGAGTCGCTGCGCCGGGCGGCAGATGCGAAGGCGTTCCGCCTGCTCAATGATTTCGAGGCCCTCGCCCTGGCGCTGCCGCATCTCGATGGCGAGGATGTCGTCCAGATCGGCGGCGAGCTGCCGCAGAAGCCTGGCGTGAAGATCGTGCTCGGCCCCGGCACCGGGCTCGGCATGGCGACGCTGGCGCCGCTGCCGCAGGGCGGCTGGATGGCGCTGCCGGGCGAGGTGGGGCACATCACGCTGCCCGTGGTCACCCAGGAAGAATTCGACTGGCGCGAGAGGATGTCGAAGCCCGGCGTGCTGTTCGAGTCGGAGGATGCGATCACCGGCGGGGGACTGCTGCGGATGTATCGCGCAGCGACCGCCACCCCGACGCTGGCGACGCCCGAGGCGGTGCTGCAGGCGGCGCTTGCCGGAACCGATCCGGCCGCGGTGAGGACGCTGGACCAGTTCATCGTGTGGCTCGCCCGCGTGGCGGGCGATGCGGCGATGACCATGCAGGCCAAGGGCGGCGTCTATCTGGCGGGCGGCATCGCGCCGTCCATCGTCGAAAAGTTGAAGTCCGGGCCCTTCCGGTCCATCTTCGAGGAGAAGGGGCGGCTCGCCTTCGTCATGAAGCCGATCCCGGTCTATGTGATCGTCGACAGGTTCCCCGCGTTCAAAGGATGTGCCGCCGCCATTGCCGACATGAGGTGAAGCCATGTGGAAAGACACCGACGTCCTGCTGGTCGTCGACGTCCAGAACGACTTCTGCCCCGGCGGCAATCTCGCCGTGCCGGGCGGCGACGAGGTGGTGCCGCTGATCAACCGCATCGCCAAGGGCTTCAAGCATGTGGTGCTGACGCAGGACTGGCACCCCTCCGAGCACAAGTCCTTCGCCACCCAGCACCCGGCCAAGAACCCCTTCGAGATCGCCATGATGCACTATGGCCACCAGACGCTGTGGCCCGACCATTGCGTGCAGGGCACCCATGGCGCCGAGTTCCACAAGGACCTGCGCGTCAACGCCGAACTGATCCTCCGCAAGGGCTTCCGCGAGGAGATCGACAGCTATTCCGCATTCTTCGAGAATGACCGCACGACGCCGACGGGGCTCGGCGGTTATCTCAAGGAGCGCGGCTTCGACAAGGTGGTCTGCGTCGGCCTCGCCTTCGATTACTGCGTGCGCTTTTCGGCCGAGGATGCACGGCGCCTGGGCTTCGAGACGGACGTGATCGAGGCGGCCTGCCGCGCGATCGACCTCGACGGCTCGGCGGATGCGGCGCGCAAGAGCTTCCAGGAACACGGCATCGCGCTGGTGTGAGGCTGCGCCACTTCTTCGAATGAACGTCACCCCGGCGAAAGCCGGGATGACGGCAAATGGAGGAGGATTCCTCTTGTTTACGCCAGCGTATAGGCCGTCTTGATGGACGTGTAGAAGTCGACCGCCGCACGGCCCTGCTCGCGCGCGCCGTAGCTCGAGCCTTTCCGGCCGCCGAAGGGCACGTGATAGTCGACGCCCGCGGTGGCGAGGTTCACCATCACCATGCCGGCGGCCGACTTCTTGCGGAAGTCGGTCGCGTATTTGAGCGAGGTGGTGACGATGCCCGACGACAGGCCGAAGGCCGTGTCGTTCGCCACATTCAGCGCCTCGTCGTAGCTGTCGACCCTGATCACCGAGGCGACGGGGCCGAAGACCTCCTCGCGGTTGATGCGCATGTCGTTCTTGGTGCCGACGAAGAGCGCGGGGCTGAGATAATGGCCCTTGGTGTCGCGGTTCAGCCGCTCGCCGCCCCAGGCGAGTTCACCGCCCTCGTCGCGCGCGATCTGGATGTAGCGCTCGTCCTGGGCCATCTGGGTCTCGTCGACGACCGGGCCGATCACCGTGCCATCCTTCAGCGCGTGGTCGACCTTCAGCTTCTTCATGCCGTCGACCATGCGCTCGACGAAGGCATCGTGAACCTTGGACTGCACGATGAGGCGCGAGGAGGCCGTGCAGCGCTGGCCGGTCTGGTAGAAGGCGCCATCGAGGGCCGCGGCCACCGCGAGATCGAGGTTCGCGTCGTCGAGCACGACGAGCGGGTTCTTGCCACCCATCTCGAGCTGGAACTTGGCGCCGCGCGAGGCGCAGGCCATGGCGACCTTGCCGCCCGTCTCGACCGAACCGGTAAACGAGATGGCGTTCACGTCGCGCGACTCGAGCAGCGTCTGGCCCACCACCGAGCCGCGGCCCATGACGAGGTTGAACACGCCCTTCGGAATCCCCGAGCGCGAGATGATCTCGGCCAGCGCCCAGGCCGAGCCCGGCACGAGGTCGGCGGGCTTGAACACCACGGCGTTGCCGAAGGCCAGTGCGGGCGCCATTTTCCAGGCCGGAATGGCGATGGGGAAGTTCCACGGGCAGATGAGGCCCACCACACCAAGCGCCTCGCGCGTGATCGTCACGTCGACGCCGGGGCGGACGGAGGCGATGGCGACACCTTCGACCCGCAGCGTCTCCTGGGCGAAGAACTTGAAGATCTGGGCCGCGCGCATCGTCTCGGCGATGCCGTTGGCGAGCGGCTTTCCCTCCTCGCGCGAAAGGAGCCGGCCGATCTCGTCCTTGCGGGCGAGGAGTTCGGTGCCGATGAATTCAAGCGCATCCGCACGGACCTGCGGCGTGGCGGCGGCCCAGGCAGGCTGCGCGGCCTTCGCGGCGGCGATGGCGGCTTCCGTCTGGGCCCTGTCGGCCTGGGCATATTCCCCGACGATGTCGGTGAGGTCGGAGGGGTTGACGTTCTCGCGGACGCCCTTGCCTTCGAGCCATTCGCCGTTGATGAAATTGCGGTGCAGCGCCATGATGATCCCCGAACTCCGTTGATTTTGGGGCGGAACATAGGGATGCGGGGCAATTGAGGCAAGCAGGCATGTCGGGTGTTATCGTCCTCTCCCGCGCAGCGGGAGAGGAAGGGGCCCCAACGCAGTTGGGGGAGGTGAGGGGAGGCCAATGTGGACGCATAGGACATGGCCTCCCCTCATCTCCCCGTTGCTGGCGCAACGGGTCCCTTCTTCTCCCGCTGAAGGAGCGGGAGAAGACGTTTTGAGGAGGCAAGCATGCATGTCGGGCTGATCGGGGCGGGGATGATGGGCCATGGCATGGCTGCCAACCTGCTAAAGGCTGGCCACGGGGTGAGCGTCATCGCCCACCGCAACCGCGTGCCGGTCGACGATCTCGTGGCCAGGGGCGCGCATGAGGCGAAGACGCTGGCGGAGGTCGCCGCGGCCGAGGTCATCCTGCTCTGCGTCACGACATCGAAAGTCGTGGAAGACACGATCCGGCAGCTGAAGCCGAACCTGCGGGCCGGCCAGATCATCATGGATGCCGGGACCTCCGCACCCACCGCCACGAAGAAGCTCGCGCATGAGCTGGCGGCCATCGGCGTGGCCTACGCCGACATTCCGCTCACCGGCGGGCCGGAGCAGGCGGAGAAGGCGGAGCTGGGCGTGCTGTGCGGCGCAACGCCCGAGACCTTCGCACAAATCTCACCCCTGCTCGGCTGCTTTGCCACGACGATCCGGCATTTCGGGCCGCCCGGTTCCGGGCACACCGCGAAGCTCATTTCCAACTATCTCGTCACCGGCATGGTGGCACTTGTGGCGGAGGCCTTCGGGGCGGCGCGCCGGGCCACGATCGACTGGCAGGACCTCTATGAGGTGATGCTCAACGGCTCGGGCAATTCCGGCGTGCTGCGCAAGATGGTGGAGCCGGCGCTGAAGGGCGATTTCGACGGTTATCGTTTCGCACTTGCGAACGCGGCCAAGGACATCGGCTATTACGCGGAGCTTGCCGGGGAGCTGGGTTGCAATTCGATGCTGACGGATTCCGTTGCGGAGGTCTTCGCCCGCGCCGTAGAAACAGGGCACGGCGGACGCAATGTCAGCCACCTGCTAGACCCCGCAATCGATGATGTGAGCTGATGCTGAAAATCAATCCTGCCGTGGCGGCGATCGAGGAAGAAACCGCCTTCACCGTGATGGACCGCGCCAATGCGCTCCGCGCCAAGGGCCACCCGGTGATCAATCTGGGAATAGGCCAGCCCGACTTCCAGCCGCCGAAGCACATCCTGGAAGCCGCCGAGAAGGCGGTGCGCGACGGGCCCCACGGCTATACGAGCCCGCAGGGCCTGCCGGTGCTGCGTGACGCCGTGGCGCAATATGTGGGCAGGCGCTTCAACGCGCCGATCACCGGGGAGGAGATCGTCATCGTGCCCGGCGGCAAGGTGACCTTCTATTTCGCCTGCCAGATGTTCGGCGGACCGGGTGCCGAAATCCTCTATCCCGATCCGGGCTTCCCACCCTATCGCGATGCGGTGCGCTCGAGCGGGGCGACGCCGGTGCCCTACCCGATCCGCGAGGAGAAGGACTTCGGCTTCGATGCTGAGGAAGTGCTCTCCCTCATCACCCCCGCCACGCGGCTCATCATCATCAACTCGCCGGCCAACCCCACGGGCGGCGTGGTGTCGCGCGCGGAGATCACCAGGCTGGCGCATGGGCTGGCCAAGCATCCCAACGTCGCCATCCTGTCGGACGAGATCTACAGCCACCAGGTCTATGACGGCGTCGACTTCGTGAGCTTCCTCAATTTTCCGGAACTCCGCGACCGCACCATCATCCTCGACGGCTGGTCGAAGACATTTGCGATGACCGGCTGGCGGCTGGGTTTCGGAATCTGGCCGAAGCACCTGATCGAATACGTGAAGAAGCTGATCACGGTCGACCACTCCTGCACCAGCGTTGCCACCCAGATGGGCGGACTTGCGGCGATCACCGGCCCGATGGACGAGATCGAGGGCTTCCGCCAGAGCTTCCAGAAGCGCCGCGACATGGTGGTGAAGGGGCTCAATGACATCAGGGGTGTCACCTGCCGCGTGCCCGGCGGCGCCTTCTATGCCTTCCCCAACATCACCGGCACCGGCTGGCAGTCGCGCGATCTGGCGCGCGAACTGCTGGACAAGGCCTATGTGGCGCTGATCTTCGGCGAAAGCTTCGGCCAGAACGGCAAGGGCTACATGCGGTTGTCCTATGCCGCGAGCGAGGCCGACCTCGCCGAGGCGCTGAAGCGCATGAAGGCCTTCCTCGAGGCATGAGCGGCAACCTCTATGCGCGCTTCGAGCGCGTGTTCGAAGCCAACGCGGCGCGCGTGGCGATCCGCTGCGGCGACGGCACCGCGCTAACCTTCGCTGACCTCGCGCGCGGCGCGGCGCGCTATGCCAACGCCCTGAACGCGCTGGGCGTGGAGCCCGGCGACCGGGTGACGGTGCAGGTGGAGAAATCCATCGCCAACGTGCTGCTCTACCTCGCGGTGATGAAGGCGGGGGCCGTCTACCAGCCGCTCAACACCGGCTACACCGCGGCCGAGGTATCCTACTTCGTCGCGGATGCGCAGCCGAAGCTGATCGTCTGCGATCCCGCCCGCCAGGCGGAGATGCGCGCCCTGGCCGACAGGCACGGCGTCTTTGCGGTCGTCAATCTCGACGCCGGCGGTGCGGGCTCGCTCGCCGCCATGGCCGCGAGCATGGACGAGCGGCACGAGACCGCGGCGCGCAACGCGGACGATCTGGCCGGCCTGCTCTACACATCGGGCACCACCGGCCGATCCAAGGGCGCGATGATCAGCCATGGCAACCTGGCGTCCAATGCTGCGACACTGGTTGAACTCTGGCGCATAAGCCCGGACGACACGCTGCTCCATGCCCTGCCCATCTTCCACGTGCACGGGCTCTACGTGGCGCTGAACACCGCGTTCCTCTCCGCCGCGACGATGCTGTGGTTCAACCGGTTCGACGCGGCGGCGATCATCGCCGCCCTGCCCGGCGCCACTCTGATGATGGGGGTGCCCACCTTCTACACGCGCCTGCTCTCCGAACCGGCCTTCTCCAGGGACACGGCGCGCAAGATGCGCTTGTTCATCTCCGGCTCCGCACCGCTGCTGGCGGAGACGCACCGGGACTTCGCCGCCCGCACCGGGCATGCCATCCTCGAACGCTATGGCATGACCGAAACCGGCATGATCACCTCGAACCCCTATGACGGCGAACGCCTGCCGGGCACGGTGGGATTTGCACTGCCCGATGTCGCGGTGCGCATCAGGGGCGAGCAGCCGGGCGTCATCGAGGTCAAGGGTCCCAATGTCTTCAAGGGCTACTGGCGCATGCCGGAGAAGACGCGCGAGGACTTCACCGCAGACCACTGGTTCATCACCGGCGATGTCGGCACCATCGACGCCACGGGCCGCGTCACCATCGTCGGCCGGGCCAAGGACCTGATCATCTCGGGCGGCTTCAACGTCTACCCCAAGGAAGTCGAGGACGTGCTCGACGCCATGCCGGGTGTGGGCGAGAGCGCGGTCATCGGGGTGCCGCACCCCGATTTCGGCGAGGGAGTCGTCGCCGTGGTTGTGGCGCGCGGCCCATTGCCGAGCGAGGCCGAGATCATCGCAGGCTTGTCAAGTTCGCTCGCAAGGTTCAAAGTTCCCAAGCGCATTTTCGAGGTAAGTGAGTTGCCGCGCAACGCCATGGGCAAGGTTCAGAAGGCCGAGCTGCGCAGGCGTTATGCGGCCTGCTTCGGTGAGGGTTGAATGGCGAAGACAATACTGTTCCGGGCCGCTGCGGCGGCCATCCTGATTGCGACACTGGGCGGCTGCGCCTCGACCAGTGCCAATGTCGATGCCGCCGGCAGCAACCGGGGGGCTGGCGCCACGGCGACGCTGGGCACCGGGGTCAAGTTCTAGCTCAGACGATCTCCACCGGCTGCAGCATGAGCAGGACGCGAGCCTGCCGGAAATCGCGCTCCAGCCGCACCCGGAAGCCACGCCACCAGTCCATGTCGGCCTGGTCCAGCAGGACCTCGAAGATCACCACGTCGTCGGCGTGAAGCTCGCCGCCATGCCGCCATGAGCCGCTGGCGGGCGACTGCAGATGCGCGGTGACGCCGCCGAAGCGGCCGGAAAGCTCGGTTTCGATCGCGCTGTACATTTCCGCCGGAAAGGCTTGGCCGGCATTGTCCTGCAGCGGCAGGAAGAAACGCATCAGTTGCATCGGCCCGGGTTTGGGAAAATTCGGCATCGGCACTGCCCCTCCAAAGGAACCTTCCTGCCGCCCGAGCGTTTGCTGGCGGGCGAGGAAGCGTGTGGACACCTTCCTACCCGCCAGGTTGCAGGGACGGAAGTGCAGATGCTGGTTGCGAGGACAACGCAGAACGAGGCGGAAAAGGTTCCGCCACGCAAGCGCGATTCCGCGACCTCTTCATCGGCATCCGACGACACCGCCGCGCCGCTCGAAACGCTCTATCGCCTGACCGACCGGCTCTACCGCGCCAACGGCATGGAGGCGGTGCTGGCAGCGGCGCTCGATTCGATCAGCGAGGGGCTGGGTTGCGACAAGTGTTCGATCCTGCTGTTCGATGCCGATGGCGTGATGCGCTTCGTGGCCTGGCGTGGCTTGTCGGAGCATTATCGCAAGACCCTCGACGGCCACACGCCGTGGACTCCCGGCACGCATGATCCGCCGCCGATCTTCGTGTCCGACATTCTCGCGACGCAAGAAAGCGAGCTGGTGAAGCAGACGGTCGTTGCCGAGGACATCCGCAGCCTCGCCTTCATTCCGCTCACGTCGCAGGGGCGGGTGATCGGCAAGTTCATGGCCTATCACCGCGACGTGCGGTCCTTCGACGAGCCCTGCCGGGCACTGGCGGTGACGATCGCGCGGCAGCTCGGTTTCAGCCTCGAACGCGCCACCGCCGAGCGCGCGCGGCTCGCCGCGCTGGGCGAACTGCAGGAATCCGAGCAGCGCTTCCGGCTGATGGCCGAACATGCGCCGGTGATGATCTGGATGTGCGACGCCGAAGGGCGCTGCCTGCACCTGAACCAGATGCTGCGCCGGTTCTGGAACGTCGAGGACGCCGACCTCAGCCGTTTCGACTGGCGCACGTCCATGCATCCCGAGGACATCGAGCAGGTGATGGCGGCGATGGGCGGAGCCTTGCAGCGCCGCGAGACGGTGCGCGTCACCGGGCGCTATCGCAATGCCGAGGGCGCCTTTCGCACGCTGGAGACGGTTGCCCATCCGCGCTTCGGCGCGGACGGGCATTTCCTCGGCCTCACCGGCGTCAACACTGACATCACCGAACGCGAACGCGCCGATGCCCAGCGCGAACTGCTGCTGGCGGAACTGAACCACCGCGTGAAGAACACGCTGGCCGTGGTGCAGGGCCTGGCGCACCAGACCTTCCGCAAGACCGACGAACGCGCGCGCCGCGCCTTCGAGGGCCGGCTGCTGGCGCTCGCCACCGCACATGACCTGCTCACGCGCTCGCACTGGGAGACCACGTCGCTGGCCCAGCTGGTGCACGATACGCTGCAGCTCGCCGGCGCCAACCGCGCGCGCATCACGGCGGGCGGACCCCCTGTGCGGCTGACCCCGCATGCCGCGCTGGCCATCGCGCTCGCGCTGCACGAGCTGTTCACCAACACCCTCAAATACGGCGCCCTGTCGAATGACGAGGGCAAGGTGGAGCTTATGTGGCGATACCTCGAGGGCCACGGCAAGCTGCACATCGAATGGCGCGAGAGGGGCGGGCCGCCCGTTGTCAGGCCGCGGCGCCGCGGCTTCGGCTCGCTGATGCTCGAACGCACCCTGGCACGAGACCTCGACGGCAGGGTTGAACTTGCCTTCGAGCCCGCCGGTGTGGTCTGTTCCATCGAAATGCCGATATCGGATCCGGGAGGGCACGCATGCCTTGGCTGAAGGGAAAGCGCATTCTCGTGGTGGAGGACGAAGCCCTCATCGCGGTGATGGTGGAGGACATGCTGTCGGAGCTCGGCAGCACCGTGGTGGGACCGGCGGCCACCATCGAGCAGGCGCTGGCACTGGCGCGTTCCGAGGACATCGACGGCGCGGTGCTGGACGTCAACGTGCGCGGCGAACGGATCGATCCGGTGGCCGAGGCACTCGCCGGGCGCGGCGTGCCGATGCTGTTCGCAACGGGCTATGGCGAGGTTCGCCTGGCGAGCGGGGTTCCCGTCACGGTGATCGACAAGCCCTATACCCAGGAAAAGCTGGCGCGCGGCCTGGCCAGCGCCATGAGCGCCGCCCAGCTCCGCCGCAACACGGCATAATGGCCGCGGGAGCGTCGCCGCTCCCGCGCCTGCTGTTTGTTACGGCTTGGTGCCGGCGGAGCCGGAGCTTGGCGACGAGCTGCCGCTGGCCGTCGAGCCCGAAGTGGCGATGGCCCCGGTGCCGCTGGCCGACGGCTGTCCGGACATGGCGGTGCGATCCTTGACGCGCAGGTTGTTCTGCACGTGCTTCACGCCCGAGATGCCGTCGGCGATGTCTTCGGCGCGGCGCTTTTCCGCGCGGCTGTTGACCTGGCCGGTGAGCGTCACCTCGCTGCCCGACACCTCGACCTCGATGTCGGAGGCATCGAGCCAGCCGTCATCGGTGAGGCGGTCGTTCACGTCCTCGCGGATGCGCTCGTCGGAGCGGGTATAGCCCTTGGGCCCGCGGCCGCGGTGTTCGTCCATCTCGCGGCGGCGGCGCGCGTCATCGTCGCCGAACCACGAGGAGACCTCGTCGGTGGCGCGGTCCAGGAAGCCGCGCTGCTGGCCCTGCTGGCCATAGGACGACGATCCGCCATAGCCGCCGGAGCCATATCCCGAACCATAGCCGCCGGAGCCCGAGCCGCCGCCGGCGCCATATCGGGAGCTGCCCTGGCCGTAACCTCCCCAACCCGAGCCATAGCCCGAACCGCTGCGCCAGCCGCTCGAACCCGATTCGCCCGAATGGGACCGGTTCATGTCCTGGTCGTTCTGGCCGAAGCTGCCGCGTGCCCGCGAGGGCTGGTTGAAGTCACGGTCCATGCGCGTGTTGCCGCCCTGAGCGAAGCGGCCCTGGCCGCCGCCCTGCCAGCCTTCCTCGCTGTAGCGGCCCATGCGGTTCCATTGGCCGCCCTGCTGCTGGCCCGAGCCGAATTGTTCGCGCTCGTCATTCCAGCGGCCCTGCGATTCCTCGAAACCGCGATGCTGGCCCTGTTCACCCTGTCCGAAATCCTCGCCGCCCTGCCAGCCGCCTTGCTGCTGGTCGCGGTCCTGCCAGTTGCGATCCCTGTTCTGTGCCATGTTCAAATCCTTCGCTGAGGCCGTACCCGCGAAGGAAACCCCAACTGCGTGAGGCTGGTTCCAGTATGACGATCACCGCGGCTAGGTGGCGGTGCGGCGCGAGTCCATCTCGACCGGCGGCCCCAGCAGCGGCTTGTCGATCAGCGTGTCCATGATGAGGCTCAGCACTTCGGCGCGGTTGCGGGCATTGGCCTTGCGGTAGATGGCGTTGAGGTGCGCCTTGACGGTGCCCTCCGCCGAGCCGCGCACGCCGGCGATCTCGGCGATGCTCAGCCCTTTCACCATGAGAGCGGCCACATCGCGCTCGCTCACTGTCAGCTTCCATTCGTCGAAGTGATTTTCGATCACGCCCTGAAGGGCCGAGGAGGCCAGCCCGACGCTGCGCTCGAGGCTCGCCTTGCGGCGCATCAGGTGCATCAGGACGACCGTCTCGAAGCCGATGCCGGTCAGCAGCGCAAGGCTGGCCAAGGCTTCCGGCAGAAGGCTCCAGTCGGGGCCCCCGGAGGTGGCCACGTCGCGCATGACGTCGACCAAAAACACGGCGGCGCAGACGACTTGCACGGCAATAATGCCCGTGATCAGGGCGGGCAGGCGGACTTTCATCAGGTCATCCGGAAGGTATCGTGAGGGGTACCTCTAGCGGCAAAAGATGGCAGCGGAAAGGTCGCCACGGTCGCTGCGACGACACGTCCCGGCTGCAGCGTGCCTCGGCCGTCAACCTGACCTTCCGGTCGGCCTGCCGAGCGTGTACACAGCCCTGCCATGCAGACCGTTGTCGATGATAGCGTGCTTCTCGAAGCCTTCGCCCTGTGCGTGGTCGCCTTCATGGTGATCGTGGCCTTCCACCTCATCGGCCTGCACATCGCGGTGGGGGTGCTCAAGGCGAAGATCCCGATGCGCGACCTGCGCAAGCTGCGTTTCGGCCATACCATCTTGCTGATTCTCGGCGTGATGTTCCTGCTCTTCACGCTCCACATGCTGACCAACTTCGGCTGGGGATTTTTCATCTACATGGAAGGCGCGCTGCCGAGCTTCCGGCAGGGCATCTTCTATTCCCTCGAAAACTACACGGCCCTCGGCCTGACCCGCGTCGACGTCAGCGACCACTGGCGCATGCTGGCCCCGATGATCTCGCTCTCGGGCGTGTTCTGCCTCAGCTGGTCGACGGCGGTCCTGGTGAGCTTCTTCGGCCACCTCTATTCGATCGCCGACGACTGAGCTCAGTCCGCCGCCGCGCGCAGCGCCGGCCGCGCCGGCAAGGGCCGCAGCGGATCACGCCCGAGATGACGAAACTCCTGCAAAGCTTCCAGCATGGGGCGGCAGACCAGCCGCGCCCCGGCCGGCTCGTGCTGGACGACCGGATCCCACAGGCCCATCGGCGTCCACACATCGGGTTCGTGCCATTCCGGCATGCCGAGAATGGGGTAGAGGCAGACGCCGCGCAGCGGAATGCCTTCGCGCAGCACCAGTTCGGACTGGCGCGCCACCTCGCGCAGCCACGGGCCGCGGCGCTCGCCCACATGCGCCGTCTCGGTGAGGAGGATGTCGTGGCGGTAGCGCTTCCACACGCTACGCAGCAGGCGCGACAGCGGGGCGCGGCGCGGATCGTCGTCGGCGAGCGGCGGGATGCGCCCGTCGGGCAGCGGTGCGGCACCCCATTCCCACTGGTTGGTCCAGTAGTAGTTGATCCCGACGATGTCGAGATGTGCGGGCGAACCGCCGAGCTCCGGGTGAAGCCGCCCGGCCAGCATGTCGAAGGCCTCGAACACGGCGCCGTTGTTGAAGTGGTTGACGGCCTCCTCGTCCTCGGGACGGCCGTGCTGCGCCACCACGCGGCACAGCGGATCGACATTGACGATGCGCGCGCCCTGGCTCGCCGCCCAGATCGCCTCGATGCCGGCAATGGCGGCCCGGCACAGGGCGAGCTTGAGCTCCGCCCCCCTGCCCTTCAGGTGCGGCGCGAACAGGCCTTCGTGGCCGCCGGCGAAGGCGAAGAAGCTCGGCTCGTTGACCGGCGTGAAGTAGCAGGTGCCCTCGCTGCGCACATCGATGTGGCGCGCCACGGCATGGCAGTAGTCGGCGAAGCGCTCAGGGAAGGCGTCGCCCAGAAGGTCGAGGTCGCGCGGGTAGCCGTAATGGAACAGGTCCCAGATCACCTCGACGCCATGCCGCCGCGCCGCTTCGAGAAAGGGATCGAGGCTCGAGAAGTCATAGCGCCCGAGGCCCTTGTCGACGAGCGGCCAGCGCACCGCTTCGCGCGCCGCCCGGAGGCCCGCCGCCGCGACGTCGGCATAGTCGCCGTCGGCGCGCGCCTCGTGCCCGGTGGCCGCCACCTGGTCGAACCACAGGCCGTTGCGGTTATAGCCGGTCGAGCCTTCGAAGCCTGCCAGAAAGAAACTCTCGAACATCGGTTCACTCCTCATGCCGCGGCCCGCAGCGGGCCGGCGGCGGACGTTCCGGCCGCCACCACCTCGCGATAGGCATCGACCAGTGCTGTGGGGATGCGGTTCAGTTCGGTATCGAGGTCCCACAACCCCATCTGGACCAGGTGGCTCCCGACCGGGCGGCGTCCCTGCCGCCAGGCCCAGGCCACCAGTGCGAACATCGGCCACCACGTATAGCCGGTGACGGGCACGCCTGCGGCGCGAAGCGCGCGCACCGCGGCGACCGAGCGGCCAAGCCAGCGCAGCCGCCGGGATACCGGCCCCGCCGTGGCGATCTCCGACAGCATCATGGGAACGCCGAAGTGCCGATGGTAGCCTTGCGCCACAGCCTCGACGAGGCCTTGCTCGGTATAGGGCATGGCGATGCGCAGCTTGCCGCCCTTGCCGCGCACCAGGTGCTTCGCCGTGAACATCGGATAGAGATTGAGGCCGATCACCTCGGGCGGCGTGGCGCCGTCCGCCAGCTGCTGCAGGTCCACGTCGGTGCCGAGCATCTGCTGCAGCCAGCCGAACAGCGGATGGCCGGAATCGACCCGGCCGGATACCAGGTCGAGCCCGAGGAACACGATGTCGCGGCGGCGCTGCGCCTCCGCCGCGAGCGTGGGATCGGTGGTCTCATAGAGGTCCGTTGCATCGACGTGATAGGCGACGATCTCGCTGTCGACCTCGCGCAGCGCCCGGACCGTGGACTGCACGCCCGCCGCCACGGCCATCAGCACACGGAGGAATCCCTTCCAGCTGCGCGCGTGTGGCGGCCACCATCCGAGCCGCCCGCAATACCAAGCGGTGATGCGCGGCTCGTTCAGGGGCGTGTACCAGTGAATGCGGCCGCGGAAGCGTTCGGCGAGGCGCGCCGCATACTCCGCCACATGGCGCGGATAGTCGGGATCGAGATAGGCGCGCTCCAGCCAGCCGGGCAGACCGTAATGGACGAGGTCCACCTGCGGCGAGATGCCGTGCTCAAGCAGGCGCTCCAGCGGCTCGTCGGCATGCCGCCATTCCCAGCGCCCTTTCTCCGGCTGGATGCGGTGCCACGGCACGCCATAGCGCGCCGCGGAAACGCCGAGGCTCGCCATCAGGCCGAGGTCGTGGCGCCAGCGGTCATAGTGACCGGTGAGCTCATATTCGTCGAGCTGGCGCCCCGTCATGGCATGGGGTGCGGTGATGAAGGTGTCCTCGATCCCCGTCGCCCACCAGAAGGCATCGCGGCTGGTGAGGCGGCTGAGGTCCGAGCGCTTGGGCAGGGCTTCGGCCATCACCTCTCCTGCTCGCGCCGGCGCCGCCGCAGTTCCACTTCCTGCTTGATCAGCGCATCGAGGATCTCGCTCGCCACGGCGCGCGACGGTCGGCTGTTGATGGCGCGCACCTTCTCGACGTCGAACTTCGGCGTGCGCTCCGCGGTCAGAAGGCCGTTCGATTCCTGCTCGGTATCGGTGAGCTGGGTGTAGCAGTAGCCGGCGAGTGCCGTGGACTCGAGCAAGGCCCCCGTCAGCGCCTCGTAGCGGGCCAGCAGCTCATCGGGCGTGGCGAATTGGCCATAGCCGAACCACTCGTCGTTATCGCCGGGCCGGAAGGACAGGCCGCCATATTCGCTCACCACGATGGGCTGGCGCCCGAGGGCGTTACCCTCGCCGAGCAGCGGATGATGGTGCGGGCGCACCTCGCGGAAGGTGCGCGCGATGGCCTCGCGCGTGGCATATCTTTCGCGCAGCGCCTCTGGCTCCGGCGCATAGTCGTGAACGCCGAGGATATCGCCAACGGCATGCTGCCAGCCGTCATTGCCGATCACCGGCCGTGTCGGGTCCAGCGCGCGGGTGAGGGAATGGAGCGCGCGCACGAAACTGCGCTGCTGCTCGGAGCGGTCGAGATCGGGCACGCCCCAGCTCTCGTTCAGCGGCACCCAGGTGACGATCGAGGGATGGCTGTAGTCGCGCTTCAGCACCTCCAGCCATTCCCGCACCAGCAGCGTGGCGGCACGTTCCGAATAGACATAGGCATTGGCGGCCTCGCCCCACACCAGCATGCCAAGGCGATCGCACCAGTAGAGAAAGCGCGGGTCCTCGACCTTCTGGTGGATGCGGATGCCGTTGAAGCCCAGTTCACGTGCGAGTTCCACCTCGCGCTTCAACGCCTCCGGCGACGGCGCGGCGAGGTGCGATTGGGGCCAGTAGTTCTGCGCCAGCACCAGGCGCAGGAAGGTGGGAATGCCGTTGATGATGAAAAAACCATCCGCCACCTCGATGCGGCGCAGGCCAAAATAGCTCTCCACCCGATCGATCACGTGGCCTTTCGCGTCGAGCAGTTCGATCTCGGCGTCGATGAGATTGGGGTTCTCGGCCGACCAGATCAGGCTGCGCCGCCGGCGCACCGCGGCGTCGCTGATGTCGAACAGAAATTCGCGGCGGAACTCGCCGTTGGTAACGAGACAGATGTCCTCGAGCAGCACCTGCCGCGGCTGTCCGCCCGCCATGCGCACCCGTAGCCGCGAACCCTCCGGCACCGGGCCGTCGAACCGCAGGGTGAGGCCGACGCCGAAGCGATCGAGATCGGGGGTCCAGCGCATCTCGGCGATCGCCACCGGCGGCAGCGGTTCGAGCCATACCGGCTGCCAGATGCCGGTGGTGCGGTGATACCAGATATAGCCCGGCCGCTCTTCCCAGTACTGCTTGCCGCGCGGCTGCTGCAGGTCATGCGGGTCGTCCTCGGCGCGCAGCGTGATCACCTGTTCGTCGCCGAGCGCGAGATAGGGCGTGATGTCGGCCGAGAACGGCGTGTTGCCACCTTCATGCGTGTAGACGAGGCAGCCGTTGACCCAGACGCTGGCCTTGTAGTCGACGGCGCCGAAATGCAGCAGCAGCCGACCCTGGCGGTCGTCCTCGCTCAGCGTGACGGCGCGCCGGTACCAGACGACCGGATGAAAGGCCGGATCGTGAATGCCCGACAGCCGGCTCTCCGGCGGATAGGGCACGCGAATGATGCGGGTGAACGGCTCTTCCCGCGCGAACCAGCGCTCGGCGAGGCCGCGCCGCGCATCGTCATGGGCGAAGCCCCAGTCGCCGCACAGATCCGTCCACCGCCGCCGCCGGAACTGCGGACGCGGGTAATTGATATCGAAGTCGATGTCGGTCTCCCTCACCTCTGGCCATCCGTTCCCGCGTCGCTGGCAGTCTCGGGATCGCACGACGGGGCCTGATCGAGGCCGCACGTCCCCGTTGCAGGCCCAGGCGAAGGCCCGCTGCTGAGGGGGAATGCGCGAGGGGACGAATCGTTCCCGGCGGGGAAACGGGGGCGGGGCCGGCGGCAGCGCCGGCCCCGTTTGCAGATCAGGCGAGCGTGTCGAGCTTGCCGCTGGCTTCGGCCATCAGATAGTAGAAGGTGACGCGGTGCTTGGTCCGGTCGGCCTTCATCTTTTCGCAGACGTGCTTGATGACCTTGTCGCTCTCCTCGGCGCTGAGGCCCAGCACCTTGGTGGCGTAGCCCTTGCGGATCCGGTCAACCTCCGCCTCGTCGGTGCACGAGACGAGCGAGGCATCGCGCGACTTGAGGGCAATGCCGCAATACTTGACGACGGAGTCGACGGCCTTGTCGTTGACCTTGTCGGTGTATTTGGTGATGTCGGTCTTGTAGTCCATCTTGCGTTTCCTTTTTCTCGGGTTGGGCAGGCACGTCGCAGTCAGGGATTGCCGGTGGCAACCCCGCCGTCCGGCCGCGCAACACGGCGGGACACGTTCTTGATGACCTTGTCGGCGAGCTCCGAATTGGTGACCGTGATGAGCGCGCCGTCAGGTGCCCGGATGCGCGTCGAGCGCATGCCGATATCCTCGATGATACCCGAAAGCGGGCTCGAATCGATGGTGTCTCCCACCTTGATCGAGCCGTCGAGAAACAGGATGACGCCCGCCAGGATGTTCTCCAGCGTGGGCTTCGCCGCGAGCGCCACGGCAAGACCGCCGACGCCGAAACCGGCGATGATGCCATAGACCGGGACGCCGGCGGTGCTGATGCCGTAGATCACCACGCCCAGGGCCGCCATGGCGGACGCGATGCGCGTGATCAGCCGCACGATGCTCGAATCGAAGGTCTTGTCCTTCCGCGTCAGCGAGTCCGACAGCCAGGTGCCGACCCACTCGCCGACGATCAGCAGGCAGACGATGAGCGCGCCGTAGAACAGCGTCATGAAGACCAGTGTCATGACGGTGGCCCCGGCCCCCGAGAGGCCGGTCTGGTCGATGACGATGCCGGTGGCATGGAGCGACAGGACGCCCAGTGTCGCGGCCTCGCCGAACCAGCGCAGCCCGCGGCCGCGGAACATGTGACCGACTCCGACCGGGATGAGCAGCACCCCTGCCATGATCAGCGCCGTGATCAGCCACTGGAACACGGTGTTCGAGCCGATGTCCCAGCGCAGGAATTCCGGCAGCTTGTGCACCAGGCCCGCCCAGCGCGGCGGCTGCAACCCGCCCGGCGTTTGCGTGAGGTAGCGGTAGGGGCTGAAGCGCGCCGGATCGGGCGTGCCGATGATCGCTTCATAGAGTGCGGGCACGTTGGCGACCATGTCGGACGTGAACACCACGTCGCCCATGCGCATGCCCGAGGTGATGGTTCCCACCTGCACATAGGTTCCGGGGATGACCCACAGCCCGTCGCGCAGTTGGCGGAACGCGGTGTCCTTGCTGACACCCTCGGCCTTGAGGATCTCCCACAGCATGAAGGCGGTCTCGAGCCCGGCCGACTCGCGCCGCCACTCCGGTATGGCGGAGAGGTCCATCGAGTCCAGCACGTCCTTCTCGAGCAGGCTGATCTCGGCGGCCTGCTGCGGCCCGATGGCGGGATAGAACCACGAGTCGTAGTAGTTCCGCGCCCATTCCCGCGCCTCGATGCGCAGCACGGTGCGGTCGACGGCGGCGAGGAATGTGGCCAGATGCTTCTGCGGCGTGGAGCGGTCGACCGGGATGTCGGCATAGGTGCCCGCGCGGTCGGGCGCCGCGGCCGCCACCGGCATCAGGGCCGAAGCCGCCAGCATCAGGATCGCCACAATCACTGCAATTCCGCCGCGCACCGCTCTTCACCCTCCGTCATCGACCGTTCTCACCGGACAGGCGCCGGACCGCGTGCCTGCAACCTCCGGGTCTCTTATGCAACCGGGCACGACTGTGAAATGCGGTTTCTACCTAGACAGTGGCATTTTTCAATTGAAAGCAGGCCCCAAGCGCCACCTGAAATTGTTGCTTCGGCAGCAATTCGGTACTCCCGTCCGCCGGGGCCGTCACGTTGCATGCCATCGGCGATGTCGCCTAACATTGCCGCGAGGCGGCATCTCCGGGGCTTGAAGGGTGGATTTCATCGGCGTCGACAAGGGCTATCTGTTCATCGCCGGACTGACCCTGATCGGGGCCGTGCTGATCGTCCTGTCACTGATCCTCAACGGCCATGTCGCGGCCAATGTCCGCAACGACGTTCGCCACCGCGAAAAGCTGCTCGAATACTACCGCAACACGCTTTCGCAGGTCGGCGTGATCCTCATCGGCATCGGCATCTCGCTGTCGGTGTTCTACTTTCAGCAGAACTACCAGGAGCGCAGCAGGCGTGCCGCCGAACTGCAGCAGATCCTCGCCAAGATGTCGCTGCAGGCGGCGCGCGGCGCGGCGGAAATGCCCTCGCTCGCCGAGTTCGACGCCATGCTCGACGCCGGGCAGCCCTATCAGGATCCCGACAAGGGCAACACCGCCACCGCCGACCGCCTGCAGGGGCCGGAACTCGCCGCCCAGATCGCCCGGATCAAACTCATCGAAATCGACGTCAACGCCCGCGACCTCGAGCTCATGAACATCTCGCAGATCTTCGAGAATTCCCTCGCCGTCAACGACATCGATCCGACCCTGTGGTTCAACATCGTTCGCGACGAGAGCGACATCCACTACGGGGTCGGTCAGCTGGCCAATGATTACCGCGACTTCCACCAGGCCCTGGGGGATGCGACGCCGGAGGCGGCCGTGGCCGACCCGCAGCGGGCCGCCGCGATCAAGCGCGAGGTGCTGGACATCTTCTACGATGCCGACCTGCTGCGCCAGAGCGGCCGGCGCCAGCTTGCCCGCATGTGCTGGATGCTCAGCGCCGGCCCCGGCTTCACGGCGCTGAAGCCGGTGGACGCGATCGAGGCGGACCAGCCCACCCATGGGGCCTGGCTCGAACGCGCGTGGCCCGTCCTGTCGGGCCTCCACCTCGGCCGTGAAAACTGCTTCGACATCCTCGGCTACCATCCGCGCTGAGGGCCGCGGCGGGGCGGCCCGCGCACCGTCACAAAAGCTTTGCACAAATCAGGCCAAAGGGGGTTCACGAGGCCACAAGGCAGAGTGATGCTCACCATCCCCGCGACGCCGCGGCGCTACCGCGCCATTTTCATTTCCGACATCCATCTCGGCACCAAGCGGGCGCAGACCTCGGCCCTGCTCGAATTCCTGCGCGACACCGAATCCGACCAGCTCTACATCGTCGGCGATTTCATCGACAACTGGGCGCTGCGCAAGGCGTGGCACTGGGACCAGCTGCACAATGACGTGATCCAGAAGCTGCTGCGCAAGGCCCGCAAGGGCACCAAGCTCATCTACATCCCGGGAAATCACGACGAGAATTTCCGCAACTTCGCCAACCTGCGCTTCGGCCGCGTCGCCGTGCTGCGCGACACCGTGCACATCACCGCCACGGGCAAGCGCTATCTGGTGCTGCACGGCGACAAGTTCGACGGCGTGGTGCGCTTCGCGCCGTGGCTCGCCAAGCTCGGCGACACCGCCTACGAGGTCTCGATGGAGCTCAACAAGGTGGTGAACGGCGTGCGCCGCTTGCTCAGGCTGCCCTACTGGTCGCTCTCCGCCTATCTCAAGAACCGGGTGAAGAAGGCCGTCGAATTCATCTCGCATTTCGAGGAGGCGGTGGTGCGCGAGGCGCGGTCGCGCGCGTGTCAGGGCGCCATCTGCGGCCACATCCACACCCCCGACGACCGGATGATCGGCGGCATCCACTATCTCAACGACGGCGACTGGGTCGAGAGCTGCACCGCCCTCGTCGAGCATCAGGACGGACGCTTCGAGATCCTCAACTGGAACACTTCCCGCCCGCTTCAGATCACGGAAGACAAACATGCGCATTCTGATCGTGACCGACGCCTGGTCCCCGCAGGTTAATGGCGTCGTCCGAACTCTCAATGCGGTGATCGGCGAACTCAAGGCCAAGGGCCACGACGTCCGCACCATCAATCCCGAAGGCCGGCCGTCGCGGCCGCTTCCGCTCTACCGCGAGATCACCCTCACCCACACCTCCGTCGCAACGCTGCGCGAGGAGATCGCGGCCATCGCACCCGACGTCATCCACATCGCCACCGAAGGCCCGCTCGGCTGGACGGCGCGCCGCGTCTGCCTGCGCGAGGGGCTGAAGTTCACCACCGGCTTCCACACCCGCTTCGCCGAATACGCCGCGGCGCGCATTCCCCTGCCCGGCGTGCTGAGCCTCGGCTGGCAGGTGCTGCGCCGCTTTCATGCGCCGAGCCAGGCGGTGATGGTGCCGACGAAGTCGATCGGCGCCGAACTCGACCGGCGCAACTTCAGCAACGTGAAGATCTGGACGCGCGGCGTCGACCACCAGCTGTTCAGGGCCTATGCGCGCGATCACCTCGACCTGCCGCGGCCCATCGTGCTCTATGCCGGCCGGCTGGCGGTGGAGAAGGGCATCGACGACTTCATCGGCCTCAAGGTCAGGGGCAGCAAGGTGCTGGTCGGCGACGGGCCGGAACGCGCCAGGCTGGAACGGCTGGCGCCCGAGGCGCATTTCCTCGGCTTCCGCCACGGCGAGGATTATGCTCGGACCCTGGCCTCGGCCGACGTCATGGTGTTTCCGAGCCGCACCGACACCTTCGGCCTCGTCATGCTGGAGGCGATGGCCTGCGGCACGCCGGTTGCCGCCTACAACGCGCCAAGCCCGCTCGACGTCGTCGACAACGGCGTCACCGGCATCATCGCCGACAGCCTCGAGGATGCCGTCGCGCGCGCCTCGCTGCTCGACCGCGCCACCGTCGCCGAAGGCTCGCACAAGTTCAGCTGGCGGCGCTGTGCGGAGATGTTCGAATCATGGCTCGTGCCCTGCGGCAGGCTCACGCCGCGCTCAGGCGCGCCGGATCTCGCCTACGCCCTGCCGCGCTGAGGCGGGCGCCGTTCACGGCCGCCGCGGGAAGGCCGCACGCGCCGCGGCGAGGCCCAGCCGCGCCAGTGCGGCAACCAGCAGGCAGCCGAGGAAATCGCCGGTCATCATCGCCGTGAAGTTATGCAGGAAGGCCGACGGCGGCTCGCGTCCCGAGGCGAGGAAGACCAGGTTGAACAGGAGCGGCGTCACCACCGAGACGGCCAGCGCCAGCAGCGGCAGGTGGACGGGCCGGAGTTCCATGAGCGAACGGCGGATGCCGAAGAGCCGGAAGAACCCCAGCACCGTGAAGAACGGCGCGAAGCCCGAAATCAGCGCATTGACGAAGAGTTCGCCGAAACTTCCCTGTTTGAACTCGACGAGGAACAGCAGCGGATCGGTAAGGAAAATGCCGAGCGCCCCCCATACCCCGAAGACGATGACGATGAGCAGCCTGAAGCCTGCGGGCAGGAACACCAGGTCGATGCCCGGCGCCACGTTGGTCGCCGCCATGAGATACTTGTTGGCCAGCCAGACGATGCACCACAGCCCGCCGCTCGTCGCGACAAGCGCGGCGTCCAGCATCAGCGAGCCTGGCGTCGATCGTGGCTGCATGGGGCCCCGGCCAATTTTCCTGCGGGCTTATACGATCCCGCCCCCGCTACACCTGTCGTCAATACGATAATCATAGGTAGAATTCCGTACGGACATATGCCACGCGCGGCCGCCGGCCTGCCTTGCCTGCCCGTCGCGTTCTAGACGAAGACGTCGACCTTGCGGAATGTTGTGACGTCGATCAGCCCTTCGTCCGAGATGCGCAGTTCGGGAATGACGACGAGCGCCAACAGCGAATGCTGCATGTTGGCGTTGTTGAGCGAGCAGCCGCAGGCCTTCATCGCGGCGACCAGCTTGCCGGCCTTGGCGGCCACCACCTCGGCGCGTTCGGCCGACATCAGGCCGGCGATCGGCATCTCGATGCGGGCCAGTTCGCGCCCCTCGGAGACGAGCACCAGGCCGCCGCCGATGTCCTTCAGGATATTGGCGGCCTGCGCCATATCGTCCTTGCTGGTGCCGACCACGATCATGTGGTGGCTGTCATGGGCCACCGTCGAGGCGAGCGCGCAGTCCTTGGCATAGCCGAAGCCCGAGACGAAGGCATTGACCACCTTGCCCGTCGCCCGGTGCCGCTCGACCAGCGCGATCTGGCAGACGTCGCCGGCGCGGTCCATCTCGACGAGGCCTGATTCGACCTTCAGCGTCTTCTGCAGCGCCCGGGTGGGCGCCTGGTTCTCGATCACCCCGATCACGCGGACGTCGACCTGGTTGCGGCCCTGGGGCGCCGCGATGTCGAAGTCGCGGGCGGTCAGCGCCCGCTTCATGTTCATGGTGCGCAGCGCCGCGTCGGGATAGGTGAAGGCGGGAATGTCCGCCGTCAGCTTTCCATTCTCCGCCACCACCACGCCGCGCGCGATGACCAGCTCGATCGGCAGCGAGGTGATGTCGGACGTGATGATGAGGTCGGCCCGGCGGCCGGGCGTGATCGAGCCCAGTTCGCGTTCGAGGCCGAAGTGCTGCGCGGTATTGAGCGTCGCCATCTGGATCGCCGTGACCGGCCTCAGCCCCTGGGCGATGGCGTGGCGCACCACGCGGTTCATGTGGCCCTCGTTCACCAGCGTGCCGGAATGGCTGTCATCCGTACAGAGGATGAAGTTGCGCGGGTCGAGACCGTGCTCGGTGACGGCCTTGATCTGGGCGGCGACGTCGTACCAGGCGGAGCCCAGCCGCAGCATCGCGCGCATGCCCTGGCGCACCCGCGCGATGGCATCCTCGGCGCGGGTTCCCTCGTGGTCGTCGGCGGGGCCGCCCGCCACATAGGCATGGAAGGGGTTGCCGAGGTCGGGCGAGGCATAGTGCCCGCCCACCGTCTTGCCGGCATTCTGGGTGGCGGCGATCTCGGCCAGCATCTTGTCGTCGCCCGCGATCACGCCGGGGAAGTTCATCATCTCTCCCAGCCCGATGATGTTGGGCCACTGCATCGCCTCGCGCACGTCGTCGGGCCCCAGGGTGGCGCCCGGGTTCTCGAGGCCGGGCGCGCTCGGCACGCAGGACGGCATCTGCACGAAGACGTTGACCGGCATCGCCATCGCCTCGTCATGCATCAGCCTGACGCCGGGCAGCCCCAGCACATTGGCGATCTCGTGGGGATCGATGAACATCGAGGTGGTGCCGTGCGGGATCACCGCGCGGGCGAATTCCGTGACCGTCACCATGCCGCTTTCCACATGCATGTGCCCATCGCACAGGCCGGGCACCAGATAGCGGCCGCCCGCGTCGATCACCCGCGTGGCGGGGCCGATGCAGTGTGCGGCACTGGGGCCGACATAGGCGAAGCGCCCGTCCGCGATCGCCACATCGGTCGCCGCGATGATCTCGCCCGAATGCACGTTCACCCAGCGGCCGTTGCGGATCACCATGTCCGCCGTGTCGCGGCCCATGGCGACGGCCACGAGGCGGGCGGCGGTATCGGGCCAGGATTTCAGCATCGGTGTCTCCATGAAGGTGTGGGCGCGATTATGCGGAGCCCGGGGTCCCGGGCGCAATGGCCCGCCATGGCATTATTTCCCGGCCGCGCGCGGGCGAGGCGGCTCAGCCGTCGGCGAGCAGCGGCTGCAGGAACCGGGCCTGCGGCCAGGCGCTGATGGTGCGCAGGGCCTCCGCCTCGAGGCGCTGGCGTCCGGCGGCGTCCGCCACCAGCGCCGCGCAGGCTTCCACCAGCCCCTCATAGGGCGCGGTCCTCAGACCCTGCAGGAAGCGCCATTCGACGGTGGTGTCGGCGCTCACCTCGGCCACCACGGCCTTGCGGTTGCTCATCAGGTAGAACACCCGCACCACTTCGAAGATGTGCTGGTCGTAGTAGTGCATGTTGAGCACCACCTTGGCCCGCGCGATATGGGCGTCGCGCTCGGCGCCATAGACGCCGAAGAGCGTCGCGACGTTGAGGCCACGCTGGCGCAGTTCATCGAGAACCGCTTTGCGGCGTTCGTTGTAGCTGCCGTAGAACAGCACGTCGATGTCCTGCACGGGGGCGGGCGCGATGCGCTGCAGCTCCTTCTGGTAGCCGATGCGCAGCAGCCGCGCGCCGTCGGTGCCGCGCGCCATGAGGGCGGCGATGTTCTTCTCGTTGTAGTCCCACAGCCGGTGCCTGCGGGCATAGCCCAGCACGCGTTCGGTCCAGCCGGCATTCTGGCGCGAGAACAGCTGCTCGGTGTTGAGCAGGATGGCGCTGTCGGGCAGATCGGCGGTGGACTTCAGAAGGTGGCAGCCGATGACGATGTCGGTGCGGTCGGACCGCCATTCATTGGCGCTGACGCTGCAGGGGTGGCCAAGCTCGATGATGGCGTAGCGCAGCAGGTCGGCGATCTCGTCGAAGGCCTGGTGATGGGCATAGCCCTCGGGCCTGATCACGCAGATGTTGAAGCTTCTGGCTGCCGCCACGGCGAGGCCTCCGCGAAGTTCGGGCTGTAACGACGGAAGCCCGGGCTCTCGCCCGGGCTCCTCTTTTGTTTCGTCGGCCTGTTATCAGTAACCCAGCTTGAAGCCGACCATGACGGTGTAGTCGGGCGCGTTCTTGTCGAACTCGCTCACGTAGCCATCGAGGTTGAACTCCTTGTTGGGCGCGAACAGGTAGGTAAGACCCGCCGCTCCGGCCAGCCGCCAATCCGCCGGCGAGTGGTTGCTCTGGTAGGACGAGCTTCCGAAGTCGCCGCTGAGCTTGAAGGCATCGACGTTGTAGGAGAAGTCGTGCTCGACGCCGAGGCTCAGGCGGTAGCTGAGCTCGTCGCTGAGCGAACCCTTGAGCCGGACGCCGGCGATGCCGGTGATCTCCGTCGCGGAGTAGGAGTCGTAGCTCAGCGGATCGATCACGCCCCCGCCATTGCCGCTTTCGTTGTAGCCGTCGCGGGTCGACTTGGTTCCGGCGAGGCCGAGGAACGGCGTCACCACCATGGTGTTGCCGACATCGAAGCCATAGCCCAACTCGGCCAGGAAGCCGTAGGTGTTGAACGAGCTGTCGCCCTTCGCCTTTTCCGACGAGCCCAGCAGGTTCTGCCGCGTGAAGTCGGCGTTCTCGTGGTTGTAGGCAGCGGCAAGGCGAGCCTGGATGCCCGTGTCGTCGGGTGCATCGGAGTAACCGATGAACGCGCCGACCGTGGGTATGTTGCTCGTGAACTTGACGCCGTCGACGTTGTCGGGGTTGCTTCCGAAGTCGAGGAAGCCGCCGATGCGCACCTTGCTGGCGATCCGCACTGCACCCGTCAGCACGCCGGCGAACTCCGAGGCACTGCCCGAGACGCCGTAGGCGCCCTGGACGTCGGTGTAGCGCAGGCTGCCGGAGATGCAGAACCCGTTCACGTCGAACAGGTTGCAGTCGTAGGTCATGGCATAGCGCAGGACCAGCGCGTTGGTATCGAGCAGGTACTGCTGCGGGGCCGCCATGTCCTCGCCGTAGTTCCAGACGCGCAGGTCCCAATCGGTGGCGAGCGCGTTCGGATCGCGGTCGGTGCTGTGGTCGAGGGCCGCCAGCACGCCGCTCTTGACCTTGAACACCGTCGTCTCGTTGGTGATGTTCGAGGCGTCCACGCCGGTGACCGCGAGGTCATAGGTATGGGTCGAGAGGTCCTTGCTGAGCAGGCTGACGCCCACCGTCATGTCCTGGTTGCTGCCGGTGCTGCCCACGGCCAGCTGGCCGTAGCTCGTCGGCGAGTTCAGGATGATGTCGTAGTTCTCCGGCAGGTCGCCGTAGTAGGTGAGCGGTGCGGTGGAGCCGCCGCCGCCAGCGCCGCCCTGGGCGTTGGTGAGGCGCACCAGCGTGCCGCCGTCGTTCACGATGTCATAGGCGTTGTTGTCAGGTCCCAGCTCGAAGGCCTGCAGGCCGGCCTGCTCGCCGGTGTTCGCGCCGCCGAGGATGAGGCCCAGGTTGACGATCTCGGTGCTGCCGCCGGTGAGCAGGATGCCTGCGCCGCCTTCCACACCGTCGCCGCCCTGGATGCGACCCACATTGTAGACGGTGTTGGTGCCGCCGGTGAGCGCGATGCCCGCGCCGCCGTTGCCACCCAGACCGTCGATGCCGAGGTTGCCCTGGATCGCCGAGCCGCCGGCACCGCCAGCACCGCCCGAGCCACCCGTGCCGCCGATGCCGCCGGTACCGCCGGAGCCACCCGTGCCGCCCGCGCCGCCGATGCCGCCCGTGCCGCCCGCGCCACCTGCACCGCCGGACCCGCCGACGCCACCCGTGCCGCCCGAACCACCCGTGCCGCCCACGCCGCCGGTACCACCCGAGCCGCCGATGCCGCCCGTGCCGCCCGAGCCGCCTGCGCCGCCGACGCCACCGTTGCCGCCAGAGCCGCCGACGCCACCGGTACCACCGGCTCCGCCTGCGCCACCCGTGCCACCCGTGCCGGCGCTGCCGCCGGTGCCGCCA
>CAMFKI010000032.1 GCA_945957365.1 uncultured Alphaproteobacteria bacterium | reverse complement strand
GCGAGGCGATGTGGGCGCCGTCGACGTCGGCGTCGGTCATGATGATGATCTTGTCATAGCGCAGGTCCTCCTCGCGATAGGAGGAGCCGGTGCCGCAGCCCAGCGCCTGCACCAGGTCGGTGAGCTGCTGGTTGCCGGCGAGCTTGTCCTTGGTCGCCGAGGCGACGTTGAGGATCTTGCCGCGCAAGGGCAGCACGGCCTGGGTCTCGCGGTTTCGCGCCTGCTTGGCCGAGCCGCCGGCCGAGTCGCCCTCGACGATGAAGAGCTCGGACCCGTCCTTCTGGGTGGCCGAGCAGTCGGCGAGCTTGCCGGGCAGCCGCAGCTTCCGAACGGCGGTCTTGCGCGAGACATCCTTCTCCTGGCGGCGCTTGATGCGTTCCTCGGCCCGCTCGATGATGAAGTTCAGCAGCCGGTCCGCCTGCGCCGGATGGCCCGTCAGCCAATGGTCGAAATGGTCGCGCACCGCGTTCTCGACGATGCGCATGGCTTCCACCGTCGCCAGCTTGTCCTTGGTCTGGCCCTGGAATTCCGGCTCACGGATGAAGACCGAGAGAAGTGCGCCCGACGAGGTCATCACGTCGTCCGCCGTGATGACGGCGGCGCGCTTGTTCTGGGTCATCTCCGCGTAGTTGCGGACTGACCTGGTGAGCGCCGTGCGCAGCCCCTGTTCATGGGTGCCGCCCTCGGGCGTCGGGATGGTGTTGCAGTAGGACGAGGAGAAACCGTCATCGCCGCCGAACCAGGCCACGGCCCATTCGACGGTGCCGTGGCTTCCTTCCTTCTCCACCCGGCCGGAAAAGATGTCCTCGACCACGCGATGCTTGCCCTCGAGGCGCTCGGCGAGGAAATCCTTGAGGCCGCCGGGGAAGTGCAGCACGGCCTTTTCGGGCGTCTCCTTGTCCTTTATGAGCGCGGCATCGCAGGACCAACGGATCTCGACGCCGCCGAACAGATAGGACTTGGACCGCGACATGCGGTACAGCCGCGCCGCCGAGAAGGCGGCGTTGCCCTTGCCGAAGATCTGCTCGTCGGGGTGGAAGGATACCTTGGTGCCGCGCCGGCCCGAGACCTTGCCGAGGTTCTGGATCGGCCCCGTCGGCTTGCCGCGGCGGAATTCCTGGCGGTAGAGCTGCTGGCCGCGCGCCACCTCGACGATGACGTGGTCGGACAGCGCATTGACCACCGAGACGCCGACGCCGTGCAGGCCGCCCGAGGTTTCATATGCCCCGGAGTCGAACTTGCCGCCGGCGTGCAGCATGGTCATGATCACTTCGAGGGCCGACTTGTCCTTGAACTTGGGATGGGGATCGACAGGCATGCCGCGGCCATTGTCGGTGACGGAGAGATAGCCGTCCGCCGTGTAGCTGACGTCGATCCACGTGGCGTGGCCGGCCACGGCCTCGTCCATGGCATTGTCGAGCACCTCCGCGAACAGGTGATGCAGCGCCTTCTCGTCGGTGCCGCCGATATACATGCCGGGGCGGCGGCGGACGGGCTCCAGCCCTTCCAGCACCTCGATGTCGGCCGCGGTATAGCTTTCCTCGCCGCGCGCGCGGGCCGGCGCCCTGGGCGCTGCGGGTTTCGCAGCGGCAGGCAGATCGTCAAAGAGGGAGTCGGCGGCGTTTTCGGACTTGGCGGACTTGGCCATTCTCGTTCCTGAATCGTTTCAGGCGGTGAGTATCCCCTCATGTGGGGTGCTTGCAACACTTGACTTCGCAGTGCCGTCCCGGGCCATCTTCCACCATGCCCGCGCCCGTGCTCATCCCCAACCGCCCCGCGCTTCCGCGCCTGCTGATGCTCTTCTGGGTAGCGGAAATTGCCGTCGGGCTGCTGTTTGCCATTGCGGGATATCAGCTGCTTGGACCGGGGGAGAACGGCGGCGCGGCGGTGCTGATCCTCATGGGAGTGGTGCTGAGTCTCGCCGGCATCATCATGGCGGGCCATTGCTGGCAGATCGCCAGCCTTTCCGGCAACGCCATCGAGATGACGGACGAAGGCCTGCGCGATCGCCGGCTCACGCTGGATCCCATTCCATGGGAGAACATTTCATGGAAGGTGATGTTCAACGGCCGGTCCTATGCGGTGCAGATGGACGTTGCAGAGCCCGCTCGCAGCGCGGCGCACATTCGCTGGCCGGCGCGCGCCATGGGCCTGTTCACCCGCCTCCTCCGCCAGCCGGAATTCACCGTGGCGGCACTCGGCACCGGTCTCTCTGCCCACGACATCGGCCAGCGCATGGCAGCCTTCAAACCTGCGAAGGGATGAATCCGACCACTTATGGACTTTTGGCGTCTTGATTGCTTGACATCGGTTACAGGCAGTAGTTTCCTCCCAGACAACAAAGTTGCTTCGCAGCAAATCGACTCACATGGGGATCGGCACAGCACGCTGCGGGGATAAGGGCTGGCCGGTGGGAGAAAACGCATGTCTGACCTCAAGCAACGCATTGAGGCGATGTACCAGCGCGACTTGATCATCGTGTACGCGTTCGTCATCGGCCTCTGGTTCGCGGTCATCTTCGTGATGGTCGTGACGTGGAACCTCGCGCCCGAGGGTCCCTGGCGCACCATCCTGATGATCGGCGGCGCCGCCGTGCTCCTCTTCAACACCGCGTCGATGAGCGCGCTGGTGAAGCACTACAAGGAGGACAAGGACTTCATCTACGGCCTCGACATCAAGCATCTCGACGAGATGCGCGGTCATCGGCACTGAGGGAGAGAGCAAATGGCAAGATACGTTCCCCCGCACCAGAGCAAGATCGGCCAGATCATCGACGTGATCGTGCTGCTCGTGCTGATCGTCGGCGCGCTGCGCCTGCCGCTGTGGTTCGACCTCGCCGGCGGCGCCAAGACGCCGGCCCCCTTCAACGCCACCGCCACCTGGGCCGACCTCGGCCAGGACACGCCCGAGAAGATCGCGGCCTACAAGGCGCTTGGTTACGACAACCCCGACAACGAGGCGCTGCAGGCGATCATCACCGCCCGCTACGACTACACCATCAACCCGGTTGAACTGGCGATCATGGTGATCGTGGTGGTGGGCTATTTCTTCCTGATCATCCGGTTCTCGGGATCCGAATACAAGGAAGTCATTGCCGAAAAATTCGGCGACAAGAAATAGGGGCGGGCCATGAGTTTCTGGAATTACATGGAATACGCGGCCTGGATCCTCTCCGTGATCTTCGGCCTCTACATCATCATCGACTGGTTCAGGATCGAGTCGAGCTACTCGGAAGAAGCGCTCACCTCATCACGCGAGGGCGAGCTCGAAGCAATGACCGAACAGCACAAGCTCTGAGGACCGGACAATGGCAAACGTACAACAAGCTGCCGGCACGCAGGTCGAGAAGATCAGCCTGCTGCGCGTTCTCGGGCCCGCCCACGTCTGGGCGCTCGGCGTCGGCATCGTGCTCGTCGGCGAATACATGGGCTGGAACTTCGCGGTCGGCAAGGGCGGCGCCTATGCCGCGCTGATCGCCTGCTGGTTCGCAGGGCTCCTCTACACCTGCGTCGCCATGATCGACTCCGAGGTGACATCGACCGTCGCCGCGGCCGGCGGCCAGTACACCCAGGCAAAGCACATCATCGGGCCGCTGATGGCTTTCAATGTCGGCCTCTACCTGGTGTTCGCCTACACCATGCTGGAAGCCGCCAACGCCATCACGCTCGGCTACCTGGTGTCCCAGGTGGCGGCACTCTCGGGCTACACCGGCGAACTCAATCAGACGCCGTTCATCGTGCTGACGATCCTGTTCCTCGCCTGGCTCAACTACCGCGGCGTTCTCGCCACGCTGAACTTCAACCTCGTGATCACGGCGGTGGCCTTCATCGCCATCATCGTGCTGTTCCTGTCGACGCTCACGGGCACGACGCAGCTGCATCACGCGGGGCTGATGGCCGGCTCGGCATCGCTGCCCTACGGCGCCATCGGCGTGGTTGCCGCCATGCACTTCGGCCTGTGGTATTACCTCGGCATCGAGGGCACGACCCAGGCCGCCGAGGAAGTGCGCTCGCCCGCGCGCGCGCTGCCCTTCGGCACCATGGCCGGCATCATCACCCTGCTGATCGCCGCGACGCTCACCTGGTACATCTGCACCGGCATCCTGCCGTGGGAGTTCCTGGGCGACGGCGTGAACGGCTCGGTGGCGCCGCTGTTCGACGCCAGCCGCCTGTCGGGATCGACCTTCCTGATGGTGCTGCTGGGCATCGGCACGATGTTCTCCACCATGGCGTCCGCCAACGGCTGCATCAACGATGCCTCGCGGGCCTGGTTCGCCATGGGCCGCGACCATTACCTGCCGCAGTGGTTCGGCGCCGTGCATCCGAAGTTCCGCACACCCTTCCGGTCGATCATCTTCCTCGTGCCCATCGCGATCCTCTTCGCACTCGGCGCACCGCTGGACCAGGTGATCACCTTCTCGATCCTGTCGGGCCTGCTCGAATACACCTTCATGCCGATCAACGTGATCCTGTTCCGCAGGAAGTGGCCGCTCGACACCATCAAGCGCGGCTACGTGCATCCCTTCCACCCGGTTCCGGCCATCGTGCTGCTGACGCTGTGCGCGGTGACCTATTTCGCGGTGTTCCTGGGCTACGGCACGCAGTTGATCGCCATGGTGGGCTTCTACATCGTCGTCTCGCTGTGGTTCCACTTCTGGCGCTACCGCTTCGTGAAGCGCGGCGACCAGTTCACCATGCCGTGGCCGCGCCCGCGCGGCTACTGACGGCGACGGCCCGCGTACGCGAACAAGCACTGGCCCGCCTCCCATCGAGGCGGGCCTTTTCCATGACGGGAATCCGCCCTTGAGCTTCACCCACATGCTGCTGGCGCTGCTGGCCGCGATCGCCGGAACGGGCTTCCTTTTCACTCTCACCCGCAGCCTGCGCGAGGGCCGGCGGCGCGCGGCGATCCGCGCGGCCTTTCTCGACGAGGTTCAGACGCTGTTCACCGGCGGGCTCAAGAAGCTCAATCCGGATGGCTTTCCGCGCATCTCCGGCTCTTACCGCGGTCTCACCTTCGACATCCAGCTCGTGCCGGACACGCTGAACTTTCGCAAGCTGCCGAGCCTCTGGCTGCTGGTCACCCTGGCAGAACCCATTCCGGTCCGCGCCACTTTCGACCTGATGATGCGGCCGCGCGGCGTCGAGATGTTCTCGAAGTTCAAGGACCTGCCGCACCAGATGGCAGCCGATCCCGCCTTCCCGCACGACTGCGCCATCCGCACCGATGCGCCTGCGAGCCTGCCGCCACGCCAGCTTCTGCTGAAGCACATGAGCATTCTCGACAACCCGCTCGCCAAGGAGCTGCTGATCTCGCCCCGCGGATTGCGTATCGTATGGCTGGCGGAAGAGGCCAACCGCGGCAACTACCTGCTGTTCCGCGACAGCGAGATGGGCCGGCTCCCCTACCCCGCGGCGCTCGCGAGGCCATTGCTCGACTACCTGATCGGCCTCAGGGATGATTTGGCTGCCCACCAGGAGAACGCCCCATGAGCATGTCCCCCCCTGTGCCCGGAACCCGCCCGATGAACCCGCTCCTCGTGCTTGGCCTGGCGATCGTGCTGCCGGGATCGGGCCAGGTCTTCAACCGCGAGCCGTACCGCGGACTGATCTTCCTGTTCTTCATGTTCCTGCTCGGCGCCTTCACAATTCTTACCGCAAGGCCCGAGGTCTCGATCGTCGGAAAGCTCGCCGGCGGGCTTTTCGTCTACGCCATCTCGGTGTTCGACGCCTACAAGAAGGCCCGCATCCGCTACGAGCTCTGGCGCTTCCAGTCCGCCAAGGGCTAGATCAGAACAATTTTTCCCGCACAGATTCTCCTTTTGAATGACGGGTTCACCCGCTATAGGCGCAGCACTCGTCTCTCAAACACAGGAGTTCCGATGAAATGAGCAACTGGCCCGTGCACGCCGCGTGGAATGGCCCCATCGTCATGATCGGCTTCGGCTCGATCGGGAGAGGAACGCTTCCCCTGATCTTGCGACACATCAAGTGCGATCCCAAACAGATCACGGTCATCGACCCCGACGCGTCCAGGAGCCAGCTGGCGGAACAGCAGGGCGTCTCCTTCATCAAGGCGGCGCTCACCCGGAAGAACTACCGGCAGGTGTTGAAGCCCTTGCTGACGGCCGGACCGGGGCCCGCTTTCATCGTGAACCTCTCGGTCGATGTCGACAGCCTCGACATCATGCGCCTCGCCCGCGAGACCCACGCGCTCTACATCGACACGGTGATCGAGCCGTGGCCCGGCTTTTACTACAACACCAAGGTGCCGCAGGGCGACCGCACCAACTACGCCATGCGCGAGCACATGCTGGCGCTGAAGAAGACGCTGGGGGCCGGACCCACGGCGGTCTCGTGCTGCGGGGCCAACCCCGGCATGGTGTCATGGTTCGTCAAGCAGGCCCTGATGGACATCGCCAAAGCCACCAAGACCAAGGTAGCCGAGCCCACCACGCGTGACGGCTGGGCCAAGCTGATGAAGAAGCTCGGCGTCAAGGGCATCCACATCGCCGAACGCGACACCCAGCGCACAAAGGAGCCGAAGCCCTTCGGCACCTTCGTCAACACCTGGTCGGTCGAGGGATTCATTTCGGAAGGCCTGCAGCCCGCCGAACTGGGCTGGGGCACGCATGAGAAGAAGCTGCCGCCCAGGGGCAAGCGCCACAAGTCCGGCACCGGAGCCGCGATCTACATCGAGACGCCTGGTGCCGACACGCGCGTGCGCACCTGGACACCGACCGAGGGCCCGCATTTCGGTTTCCTCGTCACCCACAACGAGGCGATCTCGATCTCGGACTATTTCACTGTCCGTTCGGGCCGCAAGGTCACCTACCGGCCGACCTGCCACTATGCCTATCACCCTTCCAACGACGCCGTGCTGTCGTGGGTGGAAATGCTCGGCAACGGCGGCAAGCATCCGAAGGCCTTCTACGTTCTCGACGAGAAGCAGATCGCCGACGGCCGCGACGAATTGGGCGTGCTGCTCTACGGCCACAAGAAAAACGCTTACTGGTATGGTTCCCAGCTGTCGATCGAGGAGGCGCGCAAGCTCGCCCCCCACAACAGCGCCACGGGCATGCAGGTATCCTCAGCGGTGCTGTCCGGCATGGTCTGGGCGATCGAGAACCCGATGGCCGGCATCGTCGAGACGGACGAGATGGACTACAAGCGCTGCCTCGCGATCCAGTCGCCCTATCTGGGCCCCCTGCGGGGTGTCTACACCAGCTGGACCCCGCTCGACTCGGTGATCGAACTCTTCGCCAGCGACCTCGACCGCAAGGATCCCTGGCAGTTCCAGAACATCCTGGTGCGCTGAACAAGTCTTTCATGGCCGGGTCCGCCCGGCCATGATGTTTCCCGATTCGCATTGCAATCGAGGGATCATGTCCAAGCTCCGCCGCACTGCCCTCTTCGCCACGGCTTTTCTGGCCCTCACCACCCTTTCCGAGGCCGCTCCCCGGCCCGGCATTGCCATGCTGGGCGAGCCTGCCCTGCCGCCCGACTTCAAGAACCTGCCCTATGCCAACCCGGATGCGCCCCAGGGCGGCGAGCTGCGGCAGGCAATCACCGGCTCATTCGACAGCGTGAACCCCTTCATCGTGAAGGGCGCCCCGGTGACGGGCACGCGGACCTATGTGTTCGAGAGCCTGCTCGGCCGCAACTGGAACGAAGCCTTCTCGCTCTATGGCCTCATCGCCGAGACGATCGAGGTGTCGGACGACCGCCAGACCTTTACCTTCAGGATCAGGCCCGAGGCCAAATTCTCCGACGGCACACCCGTCACCGCCGCCGACGTGGTCTTCTCCATGGAGACCCTGCGCGACAAGGGCCGGCCGAACTTCAAGACCTCCTATTCCAAGATCTCCAAGGTCGAGACGCCCGACGACCACACCGTCACCTTCCACCAGGATGCAGGCGACCGCGAGCTGCCCCTGATCGTCGGGCTGATGCCGATCCTGTCCAAGGCGCAGTGGCAGGCCCGGGACTTCTCGCAGACGACGCTGGACCCGATGGTGGGCTCGGGACCCTATGTGATGGACAAGATCAAGGCGGGGGAAACCATCACCTTCAGGAAGAACCCCGACTACTGGGGCAAGAACCTGCCCATCAACAAAGGGCTGTGGAATTTCGACACGGTGCGCTTCGACTATTATCGCGACGCCAATGCGGCCTTCGAGGCCTTCAAGTCCGGCCTCGCCGACGTCCGCATCGAAACGGAACCGGGACGCTGGAACACGGGCTATGACTTTCCCGCCGTGAAGGACGGCAAGATCACCCTGGAGAAGGTAGAACAGAAGACACCGGCTGCGGCCTCGGGCTTCATCTTCAACACGCGCCGCCCGATCTTCGCCGACCCGCGCGTGCGCGAAGCGCTCGTCATGGCCTTCGACTTCGAATGGGCCAATGCCAATCTGTTCAACAACGCCTATCACCGCACCTACGGCTACTACGGCGGCTCGGAACTGTCCTCCGAAGGCAAGCCCGTGGACGCGGCGGAGAAGCAGGTGCTGGGCGACGCCTTCGGCAAGCTGCGTCCGGATTTCGTGGATGGCAGCTACAGATTGCCGGTGAGCGACGGCTCGGGCCGCGACCGCAAGATGCTGCGCAAGGCGGTGAGCCTTCTTGCCGAGGCCGGCTGGACGATGGGCAACAACGGCCTCGTCAACGCCAAGGGCGAGCCCTTCACCTTCACCATCCTGGTGAAGGACCGCGACCAGGAGAAGATCGCGCTGCACTACCAGCGCACGCTGCAGGCCATCGGCATCACCGTCAACGTCCGCATCGTCGATTCCGCGCAGTTCCTATCGATGCAGAATTCCTACGACTTCGACATGATCCCGTGGACCTGGTTCAACTCGCTGTCGCCCGGCAACGAACAGGTGCTGTACTTCGGTTCGGAGGGTCGCACGGTGCAAGGAACCCGCAACATGCCGGGCATCGCCGATCCGGCGGTGGACCACGCCATCCAGTCCATGCTCGATGCCAAGTCGCGCGACGAATTCGTGGCGGCGGTGCGGGCCGAGGACAGGCTCCTCACCTCCGGCTTCTACATGGTGCCGTTCTTCGATGCCGGCGGCCAGTGGGTGGCCCGGTGGAACACCATCGGCCGGCCCGAGGCACAGCCATTGACCGGCTTCGAGGCCACGACGCTCTGGCACAACAAGTGAGCTTTACCGGCGCACCACCGCCGGAGCGACTGAACCTGGCGCGCTACTGCCTCTCCGGAAAGCCCGCGGAGAAGACCGCGCTCGTGGTCGCAGGGCAAGAAACCCGCCGCTGGAGCTTTGGAGCGCTGGAAGACACGGTGCTTCGCATGGCCGAAGGCCTGCGCCGGCGCGGTCTCGAACCCGGGGCGCGACTGTTCATCCGCATGGGGAACTCCCTCGACTATGCGCTCGTCTTCTTCGCCGCCAACGCGGCGGGCGCGATCCCCATCGCCGCCTCGCCGATGCTCACGCCTCGTGAGGTGGTGTCGCTTCTGGCCTTCAGCGGCGCCAGCCACCTCGCCTGGGATGGCGTGCTGCCGCTCCCCGCGCTGGGCGGCGTCACCCTGCTGGCGCCGGAGGACATTGCAACGCTGAAGTCAGCACCCGCCGGCGGCTATGCCGATACTTCCGCCAATGACCCGGGCTACATGATTTTCACCTCGGGCAGTTCGGGAACGCCCAAGGGCGTGCTGCATGCGCAGCGCGCCATCTGGGGGCGGAGACCGATGTACGAAGGCTGGTACGGCATCAGCGCTTCTGACGTGATGCTGCACACCGGGGCCTTCAACTGGACCTACACATTGGGCACGGGGATCTTCGACCCCTTCGCCAATGGCTGCACGTCGGTCGTCTACACGGGCGAAAGGGACGATGCCGTGTGGGCAAGCCTCATCGCCGAACACGGCGTCACCATCATGGCATCGGTGCCGGGCATTTACCGGCAACTGCTGCGCAGCGGGATCCACCCGGCATCCAGCCTGCGCCACGGCCTCACCGCGGGTGAATCACTCGCCCGACCGATCCTCGACGGATGGCGGGAGCAGACCGAAACGGAACTGTACGAGGCGCTGGGGATGAGCGAAATCTCGACCTACATCTCCTCATCCCCCTCCGTGCCGGTGCGGCCCGGTTCGCCCGGCAAGCCGCAGCAGGGCCGATCCATCCGCATTCTCGATGACGGCGAGATCGCCGTCCATCGCAGCGACCCCGGCCTGTTCCTCGGATACTGGGGCGAAGAGCGGCTTTCGGAGGAATGGTTCGCCACCGGCGACACGGCGGAAATCGATCGTGACGGCTACGTGTGGTGCCATGGCCGCATCGACGACATGATGAATGCCGGCGGCTTCCGCGTTTCACCTCTCGAAGTCGAGAAGGTGCTGCTGCAGCACCCGGACATTGCCGAGGCGGGTGTGCGCGAGTGGCGCGTGTCCGAAACGGCCTCCATCATCGCGGCCTTTCTTGTCCCGAGGGAAGGCGCGAGCGTTAACGAAGAGGCGGTGATGGCCTTTGTCAGGGACCGGCTCGCGGCCTATAAGTGCCCGAAACAAGTCTGGTTCGTGTCGGCGCTCCCGCGGACCGCCAATGGCAAGCTGAACCGGAAAGCGCTGGAGAGACCCTGAGCCATGGCCGACCGTTTCACCATCGACGTCGTGTCCGACGTCATCTGCCCCTGGTGCTTCCTCGGCAAGCGCCGGCTCGACGCCGCCCTCGCGGCTCTCGACATGGACGTGTTCATTCGCTGGCGTCCCTACATGCTCGACCCGACGATCCCGCCTGAAGGTCTCGACCGCCACACATACATGTTGAACAAATTCGGTGCCGATCGGCTGCAGACCATCCATGACCCGCTGATCGAAGCAGGCAAGGAACTGGACGTGCCGTATCACTTCGACCTCATCACGCGCACGCCGAACTCGCTGGACGCGCACCGCCTCATTCGCTGGGCACACACGGTCGAGCGCCAGACGGAAATGGTCGAGTGTCTGTTCATGGCCTACTGGAGCGAGGGCAAGGACGTGGGCAACCGCGACGTGCTGGCCCAGTGCGCCGGCGAGGCCGGCATCAATGCCGCCCAGATCCGCGAACTGCTCGACAGCGGGCAGGACGTGGAAGAGACGAAGGCCGAAATCCAGCACGCCACCAACATCGGCGTGACGGGGGTTCCCACCTTCATCATGGCGCAGAGCTACGCGCTGGTCGGCGCGCAGTCGCCGGCAGTCCTGGTGGATGCGATCACCCGCGTCGCGAAGGAAATGGACGAGGCCTAACACCCCATCCCTGCCCGCACTCAGGATTCCGCCGGATACACGGCAACGACAGGTGACCTAGGCCGCCAGCTTCACCAGCGTCTGCATCAGCTGCCTGGTGCCCTTCAGCCGCGCTTCCGGCGTATCCCAATCGCGCATCACGACGAGCTTCATATCGGGGCGGAGCTTGGCCTTGGCGCCCTGCCCGGTGATCCACTGCACCAGGGCTCCCGGATTGGCGAAGGCGTCGCCGCGGAAGCCCATCACGGCGCCCTTCGGCCCGGCATCGACACTCTGCACATTGGCCGTGCGGCACAGGAGCTTGATCGACACCACCGCAAGCAGGTGATTGACCTCTTCCGGCAGCGGTCCGAAACGGTCGCGCAGTTCGGCGCCGAAGCCATCGACCGCCTGCTGGTCGTGCAGGTCGGCGAGGCGGCGATACAGGCCGAGGCGCACCTGCAGGTCCTCGACATAGGTTTCGGGGATGAGCACCGAGGTGCCGATGTTGATCTGCGGCGACCACTGGCCGTCCGACTCCAGCGTATCCTCGCCGGTGCGGAGCTTGGCCACCGCCTCCTCGATCATCTGCTGGTAGAGCTCGTAGCCGACTTCCTTGATATGGCCGGACTGCTCGTCGCCCAGCAGGTTGCCGGCGCCGCGCAGGTCGAGGTCGTGGCTGGCCAGCGTGAAGCCCGCACCCAGTGAATCAAGCGATTGCAGCACCTTGAGGCGCTTGTCGGCGGACTGGGTGAGGGTCTTGTTGGCGGGCGTCGTGAAGATCGCATAGGCGCGCTGCTTCGAACGGCCGACGCGGCCGCGCAGCTGATAGAGCTGGGCCAGGCCAAACATGTCGGCGCGGTGAATGATCAGCGTGTTTGCAGTCGAGATGTCGAGACCCGATTCCACGATGGTGGTGGAGAGCAGCACATCGAACTTCCGGTCATAAAAGCCGGTCATGATATCTTCCAGCTCGGTCGGCGCCATGCGGCCGTGGGCCATGCGGAACTTCACCTCCGGCACGGTCTCCCTAAGGAAGGCGGCAATCTCGTCGAGGTCGGTGACGCGCGGCACCACGTAGAAGCTCTGGCCGCCGCGGAAGTGCTCGCGCAGCAGGCTCTCGCGGATGATGACCGGGTCGAAGGGCGTGATGTAGGTGCGCACGGCCAGGCGGTCGAGCGGCGGCGTGGTGATGAGCGAGAGTTCGCGCACGCCGGAGAGCGCCAGCTGCAGGGTGCGCGGGATGGGCGTGGCGGTGAGCGTGAGGACGTGCACGTTGGTGCGCATCTCCTTCAGCCGCTCCTTGTGCTTCACGCCGAAGTGCTGCTCCTCGTCGATGATCATGAGGCCAAGGTCACGGAACTTGACCGAGTCCGCCAGCAATGCATGGGTGCCGACGACAATGTCGACGTCTCCGCTCGCGATGCCGGCCTTCACCTTGTCGAGCTCCTTCTTCGGCACCATGCGCGAGGCTTGCGCGATGTTGATGGGAAGGCCCTTGAAGCGGTTCTGGAAGGTCGCGAAGTGCTGGCGGGCGAGCAGCGTCGTCGGCACCACCACCGCCACCTGCTTGCCATTCATCGCGGCAACGAAGGCAGAGCGCAGCGCCACCTCGGTCTTGCCGAAGCCCACGTCACCGCAGACGAGGCGGTCCATCGGACGGCCCTTCTGGAAGTCCTCGATGACGGCGTCGATGGCGGTGAGCTGGTCCTCCGTCTCCTCATAGGGGAAGCGGGCGGCGAATTCCTCATAGGCGCCCTCCGGCGGCGGCAGCACGTCGCCGGGCTTCAACTCGCGGGTCGCTGCGGTGCGGATCAGGCCCTCGGCGATCTTGAGGATGCGCTCCTTGAGCTTGGCCTTCTTGGCCTGCCAGGCACCACCGCCCAGCTTGTCGAGCTGCACGCCCTGCTCGTCCGAGCCATAGCGCGACAGGAGTTCGATGTTCTCGACGGGAAGGAACAACCGGTCGCCCCCGGCATAGGACAGGAAAAGGCAATCATGCGGTGCGCCCTGCACCTCGATGGTCTTCAGCCCCTCGAAGCGGCCGATGCCGTGATCGACGTGGACGACGAGATCACCCGGCGAGAGCGCCGAGAGCTCGCTGATGAAGTCGGAGGCTTTCCTGTTGCGCCTCCCGCGGCGAACCATGCGGTCACCGAGGATGTCCTGCTCGGAGATGATGGCGAAGTCGTCGGTCTCGAAGCCCTCCTCGAGACCCAGCACGATGAGGCCGGCGATGGCCTTGTCCCAGGTGAGGAATTCCGGCCAGTCCCTGGCGGCCGCCAAGGGCGCCACGTCATGGTCCTTGAGGATGGTCTCCATGCGCTCGCGCGAGCCCTCGGTCCACGAGGCAATGGCGACCCGACGACCGCCGCGGCGGATGTCGTCGGCATGCGCCTTCACGGCCTCGTAGACGTTGCCGCCCGCCTGCGCGCGTTCGGCGGCGAAGCTGCGCCCGCGGCGCCCTCGGAAGGAAATGGCGTTGGGACTCTCGAAAGGTGAGAAGGCCAGGACGGTGTAGTTGGTCTGGGCTTCGGCCCATTGCGCATCGGTCACGTAGAGCGACGCGGGCTTCACCGGCTTGTAGGGCGCCGCGCCGTAGGTTTCCTTCTTGTCGAGGGCTTCGCGCCGGGCGTTGTAGAATTCCGCGACCTGCTCCTGGCGCGCGGTGGCGGCCTCATCGGCCGTGTGGTCGAGCGTGACGACAGGGTCGTCGAGATAGTCGAACAGCGTGGAGAGCTCGTCATGGAACAGCGGCAGCCAATGCTCCATGCCCTGGTACTTGCGGCCGGCGGTGACGCTTTCATAAAGCGGGTCATTGATGTCGATGCCGCCGAAGGCTTCGGCATAGTTCACGCGGAACTTGCCGATCGAGGTATCGTTCAACAGGACCTCGTTGGCCGGATTCAGGGAGAACCGCTTCAGCGTCGAGGTGGTGCGCTGCGATTCCGGATCGAAACTGCGGATCGATTCCAGCGTGTCGCCGAAGAAATCGAGCCGCACCGGCGCGTCCGATCCGGGCGGGAAGATATCGACGATGCCGCCGCGCACCGCGAAGTCGCCGGGATCCACCACCGTGCCGGTGCGCGAGAAGCCATTCTCCGCGAGGAAGGCAATGAGCTGGTTGGAGTTCACACGGTTGCCGGGTGCGGCCGAGAAGCTCTGCCCTTCGATCAGCGAGCGCGGAACGACCCGCTGCAGGATGGCCGGCACCGTGGTGAGCAGGATGGTCGGCTTTGACATCGGCTCGAGCAGCCGTGCCAGTGTTGCAAGGCGGCGGGCAACGATGTCGGCCACCGGCGAGACGCGGTCATAGGGCAGGCAGTCCCACGCGGGAAAGCGCAGCACCTCGAGCTTCGGTGCAAAATAAGCGAGCTGGTCGGCCAGCATCGCAGCGCGCTGGTCATCGACAGCCACATGCACCACCACGCGCTTGCCAGCCGCCTTGGCAATCTCGGGCAGCAGCATGGCGTCGAGCCCCTGCGGCACGCCGGAAACAGGGGTGCGGCCTGGCTGCGACAGCCGGGGCATGAGCTTCGAAAGATCGATCATGGCGTATAGGCGAGAATGCGGGTCAACAGCGGTGACACGTGTTCGAGGGGCACGTCGCCCTGCTTCGTGGCCCAGGCCAGCATCTCCTGGTCGGGGATGTCCATGATGCGCTCGAGATCGGATATCTCGGCCGGGGAGAAGGCGGCAAGGTTGCTCACCACGAAGCCGCCGAGGATCAGGTCCATCTCCTTGATGCCACGATGGGTGGCACGCCACAGAAGGCGCTTGCGGCGGGTTTCGATATCGTCTGGTTGCGTCATCACCGGGGTGTCTTGCCCCAAGCGCCCTTGCGCCGCAACCGGTTCCCGGTGAAATAGGCCCATGCGCCCACCGCTCCTCAATCCGCTGTTCGCCGGGGCCGCCGGCCTCAAGGGCATCGGCGCCAAGCTGGACAAGCTGCTCGCGTCCTTTCTGCGCCCGGCCCACGGCACGCCTGGCGACACGACGCGCATCGTCGACCTGCTGTTCCACCTGCCATCCGGCATCGTCGACCGCCGCTTCCGGCCGAGGATCGACGCCCTGCCGCGCGAGGGTGTCGTGACGGTGGAGGCGACCGTCATGCGCCACCGCGCGCCGCCCCCGGGCAACAAGCGGGTGCCCTACCGGGTGGACGTCTCCGACGGCACGGGGCCGCTGACCCTCGTCTTCTTCCACGCCTATGCCGACTCGATCCGCCGCATGCTGCCCGAGGGCGAGACGCGTTTCATCTCGGGCAAGATCGACTGGTTCAACGACGAGCCGCAGATGGCCCATCCGGACCACATCGTGTCCGCCGCCGAGTTCGATCGCATGCCGCTGATCGAACCGGTCTACCCGATGACGGAAGGCCTTTCGCCCAAGCTGCTCGCCAAGGCCATTGCCCAGGCCCTGGAGAAGCTGCCGGAGCTTCCCGAATGGCAGGACCTGCCTTACCTGCAGCGTCATGGCTGGCCGGCCTTCGGCACCGCGCTGCGCACGCTGCACCATCCGGAGGCGCCGACCGCCATCGGCCAGGAGTCGCCCGCCCGGCGCAGGCTGGCCTATGACGAGCTGCTGGCCAACCAGTTGGCCCTCACCCTCGTCCGCGCCAACATGAAGCGCGCGCAGGGCCGCAAGCTGCCCGGAACGGGAAACCTGCGGGCGAAGCTCATCAAGGCCCTGCCCTACAGCCTCACCAAGGCCCAGTCCGAGGCGGTGGCAGAGATCCTGCGCGACATGGCGTCAGGCGACCGCATGCTGCGGCTGCTGCAGGGCGACGTGGGCTCCGGCAAGACCGTGGTGGCACTGCTGGCACTCGCCACCGCAATCGAGAGCGGCGCACAGGGCGCCATCATGGTGCCGACCGAAATCCTTGCCCGCCAGCACCACGCCACGCTGTCGAAGCTCTGCGACGCGGCGGGCATCACCGTCACGCTGCTCACGGGCCGCGAGAAGGGCAAGACGCGCGAAGACATCCTCGCCCGCATCGCCGCGGGTGAAACGTCGCTGGTCGTCGGAACGCACGCGCTGTTTCAGGAGCATGTGGTGTTCAGGGATCTGGGCCTCGTCGTCATCGACGAGCAGCACCGCTTCGGCGTGCACCAGCGTCTGGCGCTGCAGGCCAAGGCCGGCGGTGCGACCGATCTCTTGGTCATGACGGCCACCCCCATCCCGCGCACCCTCGCCCTCACCGTCTATGGCGACATGGATGTCTCGAAGCTCACCGAGAAGCCTGCAGGCCGCCTTCCGATCGACACCCGGGTCATTCCGCTGGCCCGCATGGATGATGTGATCGACGGCCTCGCGCGCTCCATGGCCCAGGGCAACCGCGCCTATTGGGTGTGCCCGCTGGTGGAGGAAAGCGAGCAGGTCGACCTCGCCGCCGCCGAGGAGCGCTTCCTGCAGCTGGCCGCCCGCTTCAAGGGCCAGGTCGGCCTCGTCCACGGCCGCATGAAGGGGCCGGACAAGGACCGGGTGATGCAGGAGTTCAAGGACGGCACCCTCAAGCTCCTCGTCTCCACCACCGTCATCGAAGTCGGCGTCGACGTGCCGGAGGCGACCGCCATCGTCATCGAGAATGCCGAGCGCTTCGGCCTTGCCCAGCTGCACCAGCTGCGCGGCCGCGTCGGCCGGGGCTTGGGCAAGTCGACCTGCCTTCTGCTCTACCAGGAGCCGCTGGGCGAAACGGCCAAGGCCCGCCTCTCCATCATGCGCGAGACGGAGGACGGCTTTCGCATCGCGGAGGAGGATTTGCGGCTGCGCGGCGCCGGCGAAATGCTGGGCACGCGCCAGTCCGGCCTGCCGTTGTTCCGCATGGCGGACCTCTCCACCGACGGCGACCTGCTGCAGGCGGCGCGGGACGATGCGCAGCTGGTGTTGAACAAGGATCCGAAGCTCACCGGCCCGCGCGGCGAGGCTTTGCGGGTGCTGCTCTACCTCTTCGAGCGCGACGAGGCGATCAGGCTTCTGTCGGCAGGCTGACGGCGGCGGCCGCTTCCTTCTCGGGTGGCAATGGCTTGTCGGGGAAGACGAGGCCCATGGAAATGACCAGCTTCAGGCCGTCCTCCACACTCATGTCGATGATCTTCACGTCGTCCACATCGACGAAGAACACATAACCCGATGTCGGATTGGGCGTCGTCGACATGTAGACGGCATACATGGCGCGACCATGCTCCAGCCCGATCTGCCCGCCGTCCACCTCCCGCGAGATGAAGGCCAGCGACCACGTGCCCCGGCGCGGCCATTCGACCAGGCACACATAGCGGAAGGACGCACCCTTCTGCGAAAACAGCGTCTCGAAGATTTGCTTCGAACCCTTGTAGATCGAGCGCACCACCGGGGTGGAATTGAGGATCTTGTCCCAGATCGCGATCATGGTGCGGCCCGCGAGGTTCGCGGCCATGAAGCCGATGAGGGTGATGGCGAGCAGCGCGAAGATCAGCCCGAAGCCCGGCACCTTGATGGGCAGATACGTGTCCGGGTTGTAGGACGCCGGCAGGAACGGCTTGATCCAGGAATCGAACAGCGTGACGAACCAGTAGGTCGCCCAGATGGTGATCGCGATGGGCGCGGTAATCACCAGCCCAGTGAAGAAATAGGCCCGCAGCTTTCCGAAAACGGAGCTCTGGGCCTTGGGTTCGACGTCGACCGACTTCACGGTTGGACGGGGTTCGATGGGATCGGTCATGAACCGCAATTGACATGAAACGGCGGGCGATCACAAGCCCGGGAGAGATCGCTCCGTTTACCAACTTGTCAATCTGCCCCGTCGGGTTGCTATGCCAATGAGTATGTATCCGCTAGACAATTTCCATTCTCGTCACCTGAGGATGGAAGAATGAAAACGTCATTCCTGACCGTCGCCCTCGCTGCAGCAACCTTCGTTCTTCCGGCATCCGCCGCCACCGTTCGCGACTGGAACTGGCTCAATGGCACGACGTGGATCGTGCCTCCCACCGGGCTTGCGGCCTATGTCTATTCCCCGGCGCAGAACCAGCTTGTCCCCGTGCAAGATCAAACCGTCTACACCATCACAGGCTATCGGGACGGCTACTTCTGGGGTCGGACGGCCACGAAGCTCGGCAACGGCCCCGTCACCTGCAAGGCATTGGTTGGGTCAATGACGCCCGAGGGAAGCATCTATCTCACCTTCACCGACCAGCCGGCGACGGACGGCACCACCACGACCATCGGCATCGGAAACATGGTGCGCAAGGGCTACCAGTGGACGATGGCCAATCAGATGTCGACCGGTTCCTCTTCCGCCCAGGTGGGGCATTGGGCCTACATGGTACAATCGCAGCCGGGGTCGGCGTCGTGGTATTCCCTGCCGGGTGTAGGCGTTTCGGTTCCCGACTTCATGCAGCCCTGCCTGACAGCGGCACCGAACCTTCCGGGCTAATCCCCCGACGCCGGCCTCACCTTTTCGGCCGGGTACTGGTCGTCCCAGACCTTGGCGCGGGCTTCGGCCTCGATGCGCTCGTCCTCGCCGACGGCGCCTTCCAGCTGTTGGGCGCGGCTGAAGATTTCCGGGTTTTCCTCCGGCCGGGCCGACTGCTGGGCGAGCATGTACCACATGACAGCGCGGGTGCGGTCGATGGTGACGATCTCGCCTGACCAGTAGAGGTCACCCAGATAGGCTTCGGCCGGGGCATATCGTTTGCGGGCCGAAGCCATGAGCCATTTCAGGCCTTGACTGGGGTTCTTCTTCACGCCCTCGCCCTTGATGGTCATCACGCCCAGGGCAAACTGCGCCGCGGGGTGGCCATAGGCTGTCGCAATCTTCAGGTAGCTCTGCGCGGCAGCCTTGGGGTCGGGCTGGATCCCGGCATTGACCGCGCCGGTGCGCTGGTAATCGGCGAGACGCACCATGGCATCGACGGTGATCTTGAGGCGATTGGGATCGGTTTCGTCCGGATCATAGTGCTCGGCAACGCGCGAATAATAGCTGTAGGCCATCGCGTCGTCGCGGGGAACGCCGACGCCCTGGCTGTACATGTGGCCGAGATACCAGTCGGCCACGATGTTGCCGTCGTCGGAGGAACTGCGGAACAGGGTCAGGGCGCGCGCATAGTCGCCATTCTTGTAGGCGCGCTTCGCCTTCTTCAGATCGTCGGTCCAGAACGGTATGGAGATTTCGGGAAGGTGGATTTCGGGTGCTGCGGGCAGATAGGAATAAAACTGCGCGAGCGGGCCCTTGCCCGGATCGTCGGCCGCGGTGGCGGGCGCCAGCATGAATCCCATGGCGCAGGCCGCAAGGGCAAAATGCCGGATGCCGCGCATCCGCACTTCCCCGTTCACAGCCGCACGCGAGATCACGATTCCTCAGGCCTCCCCAACTTGCCGGGCGGGCGCGGCGCGCAAGGTCCGATCGAAATTCCCCATCACAGTCGACGCCATACTTTCTTCATCGTTACGCCTGCCCACTCGCAACCCGGCAACACAACATCCGTACCTTCGCCCGGTCTTGGCCCGTGCGCTGGTCCGGCGTCGCTGCTGCCTTGATCCCCTCGGCTGCACAGCGGAATCTCTTCCCTGCACCGTGTCTACGCTAGGCGGCAATTTGGGCGGATAAAAGGTTGAGATTCTGGCGGAATTGGACAGCGCTCACAAATCGGGCCGCTGTTGCATTAGCGCCACAGATGTGGGCGCTAGATCGCCAGCCCCGCCAGCATGCCTTCGTAGACGGCTTCCTCCGCAGTGCGCGGGCTGAGCGCATCTCCCACCAGTTCATAGCGGATGCCGAGCTGCTCCAGCACCGGCACCAGTGCGTCCTCCTGCATGTTGGGCGTGTTGAGGACGATGGTGTCGACGTCCTCCATGATCACCGCCTCGCGCGACGGCGTGTGGATGAAATAGGCGGTTCGCCCATCGCCGCCATAGAGCCGCAGCCAGGGGTGGACTTCGACTCCCAGCTTGTGCAGCCGCGCCACCTGCTCGAAGCGGACATAGGTCTGGATCGCGGCGGACGCACAGTGATGGTTGACGGCAAGGCGCACGTTGGCGCCCTCAGCCGCCAGCTTCTCGGCGATGCCGGAGCCACCCCAGTCGCCCATCCAGTCATAGACCACGACCTTCTGGCCGGTTGTGGCGCGGCCGGCCAGAATCTCCGCCACATGGACGATCTGGGCAGCCTCCCCCTCGAAGGGCGGCGCCTGTGGCCTGGAGCCGGTGGCGAGGATCACCGCGTCGGGCTTCTCGGCCAGGAGCAGATCGCGGGTCACCTCGCTCCTGCGGTGGATGGTGGCGCCATGGCGCTCGGCCTCGGCGGTCAGGTTGGTGGCGATGCCGCCGAACTCCGCCCGCTTCGGCAGGAGCTGGGCCAGCCGGGTCTGGCCGCCGGTCTGGGCTTCGCGTTCGTGGAGATGAACCTCGTGCCCACGCTCAGCCGCCACCGCCGCAGCCTTGAGGCCGGCCGGACCGCCGCCTACCACGATCACCTTCTTGCGGACCGCGGCACGAGGCTTTTCGGCATAGTCGAGCTCGCGGCCGGTTTCCGGGTGCTGGATGCAGGAGATGGAAAGTCCCAGCTGGAAGTGGCCGATGCAGGCCTGGTTGCAGCCAATGCAGGCGCGGATGTCGTCGGTCTTGCCGGCCCTGGCCTTGTTGGCCATCTCCGGGTCGGCGATCATCGCCCGCGTCATGCCGCACATGTCGGCAGAGCCCGAGGCCAGCACCTGCTCGGCGATCTGCGGCTGGTTGATGCGGCCCGCGACGAACACGGCCTTGCCCGTCGTCTGCTTCACTTTTTGCGCGAAGGGTGCGACGTAAGCTGTTGTATTTGCCATGGAAGGAACGATGTGAGCTGCGCCAGACGCAGTCGCCGAAGTGCCGGCGATGACATTCAGGTAGTCCAGTTCAGGCGCGAGCGTCCGGGCGATGGTGACCGACTCGTCCTCCACCATGCCGTCCTCGTCATGCTCGTCGCCAGACATGCGCATGCCGACGATGAACTCGGCGGGAACCTGGGCGCGGATCGCACCGATGGTTTCATGGGTGAAGCGCAGGCGATTCTCGAGAGACCCGCCATACTGGTCCTCGCGGTGGTTCACGCGCGGGTTCATGAACTGGGCCGGAAGGTAGCCGTGGCTCGCCACGATCTCGACGCCGTCGGCGCCGGCTTCCGCCATGCGGCGGGCGGCCTGTGCGAAGCCGTCGACGATCTCGCCGATCATCGATTGCGACATCTCGCGCGGGATGACCTTGAAGCGCTCGGAGGGCGAATGCGACGGCGCGAAGGCCGGCTGGATCACGCCGAAGGGCCGTCCCAGCAGTTCGCGGCCGGGATGGAACAACTGGATGAAGACCTTGGTGCCCTCCTTGTGGATGGCCTCCACCAGCCGTGAGAACGGCTTGATGCAATCGTCGGAGGTGCCCATCAGCAGCGCCTCGGTATAGCGCGAGGTTTCATGCACGCCGACGACCTGGATCACGATCAGCCCTGCGCCCCCCTTCGCCCGGGCACGCTGATAGGCGATCAGTGCCTCCGACGGCAGGCCATCTTCCGGCAGGTAGGTATCATGCCCCGTGGAAAAGATCCGGTTGCGGATCTGGGTGGATTTCAGGGTGAAGGGCGAAAAGAGGTGGGGAAAGCGCATGGCAGCAGTCTAGACAAAGCCGGCCGCCACCGTCGACCCTCAGATCGAGCGTTCCTCGTATGCGATGAACCATTCGACCATTTCCGTCCACATGGTCTCCACCAGGGCCGGGTCGACGTTGTGGGCGCGCGCGAGGACACGGACGTGATCGATGACCTGGCGCAGGCGGGCGTCGTCGCGGGCGGGCAGCCCGTCGCGCTTCTTGACCACCACCGCCCTTTCGACCCAGCGCTGGCGCTCCGCCAGCGACTTGATCAGGGTTTCGTCGATGCGATCGATCTCCTTGCGGATCTCGCTCATGGTCAAATGCGGGGTCTTGGTCATGGCGAGCCTCATGCGCCCAACGTCAGGTTTCGTCAATTGGCCGGCCGCCGGGGCACCGGCACCACCACCCATGGCCGCCTGCCCTGCTCGCCGCGGGCGGTCTTGACCACGGGATCCGCACCCGAAAGATAGACCGCATGGGCGCCGTGGCGCCACAGGTCGAAGCGGTCGATGCGCAGACCTACGCGCCGGCAGGCGCTGCGCAAGGGGAAGTCGGCAATCACGATGTCGGCGCCCCGGCAGTCCACCGTCTTGCCCTCGATGCCGCTCAGGTAGACCACCTGCTTGCCGCGCACCGCGGCCGTGCACCGGCCGTCCTTGCAGGTCCATCCGGGGCGCTTCGCGGCCTCAGCCGGGCTCGCCTCTTCGCCGTTGGCCTGCAGCCACTTTCCGAGGGCGAAGCGCGAGCGGCGCGGCTGGGCCGGCACCAGACGGCCCTGAACATCCCGAAAAGCCACGTTCTGACCGCGCGCCTCGATCAGCAGGTCCGGCGGTGGCGGGGCCGCGAGGAGCAGCAATCCGCCTGCCGCCATGATCGCCAGGCCGCCGACACGGACCGGCCCGGCGAGGAGGCTCAGCACGATCATGCCCGCGGTGATGGTGATGATCGCAGGGGTCCAGGGCCTGGCAACCACCTCGTTTGCGCCGGGCAGTGCGGCGACACCGTTGGAGATCACCATGACCAGTTCCAGCCCCTTGCCCATGACCAGCAGCGGCAGGCGTTCCAGCCCCAACGGCATGACAACCGCGGCCAGCAGCGCGAAGGGCATGACCAGCACCCCGATGACGGGCACCGCCAGGCCGTTGGCCAGAACGCTGTAGGGCGAGATGCGGCCAAAATGATAGGCGGCTGGCAGCGAGGAGGAAAATCCTGCGATAAAGGAGGTGACGATGCTGGCCGCAACGGCGGATCCACCCCAATGCGTGAGGCGCCAGCCCCAGTGCCGGGTTCGGTCGTCCGAGCCCGGGTGTTCCGCCTTGTAGTGCGCCCAGGCCTCGTAGAAGGCGACGAGGCCCAGCACGGCGAGGAACGACATCTGGAAACTGGCTTCGACCGCGGCTTGCGGATCGATCAGCAAGAGGATCACCGCCGCCAGGGCGAGGTTTCGCATCGATACAGCGGGACGGTCGACGATGATGGCGAAGAACACGATCGCCACCATGATGAAGGAGCGCGCCGTCGCGGCCCCCCCGTTGGCCAGCAGCATGTAGAACAGTCCCATCAGCAGCGCCGCGGCGGCGGCCCACTTGCGGATCGGGTAGCGGATCGCGATGGCCGGAAACAGCGCGAAGCCGGCGCGCAGCACCCAATAGACGCCGCCCGCCGCCAGCCACATGTGCAGCCCGGAAATCGACAGGATGTGATAGAGGCCCGAGATCAGCAGGCTGTTGGTGATGGCCGGCGGAATCGACGTGCGCTCGCCGGTGATCAGTGCCTCGGCAAAGGACGCGTAGGGCTCGGCCAGGGCGGCCCGGATTCGGGCGTCCATGGCGGAACGCACGGCGTCGAGGAATTCATCAAGCGGCACGGCGAGTTGCGGCCCGTCCGCCAGTGTCACAATGGCGGAGGTCACCCGCCCGGTGCCGCCGATGCCGTCGAGCCACAGGCTGCGGCCATAGTCGAAGCCGCCGGGCTCCACCGGCGCCGGCAGCGGCGAGAGCCTCGCCTTGAAGGACACACGCGCCCCGACCGGTGGTGCACCCTGCTTGTCGAGAAAGGACAGGCGGAGGGCGACCGGCAGATGCGCGGCGTCGAGGCCTTCGATGGTGTCGGGCGTCAACACCATGACGTTCCGGGCGGGCGACGTGGCCTGGGTGCTGCTGACCATGCCCGATACCGTCACGTCCGGTGTGGTGGCGCTGAGCAAGGGCGTGGCTGACCGCTGGGCCTGGATGCTGGCCAGCGCAAAACCGAGCGCGATGACGCCAGCGAGCAAAATCAACGGCTTGGCGCGGCCGACCCACAGGAGCAGGCTGCCCAGCAGGGCTGCGGCCAGGGTCACCGGCAGCCCGGGTTCGGAGGGCGCGGAAAAATAGACGCCGATGCCGGCGGCAAGGGCCGGCGCCGACCACAGGAAGGTTCGCCCCTGCTGGGCTTCGACAGCGCTTCGCCACGCCTCTGCCAGCCACGCCCTGCGGGGCGCTTCGGCCTCTGCCGCACGGTCCAGCGTGACGGTGGACATGGCACTCCCCTTACGGGCCGCGCGGCGGTGTGCTAAGCGGCGGCTCGCACAAGGCAATCACCTTCCCTTACGTCAGTCAACACGGAGAACGGCGTCCATGTCATCGCCAGTCGTCACGCGCTTCGCCCCCTCGCCCACCGGCTACCTCCATATCGGCGGCGGGCGCACGGCGCTGTTCAACTGGGCCTACGCCAGGCACACAGGCGGAAAAATGCTGCTGCGGATTGAGGATACCGACCGCGAGCGGTCCACCGCCGATGCCATCGACGCGATCATCGAAGGGCTGACGTGGCTTGGGCTGGACTGGGCAGGCGAGCCGGTTTCGCAGTATGGCCGGGCCGAGCGGCACCGGCAGGTGGCGGAGGAGCTGCTGGCGCAGGGCAAGGCCTATCGCTGCTACTGCACGCCGCAGGACCTCGAGGAGATGCGGGCCAGGGCCGAGGCCGAGAAGCGGCCGATCCGCTATGACGGCACCTGGCGCGACCGCGACCCGTCCGAGGCGCCGGCGGGGGTGAAGCCGGCCATCCGCTTCAGGGCCCCGCAGGACGGCGAGACCGTGATCGAGGATGCGGTCCAGGGCAGAGTCGTCATTCCGAACAAGGACTTGGACGATCTTATCATCCTGCGCTCGGATGGCAACCCGACTTATAACCTGTCGGTGGTGGTGGACGACCATGACATGGGGGTGACCCATATCATCCGCGGCGTCGACCACCTCACCAATGCCGCGCGGCAGACCCAGATCTACATGGCGATGGGCTGGCGCGTGCCGCACATGTCGCATATCCCGCTGATCCACGGGCCGGACGGTGCAAAGCTTTCCAAGCGCCATGGCGCGCTCGGCGTCGAGGCCTATCGCGCCATGGGCTATCTCCCTGAAGCGATGAGGAATTATCTCGCGCGGCTGAGCTGGAGCCATGGCGATGACGAGATCTTTTCGACCGAGCAGATGGTGGAGTGGTTCGACCTCGACGCCATCGGCAAGTCGGCGGCGCGCTTCGACTTCGCCAAGCTGGAGAACCTGAACGGCCATTATATCCGCCACATGGCGGACGACAAGCTATTGATGTCGTTCATCGATTTCCTTCCGCACGCAGAGGGCGGGAAGGCGATGATGGCGAAGATCGACGACGCCATGATGGCCAAGCTGCTGCGTGCCCTGCCCGGTCTGAAGGAACGCGCCAAGACCTTGGTGGAATTGAAGAATGGCGCTCAGTTCCTGTTCGCCGAACGGCCCCTGCCCATGGATGACAAGGCGCAGCAGATCATCCGGGATGGCGGCAGGGAGGTTCTGGCAGGCGTCGTTCCCGTCCTTGAGCAGGTTGCGAATTGGCAGGCGCAAGACATTGAATCGGCAGTGAAAGTCCATGCCGAAGGCCAGGGTCTGAAGCTTGGCAAGGTAGCGCAGCCGCTGCGTGCGGCGCTGACCGGCACCTCGACCTCGCCCGGGATCTTTGACGTCCTGGACGTGCTTGGCCGCGAAGAGTCGCTCGCACGGTTGCGTGACCAGTCGTCTATTTGACGCAACTTCGCTGTAGCAGGATGGTTGTTGCCGGTCGCAAACGGCGTTGCGGCGGGTGCCAAACCTGTTGCCGCCGTTGCACGCAGCGATGCCCGAGGCGTGCAACCGAACCATGTTGCCGCCGGTGACAAATTGCATGCTGCCCGAGCACGGCGGCAGACGACGAACAGCTATGCGAACCGACCAAAGCATCAGGTCAGTGACGTTGACCTTTCTATGGTGCGGTGCAATAGTCCGTAACGAGAACAAGACAGAGATGGGAGCCCACAATGGCTGACGATCCGAAGAAGGCCGTCCTCGAGCTTGCCGGGACCAAGGTCGAGATGCCGGTGAAGTCCGGCACCATCGGGCCGGACGTGGTGGACATCACCAAGCTCTATGCCCAGACCGGGGCCTTCACCTTCGACCCCGGCTTCACCTCCACCGCGGCCTGCGAATCCAAGATCACCTATATCGACGGCGACGAGGGCGTGCTGCTCTACCGCGGCTACCCGATCGAGCAGCTGGCCGAGCACGGCGACTTCCTCGAGACCTGCTACCTGCTCTACTACGGCGAGCTGCCCACCCCCTCGCAGCGCAAGGAATTCGACAAGAACATCACCTACCACACCATGGTGCACGAGCAGATGACCCGGTTCTACCAGGGCTTCCGCCGCGACGCGCACCCGATGGCGGTGATGGTGGCCGTGGTCGGAGCCATGTCCGCCTTCTACCATGACTCGACCGACATCAACGACGCCCGCCAGCGCGAGATCGCCTGCCACCGGATGATCGCCAAGCTGCCGACGATCGCCGCCATGGCCTACAAGTATCACATCGGCCAGCCCTTCGTTTACCCGCAGAACAGCCTTTCCTACGCCGCCAACTTCCTGCGCATGTGCTTTGCCGTGCCGTGCGAGGAATATGTGGTGAACCCGATCCTGGCGCGCGCCATGGACAGGATTTTCATCCTGCATGCCGACCATGAGCAGAACGCGTCCACCTCGACGGTGCGCCTCGCGGGCTCCTCGGGCGCCAATCCCTTCGCTTGCATCGCGGCGGGCATCGCCTGCCTGTGGGGACCGGCGCATGGCGGCGCCAACGAGGCGGCGCTCGAGATGCTGCAGCAGATCGGCGACCCGGCCAAGGTTCCGGAATTCATCGCCAAAGTGAAGGACAAGACGTCCCACATCCGGCTGATGGGCTTCGGCCACCGCGTCTACAAGAACTACGACCCGCGCGCCAAGATCATGCAGAAGACGGCGCACGAGGTGCTGACCGAACTCGGCATCAAGGACGACCCGCTGCTGGAAGTGGCGCGCGAGCTGGAGAAGGCGGCGCTGTCCGACCAGTATTTCATCGAGCGCAAGCTCTATCCGAATGTCGACTTCTATTCCGGCATCATCCTGCGTGCCCTGGGCTTCCCCACCTCCATGTTCACGGTGCTGTTCGCGCTGGCGCGCACCGTGGGCTGGATCTCGCAGTGGAAGGAAATGATCGAGGACCCGGGCCAGAAGATCGGCCGCCCGCGCCAGCTCTACACCGGCTCGCCCAAGCGGGACTATGTGCCGCTGACGATGCGGGGCAAGTAGGGCGCACGAGCTTCGTGGCGGAATGCCCGGCCGGAAGGCCGGGCATTTTTCGTGAGTGGGGGTCGTGGAAAGGGGCCCTCATCCGGCCTTCGGCCACCTTCTCCCATTGCTTTGCAACGGGAGAAGGACTCGTGGGTAGACCGCGCGACGAGTCCTTCTCCCGTCCGCAGGATGGGAGAAGGTGGCCGACAGGCCGGATGAGGGCCTCGTGCTCATTGGCGTCCCAGTCAGCAACATGCCCTCAAGTGCCTGCGCACTTGAGGGCACCTTGCGCTAGGTCGAGAGGAACTCCGCGTTCGTCCTAGAATCCCACCGTGTCGTGCATCATCTTGGGATTGCAGATGGGATCCTGTGCGACGGTATGGCTGCGGCAGTAGTTGTTGCGCGCCTCCATGACCTTTTCCTTGTTCATCGCCATCATTTCCGCCCGCATGGCCAGCATCTTGGGGCCCATGCAGATCGGGTCAGTGGCCATGTTCCGGCAGTACATCGACTTCGCCATCGCCGGGTTGGTATCGGCATGAGACGCAGTGGCAATGGCCGTGAAGGCCGCGCAGGTGACGGCGAAGGACAAAAGTAGCTTCTTCATTTTGGTTTCCTTTGCTTTTGGATGGACGTCCGCCGGGCACGCTTGCCTGGCACAAAGGACTTCGCCGGCCTGCCCCTGCTTGTTACAACCACACGTGCACGTGATCGCTCGCTATCCGGCGTGTTCGAGGCACTCATCGGCCCGCCGGCCACCTTCTCCCATCGCTGCGGGACGGGAGAAGGGGCTGGAGGGGCGGAGACTACTTCTTCGCGGCGTCGACGGCGGCACGGAAGGCCATCGCTTCCTGTTCGACGCGCACCGCGTCCATCACCGGCACCACCGGCCGCGCCTCGAAGACGAAAGACGGCAGCATGGAGCAGAACTTGTGGACGGCGAGCGGGTCGTCGCAGTCGAGGAGCATGTAGCCGCCCCAGTCGCCCACCCGGATCACGAAGACCTCGATCTTGAAGTTCGCGGGCGGTTTCCATTCGAGGAAGACCTCGAGGATGCGCTTCTGGGCATCTTCGTAGTCGGCGGGCGAACCCTGCGGGCGCTCGTTCCAGGTGATCATGTATTTCATGGCGTTTCCTCCTGTGTGTGGCTGCCGCCGGGCCTCTGCCGGCGGACCAGTACAGGATGATCGACAGCGGCCAGCCGGACATCGGGAGAGTTCCCCATGCCGCGCCGGCTGCGCGCCCAACGGCGTTTTCACGGAGTGTTTCCGAAACCCTTCAGTTGTATATCCGAAGGGCCGCCCCCTCCCCGCCTTCCAGAGGATGCCATGAAAACATCACGCGCCCTGATCGCCGCCCTCGCCCTCATTGCCGCCTCCGGCGCTGCCACGGCGGCGCAAGTGGCGCTGCCGCCCTTCTACCAGGGACTGGCGGCGATATCGCCCGAGCAGCCGCTCGGCACCGTGGTGGCGAAGGAAGAGATCGCGACCCAGATTCCCGGCGCGCAGGCCTGGCGCATCGCCTATGTCTCCTCCGACGTGGGCAACAGGAAGACGCTTTCGACCGGGCTGGTGATCGCGCCGAAGGGGGCGGCACCGTCAGGCGGGCGGCCCATCGTCGCCTGGGCGCACGGCACCACCGGCACGGCGCAGGACTGCGGGCCCTCGCAGGTCTTCGACCCGGCCCAGGATCTCAACGAATATAATCTCATCGGCGGCACCTCGTGGACGGATTTCGGCGTTCCGGCTGCCACCCGGTTCATCGCCGACGGCTACGTGGTGGTGGCCACCGATTACCAGGGCCTCGGCGGCGGCGGCGTGCATCAATATGCGATCGCCGCGACGCAGGGACGCGACCTCATCAACGCGGTGCGTGCGGTGGGCAGCATGGGCCTGTCGGGCGGTGCGAGGACGGCCGTCGCCTATGGCTGGTCGCAGGGGGGCGGCGCCACCATCGCCGCCGCCAGCCTGAAGGACGATATCGCGCAGACCGGCACGGCCTTCGACGGCATCGCCTTCGCCGGCTTCGTGGCCATGGCGCCGCAGGACGTGGCGCCGCTTGTCCCGCCCGGCGCGACCGAAGGCCCCGCAGCGGAGAAGATGATGGGCGAACTCGCCACCGCCTTCGGCGACAACGTGTTCAACTTCACGCATTACGCCATGACCATGTGGGCCATGCCGCAGGCCTTCCCGGAGCTGAAGCTCACCGACGTCTTCACCGACGAGGGCGCGAAGACGCTCACCGAGATCCTGGGCAAGAAGTGCATGCATGCGGCGGCCGACACGATCGCGTTCAACCTCGGCAGCAGCTACAAGAGCCTGCTCAGGACGGCGCCCGACAATGCATCCGCCTGGGTGAAGGACATCGTCGCCGGCAGCGTGGCGCCGGCAGCACCGGTGGCCCCCGTCATCATCTATTTCGGCGACAAGGACACCACCGTCGATCCGACCATGGGCAAGCTCTACCAGCAGCAGAAATGCGCCATGGGCGCCAACGTCACCCGCGTGCAGCTGCCCGGCGAGCAGAACCACTTCACCACGCCGCCCACCGCACAGCCGCTTTACGTGCCGTGGATCGAGGACCGCTTCGCCGGCAGGGCGCTGGAGAACGGCTGCACCAAGTAAGGCAGCGTATCGTCGCGCCGCTGGCTGGCCCTCATCCGGCCTGTCGGCCACCTTCTCCCATTGGCCGCGCCAACGGGAGAAGGACTCGTGGGGAGATCGCGCCACGAGTCCCTTCCTCCCTGAACGCCGTCATGCCAGCGAAAGCTGGCACCCCGCCTTGTATCCGCTGTCGCTGAACCACAGCGGGGCCCCAGCTTTCGCTGGGGTGACGGGATCGAAGGGTGATGCAAGGCGGCCGACAACAGGATGACCGGGACAGGCCCGGCGATGATGATGTCAAACCCGGAGCCGGGTGCAGAGGCTCAGGCGCCGCGTTCGTTCATCAGCATGGCGCCGATTTCGGCTTCGGCGACCTTCTTGCCGTCGACCATGGCCTCGGCCCAGTATTTCCACACCGGCGGGCGCTTGTTCGAGAGCTTGACGTGGAAGTGCACGGTGTCACCCGGCACCACGGGCTTGCGGAAGCGTGCCTTGTCGATCGACATGAAGAACACCAGCTTGCCGGCGTGTTCGTCGCCGAGGTGATTGAGGACCAGCGCGCCAGCCGCCTGGGCCATGGCCTCGACCAGCAGCACACCGGGCATCACCGGGCGGCCGGGAAAGTGGCCCTGGAAGAAGGGCTCGTTCATGGTGACGTTCTTCAGCGCCACGCCGCTGTCCTCGCCGTTCATGTCGTACATGCGGTCGATGAGCAGGAAGGGATAGCGGTGCGGAAGCAGCTTCATGATCCGCGCGATATCCGCCGTCTTGAGTTCTGGCGCTGGCGTTGCTTCGGTCATGCTTGGCGTGTCTCCCAAAAAGTGACGGACGGCCCGGGGGCCGTCCGTGTGTTTCTTAAGCTTGCGGCGGGCACTCGTCTAGAAGGCGGTGCCGACCGAGAAGCGGAACCATTCCGTTTCGTCATACGACGCCTTGAGCAGCGGATAGGCCGCCTCGAAGCGCAGCGGGCCGAAAGGCGAAGACCACACGATGCCGGCGCCGACGGAGAGGCGGAAGGCCGCCGTATCGGAGCTCTTGCAGTCATGCGCCTTGGGGCCGAGCGGCAGTTGGTTGTTGCCATAGGAACAGTCGCCGGTGCCCGCAAGCTCGGTATCGACGCCCGAGTTGAAGACCGTGCCGAAGTCGCTGAAGACTTCGCCGGTGATGCCCCAGGCTTCCGGCAGGCCGACCGGGAAGGTCATTTCCACCGTGCCGATGGCATAGGTCTTGCCGCCGACGGCATCGGTGCTGCCGCTGTTGCCGCGCTGGCGCGGGCCGACGCCGGCCACGGCGAAGCCGCGGAATGTGTCGGCGCCCTTGAAGAAGCGGTCCTGGAGGGGAACGCCGTCGCCACCGAAGGGGATTTCCTGGCCGGCATTGCCCTCGAGCTTGAGGACGACCGAGTCTTCGTAGACCGGCATGAAGTACCAGCCATGGGCCTCGAGCTTGCCGTAGTAGACGGTGCCGCCGAGACCGGCCACTTCACCCTCGAGCTGGCCGCGGAAGCCGCTGGTCGGCCGGATCGGATTGTCGAGATTGTCCCAGGTGTAGGTGCCGTTGACATAGGACTTGATCGAGGTGCCCTCGGTTTCGATGACGGCGGGCGCCGCATCGGCCTTGTCGATATTGTCGACGTTGCGCCAGGTGAGACCGTATTTCAGCTGCAGCCCGCTGTTCTCGTCGAGGCGGAAGCCGGTTCGCAGGGCAAAGCCCACGGCCTGGGTATTGTAGCTCGACTGCTCCTGGTTGTTCATGTTCGTGGCGAACACGTCGATGCCGGCGGCCACCCTTGAGCCCAGGAAATAGGGATCGGTGAAGCTGAAATTGACGTTCTGGCGGTACCAGCTCGCGGTGGTGTCGATCTGGACGTTGTAGCCCTTGCCGAGGAAGTTGCGCTCCTGCAGCGAGATCGAGCCGACGATGACTTCCGTGGTCGAGTAGCCGATCGAGAAGTTGATCGAGCCCGTCGACTTTTCCTGGACCTGCACGATCAGCACGACGCGGTCGGGAGCCGAGCCCTGCTGCTCGACGAAGTCGATCTTGTCGAAGTAGTCGAGCGCGGTCAGGCGGCGGCGGGCGCGCTCGATCACCACCCGGTTGAAGGCGTCGCCCTCATAGAGGTTCAGCTCGCGGCGGATGACCTCGTCCTCGGTGCGGTAGTTGCCGACGATGTCGATGCGCTCGATGTAGGTGCGCGGGCCCTCGACGATGTTGTAGGTGATCGACAGCTTCTTGGTGCCGGGATCGCGCTGGACGTCGGGATCGACCTTGGCGAAGACGAAGCCCTGGCGCGCCGCCTCGAGCGTCAGGCGCTCGACGGTCTTGTCGACCTTGGTCGCGTCGTAATAGTCGCCCACGCCGGTGGTGACCTTGGGAATCAGATCCTTCGAGTCGAGCTGCGCGTCGCCGACGTTGACGGCGACGTCCGACACCTTGTAGCGCGGGCCTTCCTCGACCGTGTAGGTGATGATGAAGCCATCGCCGGCGGCGTTGAGCTGGGCATCGGCCGAGACCACGCGCACGTCGGCGAAGCCGTTGCGCAGGTAATAGCGGCGCAGCAGTTCCTTGTCGTATTCGAGGCGGTCGGCGTCATAGTTGTCGTTGCGGTTGAAGAAGCGCCACCAGGAATATTCCTGGGTGCCGACCACCGACTTGAGGTCGCCGGCGCTGAACGAGGTGTTGCCGACGAACTTGATTTCCTTGACCTTGGTCTCGCCGCCCTCGTTGATCTCGAACACGAGGTCGACGCGGTTCTCCGGCAGGCGGATGATCTTGGGCGACACCTTGACGTTGTAGTAGCCGGCGTGCCGGTAGACCGCGATGATGCGGTTCACGTCACTGAGCACCTTGGCGCGCGTGAACATCATGCGCTCCTTGAGCTCGACTTCCTTGGCGAGGTCGGTGTCCTTGACCTCCCGGTTGCCCTCGAAGTTGACCTCGTTGATCATCGGGTTCTCGACGACCTTCACCACCAGCGTGTTGCCGCGGCGGTTGATCTGGACGTCGGAGAACAGGCCGGTCTGGAACAGCGCCTTGACCGAGGCGTCGATCTTCTCAGCCGTGATGGCCTGGCCCTTCGTCAGCTGGACGTAGGAGAGGATCGTATCATTCTCGATCCGCTGGTTGCCTTCCACCACGATCGCGGTGACGCTGTCGGCATAGGCCGACGTTACGGCAAGACCCGGCGCAGCAACAGGCGCAAGCACACTCAGGACGATGGCCAGGAAAGCAACGAGTACACACTTATAACGCATCAAATGGCCATTTCTTCCCGAACGCCGCCCCGTAAGAATCTGTGTCGCCGTCGAGGGTTTTACCCGCCCTGCCGCGCATTGCAATTGAAACTTCCCCACGCACTCACCCACCGAACCAAACACTCGCCACCCGCGTGAGGTCGTTCCACGTCCCGACCACCATGAGCATGATTACCAACGAAAATCCGATCCGGAATCCCCATTCCTGAGCGGTCTCGCCGAGCGGCCTTCCACGGACCGCTTCCACGGCATAGTAAACCAAGTGTCCACCATCCAGCATAGGGATTGGAAAAAGGTTAAGGAGACCGATACTCACCGACAGGAAGGCGACGACCGACAGGAACTGGGAAATGCCCAGCGACGCCGCGTCCCCCGCCGCCTTGGCGATGGCGATGGGGCCGCCGAGCTGGTCGGGGCTTTCGCGCCCGGTGAACAGCTTGCCGATGTACTGGAAGGTCGAGTGGACGATGAACCAGCAGCGCTGGACGCCGCTTTCAAGGGCCTTCAGCGGACCCTGGCGCTCGTAGCGGATGGGGCCCATGGGGTCGCGCTTGATGCCGAGCAGGCCGATCCTCAGCTTGCCGCCGAAATTGTCGGACTCCACCTTGAGCTGCGGCACCACCGTCAGGTTGATGGTCTGGCCGTTTCGCTGCAGCACCACGGGGAGCGGCTCGCCCGCCCTGGTGATCACCGCCTGCTGCAGGTCGGCGAAGTCCTCGATCGCGGAGCCGTCGACGGAGAGGATGAGATCGCCCTTCTGGATCCCCGCCTGCTCGGCCGCACTGCCCTTGAGCACCTCGTCGACGCGGGGCTCGATCACGGGCTTGCCGATGATCATGAAGGCGCCGGCGAAAATGGCGATGGCGAGGATGAAATTGGCGACAGGGCCCGCCACCACCACCGCGGCGCGCTGCCACACCGGCTTGCCGTGGAAATTGCCGGGCTCGCCCCTGGCGCGTTCAAGCGCCTCGGCATCGGGCAGGCTCGCGGCATTGGCGTCGCCGCGGAAGCGCACATAGCCACCGAGCGGCACCCAGGCGACCTTCCAGCGCGTGCCGTGGCGGTCGTACCAGCCGAAGATCTCGCGGCCGAAGCCGATGGAGAAGGCCTCGACGTCAACCCCGCACCAGCGGGCGACGAGGAAGTGACCGAGTTCATGGATGAACACGATGATGGTGAGCGCCACGAGGAACGGCAGGGCGTAATAGACGCCAGCCCCCAGCGGCATGTGCAACACATCAGGCAGATTCATTCAACACTTCCCCGGCCCGCCAAAGGACCGTTGTTATCAACGTTCAGCCCCGGCGCACGAGCCCTAAACGACGGGAGCAATACGGCAAGATTTCGGCCAAACAAAGTCACCACACCAGGATTCCGGCCCCGGCATGGGCGAGGCCGGCGCGCAGCGCGCCGATGAGCGCCGCCGCGGCGGCCACCGCAACCAGTCCGTCAACCCGGTCGATGACGCCGCCATGACCCGGAATGAGACGGCCCGAATCCTTGACGCCGTAGCGCCGCTTCATCGCCGACTTGAACAGGTCGCCCGCCTGCTCGACCACGGCCAGCACTGCGCCGACCGCGACCAGCACCCAGAGCACCGGAACGCCGACCGCCAGCCCGACGCCCAGTGCGGCGATGGCGCTGCCCGCCATGGCGCCGCCGAGCCCGGCCCAGGTCTTCTTGGGACTGATGCGCGGGGCGAGCTTCGGGCCGCCGATGATGCGGCCGGCGAAATAGGCCAGCGTGTCGGCCGCCCAGACCATGAGCATCACCAGCACGATGGCGGCGATGCCATAGGCGGCATCGTTGCGCAGCACCACGAAGGCGATGCCGGGCAGCGACACGTAGGGAACGCCGAGATAGCGCCAGGCGGGGCCGCCCGGCTCGTCGCGTGCGGCGGCCACGCCCGACAAGAGGCTGAGCACGCCGATCGCCGCGATGCCGCCGGTGAGGCCGACGTCGAGCGGCAGCAGGGCCCCGCACATGGCGCCGGCGGCATGGAGCGCGAACTGCAGCGGATTGTCGCGGTGGACGATGTTCACCCATTCCTGCGCCATCAGGATGCCGATCAGCGCCACGAACAGGTGAAACCAGATGCCGCCGGCCCAGACATCGGCCAGCACGGCGGGAATCAGCACCACGGCGGACAGCGCCCTGACGCCGAGATCGCCCCATTTCGCCGGGGGCGGCGAGGCCTCGCCCCCCATCAGGCGGTCTGCGCCTTGAGGCCGCCGAACCGCCGGTCACGCGCGCGGAAGATGTCGATGGCGCGGGCCAGCGATGCGGCGTCGAACTCCGGCCAGTACTCGGGAAGGAACACGAACTCGGTATAGGCGCATTGCCACAGCAGGTAGTTGGAAACGCGCTGCTCGCCGCCGGTGCGGATGAGGAGATCGGGGTCCGGCAGGCCGGCGGTGTCGAGGTGGTTGCCGATGACGGCGGGGGTGATGTCGGCGGGCGCGATCCGGCCTTCCGCCACCTTCTGCGCCAGGGCCTGCACGGCGCGGGTGATTTCCTGCCGGCTGCCGTAGTTGAAGGCGATGACGAGCTTCAGCGCGGTGTTGTCGCGGGTGAGCGCCTCGGCCTCTTCGAACATGCTGCGCAGCGAGGTTTCGAGCCCGTCGCGGTCGCCGATGATCATGATGCGGACGTTGGACTTGTGGAGATCCGCCACGTCGGTGCGGATGAAGCGGCGGAGCAGTTCGAGCAGGAAGCGCACTTCGGCCTGCGGCCGGGCCCAGTTCTCGGTGCTGAACGAATAGAGCGTGAGGACCCCGATGCCCATGCCGGACGCGGCGCGAACCGTGCGGCGCAGCGCCTCGACGCCCTGGCGGTGGCCCGCGGAGCGCGGCAGGCCGCGCTGCGTGGCCCAGCGGCCGTTGCCATCCATGATGATGGCGACGTGGCGCGGGGTGCAGTCCTGGCCGAGGCTCGCTGACATGGCGGGGTGCCCTGCGCCTCAGACCTGCATGATCTCTTGTTCCTTGTGCTTCAGCACCTGCTCGATGTCCTTGATGGTGTCATCGGTCATCTTCTGCACCTCGTCGGCCTTCTTCTTGTGGTCATCCTCGCTGATGAGGTGGGCCTTCTCGAGCTGCTTCAGGTGGTCCATGCCGTCACGCCGGACGTTGCGCGCGGCGACTCGGGCCTTTTCGGCGTAGGTGTGGGCGACCTTGACGAGCTCCTTGCGGCGCTCCTGGGTGAGGTCGGGCATGCGGAGCCGGATGACCTGGCCCTCGGTCTGCGGGTTGAGGCCGAGGTTCGAGGTGCGGATCGCCTTCTCGACGGCGATGACGAGGCCCCTGTCCCAGACGTTGATCTGCAGCATGCGCGGCTCCGGCACCGAGACGGAGGCGACCTGGGCCAGCGGCATGTTGGCGCCATAGGCGTCGACATGGATGGGGTCGAGCAGGCTCGAGGAGGCGCGGCCGGTGCGCAAGCCACCGAAATCGTGCTTCAGCGCGTCGACCGCGCCGGCCATGCGGCGCTTCAGGTCCTGCGCGTCGAAATTCTGGGGCTGGGCCATCGCTTCAATCCTTCGTCACTGTGGTAAAGAGCCCGCCGCCGCTGACCACTTCGAGCACGGCGCCGGGCTTTCTGATGGAGAAGACAACTACCGGAATCCCGTTGTCCCGCGCAAGGGCAATGGCGGCGGGATCCATGATGCGCAGATCCTTCGCAAGGATTTCACCGAAGGTGATCCTGTCGTAGCGTCGCGCCGAGGGATCGGTCTTGGGATCGGCGGAATAGACGCCGTCGACGCTGGTGCCCTTGAACAGCGCGTCGCAGTTGAGCTCGGCGGCGCGCAGGGCAGCACCCGTATCGGTGGTGAAGAACGGCAGGCCGGTGCCCGCGGCACAGATGATCACCCTGCCCGCCTCGAGGTGGTGGATGCCCTTGGCGCGCGAATAGGTCTCGCAGACGGTGGGCATGGCGATGGCCGAGAGAACGCGGGCATCCATGCCCTTGCGGGTGAGCACACCCTGCATGGCCAGGGCGTTCATCACCGTGGCCATGATGCCCATGTGATCGGCCGAGACGCGGTCCATGCCCCTCGCCGCTCCCGCGAGGCCGCGGAAGATGTTGCCGCCGCCGATGACCAGCGCCAGTTGGACGCCGGTGGCAGCAACGGCCAGAACCTCGTCGGCGAGGCGGCCCACCGTGTCGAGATCGATGCCATAGGGCTGGCTGCCCATCAGCACCTCGCCCGAGAGCTTGAGAAGGATGCGATTGTAGCTGGGGGAGGACATGCTGGATGGGTCCACTTGTGAAAACGGGTCACCTTAGGGGGCCCGTATCGATTCGTCATTTGGCCGAATGTTCCCGCCCACGCGCTGTGATTGCAGGCTTTTTCAGCGAGCAATAACGAGTTGATTATTGATGGTATTTTCAAACACATCGACCTCAATACAATTCCTGATTGCTTATCCGGCGGCGACAACCGTTTAACCTTGGAAGCCGGACGTGATTTTTTTATGGAGCGGCCGCCTTGGCCCAGCCCCTACCACAGACAGTCGTCGCCACGGCCGGGCGGCGCCTCGATGAATTCGCCGCGCAGCAGGGAATTGCCCTGGCCCCGCTGGCCCAGAGCGTTGGCATCGACATCGCCGACCTGCAGCGCTCCGACCACCGGCTGAGGCTCGACTCGTTCATGCGGCTGCTTCACCTGCTGGAAATCGTCAGCGGCGACGACTGCATCGGGCTGCGCTATGCGCTGCACTTCCGCCAGGGCGATTCGGGCGCCTTCGGCTTCGCGATCCTCAATGCGCCGACTCTGCGCGAGGCGCTGCGCATCTACCAGACCTACCAGCGCATCGTGGCCGACAACTCGTTCTTCGAGGCAACCGAGGAGCGCGGCGAGGTGGTCATCTGCTGGCGCTATGCCCGGCTCATCGACTACCCGGCGCAATACACCGATTTTCGCGCGGCCCTGCTGGTCAAGATCATGCGCGGCTTCCTGGGACCGGCCTGGACGCCGGAGCGCGTGCAACTGCTCCGACCGCGGCCGCGCAACACCAGCCTGCATCGCAGCCACTTCGGCAGCGGCGTGAGCTTCGGCACGGGCCCGCTCAACCTGCTGTCCTTCGCGGTGGCCGATCTCGATGCCTCCTCGCGGCACGATGACCCGCGCCTGTTCGAGATGATGGAGGAAACCTGCCGCACCGCGCTTGCGGCCATCGACCGCAGCCGTGACCTGCGCCTGCAGGTTTCCGAACAGGTGCAGGCCCTGCTGCCGACGGGCAGCGTCACGCTGGCCCGCGTGTCGGCAGCGCTCGCCATGGGCGAACGCAGCCTGCAGCGGCGGCTCGCCGAACTCGGCACCAATTTCGAGGCCCTGGTGGAGGACACGCGGCGCGACCTGTCCGACCGGCTGCTGGCGGGTGACACGCCGCTCGCGGAGATCAGCTATCTCTGCGGGTATTCCAATGCCAGCGCCTACTCGCGCGCGGCGCGGAGCTGGTACGGCATGTCGCCGCGCGCCGCGCGGCTGCGGCAAAGGAGCTCCGCCTCTTAACATTTGGCGTCAGCCGCGTCGTTCCACGATTTTTCAGGGCATGGAAGTTATTGCCCGCCACACTTAGGCTTCAGCCTTGCGCCTCGCGCCCGTTCGGCACCGAGGAGCGAAGCGTGCCGCAGCCTCGAGCACCGCGGACCGAGACCAGAACCCCGGGGGGACGTGCCTGATGGACCCGATTTCCAGAGCGGCCACTTTGGCCGACGGCGCGCTCGCATGCGACGAGCAGGCAGCGCCACAAGTTGACCATGCGGAACTTCACAACCCGCAGCTGGCGCCCCTGGCCTTCGAGCAGGTGATCATCGCCGGAAGCGATGACGATGTTTCGGCGGAAGACCTCTTCGAATGGGTGTCGCCGCTGCTCTCGGGGATTCCCGGCGGCCGCTGGATGAGCTGCCAGCTCGACATCCGGGACGATGGCCAGGTGCTGGCGCTGTATCGCCACGGCGGCAGCGGCAACGCCATCCGGGTGACGCTGGAAGCGGACGAGCCGATGACCCGCGACCTGCTGCGCCAGCTGCCCGCGGCCCAGTCGGTGACGGTGATCCTGCTCAGCGATTTTTCGAGCCAGGTGGTGACGCTGCTCGACAGCGTGGCGCGCTGGCTGAATCTCTACGACATCGACGAGGACGGCCTGGGCCCGGTGGTGCGCCTGCTCGGCTGCTTCCAGATCCTGCTGGCGAAGGCCTGACCGGCAGCGCCGCAGCCCTTCCCTGAAGATCCCCCTCCCTGCCGTCATCCCAGCGAAAGCTGGCACCCCGCTTTGCTTCAACCGGGGTAAGCGGGGTCCCAGCTTTCGCTGGGATGACGGAGCTGAGGGGGATGCTCTGGGCAGCAGGAGTAGGCGGAACTTTCGTTCCTGAACGATCCCCTCCCTGCCGTCATGCCAGCGAAAGCTGGCACCCCG
>CAMFKI010000031.1 GCA_945957365.1 uncultured Alphaproteobacteria bacterium | reverse complement strand
CCCCGGCACCTCCATTAAAGCGCAAATCGTCGAGACAAGCCGGGGCAAAGTGAATTTTAGAAGATCCTATATTAGGAAATATTTCTTGACTTCGATCCTGCGATGTACTAGGGTGCAGCCTCGTGCCTGCTGCTGATTGACATCGTGAAGGACTACCCGAACGCCCGGCGCTCCAGCGACGGCATGCGGGTGGCGAATGTTATCCCGCGGGCGATGAAAAAGATGTCCAGCGCCGCCCAGAGCCCGTGATTGCCGAAGGGCGCCTCCAGCAGCCACCACGCCAGCAGGAAGATGGCCAGCGACACGATCATCATGTTGCGCATGTCCTTCGTCGCCATCGCGCCGGTGAAGATGCCGTCGAACTGGAAGCAGATGACGCCGAGCACGGGGGAGACCGCCACCCAGGGGAGATAGGTCCGCGCCGTCTCCCGCACCTCGGGGCTCAGCGTCATCAGATCGACGAGCGACGGCCCGAAGACCCAGATGACAGTTGAGCAGACGACGCCCAGCACCATGGCCCAGACGCTGGTGAGCCACACCGCCGCCCGGAAGCGAGCCCGGTTCCGCGCCCCCACCGACTGGCCGACGAGGGCTTCGGAGGCATAGGCAAAACCGTCGATCAGGTAGGCGGAGACCTCGAACAGGTTGAGGAGGACGGCATTGGCCACCACGATGACGTCCCCCGCCCGCGCACCCCGCGAGGTGAAGAAGGTGAAGGCGAAGACCAGGCAGAGCGTCCTGATCATCACGTCGCCATTCATCAGCAGCGTGCGCCTGAACCGCGCCCTGTCGAGGATGCGCGGCCAGGAGATATGCGCACCCATGCCGCGCAGGATCATCGTCGCAAGCACCAGCGCGAGGGTGACTGCCGACCATTCGGCGATGAGCGCCGCGAGGCCGACGCCGTCCGAGGTCATGCCCAGCCACAAGACGAAGAAGGCCGACAGCGCCATGTTGGTGAGGTTCAGGAACAGCTGCACCACGAAGGCCAGTTTCGCCCGCGACTGTCCGATGAACCAGCCCATGACGCAGTAATTGGCCAGTGCCGCCGGGGCCGCGAAGATGCGATAGTTGAAATATGTCTCGGCATGGCTCCTCACCTCGGCCGAGCCGCCGATGAGGCTGAAGGCGGCGTCTCGGATCACGGGCGAAAGCAGGACAAGACCGATGCCGGCGGCGAGCCCGATCATCAGCGCGCGGATAAGCACGGCGACGAGCTCCGTGCGGTCCCCTGCCCCCAGTGCCTGGGCGGAGAGGCCGCCGGTCGACAGCCTGAGGAAGCCGAAACCCCAGAAGATGAAGGAGAAGATCAGCGCGCCAACCGCGATGGCGCCGATGTAATAGGGCTCCTTCAGCTGGCCGATGACGGCGGTGTTGACGACGCCGATCAGCGGCTCCGAGACGTTGGAGAGCATGATCGGCACCGCCACCGCCAGGACCGAACGGTGCGTCACCCTTGCTTGTGGGTCGAAGGACATGGGCTGCTGTTGCGTGTTCGCCGAACTCAAGTCAAGCTGAGGCACCCATGAGCCTGCCGCAACGCTTCCTCGACTGGTTTTCCGCCCGCGGCTGGGCGCCGCGCGCGCACCAGCTGCGTGTGCTGGACCATGCGCAGGCGCGCGACAGCGTGCTGCTGATCTCGCCAACCGGCGGCGGCAAGACTCTTGCGGGCTTCCTGCCCAGCCTCGCGGAAATCACCGAGCGCGGCACGGGTCATGGCATCCACACGCTCTACATCTCGCCGCTGAAGGCGCTGGCGGTGGACATCGCGCGCAACCTCGAGGCGCCGGTCTCCGAGATGGGGCTTCCGGTGACGGTGGAAACGCGCACCGGCGACACCCCGCATTCCAAGCGCCTGCGCCAGCGGCAGAGGCCGCCCGACATCCTGATCACCACGCCGGAGCAGGTGTCGCTGCTGGCCGCCGACCCGCACGCCGCGCATCTGCTGAAGGGCCTGCGCACCGTGATCCTCGACGAGTTGCATTCGATGGTCACGTCCAAGCGTGGCGTGCTGCTGTCGCTGGCCCTGACGCGCGTGCAGGCGCTGGCGCCGGAGGCGATCCGCATCGGGTTGTCGGCAACTGTGGCAGACCCCGATGCGCTGCGGGCATGGCTGGTGCCCACGGGTGCGGAGCCCGCACCGCTGGTGATGGGGCAGCCGGGCGCCCGGCCCAACATCCACATCCTGTCATCGGTGGAGCGCGTGCCCTGGTCCGGGCACTCCTCGATCTATGCGATTCCGGAAGTCTATGAGGAAATCAAGAAGGCGAAGATGACGCTGATCTTCGTCAACACGCGCTCGCAGGCGGAGGCGGTTTTCCAGGCGCTGTGGGAGGCCAATGACGACAACCTGCCGATCGCCCTTCACCACGGCTCGCTCGACGTGGGCCAGCGCCGCAAGGTGGAAGCGGCGATGGGCGAAGGCAAGCTGCGCGCCGTGGTCTGCACCTCGACGCTGGAACTCGGCATCGACTGGGGTGACGTCGACCTCGTGGTGCATGTGGGCGCACCCAAGGGATCGAGCCGGCTGCTGCAGCGCATCGGACGCTCGAACCACAAGCTCGACCTGCCGTCGGAGGCGCTTCTGGTCCCCTCCAACCGGTTCGAGGTGCTGGAGTGCCAGGCCGCGCTGCAGGCGGCGGAGGTGAATGCGCAGGACACGGAATATCCGATGGTGCTGAAGATGGACGTGCTGGCGCAGCACATCCTGTGCCGGGCCTGCGCCGGGCCGTTCCACCCGGACGACCTGTTCGGCGAAGTCTCCTCCGCATGGACCTATCGCAAGCTGACGCGGGCGGAGTTCGACAAGGCGGTGGACTATGTTGCAACCGGCGGCTACGCGCTGCGCGCCTATGAGCGCTATGCCAAGCTGAAGCTGCAGGCGGACGGTACGCTGCGGCTGGCGCATCCCCGCCTTGCCATGGCCTATCGCCTGAACATGGGCACCATCGTCGAGGACGAGATGCTGAAGGTGCGGCTCGCACACGTGAAGCGGCGGCTCGGCAAGCGCGTGGTGGTGGGTGGCCGCGTGCTGGGCGAGGTCGAGGAATGGTTCGTCAGCCAGCTGACGATCGGCCAGACCTTCGTCTTCGCCGGCGAGGTGCTGCGCTTCGAGGGGCTCGATGAGTTCGGGGCACTCGCCTCGCGCTCGAACGACCGGGAGGCGATGGTGCCCTCCTACCAGGGCGGCAAGTTTCCGCTGTCCACATATCTCGCCGAGCGCGTGCGGCAGATGCTGGCCGACCCGAAGGCCTGGAACGGCCTGCCGCCGCAGGTCAAGGCATGGTTGTCGCTGCAGCGCTTCCGCTCCGTGGTGCCGAAAGCCGGGGAGATGCTGGTCGAGACCTTCCCGCGTGCCGACAAGCACTACATGGTGTGCTATCCCTTCGAGGGGCGATTGGCGCACCAGACGCTGGGCATGCTGCTGACGCGTCGCCTGGAGCGGGCGGGCATGCAGCCGCTGGGCTTCGTGGCGTCCGAATATGCGCTCGTGATCTGGATGGTGCGCGACCTGTCGCTGGCGATCTCGTCAGGCCGCATCGCTCTGGGGCGGCTGTTCGACGAGGACATGATGGGTGATGACCTCGAGGTTTGGATGGCGGAGTCGGCGCTGATGAAGCGCACCTTCCGCAATGCCGCGATCATTGCCGGGCTCATCGAGAGGCGCCAGCCCGGCAAGGAGAAGACGGCGCGGCAGATGACGGTGAACACCGACCTCATCTACGACGTGCTGCGCACCCACGAGCCCGACCATTTGCTGCTGCGCGCCGCCTGGGACGACGCAGCGGAAGGGCTGATCGACGCCTACCGGCTGGGCGCCATGCTGAGGCGCATCAAGGGCCAGATCCTGCACAAGCCGCTCGACACGGTGTCGCCGCTCTCCGTTCCCATCCTCTTGGATATCGGCCGCGAATCGGTTTACGGCGAGGGCCATGATGCCCTTCTCGCCGAAGCCGCGAACGCCCTCATCGACGAGGCCATGCGGCTTGTCTAGGTCACACCGCATCACGCTCTCCGGCCTCGACTTCATTCCCGACCTGTCGGGTGCACTCTACGTGCCGGAGTACGCGGCGCTGCTGGTGGCGGACCTGCATCTCGAGAAGGGCACGAGCCTGGCGCGGCGCGGCGTGCACCTGCCGCCCTACGACACGCGGGAGTCGCTCCTTCAGCTGAAGGCGGCGGTAGAGGCGACACGGCCGCTGCGGCTGATCTTTCTCGGCGACAGTTTCCACGACGGCGAGGCGCGCGAGCGCATCGATGCCTCCGACCTTGCGATGCTGCGCGCCATCACGGCGGCAGCGGACACGATCTGGATCACCGGCAACCACGACCCCGCGCCACCCGAGGACGTGGGCGGCATCATCCTCGAGGAGATGGCGCTGGGCCCGGTGACGCTGCGCCACCAGCCGAGGATGCTGCGCGCCGACGAGGCGGAAATCGCGGGCCACCTGCACCCGGCGGCGGCGATCCATGCGCGCGGCCACCGCATCCGCTGCCGCTGCTTCATCGCCGACCACCAGCGGCTGATCATGCCGGCCTTCGGCAGCTATACGGGGGCTCTCAGCGTGCGCTCCGAAGCCTTCGCGGGACTGTTCGGCGATTTCCATGTGTGGATGATTGGCGACAAGGCGGTGCACCGCTTCCCCGGATCGCAGGTCAGGTGACGATCACCGCCAGCAGAGCCGCGATGAGCGAGATGACGGCGCCCGCGGTGAGGATCATGCGGAGCCGGCCGAACCAGTTGGGAAGCCGCCCTGAGTCGACGCTCATCACGTCCCACAGGCCCTGCATCAGGAAGCCCGCGATGAGCAGCGCGAGTGCGGGAATGGTGGGGAGGAAAGCGGCCGCGAGGCCGGCGAGCGAACCCAGCACGCTGGCCGAGAATTCAACGGTCTGGTGGCCTGAATCATAAGGCCCGATGGCCGTGCCCCAGCGGATGCCGCCGAGGAAGGACAGGATGATCGCGCCATAGACGATCGCCAGCCTCAGTCCCGTGTCCGGCGCCAGCAGCGGCAGCCTGGTCCATTGCGCGGCGGCGGCCGCCAGGAAGGGGATGAGGCCGGCGAGGCCGAGCAGGAGAGCGGCGCGGGGGATCTTGCCGGTGACATAGCGATCGGTCATCCCGCCGTTTTGGCGCGGCAGCGCAGCGGAGGCAAGCGTTAGGTCGATGTGAGCTACGAAGAGGATGGCTTGACGGTGCTGCCGGGGCGCGGGTCGTTCCAGGTGGGATCGATGACCGTCACCACGTTGCCACTGTCGTCCGAGGGCGTGGGCGCCCAGGCGGCGAGCCGTGCATCGGCGGCCTTGAGATCGACGTCCGGCAGGGTCTTGGCCAGCGTGGCGGCGCGCTGGCCCGAATCCGGATCGCCCTGCTTCGCGGCCAGCGAATACCAGACATAGGCTTCCTCGGCGCTGGGTGGCGTGCCGAGGCCGCGCTCATAGAGGATCGCGAGATTGAACTGGCTGTCGCCGAAGCCGCGCTCGGCGGCGGCCTTGAACCAGCGGTAGGCCTTGTCGAAATTGGCCGGCCCCGCCTTGTCGCCGGCGGCCAGCACGGCGGCATTGTGCATGGCCTTGACGTTGCCGCCCTGGGCCGCGCGCTCGTACCAGACGAGCGCCTGCACGGGATCGGCGGGAACGCCCCGGCCGAGTTCATAAAGCGTGGCGAGCCGGTATTGCGCCGGCGCCAGGCCGCGGGCGGCCGCCTGCTGATACCACGAGAAGGCCTTGCCGAAGTCGGTGGCGACGACTTTGCCATCGAGATAGCGGCTGGCGATGATGAACTGGGCGCGCGGGTCGCCGTTGACGGCGGCCGTGCGCAAGGCCTCGTTGCCGATCTCGGGCGGCGGCATCGCCAGCCTTGCCGCAACCGGCGCTTCCAGGGTGCGGGCGAGCGAGCCCGGCGGCAGGGATCCCGTGACCACGGGGTCGGATGGCGTGACGAGAAGCCCGACCTTGGGAACAGCCGGTGCCGGCGGGGCGTCCGGAGCCTCCACGATTGCGGGAGCGGAGGTCGGCGGCGGCAGGGGGGCTGCCCGCAAGGGCGTTTCGACGAGGCTCGACTGCTGGGCGGGCTTGGCCGGCGCGGTGAGGCTGCGGACGGCGTAGAGCGAGACGGCGACCAGCAGCACCAGCCCGGCGATGATCAGCGTCTTCCTCTGCACGAGGGGCTGGGCCCGGGGCGCGACCTGGGACTGCGCCGGTGCCGGCCCTGGCGCCACCGCAACAGCCACCGGTTCGGCCTTGCGGCGGCGGAACCGGTCGAGGAAGGAGAGCCGCGACGGCTTCTGCTCCACCGGCGGCTGGCTCAATGCTGCGTATTCCGCGCGGAGTGCTGAGGGGCGCGTGGACGCCGCCTGGGCGGCGCGGCGCGCCGCGGCGATGAAGTCATCGCTTCCCGAAATGGAATCCTGCGGACCTGCATCAGCCGCCTCGGCGGGTGCCGGCGCCGGCGCAAGATCGGCCGGTTCGGGAGGCGTCACCGCGGCGGCCGCAGCCGGTGCCGCAGTGCGCGGTGCGGACTCGATCTCGGCGATCTTCTCGACGATCTCCGCCAGCGTCTCATGCACCGCTTCGAAGGTGTCCTGGTGGCGGCGTTCGGCGGCGGCGGCACTTTCGCGGATGGCCCGCAGACCGTCTTCCAGCGCCTGCAATTCGGCGGAAGGTCCGGAATGGACCGGCTGCGGTGGCTGATAGCGTTCGAGCGCACGGGTCGCAGCGGCATCCGCCGCATCGCCCAGCGACACCCGCGTCTGTTCGAGCGAGTCATAGAGCTGGCGGATCGCCTGCTCCATGGTTTCGAGATGGCCGAGCTGCTCTTCCGTCTGGGCCACGCGCTCGTTGACGGCGGCGATGCTGTCTTCGAGGCGGCGCTGTGCCTGCTGGTCGCCCTGCAGCCGCATCGCCTCGGCGAGGCGGTGGTCGAGTTCGGCGATGCGTTGTTCGAGGGCACTGGCCTGCGGCTCCTCGCGGCTCGCGGCGGCGGCCTGCTCCAGCCGTCGGTTGATATCGCCCAGCCGCTTGTCCATGTCGGCGAGGGGGCGCAGGTCGGTGCCCTGCGCCACGCGGGCGGAGAGCTGCTCCATGGCGGAGCGCAGCGACTGCATGTCACGCTCGCTGGCAGACGCCGCCTTCACGTCCTCGAGGCGGCGCGCCAAGCCTGCCATGTCGCCATGCAGCTTGGCGATTTCCGTGGCGAAGACCGAGGGTGCATTGGCCGCCGCGGCCTGGGCTTCCTTCAGCGAAGCCAGCATGCGCGTTTCGACCTCGCGCAGTTCGCCGCGCACGGCGGTGACGGCGGAGGCCTGGGCCTGGTTGGCCATCTGCTGGGCATTGCCACGCACGCCCTCGATGCGCTCGTTCATCAGGCCTTCGGTGCGCTGGATGCGGTTCACCATGTCGGCGAGCCGCGATTCGAGGCCGGACAGCACCGGCGCGGCCCGCAGGATGTCCTCGCCGCTGGGCAGGCCGGTGCGGTGCTCGGCAATGTCGGCCAGCCGGTCCTGCATCGACTTCAGCGAATCGCGGGTGCGCTTTTCGCTGACCTCGATGTGTTCGACCACCGAGCGGATGGCTGATTCGAGCGCCGGATAGCCCGGTACGTCTTCCGGCCGTTCGAAACCGCCGGGACGGCCGAGCTGGCCGATCTGGCGGCCGAGAAGCGTGAGGCGCTCGTTGACGGCGGTGAGTGCCTCGACCGTCTGGCGTTCGTTCTCGTCGATGCGTTCGACGATGCGCTCGAACTCTTCGCGATCGGCCGCGCGGCTTCGCTCCTGGGTTGGAGGCGGGACCGTCTGACGCTCGCGCTGCGCGAGGTCGGCGAGCTGCTGCGCGATGTCCTGCAGGCGCAGCGCGCTGTCATCCCGGCGGTCGGCATTGGTGGAACGCGGCGTCGGACGTGGGCTCGCGTCAGGTCGCGCGGGTTCAGGGGGCAGCGGAGAGGAAGTCACCAAGTTTTCCCATGGGTGAGAATCAGCCTGACCACCGACCACATGCGCGCTCTGGTCGAAAATCACGCTATTTAACCACTCTCCAAGCGTCAGGCCGGCACGCCGGGCTGCGACTTTCGCCGCCTCGCGGGCCTCCGGCTCAATGCCTTTGACGCTCCAGGGAATGCCCGGCTTCATTCGTTCTTCGTCTTCCAGTTGTCGGCGCCGGGGGATCGGATGACCACGAAATGGCCTTGAAATCGGCGCGGGATTTCCCTCACCAAAGTTTAAGGAGTTCGGTAAATATTCGGTTAAGCAGTTGTTCTTTTGTGCGAAATCGCACGTACACCGCTTCCCGGGGATTGTGGATTTAACCGTTTGATTGGGCTAGCGCGTTGAAATTTGACGCAGGGGGATACACAAGACACCCTTGCAGGTCTATATCAGAATCAACGGCCCCAGCGACTCGACTTACCGGAGCAAACCAAAATGAGCGTGACTGAAATCAACGAACGGTCGAAGCGCGACCGAACTTATTCGATCACCGAGCTGTGCCGTGAATTTGACGTGACGCCGCGCACGCTGCGGTTTTACGAGCAGAAGGGTCTCCTGCATCCCGCGCGCCGCGGCTGGACGCGCCTCTTCAGCTATCGCGACCGCGCCCGCCTGCAGCTCATCCTGCGCGGCAAGAAGGTTGGCTTCGCGCTCGAAGAGATCAAGGAGATGCTGGATCTCTACAACCTGCGCGACGGGCAGCTGACGCAGCTGCGGATCGCCTCCACCAAGATGCGCGAGCGCCTCGAGGCCCTGCGCAAGCAGCGCGTGGAACTCGAAGATGCCATCGGCGATCTCGAGCGCACCGTCGTCGTCGTCGACGGCATGCTGAAGGAACGCGAGGCTTCGCAGCCCAAGGCCGCCAACAGCTAAGCGCCTGCCATTCCCTTGCAGTGTTCGGGCATCCGGGTGAAAACCCGGGTGCCTTTTTCCTATGATCGGACCCCTGCCCCATGCCGCTCGCCTATGTGCTGAACCCGCTCGATCGCCGTGCCAATGACCGGACGAATGCCGGATGGCTGAGCGAGCAGCGCAAGCGCGCCGATGCGCGGCTGGTCCGCATCGCGGGCGATGCGGCTCTGCTGAAGGATGGCGCACTCGTCACGGCGAATGATGCGTCGATCGAGCCCACGGTGTTCCTTGGCCTCGATGCGGACGCGACCCCGTGGTTCGCCTGCCGCATCGAGCCGGAGGACGGGCTGCGTGACCTGCGCAGCCTGGCGATGGAAGAGGCGCTGCCGGCGGAACAGCTCGGCATGCTGGCCCAGGCGCGCTCGCTGCTGCAGTGGCACGAGCGGCGCACCTACTGCTCGAATTGCGCGGCGAAGCTGGAAATGGCGGACGCCGGCTACCGCCGCCGCTGCCCCGGATGCGGCATGGATCATTTCCCGCGCACCGATCCCGTGGCCATCATGGTCGTGCGGCACCAGGGCAACATCCTGCTGGGGCGGCAGTCGTCGTGGAAGCCTGGAATGTATTCGGCACTCGCCGGCTTCGTCGAACCCGGCGAAACCATCGAGGACGCGGCGCGGCGCGAGGTGTTCGAAGAGTCGGGCGTGAGGGTCGGCGCCGTCAGATACGTGACCAGCCAGCCCTGGCCGTTCCTTTCCAACCTGATGATCGGACTGATCGGCGATGCCGTTTCGGCGGAGATCACCATCGACAGGAACGAACTCGAGGATGCCCGCTGGTTTTCAGCCGAAGAGGCGCTGATGATGATCGAGCGCCGGCACCCCGAGGGACTCTACGCCGCGAACCCCTATGCCATCGCGCATGAACTGGTGAAAGTGGCGCTCAAGGCCTAGGATTGCGATCCTTGCGATGCAGTCCCCCGCCCGCGCATCGGCGGACGCTGGGGACGCACGTCAGACCTTCTCGAACCGCTTCGCGATCTCGGCGCGGTGCGGCGAGGCCTTGTAGATGCCGAGCACGCGGAGATAGCTGGTGAAGAACTCGAGCTCCTCCATCGCCAGCCTGACGTTGCGCTCCGACGGATGACCCTCGATATCGGCGTAGAACTGGGTTGCCGAGAACTGGCCTTCGATCTGGTAGGACTCGAGCTTCGTCATGTTGACGCCGTTGGTGGCGAAACCGCCCATCGCCTTGTAGAGCGCGGCAGGAACGTTCCGTACACGGAAGACGAAGGTGGTGATGACCGGGATGTCCTCGGGCTCGGCATCCTGCGGCGTGGCCGAGAGCACCACGAAGCGCGTGGTGTTGTGGCTCTCGTCCTCGATGTTCTCGCGGATCACCTCGAGGCCATAGATCTCCGAAGCCAGCTTGGAGGCGATGGCGGCGCGGCTCGGCTCGCGCGATTCGGAAAGCTCGCGCGCCGCGCCCGCCGTGTCGGCGGCGACGACCGGCTTCAGCCCGAGTTCGCGGATCACCTTGCGGCACTGGCCCAGGGCATGGACGTGGCTGTGCACCGTGCGGACCTTGGCGCGGTCGGCGCCGGGCACGATCATCAGCTGGTGATGGACGGGCAGGAAATGCTCGCCGATGATGTAGAGGTTGGAGCGCGGCAGCAGGTGGTGGATGTCGGCGACGCGGCCCGCCACCGAATTGTCGATGGGGATCATGGCAAGCGCCGCCTCGCCCTCGGTCACGGCCTGGAACGCATCCTCGAAAGTGCCGCAGGGCAAGGGCTCGTAGGTGGGATAGGCTTCGATGCAGGCGATATGCGAATTGGCACCGGGTTCGCCCTGGTAGGCGATCTTCAGGGGCATCAGGATTTCCTCAGCATGCGGCGGGCGGTTTCGAGCTCGCTGGGCGTATCGACGCCGAGCGGCACCGTGTCAACCCGCACCACGACGATTCGCATGCCGTCGTCGAGGGCGCGCATCTGTTCAAGCTTGCGTTCCTGTTCGCGCGCGCTGACCGGCAGCGACACGAAACGCTCCAGCGCCGGACGCTTGTAGGCGTAGACGCCGATGTGGTGCCAGAAGGGCGGCTTGTGCTCGGGCCCGACGACACGCAGGAAGTCGCGGGCGAAGGCCACCTCGCGCTCGTCGCTCAAGGGAGCGATGGCCTTGACGATGTTCGGGTTGGCCACGTCCTCGTCCCGCTCGATGCGGGCGGCGATGGTGGAGATGTCGGCGGGTTCGTTCGTGAGGCCCGCGAGGCAGCGCTGGATCGAAAGGGAATCGATTGTCGGCAGGTCGCCCTGAAGATTGACCACGTATTGGAACCGGCCCTGCGGATCGCGCAGTGACAGCGCCTCGGCGATGCGGTCAGACCCCGACGGCAATGCAGGGTTGGTGACCAGCGCATCGCCCCCCTGGGCGCGCACCGCATCGGCGATCTCGACTTCGGCAGCCGCGACCAGCACCTGGCCGATATTGGCCTCCATGGCGCGCTTCCAGCACTGCACGATCATGGGCAGCCCGTTGATGTCGGCCAAGGGCTTTCCCGGCAGCCTTGTGGAGGCCATCCGGGCGGGGATCAGGACAATGGTATTTCGGTTGTCGATCATGTGTTTAGGGGAAGGCGCGGCAAAATGGTGCAAACCCCCCTTACACTATTGCGGCAGGCCGGAGAAAGCACTAGTTTCCGCGCCCGACGACGGCTCAAGGGGTTTCTACCTTCATGGACAGCTTAGAATTCAACAAGATCGCGGGCGCGGTGCTTGGAACGGCGCTTGTGGTTTTCGGCCTCAACGAGTTGAGCAAGGCGATCTATCACTCGCCCAAGCCGGAAAAGCAGGGCTACGACATTCCCGTCGCCGAAGCCGCGAGCACCGATGCCACCGCGGCAGCGGCAACCCCCGCCGCGCCGGCCGAATCGCTGGGCAAGATGCTGGCCTCCGCCGATCCCGCGAAGGGCCAGGCCGTGTTCAAGACCTGCCAGGCCTGCCATGACGGCACCAAGGGCGGCCCCAACAAGGTCGGCCCCAACCTGTGGGGCGTAGTGGGCCGCATGCATGGCTCTCACGAGGGCTTTTCCTACTCGGAGGCCATGGCGGCCCTGAAGGACAAGCCTTGGACCTATGAAGCGCTGAACACCTTCATCACCTCCCCCAAGACCGCCATTCCGGGCACCAAAATGGGCTTCAGCGGCCTCAAGAAGGACACCGACCGCGCCAACCTGCTGGCCTATCTGCAGACGCTGTCGGACAGCCCGGTGCCCTTCCCGGCCCCGTAAAGGCCGCAAACCTCTCAAAGATTTAACACCGGCAAGCTGCTTGCCGGTGTTTTCTTTTGGGCCCGGCGTTGCTTATCTTGAACCCGACGATTTGCTTGGAGTTTCTGCCTCATGACCATCAGTCGACGCACCCTGTTGAAGCTCGCCGCGCTGGTTCCGGCCACGCGGGTCGTCGGCATCCAGCTGGCCCATGCGGAGGACCGCGACTTCCGCCACGCGCTGACCCTGTTCAAGGACATCAAGTATCCCCCGGACTTCGCCCACTTCGACTATGTGAACCCGGCGGCACCCAAGGGTGGGCGGGTGCGCTTCGGCCTCGTCGGCTCCTTCGACAATCTCAATCCCTACACCTACAAGGGCGAGGCCGGCAGTGCGGTGCAGAACGACACGCTGCTCACCTCCTCGCTCGACGAGCCGTCGACGGAATATGGCCTCGTCGCCAGCGCCGTCTGGCACCCCGAGGACCGCTCGATGGTGGTCTACCGCCTGCGTCCGGAAGCCCGCTTCGATGACGGCACGCCGATCACGCCGGAGGACGTGATCTGGTCGATGCAGGCGCTGCGCGACGCCAATCCGTTCTACAATGCCTATTACAAGAACATCGCCAAGGCGGAGCAGACGGGCGAGCACGAGGTGACCTTCAGCTTCGCCCAGAAGGGCAACCGCGAACTGCCGCTGATCACCGGGCAGCTGCCTGTCCTCCCGAAGCACTGGTGGACGGCGAAGGACGCCAGCGGCAAGCCGCGCAACATCCAGGATACGAGCTTCGAGGTGCCGCTCGGCTCCGGCGCCTACGTGGTCGACGACGTGAAGCTCGGCACCTCGATCCGCATGAAGCGCCAGCCCGGCTACTGGGGCAAGGACCTGCCGGTGAACATCGGCCAGAACAATTTCGACGTCATCGAATACATCTATTTTCGCGATGCCAACGTGGCCTTCGAGGCCTTCAAGGGCGACCAGTATGACTGGCGCACCGAGACCTCCTCGAAGATGTGGGCCACGCAGTATGATTTCCCGGCGATCAAGTCCGGCAAGGTCATCAAGGAAGAAATCAAGCTGGAGCAGGTCAAGGGCATGCAGGCCTGGGCGCTGAACCTGCGCCGCGACAAGTTCCAGGACGATCGCGTCCGCCAGGCGCTGAACCTCGCCTTCGATTTCGAATGGGCGAACCAGAACCTGTTCTATGGCCAGTACACGCGCAGCCGCAGCTACTTCAACAATTCCGACATGGAGGCGAAGGGCCTTCCCTCGGAACAGGAACTGGCGCTGCTCAATCCGCTGAAGGACCAGCTGCCGGCGGAAGTCTTCACCACCGAATACGCCAACCCGCTGAACGACACGCCGCAGAACAAGCGCAAGAACCTGCGCCAGGCGGCGAAGCTGCTGAGCGATGCCGGCTGGGCAATCACCCAGGACGGCGGCAAGAACGTGCTGAAGAACGCCAAGGGCGAGCAGCTGACCATCAACTTCCTCCTCGACTCGCCGCTGTTCGAGCGCATCGCGCTGCCCTACCAGCAATCGCTCGAGCTTCTCGGCATCGGCGTCACCATCCGCACCGTGGACAGCGCCCAGTACGAGCGCCAGGTGCAGAACTTCGACTTCGACGTGGTCGTCGGGAATTGGCCGCAATCGCTGTCACCGGGTAACGAGCAGCGCGAATTCTGGGGCAGCGATGCCGCCAAGCGCAACGGCAGCCGCAACCTCATCGGCATTTCCAACCCCGCGATCGACAAGCTGATCGAGGCGCTGATCTTCGCGCCGGACCGCGATGGCCTCGTCACCGCTTGCAAGGCGCTCGACCGGGCGCTGATCTGGAACCATTACGTCATTCCCATGTGGTTCACCGATTATGACCGCACGGCGCGCTGGGACCGCTTCGGCAGGCCGGCGAAGCTGCCGGAACTCTCCACCGGCTTCCCCACCATCTGGTGGTGGGACGAGGAGCGGGCGAAGAAGGTGACCGCCTCGTGAGGCATGCCGGACTGGCGATCTTCGCGGCGCTGATCGTGGCGGCGGGCCCGGCTGGGGCCGCGCCCCGCCACGGCATTTCCGCCTTCGGCGATCTCAAGTACGGGCCCGAATTCACCCACTTCGATTACGTGAACCCGGATGCGCCGAAGGGCGGGAAGATCTCGCTCATCGGACCGGTGCCGATCGAGACCTTCGACAGCTTCAACGGCTACATCCTCAAGGGCGATCCGGTGCAGGGCTACGAACTGATGTTCGACAGCCTCATGGCGCCTGCCATGGACGAGCCCGATTCCCTCTATGGGCTGGTCGCGAAGACGGCCGACCTCGGGGATGATCACAAGAGCATCACCTTCGAACTGCGCGAGGAGGCGAAATTCGCCGACGGCACGGCGCTGACGGCCGATGACGTCTGCGACAGTTTCCGCCTGCTTTCGACCCAGGGGCACGAGCGCATCCGCATCACCATCCGGGATGTCGAGGCCTGCGACGTGCTGGGCCCGCACGAGGTGCGCTACCGCTTCAAGGGCGATCGCACGCGGGACCTGCCGCTCACGGTTGCCGCGCTACCGATCTTCTCCAAGGCCTATTATGCCAAGGTAGACTTCGCGAAGTCGACGCTCGACCCGCCGCTGGGATCCGGCCCCTACAAGGTGAAGGCCTTCCGGCCGGGGGAATACGTGACCTATGGCCGGCGTGACGACTATTGGGCCCGCGACCTGCCCGTGAACAAGGGCCGGTATAATTTCGACGAGGTGCGCTTCGACTATTTCCGCGACCGCACCGCGGCCTTCGAGGCGCTGAAGTCCGGCACCATCGACCTGCGCGAGGAATACACCTCGCGCGACTGGGCAACGGCTTATGATTTTCCCGCCGTGAAGGATGGCCGCGTCATCAAGGCGGAACTGCCGGACCAGACGCCATCGGGTGCCCAGGGCTTCTTCCTCAACCTGCGGCGCGACAAATTTCAGGACATCCGGGTGCGCCAGGCGATGAACCTCGCCTTCGATTTCGAATGGACCAACAAGAACCTGTTCTATGGCCTCTACGACCGCACGGCGAGCTTCTTCGAGCAGTCGCCGCTGAAGGCCGAAGGCCTGCCCCAGCCGGACGAACTGGCGCTGCTCGCGCCTTTCAAGGCGCAGCTCCGCCCCGAGGTGTTCGGCGAGGCCGTGCTGCCACCGGTGTCCGACGGCTCCGGCCAGGACCGCAAGCTGTTGCGCCAGGCATCGACGCTGCTCGACCAGGCCGGCTGGAAGGCCGACGGCAACCTCCGTCACAACGCCAAAGGCGAAACGCTGGACGTCGAGTTTCTGATCGAGAGCCCGATCTTCGAGCGCATTCTCGGGCCCTATGTGAAGAACCTCAGGCTGCTCGGCATCAACGCCTCGATCCGCACCGTGGATGAGGCGCAGTACCAGGACCGGCAGAAGAAATACGACTACGACGTGATCTCCAGCCGCTTCATGGCGGGCCTGACCCCGGGCGACGGGTTGCGCATCTTTTTCGGCTCGCAGTCGGCGGACAGCCCGGGCACCTACAACATGTCGGGCGTCGCCTCGCCGGCGATCGACGGGCTGATCGACCAGATCGTCGCCGCCCAGTCCCGCGCGCAGCTCGACGTCGCCGGACGGGCGCTGGACCGGGTGCTGCGGGCGGAACAGTTCTGGGTGCCGAACTGGCACAAGGCGAGTTACTGGGTTGCTTACTGGGACAAGTTCGACCGGCCCGCCACCCAGCCCAAATACGACCGTGGAATCGTGGATACCTGGTGGTATGACGAGGCCAAGGCCAAGCGAATCGCCAACGGAAACTGATCCCGCTCCATGGGCGCCTATATCCTCAAACGCATCCTGCTGATGATCCCGACCCTGGTCGGAATCATGCTGATGACCTTCGCGGTCATCCAGTTCGTGCCGGGCGGGCCGGTCGAGCAGGTGATTGCCAAGATGCAGGGCAACGACACGGATTCGACCGGGCGCATCAGCGGCAATACCGGCAATGAAGCCGGCGGCAACCAGGCGCAGATGACGCCCGGCAGCGATGCGGTGAACGTCAAGTACCGCGGCGCCCAGGGCCTCGACCCCGAATTCATCAAGAGCCTCGAGAAGCAGTTCGGCTTCGACAAGCCAGCACCCGAGCGCTTCCTCCTGATGATGCGCGACTACCTCACCTTCAATTTCGGCCAGAGCTATTTCCGCGACCGGTCGGTGATCAGCCTGATCCTCGAGAAGATGCCGGTGTCGATCTCGCTCGGCCTGTGGCTGACTCTCATTCAGTACCTCGTGTCGATCCCGCTCGGCATCCGCAAGGCGGTGAAGGACGGCACCAGCTTCGACGTGTGGACGTCCGGCGTCATCATCATCGGCTATGCGATCCCCAGCTTCATCTTCGCCATCATGCTGATCGTGCTGTTCGCCGGCGGCAGCTATTACAGCTGGTTCCCGCTGCGCGGACTGACGTCGGACAATTTCGACCAGCTGAGCTTCCTCGGCAAGATCGGCGACTATGCCTGGCACCTCACGCTGCCGCTCTTCGCCATGGCCATCGGCAGCTTCGCCACCATGACGATGCTGACCAAGAACTCCTTCCTCGACGAGATCAGGAAGCAATATGTGACCACGGCCCGCGCCAAGGGGCTGAGCGAGAACCAGGTGCTCTATGGCCACGTGTTCCGCAACGCCATGCTGCTGGTCATCGCCGGATTCCCCGGGGCCTTCATCGGCGCCTTCTTCACCAGCTCGCTGCTGATCGAGACGATCTTCTCCCTCGATGGGCTGGGCTATCTCTTCTACAAGTCGGCCCTCGACCGCGATTACCCGATCGTCTTCGCCAGTCTCTACATGTTCACGCTGATCGGCCTCGTGGTGCAGCTCATCTCGGATCTCACCTACACCTGGATCGATCCGCGCATCGATTTCGAGAAGCGGGACGTGTGAGCGATGGCCATCCGCATCACCCCCCTCAACAAGCGGCGCTGGCAGCTGTTCCGGCAGAACAAGCGCGGCTTCTGGTCGTTCTGGCTCTTCGCGGTGCTGTTCCTGATCTCGGTCTTCGCACCCTTCATCGCCAATGACCGGCCGATCCTCGTCTCCTACAAGGGCGAACTGCTCTACCCGGCCTTCGTCGACTATCCCGAGGCCAAGTTCGGGGGCTTCCTGGCGCGCACCGACTTCCGCGATCCGGTGAACCAGGACGAGATCCAGTCCAACGGCTGGATGATCTGGCCGCCGATCCGCTACTCCTACAACACCGTCAACAACGAGCTGCCCATGCCGGCACCCTCCCCGCCGGCGTTTCAGCTCACGCGCGAGCAGGCCTGCGCCAAGTATCCCGAAGGCGTGAAGGATCCCAACTGCGTGTTCGGCAACCTCAACTGGCTCGGCACCGACGACCAGGGCCGCGACGTCGTCGCGCGGCTGATCTATGGCTTCCGCATCTCGGTGGCCTTCGGCCTGATCCTCACATTCATCTCGTCGCTGATCGGCATGGCGGCCGGCGCCGTGCAGGGCTATTTCGGCGGCTGGACGGACCTGCTGTTCCAGCGCTTCATCGAGATCTGGACATCGATGCCGGGGCTCTACCTGCTCATCATCCTCGCGGCCTTCATCACGCCCACCTTCTGGATCCTGCTGTTCATCCAGATCCTGTTTTCCTGGACCTCGATCGTGGGCCTGGTGCGCGCGGAATTCCTGCGGGCCCGCAATTTCGAATATGTGCGCGCGGCACGGGCGCTCGGACTCACCGACCGCAAGATCATGTTCAAGCACCTGCTGCCGAATGCGGTGGTCTCCACCATCACCTTTATGCCCTTCATTCTGGCGGGCTCGGTGACGGTTCTGACCTCGCTCGATTTCCTCGGCTTCGGGCTTCCCCCGGGCTCACCATCGCTGGGCGAACTGATCGCCCAAGGCAAGAACAACCTTCAGGCGCCGTGGCTCGGCCTCACCGGCTTCTTCGTCGTGTCGATCATGCTGTCGCTCCTCGTCTTCATCGGCGAGGGCGTACGCGACTCGCTCGACCCGCGGAAGACCTTCGCATGAGTGGCAAGCTTCTCGAGGTGAAGGATCTCTCGGTCGCCTTCCGGCAGGGCGAGCGGGTGACGCTCGCGGTCGACAAGGTATCCTTCGCCATCGACAAGGGTGAAACCCTGGCCCTGGTGGGCGAGTCGGGCTCGGGCAAGTCCGTCTCCGCCTTGTCGATCCTGAAGCTGCTGCCCTATCCTTCGGCGTCGCATCCTTCGGGTTCGGTACGCTTCAAGGGCGAAGAGCTGCTCGATGCGGACGAGCGCGAATTGCGCAAGGTGCGCGGCAACGACATCACCATGGTGTTCCAGGAGCCGATGACGTCGCTCAATCCGCTGCATACGGTGGAGCGGCAGATCGGTGAGGTCCTCGAAATCCACCAGAACATCAAGGGCGAGGCAGCGCGCGCCCGCATCGTCGACCTGCTCGGCAAAGTCGGAATCCGCGACCCGGAAACGCGCCTCCTCGACTATCCGCACCAGCTGTCGGGCGGCCAGCGCCAGCGCGTGATGATCGCCATGGCGCTCGCCAACAACCCGGACCTGCTGATCGCCGACGAGCCGACGACGGCGCTCGACGTCACCGTCCAGGCACAGATCCTGAAGCTGCTGAAGGAATTGCAGGCCGAGTTCGGCATGGCGCTGCTGCTCATCACGCATGATCTCGGCATCGTCCGCCGCATGGCGGACAAGGTCGTGGTCATGCAGCATGGCAAGGCCGTGGAGAGCGGCGACGCGAAGGAAGTTTTCGCCCACCCGCAGCATCCCTACACGAAGATGCTCCTCACCGCCGAGCCCAAGGGTGCTCCCCCGCCGAGCGACCCCACCGCGCCGACGGTTCTGGAGACCAAGGGGCTCAAGGTGTGGTTCCCCGTCAAGCGCGGCTTCTTCCGCAAGACCATGGGGTACATCAAGGCGGTCGATGGCGTGGACGCCACCGTGCGCAGCGGGCAGACGCTGGGCGTGGTGGGTGAGTCGGGTTCCGGCAAGACGACACTGGGGCTGGCGCTGCTGCGCCTCATCCGCTCGGAAGGCCCCATCGTCTACATGGGCAAGAACATCGACGGCTACAACACGGCGATGATGCGGCCGCTGCGCAAGGACATGCAGATCGTCTTCCAGGATCCGTTCGGTTCTCTGTCGCCGCGCCTCTCGATCCAGCAGATCGTCGAGGAGGGCCTGACGGTCCAGGGCCGCAACCTCAATTATGATCAGCGCCGCGAGATCGTGGCGCGGGCGCTGACCGAGGTGGGCCTCGACCCCTCGACGATGGACCGCTACCCGCATGAATTCTCCGGCGGCCAGCGCCAGCGCATCGCCATTGCACGGGCCCTGGCGCTCGAGCCGAAGTTCATCATGCTGGACGAACCGACCTCGGCACTCGACATGTCGGTGCAGGCGCAGATCGTGGATCTGCTGCGCGAATTGCAGCAGAAGCACACGCTGGCCTATCTCTTCATCAGCCATGACCTGAAGGTGGTCCGGGCGCTCGCCAATGAGGTGATCGTGATGCGCAATGGCGTGACGGTCGAGAGCGGACCCACCGCCGAGGTCTTCTCAAATCCCAAGACCGACTATACAAAGGCGCTGATCGCGGCCGCCCTCAACCTCAAGGCCGCGCCGGAAGGTGTGGTGAATCAATAATGGCGTTCCTGTTCATTTTGCCGACCTGGCCTGTGGAGATTTGGACCGCCGCCATGAAGAAGGTGGCGCCCGACCTCGACGTGCGCATCTGGCCCGACCAGGTCGGCAATGCCGCCGACATCGAATATTGTGCCGCCTGGCTGCCGCCGCCCGGCGTGGTGCGGAGCCTGCCGAACCTCAAGGTCATCATGTCGCTGGGCGCCGGTGTCGACGCCATCCTCAAGGATCCGACACTTCCCGACGATGTTCCCATCGTGCGGGTCAACGATCCGGACCTCACGGGCCGCATGACCGAATACATCGTCTTGCACGTCCTGATGCACCACCGCCAGCAGCGCCGCATCGACGAGAACCAGAAGAAGAGGCTGTGGGACTCCTTCCCCACCCATGCCGCGAAGGATCTGAGCGTCGGCATCATGGGAATGGGCGTGATGGGAACCGACTCCGCCGTCAGGCTGCGCGATCTCGGCTTCCGCGTCGCCGGGTGGAGCCGCAGCCGCAAGGCGATTCCGGGCGTCGAAAGCTTTGCCGGCGAAGCCGAGTTCGATGCCTTCCTCGCGCGCACCGACGTGCTCGTTTCACTGCTGCCGGCAACACCGGACACCGACGGCATCATCAACCGGCAGAACATCCGCAAGCTGTCGCGCAAGGGCCCGTTCGGCGCGCCCGTCGTCATCAATGCGGGACGCGGCCGCCAGCAGGTGGCGGACGACATCCTGGCGGCTATCGAAGCAGGCGAACTGCACGCCGCCACGCTCGACGTCTTCGTGCCCGAACCGCTGCCGCCCGAGAGCCCGCTGTGGACGCACCCAAAGGTGACCGTGACACCGCACTGTGCCGCCGACAGCGATCCCGAGACGATCTGCGCCTATGTCGCGGCGAACATCGGCAGGCACCAGCGCGGTGAACCTCTGGAAAATCTGGTGGACCGGACCCGGGGATACTAGCTTCAGACGCAGGCAGGAGCTTCAGAACCGTCTGATGCTCGTCACGTTCCCATAGCGCGCGGCAATCCTGTCCACCGCATCCTTCAGTGGTTCGGCGACCACCATCATGTGATGGCCATTGGCGTGCAGCAGCGTCTTGTCGTCCGTCATGATGCCGACGTGGCCATTCCAGAACACGAGGTCGCCTCGCCTCAGCCCGTCGAGGTCATTGATCAGGAGTCTTTCGCCAAGGGTTTCTTCCTGCATGTCGCTGTCACGCAGGGCTTTCCGTCCGCAGGCTTCGAGCGACAGCTGCACGAGCCCCGAGCAATCAAGCCCAAGGACCGATTTGCCGCCCCAGAAATAGGGCACGTGAAGGAATTTCTCAGCGACGGCGACGAAGTCGGACTCGACATCCTCGAGGCGTTTCAGATGTGCGGCGAACACGAAGCGCCCGTTGGAGAGCTGCGAGTAGCTGCCGTTCTCCGCCGTCACTGCCACCTGCGCGTTGAGCGTGAGCGGGAGGGCTGGCAGGGTCTTCAGGTTTGCGTCGGGATACATGAAGGTCGAAGGCACGGCGACGCGGTGGGTGGGCATCGCGACAGGAGACGCCAATGCATTGCCGTTCACATAGCCGACGTAACCATCCTTCACGAGCTGCACCCAGGCCCAGCCCTCCTCTTCGTGGAACAGCTTCACGGTTTCGCCGAACAGGGCCTGGGTCAGCTGCATTGCGTCGAAGCGTGGGGCCTTGTGGACCGTGATGACCGGTTCGACCACCTGCATGAGCCGCGGTTCGGCAAAGCGCGCGGCCTCCACCATTTCCGAGAGTGCGATGTCGGCGAGGTCAGGGCGATGCGCGTGAAGGCGCGGATCGAGCTTGGTGGCCATCACCGCTCCCTAGAGGCTTTTCGCGCGATTGCCAATCGTGTCGGCCAGCCGCTCGAGATAGAGGGCGCCCCTGACGGTGCGTTGAATCAGGACATTGCGCCGGTCCTTCTCGTCGCGGCGGCGGCTGACGAGATCGAGCTTTCCCATGGTGTCGAGGGCGCGGGTGATGACCGGCTTGGTAACGCCCAGCTTCTTCGCAAGATCGCGCACCGTGTGGGGTGGCGCCTCCAGGTAAATGGTCAGAAGGATGCAGACCTGGCGTACCGAAAGGTCGGGCTCGTCATCCCGCACCAGGGCAAAGGCAACATCGTGCCAGAGTGTCAGGGCCTGGGCAGTGGACAACGCAACGGACATGAGTAGCCTATTCGCAACCGCAATGGTTGTTTCGGGTCCGTTACAGTCTGACCGCAAATCGATGCGGTTTCAAGTCGCTAAGTGGCGCGGCGCCGGATGACCTCGAACAGGGTCCGCATGGCCTGTGCCTCGCCGCCCTTGGGCCGGCCCGGCCGTGCCGCGGGCGTCCACGCGAAGATGTCGAAATGAACGTAGGCCCTGGCCTTCTCCACGAAACGCTTGAGGAAGAGCGCGGCCGTGATCGAACCCGCAAAACCGGAGTCGCCCGCATTGTTCATGTCCGCCACGACGGATTCGAACAGGCGGTTGTAGGGCTGCCAGAAGGGCAGCCGCCAGACCGGATCGTTGACCTCCCTGCCCGCCGTTGCGATGGCATGAGCGAGGTCGTCATCGTCGGTGTAGAAAGGCGGCAGGTCCGGGCCGAGCGCCACACGCGCTGCACCGGTGAGGGTCGCCATGTCGACGAGCAGGTCAGGCCTCTCCTCGTCGGCAAGCGCCAGCGCATCGCCGAGCACCAGCCGGCCCTCGGCATCGGTGTTGCCGATCTCGACGCTGATGCCCTTCCGGCTCTTCAGCACGTCGCCGGGCCTGAAGGCGTTTCCGGCGATGGCGTTCTCGACGGCCGGGATGAGCACCCGCAGCCTGACATCAAGTTTCGCCGCCATGATCATCTGCGCAAGTCCGAGCACGGTGGCGGCCCCGCCCATGTCCTTCTTCATGAGCAGCATGCCGGAGGCCGGCTTGATGTCGAGGCCGCCGGTGTCGAAGCAGACGCCCTTGCCGACCAGCGTGACCTTGCGGGCGCGGGCCGGCCCCCAGGTGAAGTCGATCAGCCTGGGTGCGCGCGGGCTGGCCTTGCCGACCGCGTGGATCATCGGGAAGCCCTTCTCCAGCGCCTTTCCGGCGGTGACGGTGAGCTTCGCCTTGTAAGCCCGTGCCACCGAACGCGCCGCCTGCTCCAACTCGTCCGGTCCCATGTCGGACGACGGCGTATTGACGAGATCGCGCACCAGCCAGCTGGCACGCGCCGCCCGAAGGACGGAGTCGCGATCGACCGACTTGGGGCAGACGAGGCGGGAAACAGCAGCCGAAGGCTTGCCGTAGCGGCTGAAGGCATAGGCTTCGAGGCACCAGCCGAGCGCCAGGAGTTCAGGATTGCCCAGGGCGCCGTCGAACACATAGGCGCCGGGTGGCAATGACCGGCACAGCCTGCCCAAGGCGAAGGGATCGCTCGGATCGGCACCGGCCAGAACCTGGTTCAATTCGCCCTTCGCCCCAGCCACGGCCAGGAACCGGCCGGCCTGTGCCTTGAATCCGTTCGCATCCGCCCAGCCGCGCGTCTCGGCAGTCAAAGCGCGGCGTTTCTTTTCCCATTCGTCGCCGGCAATGACCGTCACGGGGGTGCCCCGCGCGTGGGTGGCGAGGAGAATGTCTGCAGGATCGGTCATGGCGTACTCCGGGTTTGAAATCACATATCGCGAAACAGCGGCATGGTTAATCAATTATTGACCGTTGCGCGCCAAGGTAGCCAAACAAACCCGACCGGGAGTTTCCTGATGCCGAGGGTACAGCCCAGAGCCGCCATTCTTACGCTGCTGGCCTTTGCCGCAATGCTGTCAGGCTGCACCAAGATGACCGGGCAACTCGCACCCGCCAGCAGCCTCAATACCGCTTCGACCACGCCTGCCTCGATCGACGCGGTCGCCGCACTCGGCAACAAATGGAAGGCAAGCCCGCAGGACGTGGGAATGGGACTGGCCTATGCGAGCGGCCTCGAAGGCCTCGGCCAGAAGGACGAGGCGCTGGACGTCTATCAAAAGCTCTCCCAGTCCGATCCGTCCAATGCGAAGATCGCCGGGCTCTATGGCCGCAAGCTCGTCGCGGCCGGTTCGGCCGAAAAGGCCATTCCCATTCTCGAGGGCGCAGAACAGCAGGGTGAGACCGACTGGCGGGTCCGTTCGGCGCTGGGCACGGCCTATGACCAGCAGGGGCTCTATCAGAAGGCCCGCGAGCAATACCAGAAGGTGCTCGCAGCGGACCCGCAAAACCTCACCGTGATGAACAATCTCGCCATGTCCTATGCGCTCGAAGGCAACCTCAAGCAGGCGGAGGCGGAATTGCGCGCCGCCGATGCCCTGCCACGCTCCAAGAGCGAGCCGCGAATCCGCCAGAATCTGGCCCTCGTGGTCGGGCTCGAGGGCCGTTTCGACGAGGCCACGAAGCTCGCCCAGCAGGATCTTCCGCCCGAGCAGGTGCAGCAGAACATGGCTTACCTCAAGAAGATGCTGTCCCAGCCAAATACCTGGCAGCAGATCAGCGATGGCGGCAAGCAGGGCTAGGTCAAGCCCGAGAGGCCTAGAAGAATTTCGAGACCATCATGATCGCCGGCCCCATGATCACGACGAAGATGACCGGCATGAAGAACAGCATCATGGGCACCGTCAGGCGGGGCGGCAGGGCGGCTGCCTTGCGCTCGGCCTCGGCAATGCGCATGTCACGGTTTTCCTGGGCCAGCACCCGAAGCGATGTGCCAAGCGGCGTGCCATAGCGTTCCGACTGAATGAGGCTCGTCACGACCGACCTGACCTGCGGCAGTCCGGTGCGCTTGCCCAGGTTCTCGAACGCCTTCCTGCGGTCCTGGAGATAGGAGAGCTCGGCCACGGTGAGCGAGAGTTCCTCCGCCAGCGGCACCGACATCGTTCCGATCTCGCGCGCCACGCGCTGCATGGCGGGCTCGACAGCCATGCCGGACTCGACGCAGATCAGCATCAGGTCGAGCGAATCGGGCCATGCGCGGCGGATCGATGCCTGCCGCCGGTTGATGAGGTTGCGCAAGAAGACCAGGGGTGCGTAGTTTCCGACAATGGCGCCGACGGCTGTCGCGGCGATGCGCATCTGTGGCGACAGCACATTGCCGAAGATCGCCGAGGTATAGGCGAATGTCAGAATGCCCAGTCCGATCGGCGCCACGACGCGCGAGGCGAGATAGAGGATGAGGTGGCGTTCACTGCGCAGACCGGCCTGCCGCAGGAGATCTCTCGACGCCTCGGCCTCGAAGACCCGCCGCAGACTGAGGACATCGACGAGTTTCTTCGCCACCCCGCCGCTGGACGTGTCGCGCAAGCGCACCTCCCCGCCTGCCGCCTTTTGCCGTTGCTGGGCGCGAAGCCGCTCCTTTTCGACGGTGACGAGTTTCATCCGGGTCTTGAGCGGATCATTCTCCAGCAACGGGGCAGCGGCACTCAGCACGGCGGCAAAGGCGGCGACTGCAATCAGGAACGTGACCAGTGTTTCCGGTTCGAGAAATGCCGCAAAATAATGGAACATGCTCCCCTCCCGCGATCAGATGTCGAAGTTGATCATCTTGCGCATGATGAGGATTCCAAAGAACATCCACACACCGCAGCCGATCAGCAGATAATGACCTGTGGAGGTATTCAGCAGTGGCGCGAGATACTGGGGATTCAGAAATGCCAGGCTGGCGATGATCAGAAACGGCAGCGCGCCGATGATGGCGGCGGAGGTCTTGGCCTCCTGCGACATCGAGCGCACCTTGTTTCGCAGCTTCTTCCGGTCCCGCAGCACCCTCGACAGATTGGCAAGGGCTTCCGACAGATTGCCGCCGGATTTCGACTGAATGCTGATGACGATGCCGAGGAAGCTCACTTCCGGCAGCGGCACGCGTTCGAACATGCGCTCCAGCCCCTGGTCGATGGTGATTCCGATACGCTGGCCTTCCACGACCTCCAGGAATTCTGGTCCGATCGGCGGATCCGCCTCTGCCGCGATGACCCTCATGGCGTCGGACAGTGGCAGTCCCGCTTTCAAACCACGGACCATGACGTCGACGGCATCGGCCAGACCTTCGATGAAGGCCTTCTGCCTGCGCTTTGCCATCGACGACAGAAACCAGCGCGGCAATCCGAGGCATCCGACGATTCCAGCGAGAACGCCGACGAACAGGGGAAAGCCGAAAACCAGAGGGAAGAGCGCGACCGCCAGCCCAACTGCGGCGGAGATGAACCAGAACTTGCGCACGGAAAGGCGCACACCGGCCCGTGCGATGAGGGTTCGCAGCGGGACACCACGCCTCTGTTGCCGCGCCCGGTCCTCGATTTGCTTGAGTGAGTCCTGAACCTGGCGCCGCCTGCCGTCCTTCTGCCCATCGACAAGGCGGCTGAGTGCGGACTGCTTCTTCGGCGCATCGGCAGTTCGTCCCGTTGCAATGACCCGCACCCGCGCTTCCGGCCCGGATCGACCCAGCAGCGGCAGGGCGAGAACGAGCACGACGCTGCCGGTCGCGACGGCGACCAGCAGAAGAAAGCCGAGTTGCTGCGCATCGAGGCCGAACAGCATGAGGCTAGCCTCCTTCGCCGCGCACTTCCGCCATCTCGAGGGTTTCCGACAGGCGGCGGTCCTCGCCGAAGTAGCGCGCCCGCTCCCAGAAATGCGGTCTCGCGATTCCCGTTCCCCGGTGACGGCCGATGACCTTGCCATTCACGTCTTCGCCGGTGATCTCGTAGACCAGGAGATCCTGGGTGATGATGACGTCGCCTTCCATGCCGACCACTTCCGTGATGTGGGTGATGCGGCGCGAGCCGTCGCGCAGCCGCGCCGCCTGGACGATGACGTCGATCGACCCGCAGACCATTTCCTTGATGGTCTTGGATGGCAGCGAAAAGCCACCCATGGTGATCATCGATTCGATGCGCGAAAGGGCTTCGCGCGGTGAGTTCGCGTGGAGCGTTCCCATCGATCCGTCGTGACCGGTATTCATCGCCTGCAGAAGGTCAAACGCTTCGGGACCGCGCACTTCGCCGACGATGATCCGCTCCGGCCGCATGCGCAGGCAGTTCTTGACGAGCTCGCGCATGGTGATTTCGCCCTCGCCTTCGAGGTTGGGCGGCCGGGTTTCGAGGCGAACCACATGAGGCTGCTGCAACTGCAGTTCAGCCGCGTCCTCGCAGGTGATGATCCGCTCGTCGTTCTCGATGTAGGCCGTGAGGCAGTTGAGCAGCGTGGTCTTGCCGGAGCCGGTGCCACCCGAAATCAGCACGTTGCAACGCACCCGGCCGATGATCTCCAGCAGCGTGGCACCCTCTGAGGTGATCGACCCGAAGCGCACGAGATCCGGAAGCTTCAGACGGTCCTTCTTGAACTTGCGGATGGTGAGCGCCGGCCCGTCGATCGCGAGGGGCGGCACGATGACATTGACGCGCGAGCCATCCAGCAGTCGTGCATCGCAGATCGGGCTCGCTTCGTCCACGCGCCGGCCGATCTGGCTGACGATGCGCTGGCAGATGTTCAGGAGCTGCGTGTTGTCCCGGAAGCGGACGCCGGTCTTGAGGACCTTGCCGGCGACTTCGATGAAGGTCGTGCCCGAGCCGTTGACCATGATGTCGGAGATGTCGTCACGGGCGAGGAGTGGCTCGAGCGGTCCGAAGCCCAGCACGTCGTTGCAGATGTCTTCGAGCAATTCCTCCTGCTCGGGGACGGACATCACGACATCCTTCAGCGTGATGATCTCGCTGACGATATCCCGAATCTCCTCGCGTGCGGCCTGCCGGTCGATCTGGGACAGCTGAGTGAGGTCGATGGCGTCGATCAGCGCATTGAAGATCGTGGTCTTGATGTCGTAATAATTGTCCGAGCGGCGAACCGGCGAGGAGGCGTCGCTGCGCGGCGCCAGGACCGGTGCGGAGCCGCCGGCTGCCGGATTGGCCAGTGCGCCCCGCTGTCCTTGCCCCCCGGCAAACACCTGCCGGCCCTGCATTGTTCCTGCATCGGCGCGCACCGGCGGCGCAAGCGGCGCCAACACGTCTTTGGAGGGGCTGTCGCCGGATCGCTTGCCAAACATTACGACCTACCCAGAAGCTTCTTGATGAGTGACTTGCTTGCCGCTGCCGGCGCTGGCGCGCGTTCGGCCGAAAAGCTGCGGGAAAGCCTGCGCAAGGCTTCCGCAGCCTTGGTTCGGGGAGAGGCTTCCAGCAGCATCTTGCCGTTGTTGAGCGCCGAGCCGAAGTTTTGCGGATCGAACGGAACGCTCGCCGCAATCTCGAGTCCAATGGCCTTGCTGAAGTCCGCCGCCGGGATTTCAGGGCGCTTCGGAATGCCGACCTTGTTCAGCACCAGGCTGGGCGGCTGATCGTTGGGCCGGGCGGCCTTCAGCAAGTCGACGATTGCCCGCGCATTGCGCAGGCTTGCCAGTTCCGGCTCTGCCGTCAGCACGATGTGGTCGGCATGCAGCAGCGTGAAACGAACCCAGGGCGCCCAGAGGCATGGTATGTCGAGGACGATCAACGGCACATTGGAGCGCAGCGCGGTGAGGATCGTCTCGACGGCATGCGCTTCGATGGTGAAGTCCTTGTCAACGCCTCCCGGCCCGCCCAGCAGGCTGAGCTTTCCGCCGAGCCGGACGAGCAGCCGATCCAGCAGCAGGGCATCGACGCGCTCCGGCTGCAAGATCGCTTCCATGATTCCGCCGGATGCATCGAGGTTGAAATCGAGCGCCGCGGTGCCGAAGGCGAGGTCGAGATCGATGATCGTCGTTTCCGCGTCGGCCACGCGCGCGATTTCCCAGCCGCAATTATGAGCGACGGTGCTCGAGCCCGCGCCTCCCTTGGCGCCCATGAAGGCAATCACCCGGCCGATCGGCGCGGCCCTCTCGCTGCGATAGAGACCGGCAATGGTGTCGATCAGTTGCAGCGGCGTCACGGGCGCAACCACATATTCGCCCACGCCGCGGCGCATGAGATCGCGGTAGAGCACCACATCGTTCAGGTGTCCGATGACGATGACCTTGGTGTCGGGCTGACAGACCTCGGCGAGCGAGGCGAGACTTTCGAGCAGGGGTTCTCGCGCCGCGGTGGACTCGACCAGCAAAAGGTTCGGCGTGGATTGCGTTTGATAGAGCCGCACGGCGGCGTCGATGCCGCCTGTCAGCACGGTGCCGTGGGCCCGCGCCATGCGCCGGTCGGCGAAGGCCGTCTGAATGCTGTTCACCGTTTCCTGCAGTTCGCAGAACGCCTGGATGTTGATGCGCGGCACCAGCGCGACAGCCTGGGTCACGTCTGGCGCACGGCTTGTGGCATTTTGGCCGGACAGATCGTTCATCCTCTGCGGCCTTGCGTGTTGCTATGACGTGTGAGTGCCCTGGCCATTACCCGCCTGATCCGCCAAGCGTGGTGTCGGTGGTGGGGGTTGTCCACTTGCCGCCGTAGTAGTTCTGAAGTGCAGGGACCTGAGAGGCGCTTTGCGCCGGAGTTGCCGGCTGCGGACGAACGAGATCCTCGGGGTTGGCGATCATCGCAGCAAAATTCTGCTGGTAGGCACAGCCGAAGTTCGGTCCGGATTCGTTGAACTGGTTGCCGCGCATGTTTTGCGACCAGTCCCCGCACGGCTTGGTTTCAACGGCCTTCGTCGCGAACGCCAAGGTCACTTCATTGCTGCTGCCGTTCCTGGGCGTCACGACGATGGACTGGCGCGCGACCCCTTGCCGGACGAGAATGCCGGCGGCCTGCCCGGCGGACTGCCGGGCCATCTTGCTCCCTGCCGGGTACGCAACCGTGACCGGAGTCGCCGCGCCAGTCGCCGCCTTGTGTGCAAAGTCGATGACCTCGTTTACATCCGCGGGTCGCAGGCCGCTGGGTGTGGCGTAGACCGCGAGCCTCACCGGACGTTCGACGACCTTGATCGGGTAGTTGTCCTCCACGCTCTGGGGAACGTAAGTGTCGTCGAAGCTCGCGAGCTCCTGCGTACAGCCGAAGCACAGCGTTGCGGTGGCGATCAGCAGAAGCCCTGTTGCCATCCCCTTCAGTGGGAATATCGAGGCTGTGCGATGCATGCGGGTGACATCCTTCATTCGACGATCTGGCCGATGTTGCCGTGATAAGTGCCTGTCGCGTTGCTGTCGGCTCGCGGCAGGCCGTAAACCCTGTTCAGGCGGCCCAGGAAGAGCTGCTGGAGGTCGGTCGCATTGTTGTAGCGGTCGATCGGGGTTGCGAGCTTGTCCGCGTTTTGCGCCTCCACGACATAGGGCGTCACGATGACCACCAGTTCGCTCTGGTTCCGCTGGAAACTCTGGCTGGAGAACAGTGCCCCGAGTATCGGCAGCGAGCGCAGTCCCGGGGTGTTGTTGAACTTCTGCAGCGACGTGTTCTTGATGAGCCCCGCCAGCATCATCGATCCGCCCGACGGCAGCTCGATCGACGTCTGGGCATTGCGCAGGTTTATGATGGGCTGGCTGTTGCTGTAGGGATTGTCCCCGAGGTCACTGACTTCGGTGAAGATGTTGAGGGCAATGCGCCCTTCCGACAGGACGGTGGGGGTGAAGTCCAGCGTGATGCCATAGGGCTGGAACTGGATGGAACAGGTGTAGTTGAGCGTCGTGTTGTCGGGCAAGGTGCACTGGGAATAGGGATATTGGCCGCCGGCATGAAAGCTGGCCGGCGCTCCTGAAACTGCTGTCAGTGTCGGTTCGGCGAGAACCGTCGCAAGGCCACTGGATTCCAAAGCCCGGATCGTGGCCGATATATCGACCGGTGTGCCGGGGATGAGACTGCCAGGAATCTTTGCGACACTGTCGAGAAAGCGCTCCTGGCTTTCGGGATAGGTCGTGTTGTTCAAGTTGAGCTTGAATGTGCCCGCCGTGATGGTGCCGTCCAGGTTGATGCCGAGCTGCTTCAGGAGCGTGCGATTGAGTTCGACCACGCGGACCTTAAGCATGACCTGATTGCCCTCCGCGATCTTCAGAAGATTGACGATTGCGGTTTTGTCGCCGCCGTAGGTGGTGACGAAACGCTCGGCGAGGTCCTGTGCCGTCTTTCCTTGCTGGGCATCCGTGACACTTCCCTTGAGAACGATGTTGGAGCCCGTGGCGTCCACCGTGATGGCGCTGCCGGGAAGCGAGCGGTCCAGCAAGGACTTGAGAGCCTGGGTATCGAGCGTCACTTCGAGATTGAGCTGCAGGATCTGCTGGCCGGAAGCATCGAGGAAGAAGACGTTGGTCTGGCCGGCGGCACGCGCAAAGAGATAGGCCGTGCTGCGGTTCTTCAGCACCACGTCGACCATGGCGGGGTTGCCGACGATCACGTCCTTCACCACGGCAGGGAGCTTCAGCACCGCGCTCTTCTGCAACCCGAGTCGGAGGGACCTGCCTGCCTGGGGCGCGCTTGACATGTCGATCGTGTCCGGGCCGGAAGCCCGTGTCGCCTCAGGCCAGACAAACAAGGCGAGAAGCGTGACGGCGAGAAGCGCCGCGCGCACCAGCCTGGTGGTGATCAGGAACCAATCAGCTCTGTCGTTGATGTTGGTGTGCACGGTCCTCACCTGCTCGGGGCCGCGCGTTCGAGGCCGTAGCGGATGACCAGCGGGCCGCTGACGGCGCGGCGCGGGTTCCGGAAAGCGTCCGAGAGAACGGGTACGCCGTCGCCGAGATCGTCGACGGAGCGAAGTGCGAGCGAGAGATCCCCCAGGGCGACAATCTTGTTGAGGACCTCGGCTTGCCGTGGGTCGAGTTGCAGCACGGCAGTGCGGCCGTCGGGCAGGGTCGCCCCATTGGCGCCAGCACCAAGCGTCTGGTTGATGGCGAGAACCTTGACGTTGGTGAGCACCGCCTCGCTGGCAGCGACCTTTTCCCCCTGCGAACCCGTCACGTGCCGGGTGAGGATGACATCCACCCGGTCGTTTGGCAGCACGAAGCCACTGACCGCCGACAGTTCCGTGATCGGGATCGCGATGGCGCGCATTCCGGCGGGAAGCACGGAGCTGAGGAAGCCTGCCTCACCCTTTTGAACGATCCTGGCTTCCACGATTGGCTCGCCCGCCAGAATGGCGCCGCGCGCCCTTGAGTCCTGCAAGTTTTCCAATGCATCCGGCGTCGTTTCGCGCGAGATCATGTCTGCTGCCAGGCCTTCGCGCGGCCACGAGCGCCACTGGATTGCAAGGCTATCGAGTTTTTCACCGGCCTCGATGTTCCGGCTTGCGACCACGACATCCACGGTCTCGCTCTTTTGTACCGGCGCGGGTTGCGGCGCCTGCGGTGCGGGGCGGCGCAGAATGGCCATGGATAGGTAGGCAGCCAGCAAAGCAGCGACGAGCGCTGCCGCCAGAAGTATCAGCCTCATCCTGTTCATAGACAAAATCCCATAATGCTTAAATATGGCGTTTTTGGCTACCTTGAGGTGTATTCGTCAAATTTTCATTAACTACGATCAGGCGCTCGCCACCCGCATCCACCAGGTCAGCGGAAGCGTGAGAATGGCGGCCGCCGCAATGGCGAATCCATACGGCAGGCTTGGCGCAATGGGCGCGAGGATCGAGGCAACGCGGTTCGAGCGGGCGCTGATCTCGATATTGACCATGAACCACAGACCGATTGCGGCGGCGAGGACACCCCCCGCGAGCCCGCAGATGAGGAGGAATGGCAGAACGCAGGGATACCCCAGCCAGAGACCGACGGCAGCCAGCAGCTTCGCATCTCCGCCCCCGAAGACCCCCAGGCTGAACAGCAGGAAGCCCACCGCAAGAAGCGCCAGCGATGTTGCGAGGTTCAGCCCCATCAGCCACCAGGGCATTTCGGTGAGCAATGCGAAGACGAAAAAGGCGCATCCCAGTGACAGGACCAGGCCTGTAGGGATGCGCCGTGTCGTGACGTCAAAAGTTGCCGCACAGATCATCTGCAGAGCCAGGACGGCCATGGCCAGTCTGGAGGACCAGCCAGGCACGAATTGGGTAACCTGCGCGAAGTGCTCGAAGCTCATGTTCGCCGCGAATGCCACGCGCAGTTCATGCGAAATTTCAGCTGGCGGCGGGGCCCAGTGCACTGTTGATCTTGCTGAAAGTGGTGCTCAGGTTCGTGCCGACCGTGGTGAGCGCAGTGATGATTACGACTGAGACCAAGGTGGCGATCAGGCCGTACTCGATGGCCGTTGCACCCGAGTCGTCCTGCAGAAAGCGAAGTAGCTTGTTCATGTCATATCTCCATGGATTGAGGCACCTGGCCCAATTTCCCGGCTTCCGACCGGGGTTGTAACCATAGGTGGCATTTTTGCCGTTTCCTATTAATGGAAAGTAAAATCGGAAGTCAAGCGAACTTTGCGCATTTACTGAAAAGAATTTCGGTAAAGAATTTCCTGATTATGAAGTAATAAATAGATATTACTTCAATGCTTACTACGTCAATTTCAAGAATTCGCAAAGCACTTTGTATATTTCATAAGTTGTGTGGTTTGACAAAATGGTTATCAATAACGTGATATCGATTACAATTTAAGATTACGCTTGACCGCCTTTCATAAAGTCTTTTTCGTGAGCAAAATTATTTGAATAACATAGCTTTCGGTAAATGATCGTATTTCTGCGGCATCGTGTACACGAGCGTCCGCACCCGATCTCGTTAAGTGTCCCTTCACCGTTTCCCATCATCGTCGCGTTACTTGGCGTATCGGGAACGGAAGTGCGTTAAATCATGACATTTGAAAGAAGAATACTTGGGATCGCCGCCTTCTGCCTGATCTCCCTCGGGCTTCTGTCCCCCGCCAGCAGCGCCCCACAGGAAATCGTCCTCGTCAGCGACCAGTCGCTACTCGTGAGGCTCGCCCAGCCACCGTCCACCGTCATCATCGGAAACCCCTCCGTCGCGGATGTGACCACAGATGGCAGTTCGCTGTACTTCCATCCCCGTGGCTACGGCCTCACCAACGTCATTGTCCTGGACGCCGACGGAAAGCGACTTGGCGATTATCTGGTGAGGGTGATCTTCGAAGACAGCTACAGCGTGTCGATGTACTCGCCGGACGGGCGGCAGACCTACAGTTGCCGCAGGGACTGCGAGCCCATGATGCGGATCGGTGACAGCGCCGCTTACTTCAGCGGCTATTCGCAGCAGGTTTCGGAAAAGAACAGTCTCGCAATGTCACAAGCCCTGGGGGAAAACGACCAGACATCCTCCACGACGACGTTCATCGCCGCGAAGGGCGCACCCGTACCGTCACAATGACCTCTTAAGATTGCATTTTTTTCCGATTTGTGCATAGTAGGGGGCGTCGATACGGAGATTGCAACTTGAAGACCCGCGGCGGTTCACGGATGTCGTCGATCAGATCCGCCTCCCGTCGCGGAGCGACCGCAGTGGAATTTGCCCTCGTTGCCTTACCCCTCGTGTTCGTCATCGGTGGAATCTGCGAAACGGGCGTCTTCCTCTTCATCCAAGACCAGCTCCTCAACGCATCGGAAGATGCCGCCCGGCTGATCCAGCTGAACACTGTCACCCAGCCGACCGTATGGGCGATCGATACCTACCGGACCGAAGTCTGCAAGAAACTCTTCGTCAGCAGCTGCGCAAGCACCCTGAAGATAGACGTGAGGAATGTTCCGATCGCCACCTCGACGCCGCCAAATTACTTCAAGCAACTCGAAACCATCATGCCCGATGTGAACAGCGTCGGGCCGGCGGCTCCCGGCGCAAACTATCAAGAGACTTTCCAGCCCGGCTCGAGAGGCCAGGTCGGTTCACTCATTCTCACCTACGACTGGAGTTTCGTCTTTCCGTTCATGAGCACCTTTTTCGGCAACGTGCCGGGAAATCCGCAAGTGAGGAGACTTTCGGCGGTCTCCATCTTCAGAAATGAACTGTGATGGTAGGCTGTCAGTCCCAGCGGAGCGTCCCGCGGTCGCATGACGCGGGCGTCGCGGCGATCGAGTTCGTGCTCACCGTTCCGGTGCTGCTCATTCTGTTTCTTGGGATGATCGACATCACACATTACGCATGGACGACCCACAAGGTGAAGGCGGCCGCCGAATTGGCGGCCGACCTCGTGAGCCGGCACACGGATACGATCGATGACACGGATATCGACGACTACGCCATAGCGGCCCGCCTGCTGTTCAAGCCCGCCTCACCGGCTCTCGACGTCGTCATCTATAACTACGCCCAGAACGCAACGGGCACGTTCAACCTGCGTTGGAGTCGCCCGGCATCGGGCGCAGCTTGCGGTGCGCCGAACATCGACAAGTCGAGAAACGGCGCCCTGGCACGGCAGCTGGCCAACAGCGACCTGATCGTGGCCGTCACCTGCCTGTCCTACCAGCCCCCGGTGCCCGTCATCCCGATGCTGCAGAATACGGTCTTCAGTCCCCTCATCGTCAGCCAAATGTCCGGACGGCCGCGCCAGTCCAACACCCTCGTCTGCGCCACCTGCTGAACATGCTGGCGAAGCACGCATCCCTGCGCTAAGCGCAGCACGAGGAGCGTGCCTTGGAACTGTCGGTCTTTCTCGCCGTGCTCGCGGCGGCCGTTATGCATGCAGGCTGGAACGTATTGGTCAAGCTCAAGCTGGACCGGTTCCTGTCGCTATGCCTGATCCAGACCCTGATGGGCTTCATGGGCGTGGCCATGCTGCTCGTCTTCCCGCTTCCGGCGCTGGCGAGCCTGCCCTTTGCCCTGGCATCGGGCGTGCTGCACCTTGGCTACAATCTCTTTCTGGCGCGGAGTTACCGCACGGGCGACCTCAGTCAGGTCTATCCCATCGCCCGCGGCGGCGCGCCATTGCTGACGCTTGCCGTCACCTGGACCTTCCTGCACGAGAACCTGACGCCACTGGGTGGTGTGGGGATTGCCACTCTGGTGCTGGGCATCTGGGTGATCAGCCTGCTCGGCCACCGCGGCCTCCGCATGGACGGGCTGACCCTGTTCTTCGCCATCGGCACGTCGGTGTTCATTGCCGCCTACACCATCGTCGACGGCATGGGCGGCCGGGCTTCGGGCGAGCCGTCCTCCTATGCCGGCATGGTCTTCGTCTTCGATGCGATCTTCCTGGGCGTGACGGCGCTGGGCCTGCGCGGCCCCGGCATCGTGCGCGAGGTGGCGCCCTACTGGAAGACCGGCGTCGTTGGCGCCACGCTCTCGGTCGGCGCCTACTGGATCGCGATCTGGGCCATGACCAAGGCGCCCATCGCCAGCGTCGCCGCACTGCGCGAGACCAGCATCCTCGTCGTCATGCTGCTGTCGATGAAGGTGCTGAAGGAAACCGTGTCCCTGCCGCGCCTCGCCGGCGCCGTTCTCATCGTCGTCGGCGCGGTGCTGATCAGGCTGGCCTGAGGCGCATCACGCACTGCCGATCAGGATGCCGGTGAGAAACACCAGGAAGCCGCCCACGGCGATCTGGAAGGCCGCCTTGAGGAAGGGCGTGTCCATGTACTTGAAGCGGATCCAGGAGATCACCCACAACTCGCAGAACACCACCGCGATGGCGAGCCAGGTGGCCGTCCAGAAATTCGGAATGAGATAGGGCAGCGCGTGGCCCAGGCCGCCCACCGCCGTCATGATGCCGGCGGCGAGGCCGCGGATCAGCGGGTGCCCGCGCCCCGTCAGCTTGCCGTCGTCCGACAGGCCCTCGGCAAGGCCCATCGAGATGCCAGCACCCACCGAGGCCGCGGTGCCGACGAGGAAGGTCTGCCAGGTGTCATGGGTGGCGAAGGCCGCGGCGAACAGCGGCGCCAGCGTCGAGACCGAGCCGTCCATCAGGCCGACGAGACCCGGCTGGATCACCTGCAGCAGGAACAGGCGGCGCTTGGCCTCGCCCTCCTCGAGCTTGGCGTCGGCCGTCACATGCGTCAGGCCGAGCTTGACGGCGATCGATTCGTGACCCTTCTCGGCCTCGGCGAGTTGCAGCAGAAGCTGCTTCACATGGTCGTCCTGGCTGCGCTCGGCGGCCTGCTTGTAGAAGCGGTAATTCTCGAGCTCGATCACCTCGGCGCGCTGGCGCATTTCCTCGATGTTCATCTTGCCGATGGTCCAGGCCGGCTTGTGGCGCACGAAGCCCTGGATGTCGGAGCGCCGGATCAGCGGGATGAAGTCGCCGAACTTCTTGCGGTAGAGGTCGGTGAGCCAGCGCCGGTGCTCATGCTCCTCCTCCGCCATCTCGACGAAGACCTTGGCCGAGGCCGGATAGGTGTCCATCAGCGCATGGGCGAAGCCCGCATAGGCCCGGGCATCGTCGTCCTCGCTGGAAATGGCCAGCGCGATGATTTCCTGTTCGGTGAGGTCGGAGAAGCTCTTCACGACGAAGTCCCTTGCGGCAAAGACCACAGTTTAGAATCATTCCAAACTACGGTCCAGCACGTCCTGTGGATGACCCGCAGATTCCTGTGGGCTCAGCGCTTGATCCCGCAGGATTTCAACGCGGCGTCGAGCTTCGGATCGGTCGGCACCGCGACGGGCAGACCGCCCTGCCCGATCAGCAGCACCGCGCTGCGCGGCTTGCCGCTGGTCAGCGCTGTCCACAGCGGGCTGTCATAGTCGACCCGCACCTCGAACTGGCGCTGGTTCTTCGACCGGGGGTCGTTGACGGGCTTCAGTTCCATGGTCTTGCGGATGCGCTTGCCGTCGGCGAGGAAGACCGCCTGATAGGTTCCGCCGACCTTGCGCAGGGTCGATTTCGGTCCGCCCATCTCGTAGACGGTGCCATCGTCCGCGAGGCTAACCGGCAGCATGACGCGCAGCGCCTTCGAGTCATCGGAGCAGACCACGTGGGTGAGCATGTACTGCTGCGTCACCGCCGCACCGTCCACACCCATCCGGTAATCGAAGACGGCGCCGCCCTTGATGCGGGCGAAGCTCACGGCGACGTCTTCCTGTTCCTGGGCCAGGGCGGCGCCGCCCATGGCGATCAGCACGGCGGCGGCGAGGGCAACGAGGCGCATGGAAGGTCTCCTGGCGATCAGTTTTCGTCCATCTTGAGGGCGGAGATGAAGGCCTCCTGCGGGATTTCGACCTTGCCGAACTGCCGCATCTTCTTCTTGCCTTCCTTCTGCTTGTCGAGAAGCTTCTTCTTGCGGCTGATGTCGCCGCCATAGCACTTCGACGTCACGTCCTTGCGCATGGCGGAGAGCGTCTCGCGGGCCACGATCTTGCCGCCGATCGCCGCCTGGATGGGGATCTGGAACATGTGGCGCGGGATCAGCTCCTTCAGCTTCTCGCACATCACGCGGCCGCGCTGCTCGGCGCGCGCGCGGTGCACGATCATCGCCAGCGCATCGACAGGCTCGGCATTGACGAGAATGCCGAGGCGCACCAGGTCGCCCTCCTCGTAGTCGGTCATCTTGTAGTCGAAGGAGGCATAGCCGCGGGAGACCGACTTGAGCCGGTCGTAGAAATCGAACACCACCTCGTTGAGTGGCAGGTCATAGACCACCATGGCGCGCGAGCCGGCATAGGTGAGCTGCTTCTGGCGGCCGCGGCGGTCCTCGCACAGCTTGAGGATCGAACCCAGATATTCGTCGGGCACCAGGATCGTCGCCTCGATCCACGGCTCCTCGATCGATTCGATCAGCGACTGGTCGGGAAGATCCGCCGGGTTGTGCAGGTCGAGGTGCGAGCCGTCGCGCAGGTTCACCTTGTAGATGACCGAGGGGGCCGTGGTGATGATGTCGACGTTGAACTCGCGCTCGATCCGTTCACGGACGATTTCGAGATGCAGCAGGCCGAGGAAGCCGCAGCGGAAGCCGAAGCCCAGGGCCGCCGAGGTTTCCATGTCATAGGTGAAGCTCGCGTCGTTGAGGCGCAGCCGGCCGATCGCCTCGCGCAGATCCTCGAAGCGCGCCGCATCGACGGGGAAGAAGCCGGCGAAGACCACGGACTGCGCCGGCCGGAAGCCCGGCAGCTGGGTGGCCGTCATGTTCTTTTCGTCGACGATGGTGTCGCCCACCCGCGTGTCGGCCACCTGCTTGATCGAGGCGGTGAAGAAGCCGATCTCGCCCGGGCCGAGCTCGTCCACGGTTTCCTTCTTGGGCCGCGACACGCCCACGCGCTCGAGCTGGTAGACGGCGTCGGTCGACATCAGCCGCACCCGCATGCCCTTCTTCAGCACGCCATCGATGATGCGCACCAGCACCACGACGCCCAGATAGGCATCATACCAGCTGTCCACCAGCAGCGCCTTCAGCGGCGCGTCGCGGTCGCCCTTGGGCGGCGGCAGGCGGTGGACGATGGCCTCGAGCACGTCGGGCACGCCGACGCCGGTCTTGGCCGAGATCGGGATCGCGTCCGAGGCATCGATGCCGATCACGTCCTCGATCTGCTGGCGCACCCGATCGGCGTCGGCGGCGGGCAGGTCGACCTTGTTGAGGACCGGCACGATCTCGTGGTTGTTGTTGATCGCCTGGTAGACATTGGCCAGCGTCTGGGCCTCCACACCCTGCGAAGCGTCGACGACGAGCAGCGAGCCCTCGCAGGCGGCGAGCGAGCGCGACACCTCGTAGGCGAAGTCCACGTGGCCGGGCGTGTCGATGAGGTTCAACACGTATTTCTCGCCGTTCTTCGCGGTGTAGTCGAGGCGGACGGTATTGGCCTTGATGGTGATGCCGCGCTCGCGCTCGATGTCCATCGAATCGAGGATCTGGTCCACCATCTCGCGGTCCGAAACGGCGCCGCAGAGCTGGATCAGCCGGTCGGCAAGCGTCGACTTGCCGTGGTCGATGTGGGCGATGATGGAGAAATTCCGGATGTGCGCGGTGTCAATCATGATTGCGGCGGTGTTTGGCATCGCGATGGGGGGAGGTCAAGCATTGCCAGGGTCACAGGCGTGCGAGGTCCTTTGCGGGGGTGGCACTGGTCCCCCAGGGGTGAAATAGGGAGGCGCGGGCGCTGCCCGGCGCGGTGTGCTGATCCTTGTGGGATCAGCGGTAGTGGCGCTGAGCAGCGCCCGCATCTGGCAGGGTGAGGCCTTTGGAGGAGCGCTTACGTTACGATGCCCTTGGCATCTGTCGCCTTGCCTTGCGGCGCGGAGGTCGTAATGCCCCCGGGTCTCCTCCTCGGCCCCCGGGAGTGTGGGTTACGTTGAACCACACGCGCAGGCCTGCCCTCCACCCCGCCGAGCTCACCGTCATGAGCAGGACCCCGATTGGGGGGAGTGCTGGGATATATAGAACAAACTAGGAACAAAGTCAAGAGGAATTTTCTCTTCGCGTCCTCTCCCGCCCGCGGGAGAGGAAGGGGCCCCGACGCAGTCGGGGGAGGTGAGGGGACGCGGTCTTGGATGCGTCAGCGCCCGCCTCCCCTCATCTCCCCGTTGCGTGCCGCAACGGGTCCCTTCTTCTCCCGCTGAAGA
>CAMFKI010000030.1 GCA_945957365.1 uncultured Alphaproteobacteria bacterium | reverse complement strand
AGGGGGAGGGGAGAATGATGAGGATGTGGCGCGAGCGCGGGCTTCGCGCCGACAATAGGGGACATGAGGACAAACATGTCGCCTTGCGTTTCCCCTCCCCACAAGGGGGAGGGGAGAGTAGACTGAAGAAAAACCGGGCACAGCGTGCCGAAAATGGGAGGACGGCCATGGCGGCACAACGCAGGACGGGACCGCTGGCGCGCGATGCGATGGCCTATGTGCTGGCAGGCGGGCGCGGCAGCCGGCTGATGGAACTGACCGACCGGCGCGCCAAGCCCGCCGTGCCCTTCGGCTGCAAGTCGCGCATCATCGACTTCGCGCTGTCCAACGCGCTGAACTCCGGCATCCGCCGCATCGGGGTGGCCACCCAATACAAGGCGCACAGCCTGATCCGCCACATGCAGCGGGGCTGGAACTTCTTCCGCCCCGAGCGCAACGAGAGCTTCGACATCTTGCCCGCCTCGCAGCGCGTGTCGGAGGACCAGTGGTATGCCGGAACGGCGGACGCCGTGTACCAGAACCTCGACATCATCCTGAGCTATGGCCCGCAATACATGGTGATCCTGGCGGGCGACCACATCTACAAGATGGACTACGAGCTGATGCTGCAGCAGCACGTCAACTCCGGCGCCGACGTGACCATCGGCTGCCTCGAGGTGCCGCGCATGGAAGCGACGGGCTTCGGCGTGATGGCGGTGGACGAGCATGACCGCATCACCGCCTTCGTCGAGAAGCCCAAGGACCCGCCGGCCATTCCGGGGAACCCGGACATGGCGCTGGCCTCGATGGGCATCTATGTCTTCGAGACGGCGAAGCTCGCCCAATGGCTGCGCGAGGATGCGGCGAACCCCAATTCCAGCCGCGACTTCGGCAAGGACATCATTCCCTTCCTCGTGACCAACGGCAAGGCGGTGGCGCATCGCTTCACCGCGAGCTGCGTGCGATCCGAATACGAGACCGAATCCTACTGGCGCGACGTCGGCACGGTGGACGCCTATTGGGAAGCCAACATCGACCTGACCGAAACGCTGCCGGCCCTCGACCTCTATGACACCGAATGGCCGATCTGGACCTATTCGGAAGTGACCCCGCCTGCCAAGTTCGTGCATGACCTCGAAGGGCGACGCGGTTCGGCCGTGGCCTCGCTCGTCTCCGGCGGCTGCATCGTGTCGGGCGCCTCGATCCGGCGCACCATGCTGTCGCCCAATGTGCGGGTGAACTCCTTCTCGTCGCTCGACGAGGCCGTGGTGCTGCCGTCCGTCCACATCGAGCGCAATGTGAGCCTGCGCAAGGTGGTGATCGACACCAGCGTGCGAATCCCCGAGGGCCTCGTCGTCGGCGAGGATCCGGAGCTCGATGCCAAGCGTTTCCGCCGCACCGCCAGCGGCATCTGCCTCATCACCCAACCGATGATCGACCGCCTCTCGTCATGAAGATTCTCTCCGCCGCCTCCGAGATCTATCCGCTGGTGAAGACCGGCGGGCTGGCCGACGTGACGGGGGCGCTTCCCGCAGCACTGGCCGAACAGGGCGTGGAGGTGACGTCGCTGGTGCCCGGCTACCCGGCCGTGATGGCGGCGCTGGAGAAGACGGCCCCCTTCCATGCCTATGCCGATCTCTTCGGCGGGCCGGCGCAACTGGTTCGCGGCCGGGCGCATGGGATGGACATCATCGCCATCGACGCGCCGCACCTCTTCGACCGGCCGGGCAACCCCTATCTCGGCAAGGACGGCAAGGACTGGCCGGACAATGCGCAGCGCTTCGCGGCACTGGGCAAGGCCGCGGCGGATGTGGCGGGCGGCATCAACCCCCGCTTCCGCGCCGACGTGCTGCACTGCCACGACTGGCAGGCGGCGCTGGGCCCGGTGTTCACGCGGTTCCTCGGCGGCCCGAAGAGCGTGGCGACGGTGCACAACATCGCCTTCCAGGGCCAGTTTCCGGCCAGCGTCTTCGCCATGCTCGACCTGCCGCAGCAGGCCTTCGCCATCGACGGCGTCGAGTATTACGGCAATGTCGGCTACCTCAAGGGCGGCCTCGCCACGGCGGATGCCATCACCACCGTGAGCCCCACCTATGCGCAGGAAATCTGCACGCCGGAATATGGCATGGGGCTCGACGGACTGCTGCGCGCCAGACGCCAGGTGCTGCGCGGCATCGTCAACGGCATCGATACCGACTTGTGGGACCCGGAACGCGACCCCCGCATCCCCGCCCGCTTCGGTGCGAAATCGCTGAAGCAGCGCACTGCGAACAAGCGGGCGCTCGAAGCCCGCTTCAAGCTCGAGCCCGGTGACGGGCTGCTGCATGGGGTGGTGAGCCGCCTCACCTGGCAGAAGGGCATGGACATCTTCGCCGCGAGCCTCGACGCGCTGGTGGCGACGGGGGCGCGGCTGGCGCTGCTGGGGGCGGGTGAAACGGCAATCGAGAACGCGATCTTCGAGGCCTCGATGCGGCACCCGGGGCGGATCGGCGTGATCATCGGTTACGACGAGGATGTCTCGCACCTCGTGCAGGCCGGCGCCGACACCATTCTCGTTCCCTCGCGCTTCGAGCCCTGCGGGCTGACGCAGCTTTATGGGCTGCGTTACGGCTGCGTGCCGCTTGTTGCGCGCACCGGCGGGCTCAACGACACGGTGATCGACGCCAATGACGCGGCATTGCAGTCGCAGGTCGCCACCGGCTTCCAGTTCTCGCCGGTGGACGAGGCGACGCTGGAACATGCGCTCAGCCGTGCCGCGGAATGCCATGCGGACCCGAAACTCTGGCGCGGACTTCAGAAGCGCGGCATGGAACAGGACGTCTCCTGGGGGCGCAGTGCCGCCGCCTATGCACAGCTCTACCGCACTCTCGCAAAGGCCTGACCATCATGATCCTCACCGTCGCCACCGCGCCCTTCGAGGGCCAGAAGCCCGGCACCTCGGGCCTGCGCAAGAAGGTGCCCGTGTTCCAGGAACCGCATTATGCGGAGAACTTCATCCAGTCGATCTTCGACTCGCTCGAGGGCTTCGCAGGTCAGACGCTGGTGATCGGCGGCGACGGGCGGTTCTACAACAAGGACGTCATTCAAACGGCGATCCGCATGGCGGCGGCCAATGGCTTCGGCCGCGTGATGGTGGGGCAGGACGGGCTTCTCTCGACGCCCGCGGCCTCGCACCTCATCCGCCGGTACAGGGCCTTCGGCGGCATCATCCTCTCCGCCAGCCACAATCCCGGCGGGCCCGACGGCGATTTCGGCATCAAGTACAATGCGGGGAATGGCGGGCCCGCGCCGGAGAAGCTGACGGACGCGATCTACGAGCGTACCAAGACGATCTCCAGCTATCGCATCACCACCTCGCCCGACGTGGAGCTGAGCCGGATCGGCGAAACGCGGCTGGGATCGATGGTGGTGCAGGTCGTCGACCCCGTTGCCGATTATGCCGCGCTGATGCAGACGCTGTTCGACTTCGATGCGATCCGCGCGCTGATCGCCACCGGCTTCACCATGAAGTTCGACGCCATGGGCGCCATCACCGGGCCTTACGCGCAGCGCATCCTCGAAGGCATTCTCGGATTTCCCAAGGGCACGGTGATGAACGGCACGCCGCTCCCCGATTTCGGCGGGCATCACCCGGACCCGAACCTCGTCCATGCCAAGGAGCTGGTCGACCTCGTCATGCCCCCGGGCGGGCCGGATTTCGGCGCGGCCTCCGACGGTGACGGCGACCGCAACCTGATCATCGGGCGCGGCATGTATGTGACGCCGTCGGATTCGCTCGCCATCCTCGCCGCCAATGCGACGCTCACCCCCGGTTATGCCAAGGGCCTCGCCGGCATCGCGCGCTCCATGCCGACGAGCTGTGCGGCGGACCGCGTGGCGGAGAAGCTGCGGATCGCCGCCTACGAGACGCCGACGGGCTGGAAGTTCTTCGGCAACCTGCTCGATGCCGGCAAGGCCACGCTGTGCGGCGAGGAGAGCTTCGGCACGGGATCGAACCACGTGCGCGAGAAGGACGGGCTGTGGGCGGTGCTGATGTGGCTCAACATCCTGGCGGCGCGGCGCGAGAGCGTGTCCGAGATCGTCACCGGGCACTGGCGCGAATATGGCCGCAACTATTATTCGCGTCATGACTATGAGGAAGTGGATGCCGAGGCGGCGAACGGGCTGGTGAAGGCGCTGCGCGAGAAACTGCCCTCGCTCCCCGGCCAGCATGGCATCGCGATGGCGGATGACTTCTCTTATGACGATCCCGTCGATGGCTCGCGCACCACGCACCAGGGCATCCGGCTGATCTTCGCCGATGGCTCGCGCATCATCTATCGCCTGTCGGGCACCGGCACGGCGGGCGCGACGCTGCGCGTCTACGTCGAGCGCTACGAGCCCGACCCCCACCGCCATGCCATCGACACGCAGGCAGCACTCGCCGACCTCATCGCGCTGTCGCGGTCGATCGCCGAGATCGCGGCGCGCACCGGCCGCAGCGCACCGACGGTGATCACCTGAGCGCGATGTCGCCCGGCGTCACGCTTCAGGACGGCGGCGCGACCGTGGCCGTGGTGTCTCGCCATGCGAGCCGGGTGTTCGTTTCGCTGTTCGAGGGCGAGACGGAGGTGGCGCGCGTGGCGCTCACCGAGCGGCTGGGCGATGTGCATTCTGGCTTCGTGGCCGGACTGGTGGCCGGCACGCACTACGGCCTGCGCGCCGAGGGGCCCTGGGTGCCGGAGCGGGGGCTGCGCTTCGATGCGGCGAAGCTGCTGCTCGATCCCTGTGCGACAGAGATCACGGCGCCGTTCCGACACCTGCCCGAGCTGATGCAGCGCGGGGCGGAAACCGCGCATCTCGTGCCGAAGGCCATTGCGGGGCATGTGGCCGCCGATGCCCAGGCGCTGCCGCCGCAGCGGCCGCAGGTCATTTATGAAATCCCGGGGCGCGGCTTCACCATGCTGCATCCGGGCGTTCCGGAGGCGAAGCGCGGCACGGTGGCCGCGCTGGCGGAGCCAGTCGTCATCGAGCACCTGACGCGGCTCGGCGTCGACACGGTGGAGCTGATGCCGCTCGCCGCGTGGATCGACGAACGTCATCTGCCGGCGCTGGGGCTTGCCAATGCCTGGGGCTACAATCCGGTGAGCTTCATGGCCCCCGATCCGCGCCTGGCGCCGGGCGGGCTCGCCGAGATTCGCGCCGCCGTCGATGCGCTGCATGCGGCCGGCATCCGCGTGGTGCTGGACGTGGTGCTGAACCACACGGGCGAGAGCGATGCCCATGGCACCACGCTGTCGCTGCGCGGGCTGGACGAGGCGCTCTACTATCGCCGCGCCGGTGACCAGTTGATCAACGATACGGGCTGCGGCAATACGCTGGCGCTGGATGAGCCCCATGTGCTGCAGCTCGCCATGGATGCGCTCAGGAGCTGGGCGATGCGCACCGGCATAGACGGCTTCCGCTTCGATCTCGCCACCGTGATGGGGCGCACCGCGGCGGGCTTCTCAGCCCATGCGCCGCTGCTTTCGGCGATCGAGCAGGACCCGCTGCTGTCGCGGCTCGTCATGATCGCCGAGCCTTGGGACGTGGGGCCGGGCGGCTACCAGCTGGGGAACTTCCCGGCGCGCTGGCAGGAGTGGAACGACAGATACCGCGACGAGGTGCGGCGCTTCTGGCGGGGCGATGCCGGGATCGTAGGCAGTTTCGCCACGCGCATCGCGGGCTCGTCGGATGTGTTCGGCGGCCAGCACCGGCCGCCGTCGGCGGGCATCAACTTCATCGCGGCGCATGACGGCTTCACGCTGCGTGATGCGGTGACCTTCGCGGCCAAGAACAATGCCGCCAATGGCGAGGACAACCGCGACGGCAATGGCCATGAGCCCTCATGGCCAGGCGGCGATGCGCGCGCCCTGCTGGCGAGCCTGTTCTTCTCCCGCGGCACGCCGATGCTCACGGCGGGCGACGAGTTCGGGCGCACGCAGGGCGGCAACAACAATGCCTATGCACAGGACAACCAGACGGCCTGGCTCGACTGGGCGAGGGCCGACCAGCGGCTGATCGGCTTCACCGCCGCACTCATTCAACTGCGCCGCACGCTTTCACCCTTCCTCGCCGACCGGTTCCTGACGGAGGAGACGGCGCAGTGGTTCGGCGCCGAGGGCGCGGCGATGGACTGGCAGGATGCCTCTGCACCGGTGCTGGGGCTGCTGCTGACCGCGGGCATGAAGCGCGTGGCGCTGGTGTTCAACCGCGGCGAGGCGCGCACGGCCGAACTGCCGGTGCGCGCGGGCCGCAGGTGGACGCGGCTGTTCTGCTCCGCCGAGGGTGGGGAACTGCCCGCCCGCTCGGTGTCGGTCTTCGCCGAGGAGCGCAGTGCGGCAGCGGGTGTGGAGGATGCCGAGATCGCGACGCTGAGCCTTGCCGCCGGCATCGAGCCGGAATGGTGGGAGGTCGATGGCACGCACCACCGCGTCAGCCTCGAGACGCAGCGCGCGCTGCTGGCGGCGATGGGGCTCGGCTTCCAAAATGACGATGAGCTCGCAAGGGCGCATGCGCTGCTGGCGCGGCCGAAGCCCCTCGTCGTGCAGGCCGGCGAGGATGCGGTGCTGCTGGCGCCCGCCGAGACGCGGCGCAGGCTGGTGATCGAGGACGAAGGCGGCGAAGGCCGATCGCTGGAGGTGCCGCCCGGCACTGCGGCGCGGGCGCGGCTGGCGGCGGGCTGCTACCGGCTGCTGGAAGACGGCGCTGCGGCAAGGCATGTGATCGTCACGCCGGGCGCTTGCCATTTGCCGGATGACATTGCGCAGGGGCGGCGCGTCTTCGGCCTTGCCTCGCATCTCTATGCGCTGAAGCATGCAGGCAGCGAGGGGATCGGCGATTTCGTGACGCTGCAGCGGTTCGCCGGATCGAGCGCTGGCATCGGCGGGCGCTATGCGGGGCTCAATCCGCTGCATCACCTGTTTCCCTCGGACCGCAGCCGGGCGAGTCCCTACCAGCCGTCGGACCGGCATTATGTCGACCCGCTCTACATCAGCATCGCGCGGCTGATTGAAACGCTGCCGCTGCCACGCACGGCGGCGCTGGCCACGGCCTCACGCGCGGCCTTCGCCGAACTCGATGCGCTGCGCAACGTCGATTACAAGGCGGTGTGGCAGGCCAAGGCCCGGCTGCTGGAAAGCGCCTTCGCCGAGATCCAGCCGACACCCGGCTTCGAAGCCTTCGTGACGGCAGGAGGCGGGCAGCTTGCGGCGCATGGCCGTTTCGAGGCGGAGCGCATGGGCGAACAGCCGACGCCGCAGCGCATCGCCTATCGCGCCTTCCTGCAATGGGTGGCGGATCAACAGCTTTCGCAAGCCGCGCAGCGCCGCAATCTCTATGGCGACCTGGCACTCGGCTGCGCCTTCGATGGCGGCGAGCTGGCGGCGAACCCGGATGCCTTCGCAGCGGGCGTTTCCATCGGCGCGCCGCCGGACCCGTTTTCGGAAGCGGGACAGGTGTGGAACCTGCCGCCGTTCTCGCCCCTTGCGCTCGATGCCCTGGGGCTGGAGCCGATGCGCCGCGTCATCGCCGCCAACATGCGCCACGCCGCAGCGCTCAGGATCGACCATGTGCTGGGCTTCGCCCGGCAGTTCTGGGTGCCGCAGGGTGCGGAAGGCCGCTTCGGCGCCTATGTGCGCTTTCCTCTCGATGCGCTGATCGCAGTGACGGCGATCGAGAGCCAGCGCAACCGCTGCCTCGTGGTGGGAGAAGACCTCGGCACCGTGCCCGACGGCTTGCGCGACCGCCTGGCGGCGGCGAAGATCTTCTCCTACCGCGTGCTGTGGTTCGAGCGCGAAGGCCCGGGCTTCAAGCCGGGCGCTGCCTATCCGGCCCAGGCGCTGGCCTGCCTCGCCTCGCACGACCTGCCGACCTTCATGGGCTGGCGGGCGGGGCGCGACATCGCCATCGCCCGCGCCATCGGCCAGATCGACGATTCGCAGGCGGCTGCCCGCATGCTTGAGCGCGAGGGCGAGAAACGCCTGCTCGATGCGCGCGCGGGATATGAAGGCGACGACGACGGCGCAGCGGACGCGGCCACGCACCGCTTCGTGGCCGCAACGCCGTCGCAGATCATGTTCGTTCAGGCCGACGACCTCACCGGCGAGACCGACCCCCTCAACGTGCCGGGCACCGACCGTGAATGGCCCAACTGGCGCCGCCGCGTGCATGTGCCCGTCGAGCGACTGGCCGAGAGCCCGCTCGCGCAGGCCATTCTCGGTGCCGTGAAGCAGGAGCGACCCACATGAAGCGACGTGTCGTGATCGAGAAGGTGGAGCCGCTGTCGCATGGCTGGGCGAAGCTCGACCGCTACACCATCCGCTATACGCGGGCGGACGGCCGGGTGGACGTGCTGCAGCGCGAGGTGCATGACCATGGCCATGGCGCGACCGTGCTGCCCTACGATGCCAAGCGCGGCACCGTGCTGCTGGTGCGGCAGTTTCGCCTGCCGGCCTTTCTTCACGACCATGACGGCTTCATCGTCGAAACCTGTGCGGGACTGCTCGAGGGTGACGACCCGGCGCAATGCGCCAAGCGCGAGGCGGAGGAGGAACTGGGCTTCCGCCTGTCCAACCTGCGCTTCATGGCCACCGTCTACATGACGCCCGGCGCCGTCACCGAGCGCCTGTCGCTGTTCATTGCCGATTACGACCACGCCGCCCGCATCGGCGCGGGCGGCGGCGAGGCGCATGAGGGCGAGGACATCGAGGTTCTGGAGATCGCCTTCGACGAGATGCGGCGCATGGTGCAGGACGGCCGCATCGTCGACGCCAAGACGGTGCTGCTCAGCCTCTATCTCGAGCGCGAACTTGGGCTTCCGCCGTTGTGACGCCGTCGCTGCGGATGACCCGCAGCGCGCCCGTCTCCCATGCCACACCGAAGCTGCCGCCCGCATAGAGCGGCGCCAGGCAGCGATAGTCGAAGCGCTGCGGCACATAGCCCAGCTTTTCCGCCGCCAGGTTGAGCATCAGCGCCGCCTGCAGCGGCCCGTGCACCAGCAGGCCCGGATAGCCCTCCTCCTCGGCATGGCTGAGGTCGTAGTGGATGCGGTGGCCGTTGAAGGTGAAGGCGGAGAAGCGGAACAGCAGCAGCGCCGTTGCATCGACCTGCCAGTCGGCGGCGGGCGGGCGGGCCGGACCGGCGGGCGGCATGCCGCCTTCCGGCGGATGGCGGAACACCAGGTCCTGACGCTCGAGAATGGCGGTGCCGTTGCCGTCGGCGATGTCGTGCGTGATCGAGACCAGGCACATTTCGCCGCTGCTGCCCTGCCGGAAGCGGATGTCGGTGATGGTCGAGGTGCGGATGACCAGTGTTCCATGGCGCAATGGACGCAGTGTCTCGATCGATCCACCGGCCCACATGCGGCGCGGCTGCTCGATGGGCGGCAGGAAGACACCTTTTCCTTCGGCACCGTCGGGGCCCGTGCTCTCGGCATCCGGCGTGGCGGTGGCGAGGCCGAAATGCAGGCCGGGCGGCGCCACGGGATCGCCCGGTTCGAAGAGGAAGGGCGCCATGGTGGCGCGGTAGGTGTCGAAGATGCGCTGCGAGAGCGTGTCGAAGCGGGTCACGCTGCGGCCGATCCAGTCGCTGAAATCCGCCATCAGTAGGACCTCGGCAGGCCGAGGACGTGCTCGGCAAGGTGGGACAGGATGAGATTGGTGGAGACCGGCGCCACCTGGTAGAGGCGGGTTTCGCGGAACTTGCGCTCGATGTCGAAGTCCTCGGCAAAGCCGAAGCCGCCATGGGTCTGGATCGCCACGTTGCCGGCCTCGGCGCTGGCATCCGCCGCCAGCATCTTCGCCATGTTGGCTTCGGGGCCGCAGGGCTCCTCCGCCTCGAAGCGGCGCAGTGCCTCATCCACCATCAGGCGCGCGGCGCGCATGTTGGCATAGGCCCTGGCGATGGGAAACTGGATGCCCTGGTTCTGGCCGATGGGCCGGCCGAAGACCACACGCTCCCTGGCATAGACCGTGGACTTCGCAATGAACCAGCGCGCATCGCCAATGCATTCGGCCGCGATGAGGATGCGTTCGGCGTTCATGCCGGAGAGAATGTAGCGGAAGCCTTCACCTTCGGCGCCGACGAGATTTTCCGCCGGCACCGGCACGTCGTCAAAGCCGATCGAGGTCGTGGCATGGTTCATCATGGTGCGGATCGGATCGATGGTGAGGCCGTGCTGCTTCGCCTCATGCAGGTCGACGATGAACACCGAGAGCCCGGCGGTGCGCTTCATGCCCTCCGCCGCTGGCGAGGTGCGGGCGAGCAGCAGCATCAGGTCGGAATGCTCGGCCCGGCTGGTCCAGATCTTGCGGCCGCGGATGATGTAGCGATCACCCTCGCGGCGCGCCGTGGTGGTGATGGCGGCGGTGTCGCTGCCGCTGTCGGGTTCCGTCACGCCAAAGGCCTGGAGCCGCACTGCGCCCTGCGCGATCGCCGGCAGGTAGCGCTGCTTCTGGTGCTCGCTGCCGTGGCGAAGCAGCGTGCCCATGACATACATCTGCGCGTGGCAGCTGGCGCCGTTGCAGCCCGCGGCCTGGATCTCCTCGAGGATCGCCGCGGCGGCGCCGAGCGGCAGGCCCGCGCCGCCATAGGCCTGCGGGATGAGGGCGGCGAGAAAGCCCGAACGCGTCAGGGCCTCCACGAAGGCCGCAGGGTAGGCGCGCTCGCGGTCAAGCTCTCGCCAGTAGCTGCCGGGAAAGGCTTCGCACAGCCTGGCGACGGCGGCGCGGATGTCCTCATGCATCATGGCGGAAGGATAGGGCCCAGTTCACGGCGGCTTCAAGTGGTAGACTTCACATGGTATGCGACGTGGAAATACGGGGGGGAAAACCCATGAAGAGGCCCAAGAAAATCCTGAACGACCCGCGCCATGCGACGCGGGAGATGATGGATGGCCTGGTGCTCGCCTATGACGGGCGGGTGAGCAGAGCCGAGGGTGACGGCGCTTTCTTCCTGAACGACATCCCGGCCGGCAAGGTGGCGCTGCTGGTGGGCGGCGGCAGCGGGCACGAGCCGATCTTCGGTGGCTTTCTCGGGCCGAACCTGGCCGATGGCGCGGCGGCGGGCGAAGTCTTCACCTCGCCTTCGCCGCAGACCATCTGCGCCGCGGCGCGTGCCATCCACCGCGGCCAGGGCGTGGTCTTCGTCTATGGCAATTATTCCGGCGACACCATGAACTTCGACATGGCGGCGGACATCCTCGCCGCCGAGGGCATCGACACCCGCACCATCAGGGTGCGCGACGACGTGGCGGTGGGCGCACCCGACCGCCCCGACGAGCGGCGCGGCATTGCCGGCGACGTGCTGGTGATCAAGATCGCGGGCGGCGCGGCAGCGGAGCTCGGGAGCCTTGACGAGGTGGCGCGGGTCGCGGCGAAGGCCGAGGCGAGCACGCGCTCGATGGGCGTTGCGCTCTCGCCGGGCTCGCTGCCCGAATCCGGCAGGCCCACCTTCGAGCTCGGCGACGACGAGATCGAGATCGGCATGGGCGCGCATGGCGAGAAGGGTGTGAAGCGGCAGAAGATGACGATGGCGGACGACATCGTCGACCAGATGATGGGACCGATCCTGCGCGATCTGCCCTATCGCTCCGGCGACGAGGTGGCGCTGCTGATCAACAACCTCGGCGCCACGACGATGTTCGAACTGCTGATCGTGAACCGCCGGGTGCGGCAGATTCTCGACCGCGAGGGAATCAACGTGCATCGCAGCTTCGTCGGATCGTGGCTGACGTCACAGGAGATGGCGGGTTTCTCGATTTCGCTGATGAAGCTGGATGCGGAGTTGAAGCATTACATCGACCTGCCCGCGGGGAGCTTCGGGTTCACTTCGCTGTAGCCGGAGGATTCGTCTTCTCCCGCTTCTTCAGCGGGAGAAGAAGGGACCCGTTGCGGAACGCAACGGGGAGATGAGGGGCTGCTTGCGTGGATGTATTGGAACCCGCTTCCCCTCACCTACCCCAACTCCGTTGGGGCCCCCTCCTCTCCCGCCTCGCGGGAGAGGACGATGGCTCAGCAGCTGCCGTCGAGCTTGTTGATGGCTTCGACATTGGCCGCCGACGAGCCCTTGGGGTCGAATTCGGAAGCGAGCCAGGTGTCGACGATGGCCTTAGCGAGTTCCGGCCCGATGACGCGCGCACCCATGGTGATGATCTGGGCGTTGTTGGACTTCGCCGCGCGCTCCGCCGAATAGGTGTCATGGGTGAGTGCTGCGCGGATGCCCGGCACCTTGTTGGCCGAGATGCAGACGCCGATGCCGGTGCCGCAGACGAGGATGCCGCGCTCATATTCGCCGGCCTTCACCTTGTGGGCGAGGTTGGCGGAGAGATCGGCATAGAAGCCCTGCTGGCTGAGGTTCGTCACCTGGTGCTCCGGCTTGGTCCTGAGGTGCGCCTCGATCACGTCGAGGAGTGGCTTTCCGGCGCTGTCGGCGCCAAGCGCGAGTTTCATGATGCGTCTCCCAATCTCTCTGTGACGGCGGCGATGATGCCGATGTAGCCGGCGGGGTCCCAGGCGGACCTGCCGATGAACAGCCCGTCAATATCCGACATGGCGGCGAGATCGCAACAGTTCTGCGGGTTGACGCTGCCGCCATAGAGGATCGGCAGCGGCTGGCCGGTGATCTCTGCGGTGAGCGCCTTGAGCTTCGCGTGCTGGGCGTTGGCGAAAGCAGGATCGGCCGGAATGCCGCCCTCGCCGATCGACCAGACGGGTTCATAGGCGATGATGACATGGCCGGCGGCTTGCCTGCCGATGTCGCGCAGTGCGTAGCGCGTCTGGCGGGCCAGCACGTCGGCGGTGGCGCCGGCCTCATGCTCGCTGCGCGTGTCACCGATGCAGACGAGCGCCATGAGGCCGTGCTGCACGGCGGCGGCGACCTTTTTCGCCACCGTCTCGTCGGTCTCGGCGAAATGCGTCCGGCGCTCGCTGTGGCCCAGTTCGACCAGCGTCGCGCCGCAATCCTTCACCATGGGGGGCGAGATCTCGCCGGTCCAGGCGCCGTGAAACTCCCAGTGCATGTTCTGCGCGCCGACCTTCACCCTGGTGCCGGCGAGGATGTCCGCCACATCGGCGATGTAGGGATAGGGCGGGATGACGAAGGGCTGGACCTTCGCGGTCATCGCGACGGACGAGGCCTTGAGCGCCGCGGCGAAGGCCCGGGCCTCCTCGCGGGTCTTGTTCATCTTCCAGCTGGTGCCGATCCACGGCGTCTTCATCGGTTCTGTTCCGTTTGCGAGAGCGGCACCAATAAGCCATGGAATGGCCGGTGGCGGCAACCCGCGCGCCGCGGGCGGGGCAAATTCCGCTCGCGCGTGACGGGTCTTTGTGGAACCATGACAGCCCATGAGCAGCGATGACGACGAAGCAAGCGACGGCCGTGCGATCGCCTGGCCGCTGGAGCGCCTGGCCCGGGTGATCCGGGCGCGCGAGCATGAGGACGGGCTGAACCCCGCTCAGCGCGAGGCGCTGCGCTACCTCGCCCGCGCCAACCGCTTCTCCAACACGCCCGGCGCGCTGACGCGCTATCTGGGCGCCACCAAGGGCACGATTTCGCAGACGGTGATGGCGCTGGAGCGCAAGGGCCTGATCGCCAAGGCGGCGCGCGATGCGCGGAAATCGGTGCGGCTGAGCCTGACCGAGAAGGGCCGCGAGACGCTGGCGCGCGATCCGTGGGTCGCATTCGAGGCGGCGGCCGAGGCGCTGGGCGGCAAGACGCGGCGGCGCATGCAGCGCGGCCTCGAGGACCTGCTGTCACGCGAAGTGAAGCGGGCCGGCCTCGACAGCTTCGGCATGTGTTCGAGCTGCCGGTATTTCCGCGAGCGCGGGCGCGAGGGCGACGCGAAGGGTCCGCATCTATGCATGCTGTTCGAGGACACGCTGTCGCGCGAGGACGCCGACCGCATCTGCATCGAGCACGCCGCGGCGAGCTGACCGCGCGGGAGCCTAGTGCCACAGCGGCAGGCTGGTCGCCACCGAGGCGGCGATCAGCACGAAGCACAGGCGGCGGAAGACCTCCGGGCTGGCGAGATGGAAGGAGCGCGCGCCGCCGAACAGGCCGAGCGTATAGGCCGGCGCCACCAGGGCGGCCAGCCACAGGGTTGCGGGCGTGATGAGGCCGGAGGCGATGTAGCTGATGAAGGTGAACACCGTTGTCGCCCCGAAGAACAGGATGATCGAGGCGCGCATCGTGCCATGCGTCTCCTTGCCGGAGAGCCAGTAGGCGACGACGGGGGGTCCGGTCATCTGGGCGAGGCCGCCGAACAGGCCCGAGACCGCCCCCACGACGGCGGTGACGGGGGCACTGGGCGTGCCGTGGTAGCGCCAGCCGGAGAGCAGCAGCAGCAGCATCGAGGAGGCGAGGCCGGCGATCAGCCAGCGCAGCAGCAGCGGGTCGGCATGGCGCAGCACGAAGGCGCCGAGCGGCACGCCGATGACCGCGCCCGAGGCCATCAGCATGACGTCGCGCCGCCGCGCCAGCCGGTAGGCGCGCGGCAGGAAGCCCAGCGACAGGATGCCATCGGTGACCAGAAGCACGGGCGCTGCAACCTCGGGGCCGACGAGCGCGCTCCCTGCCGGCATGAAGATCAGTGCCGCGCCAAATCCGGAAAAGCCGCGCGCCAGACCCGCCACGCCGGCGACGAGCACGGTGAGCACGAGGGTCTGCAGGCTGTAGTGATCGATGGGCGACGGCACGGGTCCTGTTTGGGCCCGTGCCGGGAAATGCGCAAGCGGCGGGGATTATTCCGCGGCGATCTGCAGGCTGGGGCTCGCCGCCTTCACGTCGGCGCCCACCCTGGCCTCGAACTTGGCGAAGTTCTTGACGAACATCGAGACGAGCTTCCGGGCCATCGCATCATAGGCGCGGGGGTCGGCCCAGGTCGCGCGCGGGTTGAGGATCTTGGCATCCACACCTTCGACCGCCTCCGGCACCGCGAAGCCGAAATTGGCATCGGTGCGCATCGGCACGTCGTCGAGGCGGCCTTCGAGGGCGGCGTTGAGCAGCGCGCGCGTCGCCTTGATCGGCATGCGGTGGCCTTCGCCGTAAGCGCCGCCGGTCCAGCCGGTGTTGACCAGCCAGCACGAGACGTCGTTCTTGGCGATGAGATCGCGCAGCAGCTCGCCATAGACGCCGGGGTCGCGCGGGATGAAGGGTGCGCCGAAGCAGGTGGAGAAGGTGGCCTGCGGCTCGGTGACGCCGCGCTCGGTGCCCGCCACCTTGGCGGTGTAGCCCGAGAGGAAGTGATACATGGCCTGCGCCGGCGTCAGCTTCGCGATTGGCGGCAGCACGCCGAAGGCATCGGCGGTGAGCATCACGATGGTCTTGGGGATCGGCGCGGTGCCGGTCTTCGATGCGTTCGGGATGGCCGAGAGCGGATAGGCCGAGCGCGTGTTCTCGGTGAGCGAGCCGTCATGGAGGTCGAGCTTGCGCGTGACCGGATCGACCTTCACGTTCTCCAGCACCGTGCCCCACATTTCGGTGGTGGCGTGGATCTGCGGTTCGGCTTCCTTCGACAGCTTGATGACCTTGGCGTAGCAGCCACCCTCGAAATTGAAGAGGCCGTTTTCCGACCAGCCATGCTCGTCGTCGCCGATGAGCGTGCGCGAGGGATCGGCCGAGAGCGTGGTCTTGCCTGTGCCGGACAGGCCGAAGAACACAGCGCTGTCGCCCTTGTGGCCGACGTTGGCCGAGCAGTGCATCGGCATCACGCCCTTCTCGGGCAGGAGATAGTTGAGGACGGTGAAGACCGACTTCTTCATCTCGCCCGCATATTGCGTGCCGCCGATGAGCACGAGGCCATTGGCGAGGTCGAGCGCGATGACCGTTTCGCTGCGCGTGCCGTGGCGCTCCGGATCGGCCTTGAAGGAGGGGAGATCGATGATGGTGAGCTTGGGCGCGAAGCCGTTCTGGTCCTGCGGCACGATCAGGAGGTGCTGGATGAACAGCGCGTGCCAGGCATATTCGGTGATGACGCGGGTGGGCAGCTGGTAGGCCAGCTCGGCGCCGCCGGCGAGATCCTGCACGAAGACGCTCTTGAGGCGCGCATGGGCCATGAAGTCCTTGCGCAGCGTTTCGAACTGCTCGCGGGTCATGGCCTTGTTGTTGTCCCACCAGATGGTGCTTTCGGTCGCCGGCTCGCGCACCACGAACTTGTCGTTGGGGCTCCTCCCGGTGTGCTGACCGGTGGTGACGACGAGGCCACCGCCTTCGGCGACGACGCCTTCACCGCGGGCAATGGCGTCCTGGTACAGCACGGCGGCCGGCGCATTCCACGAGACCTTGTCCAGCCAGGCCAGACCGAGGTCGGCGAGCTGGGCGCGGATGAGGGCGTCGGCGGCTGTGTCCATGTCAGGCTCCTGTCAATCGAAGCGCAACTGTAGAGACCTGCCCTCGGGTCCTGCAAGAGGAAAATGATTGAAAAGCAGAGTTTACATCAGAACTGTGCGGTATCGTACATCAATATATGAGTGCTTGCCCTAACTTCGGGTCTGTTCGCCCATGCGTGCCAGCAGGGCGCGGAGACTGCCGCCGGCATAGGCCGGCGTTTCGAACGGCAGCCGGAGAACGTGCTCGCCGCGCCGAAGGTCCGCGCCGTCCGGATCGATGGCCGTTATTTTCCAGCCTCCCGGCGTGGCCCCCAGCAGGCGCTCGGCGAAACGCTGGATGGCGTCGTCATGATCGTCATTCATGTGCTGCACCGCACCCTCTTCCAGCGCGATCATCTCATCGGCTGAGGGAAACATCTCATCTGCCGGGATGGTCTCGATGCGGCCGAAGCCGGCCACGGCATGGGCGCGCTCCGGCTCCAGCCGCCAGAAGCCGAAATCACCGAAGCCCGCATAGATCTCCGCCGCCGGGTGGCGGGCGAGGTAACGCCGCGCCGCCTGCCCGGCGTCGACCTTGGAAAACCGGCCCATGACCGTCACCCGGGGCCCGGTGAGGGCGTCGCCCTGCTCCGGCACCTCGGCCACCATGACGCTGCCGCGCGGGTCGGCCTGGAGGTTGCGGGTGTGCCAGGCGAGGGTGGACACGAGGATCAGCGGGCACCCCCGGACATCCGTCGCCAGGTTGACCAGCGAGGCATAGGGGGTGCCGTCATCGGCATTCAGGGTGGCCAGCGTGCCGGTCCTTGCCCGGCGGAGCAGGTTGCGGGCCTCGCCGGCCGTGAAACTTCTGCGTTCACTCATGAACATTCCTCGCAATTGTGGCGTGGACTGCCTATCATGTCCGCCACATTTTGTTCCAGTTCCACCCCTAGTGCCATAGGAAGGACATCGTTGAAGGGATGAACAAGAGAATGCCCACCATTGCGCTGGTCGACGACGACCGCAACATCCTGACATCCGTCGGCATGGCCCTCGAGAACGAGGGCTACGCAGTCCAGAAATACAATGACGGTGCGGCAGCTCTCCAGGGGCTGCAGGACAACCCGCCGGACATGGCCATCTTCGACATCAAGATGCCGCGCATGGACGGCATGGAGCTGCTCCGCCGCATCCGCCAGAAATCCGACCTGCCGGTGATCTTCCTGACCTCCAAGGACGACGAGATCGACGAACTCTTCGGGCTCAAGATGGGCGCCGACGACTTCATCAAGAAGCCGTTCTCGCAGCGCCTGCTGGTCGAGCGCGTCAAGGCCGTGATGCGCCGCGCGCTGAACCGCGACGTGGCCCAGACCCCCACCGAGGCGGCCAAGGTGATCGAGCGCGGCAAGCTGGCGATGGACCCCGACCGCCACTCCTGCACCTGGGACGGCAAGCCGGTGACGCTGACGGTCACGGAATTCCTGATCCTGCAGTCGCTCGCCCAGCGCCCCGGCATCGTCAAGAGCCGCGACGCGCTGATGGATGCCGCCTATGACGACCAGGTCTATGTCGACGACCGCACCATCGACAGCCACATCAAGCGGCTGCGCAAGAAGTTCAATGCGGTCGATGCCGAGTTCGACGCCATTGAAACGCTTTACGGCGTGGGCTACCGCTTCAAGGAGCAATGAGGCCGGACCTGCGGGGCCGGTGACTGCCGATGCTTGACAAGGTGACACCGCCCGAATCCGCCGACCGCGCCGAAGCCGACGAGGCCGAGGCCGCGGAACGCGAGGCCTTGCCCCGCCAGGGCCTCGTGCGGCGCCTGTGGCCGCACCGCCTGACCAGCCGCATCGTTCTCCTGAACCTGCTCGGCCTCATCGTGCTGGTGGCGGGCATTCTCTACTTCAACCAGTTCCGACAGGGCCTGATCGACGCCCGCGTGCAGAGCCTGACCACCCAGGCGCAGATCATCGCCGCCGCGGTGGCGGGCTCCGCCACCGTCGACACCGGTTCCATCGTCATCGACCCCGACTCGCTGGCCGAGACCAATGACGACACGGTGCCCGACTCCGACCAGAGTTCCAGCCTCGACTTCCCGATCGACCCCGAGGCCGCGGGCCCGGTTCTGAAGCGCCTGCTCGCCAACACCACCGTCCGTGCCCGGATCATCGACAAGGACGGCAACATGGTGGTGGACAGCCGCTTCCTCTATTCGCGCGGCGACATCGTGCAGTCGGACCTGCCGCCGATCGAGGGCGAGCACGAGAGCTTCAGCCCGCGCGCGCTGTGGAACCGCTTCGTCACCTGGACCTTCAGCTACGACTATCCCAAGCAGATCGAATACGGGATGGACAACGGCAAGGACTTCCCCGAAGTGGCCGCCGCGCTGAAGGGCGCCAAGGTCAGCCTCGTGAGGCTCAACGACCGCGGCCAGATCATCGTGCTGGTGGCGGTGCCGATCCAGCGCTTCCGCGCCGTGCTGGGCTCGCTGGTGCTGTCGACCACCGGCGGCGAGATCGACGACGTGCTGCGCGCCGAGCGCCAGGTGGTGCTGATGACCTTCGGCTTCGTGGCGCTGGTCACCATCCTGCTCTCCATCCTCCTCGCCTCGACCATCGCGCTGCCGCTGCGCAAGCTGGCGGCCGCCGCCGACCGGGTGCGCCGCGGCATCGACAAGCGCGTGGAGATTCCCGACTTCTCGTCGCGCGGCGACGAGATCGGCGATCTCTCCGGCGCCGTCCGCGACATGACCAACGCGCTCTACAACCGCATCGCCGCCATCGAGGCCTTCGCGGCGGATGTGAGCCACGAGCTCAAGAACCCGCTGACCTCGCTGCGCAGCGCCGTCGAGACCCTGGCCTATGCCAAGACGCCGGAGCAGCGCGAGCGCCTGGTCGAGATCGTGAACCACGACGTGAAGCGCCTCGACCGGCTGATCACCGACATCTCGGATGCATCGCGGCTCGATGCCGAACTGGCCCGCGGGGAGTCCCAGGCCTTCGACCTGTCGCAGCTTCTCGACTCGATCGTCAGCTTCGCCAACGACACGCGCAAGGAAGGCCAGGCCGAAGTGGAATACGAGGTGGCGAAGCCGCCGCCCGGCATGGACCGCGCCAAGGCCTATACCGTGACCGGACATGATTCACGCCTCGGCCAGGTGGTGCGCAATCTCATCGACAATGCCCGCTCCTTCACGAAGCCCGGCACCAAGCTGAACGTCAGGGTCCGGCGCATCGGACCCGACGTCGAATTCCGTGTCGACGACTTCGGACCGGGTATTCCGCCCGACAACCTGACCCGCATCTTCGAGCGCTTCTACACCGACCGGCCGGACGGCAGCTTCGGCTCGAACTCCGGCCTCGGCCTGTCGATCTCGCAGCAGATCGTCGATGCCCACAAGGGCCGCATCTGGGCCGAGAACCGGTATGGCAAGCCGGACGAGACGGGCGAGAAGCCGGTGCTCGGCGCGCGCTTCACCGTTCGCATCCCGGCAGCGCCCCATGCATGAGGAAGCGCTCATCCACGGCACCTGCCTCGCCATCGGCGGGGCGGGCGTGCTGCTGGTGGGCAAGCCCGGCACCGGCAAGTCCGACCTGGCGCTGCGCCTCATCGACCAGCGCGGCCTCGGCCTCGCCGGGCAGCTGCGCGCGGCCGAACTCGTGGCGGACGACCAGGTGGTGGTCCGCCGCGAGCACGACCAGCTGATGGCCTCCGCGCCGAACGCCCTGCGCGGCAAGCTGGAGATCCGCGGGCTCGGCATTGCGGAACTTCCGGTCGTAGCGGAAACCCGTTTGCGGCTTGCGGTGCGGCTGACCCCCGCCGCCGAGATCGAGCGCCTCCCGGACCTCGGACGGGCGCGGATGGACATCCTCGGGATTGCCGTGCCGCTGATCCTGCTCGACCCCCAGAATGCCTCCGCGCCGGCCCGCCTGAGAGCCGCCCTGGACCAGTTCATCACCGGCTGAAACGATGTTGCATCGCGAGGGCGTTGGAGGCATTGTGCGCCACCCTGAACGGGAAATGCGCGGAGTTTCACCACCACCATGATCGGACTCGTCCTGGTCACCCATGGCCGCCTTGCGGAAGAGTTCCGTTCTGCGCTTGAACATGTGGTGGGGCCGCAGACAGCGATCGAGACGGTCGCCATCGGGCCCGACGACCGCATGGAGAGCCGGCGCAGCGACATCGCGGAGGCGGTGGCGCGGGTCAATTCCGGTGCCGGCGTCATCATCCTCACCGACATGTTCGGCGGCACGCCCTCGAACCTCGCGATCTCGCTGCTCGAGATCGGCAAGGTCGAGGTGGTGGCCGGGCTGAACCTGCCGATGCTCGTCAAGCTCGCCCGCATCCGCAAGGACTATGCGCTCGACAAGGCGGCCACCGCCGCACAGGACGCCGGGCGCAAATACATCAACGTCGCCAGCCAGATCCTCGGAGACTGAGCATGACGGCGACGGTGGCGGCCCGCGAACTCGCGATCACCAACCAGCGTGGGCTGCATGCCCGCGCCTCGGCAAAATTCGTCAAGTGCGCGGAAGGCTTCGCGGCCGAGATCATGGTGACGCGCGACGGCATGACGGTGCCGGCCACCTCGATCATGGGGCTGATGATGCTGGGCGCCGCGATGGGCACCTCGATCATGGTCGAGGCCAGGGGTGCGGAGGCCGAGGCCGCGCTGCAGGCGCTGGCCCAGCTGGTGGAGAGCAAGTTCGACGAGGAGTGAGCGTGTCTCCTCCCGGGCGTCATCGCCTGACGTCCCCGCATCGGCCCCGCCGACGCGGGCGCGGACGACGCTAGATCGGGTCCTTGGCGAAGAGCTGGTTCTGGATCACCGCTTCGTCCGGACGGACCATGGGATCTTCTTCCGCGCGGCAGCTTGAATCGAGATAGCTCAGATAGCGCTCCGCGGCGGGCTCCGCGATCCAGTCGAGCAGCAAAGGCGACAGGCAGTAGAGCGGACGGCCGTGGATGGCATCGGCCAGTTCCTGCGGCTTCTCGGTGTTGCTGGCGATCAGCACCGGGATCTGGTGCAGGCGCGGGTCGGATTCCGATGTCATGCCGTCATTGTACTGGTGCATGCGCAGGCCCGGCAGGTGATCGCCGAACAGCACCAGCACGTAGGGCCGTCCCTTGGCGTCCAGCTGCTGCTTGAAGCTGGCGAGCGAATGCGCCGCGCCATCGAGCCTGGTGCGATAGTCGTGCACGCCCTCGTGGCCCTTGGGGTCGCTGTCGTCCGCCTCGTAGGGGCCGTGGGTCTGCACCGTCACGATGAAGTGGAACTGCGGCTGGCTGCCGCCGCCCACGTGCTGAAGCACGGAGCTGTAGAGGCCTTCGTCGGTCGGCCAGTCGTTCGCCTGGATGGTGAGGTTCATGTCGTCCATCGACACGAAATTCTCGAAACCGAGCTTGGGGTAGACCTGGTCGCGCAGCCAGAAGCGGCGGGTGAAGTTGTGGTAGGCGGTGGCCGAATAGCCCTTCTCCGACAGGATCCGCGGCAGGGTGCGCGAGTGGTCGGTGATGTACTCGACATAATGCTGATAGGGGATGATGCCATCCGGGAAGGTCTTGATCGGGATGCCGGTCAGCACCTCGAACTCGGAATTGGGCGTGGTGCCGCCATAGACCGGCGACACCGCCATCGATTCCGTGAAGCCCGCATCCTTGAGGCCGGTGAGCGGTGAATCGAGATCGTCCGGATCATGCCACCAGGCCTCGCCGAGGATGATGTAGACATCCGGCGCGGCAACGGGGGCGGCGGCGGCGGCGGAACTTGCCGGCGGCTTCTTCACCGGCAGCGCATCGAGCGCCTGCTTCACCTGGGCCTCGCTGTAGGTCTTGAGGCGAAGGCCCGCCATCGAGAAATAGAGATGCGTGCCGAGCCCGTTCATGCGCTCGCTCTCGGCCTGGCTGAAGGTCAGGTTTTCAACCCCGGCCCAGTATGAATTGTCGTGGATCCACTTCGACACGATCTCGAAGCGGTAGGTCGACAGCAGGCCGACGAAGAGCAGCGCCACCGGCACGCTCCACCAGCGGAAGCGCAGGTTGCGGGCATACCAGATGGCGGCGGGGATGACCGAGGCGCCGAGAAGCCAGTGATACCAGTGCACGTAATGCAGCAGGTGGACGGATTGGCCGGCGAGGAACAGGTCGCTGATCTGGAACGGCTCGCCGGTCGAATCCTTCTTGATCTCGGACAGCGTGCCGACGAGCAGGAAGCCCGAGCCCAGCATGACGCCGGCCGGCACGATCCGCGCGAAGGCCACGAAGAAGCCCAGCATGACCATGGGAATGATCATGCGGGAGAACCAGAAATGCCACAGGCTGCGGCCCTTGAGAAAATCCGGCGTCCACCAGCCGAGATAGGCGTGAACGGCAAGCAGGATGAGATAGACGAGAAAGAGCTGCAGCAGCACCTTCACTGTCACACGCAACCACTTCGGCACGGCATACTGCCTGCCCGGCGCCAGACTGGCGCCCGCCTCCACAACCGTCACGTCACGTCCTCCCGGCGGGCAAGCTAGCCCAACCCATAGAAACTTGACAGTCGTATGAAGGGTAACCAGTGGCGATATCAAGGCGAAGCAGGGTTGTGAAACGATAATGGCTGCCCGCAGGCAGCCATCACGCTCACACCCCAGGTTGTGAAAGTCAGATCGACTGTTCGATCCAGCTCTGCAGCTGGTTCTTCGGCGCGGCGCCGACCTTGGTGGCCGCCACCTGGCCACCCTTGAACACCATCAGCGTGGGGATGCCGCGCACGCCATACTGCGACGGCACCGAGGGGTTCTCGTCGATGTTGATCTTCACGATCTTGGCCTTGGGGCCGAGACTCTGGGCGATTTCCTCGAGCGCCGGGGCGATCATCTTGCACGGGCCGCACCACTCCGCCCAGAAATCGACGACGACGGGCGTATCGGACTGCAGGACGTCCTTTTCGAAGGATGCGTCGGAGACCTTGTGGGTGGTCATGGGAACCTCTTTCAGGCTGGGGCGGGGATTCGCCGTTGCGGGTTGACCGAAGGTAGGAGCCCCCCTGCCGGGGGTCAAGGCCGGCCCCCACGCAGGGCGGCCATGCGGTCGAGGAGCGCATCCTCCACCATGACGAGCTTCGGTCCTTCCGTGTAGAGCAGGCCGAAGCGCAGCGGCAGGCCCGGCTCGGCGCGCCGCAGTGCATCGCGGTAAGTCGCCAGCTGGGCGAGATATTCGGGATTGCAGTCAGCGGCGGAGGCGGGCACCTCGCGGTCGGTCTTGTAGTCGGCGACCAGGATGCCGTCGGGCGTCACAACCAGCCGGTCGAGGCGGCGGCGCTCCGGGCTGCCATCGGGCCCCAGGGCGATCAGCGAGGCCTCGGAATGGCCCTCGGCCGAGAGCAGCTCCGCCACCACCGGGTCGGCGATCAGCGCCTTGAGCTGCTCCGCCAGCGCGGGATCATGGCCCGCGCGCCTGACCGCGACGTCGATGTGGGCGGCGCGCGCTCCCTCATCCATGTCGGCGAGGTTCTGCAGGATGCGGTGGATGAGGATGCCGCGCGCCACGCGCGCCTCCGCCCGCCTGCGCACGGCAGCGGCCGGCACGACGGGCACGGCATCGGCGGCGCGCGTGATCCAGTCCGGCACATCCGGGACTGCCATGGGTGCCACCGCCGCGACCGCCGCGGCCGGCACCGGTGCGGCGCCCAGGCGCCAGCCCGCATCGCCGTCGAGCGGGGTCATCTTCGTCGTCTTCAGGGCCTCGGCGATGGTGTTGTACCAGCATGTCTCGGGCGGGTCCTGCTTGCCACGATAGCCGCAGACATAAAGCTCGTCGCAGGCCCGCGTCATGGCGACGTAGAGCAGGCGGCGGTATTCGGCGGTCGCCACGTCCCGCTGCGCCGCCTTGAGGTCCTTCACTGCCCTGGCGGCCTCGAGCTTCGGCACCACCCACAGCGGCACCCTGGCGTGGCCTTCGCCGCCCTCGAGCATCAGCAGCGACTCGCCGCGGGCCTGTTCGGGGCTCGTCGTGTCCGGCAGGATGACGATGGGCGCCTCGAGGCCCTTGGCGCCATGCACCGTCATCACCCGCACCTCCCCCGAGCCCTGCTCCATGTTGCGCTTGATCTCGATCTCGCCGGCCTGGAACCAGTTGACGAAGCCCGCGAGGGAAGTGCCCTGCGCCTCCTCATAGTCCAGCGCGCGGTCGAGCAGCGCATCGATGGCGTCATTGGCCTCGCTGCCCAGCCGCGAGACGAAGCGCAGCCGCGCCCCGGCGAGAACGGCAGAGAAGAACTCGAAGGGCCGCGCCGCGGGCGCCTCGGCGATCAGTGGACGGAGGAAGGCGACGGCGCTGCGGAACGGCTCGGCACCCTGCGCCTGCATGTTGTGCCACAGTGAAACGGTCCCGCGGCCCGCGGCAACCGCGATCAGCTCGTCTTCGCTGAGGGGCTGCGCCAGCAGCGGGCTCTTGAGAATGCAGGCCAGTGCATGGTCGTCCTCCGGCATGATGGCGAACTGCGCCAGCGCCACGAGATCGAGCACCGCGATGTTCTCGCCGAGCTTCAGCCGGTCGGCGCCGGCCACCGGCACCTGCTCGTTCCACAGCGCGCGGATCATCGCATCGAAGAAGCTGTTGCGCTGGCGGACGAGAATGAGGATATCGCCCGCCTCCACGGCGCGCCCGCGGCCCGGCAGCTGGCGCGCGCCGATCCAGCCCTTGATGGTTTTCGCCAGCTTCTCCGCCAGCCGCCGCCGCGGCGATGTCGACGGCTCGCGGTCGACCGGCGCCTCCCAGGGTTCGGGATCTTGCCTGTCGACGGGTTCGACGAGGGGCCAGAGTTCAACCGTGCCCGGCGCGTCGCGCCGGTTCGGCACATGTTCCCACTCGCGCGCCGTCTCGCCATCGAGCCCGGTGCGGGCGGGCGAGCCCGGGGGAAACACGCCATCGACGGCCGCGAGAACCTCGCCCAGCGAGCGGAAGGAGACGCTGAAGTCCACCTCGCGGAACTCCTGGCCCACACCCTCCACCTGTTGTTTCACCTCGTTCAGGACCTGCTCGAAGACATTGGGGTCGGCACCCTGGAAGGAATAGATCGACTGCTTCCTGTCGCCCACCACGAAGAGGGTGCGGAGCTTGCTGCCGTGGCGGCCCTCGCCGGCGAAGAACTCAGCCGTCAGCGCCTGCACGATCTGCCACTGCATCGGGCTCGTGTCCTGCGCCTCGTCGACGAGAAGATGCTCGATGCCACCATCGAGCTTGAACAGCACCCAGGCGGCATCGGGCTTCTCCCGCAGCAATTCGCCGGTCTTGATGATGAGGTCGTCGAAATCATAGGCGCCGCGGGCGCGCTTCGCCGCCTCGAAGCCGCGCGTGATGGCGCTGCCGAGCCGCAGCAGCGACAGCGTGGCCCCCATGCACTCGAGATCGCCCATGCGACCCAGCGCATCGATGAGGCGCTGCTGGTCCGGCCGCACCAGCTCGTCGATCCAGCCGTGGCGCTCATGGCTCGACCTGTTCGCCACCCACTTGAGCGCCTCGTTCCTGGCCGTGAGCAGGACGCTGCGCAGATCCATGAGCGCCGCCGTGCCGCTGCTGCAGGCCGTCCTGATGTCGGCGGCGGTGTCCTTCTCGCTCTTCGTGCCCTTGTCGAGGAGTTCCGCAAGTTCCAGGTAGCGCGTCACGTCGCAGCCGAGGCCGGAGACGATGCTCTCACGCGTCACGCCCTGCTCCAGCGCGAGGTGGAGGCGCAGCAGGCTTTCGGCGTGCTCCAGCCCACGCTCGTCATCGAACAGCGCCCGCAGGTTGGCGCGCTTGGCGAGGAGCTGCGTGAGCAGCCTGTCGAAATCATCGGCATTGACGCGGTTGACCACGTCGCGCAGTGCGGCGCCGATCGCCGTGGCCTCGTCCTTGGCGCCGGCGAGCACGGCGTTGCGCGCCTCCTGCAGCAGCGCCAGCGACTCACGCTCGTCGAGCATGGAGAAATGCGGCACGATGCCGGCCTCGACGGGAAAGAGCTGCAGCACGCGCTCGCAGAAGGCATGGATGGTCTGGATCTTCAGCCCGCCCGGTGTTTCGAGCGCGCGGGTGAAGAGCTGGCGGGCGCGCTCCAGCAATGCGGCGCCGGCATCGGGCGCCCCGAGCTTCTCCAGCACCTTCGACAGTGCCGCATCGTCGAGCGCGATCCACTTGCTCAGGCGGTCGAACAGGCGGTTGGCCATTTCCGCTGCAGCCGCCTTGGTGAAGGTCAGGCACATGATGCGCGACGGCTCGGTGCCTGTCAGCATGAGGCGCACCACGCGGTCGACCAGCACATGGGTCTTGCCCGATCCGGCATTGGCATTGACCCACACCGTGGCGGCAGGATCAGACGCCCTGAGCTGGGCGATGCTGGCGGCGGGATTGAGGCTCACGTGCCGCCCCCCGACAGCGTCCATTCCTGGAAGCGCGAGAGGTGATCGTAGTCGCTCGGATCATCCTCCTTCCTCATGATGGTGCGCGAGAAATAGGGCTGGTTCGCCTGGGCATATCTCGCCAGCAGCTTCTGCAGTTCGGCGAAGTGCTTCTCGGCAAGCTCCATCACCGGGTGCGCGAGCTTGTCCAGTGTCTTGAGCTCGCCCGCCGGCGTGCCGCCGCTGAGTTTCACGTACCACACCTGCCCCGTCTGCCTCGGGTCGACGCCGGAGAAGCCGCCGCGCGCGAGGATGGCGGCCTGCAGCGTCAGCTGCGGGGCGAGGCCGGCATCGACCTCCCTGGCGCTCGGCACGCTGCCGGTCTTGAAGTCGACGATGCGGGCGGACCCATCGGCCATCAGGTCGATGCGGTCGGCGCGGCAGGTGAGGGTGAAGTCCTCGCCCGCCACGGGGAAGGTGACGAGGCCACTGGTCTCCGCCGCCACGCGCGCGACGCCGTCGCGCCACTGCGGCTCCTGCTCGGCGATCCACTGCGCGATGCGGCGGAAGCGCGGCCACCAGAAGCTGACGAGACCGGGATAATCCTGGATCTCAAGGAAGTGGCGGCTGCCATCCGTCTCGAGCTCGGCCGCCGCATCGGCAGGCAAGTGTTTCGGGAAGCGCGTGAGGAAATCGCCGATGGCCTCATGGAAGATGGTGCCGCGCCGGGCGGGATCGGGCATCGAGGAGACGGGCTTCACCGGCTCGAGGCCGAGGATGAAGCGCGCATGGATGGCATAGGGATCGCGGATCAGCGTCTCGATGCGGGTGACGCTGAGGCGCTTCGGACGCAGCGTCACCGGCGGCATGGCCCTCGGCTTGACGCAGGGCGTCACCGCTGCGGGCTCCGACAGCCTGCGGGCCAGCAGCGGCCACGGGCTTGGCACGCGCGGCTGCTTCGCCGTTGCGAGAATCATCAGCAGCCGATGCAGCCAGCGCGACGGCGTGCCCGGCGCATCGCCGATGCGGCGCGACCAGAGGAGCTTCACTTGCGGGTTGCCGAAGGCCTGCACGAAATCATGCGCGGTCTGGCCGATCTGCGCTTCCGGCTGCTTCATCGCCAGCACGTCGCGCATCGGGCGGTTGAGCCAGGGGCCGCAGTCGGTGGCGCCCGGCCATGTGCCCTCGTTGAGGCCGGCGAGCACCATCACGTCGGCGCGGATGAGGCGCGCTTCCAGGAGTCCGAGGATGGTGAGCGGCGTGGCGTTGCGCTGCTGGCTGCGCACCGGAAGCCCGTGCAGCCAGTGGCGCAGGATGGCCGCGCTGCGGCGCAGGTCGCAATGCCGGAGGAAGCGCGACTCGTCCTTCAGCAGGGCGAAGGCATCGGAGAGTTCCTCGCCGCCCTCGCCCAGCCAGAAGGCCTCGCCCGCCATCGCCTCGCAGGCTGTGGCAAGCCGCTCGAGATGTTCGGCCAGCGTGCTGGGCGGGTTGACGCCCAGCGGCGCCAGGACATCCGAGATGCGCTTCGCCTGCGCGATGGCCCGTTCCCAGTCCTCCGGCGTGACGTGCTGGGCGGGCAGCGGCAGGGCGCGGCGTTTGTCCTTCTCCGTGGCGACACGCAGCGCATGCGAAAGCTTGGCGATTTCGGGTGCGCCGGTGCCGGTGCGCAGCAGGGCGAGTTCGATGAGGCTGGCGAGGTGGCGGGCCTCATCCGGCGCCAGCCCGAAGGTCGCGAGGTCGTGGCGCAGCAGGGCGGCCAGCGGCTCGGCGGCGAAATCATTGAGCAGCGCCTCGAGCAGAAGGTTGAGGAGCGAGGCGCCGCCGAAGCGGATCAGCGGTTCACCGGCGGAATCATTGATGGCGATGTTCCAGCGCCGGAGCTCTGCCTTCACCCGGCGGGCGAGCTGGCGGTCCGGCGTCACCAGGCAGGCGCTGCGGCCCGGCTGCTCCAGGCACTGGCGCAGGATCAAGGCGGCGCTCACCGCCTGTTCCTGCAGCGATCGCGCTTCGACCAGCTCCACGCCCCGCATGGCCTCTTCGACGCGCGCCTGCTGCCCCTTCAGAGCGCCATGCCACAGGTGCGAGGCTTCGGCCGGGCGCATCAGCTCGCTGGCGAGCCAGGCGCGCGGGCCGGGCCCGGCGCCGAGTTCCGTCACCATCTGGCGCGTGGCGTCGAGGCGCAGCAGCAGCTGCTTCATCGCATGCTGCGGATGGGTGGGGCCGACGGCGGTCCAGCTCGGCTCGTCCATGATCTGGTCGAGGCCGGGCAGCACCACGGCACCGTTGGGCAGGCCGGCGATGGCCCTGAGCAGCGTGCAGGTGGCGGGGATCGAACCCGTGGACCCTGCCGCGATGAAGGGCCGCGCCGTGCGCGCGCGCTCCAGCCGCTGCGCCTCGCGCCGGAGAATGGCGGAGCGCCGGGCCTGCGGACCCATGGCGTTTTCCGCCGCCAGCCGCTGCGGATATTTCTCGCGCGCGATGGCGAGGAACTCGAGGATCGCGGCGCGGTGCTGCGCCGATTCGAGGCCATAGAGGTCGGCGATCCGGTTGACGTCGACATCCTCGGTCTCGAGCGCGTCGAGCAGTTCGGCGAGCGACTGCGCCAGGCCTCCCGCCTGGTGCGGCGCCGCGGCGATCTCCTGCGCCAGCCGCGTGGTGGGGTGGGTTGCCGCCCAGTCGTCGATGAGGTCGATCAGCAGCAGCAGCTGGCCGGGGGCGCTCACCGGTGTTCCCAATTCCGCCACGCCATGCTCGGGCTGCAGCAGGTCCTCGTCGATATCGCCGATGGGGCGGATGCGCGGCAGCAGCACGCCGGAGCCGCCGGCGCGGCGGAAGAAGATGTCCTCCAGCTCGCGCACCGCGCGGCGGGTTGGCAGCAGGATGGTCCAGCGCGCCAGGCCGAGCTTGCCCGGGATCTGTCCGTCCGTACACGGAAAGCCGTTCAGAACCTGTTCGGCAAGGATCTCGAGGAAGGGACTGTCAGGCGCGATGGTGAAGAGGCGCGGGATGTCTGCCGCCATGGCTCATGCCCCGAGTGCCGCTTCGGCGAGACCGATCGCCTCCGGCGTTCCCACATGCAGCCAGCGCCCGGCATGCTCCACGCCGAAGAGGCGCCCCGCGGCGATGGCGCGGTCCCACAGCGCATTCATCGAGAAGGCGCCTTCGGGCGCATCCTTGAAGAGGCGCGGCGCAACGAGGTAGCCGCCGATATAGGCGAGCGGCGTGCCCGCCGAGGTGGCACGGCGCGCGAGGCGGCCATCGGGCGCACGCGTGAAATCGCCCTTGCCGTCATAGCCGACGGTGCGTTCGAGCGGGGCGAGGAGGAGGAGGCAGTCCATCGTCCGATCGTCCCATGCGGCGCGCAGGCAATCAAGCGCAGGCGTGCCGTCATCCACCCAGAAGCTGTCGCTGTTGATGACGAAGAAGGGCTCGTCGCCCAGAAGTGGCAGGGCCTTCGCCACACCACCCCCGGTATCGAGGATGACGCCGCGCTCGTCCGAGATCGTGATGCGCGGGGATGATTGCCGTGCGGCCCAGGCCTCGATCTGCTCCGGAAGGTAGTGGACGTTCACCACGGCCTCCGCAACGCCCGCGGCGCGCAGGCGGTCGAAGCCGTAGTCGATCAGCGCCTTGCCGGAGACCTCGACCAGCGGCTTGGGGCGTGTGAGGGTGAGCGGGCGCATGCGCTGGCCGTAGCCTGCCGCCAGCACCATGGCCTTGTGGCCCAGCGTCATTGCGCCTCGCGCCGTGCGGGCGGCAGGTGGGTGTCGAACCAGCGCTTGAGATCGGCGAGACGCGGATGTGCGAGGTTGCGCTCGAGATAGCGCGAGACGCGCGGGATGTGGCGGAGGTAGCCGTGCTTGCCGTCGCGCTTCGAAAGCCGGGCGAAGATGCCAAGGATCTTGGTCGCCCGCTGCGCGCCGAGGATCGCATAGGCGACATCGAACTCATCGCGGTCGAAACTGGGATCGTCCTTCCGCAGCGCGCAGTAGTGTTCGTAGAGATCGTCCGCCAGGCGCGCGTCGATGTCGACGCGCGCGTCCTGCAGCATCGAGGCAAGGTCATAGGCCGGGTGGCCCATCAGCGCGTCCTGCGTATCGATGATGCCGACGCGGGCGAGGCCCGCGCGCTCGGGCAGCCAGAGCAGGTTGGGCGAGTGATAGTCGCGCAGCGCCCAGACGCGGTGGCCCTTCTGGGTGAGCGGCAGCAGTTCCATCCACGCGGCCTCGAACTCGGCCAGCGCTGCAGCGGGAATGGCGCTGCCGCTGAGATGCGGCCAGAACCATGAGGGCAGCAGGTCGACCTCGATCAGTTGCGCTTCGACGTCGTAGGGCGGCACGGAATAGGTCTGGCCGTCGAGCGGCACGTCCCTCGGCCAGTCGCGGCTCGCCATGTCGGCGAGCACGGCGACGGCGGCGCGCATCGGCTCGCGCATGTCCTCGCCCCTGCGCATCATGCCGCCATAGACGTGGCGACCCAGGTCTTCCATCACCGCAAAGCCATGAGTGAGATCGTAAGCTTCCGCCTTCGGCGCGCTGTAGCCGCGCGCGCCGAGCACGGCGTTGACGGCGATCACCGCGCGGATGTCTTCCGCCAGATGCGCAATGGCGCTGTAGGGCTTGCCATATTTCACCGGCGGGCCATCGGGGCGCGCGGGCATGTCCATCAGGATCGCATGCGCGTCGCCCAGATGCAGCGTCTCGTAGCGGCGGAAGGAGGCATCGCCCTCGAGGAAGCGGCGCTCGGCGCTTGCCCAGCGCGTTTTTGCAATGAAGGTGTTGATCGCATCGTTGCGGGCCAGCGCCTGCGCCCAGGCGCCGCGTGCGGTGACGAGCGCGTCGCGATGCGTGCCGGAACCGGAGAGCTCGATCAGCAGGCGGTCGGCGTGGCCGCCATCGAGCATCTTCTCCGGCCATTCGACGGCGAGGACGTGGGTCAGCACGAGCTCGTCGAAGCCCAGCTCGTCGAGTTCCTGGGCGGAGCCGATGCGGTAGAGGTCGGCATGCGCCACCGGCACGCGCGTCTCGTCATAGGTCTGGACCAGCGTGAAGGTGGGGCTCGGAATGTCGAACTCCGCCCCTTGCGCCAGCGCGCGGATGAAGGCGCGGGCGAAGGTGGACTTGCCCGTGCCGAGGTCGCCTTTGAGTAGCAGCACCATGCCCGGACGCGCAAAGAGCGCGAGCTCGGCGGCGAAGGCCTCGAGTGCCGCGGCCTTATCGAAACGGCGGGTGAACTGCATCGTGGTCAGGCCGACTTGCGGACATCCGTCCGCTGGGCGGCACCGGGCCCGTCGAGCGGGAAGGTGCAGAGGACGGTGGTGCCCTGGTTGATCTTGGAGAGGAGCGACACCTGCCCCTCATGCAGCTCGACAAAGCTCTTGACGATGGCGAGGCCGAGGCCGGGCCCGCGATGGCCGCCGGGAATGGGGCGCGACTGGAAGCGGTCGAAGGCCTGTTTCTGGAATTCGGGCTCGATGCCGCGGCCCTGGTCGGAGACCCAGAGCTGCAGCTGGCCGCGCGTCTTCTTCGCCCCCATGCGGATGGTGGCGCCGCGGTCGGAGAAGCCGATGGCGTTGGAGAGCAGGTTCGAGAGGATCTGCTCCACGCGCTTCGGGTCGGCGACGAAGCTGTTGACGTCGGCCCCCACCTCGATGTTCAGCGTCAGGTCGCGCTCGTCGATCTGGTTCGCCAGCTTCTCGGCCACCGCCTCGAGCAGGGCCGTGACCTCGACGTGTTCGAGCTTCAGCTCCAGTGCCCCGGCATCGATGGCGGTCAGGTCGATGATCGCGTCGATGATGGTCTTGAGGTCGGTGGAGGAGCGGCGGATATCGCGCACATAGTCCTGCTGCTTCGCCGTGAGCGGCCCGGCGAGCCCGATCTGCAGGCCCTCGGCGAAGCCGAGGATGGAGGTGAGCGGCGTCCTGATCTCGTAGGACACGTTGGAGAGGAACATGTTCTTGAGGCGGTCGGCGGCTTCGAGCGCATCGGCGCGGTCGCGCAGGGCGCGCTCCATGCGGGCCGAGTCGGAAATATCGGCGAAGGTGAGGAGCGTGTTGCCATCGGGCAAAGGCACGGCGACGAACTGCAGCACGCGGTCGGCGACGTCGATCTTGCCGGTGACGGGTTTGCGCTCGGCATCGAGCCTGGTCACGCTGTAGCGCACCTCGTCCCACGAACTCGAATCGGTGGCGAGCTGGCTGCCGTGCTGGGCCAGTTCCTCGATGTGCGGCTGCGCTTCGAGGGCTTCGGGATCGAGCTGCCAGAACTGCGCGAAGGCCGGATTGTGGAGCTTGAGACGGCCGTCGGACCCGATGAGGGCGATGCCCTCTTCGAGATTGTCCAGCGTCTCGCGCTGCACACCGATCAGCTCGTTGTAGCGGCTTTCCAGCGCCAGCTCGTCGGTCACGTTCTCGTAGAGATAGGTGAGGCCGCCGAAGGGGTGCTGCTCGCAGACGACGTGCAGCGTGCGGCCGTCGGGCAGGTGCCACCAGTCCTCGCGCGGCTCGATCGTGGTGTAGGCGGTGAGCTGCTTGGCGCGCCACTCGCGGTAATTCGCCTGTTCGGGAATGCAGCGCTGGTTCCTGAGCCGGTCGAGGATCTCGGCATCGGGCGGATGGCTGTCGAGCCATTCGGAATCGAGCGGCCAGAGCTCGGCATAGGCGGCATTGTGAAAGCGCAGGCGCTGGTCGGGGCCGAAGATCGCGATGGCGGTGTCGAGCTTGTTGAGCGTCGAGGTGTGGGCCTTGATGTGGCGGTCGAGCTCCTTCTCGGCCTTCTCCAGCACCGTCATGTCGATGGCGAAGCCGGCGGTGCCGCCGGTGACCGGCACCTCGAACACGTCGAGGGCCCGCATCGAGCCCGACACCACCGCATGGATGCGGCCGAGGCAGCCCGTCGTGGCGCTGGCCGCCGTGCGGTCCATGGCGGCGCGGCCGGTGAGCTCGGTGCCCTGCGCCACCACGAGATCGGGGTCCCTGGCGTCGACTGCCGCGGCATAGCACTGGTTGACCCACAGCAGCTTGCCTTCGGAGCCGCGCAGCCAGACCGGCAGGGGAGCCGCATCGAGCACGGCTCTCAGGCGCTCCACCTGCTTGCCGAGGCGATGCGCCTCATGCGCCAGCGCGGCGATCTGCCGGCGCTCGCCAGCCAGCGGTCGGAAGCGCAGCGTGGCCAGGCCGCCGGCGGTGCGGCCATCGGCCTCCAGCAGCTCGTCGTTGAGGCTCTTGATGGCGATATTGAAGGGCGTGCCGTCCTGGCGGAGGTCGTGCAGGCAATCGGCGAGGGCGGAGGCCGAATCACGGTCGAGCCAGGCGGAAAAATCGATGAGGGCCCTGGGGCTTTCGGGAAGCGTTGCCGCGCCATGCATGGAGCCCATCACGCGGTCCGGCAGCGCATTCCTGCCGCGCCAGATCACCAGAACATGGGCTTCCGCCGCAATGGCGGTTTCGGCCTCGTTCAACCGGGCCTCGAGATCGGCGATGCGCTGCCGGGCGGAATTGCCGCCCAGCCGGCGCAGCAGGCGGCGGGTGATGAGGAAAACGCCGGTGGCGGCCAAAACGGCAATGAGGGCGACCCCGTCGCCCGCCAAGCTGTTGCCGAAACCGGCGTCCATGTCTTCTCCGGTCAAAGTGCCGGGATGGCCTGCCGAATCAGCCGGTCATCCGCCCCGCTTCGGTATAACCAAAAGCGGGGCGGGCCGGAATCCTCAGTAGCGGTAATATTCCGGCTTGAACGGACCTTGGGGTGTCACGCCGATATAGGCCGCCTGGTCGTCCTTGAGCTTGGTCAGCTTCACGCCAAGCTTGTCCAGGTGCAGGCGGGCCACCTTCTCGTCGAGGTGCTTCGGCAGCACGTAGACTTCGTTCTTGTACTTGCCCGTGCCGGCCGCGGTGAAGAGCTCGATCTGGGCGAGCGTCTGGTTGGTGAAGGAGGCCGACATCACGAAGCTCGGATGGCCGGTGGCGTTGCCGAGGTTCACCAGGCGGCCCTGCGAGAGGAGGATGACGCGCGCGCCCGACGGCATGTGGATCATGTCCACCTGCGGCTTGATGTTGGTGGACTTGAAGTTCCGAAGCTCGGAGACCTGAATCTCGTTGTCGAAGTGGCCGATGTTGCAGACGATGGCCATGTCCTTCATCTGCTTCATGTGATCGACCGTGATCACGTCCTTGTTGCCGGTGGCGGTGACGAAGATGTCCGCCGTTCCGACCACGTCTTCCATGGTCTGCACCGCGAAGCCGTCCATCGCCGCCTGCAGCGCGCAGATCGGATCGACTTCCGTCACGATGACGCGGGCGCCCGAGCCCTTGAGCGAAGCGGCCGAGCCCTTGCCGACGTCGCCATAGCCCGCGACCACGGCGACCTTGCCGGCCATCATCACGTCGGTGCCGCGGCGGATCGCGTCGACGAGGGATTCACGGCAGCCGTACTTGTTGTCGAACTTCGACTTGGTGACCGAGTCGTTGACGTTGATCGCGGGGAAGGGCAGCTCGCCCTTCTTCTGCAGCTCGTAGAGGCGGTGGACGCCGGTCGTCGTCTCTTCCGAGACCCCCTTGATCGCGGCCTTCACCTTGTCGAACCAGCCCGGCTGTTCCTTGATGCGCTTCTTGATGGCGGCGAAGAGATATTCCTCCTCCTCGCTCTTCGGGTGGGCGACGAGGCTCGGGTCCTTCTCGGCCTTGGAGCCGAGGAGGATGTAGAGCGTCGCGTCGCCGCCGTCGTCGAGGATCATGTTGGAGGGCTGGCCGTCCGGCCAGTCGAAGATCTTCGCGGTGTAGTCCCAGTAGTCCTTCAGGCTCTCGCCCTTGAAGGCGAAGACGGGGATGCCGGCGGCGGCGATGGCCGCGGCGGCATGGTCCTGCGTCGAGTAGATGTTGCAGGAGGCCCAGCGCACGTCGGCGCCGAGCGCCACGAGGGTCTCGATCAGCACGGCGGTCTGGATGGTCATGTGCAGCGAGCCCGAAATGCGGGCGCCGCGCAGCGGCTGCAGCGCCTTGTATTCGGCGCGCGTCGCCATGAGGCCCGGCATCTCGACCTCGGCCATGTCGATTTCCTTGCGGCCCCAGTCAGCGAGCTTGATGTCGGCAACGTGATAGTCGTGGGTCCGGGTCATGTCTCGTCCTCTGTGCTGAATTTGGGCCGGTCTATAGCAGTGCTCCGGGGGGCTGTCCATCAGGACATAAAGAATTCTTTATGTCGTTTCCGGAGAGGAACTTCCGCCGCTCCCGCCCTATATTGCCGGGCATGACCGAAGCTCACCGCGCCATTGCCTTCGACAATTCCTATGCCCGCCTGCCCGGCTCCATGCATGTGGGGGTGAGCCCCACGCCGGTTTCGGCCCCGCGCCTGATCCGGGTGAACGACGCACTGGCCCGCGAGCTGGGCATCGACCCTGCCCTGCTGACCGCGGAGGTGGCGGTGGGCAACGCCATCCCCGATGGCGCCAGCCCGCTGGCCCAGGCCTATGCCGGGCACCAGTTCGGCAATTTCGTGCCGCAGCTGGGCGACGGCCGGGCCATCCTGCTGGGCGAGGTGGTGGACGTGAACGGCCGCCGCAGGGACATCCAGCTCAAGGGCTCCGGCCGCACGCCCTTCTCGCGCGGCGGCGACGGGCGGGCGGCGCTGGGGCCGGTGCTGCGCGAGTATCTGGTCAGCGAGGCGATGAGCGCGCTGGGTATTCCGACGACGCGGGCCTTGATGGCGGCGACGACGGGCGAGCGGGTTTACCGCGAGGACGTTCTGCCCGGCGCAGTGCTGACCCGGGTGGCATCGAGCCATATCCGGGTGGGGACCTTCCAGTTCTTCGCCGTGAGGCAGGACTTCGAGGCGCTGAAGCTGCTGATCGACCATGTGATCGAACGGCACTATCCCGCGCTCCAGGGTTCGGAGAACCCGGCCCTCGCGCTGCTCGATGCGGTGATGGAGGCGCAAGGCTCACTGGTGGCGCGCTGGGCGCAGGTGGGCTTCATCCATGGCGTGATGAACACAGACAACACGAGCGTTTCGGGCGAGACCATCGACTACGGCCCCTGCGCCTTCATGGACGCCTATGATCCCGGGACGGTGTTCAGTTCGATCGACACCTATGGCCGCTATGCCTATGCGAATCAGGCGCCCATCGCGCAGTGGAACCTCGCCCGGCTTGCCGAGACGCTGCTGGCCTTCATCGACAAGGACCGCGAGGCGGCGATCCGGATCGCCACGGAGCGGATCGAGGGCTTTCCGGCAATCTATACGAGACACTGGCTCGCCGGCTTCCGGAAGAAGATCGGGCTCGTGTCCGAAGAGGGAGGCGACCTCGATCTCGTTCAGGCGATGCTGGACGCGATGCAGATGGCGCGGGCGGATTTCACGACGACCTTCCGTATGCTGAGCACTGGCGGGGAGCCCGAGGCGCTGAATCACTGGCTGCCGCAATGGCGCGAAAGGCTGGCGCGCGACCCGCAGACGGCGGAGGAGCGGCAGGCACTGATGCGGTCGGTGAACCCCGTTTACATTCCGCGCAATCACCTGGTCGAGGAGATGATCAGCGCCGCTGTGGAGCGCCAGGATTTCGGACCCTTCGCGGAGATGCTCCGGGTGCTGATGAATCCATATCAGGAGCAGGCCGGGGCGGAGAGATACGCGCAGGCTCCGGCGGAGCCGGACGGGGCGTATCGGACCTTCTGCGGAACCTAGGCGGCTCCTGGCTCCCCCTCCCCCCTGCCGTCATCCCGGCGAAGGCCGGGATCCAGCTTCCTTGCTGTCGGCCTCACCCTCTTCACCTTCGCCCGGCTCGACCGGGCGATCCTTTTGCTGCCGACGGAAGAGGATGCCCCGGTCAAGCCGGGGCAAGGTGTATGCGAGGTGCGCCGCACCAAAGCGGGGTCCCGGCTTTCGCCGGGATGACGGCCGATAGGGCGAGGAGACGCATTAGCGCCCGCTAATGGAATAAAATCCTTGACTTTCCATCGCACCTATGCTAGGTCTCTTTCCCTAGCGTGCCTTCTGCTGATTGACATTGTGAATCCTAATGGGCGGCTTCCCAGTTCTGTGCCGCCCGCGCGTCCACCTGGAGGGGGACGCTCAGCTTCACCACCGGATCGGGGGCGGAGACCATCACGCGTTTGACCAGCGCCATGGTCTTCTCGGCTTCCGCATCGACGCATTCGAAGATCAGTTCGTCATGGACCTGCAGCAGCATGCGCGCCGAGAGGCCGGCTTCGGCGAGCGCATCGGGCATGCGGATCATGGCGCGGCGGATGATGTCTGCGGCGGCCCCCTGGATCGGCGCGTTGATGGCGGCGCGCTCGAGGAAGGCACGCTCCGAGGGGTTCGGCGACTTGATCCTCGGGAAATGCATGCGGCGGCCGAAGATGGTCTCGACATAGCCCTTGTCGCGGGCCTCCTGCTTGGTCGCCTCCATGTAGTCCCTGATGCCGGGGAAGCGCTTGAAGTAGGTGCGGATATACTCGCCCGCCTCGTCGCGCCCGATGCCGAGCTGGTTCGCCAGCCCGAAGGCCGAGATGCCGTAGATGATGCCGAAATTGATCGCCTTGGCGCGGCGGCGCACCATCGGGTCCATGCCCTCGATCGGCGTGCTGAACATCTCGGACGCCGTCATGGCGTGAATGTCCTGGCCCTCGGCGAAGGCCTTTTTCAGCTGCGCGATGTCGGCGACATGGGCCACGACACGCAGCTCGATCTGGCTGTAGTCGGCGCTGATCAGCTTCGAGCCTTCGGGCGCGATGAAGGCCGAACGGATCTTGCGGCCCTCCTCGGTGCGGACGGGGATATTCTGCAGGTTCGGGTCGGTGGAGGCGAGCCGGCCCGTGGAGGTGGCGGCGAGCGAGTATGAGGTGTGGACGCGCTTCGTCTCCGGGTTGATGTAGTTGGGCAGCGCATCGGTGTAGGTGGAGCGGAGCTTCGACAGCTGGCGCCAGTCGAGCACGCGGCGGGCGAGCTCGATGCCCTGCCCCGCGAGGTCCTCCAGCGCGTCCGAGTCGGTGCTCCATGCACCCGTCGCGGTCTTCCTGCCGCCGGGCAGGCCCATGCGGCCGAACAGCATGTCGCCCAGCTGCTTCGGCGAGCCGATGTTGAAGCGCTCGCCCGCCAGCTCGTAAACGTGGGTCTCGATCACCGCCGCCGATGTGGCCAGCTCGTTCGACAGCTTGCGCAGCAGCTCCGGGTCGATGAGGATGCCTTCCATCTCCATCGCGGCGAGCACCGCGATCAGCGGGCGCTCCAGCGTTTCATAAACGGCGAGCTTGCCCATCGCCGCGAGGCGTGGCTTCAGCAGCAGCCAGAGGCGCAGCGTGATGTCGGCATCCTCCGCCGCATAGCGCGTGGCGTCCGCCACCGGCACGCGGTCGAAGGTGATCATCGACTTGCCGGAGCCGGCCACGTCCTTGAAGGCGATGCACTTGTGGTTGAGGTGGCGGAGCGACAGCTCGTCCATGCCGTGGCCCACGTCACCCGATTCGAGCACGTAGGACATGAGCATGGTGTCGTCGATGGGCCCGACCGCGATACCGTGCCGCTTCAGCACCTCGATGTCGTATTTCAGGTTCTGGCCGATCTTGAGGATGGAGGGGTCCTCGAGCAGCGGCTTCAGCACGGCGATGGCCTCGGCCAGCGGCACCTGACCTTCGAGCAGCTCGCCGCCGAACAGGCCGCCGCCAGTGGCCTTGTGCTGGAGGGGAATGTAGCAGGCGGTGCCGGGTGCGGTCGCCAGCGACACGCCGACGAGATTGGCGCGCATCGAGTCGAGCGAATCGGTCTCGGTATCGAGCGCGATGTAGCCCTTCTCGTAGGCCGACTGCGCCCAGGCGGCGAGGGACTGGCGCGTCGTCACCGTCTCATAATCCGCATGGGTGACGGGGATGGCGAGGAGCGCGGCGTCGCCGCTGCCGGGTGCGGATTGCGTGATGGCGGCGGGAGCTTCTGCCGCGGGCTCCGCCTTCTTCGCGGCGAAGCGCGGCGGCGGGAGGACGGCGCCGTCGCCACCTTCCGGTGGCCAGAACTTCACCTCCACGGGAATGGGATCGATGGCGGCAGAATCCGAGTCGAGCTCGCCCGCCACCTTCTTGGTGAAGGAGGTGAATTCCAGCGCCTTGGTGAAGCCGATGAGCTGCGAGGCCTTGGGATCGTCGACCGCGAAGCCGCTGACGTCGTGTTCCAGGGGCACATGCGCGTCGAGCACCACGAGCTTCTTGGAGATGCGGGCCTGCTCGGCGAATTCGATGAGGTTCTCGCGGCGCTTCTGCTGCTTGATCTCAGGCGCGCGGGAGAGGAGCGTTTCGAGGTCGCCATATTCGGTGATGAGCTGGGCCGCGGTCTTCACGCCGATGCCGGGGACGCCTGGCACGTTGTCGACCGAGTCACCGGCCAGCGCCTGGATGTCGACGACCTTGTCGGGTGTGACGCCGAATTTCTCCAGCACTTCAGGCTCGCCGACCTCGCGGTCCTTCATCGTGTCGTAAAGCGCCACGCCCGGGCGGATCAGCTGCATCAGGTCCTTGTCGGAGGAGACGATGCGGCAGGTGGCGCCAGCCTCGACCGCCTGCCTCGCATAGGTGGCGATCAGATCATCCGCCTCGTAATTCGCCTGCTCGACGCAGGCGACGTTGAAGGCGCGGGTGGCCTGGCGGATCAGGCCGAACTGCGGGCGCAGGTCCGCCGGCGGTTCGGGGCGCTGCGCCTTGTATTGCGGGTAGATGTCGTTGCGGAACGACTTCGAGGAATGATCGAAGATCACCGCGAGGTGGGTGGGCTTCTCGCCGGCCTTGGTTTCCTTCAGCAGCTTCCACAGCATGTTGCAGAAACCCTGCACGGCGCCGACGGGGAGCCCGTCGGACTTCCGCGTGAGCGGTGGAAGCGCGTGGTAGGCGCGGAAAATATACCCAGAACCATCGATGAGGTAGAGATGGTCGCCGGGTTTCAGGGGAGAGGCGCTGGAGGCTTTGCTGGACATGGGGAAGAGTATGCCATCGAGGCAAGGGAGATGCCAGCTTGTCAGCTTCGGAACATTCACCTTGCCCGGGCTTGTCTCGACGATTTGCGCTTTAATGGAGGTGCCGGGGGTGCCTGACCGCAC
>CAMFKI010000029.1 GCA_945957365.1 uncultured Alphaproteobacteria bacterium | reverse complement strand
ACTGTTGCACTTCAAGTGTGAATCCACCTCCCGGCCTTCGCCGGGATGACGGGCTGGAGGATGACCCCAGAGAGGGGCTAGGCTGGTTTTCTGTGCCTCTCAGCTAGGGTGATAGCGGCCACCAAAACATCCGAAAAGCAATCGTTACGAACTCGATTGAAGTGCAGTCTCCCCTACCGCTCCATCGCCCGATCCACCGCCGTCGCCGGAATCCACCATTCCCGACCACGCGGCGTCACGACATATTCAGGCCACGGAAAGTCGATGGGCGGCGCGTAGTCGCACCACGGCTCCGGGTCAGCCGCCTGCGCCCTGCGCTCGCGGAACTCTGCCTTGGCGCGTGCGAGCGCCGCAGTATCCGTCATCAGGTCGATGATCGTCCCCGCGATGGTCTTTGCCGCCGTCTCCACCGTCGGGTCGATGGTTGCCGGAATCCCGCCCAGCGCGTTCAGCGCCCATTCGGGATAGGCGAAGCCCGGCGGCGCCTTCAGCACGGCGCGGCCGATGTAGAAGCGCACCGTGGGGGCGAACCATGTCATGTCGGTATAGTCGTCCGAGGTGTAATGCGTCTGCCACGAGGGAAGATCCCGGCGCAGCCGCCGCTCGGCCTCCTGCGGCGGCACCAGCTGCGAGAGCTCGTTGGCGAAGGGCTGCGCCATCGGCTCGATGCCAAGTTCGATCTGCAGCTGGCGCGCGACCTTCACCGCCTCATCATCGTAGCGCGGCGCACCCGCGCGCTCGAGGTTGCGGAAGGTGATCTCCGCCATGGCATGATTGGCGAGGCCGGGTTTCGACTTCGACACCCAGTGGCGCGTCACCGTGCAATGCGCCGCCGCCGCCGCGGCCTCGGCATTGCGGTCGAGCACGGCGTAGATTTTCTTCAGCATGGCGACGTCGGGGCAGCGCGCGGCGTACATGATCATCGCCATCTGCGCCGCGAGATTGTCGGCAGTCGCCTGCCCGCTCGCGAGGATGGTCTCGTTCAGCGTCCATGTGCCGGAATGCGGCAGCATGTGATCGCGCATCATCTTGGACAGCGTGTACATGGCGACGACGGCGTCGTTGGCGCCGGGCGCGCGGGCCGCCGTGTGCGCGGCGGGTATGGGCGCGCCCGCCGCGTCGGTCACCGCACCGGCGAGCCAGGTTTCCGGCCGCTCGCACAGGAACTCGTAGATCGCCGCATAGTAGGGTCCACAATGGGTGTCCCAGCGCGCCGTGTTGCACAGAGGCAGCATGTAGAAGGGGTGAAAGGAGATGATGGCGTCGAGCCCGTCGTAATAGCCCTTCGCCGCGTGAATGGGCTTGGAGCCGCGCACCTTCTCGGCAGGCTCGCCCATGAAGCGGATCGTGCCGGCGATGCCGTGCCTCTCCATTGCCGCCTTGGCGGCGAGCGCGCCGACCAGCGAGCCCATGCCCAGCGCCGAATGCGGATCCGTGTGTCCGCCCGCGAAGCGAGACAGGCCCTTTCGCGGCTGGCGCCACGGCACCGCCGCCTGGCAATTTCCCGGCACCGCATCATATTCGGCATAGGCCATGATCGTGGGGCCCGGCCCGTTGGACCATGTCGCGGAAAAGGCGGTGGGCATGCCGCCAGAACCTTCCTCGACGGTGAAGCCCTCGGCGCGCAGGCGCGTCACGTACCATTCGGCCGAACGGTATTCGCGCCATGCGGTTTCGGCGAGGTGCCAGATATGGCTGTTCCAGGCTGACCATTCGGGCTGCTTCTCCTCCACCCAGCGGAAGGCATCGGCACGTGCGGCATCGCTCATGACAGAACTCCGATCAATCTGGCAGCGGCCTGCTGCAGGTCGTCCTCGCTGAAGCCGGCGAAGCTCAGCAGCAGCCCCTGCTCGCGCTTGCGGCCGGCATAATGGCTGGACAGCGACTGGGTCTCGATGCCATTGGCCTCGAGCTTCTCCACCATCGCCTCGTCGCTCACCCCCGGCGGCAGGCGCAGCAGCAGCATCAATCCGGCGGGAGAGGCATCGAGCGTGAACAGCCTGCTCTCCTCCGGTTTCAGCGCGTCCATCAGCGCCCGCCGCCTTGCGGCATAGATGCGGCGCATGCGGCGGATGTGGATGGCGAAGGCGCCGGAGCCCATGAATTCGGCAAGTGCGGGCTGCGCCATCAGCGAGGGCGGCGCACCGTGCGACACGCGCTCTTCGCGGAAGCGCTTCACCAGGGCCTGCGGCACCACGATGTAACCCAGCCGCACGATCGGCGAGAACACCTTGGAGAAGGTGCCGGTGTAGATGACGCGGGCCCGCTTATCGAGGCTCATCAGCGCGGGCAGCGGTTTTCCCACATAGCGGTACTCGCTGTCGTAATCATCCTCGATCACGATGGCGTCGGCGTCGGCCGCCCAGTCGAGAAGTTCGAGCCGGCGGGCCAGCGGCATTGTGACGCCGGTCGGATATTGCCGCGCCGGGGTCACGAAGGCGGCGCGCGCCCCGCCCGCCCGTTCGCAGCCGCGCGTCACCACCATGCCCTCCGCGTCGACCGGCACAGGTACCGCAGTCACCCCCCCCAGCGAGAAGATGCGCCGCGCCGTCGGATATCCCGGCTCCTCGAACCACACCTCGTCGCCAGGATGGAGCACCGAGCGGCCGATCAGATCGAAGGCATCGAGCCCGCCCGCCGTCACGATGACCTGCTCCGCCGCGCAGTCGATTCCGCGCCACTCATAAAGGTGCCGGGCGATGGCCTCGCGCAGCGGCAGCCAGCCGAAGGGATCATTGTGTTCGAGCAGCGTCACCGGCGGGTTGCGCCAGAAGCGCCCCAGCAGGCGGCCCCATTCGTCATGCGGGAAGTTCTCCCAGTCGACGAGACCGGAGCGGAACGGCCGTGCCGGCTCCCGCTTGCCTGCGCCGCGCGCCGGCTCGCGCGGGCGGGCCTTGGGTGTCGAGGCGAGAAGCGATTCCGGGAGCTCCGCGGCAACCCGCGTGCCGGAGCCGGACCGGGTTTCGAGATAGCCCTCGCTCAGCAACTGCTCATAGGCCTCGACCACCGTGGCGCGGGCGACGTTGAGCTCCTCCGACAGCGCCCGGGTGGAGGGCAGCCTGGTCTGCGGCTTCAGCCGGCCGCTCAGCACCAGCGAGCGCAGCTGCCGGGCGATCTGGGCCTGGATCGGCTCGCGGTCATCGCGGTCGATGCCGATCTCGCTGGCCGACGTGCCGAGAAGTGGTCTGCTCATAAGCGCTGGACTTGGTCCTTTCCGCCAGACCATATCGCAGGCATTGCGGGGGCACAATGGAGTGACGGTGATGGATGCCCCCAGCGAACGGACCCGCGTCAAGCGGATGAACAAGCGCGCCAAGTACGATGCCGAGACGGTGCACGGCATTCTCGACGCCATGCCGATCTGCAATGTGGGCTATGTCTTCGGCGGGGCGCCCTACGTGACGCCGACGCTGCAGTGGCGGGAGGGCGACCATGTCTACTGGCATGGCTCCTCCGCCAGCCGCATGCTGGAAGCCTGCGCGGAGGCGCAGGTCTGCCTCACCGTGTCGATCATCGATGGCTTCGTCATGGCGCGCTCCGCCTACAACCACTCCTGCAACTATCGTTCCGTGATGGTGCTGGGCACCGCGCACAAGCTGACCGACCCGGCCGAGAAGGAAGCGAGCCTCAAGGCCTTCACCGAAGGCCTGTGGCCCGGCCGCTGGGACATGCTGCGCCAGATGTCGGCGCAGGAGCTGAAGGCCACGACAGTCCTCAGGATGTCGCTCGACGAAGCCTCGGCGAAGGTCCGCACCGGGGCGCCCGGCGACGATGAGGCGGACTATGCGCTCCCCATCTGGGCCGGCGTGATCCCCGTGCGCAGCGAGGTTCTGGCGCCGGTGGATGATCCGCGGCTGATCCAGGGGCTTGCGCCGCCGCAGCACATCACCGATTTCAAGATGGGGTGACACCCCGTTACACGCATCATGCCGGGCTCGTCGCGGTAAGAGCAACTACTGCGTCCGCCTGACGAGCTCCACCATATAGGCCGTCGACCAGCCGAAGCTGAGCAGGCCATTGGCGGCCGTGAGGCCGGACAGAATTCGCCACTTTTCGCCGAGAATAATGTCGCCGAAGCCCAGCGTGGAGAACGAGACGAGCGAGAAGTAGAGCGCCGGCTCGAACTTGTCGAACACGCCCGCCACATAGAAAGTCGCCGCCCACACCCAGACATTCGCCGTCTGCACCAGCATCACGAACAGCACGCCGATGACGATGGTGGCGGTGTTGGTGAAACGCCGGAAGAAGCGGCGCATGTGGATGATGAGCCCTTCGAGATGATGCGCAAAGGCACTGAACATTTCCGCCTGGATGACGGCGTTGATCATGATCACCAGGGTGCCGATGGCAAGCTGCATGATCATCTGTCGATGACCTCGACATGGGAAATGAGGCCATCGCCGTCGTAGGTCACCGTTTCCACGCCCTGCCGGACGACGCGCCTGCCGGTGGAGCGCGACGTCGCCTCGAGCCGCCAGGCAAAGCGCACCACGTTGGGCGACAGGATCTCGACGCCCTCGTCCTCGGCATGCTGGTCCGGATGCTCGTGAAAATAGGCGGTGAAGGCCGAGAGGATGGAGTCGCGCCCCTCGATGCGGCCGTTGACGCCCTTCGAGACATAGACGGCGCCGGGCGCGAACATCGCCTTCACCGTGGCCTCGTCATAGTGGTTGAGTGCCTCATGGTAGCGGCCGGTCAGCGCCAGCAGGTCGATGGTCACTTGCCGAACTCGCCCATGATGCGCACCCAGCTCCTGATGCCGCGGCGATAGCTCTCGAGATCGTATTTTTCGTTGGGGCTGTGGATCGCATCGTCGGTCAGCGCGAAGCCGACGAGGATCGAATCCATGCCGAGGATGTCCTTGAAGAAGCGGCAGATGGGGATCGAGCCGCCCGAGCCCATCAGCACCGTGTCACGCCGGAACTCGTCCTTCAGCGCCTTGGCCGACTTGGCGATGAAGGGGTTATCCTCCGGAATCTCGGTCGCCGGGCTGCCACCGCCGCCGGCGAAGTCCACCTTGCAGTCCTTCGGGATCAGGCCCTTCACGAATTTCTGGAAAGCCTTGAGAATCTTCTCCGGATTCTGCTTGCCGACGAGGCGGAAGGTGAACTTGGCATGCGCCTTGGAGGGAAGAACCGTCTTGGTGCCGACACCGGTATAGCCGCCCCAGATGCCGTTCACCTCCGCCGTGGGCCGCGCCCAGATCTGCTCCAGCACCGACTTGCCCTTCTCGCCGGCAGGCTGCTTCAGCCCGACGTCCTTGAGGAACTTCGCCTCGGAGAACTTGAGCGACTGCCACTGCTTCTTCGTCTGCTTCGGCAGGTCGGCGACACCGTCATAGAAGCCGGGGATCGTGACCTTGCCGTTCCTGTCGTGCAGCGCCGCGATCACCTTGCTCAGCACGCGGATCGGGTTCATCGCCGGGCCGCCATACATGCCGGAATGGAGATCGATCCTCGGGCCCGTGATGGTCACCTCCTCGCGCACCATGCCGCGCAGCCTCGTGGTGATGGCGGGTGTTTTCGGGTCCCACATGTTGGTGTCGCAGACGAAGGCGGCGTCGCAGGACAGTTCCTTGGCGTTGGCCTTGAGGAACGGCACGAGCGAGGGCGAGCCGCTCTCTTCCTCGCCCTCGATCAGGAAGGTGGCCCTGATCGGCAGCGTGCCGGTGGTGCGGATCCAGGCGCGCGCCGCCTCGACGAAGGTCATGAGCTGGCCCTTGTCGTCGGAGGTGCCGCGGCCATACATGCGCGTGACGCTGCCGTCCTTCTTCACGGTCGGTTCGAAGGGCGGCGTCTTCCACAGCTCCAGCGGATCGGCCGGCTGCACGTCGTAATGGCCGTAGAACAGCAGATGCGGCGTGTCCCTGGTCGCGTCCTTCGGCGTGTAATGCGCCACCACCATGGGCCGGCCCGGCGTCGGCCGCGCCTGGGCCTTGAAGCCCAGTGCCTGCAGGTCGTCGACGATGGCATTTGCCGCCTTCTCGCACTCCGCAGCATAGGCCGGGTCGGTCGAGATCGAGGGGATGCGGACGAGCTTGAACAGCCTTTCGAGGCTGTTGTCGAAATCCCGGGTGGCGGCGTCGAGAACGGCGTTGAGATCGGTCATGTCGGTCACTTTCCTGCAAATTGCGCGAAGATGCGGGCCCAGCTGCGGGTGCCGCGCCGGAAGCTCGCCACGTCATATTTCTCGTCCGGCGAATGGGCGTTGTCGTCGGCAAGGCCGAAGCCGGTCAGCAGGCTGTCGACCTTGAGATGCTTCTTGAAGGATTCGACCACCGGGATCGAATAGCCCGCCCCCATCAGCACCGCGTCGCGGCCGAACTCGGCCTTGAGGGCGGCGCGCGCGGCGCGGATCCACGGCGTATCCTCCGACACCGCGATGCCGCTCGAATCGCCGCCGCTGTCGTCGAAGCGCACCTTGCAGTCGGCAGGGACCAGCGCCTTCACGAAGGCCTTGAAGGCTCTCCGGATCGCCTTCGGGTCCTGGCCCTCGACGAGCCGGAAAGTGAGCTTGGCGGTGGCTTCGGACGGCAGCACCGTCTTGCTGCCGACGCCGCGGTAGCCGCCATAGATGCCATTCACCTCGGCCGTGGGCCGCGCCCACATCTGCTCCAGCGCCGTGAATCCCTGCTCGCCCGCCGGAATGCCCAGCCCCACGTCACCCAGGAATTTCTTCGCGGGAAATTTCAGCCCCGCCCACTGCTTGCGGAGCTTCGCGGGGATCGGCTTCACGCCGTCATAGAAGCCGGGGATGGTGATCTTCCCCCGCTTGTCATGCATCGCCGCGACGATGCGGCTCACCACCTTGATCGGGTTCTGCACCGGCCCGCCGTAAAGTCCGGAATGCAGGTCGATTTTAGGGCCTATCACGGTGAACTCGATGCCCATGCAGCCCCGGAGCCTGGTGTCGATGCCCGGCGTCTTCGCGTCCCACATGCCGGTGTCGCAAATGAACGCTGCATCGACGGGAAATTCCCGCGCATTCCGTTTCAGGAATGTATCGATATGGGCCGGGTCGCTCTCCTCGTCGCCCTCGATCATCACGGTCAGGCGGAAGGGCAGCACCCCATGCACCTTCAGCCAGCAGCGGCTGGCTTCCAGAAAGGTCATCAATTGGCCCTTGTCGTCCGCCGACCCGCGCGCAAAAATTGCATCCTGGCCCCTGCTGCCCTTGCGGATGACAGGTTCGAAGGGCGGCGACGTCCAGAGTTCCAGCGGATCGGCGGGCTGCACATCGTAATGGCCGTAGAACAGCACATGGGGCAGCTTTTCGCCGCCCGGCGGCGCGGAGCGCCCCAGCACCAGCGGCTGGCCCGTGGTCTGGCGCAAGCCCGCCTCGAAACCCATCGCCTGCAACTGCCCGACCAGCCAGTTGGCGGTGGCGAGGCAGTCCTTGTGATGGGCAGGATCGGTGCCGACGCTGGGAAACCGCAACAGCGCGAACAGGCGATCGAGGCTCTCAGGAAATTGTTGATCTATTTCTGCAAGAACAGTGTCGGGATGTACCAAGATTTCACCAGTGGCCTGACTCGCGGCGACAATGTCACGGCGGCGGGCCTTGCGGCAAGGGCCGCCACATGAGCCGGACGCCCTCGGAATTCTCGCTGGCGCGCGACAGCCTGCAGGCGCGGGAACCCTCCTCGGGGCTGCGCCGCTTCCGCCGCCGCGGCTACCAGCGCTTCCTCGCCTTCATGGGCGACATCGACCTCGCCTTCGTGTGGAAGCGGCGCTGGTTCGTCATCACCATGGTGGTCGGCTTCCTGCTGATGGCCGCGCCCACGCCCTCGGGCCTCACGCATGAAGGCAAGACGGTGCTGGTCATGTCGATCATGGCCACCATGCTGTTCATCACCGAGCCCATTCCGCTGCCCACCGTGCCGCTCCTCATCATCGTGGGCCAGGTGGTGCTGCTGCACGTCGATCCCACCAAGGTGGCGCAGAGCCTGATGACCGACTCGGTGCTGTTCATCATGGGCTCGCTGATGCTGGCGGTGGCCATCGTGCGCCAGCGCCTCGACAAGCGCATCGCCTGGTGGATCGTGCGCATGACGGGCACCAACATCTACTGGATCAGCTTCGGCATCACCGCCGTCTGCGGCATCATCGCCGCCTTCATCGGCGAGCACACGGTGGCCGCCATGATGCTCCCCGTCGGCGTCACGCTCATCACCCTCACCTCGAACGACCCGCGGAAGGTGCACAACCTCGCGGCCGTGCTGCTGTTCTCGATCTCCTATGGCTGCTCCATCGCCGGCGTCGCCACGCCGTCGGGCGGGGCGCGCAACGCCATCATCATCAGCTACTGGAAGGACTTCTTCTACAATCCCGCCGATCCCGCCACGCGCCGCTACCTGATGGATTACGTAACCTGGATCATCTACGCCTTCCCGATGTTCATCCTGAGGCTGCCGATCGTCACGGCGATCCTCATCTTCACCTTCAAACCCGAGGTCACCGACATGTCGCGCGCCATATCGAGGCTGCGCACCCAGGTTTCCATGCAAGGCCCGATGCGCGCCTCGGAATGGCTGACGATCGCCATCTTCGGCCTCACCATCGTGGGCTGGGTGACCCTGTCGAATTCGCTGGGCCTCGGGGTCATCGCCATCGGCGGCGCATCGCTGTTCCTGATCCTCGGACTGGTGCGCTGGGAGGACATCAATTCCGGGGTGAACTGGGGCGTCGTGCTGCTCTATGCCGCGGCCATCTCCCTGGGCGTCGAAATGAAGGCCACGGGGGCCGCCTCCTGGATGGCCGACAACGTCTTCACCGCGATGCGCGAGATCGGCGCCTCCAATGCGTTCGGCTTCAATGCGGTGATCTCGCTCCTCACCATCGGCGTCTCCAACACCATGACGGCGGGCGCCGCCGTCGCGGTGCTGGCGCCCATCGTGCTGAAGACGGCCGTCACCGCCCACCAGGACCCCATCGATGCGGGCTTCATCACGGCCATTTCCTCGGCCTTCGGTTACCTGACGCCCGCCGCCCAGCCGGCCTTCACCATCATCTATGCCTCGGGCTTCCTGAAGGGCAGCGACTTCTTCAAGGTCGGCATTCGCATGATGGTGCTGTCCTTCATCGTGCTGATGGCGATTTCCGTGCTGTACTGGCCGCTGCTGGCTCCCTAGACTGAAGCCATGCTGTTCAAGCGCTCCACCCTTTCGGACCGGCAGGAAGCCGCGGTGCAGAAGACGCTGCAGAACCTGCGCACGCAGCGGCGCAACCGGTTCCGCATTCTCGCCTGCATCGACGGCACGGAGGAAGCCCTCGTCACCGTGCGCTTCGCCGCGCGCTTCTGCGTGCAGGACAATTGCGACCTCATCGTGCTGTTCGTGCGCGCCATCGATTCGGGCCTGCAGTCCGGCGGACTGCAGGTGAAGCTGGCGCGCGAGAACCTGCTGGAGGCGGGTTTCGAGATCCCGGGCGTCACCCACCTGAAGCAGGCGCTGGAGGTGCTGAAGCAGGAGGGGATCGATGTCGAGGGCTGGCCGAAGGAGGCCCAGCGCAGCGAGGCCTGGGGCGACCCCGCGGGTGACAACAAGCTCGAATTCCGCAGCCCTGAGGGCCGCGCCGTGGTGCTGAAGCTCAAGACCGCACCCGACGTCGCCAATGGCATCCTCGACCAGTATGAGCTCGGCCCCTACAATCTCATCATCCTGGGCCAGCCGTCGCGCTGGCACGGCGAGGTCATGGCCTTCTTTCGCTCGGGAATCGTCCAGACGGTCACCACCATGGCTCCGTGCTCGGTTCTCGTGGCGCGCGCCGGCGAGGACAAGAAAGGCTTCTTCATCTGCACCGACGGCAGCTCCCGCTCGATGCAGGCCGTGCGCCGCTCGGCCGTGCTCGCCGATGTCACGGGCGAGCCGATCACCCTGTTTTCCGTGGCCGACACGGCGGCCGGGCGGCCGGCGGCGGAGGAGGCCGTCGCCAACGCCCGGGCCCTGCTCAAGGCGATGAAGATACAGGTTGCGGAAACACGTGTGGCGGTTGGAAATCCCGTGGAAGAGATCGTGGAAGTTGGTTCGCTCTACAAGGTGATCGTGGTAACCGACGAGGGACGCTCGCGCCTCGAGCGGCTGGCGCGCGGCTCGACCGCAACCGAGGTCGTGCGCAAGGCGCGCACCAGCGTGCTGGACGTCAGGTAGTCACGAAGGCAAGGAAGGATCTGAGGAATGGCGGATTACAGGCTCTATTGCATGGGAGAATCGGGCAACGCCTACAAGGCGGCGCTGATGCTGGAGCTTTGCCGCCTGTCCTGGGAGCCGGTGTGGGTGGATTTCTTCCACGGCGAAACGCGCACCGCGGAGTACCGCTCGACGTTCAACGAAATGGGTGAAGTGCCGGTGCTGGAGCATGACGGCAAGAAGCTCAGCCAGTCAGGCGTGATCCTCGACTACCTCACCGAGGTCACCGGCCAGTTCGGCGCAAAGGATGCCGACGAGCGCCGCGAGGTGTGGCGGTGGATCCTGTTCGACAATCACAAGTTCACGGCCAGCCTCGCCACGCTCCGCTATCTCATCCAGTTCGCCAAGACCGGCGAAACGCCGGTGACGGAGTTTCTGCGTGCCCGCATCATCAATGCCCTGAAGATTGTCGACCACCATCTGCAGGACAAACCGTTCATCGTGGGCGGACGTCCCACCATCGCCGATCTCTCGATGGTCGGTTATCTCCATTACGGCGATGAGCTGACCGTGCCGCTGGGCGATTTCGCCAATGTGTCGCGCTGGATGGACGCCGTGAAGGCCCTGCCCGGCTGGGCCCACCCCTATGACCTGATGCCGAGTGCCCCTGGCAAGTCCAGCCGCTGAGGCTCAGTTCCGCGCCGGTTCCATCGCGTCCAGATATTCGTCGAGGTGCTCGAGGTTCTCGAAGCGCATCCAGCCCTCGGCGGTCTCCGCCTCGACCGTGCCGTCTGACAGGATGCGGGCGGGATGGCGGCGGATGACGCGCTCCTCGACCACATAGAGCTGTCCGTCGTCCATCACCTCTTCTTCGGCGACGGCTTCCTCCTCGACCACAGCATCTTCGGCTTCGGTTGGGGCCTCGGCCTCAGCCTCGACTTCGGCTGGCGCTTCGGCCTCGACGGGCGCCTCACTCGCCTCGGTGGTTTCGCGGGTGTCGAAGGCTTGCTCGATCTTCTGGCGCGCCTGTTCCAGTGCCTTGATCGTGTCGCGCGTCGGACGAGACATTTCTTCGTCCGCCGCAGCGACGGTGTCCGGCTGGCTGGCCGGCATCTTGGCGCTTCGCGGGTCGAATTCGGGAATGGGTGCGACAGGTGCAGCAACGGGCGGAGCGGCAACAACCTGCGGGCGCAGTTCGGACAGCGCATCGATCATGCCGCCGATGCCGAGCGCCAGAACGCCGCCCACCAGCAGGGTCACCGCCGTCTGGATATCGATTCCGCCGGGCCGCGCCGTCGACAGGAGGAGAATGACGCCGAGGGCCACACCTGCCGCGAACAGCAGGATGCCGCAAATCCACATCAGCTTTGCCATCATACCCTCCTCGGGCTCAATCGATTCGCCCGCTGTGAAACCTTTCGCATAAACAGCGCGGGCGGGGTTAATTTTTCATCAACCGGGCCGCGACGCAACTATTGGCCTTCCACCACGATCCGCGGCGCCGGACGGGCCAGCTTTCCACCCGAAAGGCTTGCCCAGACCTGACGCGCCACATCGCGATAGAGGGCGGCATGCAGGCTGTCGGGCTGGGTGGCGGCCACCGGTTCGCCCGAGTCCGAGCGCAGCCGCACTTCCTTGTCGAGCGGGATCTCGCCGAGGAAGGGCACGCCGATCCTTTCGGCTTCTTCCCGCGCGCCGCCATGGCCGAAGATCTCGTGGCGCTCGCCGCACTTGCTGCACACGAAATAGCTCATGTTCTCGACGATGCCGATCACCGGCACATTCACCTTCTTGAACATGTTGAGGCCCTTGCGCGCGTCGATCAGGGCGAGGTCCTGCGGGGTGGAAACGATCACCGCGCCCGAGAGGGGCGTCTGCTGGGCGAGCGTCAGCTGCACGTCGCCGGTGCCGGGGGGCATGTCGATCACCATCACGTCAGCCTCGCCCCACTCCGTCTCGCGCAGCAGCTGGGTCAGGGCCGACATCACCATCGGGCCGCGCCAGATCATCGCCGTGTCCTCCGGCACGAGGAAGCCGATGGACATCACCTCCACACCGTAGCGCGTCATCGGCTTCATCTTCTTGCCGGCTGCGTCGGAAGGCTCGGGCTTCCCCGTGAGGCCGAAGAGCTTGGGGATGGAGGGCCCGTAAACATCGGCATCGAGCACGGCGACCTTGAGGCCGAGCGATGTGAGGCCGAGCGCCAGGTTGACGGCCGTTGTCGACTTGCCGACGCCGCCCTTGCCCGACGCCACGGCGATCAGGTGCTTGATTCCGGGTATGCCGGTTCCGCGCTGGCTCTGCGGCTGGGCGGGTTGGCCCGGCTGGGCCGGCGCGCGCTCGGCGGTCAGCGCCACCATCGCCTTGTCGACGCCCGCGATGCCGAGCACCGCCTTCTCCACCGCGCCACGCAGGGCCTCCATCGACTTCACGTGCTGCGGGCTGGTGGTCAGCGCGAACATCACCGTGCCGCCCTGGATGGCGATGTCGGAGACCAGTCCGGCGGATACCACGTTGCCGCGCCCATCGGGGGCGGCGATGCGCTTCAGAACCGAGAGGATGTCGTCCTGCGTGACGGTGGCCATGTGCTTCAGAATCCCTTGTGGTTCCGTCATCTAGAACGTGGTGGAGGGCGCTTCAAGCACGCGGGCCGAGAAGCCGCGCAACGCGGGCCTGCAGGTCCGGCAGCAGCTCTGCCGCGAACCACGGGTTGCGCTTCAGCCAGCCGCTGTTGCGCCATGACGGATGGGGCAGCGCAATCACCGGTGGCGTCAGCGCGAGGCCGCCGCGCCAGCCCTTCACCGCCGCATCCACGGTTCCAGGCCACGCCGGCCCCATGTGCCAGCGCATGGCATAACCACCGAGACAGACAACCAGTTCGATCCTGGGCATCTGCGCCATCAGCTGCGTCCGCCAGGCCGGCGTGCATTCGGTCCGCGGCGGCAGGTCGCCACCCTTGGCGTCGAGGCCGGGAAAGCAGAAGCCCATGGGCAGGATCGCCACGTGGCGCGGGTCGTAGAACGTGGCCTCGGTCAGTCCCAGCCAGTCCCGCAGCCTGACGCCGGACGGGTCGGTGAAGGGCCGTCCCGAGGCATGGACACGCACCCCGGGGGCCTGACCGGCAATCAGCAGGCGGGCCGTTCGTCCCGCCTGCAGCACCGGGCGGGGGTCATGCGGCAGGGGCCTCGCCGCCTCCGCGCAGATCCGGCAGTTGCGAACCGTGGCGAGAAGCGCGTCGAGGCCCATGGCCTGCCCCTATTCTTCCTTGTTGCTGACGCCCGCCGAGGCGAAGGTGGCCATGCCGTTGTGCAGATTTGCGGCCGCCTTCACGATCCCCGCCGCCATGGCAGCGCCCGAACCTTCACCCAGCCGCATGTTGAGTTCGAGAATGGGCTTCAGCCCCAGTTTCTCCAGCAGCCGGCGATGCGCAGGCTCCGCCGAGAGGTGGCCGGCCACGCAATGGTCCAGCGCATCGGGCCGCATGGCGAACAGCACCGCCGCGGCGGCCGTCGCCACATAGCCATCGAGGATCACCGGGATGCGCTGCAGACGGGCCGCGAGGACGGCGCCCGCCATGGCAGCGAGTTCGCGTCCGCCGAGGCGGCGCAGCACTTCCAGCGGATCGCCGAGATGCGGCTTGTGCAGCGCCACGGCGCGGCGAACGGCGTCCGCCTTGCGCTCCAGCCCTTTCGAGTCGACACCGGTCCCCGGGCCCACCCAGTCCCGCGGCTCACCGCCGAACAGGCCGTGGCAGATGGCTGCGGCGATGGTCGTGTTGCCGATCCCCATTTCGCCCACGCACAGGATATCGCAGCCCTCCGTCGCCTCCATGCCATAGGCCATGGTGGCGGCGCATTCGGCCTCGTCGAGCGCCGCATCCTGCGTGATGTCGCGGGTCGGTTTCTCGAGGGCGAGTTCGAACACCTTGAGGCCGAGGTCGAAGCTCTTGCAGATCTGGTTCACGGCAGCGCCGTCATGCTGGAAATTGGCAACCATCTGCATGGTCACTTCCTGCGGGTAGGCAGCAACACCCTGTGCAACAACACCATGGTTTCCGGCAAAGACGGCAACCACCACACGCTCGGATGCCGGCGGATGCTTGGCCTGCCAGGCACACAGCCATTCGCTCAGGTTTTCCAGCCGCCCCAGGGCGCCGGGAGGCTTGGTCAGCTGGCCCTCGCGCGTCCGACAGGCAGCCACGGCATCAAGGTCGGGACCGGGAATTTCCTTTACCAGTTTGCGTATATCGTCGAACGGCAATCCCGAGGCTGCATTTGTCATTTGAGATGAAGGCTCCTATTTTCACACCCAATTCACTACAGGAATCGGGACTGCCACATACCATGAGCGACGCGTTCGAGCCTCGCAGCGTACACCGCGGGCGGTTCCGGCCGTTTGCCTCGTTCCTGATGGCATTGCGCTTTTTGACGCGGATGCCGGTGCCGTTCGTGCGCACCGTCGATCCGCCGCCGCTGCGCGATGCCATGTGGATGTTTCCCGTGGTCGGCATCTGTGTGGGCGCAGTAACCGGCCTTGCCCTCCTGCTGGCCCATCTGGCGCGCCTGCCGGAACTGTTCTGTGGCCTCTTCGCGCTGGCCATCGCGGCGATGATTACCGGGGCTTTTCATGAGGATGGGCTCGCCGACGTGGCCGATGGCTTCGGCGGCGGCGCAACCCGGGAAGAGCGCCTGGAGATCATGAAGGATAGCCGGATCGGCGCCTTCGGCACCCTGGCTTTGGTGATCACCGTGCTGGCACGGGCCTCGCTTCTGGGGGCGCTGCTGTTGCTGAAACCGCTTGCGATCATCGTTCTGGTCGCCGGTGCGGCGGCGTTTTCACGCGCGCTGATGGTCGACCTGTTGTGGGCGACGCGGCCCGCCCGATCGCACGGCCTGTCGGTGCTGGCGGGCCAGCCGACGCGCAACACCACCCTTTTGGCGCTGGCCATCGGCGGCATCGCGGCTGGGACGGGCGGCAGTCTCGTGCTGTCGCCGGAGGCGGGCGTTCTGGCGCTGGTGGCGGGCGGACTGGCGCTCGCCATGCTGCGCTCGCTCGCCATCCGCAAGATCGGGGGCCAGACAGGTGACGTCTGCGGCGCAGGCCAGATCCTCGCCGAGACGGCCATGCTGGCGGTTTACGCCGCCGCCGTGGCATTTCGATAAACCGCCGTTTTTGAACTACCTTCCGGGCACGGCAGCATTATCTTCAGAACATGAACGCACCTCAGCTGACCGCCATCGAGACGCCGTGCATCAAGATCTGCGTGGTCGATCCGGAAACCGGCTTCTGCATCGGCTGCGGCCGGACGCGCGGCGAGATCGGCGGCTGGCTGGGCATGTCGGCCGAAGAGCGGCGCACCGTGATGGCGGAACTTCCCGAGCGCGTTGAAGGACTTACGCGGCGCAAGACGCGTCGTGGCGGGCGGGCTGGACGTCTGCAGGCCGGCTGATCCGGGAAGCGACTTCTTTCGCTGCGTTTTCAAGCACATCGATGCCGGCGCCGGGCTTCGGCGCCTGTTCCGAGAGCACGCGCCGCCACAGCCGGCCTCCCGGCATGCCATGGAACAGGCCGAGCATGTGGCGGGTGATGTTCTGCAGCCAGACACCTTGCGCAAGCTGTTGTGAAACATAGGGTTTCATCCGCTCGACCACATCCAGCGGATCGACCACGCTGCGGGCGTCGCCGAAGATGCGGTGATCGACTTCGGCCAACAGCCAGGGCGTGTTGTAGGCCGCACGCCCCAGCATGACGCCGTCGACATGCTGCAGATGTGCCAATGCATCGTCGATGGTGTCGATGCCGCCGTTGATGATGATGTTGTTGCCGGGATGCATTTTCTTGATGCGATAGACACGCTGGTAGTTCAACGGCGGCACCTCGCGGTTCTCCTTCGGCGAGAGCCCCTTCAGCCAGGCCTTGCGGGCGTGGACGACGAAGGTCGTGACACCTGACTGCATCACCGTCTCGATGAAGTTGGTGAAATCGTCTTCCTCGTCCTGCTCATCGATGCCGATGCGGCACTTGATGGTGACCGGCACGCCGACGGCCGCACGCATGGCGGCGAGGCAGTCGCGCACCAAGGCCGGCTCGGCCATCAGGCAGGCGCCGAAGCGGCCGGTCTGCACCCGGTCCGAGGGGCACCCGACATTGAGGTTGATCTCGCTGTAGCCGAAATCCTCTCCCCACTTCGCGGCCTCGGCCAGGAGTTTCGGATCGCTACCGCCGACCTGCAGCGCGACCGGCTGCTCCAGCGAGTCGAAACCGAGCAGCCGCTGACGGTCGCCATGGCGGATCGCCAAGGCGGTGACCATCTCGGTATAGAGCAGCGCATGGCGCGTCATCTGGCGGTGGAAGACACGGCAATGCCGGTCGGTCCAGTCCATCATGGGCGCAACGGAGAATATTTTCTCTTTATTTATCAATGCAATACCGCCATTCAATCAACTCGATCACTGCACGCGCGTGCGCGTTTTACCCGGAATCGCCGCTGCCTGCCATCGAGTCCCAACCTCCCCGCACTTAGCGCACACGACATATGGTGGAAGTGCACACAGGTGGCGGCAATTGTAAGGCTCCTTTCTGGCAGCTGGCGAATTCAAGCACGCCGAAAGCGAAGGCTTATCAGCAACACGTTCATGGCAGCGTCGGATTGACATCCTGTTTCCAAACTGCAGATTGGGCGCCGCGGTCACGACGCACATGGAGCACCGATGTCACAGACAGCCTTGGTCCTCATCGATTTCCAGAATGATTATTTCGAGGACGGGGCCTACCCGTTGGTCGGCACGCGACAGGCGGCGGCGGCCGCAGGACGGGTGCTGTCGGCATTCCGAGAGCGCGGCAACACGGTCGTCCATGTCAGGCACGCTTCCACCGAAGCTGATGCGACTTTCTTCGTGCCCGGAACGCAGGGTGCGGAGATCAACGCGACCGTACGCCCGCTCGATACCGAGACCGTTGTGACGAAGACGAACATCAACGCTTTTCTGGGTACCGAACTGAAGGACTTCCTCGATGCCGCAGGCGTCCGCGACGTGGTCGCCGTGGGTGCCATGAGCCATATGTGCGTCGATGCCTTCGTGCGGGCCGCTGCCGACTACGGGTATCGGGTGACCGTTCTCCACGACGCCGTGGCAACGCGTGATCTCGACTTCGGTGGACGCCAGGTACCGGCCCAAGATGTCCATGCGGCCTTCATGTCGGCGCTCGCCTTTGCCTATGCCCAGGTGATCGCGGCGGACGAATATCTCTCTGTGTCATGACGGAAAGCATTTCGACGACCTCACACTTCCGCCATCCATGGGGAACACATGCTGCGATCCGCGTTTCACGACAAACGGCACGCTCAGCAGACCTCGATCATATCTGGCGGAATTTGATGGCGCACCATTGACGACCTGGAATGATGCCTCCCCGCTGCAACAGTTGACCGAGAGCCCTTTCCAGCAGCGAGGGGCGGCAAGCGTCAGGCGAGCCGCAGCGAGCAGGCTCCTCAGAGTGCCTTTTGCCTGCCATAGAGCAGCAGCATGACGACGATCACGGCACCGAAGATCAGTTGCCGGCCCGCCTCCTCGATCTGCATTACCGAGAGAATGGATTGCAGGAGCGTGATCAGCACGACGCCGGCAACCGTACCGAGATATGACCCACGGCCGCCAAGCACGTGCGTGCCCCCAAGCACGACGGCGGCGATGGCGGGAAGAAGATAGGCATCGCCCATGGACTGCGCGGCCTTCGACGCATAGCCCGCCAGCAACACGCCGCCAAAGGCGGAGAGCCCCCCGGCAAGGACGAAGGTCAGCATGACGATGCGCCGCGTGTTTATCCCTGAGAGATAGGCTGCCCTCTCGCGATTGCCGATCGCATAGATCGACCGGCCAAAGGTGGTGCGGTTGAGCAGGAAGACGGCGGCCACGGCGACTACGACCCAGACGACGACGCCATTGGGTACCCGAGGGATCAGTTCACCCGTGGCGAGCCAACGCATGGCGGGCGTGGCCGAATCCTGTGGCGAGAAGCCGCCGGTATAGACGACCATGAGACCCTGCGTGACGGCATTGGTGGCGAGCGTCACGATCATCGAGGGGATCCGCAAATAGGCGGTGGCAAAGCCGTTCACGAGCCCGATCAGCGCTCCACAGAGGATGCCGACGGGGACGGCAAGGACCGCACCGACCGGACCGAAGCTTGCGGCGGCGCAGGCCATCATCGCACCCGCCGTCACCACCCATGGCACCGACAGATCGATCTGGCCCAGCAAGATCACCATCATGGTGCCCGTGGCGATGACACCCAGGAAGGAAGCGACCTTCAGCTGCTGGAGCAGGTATGTCGCCGAGAGGAAATTGCGCGAATACATGGCCCCGACCACCAGTAGAAGCAGGATGCAGCCGAAGGCGATGAGCACGGCAGGCTCCACGCCCCTCATGGCAGGGAGGCCGCGCGACTTGTGAACGGGCGTCGTGCCGCTTGTCATGGGAACCACTCCAGCTTGTTGCGCACGCGCAGGAGGCCAACCGCGCTGATGCTGACTGCGAGAAGCAGCACCACGCCCTGGAACAGCGGCTGCCAGAGCGGATCGAAATCGAAGACGAACAGCAGGTCACCGATGGTGCGGAAGGCGAGCGCCCCGAACACCGCGCCAATGGCGCTCCCCCGGCCACCCATCAGCGAGACGCCGCCGAGCACCACCGCGGCAATTGAGAACAGTGTGTAGGTGCTGCCGCTGGCATAGGCCGCCTCACCGGTATAGCTGAAGAAGGTGAGATAGAGGCCGCCGATGGCCGACAGCAGACCCGAGAGCACATAGGCCGTGAACTTCGCCAGGCGCACCGGCATGCCGGACATATAGGCCGCCTGCTCCGCCGAGCCCGCCGCATAGGCCGCGCGCCCGATGGCCGATCGGCTGTAGGGCACCCAGACCACGAGGATGACCGCAATGAGCGCGGCAAAGCTTGCTGGGAAGATGCCGAACAACTTTCCCGTCATCGCATCGGCCAGCGTCTCGTTCACCGAGCCCCCTGGAAAGGGCCGCAGGAGCAGCGCCACGCCATAGAACATGGCGCCCGTGGCAATGGTCGTGACGATGGGCTGCAGCCGCCCGAAGATCACGATCAGCCCGTTCAGGGCCCCGCACAGGGCACCAGCCAGCAGAACGCCGGCAATGCCGAGCAGGGTCTCCCCCATGGTGCCGACCACGATCCACGAGGCGAGGCAATTGGCAAGCGTGAGGATCATGCCGACCGAGAGATCGATGCCCGCGGTGATGATGACGATGGCCTGTGCCATGGCCACGAAGGCCAGCAGCGTCGCCTTGTTGGCGGAAGTCTGCACCACGTTGGCGGTGAAGCCCGCGGGATGATTGCTGGCATAGATGATGAACATGAACAGGAACAGCGCGATCGCCACCAGGGTGTTCTTGTTTTCGGCAAGCCAGTAGCGCCAGTCCTTCATGCCGGGGGAGCCTCGCTGATGTTGAGGGCGCTGGCCACCAGCGCATGTTCGGTGATTGCGTCACCTTCCAGCGTGCGGACGATGGCACCGTCATACATCACCATGACGCGGTCGCAGCAGCCGATGAGCTCGTCGTAATCGGTCGAATAGAACAGGATGGCCACGCCCTCGTCGGCGAGTTTCCTGAGCAGGGCATAGAGTTCCTGCTTGGTGCCCACATCGATTCCGCGCATCGGGTCGTTGAGCAGGACGATGCGCGGATCATTCATCAGCCACTTGGCGATCACCACCTTCTGCTGATTGCCGCCCGAGAGGGAAGAAACCGGAAGATCCGGATCGACCACCTTGATCTTGAGAAGCTCGATCATTGCCGCGACTCTCTCGGCCTGTTTCGACCGGTCGATGATTCCGCGCGACGAGACGCGATCGAGGGCGGCGAAACACAGGTTTTCGGCGATGCTCATGGGCAGCATCAGGCCCTCGATCTTGCGGTCCTCGGGGATGAGGGCCATAGCGGCCGCGCCGCTCTTCGCGGCCTCGGGATCGGCAAGGCTTGCGGGTTTGCCGGCCACCTCGATCTGGCCCGTCACGCCGCGCAGCACGCCGAACATGGCCAGCAGAAGCTCGCGCTGGCCCTGCCCGTCGAGACCGCCCAGACCCACGACTTCCCCGGCATGGAGCGAGAAGGAAATGTCGTTGAGCCGGCCTGACCAGGACAGATTGCGGCAGGAGAGAGCCGGCGTCTCCGGTCGCGCCGCCGTGGACTTGGGCGGGAACACATTCTTGTATTCACGGCCGATCATCAGTTCGACGACTTCCGTGTCGGTCTTGCTGCCCGCCGCGTAGGTCGCGATCTTGCGGCCATTGCGGAACACCGTGCAATCGTCGGCGAGTTCCGCGATCTCGTGCATGCGGTGCGAGATGTAGACGATGGCGGTGCCCTCCGCGCGCAGCCGCTTGATCACACCGAAGACATTGCGCACATCCGCCGCCGTCAGGGCCGAAGTGGCCTCGTCGAGAATGAGAACACGCGGGCGACGGGCCAGCGCCTTGGCGATTTCCACCATCTGCCGTCGCGAGAGCGACAGATCCCTGACGAGGGCGAAGGGATGGATATCCGCTGTGCCCGCAGCGGCCAGCGCCTGCTCGGCCAACGCGCGCTGCGCCTTTCGATCGATCATGCCGAAGCGCTGCGGCGGGTTGCTGATGATGATGTTGTCGGCCGCCGTCAGGTCGGGGATGAGCGAGAGTTCCTGGAACACGCAGACGATGCCAGCCGCATTCGCGGCGGCGGGTGTCGCGAAGCTCACGGGCTTGCCGTCGAGCGTGATCATTCCTTCGTCCGGCGCCACGACGCCGGCCATGATCTTGATGAGGGTCGACTTGCCCGCCCCGTTCTCGCCCAGCACAGCATGGATGCGGCCGGGGGTGACCGAGAGATCGGCCTCTTTCAATGCCGTCACGCCACCATAGCGCTTCGACACGCCCGACATCGTTAGAAGAGGCTCTGCCACGCAAATCGCCTTCAGAAGGTGGGCGCCGCACCGCGGGATCGTCTCCCGCGGCGCAGCCGGTTCAGGCGTCGGCGTCAGCCTACTGGTTTTCCTTCGTCTGTCCCATGATTTCCTGGGCGGTGAAGTTGATGCCGCAGGTCGGGAAGGAATTACCGACGAAGAAGTTGTCCGACTGGTCGGGATAGTAGTCGGCGTTCTCCTTGAAGTTCGGGTCCTCGACGATGGCGGTGGGAAGCTTGATGGCCTGAGGGACAACCTGCCCCTCGAGGGCGGCGATCGCCACCTTGATGGCCACCGCGACCTGCGCAGGCCCGGTGCCCGCGGACGAACATTTCAGGCCTTCGCCAGCATATTTGGCGCAGAACTTGCGGAAGCCGTTCTCGGTCTCGCCGCCGAAGGGCACGAAGGGATGCTTGGCATCCATCATCGCCTGGACGACGCCGGTATCGCCGCCCTGGGCGGTGACGCCGTCGAAGGGCCCGTTGGTGGCGATGGCGTCCGCCGTCACCTTCTGGGCAACGCCGTCGTCCCACTTGCCGACGACCTCGGTCACGTTCCAGGTCTTGCCGGAGGCATCGAGGGTTTCGTGGATGCCGTTGTGGCGGTCGGTGTCGACCGAGGTGCCGGCGACGCCGCGCACCTCCAGCACCTTTCCGCCATTCGGGAGATGATTGATGAGCCAGTTCGCCCACAGCACGCCCAGGCCCTTCTGGTCGACGTTCACGTTGATGGCGTCCTGCGTGTCGAGCGTGTTGTCGAAGGCGACAAGCACCACACCCGCTTCCTTGGCGCGCTTGATCACCGGTCCGAAGGCCGTCGGGTTCTGGGCGTTGACGACGATGGCGTCATAACCCGCGTCGATGAAGTTGTTGATGGCGGAAATCTGCGCCGGTACGTCCTCACCGGTCGAGACGACCTTGAATTCCTTGAGTTTCGCCGCGACGTCTGGCTGTGCGGCATAGGCCTTGGCAGTCTGGATCATCTGGATGCGCCAGGTGTTGGCGATGTAGCCATTGGCCAGGGCGATGCGATAGGGGCCGTCCTTCTTCGGGAACTGGTAGAACTTGGTGTCAGCGGACCACGGCGCCATGCATGTGGCGTCCGTCGCGGGGCCGCTCACCGTTTCCGCGGCATATGCGGCAGTGATGCCGCTCAACGCCACGCCGGCGGCACCGGCGAGCAAAAGGGTCTTGATGCACCTTGCAATCATCACGTGTCCTCCCAGACATTGCCGTAGCTATGATTTGATGCCCGCTCCGGGCCTGCGGCTTGCCACCTATGCAGCGGGATAAAGAAAGCTTAACAAATATGACAGCGCTGTCAATTCACAGCCTGGCTCATTGCTCTGGTTGCATCGGCGGCCGAATGCTACATCACGGCAACATAGCACCCCCGGGGTTGGAGGCATGGTGAAGAAGACGAGGTCGAAGCCGGCGGATCGCGCGCGGGTGACGCTGGATGAAGTGGCGGCCGCCGCACGCGTGAGCGCCATCACCGTATCGCGGGCCTTGCGCCACCCCCAGATGGTTTCGGAAGAGTTGCGCCGCCGCATCGACGGCGCGGTGCTCAGGCTCGGCTACGTTCCCAACATTGCCGCGAGCCGGCTTGCCTCGGCGCGCAGCCATGCAATCGGCATCCTCGTCCCAACGCTCTACAATGTGATCTTCTCGGAATACCTTCAGGCGCTGCACGAGGTGCTCCTGCCCGCGGGCTACCAGCTGGTGGTGGTCAACAGCCGCTACTCGCAGGAGGAAGAGGAGAAGGCCGTGCGGACCCTGCTCGGCCAGCGGGTGGAGGCGATGATCATCGTCGGCGTGAACCACACGCCGCTGACGCGCCGCATGCTGAACCGCGCACGGATCCCCGTGGTCGAGACATTCCAGATCGCGCATCAGCCGATTGGCCTGAACATCGCGCTCGACCAGGTCCAGGCGGGCTATGACGCGACGTGTTTCCTCCTCGACAGAGGATACAGGCGGATTGGTTTCCTGCTGGGTCAGCGTGACGAGCGCGCGCTGGAACGGCTCGCGGGCTTCAGCAAGGCGATGGCGGAACGCGGCCTCGACGGCGAGCAGCTCGCAATGTCGCTGCCGTGCCCGAGCACCATCGCACTGGGCGCGCAACTCATGGCCTCGCTCCACGAACGCAAGCGCGTTCCCGAGGCCCTCTTCTGCATCGATGACAATCTCGCTTTGGGGGCGATGCAAGAGTGCCGGCGCCTCGGACTGAAGGTTCCGGAGGACGTGGCCATCCTCGGGTTCCATGACCTCGAATTCGCCGCCTGCGCCTCGCCGTCCCTGTCATCCGTCGCCACGCGCCGGCAAGAACTCGGCACGCTGGCGGCCCGGTCGGTGCTCGAGATGCTCGAAACACGCGCACCTCTGCGCCGAAAGACAGTGAACCTCGGCTACGAGATCAGGGCGCGGGAAAGCACTGCGAGCCGTGCTCCCGAACGTCGCCAGGCGAAGGGGGGTCACCCCCGGCGCGGTGAGCCATGATGCTGGGCGATCTTCCAGTCACCCTTCTCCCGCACCAGGGTCCAGCTCAGGCGATAGGGCATGGGTTCGTCGCCATCGGCGAAATCGACATGGCCCGCTGTCACCGCGACGTCATCACCGATGCAGCGTACCTTCGGGGGCGGAAAACTGGCCACGCGAACGTCCTTGCCACGCGCCGCGAAATAGCTGCGCACCGCCTCGCGCCCGTCCTGCAGGTCATCGACCGCACCGAAGAGCATGGCATCCGGCCTGTAGAGCGCCATGTGCCGGTCGAGATCATGGGCATTGAACGCTGCGACCCACTCGGAGATGAATTGTTCGATTGTCGGTGTTGCGGCCATGGCTGATCCTCCGGTGGGAGAGCATGGCATGATTGGCTTGGCGGCGGAATGCCCGAAGGATTGCCGGGCCCTGACCGGTGTGCTTCACTTTGCTGCACGGACGGTCGCAGGGCACGGATGAACGCCACACCCCCCGGATGGATACGCGATGGTTGCAGTATCGCTGCGATGCGGCTGCTCGCACAAGCCGCCCTGCCCCGCCCGGTGTTCGATTTTGCCGATGGCGGAGCCGAAGACGAGCGAACGCTGCGGCGCAACGAGCTTGCCTTCGACGATGTCGACTTCCTGCCGCAGCCGCTCCGCGGTGCTCCCACACGCGATCTCTCCATCACCCTCTTCGGAGGCACGCTGAACCTGCCGGTGATCATCGGACCCACCGGATTGGCCGGCCTGCTCTGGCCCGACGGCGAAGTCTGCGCGGCACGCGCCGCCCACAGGGCCGGAACCGCCTATTGCCTCAGCCACGGCTCCGTTTGCACGCTGGAAGCTCTGGCGGAGACAAGGGTCACACCGCGCTGGATGCAGGTCTTCATCTATCGTGACCGGGGTTTCACGCGCGAGCTCGTCGAGCGTGCGGCAGCGGCGGGATATGGCGCCCTGGTGCTGACCATCGACAACCAGATCCTCGGCAGCCGCGAGCGCGACATCCGCAATGGCTTCAGCATTCCGCCACGCCCCGACTTGCGCAGCATGATGGGACTGGCAGGCAGGTTGCCCTGGCTATGGCGCATGCGCGGCCACCTTCGCCATATCACTTTTGGCAACTACGTGAAGCCGGGCGACAGCGCCGGGATCGCGAAGCTGGCTGGCCGCATGCCCTCGCTGCTCGACCCCGCCATGAGCTGGGCGGACGTGGATCAGCTGCGCATGATGTGGAAGGGCCCATTGATCCTCAAAGGCGTGCTGAGCCCGGCAGAGGCCGAGAGGGCGGCCAAGCACGGGGTCGACGGCCTCATCGTCTCCAACCATGGCGGCCGCCAGCTGGATGGCGCCGTCGCATCCTTCGACATTCTGCCGCGCATCCGCGATGCCGTGCCGGAGAACGTCGAACTCCTGTTCGATGGCGGCGTGCGGCGCGGGGCGGATGTGGTGAAGGCGCTGGCAATGGGTGCGCGTGCCTGCCTCATCGGCAGGCCCCAACTCTGGGGGCTCGCGGTCGCAGGAGAACAAGGCGTGGCGCATGTGCTGGAGATCTATCGCCGCGAGATCGACCGGGTCATGGGCCTTTGCGGGATCTCCCGCATCACCGACATCGGCCCGGACCTTCTGGTCCGCCGCAAATGAGGGGAGTACCTGCATGATCGAAGAACCGCCGCTCTTGACGATGCGCAGCGATTTTCACCGCCCCGCCCCACAGCATCTCACCGCGCTCGCCGGGGTTCCGACGGGCTTCGTGGCCGATGCAATGAACGGTCGTGGCGCAGTGGACTACCGCATCAAGCCGCTGAGCCCCGTGTCGAAGACCGTTGTTGGCACCGCGATGACATGCCACTGCGGACCTGCCGACAATTTGGCGCTGTTCGCGGCGCTGAGCGAGGCCCGCCCCGGTGACATCCTGGTTGCCGCAACGGACGCCTTCACAGGAACAGCCGTGGTCGGAGATCTGCTTCTCGGAATGGCGCGAAACCGCGGCATCGTGGCTTTGGTGACCGATGGGCTCGCGCGGGACCATTCAGGTTGCCTTGCCGTAGGCGTTCCGCTGTTCTGCGCAGGACTCACGCCCAACTCTCCAGCGCGGAACGGGCCCGGCACGGTGGGTTTGCCTGTCGTCCTTGGGGGTGTCTCGGTCGAAGCCGGTGACATCCTTGTGGCGGACAATGATGGCGTCGTGGTCATACCGCTTTCCCGCGCAGCCGATGTCGTTTTGCAACTCGATTCCATCCGTGCCTCAGAAGCTGCGATGGACACCGCAGTTGAAAGGGGCATTCAGGTGCCGGATTTCATATCCTCCATCCTTGCTGGTCCACAGGTCCGCAAGTTGCGTTAGCGGCATGCCATGACGGTGTAGGCCGCAGAACAGTATGGCGAGGAAGCCAGGAAAGGAGGGCCTGAAGCAGGCAAGCTCGCCGATCTGGTCACTCCCGATGCCAATCCGCTGAAGGTCAGCCCGATGGTGATCCGGCACATCCATGTTGTCGACACCTCGTGAGCGCACACCATCGGCAATTTGCGTAGGGTCCACTTGCGAGCGCAGTTGCTTCATCACAAGGCGCTCGCCGGGCGTTGAAATGTCAAACAGCCATATTCAAAATTCGACACGAGGCCCTACTACAGCGGAAGGAAGGGAGACAGACGCTGCTGTTCGGACTGTCCGCTAGGCTGCCGTCGCGCGGAGCCGAAAGCGGTTGGCCAGGATCACCAGCAGGATGCCAGGGATGAACACCACCGTCGCTATTGCCGGATACAATGGAGACGATCCCACCGCAATTCCTGAGAATATGAAGGTGGGAATGGTACGCGTGGAACCAGCGAGGCTGTAGGTGATGTAGAAGTTGCCCCAGCTGAGAAGGAAGGCAAAGATCGCCGCCGAGAAGATGCCGGGCCACAATAGCGGGATCGTCACGTGGCGGTAGACCTCCCAACCAGTGGCGCCGCAGTCGCGAGCGGCGTCCTCCAGCACCGGGTCGAAGTTGTAAACCTGTACGGCCACGATGACCATGACGAAGGGCGCGATGTAGACGATATGGCCGATGATCGCCGTCACAACCCCGGTATTGAAACCGAACCAGCGGCCGAGCACCGAGAACCAAAGCAGCAATATGATCCCGAGAAGGAGCTGCGGGAAGGCAAGCGGAGCTCCTGCAAGACCTTGAAAGGCGCGCCTGCCCTTGAACCGGTAGCGTACTGCGACGATGGCCGCCATTGAACCGATGGTGGTGGCCACCAGTGTCGCAACAGTCGCGATGACGGTGGAGTTCAACAGTGCGGACAACGCCGGTCCCGACTGGAACAGCGCGCCATACCACTTGAAGGAAACTCCGTCGAAGGGCAGCGTGAGAAAGCGGCCCTCCTGGAAAGAAAAGGCAATGAGCGTAAAAATCGGCACATAGAAGAAGACGAGCACCGCCGCCATCGATCCGTAGAGGATGACATTCGCCAGCGCACTCTCGAAGCGAGGGTTCATGCCTGTACCCCGCGCATGCCGAATACCCGACTGAACAGCAACACGGCGAAGATGGCAACAATCATCAGGACCAGCGTGAGCGCGGCGCCCAAGGGCCAGTTGACGCGCGTCTCAAAGGTCTGGCGGATGAGTTCCGCCGACATCGGTGACTTGCCGCCACCCAGCACCTTTGGCTCGAGGAAGACACCAACGCCGAGGAGGAAGATCAGCACGCTGCCGGCCCAGATTCCGGGGCGCGACAGGGGTAGCGTCACCTCCCAGAAGGCGCGGAACTTGCCGGCGCCTGCATCATAGGCGGCGAGGATGAGCGAGCGGTCGATGTTGTCGATCGAGAGGTAGATGGTGAAGATGGCGAAGGGCAGCAGGTTGTAGACCATGCCCAAGAGCGTCGCCCAGTCGGTGAACAGGAAGGCCACCGTGTCCGGCGGGAAGCCGAGCTGGGCGAGGAGGTAGTTGGCGGCACCCTTCTTGTCGAGGAACAGCACCCAGCCGAAGGTCTTCAGCGTCGCGTCGGTGATGAAGGCGAAGGTGATGAGCACCTTGATCTCGCTGTCGAGGCGCTTGAAGCGGGTGGCCAGCCCATAGGCGATGGGAAAGGCGACGACGATGCAGACGACGACGCAGGCCAGTGCCATGAACAGCGTATGGCCGAGGATGGTCCAGTAGTGCGGCTTGGAGAACACGTCGGTCCAGGTGGCGAGGTTCCACACCCAGGTGAGCTGGAAATTCTGCGTCTTCTGGAAGGTGAGGATGAAGGTCATCACCAGGGGTGCCAAGAAGCAGGTGGTCTGCAGCACCACGCTGGGCAGGGCCTTCACCCAGAGTTCCGGGTCACGCCAGCTGCGGGAGACTTCCATCTCCATGACTCACGCCTCGCCCGGCTTCAAGACCCAGATGTCCTTCTTGGCCCAGCCGAGCCATACGTCCTCGCCGAGTTGCATGGGAAGGTGCGAGGTGCCCTGGATCTCGATGGCGAGCTCCTGGCCTTGTGGCGTGCGCGCACGATACTGCACCGTACCACCCTTGGTGAAGAGTTCGGTGACCGTGGCGGGAAGTTTGCAATCCACCGCCGCGTCGCGGTCGCACCTGCGGATCAATTCAGGTCGTACATTCATGAGGGCGGTGCCCTGCCCCACGTCGTCGTCGACAAGCGTGGCGGGGAGCTTTCCTTCGGAGTCGACGATCTCGCCACTGTTGTAGCTCACCTCATTTGCGCTGCGGCCAGTGAGGCTGATGGGGATCAGGTTCGTCTCGCCGATAAAGCCGGCGACGAAGGGGTCCGCCGGTCGATAATAGATGTCGGCCGGCTCGCCAAGCTGCAGGATATGGCCAGCGCGCATGACACAAATCCGATCCGCCAGCATCATCGCCTCTTCGAGGTCGTGCGTCACGTGCACAAAGGTAACTCCAACGGAGCGGTGCAGACGCTTCAGTTCCGCCTGCAGCACCTTCTTGAGCTTGACGTCGAGGGCCGAGAGCGGCTCATCGAGTAGCAGGAGCTTGGGCGAGGAGATCATCGAGCGCGCCAGCGCCACGCGCTGCTGCTCGCCGCCCGACAGCGCTCGCGGGTAGCGCTTCAGGTATTCGGGCTTCAGCTCCATCAGGCGGATCATCTCGTCCACCTTGGTGGCGATCGTCTTCGAGTCGTCCTTGCGGAGCTTTAGCGGGAATCCGATATTCTGCGCCACCGTCATGTGGGGGAACAGCGCCAGCTTCTGGAATACCATCGAGGTGGGACGCTGGGCTGCGGGAACACCCGCCATGTCCTGCCCCTCGATGCGGATCGTTCCTGAGGTTGCATCCTCGAAGCCAGCGATCTGCTTCAGGAGCGTTGTCTTGCCGCATCCGGAGGGACCGACGAGGGCGATGAATTCACCCTGTCGCACATCGAGCGACACCCCCTTCAGCGCCGGATAGGTGCCGTAGGACTTGTGGACATCGGTGATCGAGAGAATTGGTGCGGCGGTCATGTGGTCCCGAAGAAGAATTGCAACTGGGCATGCTTCCGCATGCCCAGCTCGTCAAGGTATCATTTCGCGGCGGCGAGCTCTTCCTGCCAGATCGCCAGCATGTCGTCGATGTTCGGCGCGATGCGGTGCATCTGCGAGTTGTCGTAGGCGTGCCACATGTAGTCCATCTGCAGTATGTCTTTCTCCTCCGGCGTGAAGACGGATTCGACAGCCTTGTTGGTGACCACGTTGCAGGTGGAATCGAGCAGCGCGAGGATGTGTGCCGCATCCTTGGAAACGACGTGCTTGAGCAGCTTCTGCGACAACTCCGGCTGGTCCGTCTCCTTGAGTACGGCGGTGGCCTCCACCCAGATGATACCCTGCTTCAACCCGTTCTTGGGCTCCGGCACCACGGCGAGGATGTTCTTGTGGCCCTGCTTGCGCACCGCCGAAGTGAGATAGGATCCGGCGCCAATGCAGCCCAGCAGCGAACCGTCGAGCAAACCCTTCTGCGCCTGCGTCAGGTCGCCCACCAGGGTGCGAGTGTTCTTGAACATGGCGCGGAGAACCAAGCGCACTTCGTTGAGCTGCTTATCGTCCAGCTGCTCGTAGGGGTTGATGCCGGCATGGAGCGCCATCGGCAGGATGGGCCAGTCGCCCCAATCCATCACGCAGATCTTGTCCTTGTTGGCGGGGTCGAAGACCGGATCGTAGGTCTTCCACACCTCGGGCTTGGTAACATCGGTGTTCACGCAGGGGCCGACCCAGCCCCAACGCGTGGCAATACCGATCGTCTTGCCCTCGTTCATCAAGGGCTCGAAGGGTGGTTTGAACTGGTCGTAGAAATCGGCGTAGACCGCCGTATAGTCATCGGGATTCAACTCCATTGCGAGCCCCGCCGGGCCCATGCGGGTGATCCACGGCATGTCGCTCGATACGATGTCGACTTCCCGCGACGCTCCGGCCTGAAGTTTGGCAAAGCCGCCGGGGCTGTCGACGATCAAGTCGAAGCTGATGTCGGTGTCGTTGGCCTTGTTGAAGGGATCGATGATGCGCGGGTCGTTGTAGCCTTCCCAGCACATGTAAGTCATCTGTGTGGCGGCCTGCGCCTGGCGACTGCTGAGGCTGCCCAGCATCGCGACGCCTGCGGCTCCGGCCATGCCCTTCAGCAGGCGGCGGCGGTTCATGCCGGCCTCGTCAAGGCCCATTGCCTTGATTTGGCGCTGATAATATTGCGGCAGGTCGCTGTACCAGTACTTCGACATGGGAATTTTCCTCCAGTTATTTTGATTGGCGGCGATGCTGTGGGATTTGCACGGCTTCGACCATATCCCCGGGGGAATAGGTTTCGGCGCCGAGGCCCATGAAGGCGGCGAAAAGCTCCGCCTGGGTCGAGACCCTCAGCTTGCGGTAGATGTTCTTGCGGTGAATCTTCACTGTACCGGGGCTGATCGAGAGCTGCATGGCGATGGACTCGGTCGAGTGACCGCGCAGTACCATCGTGACGATTTCGCGTTCGCGCAGCGTCAAGCGTTCGAATTCCGGGTGGGCTGCTCGCGGCGGTGAAGCTTCGCGCCGGGCGTGAAGATTGGACCAGTGTTCCGCGCAGAATGCGCCGATGGCGGGGTCAAGCGCGCGGAGCATATCGAGGTCGGAGCGCGTGATGGGCGGCGAAGTATCCCAGCGTCCGAAGGAGGTTACGCCAGTGAGCCCATCCTCCATGCCGAAGAACACGCCGATCTCTTCCCCGATACCGGTACGGCCGTAGTGGATGCGGAAGTATTCGCTCCGGCGAAAATGATCGGGGGCGATATCGTGCAGGCGATAGCAGCCGGTCTTGCGACCCTCCTCAACGAGACGAAAGAACGGATCGAGCAAGAAGGGCCCGTCAGCATAATCCTCGGCGATGATGCGGTGGTGCTGGGCGTCAAGTGTATCGGCCAGCGTGAGCGGCCGTGCCGTGCCCGCATAGGCGAACACCATCACGAAATCAAAGTCGACGAGGCGCTTGACGCTCGTCAGCAGGGCGGGAACGAAGTCAGTCCCCCGTTGCGCCGCAGTGATCTCGGCAACAGCACGGCTCCACTGTTCGAGCAGGCGCAGCTTCGGGGCGGTGTGGGTCATCATCCTTTGGGGATATGGCCACATCTGGGGGCCGAAATCTATCCTCGTGCCATGATTGCAATCGAGGAATGACCATGACGCAAACGATGAAGGCCGCCGTGCTCCATGAAATGAGAACGCCGCTGAAGATCGAGCGAGTGCCGGTGCCCGAACCTGGCCATGGCGACCTCCTCATCAAGGTAGCCGCCTGCGGGGTGTGCCATAGCGACCTACATGCCGTTGACGGCGACTGGACCCCCCCGCCGATGATCCCGCTAATCCCCGGCCACGAGGTTGCGGGGAAGGTGGCGAAGATCGGGCCTGGCGTCACCGGCTTTGCGGTGGGCGATCAGGTGGGCGTGCCGTGGATGTATTCCTCCTGCGGCCAATGCGAGTTCTGCCTCGCCGGCATGGAGACGATCTGCAAGTCCGCCGAGGCCACTGGCTATACCAAGCCGGGCGGCTATGCCGAATATCTCGTGGCTCCCGCCGCCTATGTCGGGCGCTTGCCCGACGGCACTGACCCCTACGCCATGGCGCCCATCTTGTGCGCCGGTGTCACCACTTATCGCGGATTGAAGCGCACCGGTGCCAGACCCGGCCAGTGGGTGGCGATTGTCGGCATCGGTGGCCTTGGTCACATTGCCATACAATATGCGCGAGCCATGGGGCTGCGCGTGGCGGCGGTCGATGTCTCGAACGACAAACTGGAGCTGGCCAAGTCGCTCGGCGCCGAGATCGTGGTGAACGGTGCGGAGTCCGATCCGGTCGTGGCGATCCAGGAGCGGATCGGCGGCACCCATGCGGCAGTCGTCACCGCTGTTGCAAGCAAGGCATTCGAACAGGCAGTACTGATGCTCAGGCCCGGTGGCACGGTCGCCTACATTGGCCTTCCCGGCGGGAAGTCGGATGAGATCCGTGCTTCGATCTCGGCCATAACCAACTGGGAGCTCTCAGTGCGAGGCTCCAACGTGGGCACGCGCCAGGACTTGAATGAGGCGGTCGCATTCGCCACCAATGGTTTGGTCAAGGCAACGATCCGCACAGCACAATTGGAGGACATCAACGCCATACTAGATGAGATGCGTGGAGGACGGATCATTGGAAGGGTGGTCCTCAAGCTTGAGTGACGCATCCAAACGTCATCATCGACAGGGTGACGTCCCACGCGGCGTCGCTGCGAATGATCGCAGCGGTGAAACGGCCTGCAACTGGACATGAACCAACGGATGTCCTTCGCACACTTGCGATAGCGGACGTTGCGACGTTTGATCCACCGATCAACGCACTTCAGAAATCATCGGGATCGGCAACGCTCGTATTGTTGCCAGCTTGTTCGAAGAGCGATGGAACGCTACTGATGACGACGCCTTCGAAGAGCTGCACCACGATCGTTCGTGTCATGCTCTGACTTTCCTTGGATCGAGACGAGCCTGTTTTCTCAGGAAGGAAATGGCAATGCCCCAGGTTCTCAGAGTTCCTTACGACGGTCAGCAGATCGGCCAGGGATACAATCCCAAAACCACGGAGAGTGTTGGCACCGCCTTGAGCGTGAGCGAGATCGCCAAGACGTTTCCGGCGGGTCAGGCTGTCACCAGTCAGTTCGACATGGTTTCAACCCAGGACAGCCTGATGGAGAGCCTCGGCATATCGGCATCCGTGGACGCCAGATATGGTCTGTTTTCCGGAGATGCGAAATTCAATTTCGCAAGCAGCAACTCAGTCAATTCCTACTCGACCTTCGTCGTTGGGAGATGCGAAGTCCAGAATGCAATCTCATATGGAAAGGACTTCAAGCTCACAGCCGCAGCGGATGCGATCCTGAAGCAAGCCAACGGTGAAAAGACGTTCCGCACCGCCTTCGGCGACATGTTCGTGAGGGCTCTGCGGACAGGAGGTGAGTTCAGCGTGGTCTCCCGCGTCACGTCCGTGAGCCAGGAACATCAAACGAAGATCTCCGCAACGTTGCACGCGGCCTTCAACGGCCTGGCGGCCAGTGGCGATTTTCGCGCGTCGTTCGACCGGGCAATCCAGGAGACCTCGGGCCGGACGTCCGTTTCGGTTTTCATGTATCAGGCGGGAGGACAGGGTTCCGACCTCAAGTTCACCGGCAGTGACTCTGCAAAGGTCCTTGAAAAACTGAGCGAGTTTCCGGCAATCGTTCTTAAGAATCCCGTGGGTTACGAGGCGGAGATGGCCGCCTACAATACAATTCCGCTGCCGCTGCCGACGGAAGAAGAATCCGAGGACCGTCGCATCGTCCTTCAGGACTGCTTGGCGCAAAAGCGACGGCTTCTGGGATTTATCGCGGACGTCGAACTAGCTATGAGCGATGAAGGCAAGCTGATCTTCGACAACCTCCCCTCCGCGTCGGACCTCGCTCAAATGCGGGAAGGCTATCGCAGCTCCTTGAACCGGCTTATCTCGCACGCCATCAAGGTCGCCCGGGGTGAAATGCAAACCCCCGCCGTCTATGTGGCTGTTCCCCCCGACGTTCCTCCGCAGTTTACCCGGAGCCAGTTCTCGTCTGCCATTCCCAGGGGATATGTCCAGGTGCCAGACCTGACGGGAATTGACTTCATTTCAGCAACCACCACTTGCTCAGCCGCTGGCCTCACCCTGGTGCTGGCCAACTCCATTGCAAGCTACAAACTGCTCAAGGAAACGACGTTGATCACCAGCACCAAGGACTGGTTCAACTATGGCGTCGTTCAAGCGCAGTCGCCTTTGCCAGGTGCAACTGTGCTTCAAGGCTCAGCAGTAAGAGTGACGATGACAACGAGCTAACGGTCACACGCCGGTCGATTGACCGAACGGATGCAATTCATTCAGCTGAGCGGGAGGACATCATGGCCGAGACACTGCCGGAGATCACGATTTTCGGGAACCCCAAATCTGCGCCGTCAAGCGCTGCGGACTGGTGGGCGACGGGGTTCATCGATGGATACAATGCTCCCGACGACCCGCACGAACTGCCCGCTCTCGTGCTGAACAGCGAAATGGCGGCATGCTACTTCATCGGCGTACTTGATGGCATCAAGGCCGTGCAAGCCGCGAATGCCGCTGTCGATTCCGCCATCAAGAACCAGCCCGGCATCCGACCCGACATCGGCGGTATTTCCCTCAAGGAAGCCGAGAGAGAATACAACGAACGTTTCGAGCGCTTGTTTCACGAGCACCAGCCGCACATCGAACTGGAAGAGTATCGGGTAACCGACCCCGTCCTGCCGACGATGGGACTGGTCAAGTAGGCCAACCGCGTCGTTCGGGCCCCGGCAGGGGCGGTTACACCGGCGGATGAACCGGCGCCGCAGCACTGCCCGTCACGCCGGAAATATCCGGCACCTCCTCGATGCTGCGATAGACCGGGATGCCGCGGGCGGTGGCGATTGCGACGTCGTTGTCCGCGCCCTTCGAGTCTCCGGGCAGGCGCAGGACGGCGTCGCAGTGCTGCAGCAGCCGGCCGGCGGTGGGATGAAGGATGTGCTCGTAGAGCTCGTCGCCCACGCGCTGGCCGCCGGCGGCGGTCCAGACCGGAAGCGCCGCCCACTCCCCGATCATCGGAACATGGCCCTTCTGGAATATGGGCCAGGACATGCGCTCCAGCCGGCGGAGGTTCTCGGCCATTTTCACGGGATCGTCGCCCGTCCCGGAGCGGTAGGGGCCGGCTATGAGGATCATCATCGGTTTGGTCATCTCGTTCTCCTGACTTGACCCCACATATCAGATCGTGCATTATCGTGCAAGATACCGCAGGATCATGCAATGCTCACCCAGGAACGAAAGCAGCTTCTTCTCGACCGGCTCCGCCGTGACGGCAGGCTCGTCGCCAAGGACCTGAGCTTCGAACTCGACGTTTCGGAGGACACCATCCGGCGCGACCTGCGGGAGCTGGCGGGCGAAGGGCTGCTCACGCGGGTGCATGGCGGCGCCATGCCGGCCTCGCCCACCGTGGCCAATCTCGACGTGCGCCGCACCCTTGCCGGCGGCGACAAGCAGATCCTCGGCCGGGCCGGGGCCGAGCTGGTGGAGACGGAGCAGATGGTCTTCATCGACGGCGGCACTACCAACCTCGAACTCGTCAAGCAGCTGCCGCTGAACCTCAAGGCGACGGTGGTGACCCACAGCCCGCAGATTGCCGCCGCACTCGAGCACCATGCCGCGGTCGATCTCATCGTGATCGGAGGATCGCTGCTCCGTCATTCGATGGTGTGCGTCGGCGCCAAGGCGGTGGAGGCGATTTCCCGCATGCGCTTCGATCTCTTTTTTCTCGGCGTGACCGCCCTTCACGAGGTGGAGGGCGCCACCACGGGCTGCTTCGAGGAGGCCGAGATCAAGCGCGAGATCGTCAGCCGCTCCGCCGAAGTGGTGACGCTGCTCACCGCCGACAAGCTGGACGCCATCTCGCCCTTCTCCATCTGCCCGCTCGACCACATCACGTCCGTCATCATGGTGGGCGGCAAGCCCGGCGAGCCGCCGCGAGATAAGCAACCACCATTTTCGTTCGTTCATTAGGTTTTCCGCAGCCGCACCAGATAGAACCGGGAGACTGCATGATCAGGTCTGCCTCGGGATGACGGAGGGCTTCGCGGAGCCACCTTCCGGAACACGGATGGTCGCGCTTCCTCTCTCGCCGTGGCAACTTCGTCTTTCACAGAATGTCCGGCGAATATGATCTCTTTGCACTCTTGAAATCGGATCGGAGCAGGACGTGCGATCACGCCGTGAGGCAGAGAGCCATGTCATGCTCCGATCCGTCAAAGGGCACACACAGTCGACGAAATTTCTGCACAGCACGGAATATTGCCGGATGACCTGCGTAACCAGACGACCGCTTCGACGGTTACTTACACTCGATAACGTATCAGACTGGAGACGACACTCTTGCGACAATCAACTCTCAGACATTCCGCCATACTGCTGTCCATGTTCGCCGCCGTTGCGCCGGCCATGGCCACGGCGATGCCGGCCTCTCCCCTCGTCAACCACGTGCGTGCGGTCAATGACCGGTTCAAGGACGTTGCGGTGGCCGTTGCCGAGGGCTACGCGCCCATTCCCTGCGCCAGCGGCCTGCAGGGCGGCGCCATGGGCGTGCACTACGTCAGCAGCAAGTACCTCAAGGACGGCGTGATCGAGATCGATCACCCGGAAGCCGTGATGTACGAGCCGATGGCCGACGGGCACATGGCGCTTGTGGCCGTCGAATACATCGCCCTCAAGGGCCCCGCAGCGCTGGACGGACAGCTGTTCAACATCACGACGGAACCCAACCGCTACGGCCTCGCGCAGTTCTACGAACTCCATGTGTGGGCGTGGAAGGCCAATCCGGCGGGAACCTTCGCGGACAACAACCCCAATGTCAGCTGTGACCGGATGCCGTCCGGCCAGCACTGACACCTCGCCACAAGGAGACGCACCGTGAGTTCCCTGCCCCGACACGCAATCCTGCCAGGCTGGATGGCCTGGTCCCTGTCCTTCGTCTCAGCGCGCATCGAAGACGTCTTCGCTGCCGCGGAACGCGTGGCACGGTCGTGGCGGGACCGCCGCCTGCTCCACGCGCTCGACGACCGCATGCTGAAGGACATGGGGATTTCACGCTCCGACATCGAACGGGTGGCGAAAGCCCGCCCGCCGCGCCCGGCACGCGATTCCCACTGAGGCGCCAGCCGGCGCCGCAGCAACCGACCTGATTGCGGGATGATCCCGCAACAGCAAACTATGATGGAGAAATGAAGATGGTCGCCTATGTCATCGCCGACATCGAGATTACCGACAACAGATGGGTGCCGGCCTATGCCGCGCAGGCCCATGACTTCGTGCACAAGCACGGTGGCAAGTATCTTTCGCGCAGCGGCAACGTGAAAACACTCGAAGGAACGCCGCTGGCCACCACGCTGATTGCCCTGATGGAGTTCCCGTCGATGGCTGCCGCACAGGCCTTCGTCAACGATCCGGATTATACGCCGCTCGTCATGTCACGGCGGAGCGGCAGCAACAGCCGCTTCCAGCTGATCGACGACACCGACCTGGCTGGCACGATTCCCTATCTGCGGAAAGCCTAGTCCCCCGAGACGCTGAACGAAGCGTGGCGCGGCGGCATCCCCGGATGCCGCCGCGCTGCGCGTGGGCAGTCCTCACTGCGCGGTGAAGCCGCCGTCGAGCAGGATGGTCTGGCCGCAGATCATGTCGGAGGCGGAGGATGCGAGGAACAGGATGAGGTCCGCCACCTCGGTGGTGCGGCCGAAGCGGCCCGCCGGGATCTTGGCCTTCATCGGGTCGCCCTTGGCGGGATCGCCCCACACCATTTCGCCCATGGGCGTGAGGATGACGGTGGGGCACACCGAGTTGGACTGAATGTTGTGCTTCGCCCATTCCACCGCCATCACGCGGGTGAGCATGTTGAGGCCGCCCTTGGAGGCGCCATAGGCGCCGTGATCGTCGAGCGCCACGACGCCCGACTGCGATGAAATGTTGATGACCTTGCCGCGGCGCTGGCGGATCATGCCGGGCACCAGCGCCTGGGCGAGGAGATAGGGCGCGCGCAGATTGACGTTGTTGACCCAGTCCCAGTCATCGGGCGGGGTGTCGATGATCGACTTCAGCGTCGTGACCCCGGCGTTGTTGACCAGGATGTCGATGGTGCCGAAGGCCGCCAGAGCTTCGGCGGCGGCGTGACGAGGGCCTTCCACGGTGGCCAGATCGGCGGCGATCGCGACACAGCTGCGGCCCAGCGCCTCGACTTCGCGGCGGACCTGTTCGAGCCCCGCGGCATCGCGCCCCACCGCGGCAATGTCGGCCCCCGCATCGGCGAGGACACGACAGGTTTCGAAGCCGATGCCCTTGGTGGCTCCCGTCACCAGGGCGCGGCGGCCCTCGAGGGAAAAGCGCTGGCTCCAGTGCGGCATGTCAGACCTCTTGCAGGATGGCCCAACGCCATCGGATCGAAAGGGTGAATGGCGATCATACGCGGCAGGCGCCGGGCGGCAAGGGCGGGCCTCAGTGCAGGCTGATCAGCGCGGTGCCGGCAATGGCGAGGACGGCGCCCGCCCAGGCCGCCGCGCGGGGCCGCCGGCCGCTGCGGATCCACACCATGGGCAGGATGAGGACGGGGGTCATCGAGGACAGCGTCGACACGATGCCCACATTGCCGGCGTGCAGCGCCGCCATGAGAAGCGACATGCCGAGTGCGGTTCCGACGAAGGCGGAGGCGACGACCAGCGCCAGTGCGCCGGGCGCGATGGGCTGGCGCGCGCTCCTGCCGAGCGGGCTGAGCGACAGGATGATGAAGATGATCGCCGCCACGCCGGAGCGCAGCGCCATGGCGGTGAAGGGTTCGACGCCTGCCGCCATGGCGGGCCGGGCGAGCAGGCTGCCCACCGCCTGGCCCAGCGCCGTGACGATGCCGAGGCCAATGCCCGGCCAGAAGCCGAAGGCGAAGTTCGGCGCCGATGCGGGGGCCTTCTCAGGCCCCGCCGGGCGCCGTTCGGGAAAGCCAACGGCGAGCACGATGCCGCAGAGGACAAGCACGACTCCGGCACCCTGCCTGGCCGTGATCGTCTCACCGAACACCACGAAGCCGAGCGCCAGGGCGAAGGGTGCGGTGAGCGAGAACAGCAGCGCGGTGATGCGCGGCCCCACCGCATAGATGGTGGCGAAATAGGTGGTGCTGGCGATGGCGATGCCGGCGAGGCTGGAGGCGGCGAGCTGTCCGGCCTGGACCGGACCGACGCTGCGCCAGCCACCCAGCGCCAGCGAGACCGCCCCGGTCATGGCGAAGGCGGCGAGCATCTGCCAGCGCGCCAGCTGGAACAGCGGCACGCGGCCCTTCAGTTCGGCGAGGAACATCGAGCTCAAGGCGATGCAGAGGGCAGCCGCGAGGGCGAAGGCTTCGGATGTGAACATGACCCGGCAGGGTGAGGATGGCTGACCCTTATAGCCGACGCGCTGTCGGGGACCAGTGCCGGCCATTTGGCAGAAGGCCTGCGCCTTGCGCGGCACGCGACGGGCGAAGATGGCAATTCACGGTGGATTGCAGGTTGTGGGCAGGACGTGGAAATCGGAAAAAATCTTCCCTATTGGTGGCGGTCGACCTGCTGCGCCCCGGGTTCGACGTGCCTTGCCGATGTCATGAGGCTGCCCAGGACGAGATACGTGATCACCGAGAGAGTGAGTTTTGCCGAGACCCTTCTGAAACTCGACAGCGAGACGGCGCGGCTCATTGCACGCATGGACTGGTCGAAGACGCCGCTGGGGCCCATCGAAGCCTGGCCGGCCAGCCTCAAGACCCTGGTCGCCACGGTGGTGCTGTCGCCGGTGGGCATCGTCATGCTGTGGGGCGAGGACGGCACCATGCTCTACAACGATGCCTATTCGGTGTTCGCGGGCGGGCGCCACCCGCGGCTCCTCGGCTCGAAGGTGCGCGAGGGCTGGCCCGAGGTCGCCAACTTCAACGACAACGTGATGCGGGTGGGGCTTGCCGGCGGGACGCTGGCCTATCGCGACCAGGAGCTGACGCTGTACCGCAACGGCCGGCCCGAACAGGTGTTCATGAACCTCGACTATTCGCCGGTCCTCGGCGATCGCGGCGTGCCGGCGGGAGTGCTGGCGATCGTCACCGAGACCACCGAACGGGTGCGGGCCGAACGCCGCCGCGAGGAGGCCGAGGCGGAGCTCCGCGCCGAGCGCGACCGCGCCCAGGGCGTTCTCGACAACATGACCGAGGCCTTCGTGCTGCTCGATCGCGACCTGCGCTTTCTCGACCTCAACGCCGAGGCACTGCGGCTGGAGAACCGGCCGCGCAGCGCGCTCATCGGCAAGACGCACTGGCAGGTCCATCCCGAGGCCGCGGCGCAGATCGGCAAGCAGCTGATGAAGGCCATCCATGAGCGCAAGCCGGTGGCGATCGAACACAATTACACCTGGGGCGACGGCCGCCGCACCTGGCTCGACATGCGGGCCTATCCGGTGGGCGAGAACCTCGCGGTGTTCTATCGCGACGTCAGCGACCGCAAGCGCGACGAGGAATCCCTTCACAAGAGCCAGGCGGCGCTGGCCCAGCTCAACGCCAGCCTCGAGGCGCAGGTGGCCGAGCGGACCGCCGACCTGTCGCGCGCCATCGACCAGCTGCATGCCGAGGTGGCCGAGCGCGAGCGCGCCGAGGCGGCGCTGCGCCAGGTGCAGAAGATGGAGGCGATCGGCCAGCTGTCGGGCGGTATTGCGCATGACTTCAACAACCTGCTGGGCGCCATACTGGCGGGCTTCGAACTGATCTGCCGGCGCGCCGAAGACCCCCGCCAGGTGCGTCAGCTGGCCGAAGCCGGGCTGAAGAGCGCCGAGCGCGGCGCGCGGCTCACCGGGCAGCTTCTCGCATTTTCGCGCGAGCAGCGCATCGAGCTGAAGCCCGTCACGGTGTCGGATCTGCTGATCGGCATGCGCGACCTGCTGACCCGCTCGCTCGGGCCCTCGACGAAGCTGGTGTTCAACCTCGAATGCCATGGCGCGGTGCTGGCGGACGCCACGCAGCTCGAGATGGCGATCCTCAACCTGGCGATCAACGCGCGCGACGCGATGCGCCCGAACGGTGTGCTCACCATCACCACCAGGCCGCTGCGGGTGAGCGAGGATTTCGAGCTGGCGCCGGGCGATTACGTCGAGGTCGAGGTGACCGATACCGGAACCGGCATGACGCCCGAGGTGATGGCGCGCGCCTTCGAGCCGTTCTTCACCACCAAGGGGCTCGGCAAGGGCACGGGGCTGGGCCTCGCCCAGGTCTATGCCAGTGCGCGCCAGGCCGGCGGCACGGCGCGGCTGGCAAGCCGGCTGGGCGAGGGCACGACGGTGAGCATCCTGCTGGCGCAGGTCGAACATATGGCGGTGAATGGCGAGGTGACGCCACCGCGCACGCCGGGCCCGGCGGAAGATGCGGCCGAACTGCTGATCGTCGATGACGACCACCAGCTGCGCGCCATGCTCGCCGCCTCGCTGCAGGATGCGGGCTATCGCGTGCACCAGGCCGATGGCGGGCGCGCCGCACTGGCGCTGCTGGCAACGGCAGCGCCCGACCTGATGATCGTCGACTTCGCCATGCCGGAGATGAACGGGGCGGAGCTCGCCGGGCTGGTGTGGGAAAGGCGTCCCGACCTGCCCGTGATCTTCGCCAGCGGCTATGCCGAGACCGAGGCGATCGAGGTCATCGCCGGCAAGGACGCGGTGGTGCTGCGCAAGCCCTTCCGCCTCGACCAGCTGCAGGAGGTGATCGCCCAGCAGCTGGCACGGCGGAACGCCGGCACGAAAACGCCGGCCGGGTGAATGTCCCGGCCGGCGTCGATGGCGTGAAGCGTCGCAGCCGCGCTGCTTACTTCTGCGGGACGATGAGGGCCCTGCCGAAGGTGAAGTGGCAGGTGCCGCCGTCGAAGGCCCGGTACATCGGCTCGAAGATGTAGGCTCCGGACGCGAGGCCAGAGATGTAGATGTTGGCCGAGCCCGACATCGTGCCTACGCCGCCGGGAAGCGTCAGCATGTTGAAGTTCTCCGGTTCGGTGATGGGTCCGCCCGCGGGTCGAATCTGGATACCAACCTGACAGTAGGTACCCGACGGACCACTGGACTGGATTTCAGCATCCAGCATCACGAGGGCCGCACCGTAATCGAAGATGGGCACTGTCGTCCCTGGGCCCGCCACGAAGCCTTCGCCGTCGGCCACGTCGATTGGGACGTCGGCGGTGGTTGGATCCGTCGCGATAACGGCCATTGCGGAGCCCGTGGCACCTATGGCGCCCGCGGGGCCCATCGGTCCGGTGTCACCGGTCGCTCCGGTGGCGCCTGTGTCACCCGTCGCACCCGTCGCACCGGCGTCGCCAGCCGGCCCAATGTCGCCGCCCGGTCCGGTGTCGCCCGTTGCACCGGTTTCACCCGTCGCACCGGTCGCGCCGGTTGCGCCGGTTGCTCCGGTTGCTCCGGTTGCGCCGACATCACCGGTCGCACCAGCATCGCCGGTGGCCCCCGTCGCGCCAGCGTCACCCGTCGCACCAACATCGCCGGTAGCCCCCGTCGCGCCGACATCACCCGTATCACCGGTCGCGCCAGCATCACCGGTCGCACCCGTCGCGCCTGCATCGCCAGTCGCACCTGTTGCTCCGGCGTTACCGGTGGCACCGGCCTGGCCAGTTGCACCGGTCGCGCCGGCCCCGCCAGTGGCACCCGTCGCGCCTACATCGCCTGTCGCACCGGTCGCGCCGGCGTCGCCCGTCGCACCGGTGGCACCAGCATCGCCGGTCGCGCCCGTGGCACCGGCCTCGCCAGTTGCGCCGGCCCCGCCAGTGGCACCCGTCGCGCCAGCGTCACCCGTCGCACCGGTGGCACCAGCATCACCGG
>CAMFKI010000028.1 GCA_945957365.1 uncultured Alphaproteobacteria bacterium | reverse complement strand
TCCGCCCTGTCGGGCACCTTCTCCCATCGGCTTTGCCGACGGGAGAAGGGGATGGCGGCGCGGGCGTTGATGTTGTTTCAGTGCAGAGGCTTGGCCGGCGTCAGTCCCTTCTCCCGTCCGCAGGATGGGAGAAGGTGGCCGAAGGCCGGATGAGGGCTCTTGCGGCGGCGGGTCTCGTGGTGGGAGGCCCTCATCCGCCCTGTCGGGCACCTTCTCCCATTGCTGCGCAACGGGAGAAGGACTCGTTGGGGGGAGGGCGGCGGGACCCGGGCCGCGGTCCCCGGAAATGCAAATGGCCGGGCGCGGGCCCGGCCATCGGTCGATCTGGTGACGCGATTACTCCGCCTTGACGCTGCGCATCAGGAAGGCGGGCATGTTCTGGTCGGTGAAGCTGCGGTGGTCCGGCGCGTCGGAGACGTCGCGCTGCGGGTGGCGGTCGCTGCGGCCGCGTTCGCCGCGCGGCTCACGCTCGCGCGGGGGCTTGTCCTGGCGGGGCTGCTGGGCGGGACGCGCGGCGCGCTCGCTGCGCTCGTGACGTTCCGGGCGCTCTTGGCGCTCCGGGCGCTCCGGGCGCTCCTGCGGTTCGGCGCGCGGGGCGGGGGCTTCGGCCTGGGCGGGGCGTTCGATGCGGACGGCGGGTTCCATGCTGGCGCGTTCGCCGTGGTCCTTCACCTCGCGCGGGCGGCGGTCGCGGTCGCGGCCACGGCGGTCGCCGCCGCGGCCCGAACGTTCGCCACGGCCGCCGTCGCGGCGGGGGCGGTCAGGCTCCGCACCGCGGGTCTCGATGGCGGCTTCGGCCTCCGCACTCAGTTCGAAGAAGGGCACTTCCTTCTTGATCAGCTGCTCGATCGCCTTCCACTGCTTGGCCTCTTCCCTGGTCACCAGCGTGAAGGCCGCGCCCTCGCGACCGGCGCGGCCGGTGCGGCCGATGCGGTGGACGTAATCCTCCGCATGGGTGGGAACGTCGAAGTTGAAGACGTGGGAGACTTCCGGAATGTCGAGGCCGCGGGCCGCGACGTCGGATGCGATCAGGAAGGTGATCTCGTTGTTGCGGAAGCCGGCCAGCGTCTTGAGGCGGGCCGACTGGTCCATGTCGCCATGCAGCGCGCCGACATTGAAGCCGTGGACGGCGAGGGATTTCTCGAGCAGCGCCACGGTGGTCTTGCGGTTGGCGAAGATGATGCCGTTCTTGACGTTGGTCTGGGTACGGAGCAATTGCCGCAGCGCCTCGCGCTTGGCCTTCTGCTCGTGCGGCACCTTGACCAGCATCTGGGTGATGGTTTCCGCCGTCGACGAGGGGCGCGAGACTTCGACGCGCACCGGATTGTGCAGGAAGGCGGTGGTGAGCCGCTGGATCTCGGGCGGCATGGTGGCGGAGAAGAACATGGTCTGCCGGGTGAAGGGCAGGAGCTTGCAGATGCGCTCGATGTCGGGGATGAAGCCCATGTCGAGCATGCGGTCGGCCTCGTCGATCACCAGCATGTCGATGCCGGTGAGGAGAAGCTTGCCGCGTTCGAAATGGTCGAGCAGGCGTCCCGGGGTGGCGATGACGACGTCCGCACCGCGGTCGATCTTGAGCGCCTGCGGCTCGAAGGCGACGCCGCCGATGAGGAGCGCCACCGAGTAGTTGTGCATCTTGCCCAGGGTCTCGAAGGCCTCGCGCACCTGGTCGGCCAGTTCGCGCGTGGGCTCGAGGATGAGGGTGCGGGGCATGCGCGCCCGGGCCCGGCCCTTTTCCAGGAGCGACAGCATGGGCAGCACGAAGGCCGCCGTCTTGCCGGAGCCGGTCTGGGCGAGGCCCATCACGTCGCGGCGCTGGAGGGCGGGCGGGATGGCTTCCGCCTGGATGGGGGTGGGGGTGGAGTAACCCGCGGCGGTCACCGCTTCGAGGGTTCTGGGGCTCAGTCCGAGCTCGGAGAAATTCATGTGGGGGTAAAAACCGTTCTGGCGACTTTGGTTTGATGTCCGAATGTGCGCCGCGGGCGGATTGCGCCAAGAGGCCCGGGCACTGGATTACAGCGCACATAGGGATTCCGGTGGGGAAAGTCAATTCGCCTCCGCCGTCCGCCTTGCGGAATTGGCGCCGAACGGACAATCTTGGATGGTCTCCGGGTGTAACCATGCCGGGTCCGCCGATTCGTCCGTTCGGTGGCGACATTCACAGATGGGGGAACTGAACTCATGAAGAAGTATTTTGCCGAATTCTTCGGCACATTCTGGCTGGTGTTCGGCGGCTGCGGCTCCGCCGTGCTGGCCGCCGCCTTCCCGCAGCTCGGCATCGGCTTCGCCGGCGTGGCGCTGGCATTCGGCTTGACCGTGCTGACCATGGCCTATGCCGTGGGCCACGTGTCGGGCGCGCATTTCAACCCTGCCGTGTCGGTCGGCATGGCCACCGCCGGGCGCATGTCCTGGGGCGACGTGCCGGGCTATGTGGTCTCCCAGATCCTCGGCGGCATCGCCGGTGCGGCGATCCTCTATCTCATCGCCACGGGCAAGCCGGGCGTCGATTTGGGCGGCTTCGCCTCCAACGGCTTCGGCGACCTGTCGCCCGGAAAATACGCGCTGTCCTCCGTGGTGGCCTGCGAAATCGTGATGACGGCGATGTTCCTCGTGGTCATCCTCGGCACCACGCACAAGAATGCGCCCAAGGGCTTCGCGCCGCTGGCCATCGGCCTGGCGCTGACGCTGATCCACCTGGTGTCGATCCCGGTGTCCAACACCTCGGTGAACCCGGCGCGCTCCACCGCGACGGCGATCTTCGCCGGTGGCCCTTACATCGCGCAGCTCTGGGTATTCTGGCTCGCGCCCATCGTGGGCGGCGTGCTGGGCGCCATCATCCACCGGATCATCTCCGAGGATTGATCGGCGCTATCGATTGCTGACAAAAAAGGGGCGGTCCTTTCGCAAGGTCCGCCCCAGTCTGTACGCACGGGAGGTCACAAGGAAGAGGAAGCCCGACTCAATGAAACTTTCCCCAGTGTAAACTGTAATCAAGCGCGGCGAAAGCCGGCATTGGGTGAGCGCGGCTGACCCAAAGCGTGACTTGACCGGAAAGCCTCCCGGGATCACCATCAGGGTGTCAGAACACGAGAGGTCTCGAACACTGATGCCCCCGACGCAGAACCATATCGTTTGAGCACGCTGCGCTTGCAGTCCAGGCCCGGCGGCTTGTCACCCATCGCTGACGTTGCAGCCGCTCCGATGCGGCAATGATCCTTCAAGGAAAGGCTTGATCGCGCAATCGCGCGGGATGGGCCCCGTGAGGCAGAACGCCTCCGGGGCCTTCTCGCGTGTGTTCGCGACTGACGGGCCTATTCGAGGCGTGCCGGGAAGCCGGGAGCGCGCAGGTCCGTGTTCAGCACGTCCTCCAGCAGCTTGGCGATCTGGGTGGACTGGGCCTGGCCTCCATAGGCTGCCTTGCCCTTCATGAAGGTCTGCTGCGTCATCGATGCGAGATCGAGCGGCACGCCGAATTCCTTGCCGAAGGTCATGGCGAAGCCCAAGTCCTTCAAGGCGAGGTCCATGGTGAAGGCGATGTCATAGCTGCCGTTGAGGATGAGCTGGCCTTCCGTCTCGTGCACGAAGCTCGAGCCTGACGAGGCGGTGATGGCGTGCCACGCCTGCGCGAGGTCGAGGCCGCCGCGCTTGGCCAGCATCAGCGCTTCCGCATCGGCGACGAGGTGGATGAAGGCCAGCATGTTGGTGATGACCTTGATGATCGCCGCCGAGCCGATGGGGCCCATGTGGAAGATCTTCCTGCCGATGGTCTCGAGCGCCGGGCGGAACTCTTCGAACAGCGCCTTGTCGCCGCCGACCAGAACGGTGATCTCGCCGCGCGCCGCGAGGTGCACGCCGCCCGTCACCGGTGCTTCCAGCACCTTGATGCCCTTGGCTTCGGCCATGCCGGCAAGCCGGATCATCTCGTCGCGGCCGTTGGTGGAGTTCTCGATCCAGGTGGAACCGGGCTTCAGCGTGGTGAGGATCTGGGTGAGCACCTTCTCCGACACGGTGGGCGAGGGCAGGCAGGTGAAGACCACGTCGACCCTGGAGGCGAGCTCGGCGGGGGTTGCGGCCCACTTGGCGCCATCCTTGAGGTGGCGCTCGGCGAGCTTGGGGTCGAGGTCATAGACCGTGACGTCGTAGCCTTTCTTGACCAGCGAATGCGCCAGGTGGCCGCCGAGATTGCCCAGTCCGATATAGCCGTAACGCATCACTATTCTTCCTTGCGCAGGGGACGATTGGTCATTTCGAGGTGGAGGCTGGTGCCGGCATAGGGGTGGGCTTCGGCCACCGCCTCATCGAGCTCGATGCCGAGGCCGGGCTCGGTCGGCGGGATCACGTAGCCGTCCTGCCAGAGAATGGGCTTCTTGAGGAGGTCGGCATGGAAGCCGCCCCATTCCTCGATCGACTCGAGGATGAGGAAGTTCGGGAGCGAGGCGGCGTAGTGGATGTTGGCCGCGCCCTCGACCGGACCGGCATAGAGATGCGGTGCGATCTGGGCATAGAAGGTCTCGGCCATGCCGGCGATCTTCTTCGCTTCCATGAGGCCGCCGACGCGGCCGAGCGCCATCTGCAGGATCGAGGCGGCGCGGTTTTCGAGCACGCGGCCGAACTCGTACTTGGTGGTCAGCCGCTCGCCGGTGGCGATGGGGATCGACGTGCCGCGCGCCACGAGGGCCATTTCCTCCGGCTTGTCCGGCGGCGTCGGCTCCTCGAACCACAGGGGATCATAGGGCTCGATCTTCTTGGCGAAGCGGATCGCACCCGATGCGGTGAACTGGCCGTGGGTGCCGAAGAGGAGATCGGCCTTGCTGCCCACCGCCTCGCGGATGAGCTTGCAGAACTTCACGCAGAGCTCCATCGACTCGAGCGAGGGCTGGCGCGGGTCGAAGGCGGAATAGGGTGCGGCCGGATCGAACTTGATGCCGGTGAAGCCGCGGCTCGCGTAATAGGCCGCGCGCTCGGCCGACTGTTCGGCATTCCAGAAGATCGACGAGTCCTGGCCCTTGGCGGGATCGGGATAGATGTAGGTGTAGGAGCGCAGCTTCTCGTGCACGCGGCCGCCGAGGAGTTCGTAGACCGGCTTGTTCAGCGCCTTGCCCTTGATGTCCCACAGCGCGATCTCGAGGCCGGAGAGGACTCCCATCAGCGAGATGTCGGGCCGCATCGAGAAGCCCGATCCATAGACCTTGCGCCACATGCTCTCGAGGTGGAACGGGTCCATGCCTTCGACGTAGCGGTAGAAGGTGTCCTCGATCATCGCCGTCATGGCCTTGGGGCCGAAGGTGTCGCAATAGCATTCGCCGATGCCGGTGATGCCATTGTCCGTCGTCAGCTTGACGAAGATGAAATAACGCCCACCCCAGGAGGGCGGCGGATTGCCGACGATGAAGACTTTGAGGTCCTTGACTTTCATGGGGCGTGCTCCTCCCGGAATGGCTCCGCTTCTAGCAGGAAGGCCGGCGGCCCGGCGATGAAAATTTCTAACCTGTCGTGAGGCGGAAACACTTGTTTTGATTGCCCGAACCGGCGCAAAAGCGGGCGATCCTCACCAGTGACGGTGCATTGTGGCAGAGACGTTCGATTACATCATCGTGGGTTCCGGTTCGGCCGGATCGGTGCTTGCCGAGCGGCTGACGGCGAGCGGAAAGCACCGCGTGCTGCTGCTCGAGGCCGGCGGCAGCGACATGCGCTTCTACGTGCAGATGCCGCTCGGCTACGGCAAGACCTTCTACGACAAGTCGGTCAACTGGATGTACCGGGCCGAGCCCGACCCGGGGCTCAACGGCCAGAGCGACTATTATCCGCGCGGGCGCCTGCTCGGCGGATCGTCCTCGATCAACGCCATGGTCTATATCCGCGGCCACAGGCAGGACTACGAGGACTGGCGCGCCGCCGGCAATGTCGGCTGGGGCTGGGACGAGGTGCTGGCCAGCTACCGCAAGCTCGAGGACTATGCGGCGGGCGATCCCGCCCTGCGCGGCCGCGGCGGGCCGCTGACCATCACCGATCTCGGCGACCAGGCGCATCCGCTGTGCAAGCCCTATCTGGAGGCCACCGAGAAGGCCGGCCTGCCGTTCACGCCCGACTTCAACGGCGAGCGCCAGGAGGGCGTTGGCCTCTACCAGTACACCATCAAGAACGGCATCCGGAATTCCGCGGCGCGGGCCTTTCTGAAGCCGGCGATGAAGCGCAAGAACCTGCTGGTCGAGACCCATGCGCAGGCGACGAAGATCCTATTCGACGGCAAGCGCGCCGTGGGCGTGGCCTATGTCCAGCGCGGCATGAAGCTCGAGGCGCGCGGGCGCGAGGTGATCCTTGCCGGCGGCGCCATCAACTCGCCGCAGCTCCTGCAGCTTTCCGGCATCGGGCCGGGGGCGCTGCTGCAGTCGCTCGGCATCGCGGTGGTGCATGGCAACGACAATGTGGGCGCGCGCATGCAGGACCACCATGGCATCAACTATACCTGGCGAATGGGCGTGCCGACGCTGAACGACGAGCTCCGGCCCTGGTGGGGCAAGCTCAAGGCCGGATTGCAGTACCTCCTGACGCGCAAGGGGCCGCTGTCACTCTCCATCAACCAGGGCGGCGGCTTCTTCCGCACCCATCCGGAGATGTCGAGGCCCAACATGCAGCTCTACATGCAGGCCTTCTCGACGCTGATCCCACGGGCGGGCGAGCGGCCCATCCTCAGCCCCGATCCGTTCTCCGGACTGTCGCTCGGCCTTTCCAACTGCCGCCCGACCAGCACCGGCGAGGTGATGATCAAGTCGCCCGATCCGCTGGCGCATCCGCGAATCTCCTTCAACGCCTATTCCACCAATTCCGACGTCGAGGAGATGCTTGCGGCGGTGAAGTTCCTGCGCCGGATCGCGGCTCAGGAACCGCTGAAGGGGCTGATGCTGGAAGAGCTGCGCCCCGGCCCCGAGGTCAACACGGACGAGGCGATGATCAACGACTTCCGCCAGAGGAGCGGCACCGTCTATCACCACGCCTGCACCTGCCGGATGGGACCGGATGAGGCGACGTCGGTCGTCGACTCGCAGTTGCGCGTGCATGGCGTCGAGGGGCTTAGGGTGTGCGATGCCTCGGTGTTCCCGAACCTCATCGCGGGCAACACCAATGCGCCGGCAATGATGGTGGGCTGGCGCGGCGCGGAGATCATCCTGGCCGATGCGCGATAGGGAAGGCGGACGCCGCCCCCGCTCGCACTCCAACCCAATTCACCTTGCCCCGGCTTGACCGGGGCATCCTTTTTCTCAGCCACCACAAAGGATCGCCGGGTCAAGCCCGGCGAAGGTGAAGGGGCAGGGATGACGGCGTCTCGGTCAGTGCTTCATTCCCGCAGGGTGCCGGAAGTTGTGCATCAGCCTGTAGGCCTCCAGCGCCAGCAGCGGCAGCAGATGCAGCCACAGCGCTGAATGGTCCTGGCGGATCAGGTACCAGTGCAGGAAGGCGGCGATGGCGGAGACATAGACGAGGCGCTGCAGCGGTTTCCACCACCTGCCCAGCGAATGCAGGCTGGCGTCGTTGCTGGTGATGGCCAGCGCCAGCAGCGTGACGAAGCCGATCCAGCCCATGGCGTATGCCATGTCCTGCAGGTCGAAGAGCACGACATGGATGTTCCACTGCCGCACCAGGTAGAAGGACAGGTGCAGCAACGCGTAGAGGAAGCAGGCCATGCCGAGGTCGCGGCGGCGCTTCATCAGCCACATCGGCCAGTGCGGGTCCATGTGAAGCTGCTTCATCACGATGCGGGCGGGCGAGACCGCGAGCGTCAGGATCAGCAGGCGCACCGACCATTCGCCGGACTGCGCGATGAGCAGGCTCCAGCTGTGGAGCCGGGCGAAGGTGACGAGCATGGCGACCCATGGCAGGGCGAGCAGCAGCCGGAAGGCCGCGTGCGACTCCACCAGCCGGCGCAGCACGTCAGATCACCTTGCCGGGATTGAGAATGCCCCGGGGGTCGAGCGCCTGCTTGAGCGTCCGCATCAGGGCCAGTTCGGCGGGCGAGCGCGAGAGATGGAGATAGGGCCGCTTCAGCGTGCCGATGCCGTGTTCCGCCGAGATCGACCCATGATAAGGACCGAGCACGCCATAGACGATGTCGTCCACGCTGTGCATGTCCTCGCCCGGCCCGTAGAGGGCCGAGACGCAGATGTGGACGTTGGAGTCGCCCACATGGCCGTAGAACGAGACGTGGGCATCGGGCCAGCGCGCCTTGAGGGCTGAGGTGCAGGCTTCGGCGTAATGTCCGATCTGGCCGATGGGCAGGCTGACGTCGAAGTTGAGGAGGTTCGGCAGCGACTCGGTCGGGTGGCCTTCGCGTACCGACCAGACCTGGCGTGACTGGGCGTGAGACGCGGCGACGAGGGCGTCGGTGATGAGGCCGTCCTCGAGGCAGGCGCCGAGAAATTCCTCGATGGCGTCCTGCGCCATGGTGCTCTCGACGATGACGCAGAAGGCGTGTTCGGCCTCGAAGAACCTGAGCTGCAGGGCTTCGGCGTTGAAGCTGAAATAGTCGCGCCACATGGCCTCGAAGGCGACGATGCCACCGAGTGCTGCCTGCGCGCGGCGGAGCAGGGCCACGACCTGCTCGTAGCTCTCGACGGCGCAGAGCGTGGTGGTGATTTCGCCCGGCGGCGGATGAAGCCGCAGCACGGCGCGGGTGATGACGCCGAGGGTTCCTTCCGAGCCGATGAACAGGTGCTTCAGGTCATAGCCTGCATTGTTCTTCAGCATGCGGTTCATCGAGGAGACGATGGTGCCGTCGGCCAGCACGGCCTCGAGCCCCAGCACCTGCTCGCGCGCCATGCCGTAGCGGATGACGCGGATGCCGCCGGCATTGGTCGAGAGATTGCCGCCGATGGTGCAGGAGCCACGCGAACCGAGGTCGAGCGCGAGGAAGAGCCCGGCCTCGGCGGCGGCGCGCTGGCATTCCTCGAGCGGCGTTCCGGCCTTCACCACCATGGTGGCGGAGGCGGTGTCGACCTCCTCGATGCCGCGCATCCGTTCGAGGCTGATGGCGATCTCGTTGCCGCTGGGGTTGGCGCCGCCGGCAAGCCCCGTCATGCCGCCCTGCGCGATGACCGGAACGCCGGCCGCGTTGCACAGCCTGAGCGCGGCGGCGAGGTCCGCAGTGCTGCGCGGGCGGAGCAGGGCGCGCGGCAGGGCTGTGCCGGTAAGGCTCATGTCGGAGGCGGGCCTGGCGCCCATCGCTTCGCCTTCGAGGACGGCCGCATCGCCGAGGGCTTTGCGCAGGTCGGCAATGAGGCTCATATCGAGCGCGTCGCCCCGCCGTCGATGCGGATCATCTGGCCCGTGACGTAGGACGCCTTCGGGCTCGCAAGGAAGGCCGCGACCGCGGCGAATTCCCTGGGCTCGCCGTAGCGGCCCACCGGGATTTCGGACGACGACTCTGAGACGACCTGCGCCACCGGCACGCCGCGCGCCGTGGCTTCGCGGGCATTGAGGCTGTCGATGCGTTCGGTGGCGAAGCTGCCCGGAAGCAGCATGTTGACGGTGACGCCGTCGGCGGCGACCTGGCCCGACAGCGTCTTCATCCAGCCCGCCAGCGCGGCGCGCAGCGAGTTCGAGATGGCGAGGCTGGCGAAGGGCTCCACGATCGAGGTGGAGGCCACCGAAAGGATGCGGCCGAAGCGCTGCGCCCGCATGTGCGGCAGCACGGCTTCGGTCAGGCGCAGCTGGTTCAGCACCATGGCCTCGAACTGGCTGCGCCAGAGATCGGGATCGACCTTCGTCACGTCGACCGGCGGCGGGCCGCCGGCGTTGTTGACGAGAATGTCCGGGCTGCCGAAGCGCTGCAGCGCCGCCTCGACCGAGGCCCAGTCGCCCATGTCCGCAGGCAGTGCAACCGCTTCGAGGCCCTGCGCGCCGAGGCTTCGCACATGCGCGTCGAGTTTGGCGGCATTGCGGGCGAGCAGGCCCACCTTGCAGCCTTCATGGGCCAGTGCCTCCGCTATCGCGAAGCCGAGGCCCTGGCTGGCGCCGCAGACCAGCGCCATCCGGTTTCTGAGATCGAGTTCCATGGGGCGAGTTCAGCCCTTTTCGAGCACCGAGGCAAGATGGCGGGCGGCCATGACGGCGGTGGAGAAGCAGGCCTGCAGCAAATAGCCGCCGGTGGGCGCTTCCCAATCCAGCATCTCGCCCACGCAATAGGCGAGGGGGACTTTCCGCAATTGGAAACCCTCGTCCACCTCCTCGCGGGCAACGCCGCCGGCCGACGATATGGCCCGGGTGATGCCGGCGGGACGCTCGAGCTTCAGCTCCATCGCCTTGATGCCCCTGGCATCGGGCGCGGTGCCGGTCTCGCGCAGCAGGTTGATGGCGACGGGCGACAGGCCCGCGACCTTGCGGAGATAGTTCGACAGTGAATCCTTGCCGCGCGGCTTTGCCAGGCGCTGGGCGAGGACATCTTCGGTCAGGTCGGGGCGGAAGTCGATCACCAGCGGATGGCCCGGTTTCTCGCGCAGGCCCTTGGACAACGCATAGATGGCGCCGCCCTCGATCCCCTCCTGCGAGATCATCAGTTCGCCGCGCACCCGCTTGCCGGCATAGGTGAGCGCGATGTTCTTGACCGGCGTGCCGGCGAATTTCTGGCGGAACACCGACGACCAGTGCACGAGGAAGCGGCTGTTGGCGGGCTTGAAGGGATGAACCGTGATGCCCCTTGCAGCGAAGACCGGCAGCCAGCGGGCATCCGAGCCAAGCTGCGGCCAGCTGGCGCCGCCGAGCGCCAGTATCGTCGGCGTGCCGTCGAAGCCATGCCACTCGGAACGGGTGACGAGCCTGACGCCGAGCGAGTCCAGCCGGCGCAGCCAGGCGCGCAGCAGGGGCGAGGCCTTCATCATCTTCGGGAAGACGCGGCCGGACGTGCCGACGAATGTCTCGATGCCGAGGCCATTGGCCCAGGCGACGAGCGCCTCCGGCGGGAAGGCGCGGATGGCGGGCTCGAGGAAGCCTCGCGCCTCGCCATAGCGTTCGAGGAAGCTGTCGAGCGGTTCGGAATGCGTGAGGTTCAGCCCGCCGCGCCCGGCCAGCAGGAACTTGCGGGCGGGGGCGGGCATGTGGTCGTGGATGGTGACGAGGTGGCCCGCAGTCGCCAGTACTTCCGCCGCCATGAGCCCCGCGGGGCCCGCTCCGATGATCTTGACGTCCGCCACTGCTTCACTCCTGCTCACCCCGGCTTTCGCCGGGATGGCGGGGGGATGCAAGGGGATTGTCACGGGCTGCCGGAGGTCGTCCGGCCGACGAAGTCCACGATGCGGCGCTCCATGTAGCTGTAGAAGGGGTTCCAGTGCTGCCGCGTCATGGCGCTGTCGGGGATTTCGAGGTGGCCCTCCTCGCCGCGCAGGATCGCGCGTCCGAGGTTCAGGCTGTCGAGGCTCGTGGCGGTGCCGTCGCCGTACAGCGGATCGTAGGGCGGGAAGGGAAGGGCGATGTGCGACAGGGAGTAGACATCCTTCGGCCAGTTGAGCCCGATGTCCTCGACCGTCACGGCGTCGCTCAGTGCGGCGCGATGGCGCACCACGGCGGCGAGCTCCTCGCCGCTGCGGTTGGTGAGGATGCTGACGGCATAGTTGTGCCGCGGACCGGCGAGGGCCGTGACGAAGCCGGAGGGCTGATCGACCAGGCCTTCGTGTTCGAACACCCGGTTGACGTCGAAGAGCACGACTTCGGCATCCTTCGACTCCAGCCGGTCGAAGAGTTCGCGCTTCACCGCCGTTGCGGTGACCGTGGCGTCAGCCTCCGACTCGAAGGCGAGGATGGGCGGAACATCGCCAAGACGCCCCGCCGCCGTGAGCTTGCCGATCTGCGCCTGCACCAGCTCGGTCATGCGATAGGCCTGGGCCCCGGCATTGACCGCGAAGGAATTGTACTTGTAGGGATCGAACTCGGCCTCGATCGAATCCCAGGCCAGCTGGTTGATGCCGAGAACCTCGCCGAGCCATGCCTGCCAGCTGGCAAGAGCTGCGACCGGCGATATGCCGATCTCGGGTGAGATCAGCACCAGCCCGGCCGGCTTCACCGGGTTGCCGTCGATGATGGCGCCGAATGTGTAGTGGAGGGCGAGTGCCGCGCCATTCGAGTAGCCGACGATGACGATCGGCTTGTCCGGCAGCTCCTGGTGCAGGTGCGCCATGGCGAGGGCGACCGCGGCGTTCATGTCTTCCGCGGTGATGGTGCGCAAGGCGCTGGGCGCCGTGCCATGGCCGGGAATGCGCAGCGCCAGCACCTGGCCGCCCCTCGCCTTGAGCGCCTCGCCGATGAAATGCAGGCTGTAGGGGCTGTCGGTGTAGCCGTGAAGCAGGAGCACGCCGAAGCGGGCGCCGGGCTGCGGCCACTCGAAGGACCGGTTCCAGTTGATGGGCCACTGTGCGGGGTCGGACTTGCTGCCGGCGTTGAAGCGGTTGAACTCGGTTTTCTCGCTTGCCGGAATGCGCTGGATGATATCCTGGTCCAGGTGCCGGAACAGCGCGTCCTCGAGGGCGAGGTAGCCGTTCCAGTCCGCAACCCCTGCCTTTGCGGTGAATTCACCAGCGAGCAAGGTGGTGTGCCAGAGGTCGAGCGCCGGGCGGTACGACATGTAGACGGCGATGGCGGCGCCCAGCGAAATGCAGGCCCCGAACAGCATGAGCAGGACCGGCGCCCCGATCCAAGCCCACATGCGGCGTAACGACAACACGAACCTCCCGTTTCAGAATGCGGCGCAATCCTAGCGGAGTTCGCGGTTGAATGTCTGTGCCGTTTGTTCGCGCCTGTGCGCCGAACGGAAAAGGGCCCCCGGACCGGTGTCCGGGAGCCCTTGGATTGACCGGGATGAGGTCTGGAGCCTAGGCCGCCTCGCGGTTCAGCGGCTGGCACATGCAGTGCACGCCGCCGCCCGCCTGCAGGAACATGGTCATGTCCGGGTCGTAGACGGTGAAGCCCGCGGCGCGCATCTTGGCGTTGAGGTCCTTCGCACTCTCGGTCGAGAGCACGCGGTCCCCGCCCAGTGTCACCACGTTGCAGCCGAGCGCCATGGTTTCCTTGAAGGTCGCCGGGATGATCTCGATCTTCTTCGACTTGAGCCAGGCGATGACATCGTCCTCGGTGGTCTCGAGGCAGACGGCGGCGCAGTGCTCGTTCAGCATGCAGACCATCAGGTCGATGTGGACGTAGAACTGGTCGATCGGCGCATACTTGATCTCCCAGCCTTCCTTGATGAACCACTCGGAGGCCTGGCGCGCGGCCACTTCCTCGGAGCGGTGGTCGGTGTAGCCGACGAGTGCGAGGCCATCGCGGATGATGTTGAAGTCGCCGCCCTCGAAATTGCCGGCCGAGATCATGTCGTAGATCGGGATGTCGTTTTCGAGGTAGAAGCGCAGCACGGCGGCATATTCGCCGCGGCGGCGCGGATTGGCGAGCTGGCACACGACCGCGCCATAGGGCGACATGAAGGAACTGTCGCGGGCATAGACCTGGTAGGGATTGGTCATGTCGAGCGGCAGGAAATGCGTGGTGACGCCGGCCTGGGCATAGGCGTCGACCATCTCGCGGTGCTGGCGCATGGCGACCTGCTTGTCGAACTTGTAGCCCTTGCGCATGGTGTCGCGCACCAGCGACGACCACTGGGCATTCTCCAGCCCCATCCAGCGGAAGCTTTCGGCGGGGCCGAGCAGCACGTCCTTGAGGACACCCGTCTCGGACTTGATCTGGAAGCGGCCCGTCATCTTGGGCGTTCCGCCATTTTCGCGGCGGGCACGGAGCGGCACGTTGGTCATGGTTGTCTCCCTGGTTGTCCCGGAGCCTAGGGCAGCGCGATGCGGCCCGCCATACCGCAACAGGGTTATGCCCTGGTGGCGAGGAACCAGCGAAAGAGTTCGCCCTGCGACGAGATGCCGAGCTTCTCGTAGATGTGGCGGCGGTGCACGCGCACCGTCTCGTTCGAGATCTTCAGCGCTTCCCCGATGGCGCGGGCCGAATGGCCTTCGAGCATCAGGTTGACGACCTGCGCCTCGCGCGCGGTGAGGCCCGAGGGCGCGGGCTTGTGGGCGATGGGGGAGGCCGCCGCCGCGATGTGGCGGCTGGCGAGAGGCCCCGCGATTTCGCAATGGCGGGTGACGGCGGCGGCGAGGAGTTCGGCACCGGACTCGAGCCGGCGCCCGTCACCGGCCGTGAAGCGGCGGCTCCCCGTGCTGCGCGAGAACGACATGAAGACCGTCTCCGCCTCACTGGCGGGAATGAGGAGGCCGATCATGTCGGCGACACCGATCAGCGCGAAGTAGCGGCGGTAATATTCGCTCTGCGCAAAGCCCTGCGGCGCGATCTCGCGGACCCTTGCGACGCGCGGGGCCTTGAGCTTCTGGGCGGCGCGGTAGAACGGGCTCAGGGCATAGACGCCCGAGAGATAATCGCCATAGAGCCAGGCGCGCTCGGCGGGCTTCAGCCGGTCGACCAGCACGGCGGGCGGGGCGGCGGGATGGAAGATCATCAGGGCGGCCGCATCATGCGCGAGGCCGCATCCGGCGGCGGCGAGCAGGCGCTCGGCGAAGGCGGGCGTGCCGATGGCGAGGACCAGCCGGGCCACACTGGCCTGCATCAGATCTCCTCTACCTGCTGCGCGCCGCGGTTGACCATGCGCTTCGGGGCCCTTAGCTGTTGTGGCGGCGGCGATGATGGCCGAGGGCGCGCTGCGGCACAAGGCGGGTGCAGGGAGACTGGACGATGAAGCGTTTCGCGGTTCTGCTGTTCATGGCTGTCCTGACCGGCCTCGGCCTGAGCCCCGCCGTCGAGGCGCGCCCCGCGCTGTTCGCCGAGGGCGGCATTCCGGCGGGTGCCAGGCCCGGCACCTTGCTGAGCTATGACCAGATCGGCCTCGCCCGCAATTACCGCGCCACCGCCTGGCGCATCAAATACGTGACGCGTGACTACGCGCTGCGGCCCATTCTCTCGACCGGGGTCGTGGTGCTGCCCGGCAGCGCGCCCGCCAACCCGGCGGCGCGCAAGTTCATCGCCTGGGCGCATCCCACGACGGGTGTCGCGTGGAAATGCGCGCCGTCGCTGCGGGCTGCGCCCACGCGGTCCATCGGTGCGCTCAACGATATCGTGGCACATGGGCTGGTGGTGGCCGCCACCGATTATCCGGGGCTCGGCACGCCCGGGCCCATCGGTTATCTCGTCGGCAAGGGCCAGGCCTATGCGGTGCTCGACTCGGTGCGTGCGGCGCGGCAGATCCCGGCCGTCGGCGGGAGCAATGAATTCGGCCTCTGGGGCTATTCACAGGGCGGCCATGCCGTGTTGTTCGCTGCCCAGCTGGCGGGCGAATATGCGCCCGAACTGAGATTGCGCGGCGTCGCGGCGATTGCGCCGCCCACCGACCTTGCCACCTTGCTGAAGGCCAATCTCAACTCGATCGCCGGGCGCATCCTCGCTTCCTACACCCTCGATTCCTGGAACGAGAAATACGGTGCGCCGCTCAACGCCCTGCTCGATACCACGTCGCAAAACCTGATCGACCAGGTGGCGAAGAACTGCGTCGACGATCTCGGCGGCCAGATCGACGCGGCGGCGGCTCAGAAGGGCCTCGACAGGCAGTTCCTGCGCGCCGACCCGGCGCGCATTGCACCGTGGAAGGACCTGATGGTGCAGAACTCGCTCTATGCGATGGGAAACCGCGCTCCGGCGCTGATCATCCAGGGCGGCGCGGACGACATCGTGAAACCCGAAGTGACGACGCAGTTCGTGCGCGGCGCCTGCCGGGCGGGGGCCAGCGTGCAATATGTGACGCTGCCGGGAAAGGGCCATGGCGGCGCGATGGATGCAGGGCATGCCCAAGCCGTGACGTGGCTTGCCCAGCGGCTCGCTGGGCAGCCCGCGCGCAGCAACTGCCGCTAGGCTAGGCCGCCCGCCACTTGATGGAGCAGCCGATGGACGCCGTCTGTTCGGCCGGGCCCTGGCCGGTCTCGGCCACCTGCTTCATCGCCTCGTAGAGGTCGCGCCGGGCGCCGGCCTCTGCATCCTTGCGCGAGGCGTCGAGGCGGCCGCGGTACTGCAGTTCGAGATGCCCGTTGAAGCCGAAGAAATCCGGCGTGCACACCGCGCCATAGGCGCGCGCCACCACCTGCGTCTCGTCATGGAGATAGGGGAAGGGCAGGCGGTGCGCGGCGGCGAAGGACTTCATCTCGTCGAATCCGTCCTCGGGATATTGCGCGGCGTCATTGGCGTTGATGGCCACGGTGTTGACGCCGATCAGGCTCAGCTCCGAGGCGTCCCGCGCCAGCCGGCCGATCACCGCCTTCACATAGGGGCAATGGTTGCAGATGAAGGCGACGAGTGTGCCGTTGCGGCCCTTCATCTGTTCCAGCGAATAGCTGCGGCCATCGGTAGCGGGAAGCGTGAAATGCGGCGCCTTCCAGCCGAAGTCACAGAGCGGGGGAACCGCCGCCATCAGTAGGCGCGGTCGAAATAATCGCTTTCGTCCATGGCATAGAAGTCCACCCGGCAGCTGCGGCCGGGTGCGGCCGGATAATGCGGATGCGACTTCAGGTGCCGGAGGCCGATGCGCGCGGCGAGCTTCGCCGAGGCCTGGTTGCCGTCCATCACCTTGCACCACACGCTGTCGGCGCGCAGCCTCTCGAAGGCGAGGCCGAGAAGCGCGTGGCCGATCTCGGTGCCGAGCCCCATGCCCCACATGGCGGGATGCAGGCCCCAGCCGATCTCGACGGTCTTGGGATGCTGCAGGATCAGGAAGCCGTCGCCGATCGCCTCGCCCGAGAGCTTCTCCTCGGCGGCGAGGTGGAAGCAGTTGCGGCGATCGTCGCCCTGGCGGGCCACGGCGCGGGTGACGAAGGCGCGGACCTCGTGATCGTTCGCCAGCCGCATCGCGATGTGCTGCTGGTAGGCGTCCTGGGTCATGAAATTGGCGAAGGTGGGCGCGTCGCGCAGTTCGATCTCGCGCAGCAGCAGCGAGGGAGTCTCGATGGCGGGTAGCTTCGTGATGGTGGTCATGCGCTGCCTCCTGTCGATTAAGAACTCATTAAACCATGACGTCATTGCGGCAGCCGCGACGAACACCCGGTGGATGCAACCGTTTATCCACCGATCATGCGAAAATGGCGACGCAATCGCCTCATAGTTGCCGTCCGGCATCTTAACGGCGGGTTCACGCGCCGGCCTCTCTTGCCGATTCCCGAGGGCCTGTGGTGCAGGCCCCGGCTAGAGGCCGCGGTGCCGGCGCAGGAAGTCGAGGACCGGCAGGGCGACCTGGTCGGAGGCCTCGAGCAGGATGGCGTGGCGCAGCACCGGCAGGATGACGAGTTCGGAGTGGGGCAGGGCTTCCGCGATCAGCTTATTGAGACGCGGATTGCAGCCCCCGTCGTTCTCGCCCGTCAGCACCAGCGAGGGGTGCTTCACCTCATGAAGCCACGGCGCCATCTCGGTTTCGGCATAGATGTCGAAGACCGAGAGGAAGACGTTGGGGTCGGTGTCGATCACCTGCTGCATGCGGCGTTCGATCACGTCGGGCCGGCGCTGGCCGAACGCGGGCGTGAACCAGCGGTCCTTCAGCGTCTCCAGCACCTGCGGAATGCCCTTGGCGCGCATCGCGGCGACGACACCCTTGACCTTGGCGCTGTCGTCCTCGGTGCGGAACGCCGCGGTTGAATATAGTCCCAGCGTCAGCACGTGCTGCGGATATTTGAGCGCATAGGCCGGTCCGATCATGCCGCCCAGCGAGTGCCCGGCGAAATGCGCCTTCTCGATGCCCAGTTCCTTGCGCAGCGCCTCGAGATCCTCGACGAGATCGTCGAGGCTGTAGGGCGGTTTCGGCGTGGGCGACACGCCATGGCCGCGCAGGTCGTAGGAAATGACGCGGAACTCGTTCTTGAGATGCGGCACGAGCCCGGCGAAGGAGGCGCGCGATGCGCCGATGCCGTGGATGAGGAAGATCGGCTCTCCCTCGCCCTCGACCGAGAAGGCGGATTTCACGGGCGTGGGCATGTCACTTGTCCGGATACTTGTCGTTCATCATGTCGTGGCCCACCGCCCAGTCATGCTTCTCGACATCGGTGAACACCACGGTGAAGGCGGCGGGACTGCCACCGGCCGCGCGGATGAAGCCGTCGACCAGCTCCTTCGTGATGGCCTTCTTCTGCGCCGGCGTGCGGCCCTTGAACATCTCGACCCGGATGATGGGCATGTTTCTCTTTCTCCCCGTTTGATAATCAGGCCGCCTTTTTCTGCTGTGCGAAGTGCGGCATCACCTCTTCGGCGAAGCGGCTCATCATGTCGAGGGTCATCTGCTCGTCCTGGCCGAAGTTCGATGTGGTGAGCACCTCGTCGATGCCGAGATCGGAGTAGACCGCGATGCGCTCGATCATCTCGTCCTTGCCGCAGAGCAGCAGGTTCGATGCCAGCTCCTCCACGCTCTGGGCGCGCGGCAGCGGACGGATGATGCCGGTGTCGACGATGCCTGCGCCGCCGAAGACGTTGTCGAAGCTCTGGTAATAGGTCCAGGCCTTCTCGGCGATGAGGCGCCTGTCCTTCTCGTTGTCGACGAGGAACATGCCACGCTGCAGCGACAGCCTGGTGTCGAGCGGACGGCCTGCCGCGGCCTTGCCGCGGGTGAAGGCGGTGACCTGGTCGATCAGCTGCTGGTGGCTGCCGCCCAGTGGCGTGGTCTGCACGTGATAGCCGGACTTCGCGGCCGCCTCGATGCCCACCGGGTTCATCACCGCCACCATCAGCGGGATCGGATCCTCGGGGCGCGGCATGATGGTGAGCGGTTCGAAGGAATAGCGCTCGCTGTGCCACGAAACCTCTTCCTGCGTGAGCAGCGCCTCGAGCAGCTTCAGGTCTTCCTCGAACAGCGGCTTGGTCTGCTCGATGGGGACATCGAACCGTTGGGTCTCGAAGCCGAAGGCGCCCTTGCCGACGCCGAGCATCAGCCGCCCGTCGCACAGCGCCTGGGCCTGCACCACTTCGCCGGCGAAGATGCGCATGTCGCGGATCGGCAGCTGGCAGACCGAGGTGACGAGCTTGATGCGCCGCGTGTGCGCCGCGACCTTCACCGCCATCTGCAGCGGCGAGGGGATCAGCAGGATGTTGATCAGGTGATGCTCGGGGATTCCGACGCCACGATAGCCCAGCGCCTCGGCATGGACCGCCTGCGCCACCACGTTCCGGTAAAGACGCTTGCCGCCGATGGACGGGTCCAGCATGTGGCTCGACAGGAAGTGGACGAAATCCATGGGGCAGCTCTCCGTTTGGCGCCTTCGAGACTGACAGAGCGGTTTTGAATTGAAAATCGAAATGTTTTTGGCACTATGTTCGAAGAATTCGAATTGAGACGGCCATGAACCTCGATGAACTGCGAACCTTTCTCGAAGTGGTCGAAACGGGAAGCCTCGTCGCGGCCGCCCGGCGGCTGAACGTGACGCCGTCCACCGTCACGGCCCGGATCAACGGCCTCGAGGAGGAGATCGGCCAGAAACTGCTCCACCGCAACAAGTCGGGCGCCGACCTCACCTCGCCCGGCTTCAAGTTCCGGCGCTATGCCGAGCTGATGGTGCAGCTGTGGGGCCAGGCGCGCGCCGAGGTGTCGCTGCCCCGGGGCTTCGAGGGGGTGTGCAATGTCGGCCTCGACTTCGACCTGTGGAACGGGCCGGGGCGGCGCTTCCTCGAACATGTGCGTGCCGAGAGTCCGGGTGTGGCACTGGCCTTCTGGCCGGGCGAGCAGCGGATGATCGACCGCTGGCTTGAAATCGGCCTCGTCGACATCGCCTTCTGCCATGCCCCGCAGGAGGGCGAGCGCTTCGCCAGCCGCGTGCTGTTCGAGGACGAGCTCATCCTGGTGTCGCGCGAGCCAATGGCGGCGCCGCGGCTCGATGCCGGCTATGTCTATGTCGATCACGGTGACGAGTTCCGCCGCCAGCATGCGGCGGCCTATCCCGGCGACGTGACCTCGGCGCTGGTGATCGCGTCTTCTGATTTCGCGCTCGACCACCTGCTGCGCAACGGCGGCTCCGGCTACCTGCCGCGCCGCCATGTGGCCGGGGCGCTTGGGCAGGGGCGGCTGCACCGGGTTGAAGCGGCGCCGGGGTTCACCCGCCGGGTCTATGTGGTGGAGAATGCCCAGACCGTCAGGCCGTGGGGTTGGTACGCTTCCGCTCTCGCTGCCGCCGCCAGTCATTGAGGATGTGCAGGAACAGCGCGAGGAACACGATGGCGCCGCCGAAGATGGTGCGCGCCACCGGCACCTCGCCGTGGATGAGCCACACCCACAAGGGCCCCAGCACCGGCTCGAGCGTGCCGACCAGGGCGGCGAGGGCAGCCGGGATGAGCCGCGCCCCGGTGACGAACATGGCGAGCCCCGCGCCGAGATTGACGGCGCCGAACAGGAACAGCCAACCGAGATCCTGAAGGCTTACGGCCAGCGGTCCAGATAACAGGAAGGCGGCGGCACAGGCCATGGCCGTGCCGAGGCAGACGGCCGGCATCATCCGCACCTCCGGGTGATGGCGGGTGATGACGATGGCGGCCGAGAACATCAGCGTGATGACCAGCGCCAGGCCGTCACCGATCGGGGACACCTCGCCCGAAAACGATGCCGAGACCATGATGCCCACGCCGGCGATCACCGCGAGGATGGCAGCCCAGGTGGCGGCGTTGATGCGCTCGCCGAACACCATCCAGGCCAGCAGCCCGGCGAACAGCGGAGCCGCCGCCTGGGTGAGCAGGATATTGGCCACCGTGGTGTATTGCAGCGCCACCACGAAGCAGGACGAGGCGACGCCGAAGCAGATGGCGACGCCCAGACCGGGCAGGCCCATGTTGCGGAACAGTCCGGCGGTGGCCTTGGGACCGTCGCGCCACAGCATGAAGACCAGCAGGAAGGACGCGGCGAAGAGCGCGCGCCAGAACACCACCGTCCAGCTGTCGGCGACGTGGATGAAGCGCGCGATGGTGCCGCCGAAGCTCCAGGTGATGGCGGACCCGGCGACGAGCAGCACGCCGGCGCGGAAGTGGTTGGCAGCCAAGCGGGCGTCGATCGTGGAAGCGTGGGTCATGACGTTGCGCAGTTAGCGCGAGGAGGGGCGCGGCCACAAGGACCAGCTAAGGTGACTTGCACGGTTCAGGCGGGCACTGTTGCGGGCAGGGCCGGGATGAATCTTGGGAATGGTCCACCAACGAAAAAAGCCCCGGCATCGCTGCCGGGGCTGATCGTCGGAATGGTCTGGCGCTTACTGGAAGCGGTACTTCACAGTGGCGCGAACGGTGCTGAAGGCGTAGTCCGCGCTGCCCTTCAGGCCGAAATCATGCGGAAGGTCTTCTTCGTGATTGTCGGACCAGTTGCCCGAGCCCAGGTTCACGTAGAGATACTCGACGCCAAGGCTCCACTGGTCGATGCCGTATTCGACACCGCCACCGACGGTCCAGCCCCAGTTGGTCTGGTCGTTGGAGCCCTTCCAGGTGTAGTCGGTGCCATCGTTGGACAGCGTGACCTTGCCGTTGCTGTTCACGTTGCCATAGGCGAGACCGCCGGTGCCGTAGACCAGGAAGTTGTCGGCGGCATAGCCGAGACGGCCGCGGATGGTGCCGAACCAGTCGGTCTGGAGGTCGCCCTTGGCAGACAGGTCCACCTCGCCAACGTCGCCGCCGTGATCGAAGCTGTACTTGCGGCTGCCGTTTTCGTCGAAGCCCAGGTAGTTGAAGTCGGTTTCAACACCGAGCACGATGTGGTCGATCTGGTAGTTGTAGCCAAGCAGGCCGCCAGCGGTGAAAGCCGCCTGGCTGTTGTCGATCTTGTTGTCGATGTCGTTCAGGCGCGTGCCGTCCACCGAGAACTTGTTGTCGACGGACGAATTGTTCCACGACACGCCGGCGTTGGCGCCGACGTAGAAGCCGGTCCAGTTGTAGGACGGCGCGGCGGGCATGTCAGCGGCGTGGGCGGCCGAAACGAACGACAGGGCCGCGATCAGCGCGGAACCAGCAAGCAGTACTTTCTTCATTACTCAATCCCCTACTTCAAACCGAGTTATCCGGACTTGATTGCAATGGATTACCACAATCCCGCCTTCACAGTTCATGAACGAGAGCCGCAGGGATTGAAATTCTGCACGTTGTTGCTGCATTGCCACACGAGTGGCCCGCGACGGCCCCAATTTGAACCTCTCTGCGCCGAAAATGTCGGTGTTTGCCATCTTTGGTAGGCCTGTAAAAACACGGTCACGTCCTTCAACGTCAAAGCCCCGGCCTTGCGGCCGGGGCTTTTTCTGTCGCGTCCCGAGGGTTTGATTCTCAGCAGGAGTAGTACATGTCGAACTCGACCGGGTGCGGCGTCATCCGGTAGCGGTCCTGCTCTTCCTGCTTCAGTTCGAGGTAGCTCTCGATCTGGTCCTTGGAGAAGACGCCGCCCTTGAGGAGGAACTCGTGGTCGGCGCTGAGCGAGTCGATCGCCTCCTGCAGCGAGCCGCAGACGGTCGGAACCTTGGCGAGCTCAGCGGGCGGCAGGTCGTAGAGGTTCTTGTCCATCGCCGGGCCGGGGTGGATCTTGTTCACGATGCCGTCGAGGCCGGCCATGATGATCGCCGAGAAGCAGAGATAGGGATTGGCGGTCGGGTCGGGGAAGCGGACTTCGACGCGCTTGGCCTTCGGGTTCGCCGTGAAGGGAATGCGGCAGGAGGCCGAGCGGTTGCGCGAGGAGTAGGCGAGCAGCACCGGGGCCTCGTAGCCCGGCACCAGGCGCTTGTAGGAGTTGGTCGACGGGTTGGTGAAGGCGTTGAGCGCCTTCGCATGCTTGATCACGCCGCCGATGAAGTAGAGCGTCGTTTCCGACAGGTCGGCATACTGGTTGCCGGCCATCTGGGTCTTGCCGTCCTTCCAGATCGAGAAGTGGCAGTGCATGCCCGAACCGTTGTCGCCGAAGATCGGCTTCGGCATGAAGGTGGCGGTCTTGCCATAGGCGTGGGCCACGTTGTGGATCACGTACTTGTAGATCTGCATGTGGTCGGCGGCGGTGACCAGCGACTGGAAACGCGTGCCCAGCTCATGCTGCGAGGAGGCGACCTCGTGGTGGTGCTTCTCGACCATGAGCCCCATCTCGCCCATGGTGGAGAGCATCTCGGAGCGCATGTCCTGGGCGCTATCCATCGGGTTCACCGGGAAGTAGCCGCCCTTGGTGCGCATGCGGTGGCCCATGTTGCCGGTGTCGTAGTCGCGGTCGGAGTTGGACGGCAGCTCGACCGAGTCCAGCTTGAAGCCGGTGTTGTAGGGCGTCACCGCGAACTTCACGTCGTCGAAGATGAAGAATTCGGCCTCGGGGCCGACGAACACGGTGTCGCCGATGCCGGTCGACTTGAGGTAGGCCTCGGTGCGCTTGGCGATCATGCGCGGGTCACGCGCGTAGCCTTCGCCGGTGCCGGGCTCGAGGATGTCGCAGAACACGGCGAGCGTGGTCTGGGCATAGAAGGGGTCGAGATGGGCGGAGGAGGGATCGGGCATCAGCACCATGTCGGACTCGTTGATGGCCTTCCAGCCGGCGATCGACGAGCCGTCGAACATCAGGCCCTCGGCCCAGGCGTCCTCGTGCATCTGCGAGACGTCCATGGTGAGATGCTGCATCTTGCCGCGCGGATCGGTGAAGCGCAGGTCGACGTACTTGACGTCCTTTTCCTTGATGAGTTTGAGGACGCCGGCGGCATCCGTGGGCTTGCTCATGATGATCTTCCTCTTGTCTGAGCTGGTTTTTGTCGTGTTGGGGTTACAGCGCGTCCGGACCGGCCTCGCCGGTGCGGATGCGGATGGCTTGCTCGATGTTGGAAATGAAGATCTTGCCGTCGCCGATGCGCCCGGTGCGGGCGGCGTTCTGGATCGCCTCGACGGCGCGGTCGACGAATTCGTCGGCGAGGACGACTTCGATCTTCACCTTGGGCAGGAAGTCGACCACGTATTCGGCCCCGCGATAGAGCTCGGTATGGCCCTTCTGCCGGCCGAAGCCCTTGGCCTCGGTCACCGTGATGCCCTGCAGGCCCACTTCCTGCAGCGCTTCCTTCACCTCGTCCAACTTGAACGGCTTGATGATCGCTTCGATCTTTTTCATGCAGCCTCGCGCGTTGTTGCGGAGAGGGTTGCATGCCGCGTGCCAGATGGCCGCCGCCATTGAATCAAGGGCTTCCGGGGTGAGCCTGAAATTTAAGCAGGCCCGAATGATGAAATTGAGAGCGTAATGCCTATTAAATAGGCAGTCATCCCTGTCGATCGGCTGCGCGGTGGGGCAGGTGGTCGGACTGCCCGGCGATCGACCGGAACAGGGTCAGGCAGTAGAGCGCCGCGAGGCCGACGACGACATAGACGATGCGCGTCAGCGGGCTGTGCTGACCCGTCTCGCCCCCGAAGATCGCGGCGACGATGTCGACCGAGAACAGGCCCACCAAGAGCCAGTTGATCCCGCCGATGACGAGGATGGCCAGGGCGATGACATTGAAGCTGCGCATGGCGGGGTGTCTCCGGTTGGCCTGAAGGTACACAACGCAATGCACGCGAGGCGGTTTGGTTCCGCCCGCTCTTGCTTTGCGCTAGTCTGCCGCAATGACCCATGACTTGCTGACCCCCCGCGAGATGTACCGGGCCGATGAACTGGCCATCGCCTCCGGCATCCCCGGCCACCGCCTCATGGAGGCCGCCGGGCGGGCGGTGGCGGAGGACATCGTCCGCCGCTACGGCGCAAGGCCGGTTCTGGTGCTGTGCGGCCCGGGCAACAATGGCGGCGACGGCTTCGTCGCGGCCCGCCATCTGAAAGCCTGGGGCTGGCCGGTGCGCCTCGCGCTGCTGGGCGATATGGCCGCACTGAAGGGGGACGCGGCCATGATGGCGGCGCGCTGGGATGGGCCGGTCGAGCCCCTGGACAGCATGGCGGGCGCCGGTCTCATCGTCGATGCGCTGTTCGGGGCGGGCCTGTCGAAGGACTTTCCGCTCAGCCTCGCCGAAGCGGTCAGGGATGCCGGCTGCCCGGTGGTGGCGGTCGACGTGCCCTCGGGGCTCGACGGGCTGACGGGCCGGCCGCGCGGGGCGAGCATCAGGGCTGACGTGACGGTCACCTTCTTCCGCCGCAAGCCCGGCCACGTGCTGCTGCCGGGCCGCATCCTGTGCGGCGAGGTGGTGGTCGCCGACATCGGCATAGCTGATTCAGTCTTGCAGGAAATCCGCCCAAGGGATTCAATAAACTGCAATATTCAGCGTCCGGAACCCGCCGTGGCGGGCCACAAATACGGCCGCGGCCATGCGGTCGTGGTGTCCGGCGGGCCATTGCACACAGGTGCGTCGCGGCTGGCCGCCGAGGCCGCACTCCGCTCGGGGGCAGGGCTGGTGACCATCGCAGGCACGCCCGAAGCGCTCGCCGTGCAGGCTGCGCATGTCACGGCCATCATGCTTTCGGACCTGGAGATTTCGGCACTGCTGGCCGACCGGCGCAAGAATGCCGTGTGCATCGGACCCGCGGCGGGTGTCGGCGTCGAGACGCGCGACCTTGTCGAGGCAGCGCTGATGAGCGGGGCGGCGGCGGTGCTCGACGCCGATGCGCTGACGTCCTTCGCCGACGAGAACGAGCGGCTTTACCGGCTCATCGAGTTGGGGCAGGGACGGCCCGTGGTCATGACTCCCCATGCTGGTGAATTCGCACGTATATTCAAGGGGCTGGAAGCTGCAGATGAATCAAAGATCGAACTGGCGCGCCGGGCCGCCGGGCGCTCCGGCGCGGTGGTGGTGCTGAAGGGGGCGGACACGGTGATCGCCGCACCCGACGGGCGCGCCCGGGTCAATGTCAACGCGCCGCCGTCGCTGGCCACCGCGGGCTCCGGCGACGTGCTGGCGGGGATCGTCACCGCCATGCTGGCGCAAGGCCTTCCGGGCTTCGAGGCGGCCTGCGCGGCGGTGTGGCTGCACGGCGATGCGGCCAGCCGGCATGGCCCGCGGGGGCTGACTGCCGAGACGCTTCTTACCGCGCTATGAACCGTCCGCTTGTCCTGCTGCTGGTCACCGGCCTGGCCTTCGGCTGCAATTTTCCCTTGGGCAAGATCGCCGTCGCCGCAGGCGTGAACCCGGCGCTGTGGGCGGCGGTGATCTGCCTCGGCGCGGGCCTCACCGTGGGCGTCGCCGCCCGGCTGTTCGAGGAGGCGCCGCCGGTGGCGGGCCTCTACCGCTATGCTGCGGTCTCGTCGGTGATTTCCAACGTCATCCCGCTGGCGCTGACCTTCGCTGCCATACCCCATATCGGCAGCGGGCTTGCCGCCATACTGGTGGCGACTTCGCCGGTGACGACGGCGGTCCTGTCGATGGCGCTGCGCGTCAGGCCGCCGAGTCCGCTGGGCGTTCTCGGCATCGCGGTGGGGCTTGCGGGCGCCGTCACCATCATCGTGGCGCGCAATGCGGGCTTCGCGGCGGAGGAATCGCGCTGGCTGTTGCTGGGGGCCCTGATCCCGGTGTTCCTCGGCGCGGGCAACGTCTACCGCACGGCGGCCTGGCCGCGCGGGGCGGGGCCGATGCGCCTCGGGGCCACCATAAACCTGGTGGCCGTGGCGCCGCTGCTGGCGCTCGCCCTTGCGGTGGGCGGCCTCGACCTCATGCCGCTGGCGCGCATTCCGCTGGTCGTGGCGGGCCAGCTCGCGGCATCGACCATCATGTACCTCACCTTCTTCCGCCTGCAGGCGGTGGGCGGGCCGACCTACCTGTCGCAGATCGGCTATGTGGCCGCTGTGGTCGGCGTGGGCGTCGGCGTGTGGTTCCTCGGCGAGCGCTACCCGCCGGCCGTCTGGGCGGGAATCGCCGTGGTGGCGCTGGGGGTCGGGCTCACCACCCTGGCGCAGGTCCGGGGCCGCGGCAGGGCCTGAGCCCCTGCAGATGCTGGCGCTTTCTTCACTGGCATACCGAAAACCCCTCTGCTATAGACCGCGCCCATTGCAACGGCCCGGGCGTTTTGCTCGTGCGCGGGCGTGGTGAAATTGGCAGACACGCAGGATTTAGGTTCCTGTGGGGAAACCCGTGGGGGTTCAAGTCCCTCCGCCCGCACCAAGCACGAGCCCAAATCCATCCGGCGCCACAGGTCCATCGAATTTAGACGGAAGCAGGAACGATGCAGGTTACCGAGACGCTCAGCGCTGGCCTCAAGCGCGAATACAAGGTGGTGGTTGGCCAGGCGGAGCTCGACAGCGAGCTTACCGCCAAGCTCGCTGACATGTCGAAGCGCGCCAACATCAAGGGCTTCCGCCCCGGCAAGGTGCCGGTGGCGCATCTGAAGCGGGTCTATGGCAAGTCGGCCATGGCGGAAGTGCTGCAGGATGCCGTCGACTCGCGCTCGAAGAAGCTGCTCGAGGAAAAGAACCTCAAGCCGGCCTACCAGCCGGAAGTGAAGCTGCCGACCGACGAGTCCGAGATCGCCGCCGTCATGGACGGCAAGGGCGACCTGTCCTTCACCATGGCGCTGGAAGTGATCCCCGACTTCGAGGTCAAGGACCATTCGGGCCTGAGCCTCACCCGCCACGTCGTTCCGGTCGCCGAGGCCGAGATCGAGGAGACGCTGAAGCGCATCGCATCGCAGTCGAAGTCGTTCAGCGACAAGGACGGTGCTGCCGCCACCGGTGACCGCGTCACCATCAATTTCGTCGGCACCATCGACGGCAAGCCCTTCGACGGCGGCACGGCGGATGACGTGGCCCTCGAGATCGGCTCGGGCCAGTTCATTCCGGGCTTCGAGGACCAGCTGGTCGGCGCCAAGGCCGGCGACGAGGTCACGGTGAAGGTGTCCTTCCCGGCCGATTACGGCGTTGCCGAACTCGCCGGCAAGCCCGCCGAATTCGCCACCAAGGTGACCAAGGTCGAGGGTGCGGCCGACGCGCCGATCGACGAGGACTTCGCCAAGAAGATGGGCTTCGAGGACCTGGGCAAGCTCAAGGACATGGTCAAGGAGCGCATGGGCGCCGAATACGCCCAGATGAGCGGCATGAAGCTGAAGCGCGACGTGCTCGACGCACTCGACAAGGAATACACCTTCGAACTCCCCGAGAAGCTGGTGGACGCCGAGTTCAACGGCATCTGGAACGCGCTGACCGGCGAGATGACGCGCTCGGGCAAGTCCTTCGCCGACGAGGGCACGACGGAAGAGGACGCCCGCAAGGAATACCGCGCCATTGCCGAGCGCCGCGTGCGTTTGGGCCTGGTGCTGGGCCGCATGGGCGAGAAGCAGGGCGTCGTCGTCTCCGAGCAGGAGCTGCAGAACGCGCTGATGAACCGCATGCGCCAGTTCCCCGGCCAGGAAAAGATGGTCATCGACTACTACCGCCGCAATCCGCAGGCGATGATGGAACTGCGCGGGCCCATCTTCGAGCAGAAGGTCGTCGACGCCATCGTCGCCACCGCCAAGGTGGACGAGAAGACGGTGACCAAGGAAGAACTCCAGAAGATGGTCGAGGACGAGGAAGAGATGGCTTCGGCCTGATCCTTCCTTACCTGAGAATTGAAACGGCCGGGCCCCTGGGGTCCGGCCGTTTTGTTTTGTCGTTCGCTCCTTGGCGGCGTCATCCAGCCTTCGCCGGGATGACGGCAGTTTTGGATTTTTGTTCGACTTTTGGTAGAGTTTGGCTTGAGAAGGGGGAGGCTGCATGCTGACGCTCGTTCGCATCGTGCTTGGGCTGGCTGGCCTGGCCGCGGGCTGGTTCTTCTCCTACTGGGTCTATTTCGTGCGCTTCGACATCGCCGGCTCGGCCTTCCTGGGGCGGGGCGCCCCCGTCCTGGTGGGGCTGGCAGTGGCCGCCGTCATCGTGGCGGGCACCGCGCACCTGCGGCACGGCTTCCTCTCCGCCATCGTTCTCGGCGCGCTGCTGCTGGGCAGCATCGGCTTCGTCCTGGGCTTCTTCGGCCCGATGATCATCGACCCGGAGGCCAACCAGGGGCCGCTGCTGGGGCTGCTGATCACCGGCCCGGGAGGGTTCCTTCTCGGTGGCCCGCTGGGGGCGCTCTGGTGGTGGTGGCGGCGCGAGCGACCGGGCTGAAGCTCACATGATCCAGGCCCGGACCTGATCCCCGGTGAGGTTCGAACCGCACAGCACGGTGGCGACCCGGCGGCCCTTGAAACGCTCCGGATGCGCCATGATCGCCGCGACGCCGGCGGCGCCGGACGGCTCGGCCAGCAGGCCCGCGGTGCCGAAGAGCAGGCGCATCGCCGCGACGATCTGGTCGTCCTCCACCAGCAGCACGTCGTCGACGAGGCCCTGCATGTCCTCGACCGCCTCCCTGATGGGCACGCGCACGCCGATGCCGTCGGCGATGGTGGCGACCGAGGGCGGGAAGACGAGCGTCTGGCCGCGCCAGGATTTCTCCATGGCATCCGCACCCTTGGCCTGGACTCCGATGATCTCGGTTGAAGGGCTGACGGCCTTGGCCCAGCGGGCGATGCCGGTCAGAAGCGCGCCATTGCCCAGCGGCACCGCGAGCACCTCCGGCTTCTCAGGTGCCGCCAGCAGTTCGAGCGCGATGGTGGCGGCACCTTCGGCCGCCTCCGGGTCGAGGCCGTCGGCGACCCACAATCCGCCGGTGGCCTTGGCATGGGCTTCGCCGGCCTCCTTCGCGGCATCGAAGTCATGCCCGGTCAACACCATCTCGGCGCCCAGCGCCGTCATGCGGGCGACCTTCAGCGGGTTCGCCGTGGTGGCGGCGAAGAGGGTGAGCGGGAGCCGCAAGCTGCGGCAGGCATAGGCCAGCGCCTGGCCCCAGTTGCCGGCACTGGCCCCGACCAGTCGGCGACCCCGAAGGCTGCCGTCGGCAAGGCGGGAGGCCACGAGAAACCCCGCGCCGCGGCCCTTGAAGCAGCGGATGGGATTGGCCGTCTCGAGCTTCAGGGTGAGCGAACAGGCAAGCGCCTCGCTCAAGGGTTCGCAATTGAACTGGGGGGAGTTGAGGAACACCAGATCGATGAGCGCGGCGGCGCGCAGCACGTTTTCCAGCCGGAGGCGGTGGCCGGGCGAGGGGTCGGCGGGGAGGGGCGACGAGAAACTTTCCATGGGGCTCCGGATCACTCTGTGCAGTCGTTCACTTTTCGCATGTCTCGCCAAGCCCTTGCAAATCCTGGGCTGCGCTTCAACCGGGGATTAACGCTGGTGGGGAAGCCTCTTCCATCCTCCCGCAGGCTCACCTATCTAAGGATCAGCTCATAACCCGATTCATCCGAAGGACATCCATGCGCGATCCCGTCGAATTTCTGACCACCGGCGCCTTCTGGCCCTCCGTCATCCAGCAGGAGAGCCGGGGCGAGCGCGTGTATGACCTGCCCTCGCGCCTGCTGCGCGAGCGCATCATCTTCATCACGGGCCCCATCGACGACAACGTCGCGGCATCGATCTGCATGCAGCTGCTGTTCCTCGAGGCGGAGAACCCCAAGAAGGAAATTTCCATGTATATCAACAGCCCGGGCGGTGTCGTCACCTCCGGCCTGTCGATCTACGACACCATGCAGTTCATCCGCTGCCCCGTTTCCACCACAGTGATGGGGCAAGCGGCGTCCATGGGCTCCCTTCTGCTGACGGCAGGCGAGAAGGGCATGCGCTTCGCGCTCCCCAATTCCCGCATCATGGTTCACCAGCCCTCGGGCGGTTACCAGGGCCAGGTCACCGACATCCTGATCCATGCCAAGGAAGTAGAGAGCCTGAAGCGCCGCCTGAACGAGATCTACGTCCACCACACCGGGCGCGACTACCAGACCATCGAGGATGCCCTCGAGCGCGACAACTTCTTCACCTCGGAAGCCGCTCTCGCCTTCGGCCTCATCGACAAGGTCATCGAGAAGCGCGCGGCACCGGCGGAAGGCAAGTAGCACAACGGATTTCCACCGGGCATTGTGCCGGTGGAGCAGCGGGGCAATCAATTCTTGATTAACCATGTCTGCCCATGCTGAATTACTGATTTGGTCCGGCATGCCGGACCCCCTGCGACGGAACTGCGGCAATGGCGGTGAAGTCTTGTTAGAGTCTGCGCGCGTATCACGCAGCACATGTCCAAGGAGATGGAATGAGTAAGGCAACAGGGAGCGACAGCAAGAACACCTTGTACTGCTCCTTCTGCGGCAAGAGCCAGCATGAGGTGCGCAAGCTGATTGCGGGCCCGACCGTGTTCATCTGCGATGAATGCGTGGAATTGTGCATGGACATCATCCGCGAGGAGAACAAGACCTCGCTGGCGAAATCCAAGGACGGTGTGCCGACACCGCACGAGATCCGCAAGGTGCTGGACGATTACGTCATCGGCCAGGAGCATGCCAAGAAGGTGCTCTCGGTCGCGGTGCATAACCATTACAAGCGCCTGAACCACGCCCAGAAGAACAACGACGTGGAACTGGCGAAGTCGAACATCCTGCTCGTCGGCCCCACGGGCTCCGGCAAGACGCTGCTCGCGCAGACGCTGGCCCGCATCCTCGACGTGCCCTTCACCATGGCGGACGCGACGACGCTGACCGAAGCCGGTTACGTCGGCGAGGACGTCGAGAACATCATCCTGAAGCTGCTTCAGGCGGCCGACTACAATGTCGAGCGCGCCCAGCGCGGCATCGTCTACATCGACGAAGTCGACAAGATCAGCCGCAAGTCGGACAACCCCTCGATCACGCGTGACGTGTCGGGCGAGGGCGTCCAGCAGGCGCTCTTGAAGATCATGGAAGGCACGGTTGCCTCCGTGCCGCCGCAAGGCGGCCGCAAGCATCCGCAGCAGGAATTCCTGCAGGTGGACACCACCAACATCCTGTTCATCTGCGGCGGCGCCTTCGCCGGCCTCGAGCGCATCATCAACCAGCGGTCCAAGGGTTCGGGCCTGGGCTTCGGCGCCGAGATCCGCTCCAACGAGGATCGCCGCACCGGTGCCGTGCTGCGCGAACTCGAGCCCGAGGACCTTCTAAAGTTCGGCCTCATCCCCGAATTCGTCGGCCGTCTGCCCGTGGTGGCGACGCTCGAGGACCTCGACGAGGCCGCACTGGTGCAGATCCTGGTCGAGCCGAAGAACGCGCTGGTGAAGCAGTATCAGCGCCTGTTCGAGATGGAAGGCGTGAAGCTGAACTTCCCCGAGGAAGCGCTGGGCGCCATTGCCCGCCGCGCCATCGAGCGCAAGACGGGTGCGCGTGGCCTCCGCTCCATCATGGAGTCGATCCTGCTCGAGACCATGTTCGACCTTCCCGCGATGACGGGCGTCGAGGAAGTTGTGATTTCGAAGGACGTCGTGGACGGCGCGGCCAAGCCGCTGCTCATCTACGCCGACAAGCAGGGCGGCAAGGCCACGGTCTCGGCCTGAAGCCTGGCGCATAAGAGATTGGAATGGCCGGGTGAATGCCCGGCCATTCGCATTCCACCCAAGGCTCACCTTGCCCCGGCTTGACCGGGGCATCCTTTTCCGGTCGCCGCCAAAAAGGATCGCCGGGTCAAGCCCGGCGAAGGTGAATCGCGGGTGAAGAGGACGCGCGCCGAGCGCATTGAAATTTCCTCATGCGCTCTCCACATCTCACCACGACGCTGAGACTGCTCTTCCGGGGGATTTGTGCGTATCATGCACAGGAGACTCACTGATTTGCGGCTCGACGGCCCAGAACCCGGGCGCCCTTGTTTGGCGGCATTCTCGCGCCAGGCTCACGCGGCGGCCCATGAAAGGAAGTAGTATGAGCAACACGACCCCCGACGGCGGATTCGAAACGATCCCGGTCCTGCCGCTCCGCGATATCGTCGTCTTCCCGCACATGATCGTTCCCCTCTTCGTGGGGCGCGAGAAGTCCATCAAGGCGCTGGAAGAGGTGATGCGCGAAGACAAGCGCATCCTGCTCGTCGCCCAGAAGAACCCCGCTGACGATGATCCGGCCTCGGATGCCGTCTACGAGGTGGGCACGCTGGCGCAGGTGCTGCAGCTTCTCAAGCTGCCCGACGGCACCGTGAAGGTGCTCGTCGAAGGCTCCGACCGCGCGCGCGTGCACGGCTTCTCGTCGCGCACCGATTTCTTCGAGGCGGAGGTCGAGGTGCTGCCGTCCGACCACGGCACGCCGGCCGAGACGGAGGCGCTGGCCCGCACGGCTGTCTCCCAGTTCGACAGCTACGTGAAGCTGAACAAGAAGGTGCCGCAGGAAGTGCTGGCCTCGGTCGGCCAGATCACCGACCCTTCGAAGTTGGCCGACACCATCGCAGCCCACCTCGCCATCAAGATCGCCGAGAAGCAGGAGCTTCTCGAGATGACCTCCGTCGCCCAGCGGCTGGAGAAGGTCTATGCGCTGATGGAAGGCGAGATCTCGGTTCTCCAGGTGGAGAAGCGCATCCGCAGCAGAGTCAAGCGCCAGATGGAGAAGACCCAGCGCGAATACTATCTGAATGAGCAGATGAAGGCCATTCAGAAGGAGTTGGGCGACGGCGACGAGAAGAACGAGATCGACGAGCTCGAAGGCCGCATCAAGAAGACCAAGCTTTCCAAGGAAGCGCGCGAGCGCGCCGACGCGGAGATCAAGAAGCTGCGCCAGATGAGCCCGATGTCGGCGGAAGCCACGGTCGTGCGCAACTATCTCGACTGGCTGCTCGGCATCCCCTGGGGCCAGAAGAGCAAGGTCAAGCACGACCTCAAGTTCGCCGAAGAGGTGCTCGATGCCGATCACTTCGGGCTCGACAAGGTGAAGGAGCGCATCCTCGAGTATCTCGCGGTGCAGAGCCGCACCAACAAGCTGCGCGGGCCCATCCTGTGCCTCGTCGGACCTCCCGGCGTCGGCAAGACCTCGCTCGGCAAGTCGATCGCCAAGGCCACGGGCCGCGAATTCATCCGCATGTCGCTCGGCGGCGTGCGTGACGAGGCCGAGATCCGCGGTCACCGCCGCACCTACATCGGCTCGATGCCCGGCAAGGTCATCCAGTCGATGAAGAAGGCGAAGAAGTCGAACCCGCTCTTCCTCTTGGACGAGATCGACAAGATGGGCATGGACTTCCGCGGCGATCCGTCTGCGGCACTTCTCGAGGTGCTCGATCCCGAGCAGAACGCGACCTTCATGGACCACTATCTCGAGGTCGAGTACGACCTCTCGAACGTGATGTTCGTGACGACGTCGAACACGCTCAACATTCCGCCGGCCCTTCTCGACCGCATGGAGATCATCCGGATCGCGGGCTATACGGAAGAAGAGAAGTACGAGATCGCGCGGCGCCACCTGATCCCGAAGTCCAGCGAGCACCATGGCCTGATGCCCAAGGAGTTCGAGGTGACGGAGGAGGCGCTGTACGAGGTGATCCGCCGTTACACGCGGGAAGCCGGCGTGCGCAATCTCGAGCGTGAGGTCAATTCGCTCGCCCGCAAGGCGGTGAAGGACCTGATGACGAGCAAGGGCAAGAAGAAGATCACCGTGACGCCCGACGTCGTCGAGCAGTATCTCGGCGTGCCGAAGTACCGCTATGGCGAGGCGGAGCGCGAGGACCAGGTCGGTGTCGTCACCGGCCTTGCCTGGACGGAAGTCGGCGGCGAGATCCTGACGATCGAAGCGCTGATGATGCCGGGCAAGGGCAAGATGACGGTGACCGGCAACCTGCGCGACGTGATGAAGGAGTCGATCTCGGCTGCGTCGTCCTACGTCCGCTCGCGGGCAGCGACCATCGGCGTCAAGCCGCCGGTGTTCGACAAGCGCGATATCCACGTGCACGTGCCGGAAGGTGCCACACCGAAGGATGGCCCGTCTGCCGGCATCGCCATGGTCACGGCCATCGTCTCGGTCATGACCGGCATCCCCGTGCGGAAGGACGTGGCGATGACGGGCGAGATCACGCTCCGGGGCCGCGTGCTGCCGATCGGTGGCCTGAAGGAAAAGCTGCTCGCGGCACTGCGCGCCGGCATCAAGACCGTCATGATCCCCGAGGAGAACGTGAAGGACCTCACGGAAATTCCGGAGAACGTGAAGAAGGGCCTCGAGATCATCCCCGTCTCGCGCATGGATGATGTGCTGAAGCATGCGCTGACGCGCCTGCCTGAAGCCATCACCTGGGACGAGGAGGCCGAGGAAGCGGCCGCCGCCGCCCGCGCCGCCGCCGAGAAGGCGGGCGAGAGCACGGCCCGCGCCCACTGAGAACGTCGCACGACTGATCGACATGAGGGCCGCCCCACGGGGCGGCCCTTTTTCGTTTGCGCGCGAGGCTTGGCCTATCGCGCGGTAGCATCCGCCTTGCGGGCAGCCTGATGGCCTTCCACGAAGGCGATCAGCGCATCGCTCGCCGTGTAGGCGAGGAACCACAGCAGCGCCAGCCAGAGCACGCCGGTCGCCCAGGCCACGAGCGCGATCAGCGGCAGCAGCGTGTCCAGCCCCGACAGCACGGCGAAGGCCATCTGCGGCAGGCTGGCTGATTTCGCGGTGAGCGGGGCAGGGGTATCAGGGGAGGGAAAGAGCTTCGCCGCATAGACGCGGTTCAGCCGTGCCGAGGTCGCGAAGACGGCGCAGCACAGGCCGACACCCAGCCACGGAAACGGCGCACCCGGCCACAGCCGGTCGGCCACCAGGCCATAGCAGCCATAGGCCGTGTTGCGGTACAGGATGTCGGCGCTGAAATCCAGGTAGCGGCCGGCCAGCGAACTGCGGCCGGTGGCCCGCGCCAGCGGCCCGTCGGCGCAATCGAGAAAGTTGAAGGCAAGCGCCAGCACGGTGAGCACGATCATGGCGGCGTGAGGGGGCAGCACAAAGCTCGCCGCGGCCATCGCGGGCACCAGGACGGCGCCCAGCATCGTGACCTGGTTGGGCGTCACGCCCAGCGGTATCAAGAGCCAGGCGGTCACGAAACCCGGCAGGCGGTAGAACACCACCGAGCCCCAGTCGCTCTTGAGTTCTTCCCTGAGCTTGTCCTTGTGGTAGTTTCCGACGACGGCGGCAAATGGCACTGTTTTCATGACCGGGCGAATCCGTTAAGGCGATGTTGCGTAAATAATGTTTAGAGAGTCCGGCCGTGTCCGTATCAACTGCAATCATTCTGGCGGCCGGACGCGGCATGCGTCTCGGTGACGGGTTCCGCGACACGCCCAAGGGCCTCATCCCCTTCCGAGACACCACGCTGATCGAGCGCTCACTGTCCTTGATCAGGGCCGCCGGTGTCAACCGCACGGTCATCGTGACGGGCCACTGCGCCGAGATGTATGACGCCCTCGCGAAGTCTTCCGCGGGCTTCGTGACCACGCTGTTCAACGAGCGCTATGCCGATCGCGGTTCGCTGGTCAGCCTCAGCGTGGCGCTCGACGCGGTGCAGGGCCCCTGCCTCATCCTCGATTCCGACATCGTCTACGAGGGCCGCGGTCTGGCCGCACTTCTCGACAGCGGACTGGAGAACGCAGCACTGGTCTCGGGCACCACCGGTTCGGGCGACGAATATTACGCCTGGGCGGACGACGTCGCGGGCCAGCCCTTTCCGGTACTCCGCCGCCTGTCGAAGCGGCTGGCGGATGAACCCGATCCGCCGGTGGGCGAACACGTTGGGATCCTGCGCGTGGGTGCGGACCTGATGCGGCGGGTCGCTGCGGCGGCACCCGCCAAGATCGCCGCCCAGCCCATGGCCTACTACGAGGACTGCCTGATCGAACAGCTGCCGCAGAGCCCGATGGGCGTGGTGAGCATGCCGGACCTGGTGTGGTGCGAAATCGACGATCCCGCCATGCTCGATCGTGCCCGGCGCGAGGTCTTCCCGCGACTTTGATGCCCGTAATGCGCCGAATTCGCAGCGGGTTGCCGTAGGGGAACCCAGCGGCGGCGTGATTCGTTTTCCTGTCAGAACCGGCACTCATGACCGGTATGGAGGACGACATGCGCCTGATGCACCTGATGACATCCGCCGCTCTGTTCGCACTGACAGCGACGGTTCTTCCCGACATCTCGACGGCAGGAGACCTGCTGTCCGGCACGGCCGGAATCGGTGGCGGCAGCCTTGCCGACGCCCACGTGAACGCCAATGTGGGCGGCCTGAACGCCCAGGTTGGCGCCAAGGTCGGCAGCACGACCAACGTCACAGCGGCGGTGGGCACGGAAGCCCGCCCCGGCAACGTCGTGGACGCCCGGATCGACGCCAATCTGGGTGCTTCCAGCCTGAGTTCGCCCGCGGCGCGCGCCGGAGCGGCAAAGACCGTCGCTGTCAGGGCCGAGGTCCTGAGTCCCAGGAGGCTTCTCACGCTCTGCATCAATGTGGGCGGCAAGGGCTGCAGCGGCGCCAGCCGTCATCAGCAGCTCGCCATCGTCAAGGCCAAGCTGCGCCTTCTCACCGGGGCTGAACTGGTGTCCGCCTGTGTCGCCGTCGGCGGCGGCTGTGGCGGCGCGGGCAACGGCGGCGGTGGCGGCGGCAATCCGGGTGGAGGCAATGGCGGGGGCGGCGGCTCCGGCGGCAGCGGCAGCGGATCGGGTGGCGGCAGCACCGGCCTGAACCTGGCGAGCGCCGACACCAAGGACCGTGACACGGTGATCACCTGCCGGAGCATTCTCGCCAGCCCCGCGCGCTACGACACGGGCCTCGTCACGCTCTGCCGCAAAGTCGTCCAATGACCGCATGGTCATCGCCAACGCTTGAAGATATCCCCGAATCACCGATACATAGCGGGTGTAATGCGTTTCGGGCGTGGCAACTCAGCGAGGAGACGGCGACAGCGCAGAGCTAGTTTCTCGAACCACTCAAATCACATTCGCCCCGTGCGCCCTCAGAAATCGCACGGGGTATTTTGTCGGCTTGATTGTGGAGCCACCGGGCGCTAATGCAGCCCCGGCGGGCGATTAGCTCAGTTGGTAGAGCGCTTCGTTTACACCGAAGATGTCGGGAGTTCGAGTCTCTCATCGCCCACCATAAATATTTGATTTTATTAACTTTATTGTTGAGTTGAATCTGCGCCGCAAGTGCCTGCTGTTTGTGTCAGCGCCGTGTCAGCACCCCATTTGTCAATGAAAGGAATGTCCCCATGACGGACGACAAGAAAAATCGCGGCGATCCCGATCGCTCCCTCATCAACCTCAGCGAGCCCTACGAGGTCGCCTATTGGACCAAGAAGCTGGGCGTCTCCGAGGCTCAGCTGCGCGCGGCTGTGAGAGCAGTGGGAAGCAGTGCCGCCAAGGTGCGGGCACATTTGGGACTTCGATAGAGGCAGATTGCCCCGCCCACCGACGCCGGCAGGCGGGGAACCGCCCTCACGCTGCCTGCAGCTCGTCCACTCCCACCAGGTCCAACAGCATTTCCTCAATCAGGTCGTGCGCATATCCCGCGTCGTCGGGGTCAATCTGGTGGCGCAGTGCCATGAGCTTCACCGCGACGAATCCGGCATTGGACATGGGCAGTTCGCGCACCGTGGCCTCGATCACGTCATACCGCACATAGGCGTCGTCAGCGGCCTCCTCGGCATCGGCCGTGGCGGCACGGAATTGCGCGAGTCGTTCGGGAGAAGCCAGCCACACAGTGCGAAGCGCCGCGGCCCGGTGGCGCTCCCCTTCGGCGAAGAAATCCTCGAGCAGGTCCGCGGGCCAATCTTGCGCCATGGCCGCCGCTCGGGCTTCGCCGGCGACCTTGTCAAAATAGGCATCCACTTGGGCAGCGTCGCGTTTGAAGGATCTTACACTCGATTGCCAGTCCCACGGGCGGCCCTGCTCCCTATTCGGCGATGGAACAAGAGCGGCGGTCTTCGGGGGCAGGACGTCGCCGGCTGTCATCACGGCGCGGTCATAGGCTTCGTTGGCGGCCTTGCGGGCCTCATAGGCGTCCAGCAGCTCCAGCCGCACGGCTCGCCAGTCTAGGAGGCCCTGAGGCGCCCTGGCGGCCACCGCAGCGGCCGGGGCGGCGGCAGCGGCAAGGGCACCCGCGGCGCCGGCCAGAAGGCTGCGGCGGTGCAATTGAGGCAAGGTGGTGGTATCGTGGAAAACAGCCATGGCGGCCTCCTTACAAGGTTGCTGGGGTTAGGGCCGGTCGAGTGTTCGCGCACTTGTCCGGCCTGCTATTTTCTGACATTGTAAATTCATCATGTCAATATCTGCCGTCAGAAAATCGCGAGGCCGGCCACCGGTGGGTTCAACCGCCGTCACAGTCCGGCTTACGCCCGAGCAGCTCGCCGCTCTGGATGCACACATTGAGAAGATGAAAGAGCCGATCGGTCGGCCCGAGGCCATCCGCCGCCTGGTCGAGCTGGGGCTGAAGGCGAAAGGCAAACCGTGACCTCGATCAAGCGGCTACAGCTGACGCCACTGACCGATGCCGAGGAGGCCCGCATCAAGAAGCAGATCGCCCAGGATCCGGACAACCCCGAGGCCTCCGACGAGGAGCTCCGAAACGCGCGACCCTTCAAGGAGGTGCTGCCCGACCTGCATGCTGCCATTGTTGCGCACATAGCGACCGAGAAGGAATTCGAGCCCGGTCACGGTTACACGAAAGAGGACTGGGACGCGGTGTCCGACAATCCAGAGTGGACCGAAGAGGACATCCGGAACGCCAAGCCTATGAGAGAGGCGCTGCCAGATCTTCACGCTGCTCTCGTGGCTGAGATCGAGGCCAGGGCGAGGAAGCGGTGAGCAGCGGGAATGGCTGACATCCTCACGCTACCGAAAGACGCTGAACTCCTCGCATCGGTGGGGCGACTCGTCATTGCAAATGAGATGCTGAACTATGTCTTGCGGTTGACGATTAAGACGTTGAGGGATGAGAAACTTACTGCGTCCAGAGATGCAACCAAGAAGAAAACGGCCAAGTGGCTCCGGAAAAGAGTAGCGGAATCGGCCGTCGATCGAGGTATGGACGCTGCCGTCCTCCGGAAGTTAGACCAACTCTTGTTGCAGGCGGAAAATGCCGCCGACAAACGAAATCGCATCGTTCACGATATCACGTACCACACCAAATCCGGCGAACTCGTTCTTCAAGAGGACAATGATCCGCCCCGCCGATATCCATCTCCGGCTGACATCGATCTGATCACGAGCGAGCTGCAAAGCGTTGCGGCAGAGTTGAACGTGGCGCGGAAAGATGGGGGATTTCTCGGGCTCGTGATCCATCACGCAGATACCTCAGAAGATAGCGTGACGGCGTCGTTAGGTCTCATCCTCACAATTGACCCCCACGAGGGCAGCGCCTAGTTAACGCACGCTCTTGCTATCCGCGCCCGTGCCGAGATGCGGTTGGCCGAGGAAAATGATGCTGCGCAAGAACGCAACGAGATCGGGCAACATGGCGGAAACCGTCAGGTTTCCAGTCCGGAAACTTGCAAGGCCATTGAGGTGCTGCAGCCAAAGGATTTACACGAAGCTCGCAAACTCCGCGATGCGGAGAAGGCAGAGCCCGGCATCGTCGCACGCACCTCGCCGAAGGCATTGACTCTCTGCGTGCGCGAAGACAGCTTGGCGTACCCTTCACAATTTCCTTCGGGACTTGGCCATGTCCGAACCGCCTGTATCAACTGAAGTGCCGTTCGATGAACAAGTGCGCAGGGCATATAAGGTCGCAAGGGATCATGTCACCCCGACCTTTGACGCCGCGGAAGACCATCTCAAGGTGCCAAGAGGTACTCTGACGGGCGTCTTGGACGATATAGGATTCATTGTCGTTATGAAGATGGCTACCACCATCGAGCCAATTTTGAACGATGCTCTGGAAGCCGAGATCATCCGCCTCCGTCGAGGTCAAGAAGACCTGGCCAAAGCTCAACTACTCGCTGACTGTATTCGCTCCGAGGCAAAGTTTGGCAAGAAGGCCCGGTTGGCCCGTTCGCTACAGCTGATTGAAGAGAAGCACTTGGACTTTATCGAGAGCCTTATGGCTGTGCGTCACCACTACGCCCACCACGTCAGCAATCTGCCTCTAACAATCGGCGAAGCTGCTATTAAGACCCGAGTTCGAAACAACGATAAGCAGTTTTTCAACAAATTGTTTGGGAACGCCGCCGGCCAGCTCGACACTGCGAGTGAGGAGGAACTAGACGTCGTAACGCGGCTGGGTCTTCTTTGGGGGTTTGCCGGCTTTCTTGCCTCAACACTGAAGGTCATTCGGCCCCCACCTCCTCCTAAAATTTATGGAGGCGCCATCGCAAGCGGGCCAATTGGAAGTGGGCCGATTGCCGGCTGAAGCATTTGCACCCATCGATCACTCAATCACATCGCCCTGGCCAACCTCAGCCGGCGCTCCCGCTCGTCGGCCCTTCATGCCGTCGATCATTGCCCAAGACTACCGGAAATCTTTTGCCCACTTCTTCAGTTCAGCCGACGCACCTTGAGGCTCAAATCCAACAGCTCTTGCGATTTCCTTGAGCAGTCTCTTTTGAATGTGCCCTCGAAGCACATTAGACCTTTCGGCCTTTTCCTTCGCAACTTGGAACTCAAGCTTATCTATATGTATCTTTACCTGAATCTCAGCAAATCGCACTTCATCTTCTATCTCGAATCCAGCCTTCTCTAACAATCGACCAGCCTCAACCAAGTCCTGCTCCGCCTCCCCAATAGCATTCAAGAAGAGATTGATTTCTGCTCGCAAGAAATGAGATGAAACAAGTGTTGGCGTCTTGGCGATAGCTGAATCGATACTCTTCTTTGCTTGAACATAGTTTCTCTTGCGAAGAAAATACTCTGCTTGACTAATATCGTAGAATGACAAGCCAGGTTCGTTGCCGTGCCTTTTGAGTCGTTCCATCAAGTCTTCAAGTTCTCGCTCGTCAATTCGCAGACCTTGACTAGCCTTTCCTGATAGTGTGCGGGCCAGCATATCGATCAGGTACGGATTGCTAGGCGCGTGCTCGTAGGCGGCACGTGCATAACCTTCCGCGTCGGCATGGCGGCCCTGAATCAAAAAGACTGAAGCGAGTTCTCTATTGGTACTCATGTTTGTGGGACTGAGCCTGTGGGATTTTCGATACTCTTCTTCCGCGTCATCCCAACGGGCCGCCAGACGCGCAGCAAATCCCCGCAGGAAGTGTAATTTTTGAGTGGCGTTTTTCGCTTTTATAGATGCAAGTTCATCAAAAACAAATGAGAGTTCCTTTCTCTCGTCCAACCGGGCTGCCGACAATCCAAATAACCTTAGCGTCTCCACCTTGGCATCGGCCGTCATTCTCGCTCGCATTTCGTAGGCTTTTCTGCAGAACTCCAAACAGTGCTTATACTGTTTGTCGTGGTAATAGTCTCTCGCAATACGCAACAGATGCGATGGCAGTAAAAAATGAGAAATTAAACTTGACTGCTTAGGCCTTGGCCATCTCCGCGTCGATCGCGTACGGCGCGGTCTTGGCGCCGAGCTGAAACAGCTGCCTGATCTCAAAAGCCGTCTCGATTCTTGCGCGAGCTTCGTCCAGGGAAAGGTTAGCGGCGATCAGGCTGCCGGCCAGGTAGTCGACACCTGCCGCTTCGCAGGCCGTGACAATCGCCGCAGCTGTCGACCGGACGCCGGCGGCATCGGCCGGCGGGGCGGCGTCGGCCAGGCGCTGTTGAGCAGCCTCGAGGGTCAAACCTTCCCTGATGAATCCTTCTGCCTTCTCCGG
>CAMFKI010000027.1 GCA_945957365.1 uncultured Alphaproteobacteria bacterium | reverse complement strand
ACACCATAAGCTGGTGTTGCACTTCGTTTGTGAACTCAGGGGACCCCGCTTTCTGTAAGCTTGCCCCACCCTCACCTTGCGCGGACTTGATCCGCGCATCCTTTGTGATGCGAGAGAAAAGGACGCCAGGGTCGAGCCCGCGCGAGGTGAAGTCGTAGTGCGTTGAAACAAAGCTGGATCCCGACCTTCGCCGGGATGACGGCACTGATGGGTGTACTGATCGGGGAACCTACAGCCCCGTCGTCGGCCTCGGATTCGTCCCATCGAAGAACCGCGTATAGCGGAACGGCGACGGATCCACGCAAGGGCTCTCCCCCGTCACGATCTCCGCCATCAGCTTGCCCGCACCCGGGCCGAGGCCAAAGCCATGGCCTGAGAAGCCGGTGCACAGATGGAAACCGGCAAGCTTCTCCACCTTCGAGATGATCGGCACCGCATCCGGCACCGCGTCAATGGCGCCGCCCCAGCGCTCGGCGATCTTCATCGGCTTGAACACCGGATAATAGTCCTGCAGCTGTTTCGCCGCACCGTCCAGCACGTCGTTCACTGGTGCAGGGTCGAGGATGCGGACCTGTTCGAATGGCGTCACCTCGTCCAGCGCCCAGCGCCGCTTGAGCTTCGCCTCCTCGATGAAGCGCTTGCCGAGCCGGAGGCGCAGGCCGCTCCAGTCCAGCATCAGTGCCGGCAGGAATTCGCGGAAAAGGCGGAAACTGTCCGGCACGATGTCGGCGACCGAGAAGTGGTTGTCGGTCACCGTGAAGCCACCATCCATGCGCTTCCGGAAGGTGAAACCACCGCCCGAACATGTTCGCGTCAGCCCCGTGTCGATCGGTTCGGTGCGCATCACCGAATTGATGACGGTGAGCTGCGGCAGTGCGATGCCGAGATTGCCGCAGAAGCGCCGCGACCAGGCGCCGCCCGCCAGCACCACCGTGTCGCAGGCGATCGATCCCTTCTCTGTGACGACGGAGGAAATGCGCCCGCCCTTCGTCTCCAGCCCGCGCACCGCGCAGTTGGTGAAGACCTTGCCGCCCTTGCGGCGCAGCGCCTCCGCCATCAGCGGCACGGCGATGAAGGGCTCGGCGCGGCCATCATTGGGCGTATAGAGCGCGCCCTTCCACGGCCTCGTGCAGCCCGGCTGCAGCTCGTTGGCTTCAGCTCCGCCGATCATCCGTGTGGCGAGGCCCGCAGGCTTGGCGTTCTTCTCATACCAGTCGTTCTTCTGCGCCAGCTGCGCGTCGGTTTCGCAGAGATAGAGGATGCCGCAGCGGGTGAAGCCGGTCTGGCCCTCGACACGGGCATCCATGCCATCCCACAGGCCCATCGACACCTGGATCAGCGGGATTTCGCGCGGGTCGCGTCCCATCTGGCGGCACCAGCCCCAGTTCCGGCTGGACTGTTCGGCGGCGATCTCGCCCTTTTCCAGCAGCACGACATCGAGCCCGCGCTCGGCGAGTTCGAGCGCCGTGGAAACCCCGGCGACCCCGCCGCCGATGACGCAGACGGCGGCCTGTTTGGGAAGTTCCGTGTCGGGCTGGACGAGCTTTATCTTCGGCATGCGGCGACTCTAGCCCGGCCCCGCGAGCCGTGTCACCCGCGTGGCGTGCATGGCCCCATCACGCCCGCGGATGGGCCTTGCGGTACTGCGCCAGCAGATGCGCCCGGTTCACTTCGGTGTAGACCTGGGTGGTCGACAGGCTGGCGTGGCCCAGCAGCTCCTGGATCACGCGGAGGTCGGCGCCGTTGGCGAGGAGGTGCGTGGCGAAGGAATGGCGCAGCGCATGCGGCGTCGCGGTCTCCGCCAGCCCCAGCGCGCCGCGCAGCCTGGCGATCAGCAGCTGGATGTTGCGCGCATTGAGCGGGCCGCCCTTCACACCCCGAAACATCGGCTGCCGTAGCGCCAGCGCGAAGGGGCAGAGTTCGCGATAGAGGGCGATGGCCTCGCGCGCCGCCGGTAGCAGCGGCACGAGCCTGGTCTTGTTGCCCTTGCCGGTGATCGACAGCGTCGTCGCCTCCGCCTGCGCCGTTGTGAGGGCGAGCGCCTCGGAGATGCGCAGGCCGCAGGCATAGAGCAGCGTCAGCACCGCCTGGTCGCGCGCCAGCACCCAGCGCGGCGTCTCCTCCGTCGCCAGTGCATCGGCCTTGGCGACCGCACGGGCCTTCTCGGGCGAGAGCGGCTTCGGCACCGCATGCGGCAGCTTGGGCGAGCGCAGGGCCGAAAGGGCGGCGTTGCGGAACAGCCCGGTCTTCTCGGCATGGCGGTAGAAGGAGCGCAGGCTGGAGAGCTGCCGGGCCAGCGTACGGCTCTCGACCCCATCCATCCTGCGGCGCGCGAGGAAAGCGCGGAAATCGGAGACGGTGAGCTCCGCGAGATCGCGGTTCGAAGGTGCCGCGCCAAGATGCCCGCCCATGAAGGCCGCGAACTGCCCCATGTCCCGCCCATAGGCCTCCAGCGTCTTCGCCGACATGCGCCGCTCGGATTTCAGGCTGGCCATCCACCCCTGCACGGCGGCGGCGGCATCGGGGGCGAGATAGGTGGCGAAGTCGGACATGGCAACGAGACTAGCGCGCGGCGGTAAAGATCCGTTAACCGCCCGTTCGAGGCCGTCATCACACCCTCAGGCCGTCATCCCGGCGAAGGCCGGGATCCCGCTTTCGCACCGCATGTACCGACGCAAAGCGGGGCCCCAGCTTTCGCTGGGGTGACGAATCTATGATTCTTCGATCAGCGGCACCTGCGGGCTTGCATGGCGCGGCATCTCACCGGTCAGCCGCGGATCGGCATGCACCTCCACCATCACCGCATAGGGTCGGAATCCCGAGCGCTGGTAGAAGGCGAGTGCGGACGGATGGTCGTAGTTGCAGGTATGCACCCACATCCGCGTGATGGGCTCTGCCCAGGCGCGGGTCAGCGCTTCGTTCATGAGAAAGCGCCCGGCCCCGCCGCCCACGGCGGAGGGGACGACTCCGAAGAACGACAATTCGCATAGGCTCTCGATGCGGAAATCGAGTTCCAGCAGCCCGGCGTCCTGACCGTCCCTCACAAGCGCGTAACAGAACACCTTCTGATCGCCGATGATGCCTGCCAGCGCCTCCTCGCTCAGCATCAGCCGCGAGAACCACATGATGTCCTGCCCGATGGCGCGGAACAGCGCGCGGAAGCGCTCCGTATCGGCTGACCCCATGCGCTCCAGCGTGAAGCCCATATCGACGGCAGGGCGAAGCGCCGGCTTTGCCGTCATCTCGAGGCAGGTCACGATATTGGCGAGGTGGCCCTCGGGCACCGGGTGATAGCCCGGCGGCAGGGGCGCGGAATGGAAGTCAGCCATGCCCGATCAATAGAGGCGAAGCGCCTAGCCCCGCAAGCGCTTGAGGTTGGCCTTCACGCGCTTTGCAGAGGGGCCCAGCGCTGCCTGCATGAGGCGGTCATGGGCGCCTTCGGTAGGTGCGACCATCATCTTGAAAAGTTCGGTCTGCACCGCCAAGCAGCCCTCGACGAAGGCCATCTGCTTCTCGACCACCATCTTCACGAGTTCGGAGTTGGACGCGGCAGTGGGCGAGATCATGCCCCACCACATGCCAGGCAGGCGGCGGGCGATCACCTCGGCGGAGGACAGGCCCATTTCATAGGCAGAATGCTTCTTCATCATCTCTCCAACAGCGAAGCGGCCCCGGAGTTCCGGGGCCGCTGCTGCATCAGCGCATTGTGGGGATCGAGAACTGCGCGCCTTCCTTGATGCCCGAGGGCCAGCGCGCCGTCACCGTCTTGGTCTTGGTGTAGAAGCGCACCGAGTCAGGCCCGTGCTGGTTCAGGTCGCCGAAGGCCGAGCGCTTCCAGCCGCCGAAGCTGTGATAGGCCAGCGGCACCGGGATCGGCACATTGATGCCCACCATGCCGATCTGGCAGCGCGATGCGAAGTCGCGTGCGGTATCGCCGTCGCGCGTGAAGATCGCGGTGCCGTTGCCATATTCATGGTCGTTCACCAGCTTCAGCCCTTCGTCATAGGTCTTGGCGCGGACGACCGAGAGCACCGGGCCGAAGATCTCTTCCTTGTAGATCCGCATGTCCTTCGTCACGTTGTCGAACAGCGTGCCGCCGAGGAAGAAGCCCTTCTCGTAGCCCTGCATCCTGAAGCCGCGGCCATCGACCTTCAGCGTGGCGCCTTCCTTGACGCCCTGGTCGATGTAACCGACGACGCGGTCCAGCGCCTGCTTCGTCACCAGCGGTCCGTAATCCGCCTCGCGGTCGGTGGAGAGGCCCACCTTCAGCTTCTCGACGCGCGGGATCAGTTTCTCGACCAGCGCATCGGCGGTCGCCTCGCCAACGGGAACCGCGACCGAGATCGCCATGCAGCGCTCGCCGGCGGAACCATAGCCCGCGCCGATCAGCGCATCGACCGCCTTGTCCATGTCGGCGTCGGGCATGATCAGCATGTGGTTCTTGGCACCGCCGAAGCACTGTGCACGCTTGCCGTTGTTCGTCGCGCGCGAATAGACGTAGTGGGCGATCGGCGTCGAGCCGACGAAGCCCACCGCCGCAATGTCCGGATCATCGAGGATGCCGTCGACGGCTTCCTTGTCGCCGTTCACGACGTTGAAGATGCCGGCAGGCAGGCCCGCCTCGAGGAACAGTTCGGCGAGCCGCATCGGGCAGGACGGGTCGCGCTCCGAGGGCTTGAGGATGAAGGCATTGCCGCAGGCGATGGCTGGGGCCGCCTTCCACAGCGGGATCATGGCCGGGAAGTTGAAGGGCGTGATGCCCGCGGCGATGCCGAGCGGCTGGCGCATCGAATACATGTCGATGCCGGGGCCCGCGCCGTCGGTGTACTCGCCCTTGAGGAGGTGCGGGATGCCGCAGGCGAATTCGACGACCTCGACGCCGCGCTGCAGGTCGCCCAGCGCGTCGGGGATGGTCTTGCCATGTTCCATCGAGATCAGCGTGGCGATTTCCTCGGCATGGATTCGCGAGAGTTCCAGGAAGCGCATCATCACGCGGGCGCGCACCTGCGGGTTCTTGGCCGCCCATTCGGGCTGGGCCGCCTTGGCGTTCTCGACGGCGGCACGGAGTTCGGCGGGCGACGCCAGCGCCACCCGGGCCTGGACCTCGCCGGTATTGGGATTGAACACGTCGGCGAAGCGGCCCGACGTGCCCTTCACATGCTTGCCGCCGATGAAATGTCCGATGTCCTTGACCATGTTGGGGTTCCTCCAGGCGAAACGAAATGGTGCGGCAACCTAGAAGCCCCCCGGGCCCCGGGCAAGGGTCAGCACCACAACCTCCGTAAGGCCAGACCTCCCGCAACTGCGAAGAGCCATGCGCAAGTCGCATGGATCATTCACTAGGTTTTTACTGCACTGCAACATATTCTTAATTTCGCCGGACGAAATTAAAGTCAGGCAGGAACCTACCGCCGATGCAACGCCATCTCCAGAACTACCGCATCCGCAAGCTCTGGCCGGTCGAGACCGAGGCCTTCCGCCGTCACCTGCTGCGGCTCGACCCCGAGACCCGCCAGTTCCGCTTCGGGTCACCGGTCAACGACAACTTCCTCAGCGCCTATGCCGAGACGGCCTTCCGCATCGGCACCGTGGTCTATGGCGCCTTCATCGGTCCGGACATGTATGCCTCGGCCGAGCTGCGCTCGCTCCATGCGGTTGGCGACGAGATGGCGGAAGCCGCCTTCGTGGTCGAGACCGCGCACCGCCACCATGGCCTGGGCTCGGTGCTGATGGACCGCATCCTGACCGCCGCGCAGAACCGCGCCATCCACCAGCTCCACATGATCTGCGCCCGCGACAACCAGCCGATGCAGAAGCTGGGTGAAAAGTTCGGCGCGCAGTTCAGGATCGACCATGGCGAGGCGCTGGGCGAGATCGATGCCCCGGCCCCCACGCCGGTATCGATCCTCGACGAGGCAATGCACGACACCAGCGATTTCGTGACGGCGGTGTTCGACTGGTCGTCGCCTATCGCTTCAGCGCGACAGCCGGAACCCAGGCGTATCCGTCGTCATCGAGGATGACGCATTCGCGCAGGCCATGCGGCTTGTCGATCGCTCCTGCCAGCACGGTGAAACCGAGCTCGCGCGCCTTTTCCTCCGCCACGTCCGGGTCGCAGCCGTAGATCCGCAGCTCCACGCCGGCACCCCGCGCCTCGAGCCCCGCCACGATGCCGGACAGCGGATGGTTGCGATAGGCATGGTCGGCATGGAACATGAAGTCCTGGCCGTTCCATCGCATGGCCGCGAAATCGGCGTCGTCATAGAAACTGGTGGCGCCGAGAACCTCGGTGGCGAAGACGACGGCGCGGGCAACGTCGGTCACCAGCAGGTTGAAGCCGAGGCCCCTGAGGGCGCGGCCATAATCTTCGGCGGAAACGGGTGGCGTCTTGTCGGGGTCGCGTTTCTTCATGAGGCGATGTGAACATGCGCACGCTGGGCGTGCAAGTTCCACATCACGGCACAGGCAGGAATCCGCTTCGGGTCGGCGATGCCCTGGCGCTTCATGGCGATCAGGAACACCACGGCGGCATCGGCAACCGCCTCCGCGAGGTCGGCCGCCGGCAGCCCGTCCTCCAGCAGTTCGATCAGGTGCAGCGCCGCCGCCTCGCTCAATTCCGCGGACTCGCGCACTGAGAGTTCGCCCGCCGCCTGCCAGCTCTGGGTCAGGTCGTCGTCGGTCATCTCGGCCACCAGCTGCGCCCCGCCAATCGTGAAGGCCAGCCGCCCGGCCGCCGCCCGATAGCCGGGGGAAACGAGAGTGAAGGAACCGTCGGACGCCATGGAGCACCTCACGCAACACACGGCTGCAGAATGAACCCAAGGCTTTGCAGGATGGTTAACGGAAGGCGTTTCTCGATGCGCTTTCCGTCCCTTTCCCGTCGCATGAGCGATGGGAGAAGGGGCTCGTCGCGATCACCGCTTGGCGTAGGCCATTACCCGCCACGCCATCTGGTAGCCGCGCAGCCCCGGAACATCCGCGGGTCTCACCTCCCCCATCCTGATCCCGATGGTCGGCAGCCTGCCGTCCTCGATCATCGCCAGCGCCGCGGCACCCGCCGTGGTGCCGTCGCGCAGCGTGGAGGCCTTTACCGTCTGGCTTGGCCGCAGCTGCGCCAGAAGGCCGAGCAGCACCGGGTTCTGCGAGAACGGGCCATCGACGATGATGTCGTCCTTCGACGTGATGCAATCGAGCTGTTCCGACACCATCAGCGCGCAATAGAGCGCCGCGAGCGAGGCCCGCTCCTCGGCACTCTCCGCCGCGGGGCCCGTCACATGGCCCTTGCCAGCGGAGTCCGGCACCGGCCCGCTCGTCAGGGTGAAGGACGGCACCGCGAAGGTGCCGCGCGCCACCAGTGCCGCGACGCAGGCGAGACTCGCGGCTTCTGCCGGCGCTCCGTTGGCAACGGCCGCGAATTCCATGCCACCGAAGAACCGGCTGCAGCACACGTTGCGCCCGAGCACGTCGGTGTTGGTGTTGGTGTCGCGCGCCGGATCGAGAACGTCGACGCTGGTCGAGGGATCGAAGCTGATGCTCCAGGTGCCGGTGGACACCAGCGTGAAGCGGTCGAGACCGGCGCAGACATAGCGCATGAAATTGGCGGTGGAGTCGTGCACGCCCCCCAGCACCCGCCCCGCACCGCGGAAGCCCGTGCCGCGGAACTCGTCCTTCAGCGTGCCGATCGTCTCCCACGCCTTGGCGCGGCGCGGAAACAGCGCGTCCCAGCCGAGCCGGCGCGCGGTGCTGGAAGGGGCCTGCGCCCGGATGTCGAGCAGATGCGTCTGGCACGCCATCGAGGAGATCTCGGTGACGGCAACCCCGCTCAGCCGGAAACCCACATACTGGATCCACGGCAGCAGCGTGCGGACCCTGGCGAAGGCGTCGGGCAACATGCGCTGCTGCCAGTAGAGCTGCAGGCCATGGGTGATCGCCATCGGCAGCAGCGGGCACAGCGCCTCTTCGAAGCCAGGCATGATTTTCATGTAATCCGCCACGATTTCCGGCGGCGGCTCGCTGGTATAGTCCATCACCGGAAGGGCAAGCTGCCCCTCCGCATCGAGGCAGGCCATCGCCGCGCCATGGGCGGTTGGAACGATGGCGTCGATGGGCAGCATCTGGTCGAGTTCAGGAAGTGCGGTTCGGCACAGCGCCACCATCGGCGCCGGGTCGATGTGCTTGTAGGGCGGTTCGGGCAGGTGGAGGCTTGGCGCCTTGCGCTCCGCCAGCAATTCGCCTTGCGGTGAAAAAAGCGCGATTTTGGTGTTGGTATAGCCGACATCGACCACCGCGATGCCGCGCAAATCTCGCTCCCGCATGCCGTTCTTTCCGTTTCGTTGCCGGCACTCTCTCGCATTCGCCGCATGGGCGTCAATCGCCATGCGCTCTTGAAGGCGAAGGGCCTCGCGGTCTATAGCCGCTGGCCTGACCTCAACTGCGGGACACAAGCTGACATGGCCAAGCTCAAGTACCTCGACCTCCGCGAAGCGGTGATCGACACCTGCCTCAAGATGAACGAGGAAGGCATCAACCAGGGCACCTCGGGCAATGTGAGCGTCAGGACCCCCGAAGGTTTCCTGATCACGGCCTCGGGCATCCCCTATGCCCGGATGAAGCCGGAGCACGTGGTCGAGATGGATCTCGACGGCGGCTACGTCGGCGAATACCTGCCCTCCACCGAATGGCGCATGCACCTCGACATCTTCAAGCACCGCGCGGAAGCGGGCGCCATCGTCCACACCCATTCGATCTACGCAACCGCGCTGGCCTGCCTCCGGAAGGACATCCCGCCCTTCCACTACATGATCGGCATTGCCGGCGGCACCGACATCCGCTGCTCGGATTATGCCGAGTTCGGCACGCCGGAACTCTCGGCGGTGATGCTGAAGGCCCTGAAGGACCGTTCGGCCTGCCTCCTCGGCAACCACGGCCAGATCGCCTTTGGCCCCAACCTCGAGAAGGCGCTGTGGCGGGCCGGCGAGGTCGAGACCATCGCCCACCAGTACTGGGCGGCACTCCAGGTGGGCAAACCCGTCATCCTGAAGTCGAACCAGATGAATACAGTGCTGGCACGCATGAAGACCTATGGTAAGCAGACGGGTGAGTTCAAGAAGTCCGATGCACCCTCGGTGACGGGACTGGTGCGCCGCGATGCGCCCAGGGCGGCCGCCGCCCCCAAGGTGCTCGCCGCCAGGAAGAAGGGCATGAAGAAGAAGTGATCGCAGGCGTCTCCCCGCTCGTTTCCGAACTGAAGGCCCGCTCGCAAGCGGGGAGAACCGTGACCATCGGACTTGCCGGCTGCGGCCAGATGGGCACCGACATCATGGTGCAGCTGAACCGCATGCCGGGTCTCCGCCTCGGCGCCGTGGCCGAGATGCGCCCGCCCCAGGCGCGCGCCGCCGCCGCCATGGCGGGCTACACCGAAGACCGCACAACCTATGCGGAGACCCCCGCCGCCATCGATCAGGCGATCGAGAGCGGCCACATCGCCATCACTTCGGATCCCGCGGTTCTGGCGAAGGCGGGACTGGTCGACGTCGTCATCGACGCCACCGGCAATCCCAACACCGGCACGCAATTCGCGCTGGAGGCCATCGCCAACGGCAAGCATGTCGTCATGCTCAACGTCGAGGCCGACATCACCATCGGCCGCCACCTGCACCAGGCGGCGAAGAGCGCGGGCGTGGTCTATACCGGCGCCGCGGGTGACGAGCCCGCCGCCACGCTGGAACTCATCGGCTTCGCCCAGTCCATCGGCCTCGAGGTCGTCTGCGCCGGCAAGGGCAAGAACAATCCGCTGAAATGGGACGCCGTTCCCGCCGATTACGAGGCCGAAGCCAAGGCCCGAAACATGAATGCCCGCATGCTGGTCGAATTCGTCGACGGCTCGAAGACCATGGTGGAGATGGTGGCCATCGCCAACTGCACCGGCCTCGTGCCCGACGTGCCCGGCATGCACGGCCCGGCGGCAACGCGCGAGGAACTGGCCTCCGTGCTGATCCCCAAGTCGGACGGCGGTGTGCTGTCGAAGAAGGGCTGCGTCGACTATTCCATCGGCAAGGGCGTGGCGCCCGGCGTGTTCTGCATCGTGACCACGGATCATCCGCGCCTGCAGGAACGCATGATCGACCTCAAGGTCGGCAAGGGCCCCTATTTCGCGCTCACGAGGCCCTATCACCTGACCAGCCTCGAAGTGCCGCTCTCTGCCGCCCGCGCGGTACTGCACGGCCGGGCCGACATGGTGCCGCTCGAGCAACCCGTGGCCGAATGCGTGACGGTGGCCAAGCGTGACCTCAGCCCCGGCGAAATTCTCGGCCGCATCGGGGAGACCGACTACCGCGCCTGGGCCATGACACATGCCGAGGCACGCAACGCCAATGCCGTGCCGCTGGGCCTGGCCCAGGGTGCGAAGGTGGTGAAGCCCGTCAAGGCCGGCGAGCGCCTCACCTACGACAACTGCGTGCCCGACGAGACCCTCCTCGTCACCCAGATCCGCCGCAGGCTCGACCAGGCCGACAGCGGCTTCCACGCGCTGTAGCGCGAGGCAGCAACCTCCCCATCTCCCACCTCGGCTTGCGCGGGCACCTTCCGCGCGCCTCCTGCGTTTGCCGGACGCGCATCAAACCTGTCACGAAGATTGCCTGTTGCGCTGCAACATATTGTTTGCAGTGCGAAATTCACGCTCTTCGACAGCGCGACGTTGACTCCTCCACGAATCCCCTGCACTTTTGCAATTTCAAAATCACAAATGCAATCGCCCGCAACGTCGGGCAATGGGAGCCGTCCTGATGTCTGAGTTCGCCAGCCGCGTCGGCACCGAGACGGAGCGCCGTCCTTGGCTGCCGCGCTGGCTGGCCTCCGAAAGCCCGGTTCCGTGGCTGCTCCCAGCCGCGGCACTGATGATCGTCTTCGGCATCTATCCGCTGATCTATGCCATCACGCTCTCGCTCTACAAAAAGAACGCCGCGACCCGGAAGATGGTGTTCGACCCTAGCCACAACTGGCTGAAGATCCTCTCCGACGAGCGCGTCTGGAACGCCATCTACAACACCTTCCTGTATACCGGCGTGGCGCTGGTCATCCAGCTGGTGCTGGGCATGCTGATCGCGCTGCTGCTCGATTCCGACCGCAAGGGCTATGGCATCCTGCGCGCCATGATGACGCTGCCGCTGGTGATTCCGCCGGCCGTCACCGGCATGATGTTCCTGCTCATGCTCAACGGCTCCTTCGGTGTTCTGAGCCGCGGCATCATTGCGCTCGGCCTGCTGCCCACCGGCTTCTCGATCCTCGGCACGGCGGATACCGCGATGGCCGGCGTGCTCACCGCCGAAATCTGGCAGTGGACGCCCTTCATGGTGCTGATCATGCTGGCAGGGCTCCGTTCATTGCCAAAGGAACCCTTCGAGGCCGCGGCCATCGACGGCGCCACCGCCACCCAGGCCTTCTTCCGGCTGACGCTGCCGATGATGTCGAAGGTCATCGCCATCGCGGTGCTGATCCGCGGCATCGACCTGTTCCGCGCCTTCGACTACGTGAAGGTGATGACCGACTCCGGGCCGGGCACGGCCACCGAGACGCTCACCTCCTATGCCGGGCGCATCTATTTCGGCAATGCCGACTTCCCCTATGCCTCGACGATCGCACTGCTCACGCTGGTCATCGTCATCCTCGTGTCCTCGACCTTCATGCAGGTCTTCAAGGTCAAGCTGTGATGGAAACCTCGCGTCCCCTGCAGATCCTGCGCGACATCGCGGCCGTCACCGTGGTCGGCATCTTCATGTTCCCGATCTTCTGGTGGGCGCTGACCTCGATCAAGCCGATCTCGGCGGTGTTCGACAAGGACCGCGTCAATTTCTTCGACTTCGTGCCCACCCTCATCAACTATGGCGTCACCCTGTTCGGCATGTCGCGCTCGCAGCTCGCCATCGACCAGGGCATCGGCATGGGCGTGGGTGGCGAGGCCGCCTATGATTCGCGCCAGTCGATCATGGAATCGGTCATCATCTCGCTGGGCTCGACGATCATCACGCTCACCATCGCGGTGTTCGCCGCCTATGCCATCTCGCGCATGATGTTCAGGGGCCGCAACAGCTATCTCAACTGGGTGCTGGGCCAGCGCTTCATGCCGCCCATCGCCATCCTCGTGCCGCTGGTCACCATCTACAAGACGGTCGGCATGCGCGACACCGACAATCTCTATGCCGGCTATTTCGGCCTGATGATGATCTACGCGCTGATGAACCTGCCCATCGCCGTGCTGCTGCTGAAATCCTTCCTCGACGACGTGCCGCGGGACGTCGACGAGGCGGCGATGATCGACGGCGCCACCAGGTTCCAGACCTTCCGCCGGATCGTGCTGCCGATGATCAGGGGCGGGATCGCCGCCTCTGCCGTGCTGGTCTTCATCTTCTGCTGGACCGAGTTCCTGCTGTCACTCTTCCTGACCACCGAGATCCGCACGGTTCCGGTGAAGATCCAGACCTTCGTCACGTCGACGGGCAATGAATGGGGCTTCATCGCGGCGCTGGGCACGGCGGCGATCATCCCCGGCTTCGTCTTCATCCTGCTTGTTCAAAAGAATCTGGTGCGCGGCCTCACTCTTGGCTCCCTGAAGGAGTGATCCGCGCGCGAGAACCCTAAGCTCAACCAACGGGAGGACCTCACATGAGCTTCAAGGACTACGACAAGAAGACTTTCATCGCCGATACGGCCCGCGACTATGCCGCGCGCCGCATCACCAAGCGCGACTTCATGAAGAAGATGGCACTCGCCGGCGTCGGCTTCTCGGCCTTCTCGGCGGGTCTCCTCGGCAGCCAGCGCGGCTTCCGCGGCAATCTCGGCCTGATCGGCACCGAGGCCATGGCGCAGGACGCCTCGATGACCGCCTGGCTCAAGGACGTGGGCTCGAAGTTCAAGGGCACCAAGATCCGCTACACCTCGGAAGCAACCCCGCCCTCCGTCGTGCTCGACAAGATCAAGAAGGAATTCACCGATCCGACCGGCATCGAGGTCGAGGTCGAGATCGTTCCGCTCGAGCAGGTTCTCGCCAAGGCCACGCAGGACGTCCAGGGCCAGCTCGGCACCTACGACCTCTACTATCTCGACCAGTCCTGGGTCGCCACCTTCGCCCAGGACACCTATGATCCCATCGCCTACTACAAGGACAAGCCCGACCTGGCGATGCCCAACTTCGACTGGGACGACTTCTCGAAGCCGCTGGTCGACGGTCTCGCCCTCTACAACGGCAAGTGGGTCGGCATTCCCTTCGACATTCCGATCTTCATGCTGATGTACAGGAAGGACGTCCTCGAGAAGCATGGCATCGCCGTGCCGACCACGCAGGAGGAATTCACCGCCGCGATCCAGAAGATCACGGAAGCGGAGAAGGCCAATGGCATGTACGGCACCGGCCTCCAGGCCAAGTCGGGCCACTACTCGCTGAACTGCGACTGGACCCAGATGGTGTGGAACGCCGGCGGCTCGATCTTCGGCGCGGACAAGAAGTTCAAGGGCAACGACGAAGCCGGTGTCGCCGGTCTCGCGCTGTATCAGGAATGGGTGAAGAACGCCCCGCCGGAATCGCTCAACTCCACCTGGGACGGCCAGTTCCAGATGATGGCGTCCGGCCAGTGCGCCCTCGTCGAATCCTGGGACGAGTTCTTCCCCGGCCTCGATGCGGCGGACTCCAAGGTGCAGGGCCTGTGGATGCCGGCCAAGCCGATCACCGGCAAGCCGCTGCGTCCGACGTCCGAAGTGGGCTTCGGCGAAATCCCGAACCGCGCCCACCAGGGCGGCTCCATCCTCGCGCTGTCCAAGTACTCGAAGAACCCGGACGCCGCCTGGATCTTCATGCAGTGGGCCTGCTCGAAGGACGTGATGACCCGCTGCACGCTCATCGGCGGCTTCGCGCCGATGCGCCTGTCGTCGTTCACCGATCCGCGCGTCAACGAGAAGGCCAAGGTGGGCCCCGGCACCACCCGCCACCTCGAGATGGTGAAGTGGATCATCGATAACGACATGGCCTCCGAGCCGGACATGCCGCTGTGGGCCGGCTTCTCGAACAACGAGATCCCGGTGAACCTCGGCAAGCTGCTGACGGGCCAGGATTTCGGCGGCGACCCGAAGAAGTGCATGGACACGATCGCCGCGGCGATCGATGCCGCCGTCGCCGACGCCGGCCTCTAAGGCAACCAACGCGGAGGCGGCCTCGCGCCGCCTCCGTTTCCCATCCTGAAAGAAGCATCCCGTCCCATGCGCCCCGATCTCGTCATCGGCATCGACAGCTCGACCACGGCCACCAAGGCCATCGCCTTCGATGCCAGGGGCCGCATCGTCGCGGAAACCCGTGCGCCCGTTCCGTTGTCGAACCCGCATCCCGGCTGGTTCGAGCAGGAAGTCTCCGACTGGACCGGCGCCCTCACCAAGGCGCTGAAGCAGCTGTCGAAGAAGATCGACATGCAGCGCGTCGCCGGCCTCGCCATATCCAACCAGCGCGAAAGCTTCGCGCAATTCGACGCCAAGGGCAAAGCGCTGCGCCCCGGCACGCTGTGGCTCGACGAGCGTGCGCAAAGGGAAGTGAAGGACATCGTCGCCGAACTCGGCGCCGAGGCCGTGCACAATATTTCCGGCAAGCCCGCCGACGTCACGCCCTGCCTCTATCGCTGCCGCTGGCTTTCGACCCACATGCCGAAGGTCTGGAACAAGACCGCCAAGACGGCGGAAGTCCACGGCGTGCTCACCCATTTCCTCACCGGCCAGTGGGCCACCTCCACCGCCTCGGCCGACCCGATGGGCCTGCTCGACGTGGGCGCCTATGACTGGTCGGACGTGCTCTTGAAGGCCGCGCGCCTGCGCCGCGACCAACTGCCCCGCCTCCACCGCCCCGGCGAGGTGATGGGCGAAGTGACGGCGGAAGCCGCGAGGCTCACCGGCCTCAAACCGGGCACCCCTGTCATCGCGGGCGGCGGCGACGGCCAATGCGCCGGCACCGGCGCCAACACCTTCCTCGCGGGCCGCGCCTATGTGAACCTCGGCACCGCCGCGGTGTCCGGCAGCTACGGCAAGCACTATGCCGCGCACCGGTCCTTCCGCACCATGATGGCGGTGGGCGAGGAGGGCTTCTCCTTCGAGACGGCGATCCGCACCGGCACCTTCCTCGTCAACTGGATGGTGGAGCGCATGTTCAACGTGAACCCGGGCAAGAACCCCGCCATCTTCAGGGCGCTCGAGGCGGAAGCCGCCGCCTCGCCCATCGGCGCCCATGGACTCGTGCTCGTGCCCTACTGGTCCGGCGTGATGACGCCCTACTGGGATAGCGCCGCGCGCGGCGTGATCGCCGGCCTCTCGGGCAACCATTCGCGCGGCGACGTCTATCGCGCCCTGCTCGAAGGTGTGGCGCTGGAACAGGCGATGATGACCAACCAGGTCGCGGACGCCACCACGCCCATCACCCATTTCGCCGCCGTCGGCGGCGGCTCGCGTTCCGACCTGTGGTGCCAGATCCTGGCGGACGCCTCGAACCGCGAGGTGAAGCGCCTCGAGACGGCGGAGGCTTCCGCCCTCGGCGCCGCCATGGCCGCCGCCAAGGGTGCGGGCTGGTACACGTCCGTGCCGCAGGCTTCCGCCGCCATGTCGGGCAAGCCGTCCAAGACCTTCCGCCCCCGCAAGAAGGAGTCAGCTCGCTACCAGCAACTTCTCGGCATCTATGCCGAGCTCTGGCCGAAGCTCTCCGACTGGAACCAGAAACTCGTCGATTTCTCACGAAGTGCACACAAATGACCGACTGGAATGAACTGATCAGCGATGTGGTCGCGGGCAACTGGCAGGACCCGACCACCGGCAAGGCCGCAACCGTCCCCTTCGAGGTGATCCGCATCGAGGAAGACCTCGATGGCGGCGAGGCCGACGTGCTGGCGCCGTTGAAGCTCGGCAAGCGCATCGCGGTGGTCTCGGACGTCAACACCCATGAGGCCATGGGCAAGCGCGTGGCGAAGCACCTCAAGGGCCTCGGCACCATCGAGGAGCTGGTGCTGCCCGGCAACACGCATTGCGACGAGCCCACCATCGCCATGGTGCAGGAGAAGACGCGCCACGCCGACGCGCTCGTCGCCGTCGGCTCGGGCGCGCTGTCCGACACCTGCAAATTCGCCACCTTCAAGGATGGCCGGAAATACGCAACCTTCGGCACCGCCGCCTCGATGAATGGCTATGCGGCGTCGACCGCCTCGGTGACGCTCGCCAACGGCTACAAGACGTCGCTCCCGGCGCACGCGCCGCGCGGCATCTTCCTCGATCTCAAGGTCTCGGCGAATGCACCGCACTGGCTCTCCGCAGCGGGCCTGGGCGACTCGCTCTGCCGCCCGACCGCACAGGTCGAATGGTGGGCCTCGCACCGCCTCTTCGACACCTTCTATTCGAGCGTGCCCTACACGCTGATCGGCGGCGACGAGCCGCGCATGATCGAAACGGCGGCGGGCCTCAAGACCCATGACATTGCCGCCAACGGCCACCTGCACCGCGTCCTGACGCTGTGTGGCCTCGGCGTCTGCTTCACCGGCGTGTCGCATCACGGCTCCATGGGCGAGCACCAGGTCTCGCACTGGATCGACATGTTCGCGGGCGAGAAACACCCCGGCTCGACGCACGGCCAGCAGGTGGGCGTCGCCTCGCTCGCCATCGCGCGGCTCCACCACGAACTCCTGGCTCTCGACACGCCGCCCCTCATCAAGGCGACCCACATCGAGGAGAAGGAGTTCGTCGCGCGCTATGGCGAGGCCATCGGCCGCATGTGCTATGCCGAGGCCAAGAAGAAGTCCTTCGACCGCGCGGGTGCGGAAGCCTTCAACCGCAAGCTCGCGAGCCTGTGGCCCCAGCTCCGCGAGGAGCTGCGCCCCATGCTGATGGACCCCGCCAAGATGAAGGCGACGCTCGCCGCCGCCGGCGGCCCCACCACTGCGACCGAGCTCGGCCTCGACCGCAAGGTCTGGCGCGACGCCATGAAATTCGCCCGCGACGTGCGCAACCGCTGGTCTTTCCTCGACCTCGCGGATGATGCTGGCCTCCTCGACGATTTCCTCGCCCGCGACGAACAATAGGATCCGTATGGAAATGGACCGGCCAATCGAAATCGGGTTCCGTTTCCCTCCCCCTTGTGGGGAGGGATTGAGGGTGGGGGTACCGCGAGTCCGCTGTCAAAGCTCGAGTTTGGGGAACGACCCTCACCCCTACCCCTCCCCCCGAGCGGGAGGGGAACGTGGAATGTATGCAGTTGAAAGTGCGAGGCAGTAGTCAAGATGTCATCGGTAACGATCAAGAACGTCAGGAAGAACTACGGCAACCTCGAGGTCGTGCACGGCATCAACCTCACCATCGAGGACGGTTCCTTCGTCGTGCTGCTCGGCCCCTCGGGCTGCGGCAAGTCCACCCTGCTGCGCATGATCGCGGGGCTCGAGTCGGTGACGGGCGGCGACATCGAGATCCAGGGCCGCCGCGTCAACGACGTGCACCCGAAGGACCGCAACATCGCTATGGTGTTCCAGAACTACGCGCTCTACGCCCACATGAAGGTGCGCGACAACATGAGCTTCTCGCTGCAACTGGCCAAGCGCCCGAAGGCCGAGATCGACGAGAAGGTGGGCTGGGCGGCCAAGATCCTCAACCTCGAGCCCTACCTCGACCGCTACCCACGCGAGCTCTCGGGCGGCCAGCGCCAGCGCGTCGCCATGGGCCGCGCCATCGTGCGCAATCCCGCCGTCTTCCTGTTCGACGAGCCCTTGTCGAACCTCGATGCCAAGCTGCGCGTCCAGATGCGCACCGAGATCAAGGAGCTTCACGAGCGCCTCCAGACCACCACCGTCTATGTGACCCATGACCAGATTGAGGCCATGACCATGGCTGACAAGATCGTCATCCTGCGCGATGGCTACATCGAGCAGGAAGGCTCGCCGCTCGACGTTTACGACAAGCCCGCCAATCTCTTCGTCGCCGAATTCATCGGTTCACCGTCGATGAACCTGCTGAAGGGCGAGGTGACGCCCAATGGCGTGTTGCTCGGCGAAGGCACGGTGCTGCCGCTGCCGCCGGTGCACCAGGCGAAGATCGGCCAGAAAGTGGTCTATGGCATCCGCCCGGAACACTTCACCTTCGGCAGCGGCGCCCCCGCCAAGGTCGTGGTGGTGGAACCCACGGGCCCCGAAATGCACATCTATGCCGACATGGGCGGGCAGGAAATCTGCGCCATCACCCAGGACCGCGTGGCGCTGGCGCGTGACGAGATCTTCCAGCTGCAGCCGCGTCTCGACAAGGTGCATCTCTTCGACGTCGACAGCGGAAAGGCCCTGGCGTGAGCACCGTCACCATCCTCGGCGCAGGCGTCATGGGCTCTGCCATGTGCCTGCCGCTGCGTGACCGAGGCCATGCCGTGCGCCTCGTCGGCACCCATCTCGACACCGAGATCATCGACAGCGTGAAGGCCACCGGCCGCCATCCCAAGCTGAACGTCAAGCTTCCGGACGGCGTGAGCGCTGACCAGCACGGTGACTTCGCGAGAGCCCTCGGCAGTGACACCGACCTCATTTTGCTGGGCATCAGTTCGGCGGGCATCGCCTGGGCCGTCGACCGCCTGTGCGAAACGCTGAAAGCCCCCGTGCCCATCGTGATGATTACCAAGGGCATGCACCCGGAGGCGGATCGCCTCACCGCACTTCCCGACCGCGTCGCATCGGAGGTGAAGCGGCGCACCGGGATCGCACTCACCATCGCCGCCATCGGCGGACCCTGCATCGCGGGCGAGCTCGCCGTCAGGCGCCAGACCGGCACCGTCATCACGTCCCATGACCTCCCCTTCGCGCAGCAGCTCTGCGATATGCTGGAGACGGACTACTATCACCCGCGCCTGTCGCCCGACGTCATCGGCGTCGAGATCTGCGCCGCCTTCAAGAACTTCTTCGCCATCGGCGTCGGCTGGGCCGCGGGCCATCTCGAGAAGATGGCCGCCGCCGAGAACCGCGCTTTCAACCACAATGCCGCCGCCATCATCTTCGACCAGGCGATCCGCGAGCTGATGGTGCTGGTCGCAGCCCATGGTGGCACCGAGCAGAGCGTCTGGGGCATGCCGGGGGCGGGCGATCTCTATGTCACGGCCCAGGCCGGCCGCAATTCGCGCCTCGGCAACAATCTCGGCCGCGGCTTCACCTACAGCCAGACCAGGGAAGGCCCGATGAAGGGCGACACCATCGAGGGCGCCGAACTGGGCGTCACCGTGGCCACCACGCTGCGCACCATGATGCAGGCGGGAACGCTCGATGCAAGGTCCCTGCCGCTCACCACGGCACTGCTCGACGCGCTCACCAATGACATCGCGCTCGACATTCCCTGGGCGGCCCTGCACCGCAGCGCATGAGGCGATGATGGCCGAGGGTGAGACAAAGACGCTTCCCGACTCGCCGCTTCCCCTTGGCGTCACCCTCTCGGTGGATCCGGAGGAGCAGCTCGCCACCCGTGCTGCCTGGCTCTATTTCGTCGCCGGCCTCACCCAGGCACAGATCGGCAAGAAGCTCGGCCTCAACCGCACCCGGGTGAACCGCCTGCTGGCCCAGGCACGCGATCTCGGCCTCGTGCAGATCAACATCACCGGACGCCTCGCCTCCTGCGTCGAACTCGAAGAGAAGCTCAAGCAGCAATATCGTCTCGAGGACGCTGTGGTGGTACCGACGCCGCCCAACCAGGAGCTGATCCCGCAGGTCATCGCCACGGCCGCCGCCGCTGCCTTGTCGGCGCGGCTGAAGGACGGCATGTCGGTCGGTGTCGGCTGGGGCCGCACGCTCAGGCTCTCCATCCAGTCGGTGCCGCGCCGCCAGCTGAGCCATCTCTCCGTCGTCTCGCTGCTGGGCGGACTGACCCGTGGCTCGGCCATGAACCCGCACGAAACGGCCTCGCACCTGGCCGACCTCGTCGGCGCGCAATGCTATTACGTCGCCGCCCCGGCGCTCACCGACACGCAGTCGACGCGCGACCTGCTCATGGCCCAGCCCATGCTGCACGAGATCTTCGAGCGCGGCGCGAAAGTCGACCTCGCCTTCCTCTCGGTCGGCGAACTCACCCCCACCTGCACCATGACGCGCGTCGGCCTCGTCACCCGCGCCGATGTCGACTCGCTCACCGAGGCCGGTGCGGTGGGCGATATTTCCGCCCACTGGATCGACCGCGAAGGCCGCATCGTCGACCACCCGCTCAACCAGCGCGTCGTGGCGCTGTCGCCCGAGAAGCTGATGGACATTCCCTGCGTCATGATCGCGTCGGGCGGCAAGACCAAGGCGCAGGGCCTGCGGGGCGTGCTCAAGGGCGGCATGTGCGACGTCATCATCACGGATGAGCAGACCGCCCACTCCATCCTCGCCATGGAACGGACATGACGGACGTCGTCCTCGGCATCGACATCGGCACATCGGGCGTGCGCATCGCCGCCACCGACGGGGGCAACGCACTCAAGGCCATGGCGTCCGCCCCCATCATCGCCCCCCTCACCGATTTCGGCCGCGCCTGGCAGGACCCGCAGATCTGGTGGAACGCGATGCTCGCCGCCTTCGCGGGGCTGAATCTCGATCATCTCACCGTGCGGGCGATCGCCGTCGACGGCACCTCGGGCACCATCCTCGCCATCGATGCCGACGGCACGCCGGCGAGCCTCGGCTCGATGTACAACGACGTTGGCGGCATCGAGAACCTTGCGAAGATCGCCGCCGTCGCACCCCGCGACACGGCGGCCCTGGGCTCCACCTCGCCCTTGGCCCGCGCCATGGAACTCGTCGGCAAGGGCACCCGCATCCTCCATCAGGCGGACTGGATATCGGCCAGGCTCTCGGGCCGCTACGATGTCACCGACGAGAACAACGCCCTCAAGTCCGGCTACGACCCCATCACCCGCACCTGGCCGCAGTGGATCACGAAGACGGGCTTCGACCTGGCACATTTCCCCACCGTCCTCCCAGCCGGCACCAGGATCGGCAACATCTCGGCGGAGATCGCAGCACAGCTCGGCTTGCCGGACACCACCGCCATCGTCGCCGGCACCACCGACGGCTGCGCCGCCTTCCTCGCGTCGGGCGCGAGCGAACCGGGCGACGGCGTCACCTCGCTCGGCACCACGCTCACGCTCAAGCTGCTCTCCGAGACGCCGGTCTTCGCGCCGGACTTCGGCATCTACAGCCACCGCATCGGCGAGCAATGGCTGGCGGGCGGCGCGTCGAACACCGGCGGGGCGGCCATCGGCGCGTATTTCACGAAGGACGACATCGAGCAGCTCACCCCGCTGCTCCTTCCCGATCAGCCCACCGGCCTCGATTATTACCCGCTGCCCAAGCCCGGAGAGCGCTTCCCCGTCAACGATCCGAACTTGCCCCCGCGCCTCGCGCCGCGGCCTTCCGACGACCGCGTGTTTTTCCAGGGCATGCTCGAAGGCATCGCCCGCATCGAGGCGGAGGCCTATGCCAAGCTCGGTGAACTCGGCGCCTCGAAGCTCGCCAGCATCCGCACCGCAGGTGGCGGTTCCGCCAATGCCGCGTGGTCGGCGATGCGGCTCACGGCGCTCGGCGTGCCGGAAAAACCATCCCTCAGCGAGCACGCCGCCGTCGGCACCGCGCGCCTGGCCTGGCGAGGCATTGGCCATGCGAATTGAGGGCCTGCACGAGATCGCATCCCGCTTCGACGGCATGCTGATCGACCAGTTCGGCGTGATCCACGACGGCCAGACACTCTATCCGGGAACGCTCCGTGTACTGAGCGAACTGAAGGCGCTCGGCATCCCCGTCGCAGTCATGACCAATTCCGGCAAGCGCGCGCAGGCCAACCGCGAGCGTCTCGTCAAGATGGGCGTGCCGCGCGAGCATTTCGTCGACGCGATAAGCTCCGGCGAGGTCGCCTTCTCCGGCCTCACCGCGAAGCGTGCCTTCCTCATCGGCAAGGACGGCGAGGACTATGGCTTCGACGATATCGACTTCGTCAGCGATCCGCGCGACGCCGAGATCATCCTCATCTTGGGCTCCAATGCGCCGAAGACCTCGCTCGAAGATTACCGCCGCCGCCTCGAGGGCGTGACGCTCCCCGCCCTCTGCTGCAACCCCGACAAGCTGATGCTCACGCCGCAGGGCCTCCTGCCCGCGCCCGGCGCCATCGCCGCTCTCTATGACGAGATGGGCGGCCAGGTGACCTGGATCGGCAAGCCCTATCCCGGCATCTACCGGGAAGCCGCGCGCCTCATCGGCAACCCGCAGCGCATCCTGTGCATCGGCGACAGCGCCGAGCATGACGTTGCGGGCGGCCGCGCCGCCGGCTTCTCCACCCTTCTCGTGCTGCAGGGCGTGTCGGCAGGCCATGACCCCGCAACGCTCTCACCCCAACCCGACTACGTGATGGACTCTTTCCAATGGTAGAACGCGACCGCCTGCGCACACTCTCCGCCAGGGTCGGCAGCGACCCGCTGCTCGTGCAGGCTGCCGGCGGCAATACGTCGCTGAAGGACGCGGGCGTCATGTGGATCAAGGCCTCCGGCACCTGGCTGAAGGATGCGGCCTCGCGCGACATCTTCGTGCCGCTCGACCACGCCGCCATTCTCGCAGCCCTCGAGCGCGGCGATCCGGCCTGCGAATCCTGCACCGCCTTCGTGCGCACCGATCTGAACGGCACGGGCCTGCGTCCCTCGATCGAGACCACGGTGCATGCCTTGATGCCGCAGCGCGTGGTGGTTCACGTCCATTGCGTCAACACCATTGCCTGGGCCATCCGCGCCGATGGCGAACAGCGCCTCGCCGAAAGGCTTGGAGGCTTCGACTGGGCTTTCATCCCCTATGCCCGCCCCGGCTTGCCGCTCGCCGCCGCCATCCAGTCTCGCATGCGGCGAGGCGTGAACGTGCTGGTCCTCGGCAATCATGGCCTCGCCGTTGCGGCCGACACGGTGGAAGACGCCGAAGCCCTCCTCGGCAAGGTCGTCGCCGCCGTCACGCGCCCGGTGCGTACAGCTTCGCGGATCGACCGCGCCGCGCTGGACAAGCTCAGCGCCGGTACGGCTTACAAGCCCGCCGCGATGGACGAGACCCACGCGCTCGCAACCGACCCCCTCGCGTTGAAGCGCGGCGAGCATGCCGTCTTCTATCCCGACCACGTGGTCTTCCTCGGTGTCGGAGTCGCCACCTCCTCCGACGGCAACCCGCCGCTCGTCGCCGTTCCCGGCGTCGGCGTGCTCATCCGCGAGGATGCGAAGCCGGCCATCGAACCCATGGGCCGCTGTCTCGCCGACGTGATGCGCCGCATCGAGGAGAGCGACCCGCTGGTGGCCTTGACGGATGCGGATGTCGACCGGCTTGTGAACTGGGACGCCGAGAAATATCGCCAGAGCTTGGAGGTGTAGCCTTCACCTGCGACACCCCCCTCAAAGACCGTCATCCCGGCGAAAGCCGGGACCCCGCTTCCGGCATCGAACGCGAGGAAAGCGGGGTCCCGGCTTTCGCCGGGATGACGGAATTCAATCGGACATAATCCTACGCCTTCAACAGCCACTCGTGCTCCGGCGCATTGTGGAACTTCCATGTCCGCTTCGGACCCGCCATGACGTTCAGATAATACAGGTCATAGCCATGCGTTGTGGCGCAGGGGTGATAGCCCTTGGGCACCAGTGTCACGTCGCCGTCCTCCACCGCCATCGCCTCGTCCAGTGACCGGTCATCGGTGTAGACGCGCTGGAAGGCGAAGCCCTGCGGCGGGTTGATGCGGTGATAGTAGATTTCCTCAAGCGCCGACTCGTGCGGGAGATTGTCCTCGTCATGCTTGTGCGGCGGATAGCTCGACGTGCAGCCGCCGGGCGTGATCACCTCGACGACCAGCAGGCCCTCCGCCGGGTCCCATTCGGGAATGATGTTGGTGACGTGGCGGGTGTTCGAGCCCTTGCCGCGCGTCTCCTGGTGCAGGCCCTCGGGCGGGATGACGCGGGCGGGATATTTGCCGCCCTCGCCCGGCGCGGTGCAGACGGCCAGCGTCACGTCGTTCTCCGCCGTCACCTTCCAGCGCTCGCCGGCGGGGACATAGACCGACCATGGCTTGCCCTCGAAGGGCGAGTTGCGCTCGCCCAGCACGCCATAATCCTTGGCGCCCACGAACACATGCCCCTTGCCGCCGATGAACACGAGGCACACCTCCCGGCCCACTTCGCCGCCGTCGGCCACCTCCCCCGGCTTCAGCTTCCACACATCGAAGCCCACATGCTTCCAGCCCGCGCTCGCGGGCGTCACGTTCACGATGCGGCCGGCGCCGCGGGTCGGGTGGATCTTGAGCTTCGACATGTCTGCCTCCTCAGTCGCCCACGCGCTGCTTCGCAAGGGCGGCGTCATATTTCCGGCGCGCCGCGTTCACGTCAGGCCGCACCGAGACTTCCGGTACCGCCACTTCCCACCAATGTCCACCGGCATCGGTCGACATCATCGGATCGGTGTCGATGACGATCACGCTGGTGCGCGGCGCCGATCTCGCCTCCACCAGCGCCGCTTCGAGTTCCGCGAGCGAGGCCGCCTTCACCGCAATCGCCCCCTGGCTTCGCGCATGCATCACGAAGTCGATCTGCGGACTCTCCGCCTGGAAGGTGTTGTGGTCATAGAGATTGTTGAAGCGCTCCCCGCCGCAGGCATGCTGCAGCCGGTTGATGCAGCCGAAGCCACGGTTGTCGAGCAGCACGACGGTGATCTTCACACCCATCATGACGCTGGTCGCCAGTTCCGAATTCATCATCATGTAGCTGCCATCGCCGAGCATGACGACGACCTCGCGCTCCGGCTGCGCCATTTTCATGCCGATCCCGCCAGCGATCTCGTAACCCATGCAGGAGAAGCCATATTCGAGGTGGTAGGAGGAGGGATAGCTCGCCTGCCACAGCTTGTGCAACTCGCCCGGCAACCCGCCGGAGGCCCCCATCAGCGACACCTCGCGGCCGAGTGCGCGCTGGACCGCGCCGATCACCTGCGCATCCGACGGCCGCTCGGCATTGCCGGCTGCGGTATAGGTGTCGGCGGTCGCCATCCACGCCGCGAAGCCCGTCTGTGCATCGGTGGTCCAGCCCCTGGGCGCCGCCCAGCCGGCGAGATTGGCCGAGAGCTCCTCGAGCCCCACCCGCGCATCGGCAACCAGCGGCAGCGCGCGATGCTTGGTGGCATCGAACACCTGCGTGTTGAGCCCGATGATGGTCTTCCCCGGATTCTGGAACAGCGCCCAGGATCCCGTGGTGAAGTCCTGCAACCGCGTGCCGACAGCCAGCACAACGTCCGCCTGCTCGCACAGCCGGTTCGCAGCGCCCGTGCCGGTCACGCCGACCGCACCCATGTTGAGAGGATCGGTGAAGGGCAGCGATGACTTGCCACCTTGCGTCTCCATCACCGGAATGCCGTGCCTCGCGGCGAAACCCGCCAGCGTGGCGGAGGCCTCGGAGAACAGCACGCCGCCGCCCGCGATGATGACGGGCTTCTTCGCGTCGCGCAGCACCTTCACGGCCTGGGCCAGCTCGGTCTCGTCCGGCCGCACCCGGCGCTGCATCCACACCCGCTCGGCGAAGAAGCTCTCCGGATAGTCGTATGCCTCGGCCTGCACGTCCTGGCAGAAGGAGATCGTCACCGGCCCGCAGTCTGCGGGATCGGTCAGCACCACCATGGCGCGGCTCAGCGCCGGGATCAGCTGCTCGGGCCGCATGATGCGGTCGAAATAGCGCGACACCGGCTTGAAGCAGTCATTGACCGACACCGTGCCGTCGCCGAAATCCTCCGCCTGCTGAAGAACCGGGTCCGGCCGCCTGTTGGCGAAGATGTCGCCCGGCACCAGCAGCAGGGGAATGCGGTCGACATGGGCCACCGCGGCGGCCGTCACCATGTTGATGGCGCCGGGTCCGATGGACGTCGTGCAGGCCATCATGCGCCTGCGCCGCATCGCCTTGGCATAGGCGACCGCGGCATGCGCCATCGACTGCTCGTTCTGGCCGCGATAGGTGGGAAGCGCGTCCCTCACATGCCACAGCGCCTCGCCCATGCCGGCGACGTTGCCATGGCCGAAGATCGCCCACATGCCGGCGAAGATCGGCAGTTTCTCGCCGTCGATCACCGTCATCTGCGCCGTCATGAATTTCACCAGCGCCTGCGCCGCCGTCAGTCGGATCGTCTTGCTCATGTGAAGGCTCCTCAAACCTGTCCGATTATCCCCTTCTCCCGTTGGCGAAGCCAATGGGAGAAGGTGCCCGAAGGGCGGATGAGGGCCTCTTTCCGCGAGTCGTGCCGGTTGAGAAAGGCCCTCATCCGGCCTGTCGGCCACCTTCTCCCATCCCGCGAACGGGAGAAGGGACTCACGGCAAGCGCTGCCCCCCTTGTCTCACGCCACCTACCGCCCCCGCGCCTTCTCCCAAATATCCACCAGCGCCTGAAACCGCTGCGCCATGTCGGCAACCGCCTGCTCGTCCGTCATCTCGCCCCGCAGCCACTTCTGCGCTGCATTGCTGAAGATCGTGCGGCCCACCGCGAAACCCTTGACGATCGGCTGCGCCGCCACCGCGGCGAAGCCCTTGGCGAGGTCCTCCTCCGGCGCATCGAGCCCCAGCAGCACGACGCCGCGGCACCACGGGTCGTTCTGCGTGATGACGTCGGCGATGTTTTCCCACGCCTTGGCCGAGGCCTGCGGCTCCAGCTTCCACCAGTCGGGCTTGATGCCCAGCGCATAGAGCTCGGTCATGGCGCGCGCGACGGTCATGTCGTCCATCGCACCATTCTTGCCTGCGATGATCTCGACCAGCAGCTCGCGCCCCACCTTGCGCGCCGCTTCATAAAGCGTGCGCAGCTTCTGCGCCTGCTCGTCCTTCATCTCCCGCGGATCATCCGGGTGGTAGAAGGCGAGGCACTTGATGGTATGCGTCACCGGCCAGTCGACCAGGCGCGCGCCCACATCCTGGGTGAATTCGAAACGCAGGGGCCGGGAGCCCGGCTGCTCCAGCGGCCGGCCCACCCACAGGCCGAGCTTCGCTGCATCGAACATCGCTTCGCGGCCATAGACGTCGTCGAGCAGCGTGCCGAAGCCCGGCTTGCCCTTGGACACCCGGCCGATGGCCTGCATGGCGAGCCGCTTGAAGTCGTTCAATTTGGCGCGCGGTGCGCCGGCGTCATCCGCCATCTTCTCCAGCTGGATGCGGTGGTCGATGGCGAAGGCGAGCAGCTGCTCGGGCTGCTGGCGGCGCGTCGTCGCCCAGTGCACGTGGTTGATCGCCTCGTCCTTGCGCAGTGCCCGGTGCTCGCTGCCATGCTTGAGGAAAAACTGCAGCTCCTGCCAGGTCGGAATCTCCGGCGAGCACAGCAGGCGCGACACCGCGAAGGCACCGCAGGCATTGGCCCAGGTGGCGCTCGTCGCATAATCCTCTCCGCGCAGCCAGCCGCGCAGGAAGCCCGACATGAAGCTGTCGCCCGCCCCCAGCACGTTGTAGACCTCGATGGGGAAGCCCTTGCCGACGATGCCCTTGTCCAGCGCATCCGGAATCTGATCGGGATAGACCACGCAGCCCATCGGCCCGCGCTTCAGCACGATCACCGCCCTGGACAGCTTGCGGATGATGCGGAGCGCCTCGAGCGTATCCTCGGTGCCCGCAGCGATGTGCACCTCCTCTTCCGTGCCCACGATCAGGTCGCAGTCCGGCAGGATCGACTTCATGTGCTCGGACACCATGTCCGACTTGATGTAGCGTTCCTCGCCCGCTCCCAGGCCGGCGAGGCCCCACAGGTTCGGCCGGTAGTCGATGTCGAGGATCACCCTGGCGCCATGTGCCCTGGCAATCCGCATCGCCTTCCTTTGCGCCGCATCGGTGTGCGGCTTGGCGAAATGCGTGCCGGTGACGAGAACCGAGGCGGAGGACTTCACGAAGTCTTCGTCGATATCGGCATCGCACAGCGCCGAGTCCGCGCAGTTGTCGCGGTAGAAGATCAGCGGGAAGGTCTTGTCGCTCTCGACCGACAGCAGCACCAGCGAGGTCAGCCGGGCAGGGTCGGTCACGATCCCGTCCAGCGCCACGCCCTCGCGCGCCATCTGCTCCTTCACGTAGCGGCCCATCTGCTCGTCGCCCACCCTCGTGATGAGGCCGGACCTGAGACCCAGCCGCGCCGTGCCGATGGCGATGTTGGACGGGCACCCCCCCACCGACTTGGCGAAGGAGGCGATGTCCTCCAGCCGGGAGCCGATCTGCTGGCCATAGAGGTCCACCGAGCACCGCCCGATGGTGATGACGTCCAACCGCTTGTCCGAGGCCGAACCCGCTGACATGTCGCACTCCAAATTCTGACTGCTCACTTGACAATACGAAACAACAATTCCAAAATGAAGTCAATTCGGAATGTTTGTTCCAAATGACAAGTCAATGGCTTTGGTTTGCACCCTTCGCGTGCGCAACCCGGCGGCAACGAAAATGCGTCGAAAAGCAATGCAAGAGCGCAACTGCGGTATCGCAAAACACCGTTGCGACTCCCTTCCGGCCGTCATCCCGGCGAAAGCCGGGACCCCGCTACCTGGCCGTTGCCACAGGTCGAACAAATTCCCGTTGCGCAGCAATCCTGCGCGTCGCCTTTCAGGCCCCGCCGCCATCACTCCGACGAAGGCCGGGAGCCCGCTTTCTCAGCCTCTGCCGCAGGTCGAACATATTCCTGTTGCGCAACAATCTTGCGCATCACAGAACGGTTGCACATGAGCAGCAACCGAACGACAACCGAAATGCAACAACAGCATCGCGAAACGCATCGCTTTTGCACCGGTCGGCAACAGCAATTCATCGGCATCTCACGGAGGACTTGAATGTTACGCTTTGGAATTCTGGGCGCAGGGCGCATCGGCAAGGTGCACGCGCGAACGATTGCGGCATCCGGCAAGGCCAAGGTCGCCTATCTCGCCGATGCCCTGCCCAAGGCCGCCGAGGAGCTGGCCGCCGAGGTCGGTGCCAGGGTCGCCCCGGTCGAGGACATCATCAAGGCCAAGGACGTCGACGCGATCCTGATCGCCACGCCCACCCCGTTCCATGCCGAGCAGATCGAGGCCGCCTCGAACGCCGGCAAGGCCATCCTGTGCGAGAAGCCGGTGAGCCTCTCGGTCGAGCGCATCGAGGACTGCCTGAAGACGGTGGCGAAGAACAGGACCACCCTGATGATCGGCTTCAACCGCCGCTTCGACCCCAATTTCGCCTCGCTCGAAAAGCGCCTGCGCCAGGGCGCCATCGGCAATATCGAGATGGCCACCATCATCAGCCGCGATCCGGCCCCGCCGCCCGCCTCCTACGTGAAGAGCTCCGGCGGCATCTTCCGCGACATGATGATCCATGACCTCGACCTCGCGCGCTTCCTCGTCGGCGAGGAGTTCGTCACGGTGCAGGCACTCGGCGCCGCACTGGTCGACAAGGCCATCGGCGAGGAAGGCGACTGCGACACCGCCGCCGTGCAGATGCAGACGGCGTCCGGCAAGATCGCCGTCATCACCAATTCGCGCCGCGCCTCATACGGTTATGACCAGCGGATCGAGGTGCACGGATCGAAGGGCATGCTGCGCGCCGGCAACATCCACAACACGACCGTTGAAGTCGCCACCGCCGAAGGCTTCCACGAAGACCCGATCCTGCATTTCTTCACCGAGCGCTATGGCCAGGCCTATGCCAACGAAGTGCTGACCTTCATCGACGCCGTCACCGGCGGCAAGCCGGTGGCGCCGTCCGGCCATGACGGGCTCCAGGCCCAGAAGCTGGCCGATGCCGCAACCCGGTCGTGGCAGACCGGAACGCCCGTGAAAGTGAGTTAGATCAAGTGGATATCGACAGCCTCAAGCATCTCTCGATGGACGGCAAGACGGCCGTCGTCACCGGCTCCACGCAAGGCCTGGGCGAGGCCATCGCCCACATGTTCGCCGACCGCGGCGTCACCCAGATGGTCATCACCGGCCGCAACGCCGAGCGGGGGCAGCGGGTGAAGGCCGCCCTCGAGGCGAAGAAGGTGAAGACCGTCTTCGTCGAGGCCGACCTCCTGAAGATGGCGGACGTGCGCAAGGTCATCGCCGCCTGCGACAGTTCCTTCGGCCGCATCGACGCGCTGGTCAACGCCGCGGCGCTGACCGACCGCGGCAGCATCTGGGACACCAGCGAGGTGCGCTATGACCAGCTCTTCGATGCCAACGTCAAGGCGCCCTTCTTCCTCATGCAGGACGCCCTGCACCTGATGAAGAAATCGAAATCGTCCGGCACCATCGTCAACATCCTGTCGATGTCGGCGCATGGCGGGCAGGATTTCCTCTCCGCCTATTCGACCACCAAGGGCGCGCTGGCGGTGCTGACCAAGAACGTCGCCTTCAGCGTTCTCAGCTACCGCATCCGCGTCAACGGCCTCAACATCGGCTGGATGGACACGCCCGGCGAGGACACGATCCAGAAGGCCTATCACGCCGCCGACCCCGGCTGGCTGACGCAGGCCGAGGCCTCCCGCCCCTTCGGCCGCCTGCTGAAGCCCGCCGAAGTCGCCCGCACCGTCGCCTACCTCTCGAGCGCGGAGTCGGGCCTGATGACCGGCTCCATCATCGACTTCGACCAGATGGTGATGGGCCCCGGCAACGCCCCCGCCACGCCGCCGCCGGCCGTCTGGTAGCGCCCCGCCGACAACAGCCGGGATGTCGGATCCGGGTTGCCGGACGATGTCTGGAGCACGCTGTCCGGCGCCAAACGCGTTGCCGCCGTTGCCACGCGATGCGCCAGGCCGTGCAACCGCGCGCGGTTGGAGCAATGCTTTGCAGAGCGCAGCCGCAGAACGTTGGAGCAATGCTTTGCAGCACTCAGCTGCAGCAACTGAAACGGGCCCGCCGCAGCCTGCGCGGCGGATGCGTTTCGGTGCAAAAAGTGATGCCGCCGTTGCCACGCTGGTTGCCAGACGGGTGCAATCGCCGCGGTTAGGAGAAGCACTCGTGGCGGGGCCGCAGAGAGGTCGCCCGAAGCGGCGGACCTCTTTCGTTTGCGGAATCCCTCGCCGCGAGCCCCGCCGTGGGAAAGAGCCCTCATCCGGCCTGTCGGCCACCTTCTCCCATCCCTCGCGGGACGGGAGAAGGACTCGGTAGGGAGGGGTTTGGGGTTGGGGCTTCGGGCGTGCTAGAGGCCGGGCACAACGCAAACAGGAGTACTCCCTTGGACGACGTGAAGGACGCGAACGGCAATATCCTGAAGGACGGCGATTCCGTTCATGTGATCAAGGACCTGAAGGTGAAGGGCGCGGGCGAGACGCTGAAGCGGGGGACGGTGATCAGGAACATCCGGCTGACCGGCAACCCGGGCGAGATCGAGGGCCGGACCGCGACGATCAAGGGACTGGTGCTGAAGACCGAGTTCCTGAAGAAGGCGTGACCGTCCAAGGTCTTCTCCCGCTTCTTCTGCGGGATAAGAAGGGGCTCGTCGCGGACCGCAACGGGGAGATGAGGGGGGAGACTCGGCCGGATGCGACTGGAGCTTGCGGCCCCTCACCTTCCCCAGCTTCGCTGGGTCCCCCTCCTCTCCCGCGGTGCGGGAGAGGATACCCGCTCAGCGCTGGCTGAGCTGCTGGCACTCGTACCAGACGCGCACGCCGTTGCTGTAGGGGTCCATGGCCGAGGTGCGGCGGAGCACGGTCTTGACGCCGACCTTGGTGCATTTGCCCATGCTGTTGAACACCACGCCGGCACTCCAGGCGGTGGCCTGCTGGCCGGGCTGGCGCTCGAAGATCACCAGGCGGTAGGGGCCCATGCCGGGCATGGCGCGCGGCGGGAAGCCCGGCTGGTCGTAGCCGGGGGGCGCGTAGCCGGGCGGCGCGTAGCCGGGCGGTGCATAGCCGGGGGGCCCGGCGTCCTGCGGCGGATAATCGTCGGGCTGCGGATAGCCGTCATCGGCCTGGGCATAGCCGTCGGGCTGGGGGGTGTATTGCGGCGGATCCTGGAACTGCAGCCTTGCGCGCGGCGGGGCATAGGCCTGCTTCGGCGGCGCGGCGGGCTTGGCCTGGGCCGGCGGCTTCTGCGGCTGTGCGGCCTGGCGCACCGGGGCCGCCGGCTTCGGCTTGGGCAGCGGCGCGGGCTGCGGCGTGGCGACGGCCGGTGCGGCCGCCGGGGCGGCGGGGGCCAGCAACGCACCCGAGGAGCCGAAGACCGGCTTGTCGGCCTTGCCGTCGGCCGCGGCGGAATTGGGCATGTCGGAGCCGGCGTCGGGCACCGGCACGGCGTCGGCGGAGGCCTCATCCATGGTGGCCTCGGCGCTGTCGGTCACCGTGGAGCCGAAGACCGGCTGGCCGTCGTCCGCGGTGCTGTCGGCGGGGAGCGCTGAGGGTGCTGCGCTTGCCGGCGCCGCAGGGGTTGCAGCGGCAGGGGCAGCGGCGGCTGCGGCCGGCGGCGGCTCCGGCTTCGCAGCGGCGAGCTTCGGCTGGTCGGACTTGCCGGCCTGCTGGGCAGCGCCCGGCAGCGGCGGCGCGGCGGGGGAGCGCGGGAGCAGAAGCCAGGCCGCACCACCGCCAAGCCCCAGCATGAGCATCAGCGGCACGACGATGGGCAGGCGCGAGCGCGGCGGCTTCGCATTGCCGCCGGGCGGCCGGGCGCTGCCGCGCAAGGGCGGGACGGTGGGCCTTGTGGCGGGCTCCGGCCGGATATCGCCGAGGTCGGGCGGCGGCGGTGCGGCACCCGCCGGTTCCTCGCGCAGCGCGACGCGGCGCTTGGCGGCGAGATGCGCCGCGAGTTCGGCCTCCGTCGCCTCGAGCAGTTCGAGATCATAGGCGTGGCGGCTTTCGGGCGTGCGCAGAACCTCATAGGCCTTCTGGACCTCGTCGAAGCGCTCCGGGGAAGCGGTGCCGCCGGCCGCACCGGTGTCGGGATGGAACTTCTTGGCCAGCGCGCGATAGGCGGCGGTGATCACCTCCGGATCCGCCGTGGGGTCGATCCCGAGGGCCGCGTAATGGTCGGGAATGCTGGTCATCGACGTTGAGCTGCCCCGTGTTTGCCGCTGTGAAGGCGCCTCATCCGCTAACTTCGCGGCAGAATTCAGGCCCCGCGGGCCCGGCGCTCGGCAATGGCCACCGCCAGCGTCATGGCCAGCGCAAGGGTTGCGGCCATGGCGCGGAAGCCCTCGAAATTGGCCTCCGAGATCTCGATCCACGGCGACGCGGTCTGGGCCAGCGGCGAAAACGGGCTGTCGGTGACCGCCACCACGGCAATTGCCCGGCCCGCCGCGGCCCGCGCCAGGGCCACGGTTTCCGCCGCATAGGGGGCAAAGGAGATGGCGAGAAGCGCATCCTTCGGGCCGGCAAGGCCCGTCTGCTCCGCCGCGAGGCCCCCCACCGCATCGACGAGGATCGAGCGCACCCCCAGCTGGCCCAGCGCATAGGCGAGGTAGGAGGCGATGGGGAAGGACCGCCTGAGACCGACGAGATAGATGGTCTCGGCCCGCGCCAGGACCTCGACCGCGGAGTCGAGTGCGGCCGGGTCGAGCTTGTCCTGCAGGGCGGCGAGCGAGCGGGCGGAGGCCTCGCAGAAGCCCTGGAGGATGAGGTTGGGCTCCGAGGTGTCGCGCGCATGCTGGCGCAGCTGCTGCAGGCGCTCGTCATAATTCAGGATGCGGTCACGCAGGCGGGAGCGGAAGATCTCCTGCATGTCGGAAAAGCCCTGGTAGCCGAGCGCCTGGCTGAAGCGCACCAGGGCCGAGGGCTGCACCTCGGCCTTGGCGGCGATCGAGGAAACCGTGCCGAAGGCGATCTCGTCGGGATGTTCCAGCGCGAAGGCGGCGATCTGGGTGAGACGCTTCGACAGTGAGGGCGCGCGGCCGGTGATGAGCGTCCGGAGGGCAGCGAAATCGCGCGGCGGAGACAGGGTTTCGGTCATTGGAACGAATATTTCACGAAAGCGGATACGTTCCAAACGCTTTCGGGCCACAGTCCCTAGGCGAGGCCGCCGCGCCGTTTCCGCCGCGCCACCCAGGCGGTGATCAGCCGGTCGGCGATGATGCCGATGAAGGCGATCACCAGGCCCGCCACGATGCCGCGGCCGGAATCGGCCTTGGCCAGGGCCTTGAAGATTTCCTGGCCCAGGTCGCGCGTGCCGACCATGGCGCAGATGATGATCATCGACAGCGCGAGCAGGATGGCCTGGTTGATGCCGAGCATGATCTCGGGCATCGCCACCGGCAGCTGCACGTGGCGGAACAGCTGCCAGCGGGTGCAGCCGGCCACCTGCCCCGCCTCGATGAGCTGCACCGGGACCTGGCGCAGGCCGTGGTTGGTGTAGCGCACGGCGGGCACGATGGCGAAGGCCACGGTGGCGATCAGCGCCGTCACGTCGCCCACCCGGAACAGCATGACGACGGGGATGATGATGCAGAACATCGGGATGGTCTGCAGCGTGTCGATGACCGGCACCACCACCGCCTCGACCCGGTTGCTGCGCGAGGCCCAGATGCCGAGCGGAATGCCGAGGAGGCAGGCCACCAGCGTGGCCGCGCCGGCGAGGTAGAGCGTCTGCATGGCGGGCACCCAGAGGCCGGAGGAGGCGGCGAAGAAGCCGAGCAGCCCGACGAGCAGCGCCAGCCGCCAGCCGCCCAGCCGCCAGCCCAGCGCCACGATGACCAGCAGCACGCCGAGCCACGGCAGGCCCTCGAAGGCGGCGCGCAGGGGATTGAGGAAGTTGAGCAGCACGAAGACCCGCACCGTCTCGATCGTGTCGAACAGGTTGAGGGTGAGCCAGTCGACGCCGGCCTTCCACAGCGGTGCGGTGGTGACGGTGAGCGACTTCGGGAACGATGCCAGTGCCGGAACGGCGAAGGCGAACAGCGTCGTCAGCGCCAGGAGGCCGACCGCGATGATGATGTTGCCGTGGCGCGCCCAGGTGCTGCCCTCCGCGGCGGGGGCGGGCTCACGGCGCGCCATGGCCTGGCTCAGCCGGTCGAGCACGATGGCGATGATGACGATGGCGAGGCCGGCCTCCATCGCCTGCCCGATCTTCAGCGCGCGCAGCGCCAGCAGCACGTCGTAGCCGAGTCCGCCGGCGCCGATCATCGAGGAGATGATGACCATGTTGAGCGCCAGCATGATGACCTGGTTGACGCCGATCATCAGCGACGGCTTGGCCGAGGGCAGCAGCACGCGCCACAGCTTCTGCCGCCGTGTGCAGCCCGCCATGTCGGCGAAATCCCTGATCTCGGGCGGCACCTTGTTCAGGCCGAGGAGGGTCGCGCGCACCATCGGCGGCGTGGCGAACAGCCCCGTCGCCAGCAGCGCCGACACCGGGCTCGCGCCATAGAGCAGCAGCATGGGAATGAGATAGGCGAAGGTCGGGATGGTCTGCATCAGGTCGAGCGCCGGGGTGATGACATAGCCGTTGAAGCCCGGCGAACGGTAGCTCCAGATGCCGACGAGGAGACCGGTGACCACGCAGAACGGCACGCAGATCACGATCAGCGCCAGCGTCAGCATGGCGTTGTCCCACACGCCGAACAGCGCCAGCGCGAAGAAGCCGCCGCCGCACAGCAGGGCCAGCCGCCAGCCGCCATAGAGATAGCCGAGCCAGCCCATCACGCCGACGACGCCCAGCCAGGACAGGCGCGGCAGCACGACGGCCTGCGGCCCGTAGCCGAACTTGAAGCCCTTGGCGAGAAGGTTGATGGCGAAGCGCAGCGGAACGTCCATGACGGCGGCGATCGAGCGGGTGAACCAGGTGAGGTTCACCTTCAGCCAGTTCATCACCGCACCGACCCATTCCTTGAAGGGAATGATGGCCCCGTCGGGATAGGTGGTGAGCGCCGGCATCCGGTCGCGCAGCAGGAAGACGGCGAGCGCCGCGGCCACCGCGATCATCACCACATAGCGGCCGGGATCATCGGCCTTGGCGATGCCGGGGGCGGGGCTCGCCGTCACGTCGGTCACGCGGCGGCTCCCCTCGACTTTCCGGTCAGCACGTCGATCACGGCGCGCGGCGCGATCTCGCCGATGATGTCGCCCGCCCCGTCCTCGACGGCGAAGGGTGTCGCCGCCTCGACGATGTCGGAGGCGAAGCTCTCGATCTTGGCGGATGACTTCACGCGGCGGAGGGAGGCGGCACCGGCCGAGGCCGGCAGCATGATGCCGCCCGCCGTGAGCACCCGGGCGCGGTTGACGTCCTGGGTGAAGCGGGCGACGTAGTCGGTGGCGGGATTGCTGACCAGCTCCTCCGGCTTGCCGATCTGGATGATTTCGCCGTCCTTCATGATGGCGATGCGGTCGGCCAGGCGGATCGCCTCGTCGAAATCATGGGTGATGAAGATGATCGTCTTCTTCAGCACGCCCTGCAGCCGGATCAGCTCGGCCTGCATCTCGCGCCGGATCAGCGGGTCGAGGGCGGAAAAGGGCTCGTCGAGGAACCAGATCTCGGGCTCGACGGCGAGCGAGCGGGCAATGCCCACGCGCTGCTGCTGGCCGCCCGACAGTTCAGCGGGAAAGCGCCGCTCGCGGCCCTTGAGGCTGACGAGCTCGATCATCTGCATGGCGCGGTCCTCGCGCGCCTTGCGCTCGACGCCCTGGATGAGCAGCGGGAAGGCGACGTTGTCGAGGACGTTGAGGTGCGGCAGCAGCGCGAAGTGCTGGAACACCATGCCCATCTTGTGGCGGCGGATGTCGATGAGCTCGGCGTCCGTCGCCTTCAGCAGGTCCTGGCCGTCGACGGTGAGCTCGCCCGCCGTCGGCTCGATGAGGCGCGACAGGCAGCGCACCAGCGTCGACTTGCCGGAGCCCGACAGGCCCATGATGATGAAGGTCTCGCCTTCCTGCACCGCGATCGAGACATCGCGCACGGCGCCGACGAGGTGCGCCGCCTCAAGCTCGGCCGTGGTGGCCTTGCCGCCATGGGCGGCAAGGAACTGTGCTGCATGTCCGCCAAACACCTTCCACAGATTGTGGCAGGACAGCTTGACGGGGCGCGGCAGCGCCGCGCCCGCGGCCGTCTTGTCCATTCACGACACCAGGACGCAGGTCACTGCGCCCAGGCCCTCCACTTGGATTCATTGGCATCGACCCAGGCGGCGGCCACGTCCTCGATGGACTTGCCGTTGAGATCGACCTCGCCCGACATCTGGTTCAATTCGTTGGTGTCGATCTGGTAGGCCTTGGCCACCTTATAGGCGCCGGGCCACTTGTCCTTCATGCCGCCCCAGGCATATTTCCAGATCTCGCCATGCGGCTTGCCGCAGTCATAGGCCTTGTCCGGGTTCACGCCCCACTTCGGGTCGTTGTAGCAGGCGGGCGTGTATTCCGGGAACTGCACCCACTCGCCCTGATACTTGGCCGGAGCCCAGTGCGGCGAATAGATCCACAGCATGATCGGCGCCTTGCGCTGATAGGCGGAATCGAGTTCGGCGAACATCGCCGCATCGGTGCCGGCGTGAATGACGGTGAATGGCAGGTTCAGGGCCACCACGCGCTCGTCGTCGAAGCCTTCCCAGGTGACGGGCCCGCCGAGGTAGCGGCCCTTGGGCGCGGTTTCGGGCGTGGCGAAGGCGGCGGCGCATGCCGGGTCCTTCAGCGCTTCCCAGTTGGGAAGGCCCGGGCACTTCTCCTTCATGTAGAGCGGATACCACCACTCTTCCTTGGCCTTGGGGCCGAGCATGCCGAGGCGCTCGGTCTGGTGGGTGGCGTCGGAGGCCTTCATCGCCTCGCCCGCCGTCGTGTCCCAGTATTCCATGCCCACCGTGAGATCGCCGTTGGTGAGGCCCGTGGTCAGCGACGACAGGTAGTCACCCGTCGGATACTCGACCGTGTAGCCGAGCTTCTCGAGGATATCGCCCAGGATGCGGGCGTTGATGTTCACGCTGGTCCAGTCGAACAGCGCGATCTTGATGGGATCGTTGGACTCGACCGCCCCCGCGGCACCGGGCATCAGCGACATCGCCGCAAGTGCGGCAACCGCCAGCAGCCCTGATTTCCAGGTCTTCTTCCCGCTCATGTTTCCTCTCCTGTGCTGGCCGCCTGCTTTGCAATCGACGACCTTGGCGGGTAGTTTCGGCCCAACACCGGCAACGTGTCAATCACGCGATGCCTGGTGACGCACAATCACCCAGCGCCGCGGGCCGGTGCCCGAAAGGGTGGCAGGTTGCAGGCGGTCAGACGTCCGCGTCCTCGCGGGCGCGGTGGCGCTCGTAGCGCATGATGCGGCGCACCTCGAGCACGCGGTTGACCTCGCCGCCGAGGATCAGCACGAGCGCCGCCAGATAGACGAAGAACATCGCCGCGAAGACCCCCGACAGCGAGGCATAGGTGGAGGCGAAGGTGTTGAAATTGACGAGATAGATCGAGAACGCCGACGACATGACCACCCAGGCCACAACCGTCATCACCACGCCGGGCAGGATCTCCAGCACGTTCAGCGCCTTGGCCGGCAGCACGCGGTGGCAGAGCAGCACCCCCGCCGTCAGCAGGGTGATGCCGATGGGATAGCGCAGCTGCTCGATGGTGACGAAGTGGCCCTTGAGCGCCGGAGCATAGATTTCCGCCACCTGGATCATGATCGGCGCGAAGACGATCAGCAGCGCGAAGGCGAGGAGGAAGATCGCCGAGCCGATGACGAACAGCACGTTCTGGAAATACAGCCACCACAGGCTGCGCGTTTCGCGGATGTCATAGGCGCGGTTGAGGCCGACGCGCACGCTGTCCACCCCGCCCATGGCGCTCCAGATGGTGATCAGCGCCGAGATCGAGAGCAGCCCGGTGCGCGGCACGGTGAGGATCGAATGGATCTCCGGCACCAGCGGCTGGACGAGGCGCGCCGGCGCGACGCCGAGGAGGAAGGTGACGATGCCGGCCGCCAGGTCGTCATTGCCGAAGAAGCCGGCGAGTGCGGTGAGGAAGATGAGAAAGGGGAACACCGAGAACACGGTGCGGAAGGCGATGTTGCCGGCAAGCGGAATGGCCTCGTCGGCGAACAGCCGGTAGAAGCTTTCGCGCACGAGGGCGGCGATGGTCGGTCCCTGGTCCTGGGGCTTGGCCGTCATGGCCGCTCAATAGCCCAAGGTTGCGCCAGTGGCCACAGGATTGCCGGGCATGGTTGCCGTGCGCAATCTTCGCTCGCCAGCGGGCAGGCTGCCGGTGCAAATGTCACCCGTGATGCAAGAATCCTCCGCCACCCGCCTGATCACCCTCGCAGCACCCGTGCTCTTCGTCCTGATGTGGGCAACAGGCTTCGTGGTTGCAAGGCTGTCGGCGCCGCACGCCGATCCGCTGACCTTCCTGACCATCCGCTTTCCCATCGCGGGCGGGATCTTCGCCGTCATCGCCGTGGCGCTGGCGGCGCCATGGCCCGGGCCGCGCCAGGCCTTCCATGCGACGGTGGCGGGCGCCTTCCTGCATGGCGGCTATCTGGGCCCCGTCTACTGGGCGGTGGCGCATGGCATGCCGGCGGGCGTCTCGGCGCTGATCGTCGGGCTGCAGCCGCTGATGACCGCGATCCTCGCCGCCTGGATGGTGAAGGAGAAGATCGCGCTGCGCCACTGGCTGGGCCTCGCGGTCGGCATTCTCGGCGTGGCGCTCGTCGTCTCGCCAAAGCTGCAGTCGGGCTTCGCCGGCGGCATCACGCCGGTGACGACGGCGGTGAACGTGTTGGGCGCGCTGTCGATCTCGTTCGGCACGGTCTACCAGAAGCGCTTCGCCACGGCGCTCAATCTCGCCAGCGGCGGCGCCTGGCAATATGTCGGGGCCACCATCGCCGTCGCGATCCCTGCGGTGCTGATGGAGCAGATGCGCTTCGACGGCAGCTTCGATGCGTGGTTCGCGCTGGGCTGGTCGGTCGTCGTGCTGTCGCTCGGCGCCATCACGCTGCTGATGCTGCTGATCCGGCTGGGCGACGTCGGGCGGGTGGCGAGCCTCATCTTCCTGGTGCCCGGCGTCTCGGCGCTGATGGCCTATGTCCTGTTCGGCGAAACGCTGACGCCGGTGCAGATCGCCGGCATGGCGGTGTGCGCCGGCGCGGTGCTGATCGTCACGCGGAAATGGGTGCGCCGGCCCTGAGCCTCGCGATGGTGTCACGCGCGCGGCGGCGGTGATCCTCCGTCACGTGGTTGCGCACCACGTTGTAGGCGGCGAGCAGCACCGCCATGTCGTCGGTGAAGCCGAGGCCGAGCACGAAATCGGGAATGGCGTCGATCGGCAGCACGAAATAGGCGAGCGCGCCGATGAGGATGCCCTTGGCCTTCAGCGGCGTGGCGCGGTCGAAGGCGGCGTAATAGGCCGCCACCAGCTCGTCCGCCAGCGGCACCCGCGCCAGAACGCGGGCGAGCTTGGGAAAGAACTTCTCCCTCACCGTGAATTCGTCAGCCGTGACAGCCATCGGCAATCCCTCCGCCAAACGGGCAGATAGATAGGAAGGCCGCGAGGTGACTTCAAGCTCTACCGGTGGGTGAAATAGAAGGCCGCCATCAGGATGACGATGGCCACCGCCTGCAGCCCGACGCGCCAGCGCATCAGCATCTGCGAGCGATTGGCGGGTCCGCGGCGGAACATGTTGGCGAGACCCATGAGCAGCACGACCGCCACGGCCGCCGTCGCGACGTAACTCAGATACTGGAAGAACAAGGCTGGCTCCGGAATTCCCGATGTGTGGGCCAACCCATGGCGGCAGCGCGGGTTCCCGTCAAGGCGCGAAAGCGCGCGGCCGCTATTGATCGGACGCCTTGTCGAGCACGTAGTCGAGGAGGCGCTGCGGCAGGATGCGGCGGGCCACCGCCATGTAGTGCGTGGGCCTGGTCACGTAGTAGCGCGCCCTGGGGTGCGGCGACTCGACGGCATCGACCAGCTTTTCCAGCACCGCCTCGGGCCCCAGCTTGTAGCGCGCCGAGCCGCCGCGCCCCAGCCTGGCGCGCTGCTTCGCATAGGCTTGCCGGTGGTGCGAGGACGCCTCGTCGATGTTGGCTTCGAAATTCTTCAGCGAGGTTTCGACGAACTTGCTGGTGATCGGGCCGGGTTCGATCAGCGAGACTAAGATGCCGCTGCCGCGCAGTTCGAGCCTGAGCGTGTCGGCCAGGGCCTCGACCGCGAATTTCGACGCGTTGTAGGCGCCGCGCCACTTGAGCGCGACGAGGCCCAGCACCGACGAGCACTGCACGATGCGGCCCGCGCCATTGGCCCGCATCAGCGGCAGGCAGGCCGTGGTCAGCTGGTGCCAGCCGAAGACGTTGCAGGCGAACTGCGCCTCCAGCACCGCGCGCGTCAGGTCCTCGACGGCGCCGGGCTGGCCGAAGGCGCCGTTGTTGAACAGCGCATCAAGCTTTCCGCCGGTGCGGCGCGCCACCTCGGCAGCGCAGGCGGCGACGGACGGTGGCTCGGCATAGTCGAGATAGAGAGCCTCGACGCCTTCGGCTTCCAGCCGCGCGAGGTCATCCGCTTTGCGCGCCGTCGCGAAAACCCGCCAGCCGCGCTGCTTCATCCCCAGCGCACAGGTCCAGCCGATGCCGCTGGAGCAGCCGGTGATGAGAATGCTGCGGGTCAAGAACGGGCCCTCATCCGGCCTGTCGGCCACCTTCTCCCATCCCGCAGGGACGGGCGAAGGATTCGCGGCGCTGATTCATCAATTGCCACCTTCCAGCAGCCTTCGCGCGATCACCTGCGCCTGGATTTCCGCCGCGCCCTCGAAGATGTTGAGGATGCGCGCATCGCACAGCACGCGGCTGATCTGGTATTCGAGCGCGAAGCCATTGCCGCCGTGGATCTGCAGTGCATTGTCGGCCGCCGCCCAGGCGACGCGGGCCCCCAGCAGCTTCGCCATGCCGGCCTCGAGATCGCAGCGCCGTCCGGCATCCTTCTCGCGCGCCGCATAAAGCGTCAGCTGGCGCGCCGCCATCACCTCCGCCGCCATCAGCGCCAGCTTGTCGGCGATGCGCGGGAAATGGATGATGGGCTTGCCGAACTGCGAACGCTCGGTCGCATATTTGAGCCCGATATCGAGGGCCGACTGCGCCACGCCGACCGCACGCGCCGCGGTCTGGATTCGAGCGGCCTCGAAGGTCTGCATCAGCTGCTTGAAGCCCTGGCCCTCGATGCCGCCAAGGAGGTTCTCCGCCTTGACCTCGAAATCCTCGAAGCGGATCTCGTATTCCTTCATGCCGCGATAGCCGAGCACCTCGATCTCGCCGCCCGTCATGCCCCTGGCCGGGAACGGGTTCTCGTCCGTGCCGCGCGGCTTCTCGGCAAGGAACATCGAGAGGCCCTTGTAGCCCGTCTCGTCCGGATTGGTGCGGGCCAGCAGCGTCATCACGTCGGCGCGCACCGGGTGCGTGATCCAGGTCTTGTTGCCGGTCACCTTGTAGACATCGCCATCGCGCACCGCGCGCGTCCTGAGCGATCCGAGGTCGGAGCCGGTGTTGGGTTCGGTGAAGACGGCGGTGGGCAGGATCTCGCCCGAGGCGATCTTCGGCAGCCAGTAGTCCTTCTGCTCCCTTGTGCCGCCGCACAGGATCAGCTCGCAGGCGATCTCGGCGCGGGTGCCGAGCGAGCCGACCGCGATCCAGCCGCGCGACAGCTCTTCCGAGACCACGCACATCGATTCCTTGGAGAGGCCGAGACCGCCATGCGCTTCCGGCAGGGTGAGCGCGAAGACGCCGAGCTCGGCCAGCTCCTCGACGATCTCCATCGGCACATATTCATTGTCGAGGTGCCACTGGTGGGCGTTGGGCGCCACCCTGGTCTCGACGAAGCGGCGCATCGTCTCGCGCATCTCGGACAGCGTTTCGTCGAGGCCCGCGGCGCCGAAATTGCCGTCGGCGATCAGCTCGACCAGCCGACGCCGGGCGGGCGCCGTGTTGCCGCGCTCCGCCAGCACGAGGTCGTGGAGGCCCGCCGTCTCGCTCCGCGTGAGGCCGAGCTCGGTCAGCCGCAGGAATTCCCCCTGGTTCATCGGGATGCCGCCGGCGACCTGGTTCAGATATTCGCCCGCCGCGATCTGGGTGGTCAGCTGCTCGGCCTCGCCCAGCCTGCCTTGGGCCTCGAGGCGGCCGGCGAAATGGGCGAGTTCGCGCAGCGTCGCGGCATAGGTGGCGAGCCAGGCCAAACCGTGGGCGGCATGCTGCTCCTCGTCCAGAAGACGCGAATTGATCTTGCCGCCCGGCATGACGCGTTCCGCGATGCGCCCCTTCGCCCGGCCGAGAAGGGTCTCCACGGCGGTCGCCGCATGGTCGAGATGGCTCACCAGATTGGCCACGCAAACCGTTGATGCCATTTCGCTTTCCACTGCCGCCATAATCGAAAATCCTCACGAATGAGGCAAAACGCTAGCGCAATGCCTGTTGCGCTGCAATAATCCATCCGGCCAGCCGTTCCGAAGGACAAAATTGGGCCGGAATCCTTGCCCATTGGATTTCCCTCACGGCCACGATTAAGGTTCCCCGGATGAATCACCTGATGCGCTCGGGCGCGGTTGCGCTCTCCCTTTCCGTCCTCACCGCGGGCGTCGCCCATGCGGACAATCAACCCAAGCAGATCGGGGCCTTCCAGGATTGGGTGGCCTATGCCTATGACGCGGCCGACTCGAAGGTCTGCTACGTCTCGTCGGCGCCGAAGGCGACCGATCCCAAGGGCGTGAAGCGCGATCCCGCCTTCTTCCTCGTCACCAACATGCCGGGCCGCAAGCCCCCCGTGAAGGGCGAGGTCTCCACCATCATCGGCTATCCCTTCAAGGAGGGCGAACCCGTCAAGCTGACGATCGACGACCAGAGCTATGACATGTTCTCCAAGGGCGACACCGCCTGGGTGGATACGGGCAGCGACAAGAAGATCGTCGCCGCCATGAAGAACGGCAAGTCGCTGAAGGTGAAGGGCACCTCCTGGCGCGGCAAGACCACCGAGGATACCTATTCGCTGCAGGGCATCTCCTCGGCCCTCGCCGCCATCGACAAGGCCTGCAAGTAGCCATGGGCGGAGCCTGCCGGCTGTGGCTTTTCGTGCTGGCCGTGCTGCTTGGCGCGGCACGCGCCGAGGCCGCCTGCGAGGCGGAAAGCTATGACGGCAACAATTACACGGTCTGCCGCTTCGACCTGCGCAAGGATCACCTGCGCCTGTTCAGCCTCGACGACAAGGGCGAGCCCTATGGCGCCTTCCAGGCCCTGTCCTCGGCGCTGGCCGGCAAGGGCCAGAGCCTCGCCTTCGGCATGAATGCCGGCATGTACGGCGACGACCTGAAGCCCGTGGGCCTCTATGTCGAGGACGGCAGGACCGAGCGCAAGCTCAACCGCCGCGACGGGCCCGGCAACTTCCACATGAAGCCCAACGGCGTGTTCTTCATCGACGGCAACAAGGGCGGCGTGATGGAAACCGAGGCCTTCGCGGCTTCCGGACTGCATCCGCAATTCGCCAGCCAGTCCGGGCCCATGCTGGTGGTGGACGGGCAGATCCACCCCAAGTTTTCCGCCGATGGCACCTCGCTGCAGCGGCGCAACGGCGTCGGCGCGCCCGACGATCACACGCTGATCTTCGTCATCAGCGAGACCTATGTGAATTTCCACAGCTTCGCCAGCCTGTTCAAGGACAAGCTCGGCTGCGCCAACGCCCTGTACCTCGACGGTTCGATCTCCAGCCTCTACGCCCCGGAACTGGGCCGCAATGACGGATTTGCCCCGCTCGGCCCCATGGTGGCTCTGGTCAAGGACCCCTGAAGCCCCTATTTCAGGGGCTCGCTCGCATTTCCGCTCGATTTCATGCTATGGGCCCGGTCCATGACCACGCTCCTGTCCACCGTTGAAGCGCCGCCGCGCTATATCCCGAACGACCCGCGCCCCTCGCTCATCGGGCTGACGCGCGAGGGCCTCGCCGATGCCATGGGCCGCGCCGGCGTGCCGGAGAAGCAGCGCCGCATGCGCGCCGGCCAGGTGTGGCACTGGCTCTACCACCGCGGCGTCACCTCCTTTGCCGAGATGACCAACATCGCCCGGGACCTGCGCCAGCGGCTGGACGAGACCTTCGTCATCGGCCGGCCGGAGATCGTCACCGAGCAGACCTCGAACGACGGCACCAAGAAGTGGCTGCTGCGGCTGGCCCCCGACGAGCGCGGCGCGCGCCACGAGGTGGAGATGGTGTACATCCCCGAGGAAGACCGCGGCACGCTGTGCATTTCCTCCCAGGTCGGCTGCACGCTGACCTGCACCTTCTGCCACACCGGCACGCAGAAGCTCGTGCGTAACCTCACCGCGGGCGAGATCGTGGCGCAGGTGATGACGGCGCGCGACCGCGTGAAGGACTGGCCGCAGGACATCGAGGCCAATCCCACCCCGCCGCTCGGCGGCCGCTACATCACCAACGTCGTGCTCATGGGCATGGGCGAGCCGCTCTATAATTTCGACAACGTGAAGGACGCGATGGAGATCGTCTCCGACGGCGAGGGCATCTCGCTGTCGAAGCGCCGCATCACGCTGTCGACCTCGGGCGTCGTGCCCGAAATCCAGCGCGCCGGCGACGAGATCGGCACCATGCTGGCGATCTCGCTCCACGGCACGACCGACGAGATCCGCGACAGGCTGGTGCCGCTCAACAAGAAGTACCCGATCAAGGAACTGCTCGCCGCCTGCCGCAGCTATCCCGGCGCCTCCAACGCCCGCCGCATCACCTTCGAATACGTGATGCTGAAGGGCGTCAACGACACGCCCGCCGATGCCAAGCGCCTCGTGCAGCTGCTGAAGGGCATTCCCGCCAAGGTGAACCTGATCCCGTTCAACCCCTGGCCCGGCACGCAGTATGAGTGCTCGGACTGGGACACGATCGAGGTCTTCGCCGAAATCCTCAACCGCGCGGGCTATGCCTCGCCGGTGAGGACGCCGCGCGGGCGCGACATCATGGCCGCCTGCGGCCAGTTGAAGAGCGAAAGCCAGAAGCTGCGCGCCAAGGAACGCCTGGCGCTGGATGCGTCTCCCTAGGCGTCCCCGCCCCTGATTGACGTCATCCCGGCGAAAGCCGGGACCCAGCTTTCAACGCGTTCAGCGGCCAAAGCGGGGCCCCTTTGATTCACGCCACAAGTGCGACACTGCTAAGGTGGTGTT
>CAMFKI010000026.1 GCA_945957365.1 uncultured Alphaproteobacteria bacterium | reverse complement strand
AACACCACCTTAGCAGTGTCGCACTTGTGGCGTGAATCAAAGGGGCCCCGCTTTGTGGCCGCTCGTGAGGAAAGAAGCGGGGTCCCGGCTTTCGCCGGGATGACGGCCTTGAGGATGAAAATGTTGGAGGAGCCTTAACGCCCCTTCGCCGTCGACAGCAGCCAGTCCTTGAAGGTGTCCAGCGCGTCGGTGCGCCGCGCGATGCCGGAGGCGGGTTCGATGATCGAGTAGGCATAGTCCTGCTTGATGTCGATGTCGAAGAGCTGGACGAGGCGGCCGGAGGCGAGGTCGTCGGCGATCAGGCTGCGCGGGCAGAGCGCGATGCCCTGGCCGGCAAGTGCGGCGGCGCGCAGCAGGTTGAAATCCTGGAAGATCGGGCCCGGCGACGGGCCGGCGTGCTTCAACCCGGCATGGCGCATCCAGTTCTGCCAGTCGAGGCGGTCGGTGTCATGCAGCAGGGGCTTGCCGAGAATGGCCTGCGGCACGTCGAAAGGGCCTTCCTTCTCGAGATAGATCGGATTGCAGATCGGTACCGTGCTGCCCTGCAAGAGCCTGGTCGAGCGGCAGCCCTCCCATTCGCCGGGCCCCCACAGCACGGCAATGTCCACCTCGTCGAAGTCGACCTTGTGGTCGGCGAAGGCATAGACCACCTTCACCGAAATCTCGGGGTGCTCGCGGAAGAACTGGGAAAGCCGGGGGATCAGCCAGATGGTGGCGAAGGAGGGGAGTGCCGCAATGGTGAGGGCAGGACCGGATTCCGATTGCTGAAGCCTGCGGCAGGCAGCCGCCATGATGTCGAAGGCCTCGGCCAGCGAGCGAGCGAGGTCCTGGCCCTTCGAGGTGGGAATCGTCTGGCGCCCGAGCCGGTCGAACAGCGACAGGCCGAACCATTGCTCGAGCTGCCGCACCTGATGGCTGACCGCCGACTGCGTGACGTTCAGCTCCTCCGCGGCTTTGGAGAACGACCCGGACCGCGCAGCCGCTTCGAAACAGCGCAGGGCGTTGAGCGAAGGCAGGCGCGACACCGGAAGGACTCCATGAGAATTTCTCATAGAGTATGTGAGGGATCGTCTTTTGACACAAGGCCTCATCCGGGGAACTTATGCCGCACCTGCAAAGCTCCCGGAGAAACCCCTCATGAACCTCGCTCGCCCTGCGGTCGTCGATTATCGCAACAATGGCAAGAAGCCGAAGCCGACCTTCTCGGACGCCGAGATGCAGCGCCGGCAGGACGCAATCCGCGGCTGGATGAAGAAGGCCAAGGTCGATGCCTGCCTGTTCACCAGCTATCACAACATCAATTACCTGGGAGACTTCCTGTACTGCTACTTCGGCCGCAAGTATGGCCTGGTGATCACGCCGAACAAGACGACCTCGGTGACGGCGGCAATCGACGGCGGCCAGCCGGCGCGCCGCACCTTCGGCGACAACGTGACCTACACCGACTGGTCGAAGGACAATTACTTCATCGCCGTGAAGGCGCTGATGAAGGGCGCGAAGCGCATCGGCATCGAGTTCGACCATGTGAACCTCGATTTCCGCAAGCAGCTGGAAGACGCCTTCCCCGGCGTCGAGTTCGTCGATGCCGCCGCCCCCTCGATGCGGCTGCGCATGATCAAGAGCGCGGAGGAGATCAAGCACATCACCAAGATGACGCGCATCGCCGACATCGGCGGCGCGGCCTGCGTCGAGGCCATTGCGGTGGGCGTGCCGGAGCATGAAGTGGCGCTGCATTCCACCCAGGCCATGGTGCGCGAAATCGCCAGGATTTGGCCGCAGGGCGAGCTGCTGGACACCTGGACGTGGTTCCAGTCCGGCGTCAACACCGACGGTGCGCACAACCCCGTCACCTCGCGCAAGATCAGGAAGGGTGACATCCTCAGCCTCAACTGCTTCCCGATGGTGGCGGGCTACTATGTGGCGCTCGAGCGCACGCTGTTCGCGGAGTCCGCTTCGAAGGAACACACCCGCCTGTGGGAGATCAACTGCCACGTCCACGATGAGGGCAAGAAGCTGCTGGTGCCGGGTGCGAAATGCTCCGACGTCGCGAAGGCGCTGAACGAGATCTATGCGAGCCACGATCTCCTGAAGTACCGCACCTTCGGCTATGGCCACTCCTTCGGCGTGCTGTGCCACTATTACGGCCGCGAGGGCGGGCTCGAGCTGCGCGAGGATTGCGACACGGTGCTGGAGCCCGGCATGGTCGTGTCGATGGAGCCGATGATCATGATCCCCGAAGGCCAGAAGGGCGCGGGCGGCTATCGCGAGCATGACATCCTGGTGATCACCGAGAAGGGCAACCGCAACATCACCGGCTTCCCATATGGCCCCGAGCACCTGATCGTGAAGGCGGGCGGCGCGACCAGAAAGAAGGCAACTGCCAGGAAAACCGCCAGGAAGAAGCGCTGACGTCGCGCCCGGCATGAACCCCGTTCATGCCGGCAGACGAAGGGGCGCAGTGCAGGAGGGTCTTGCATCCTCGGGCCTGCGCCCTATTATATTTTCTCAAGCCGTCAAAAACACGATCAGGGTGAGGAAACAGGGGAATGGCCAAGGACGTCCCGGCAAGCGATGCGATGGTTCGCTTCGTCAACGTGCAGAAGAGCTACGACGGCGAAACCCTCGTCGTGAAGAACCTCAACCTGGACATTGCGAAGGGCGAGTTCCTGACCATGCTCGGCCCCTCGGGCTCGGGCAAAACCACAACCCTGATGATGCTGGCCGGATTCGAGCCCGCCACCCACGGGGAAATCTACCTGAAGGACCAGCCGATCAACAACGTGCCGCCGCACAAGCGCGGCATCGGCATGGTGTTCCAGAACTATGCGCTGTTTCCGCACATGTCGATCAACGAGAACCTCGCCTTCCCGCTGCAGGTCCGGAACGTGCCCAAGGCCGAGATCGCGGACCGCGTCGCCAAGGTGCTGAAGATGGTGGAGCTGCCGCAGATGGGCAACCGCCGCCCCGGCCAGCTGTCGGGCGGCCAGCAGCAACGCATCGCGGTGGCGCGTGCGCTGGTGTTCGAGCCCGACCTGGTGCTGATGGACGAGCCGCTCGGTGCGCTGGACAAGCAGCTGCGCGAGCAGATGCAATACGAGATCAAGCACATCCATGAGCGCCTCGGCGTCACCATGGTCTATGTGACGCACGACCAGTCGGAAGCCCTCACCATGTCGAACCGCATCGCGGTGTTCAACGACGGCGTCGTGCAGCAGCTCTCGACGCCGGCCGAACTCTACGAGCGTCCCGTCAATTCCTTCGTCGCCCAGTTTATCGGCGAGAACAACAAGCTCAAGGGCACGGTGGCCGACATCGGTGCGGACAACGTGGCCTCGGTCAAGCTCGAGACCGGCGAAGTGGTGAGGGCGCTGGCCATCGGCCCGCGTGAGAAGGGCGGCCGCACCCTGCTGTCGATCCGCCCCGAACGCGTCGAGATCAACCCCACCGTCCAGTCGGCGGACGTCATACTGCCCGGCCGCATTGCCGAGCTGATCTATCTGGGCGACCATATCCGCGCGCGCCTTCAGGTGGCGGGCGACGACAACTTCATCGTCAAGGTGCCGAACAAGGGCGCCTCCAGCGACGTGGCGGAGGGCCGCGAGGTGAAGGTGGGCTGGAAGGCCGCCGACTGCCGCGCGCTGGACTACGCCGAGTTCCGGCACTGAGGTGAGGTGATGGCCGCCAGCCGCGCGTTTCGGAAACTCGCAGGCTGGCTCACGGGCCTTGCCGTGGCCTTCTGCCTGCTGCTGCCGCTGCCGGCGGGGCGCGCCCAGGACTTCGACGTCGATCTCGCACTGGTCCTGGCCATCGACTGCTCCTTCAGTGTCGATCCCCGCGAGTTCGCGGTCCAGATGCGGGGTCTCGGCCGCGCCTTCATGACGCAGGCCGTGCAGAAGGCCATCGCCCAGGGGCCGCGCCAGCGCATCGCGGTCACGGCGATCGAGTGGTCGGATGATCGCAACCAGAAGGTCGTCCTGCCGTGGACCGTCATATCGGGCGCGGCCGACGCCAATGAGCTGGGCCAGATCCTGATGCACACGCAGCGCCAGCTCACCGAGGGCGGCACCTCGGTTTCGACCGCGCTCGCCATCTCCGCCTCCCTCTTTGCCTCTGGGCCGTCCGCCGAGCGCAAGGTGATCGACGTGTCGACCGATGGCCGCAACAACAGCGGCCCGCCGGTGGCGCCGGTGCGCGACCACGTGGTGGCGCAGGGCATCACCATCAACGGCCTGACCATCCTCAACGAGTGGCCCACGCTCGACGTCTATTTCGAGGCCAACGTGGCGGGAGGTCCCGGCCATTTCGTCATTCCGGCGAATGACTATGATGCCTATGCCGAGGCCATTCTCCGCAAGCTGGTGCGCGAGATCACCGGCCCCGGCGTCACCTGAGCCTTTCCGGAGAGTGCCGCATGACCGCTTTCACCCTGAGCCCCGTTCCCGAGATCCGTTATGGCGCGGGGAAGCTTGCCGACATCGCACCCCTGGCGGAAGCCCGCGCCGGACGCGGGGCCACCGTGCTGCTGGTCGCCGATCCGGCCCTCGCGGGGCTCGGCATCACGGGCCTCGCCTGCGACCTGCTCGGCAAGGCGGGGATCGCCGCACCGGTCTATGACGGCTTCCACGGCGAGCCATCGGTTGCCGACATCGACGCCGCCACCGCCCTGGCGCGGCAGCACGGCGCGGGCATGGTCATCGGGCTCGGCGGGGGTTCGGCGCTCGACACGGCGAAGCTGGTGGCCTGCTGTGCCGTCTCCGGCCTTGCCGCCGCGGACTACGCGCTATGCGCAACGCCGCTGCCCAAGAACCGTCTGCCGGTCATCGCAGTGCCCACCACGGCAGGTACCGGGTCGGAGGTGACGCGCGTCTCGGTCTTTGCCGATTCGGGCAAGGCCAAGGTCTGGGCCTGGGGCGAGGAGCTGAAGCCCGACGTGGCGATCCTCGACCCCGAATTGACCGTGGCGCTGCCGGCCGCCGTCACCGCGGCAACGGGGCTCGATGCCCTGGTGCATGCGATCGAGGCCGCCACCAACAAGCAGGCCAATCCCGGCAACGATCTCTATTGCCTGAAGGCCATCAGCCTCATCACCGGCAATCTCGAGCGCGCGGTCAGCCATCCCGATGACATCGCCGCGCGCGGCGCCATGCTGCTCGGTTCTTGCTACGGCGGCATCGGCATCGACAATTGCGGCACGGCATTGGCCCACAACATCTCGCATGCGGTGGCCAATCTCGCGGCCATTGCCCATGGCCGTGCCACCGGCCTCGCCATGCTCGCCACCATCGACTGGGTGGCGGAAGGCAACCGGCAGGGCTTCGCCCGGGTGGCCGAGGCGATGGGGGCGGAGGATGCCGCCGCAGGATATGAGCGGCTGGTGCGCGGCACCGGCATCGCCGTCGCGCCCGGCCTCGCGGCGGTGACGCCCGAAGCGCTGGCGCGGGAAATGGCCGCGCCCGCCAATGCGCCGATGCGCAAGTCGACGCTGCGCTATCCCGCGGTGGCTGATCTCGTCATGCTGGCGGAGCGCTTCCTCACCCTCAGGTGAGGAATTGGCAAGCCGGCCTGCTGTGCTAGAACCAGCCCATGACTCACGATCTCGCACAGCGGGCGCGGCAACTGGTCGGCGTGGTATCGGCCGGTCTCTCGGCGCGCCACGGCGAAGGCCTGGCAGAGGTGCTGGCACGCCTCGCGCAGCAGGACATCGGCGAGGCCGCCTGCCGCGCACCGCGGCCCGTGGCGCTGCCGGTGCTGCAGTTCCTGCCGCGCTGCCTCGCTGAGGTGGTGCGCTTCGATCCGCAGCTTGCAGCCTGCATCGCAGCGCTCCAGGATGACCTGCAGTGGCGCCAGTCGTCCTCCTATTCCGACGAGATCCTCGGCACCGGCTTCACCGACAATTACGGCTGGGCCGAGATCGTCGGTCCCAATGGCTTCTTCCCCGGACGTGATTTCCTGCTGGGGCTCCTCATGCTGGGACCCGGCCGGCATTACCCCGATCACTATCATCCCGCACCCGAACTCTACTGGCCGCTGACCCCCGACAGCCGGTGGAGCCGCGGCGGACAGGCCTTCGAAACGAAGCCTCAGGGCGCGATCATCTGGCACCCGGCCATGGTCATGCACGCCACCATTACCACGGACACGCCGCTGCTGGCGCTGTGGTGCTGGACCCGCGACACCGCAACGCCGGCCCGGCTGAAGGCCGCATGATGCTGCTGCTCCGCGGCGTGCTGCTCGTTGCTGTCGCCGTCTATCTCGGCGCTGCCGCCTACATGTATATCCAGCAGCGCAGCTTCCAGTATCTGCCGGCGCGCGTCGGGACGCCGCCACAGGCGCTGGGCCTCACCGGCGTCACCGAGGAGCGCGTCAGGACGCCCGATGGCGAGACCATCGTGATGTGGTACGCGCCGGCGCCTCCGGGCGCTCCGACGGTGCTGTTCTACCACGGCAATGCCGGGGAGATCTCCGAGCGCCACGAGCGCTTCGCCTATCTGCAGTCGCAGGGCCTCGGCGTGCTGTTCGTGTCCTACCGCGGCTATGGCGCCAGCACGGGGTCGATCTCCGAGCAGGGCATCATCACCGATGCGCTCACCGCCTATGAGTTCCTGCGCGCCAAGGGCGTGGCGCCGGACCAGATCATGCTGCTGGGCGAATCGCTCGGCACCGGCGTCGCCATCCAGGTGGCGGCGCAGAAGCCCGTCGCCGCCGTGGCGCTGGAGGCGCCCTACACGGCCACGGTCGACATCGCGTCCGAAATCTACTGGTGGCTGCCGGTGCACCTGCTGATGAAGGACCAGTTCCGCTCGCGCGACTACATCGCCAAGGTCACGGTGCCGCTGCTCATCCAGCACGGCGATGCCGACCATATCGTCCCCTTCGCGCAGGGACAGGCGCTGTTCGCGATGGCGAATGAGCCCAAGCAGATGGTCGTCATCCCCGGCGGCACCCACGACATCATCCTCGACCACCAAGTCTGGGCGCGGGAGGTGGCGTTCTTCCGCGCCAACGCCAAGTCTCAGTAGCCGGGCGGCGGCACGAAGCCTGCGTATTCCTTCTCGAGGAGTTCGGCGAAGCGGATTGCGGTGTAGTCGCCATACTGGCGGGTGATGATCTGCACGCCGGCGGGCAGGCCCTGCGGTGTCAGGCCCATCGGCGCCACCGTCGAGGGCAGCAGGAAGCAGCCGGAGTAGCCGGCCCAGAACAGCTGGTCCGTCGTTGGTACGCGCTTGTTGTTCACCGTGATCTTGCGCTCGTGGCGCTCGCCCACATGATCGTGCGGGAAGGCGGCGGAGGCGGCGGCGGGGCAGATCATCACGTCCCAGTCGTCGAAGAACTGGTCCCACAGCAAACGCATCTGATGGCGGCGCTCGTTGTACTTGAGCCAGTCGCGGTGCGGCAGGACATAGGCGCGCAGCATCTTGGTGAGGTAGCTGTCATCCTTCGGGTCCGAGGCCGCGACCTTGACGGAGTTGGCCGCGAACTCGGCATCCGACTGGCGGCGGCTCGTCGCCGAGCGCAAGAGCGCGATGTAAACGTCCATCGCCTCCTTCGTGGTGAAGGCCGGGCGTGCCGTCGTCGACAGCTTCTTCACCCGTTTGCCGAGGAACTGCGCCATCTTGCCGAGCAGGTCCTGCACGGGCAGGTCGACCTCGGACTGCTCGTCGGTGAACATCACCGCGACGCGGAACTCCTTCAGCGACTTCTGCTTCGCCGCCGGCAGGGTGAGCGCATAGCCGCGTGCGTCGGGGCCTACGGGTCCGGCGATGACCTTCATCATGGTCGAGAGGTCGCGCGCCGAACGGGCGAGGGGACCGGCAACCGTGATGTCGCCCGGCTGCACGATGCCCGGCAGAAGGTGGCCCTGATAGGGCACCACACCCCAGGTGGGCTTGTGGCCATAGACACCGCAGTAATGCGCCGGATTGCGGATGGAGGCGCCGATGTCGGACCCGATCTCGAGCGCCGACATGCCGGTGGCGAGCGCCACGGCGGAGCCGCCGGACGAGCCGCCGGGCGCACGCGTCACGTCCCACGGGTTGTTGGTGGTGCCATAGACGGCGTTGTAGCTCTGCCAGTCCGCCAGCATGAGCGGCACGTTGGTCTTGCCGTAGACCACCGCACCCGCGGCTTCGAGGCGCTGCATGGCCACTGCATCGGTCGATGCGATGTTGTCCTTGAAGTGCGGGTCGCCCCAGCTGGAGGGCAGGCCCGCCATGTCGAAGCTTTCCTTGGCCGTCATCGGCACGCCGTCGAAGGGACCCCTGGGCTTTCCCGCCTTCAGCCGCCGGTCGGCTGCAGCGGCCGCCTTCTTCGCCCGCGGAATGTCGGTCACCACCACGGCATTGAGCGCCTTGTTGTGCGCCTTGTACTGGGCGAGGCAATCCTCCAGCAGGGCGGAGGCGGTGAGCTTTCGGGCGCGCAGCAGGCGGGCGAGCTCGGTGGCGGAGCGGAAATGGAGCGGAAGGGCGGGCATGGCATTCTCCTGTCGGCAGCCAGCCTAGCGCCGCATGCCAGAACTGCAATCGTCCCGGCTGACGGGCAGGTCTGCGCGGTATAGAGAGCCCCCATGGACCGCCGCGCCCTCATCATCGGCTATCTGCTCGTCGCCGCGGGCTCGGCGCTGTTTGCCTCCAAGGCCATCTTCATCAAGCTCGCCTACATGGAGCGCTTCGACTCCTTGCTGATCCTCGCCTGGCGCATGGTCTTCGCGTTGCCGGTGTTCCTGGTGGTGGGCGCCTACGAGGTCGCGCGGCGCAAGGCGGATGGGAAGCCCATGCCGCGCAAGGGCGCCGTGCTGGGGGCCATCGGCATCGGCCTCATCGGCTACTACCTCGCCATGATCCTCGATTTCGGCGGGCTGCTCTATGTCTCGGCCCAGCTCGAGCGGCTGGCGCTGTTCACCTATCCGATCTTCCTGATCTTCATCGGGGCGGGATTCTTCGGCATGAAGCTGACGCGGACGAGCCTGATCGCCGCCTTCATCTCATACCTCGGCCTCGCCGCCGTCTTCGCCACCGATTTCTCGGCGGGTGGTTCCAACGTGGCGCTGGGAACCGCGCTGGTGCTGGGCTCGGCGGTCGCCTTCGCCGTCTACCAGCTGATGGCCAAGCGCTACATCTCCGAGATGGGGGCGACGCTGTTCACCTCCGTCGCACTGTCCGCCGCGGCGGTGACGACGCTGGCCCATGTCTTCATCATGCGCGGCCACCTCGATACCTCGATGTCGTGGCACTACTTCATGCTGGCGGCAGGAACGGGCCTGCTGGCCACCGTGATCCCATCCTTTTTCGTCAATGCCGGCATGGCGAAGATCGGCGCGACATCGACCGCCATGATCTCCAACGTCTCGCCGCTGCTGACGATCTATTTCGCCGTCGTCCTGCTGGGCGAGGCCTTCACATGGTCGCACGCGCTCGGCACCGCGCTGGTGGTGGGCGGCGTCGGCTATCACACGTGGCGCGAGATCAAGAAGCCGGCCCGCGAGACGTCCCCCTAATTGCCGTCATTCCAGCGAAGGCCGGAATCCCGCTTTGGTTCGGCATGTGCGGCTTGGAAAGCTGGGCCCCGGCTTTCGCCGGGGTGACGGCGGAGAGAGGGTGCAAAAAGAAAAGGCCGGGCACAGGGCCCGGCCGCAGAGTTTGGGAGGAAATCTTCCGAGCGCCTAGCTGACGTTGTCCGGCAGCACTTCCTTGCGCTTGGCCATGAATTCCACGAGCTGGTCGTCGATGCCCTGGTCGAGCGGCGGCGCCTCGTAGTCGCGCAACATCTGCTTCCAGCGCTCGTTGGCGCGGACCACGATGTCCTTGCCGCCTTCGTCGCGCCACTGCTCGAAGGAGTTGTTGTCGGCGAGGCCCGAACGCCAGAAGGCGGTTTCGAAATTGGCCTGGGTGTGGGCGCAGCCGAGATAATGCGAGCCGGGGCCCACTTCGCGGATGGCGTCCAGCGCCTGGCCGTTCTCCGAGAAGTCCACGCCTTCGGCGAATTTCTGGAACATGGTCAGCTGGTCGGCATCCATGATCAGCTTTTCATAGCCCGAGGCGAGGCCGCCTTCGAGCCAGCCGGCGGCATGAAGGCAGAAGTTGACGCCGGAGAGCAGCGTCGACCACATGGTGTTGGCGCTCTCGTAGGCTGCCTGCGCATCGGGAAGCTTCGAGCCGCAGAGGCTGCCGCCGGAGCGGAAGGGAACGCCCATGCGGCGGGCAAGCTGGGCCGCGCCGAAGGTGACCATGGCGGGCTCGGGGCTGCCGAAGGTCGGTGCACCGGACTGCATGGACATGGAGGCCGCGAAGGTGCCGAACACCACGGGTGCTCCGGGGCGGCAGAGCTGGGTGAAGGCGATGCCGACGGAGGCTTCCGCGAGGATCTGGGTCAGCGTGCCCACTGTCGTCACCGGGGACATGGCGCCTGCCACGATGAAGGGCGAGATCACGCAGGCCTGGTTGGCGCGCGCCAGAACCTTGAGGGCGCCGAGCATGACGCCGTCCCACACCATCGGCGAATTGGCGTTGATGAGCGAGGTCATCACGCAGTTCTGGTCGACGAAGTCCTTGCCGAAGACCATTTCCGCCATGGCCACCGAGTCGGCCGAACGTTCGCCCGCCGTGACCGAGGCCATGAAGGGCTTATCGGAATACTTGATGTGGGTGTAGATCATGTCGAGATGGCGCTTGGCCACCGGAATGTCCACGGGTTCACACAGCGTGCCGCCGGCATGGTGGAGGCTCGGCAGCATGTAGACCAGCTTGGCGAAGTTGCGGAAGTCCTCGATCGTGGCGTAGCGGCGGCCCTCGTCGAGGTTGCGGATGAAGGGCGGGCCATAGACCGGCGCGAAGACCGTGTTATTGCCGCCAATGGTCACGTTGTTGGCCGGGTTGCGGGCATGCTGGACATACTCGCGCGGCGCGGTCCTGATCAGCGAGCGCACGAGGCCCTTGGGGAAGCGGATGCGCGAGCGCTTGGGGTCGATGGCCGAGGGCGTCACGTCGGCGCCCGCGTCCTTCCACATGCGCACGGCTTCTTCATCCTCGTAGAAGTCGATGCCGACTTCCTGCAGCACGGTCTCGGCATTCGCCTCGATCAGTTCCAGCTGCTCGTCGGTGAAGGGCTCGTAGGGCTTGATGGCCCGGCGGATGAAGCCCGAATGCTTGACGGCGGTGGAGGTGCGCGCGGCGCGGCGGGCATCGGCCCCACCACGGGCGCGGCGACCGGAGGAAGGAGCGGAGGCGGGCTGGACGTCGGTCATGTCAAAAGCCTGTTGAGAAGTTTTCACGTGAGGTGTGGTTTACGCGCAACTGGCCCCGGCGGCGTGGAGGGAAACGTCAGGCGATGGTCGGGAAACGACGCCTCAGAATGTGACGTTCAGGGCCTCCAGCCCATGGAAATGAAAGGCATTGCGGTAGTGCGGTTCGCTCGCCAGGGCCAGCCGGGGCAGCCGCTGGAACAGCAGCGGCAGGGCGATCTGGAGTTCCAGCCGCGCCAGCGGTGCCCCGATGCAGAAATGGATGCCGGCGCCGAAGGCGACCTGCGGATTGGGTTCGCGGTCGCGGATGAACCGGTCCGGATCGGGGAATCGCGCCGGGTCGCGGTTGGCGGCCCCCAGCATCAGGCCCACGCTTTCGCCCTTCTTCAGCCTGATCCCTGCATATTCAAGGTCTTCCAGCGCATAGCGGGTGAAAAGATGCAGCGGAGGGTCGTATCTGAGCGCTTCCTCCACACAAGGCGCGTCGATGCCCTCGCGGATGCCCTGTTCGAGCAGGCACTTGATGCCATTGCCGAGCGCATGGACGGTGGCCTCATGCCCGGCATTGAGCAGCAGGATGGCGGTGGTGACGAGTTCGTCCTCCGTCAGCTTCGCGCCCTGTTCCTCGGCCTTGATGAGTTCGGAGAGGAGATCGTCCTTGGGCTGCCTGCGGCGCTGCGTGATGTAGTCGCGCATGAAGCCTGAAAACGCGACCGTCGCCTTCACGGCGCGGTCCTCGATCGCGCGGTCGCGGCGGGCCTGATACATTGCCACCATGTCATGCGACCAGGCGAGCAGCTGCTGGGCCATGTCGGAGGGGACGCCGAGCAGATCGCAGATGACGATCACCGGAATGGGCGTGGCAAAGTCGCTTAGCAGCTCCGCCTCGCCCTTGCCTTCAAAGCGGTCGATCAAGCCATTGGTGAGACTGGTGATGGCGGGCCTGAGCCGCTCCACCTGGCGCGACAGGAAGGAGCGGTTGATGAGGCTCCGCAGCCTGGTGTGCACCGGCGGCTCGAGCTCGAGCAGGGAATGCGACTCGAAGTCGTAGAAGGGCTTGAGGTGAGGGGGCGTCTCCGGCCAGCCCAGTTCGTCGCGGCTGGCAACGTGGAGGACCTGCCGCCCGAAGCGACGGTCGCGCAGCAGGGCGTTCACGTCCTCGAAGCGGGCGAAGCACCAGATGCCGTAGTGCTCCCACCTGAACACCGGCGTTTCCGCCCGGATCGCGTGGTAGGCGGGGTAGGGATCGTTGTAGAAGGCCGGGTCCACGGGGTCGAGGGTGACGGAACGGCGAGGTTTATCGATGCGCATGGCTGCCATCTTCCTGTGAAGTCGCCTATTGTGGCAAGTCCGGCTATGAAGCGTGGAAACTCTGGGGGGAAGAGCGTGAAGGTCTATATCAGCGTCGACATCGAAGGCTGCGCCGGCATCACCCATTGGGACGAGGCCAAGAAGAACAATCCCGACTGGCAGGAATTCCGCGAGCAGATGACAAGGGAGGCGGTTGCCGCCATCGAGGGCGCGCAGATCGCCGGCGCCACGGAGATCCTGGTGAAGGACGCACACAGTTCGGGGCGCAACATCATCGCCTCGATGCTGCCCTCCGACGTCCGGCTGATCCGCTCGTGGCAGGGCCACCCGCTGTGCATGGTGCAGGACCTCGACGAGACCTTCGATGCGGTGATGATGATCGGCTATCACGCCGCCGCCGGCTCTGAGGCGAACAGCCTCGCCCACACCCTGTCGCTCGATCCCGCCGAGATCCGCATCAACGGCCGCCGCGCCTCGGAATACCTGATCCATGCCCTGGCCTCTTCCATGCTCGGCGTGCCGACGGTCTTCGTGAGCGGCGACAGGGGCTTGATGGAGGAGATCGAAGAGGTGAACCCCAGTGTCGCGCGCTGCGCGGTGAAGGAAGGGCGCGGCCAGTCGACCATTTCGATGACGCCCGCCGCCGCCGTGAAGGCGATCCGCGAGGGTGCCGCAGCCTCGCTGCGCGGCGACCTCAAGGCCTCGCTCCTCGCGGTGCCGGAGCATGTCATCGTCGAAATCACCTATTCGAATCCGGTTCTGGCGGCGCGCCACCAGTGGTATCCGGGCATGGAACATGTGGGCAATCGAACTGTCCGCTTCGAGACCAACCATTATTTCGACGTGCTGCGCATGCTCAACTACGTGACCTGATGCGCGAGACCGGACGACTTTCCGTCGAGTTCATCCTGCTGGTGGCGCTGCTCAACGCCATGGTGGCGATGTCGATCGACACCATGCTGCCGGCGATCGGTACCATCGCGCATGAGCTGGGTGCGGCCGACCCCAACAGCCGGCAGTTCATCATCACCACCTTCTTCGGCGGGCTGACGCTGGGGACGCTGATCTATGGCCCGTGGTCGGACGCGCTGGGCCGCAAGCCCACCATCGTCATCGGCCTCACTTTCTATGCGTTGGGCTCGCTCATCTGCCTGTTTTCGGTCAATTTCCCGATGATCCTGATCGGCCGGGTGGTCCAGGGCTTCGGCGCCTCGGCGCCACGCATCGTGTCGATCGCCATGGTGCGCGACGGGCAGGCCGGGGCGGCCATGGCGCGCGTCATGTCCTTCGTGATGATGGTGTTCATGCTGGTGCCGATGCTCGCACCCTCCATCGGCACGCTGGTGCTGCTGTTTGCCGACTGGCGCTTCATCTTCGTGGGTTTTCTCGTGGTCGGCGTCGTTGCGGGGCTGTGGATGTGGTTCCGCCAGGACGAGACGCTGCCCAGGGAAAAGCGCACGCCGCTGGCCGTCACCTCGCTCATCTCGGCGGCGGGGCAGGTGCTGAGGAACCCGATCGCCATGGGCTACACGGTGGGTGCGGGCACCATCTTCGGCGCCTTCATCGTCTATCTCGGCACCTCGCAGCAGGTCTTTGCCGAGCTTTACGGGCAGGGCGCCTATTTCGCCCTGTGGTTCGCCTTCTTCGCCGGCGGCATGGCCATCGCCATGATGGTCAATGCGCGCCTCGTCATGCGGTTGGGGATGCGGCGGCTGTCGAAATATGCGCTCCGCGGCTTCCTGGCGCTGGCGGCGGTTGCGCTCGTGGTCAGCCTGCTGACACAGGGCCTGCCGCCCTTGTGGTTCATCGCGGGCTACCTGTTTCTGAGCTTCTTCTGCTCCGGCCTGCTGTTCGGCAATTTCAACGCTATTGCCATGGAGCCGATGGGGCGGATCGCCGGCATGGCGGCGGCGATCATCGGCTCGCTGTCGTCCCTGATCGCCATCGTGACCGGGGGCTATATCGGCCAGCTATACAATGGCACGGTGATCCCGCTGGTCGGCGGTTTCGCCGGGCTGGGGCTCGTCACATTCGCCGTCACGGAATGGGCCGAACGCCACCGGAGGTGAGCTTTCTGCACCTTGCCGGGGGGCGCCCAAGTCTGATACCAACGCCCCCGTGTCCAAGCATTATTCAGCCCTCGCCCTTGCGCGCCACGCCCTCGACCCGGATATGCCCTGGCCGAAGGCCTGGGAGTCACCCGAGCCCAAATCCTCCTATGACGTGGTGATCGTCGGCGGCGGCGGCCATGGGCTTGCCACCGCCTATTACCTCGCCAAGAACCACGGCATCACCAATGTCGCGGTGATCGAGAAGAGCTATATCGGCTCGGGCAATGTGGGCCGCAACACCACGCTGATCCGGTCCAACTACATGATCGGCGGCAACACCGCCTTCTTCGAGCATTCGCTGAAGCTGTGGGAGGGCCTCTCCCACGACCTCAACTTCAACTGCATGGTCTCCCAGCGCGGCCAGATCGTGCTCGCCGTGAACCCGGTGCAGATGGACGTGTTTGCCCGGCGCGGCAACACCATGCGGCTCAACGGCATCGACGCCGAGCTGCTGGACGCGGGCGAAGTCAGGAAGCTGCTGCCCTATCTCGACTGGTCCAAGGATGCGCGCTGGCCCATTTACGGCGCCATCATGCAGCCGCGCGCCGGCACGGTGCGCCACGATGCGGTGGCCTGGGGCTATGCCCGCGCGGCCTCCGCGCTGGGCGTCCACATCATCGAGAACTGCGAGGTGACGGGCTTCGTCATCGAGAACGGCAAGTGCTCCGGCGTGGAAACCTCGCGCGGCCGCATCAATGCCGGCCGGGTGGGCATCGCGGTGGCGGGCCATACCTCGCATGTGGCGAGGTTGGCGGGCATGAAGCTCCCCGTCGAAAGCCACATCCTGCAGGCCTTCGTGACCGAGCCGATCAAGCCCATCGTCGACAACGTCATATCGTGGGGTGCGGAGCTCTTCTATCTCTCGCAGTCGGACAAGGGCGGCCTCGTGTTCGGCGGCCATATCGACGGCTTCAACACCTATACCCAGCGCGGCCAGTTCAACCGCATCCAGACCGTGGCGGAATGCGCCGTCTCGCTGATGCCCTTCATCTCGCGCCTGCGCATGCTCCGGCACTGGGGCGGCATCCAGGACATGACGCCGGACGGCAGCCCCTTCATCTGCAAGACACCCACCCGCGACCTCTACCTCAATGGCGGCTGGTGCTACCAGGGCTTCAAGGCCACGCCCGCCTCCGGCTGGACATTCGCCCACACCATCGCCCACGACCAGGAACACGAACTCGTCCGCGACTTCGCCCTCGACCGTTTCGAGAAGGGCAGGGAGCTCGACGAATTCGGCCTCGGCAACTGGACCTACAAGCAATGATGATCCCGTGCCCGCATTGCGGCGACCGCGATGTCTCCGAATTCCGCTATGGCGGCGATGCCTCGAAGCAGCGCCCGGCCCATGGGACCGGCGACCTCAAAGCCTGGCATGACTATGTCTTCGTGTTCGAGAACCCGAAAGGTCCGCATACGGAATACTGGCAGCATGTGCTGGGTTGCCGCCGCTGGTTCAGGCTGGCGCGCAACACCGCGACGAACGAGATCGGCGGGGTGGTGTCATGACCAGCTTCCGCAGGCTTTCGACCGGCGGCCGCATCGCGCGCAACCAGCCCGTCACCGCGCGCTTCGACGGCAAGCCGCTGCCGGGCTTCACCGGCGACACGCTGGCCTCCGCGCTGCTCGCCAACAACAAGGTGCTGATCGGCCGCAGCTTCAAGTATCACCGCCCGCGCGGGCTCGTGGCGGCGGGGATCGAGGAGCCGAATGGGCTCTTTACCATCGGCGAGGGTGCGAGGAACGAGCCCAATGTCGCCGCCACCATGGTGGAGATGACGGACGGCCTCGTCGCGAAGACGCAGAATGCCTGGCCTTCCCCCAACTTCGATCTGATGGCGGTGAATTCGCTCTTGTCGCCGCTGTTCCAGTCGGGCTTCTACTACAAGACCTTCATGGGCCCCTCGAAGGGCTCCTGGATGTTCTACGAGCCCTTCATCCGCAAGGCGGCGGGGCTGGGCAAGGCGACCGATCTTCCCGACCCCGATCGCTACGACATGCGCTTCGCCTTCTGCGACGTGCTGGTCATCGGCTCCGGCCCCGCCGGCCTTGCCGCCGCGCTGACGGCGGGCCGCAGCGGCGCCCGCGTGGTGCTGGCCGAGCAGGACAGCGATTTCGGTGGCTCGCTGCTCTCCGGCAATGATGCCGAGCAGGAAGCCTGGCGCGTCTCTTGCGTCGAGGAACTGCAGAGCCTGCCGAATGTCGATGCTTTCACCCGCACCACGGTGCAGGGCCTCTATGACGGCAATCTCGCCGTGCTGGTCGAGAACCGCAGCCGCCTGCATCCCGATCCGGCCAAGGGCCAGCCGCGCATGGTGCTCACCCAGCTCCGCGCCAAGACCATCGTCATGGCGACGGGCGCCATCGAGCGGCCGCTGGTCTTCTCCAACAATGACCGCCCGGGCGTGATGCTCGCATCGGCGCTGCGCAGCTACGTGAACCGCTTCGCGGTGGCGCCGGACAAGCGCGCGGTGATCGTCACCAACAACGACACGGCCTATGACGCCGCACTCGACCTCGCGGCGGCGGGGATTGCCATCACCGTGGCGGACCATCGAACCGCCGTGTCGGCCGACCTCCTGTCGCGTGCCGGGGCGCGCGGCATCGCCATCTTCCCGGGCAGCGGCATCTTCGATGTCGAAGGCTCCAAGGGTGTGACGCGCGTGAAGCTGGGCGGTGCCCATGCCGTGACCATCGAGTGCGATGCCGTGGGCATGGCCGGCGGCTGGTCGCCCGTCGTGCACCTCTCCTCGCATGGTGGCATCAAGCCGAAATATGACGAGACGGCCGCGGGCTTCGTGCCCGGTGGCTTCCCGGCCTCGCATTTCGGCGCGGGCGCGATGATGGGACGCTACGGGCTTTCCGCCGCCATCGCCGAGGGCAGCAATGCGGGTGCCTCCGCCGCATCTCACGCGGGCTTCGGCAAGACGCGGCCGGTCTATGCGCCGGAACATGCCACCGACCGCAGCTATGCGATCCTGCCCAGCTGGTCGCCGCCGCAGGGGGCGAAGGGCAAGGCCTTCGTCGACTTCCAGAACGACGTGACCATCAAGGACGTGAAGATCGCGCACCAGGAAGGCTATCGCTCGGTCGAGCACCTGAAGCGTTATACGACGCTTGGCATGGGCACCGACCAGGGCAAGACCTCGAACATCAACGCCCTCGCCCTGATGGCGGAATATCGCGGCATCACCATCCCGGAGGCGGGCACCACGACGTTCCGTCCGCCTTACGCGCCGCTCACCATGGGCGCCATCGCGGGCCGCACGGTCGGCTCGCATTTCCGCCCGGTGCGGCGTTCGCCGCTGCATGACTGGCACGTGAAGAACGGCGCCACTTTCATCGACGCAGGGCTGTGGAAGCGCGCCTGGTATTACGCCTGGGCCGGCAATTCGCCCGAGACGGCCTATGTGAAGGAGATGGAGCTCGTGCGCCGCGGCGTTGGCCTCGCTGACGTCTCGACGCTGGGCAAGATCGACATCCAGGGGCCGGATGCGGCGGAGTTCCTGAACCGCGTCTATGTCAACGGCTTCGCCAAGCTGCCCGTCGGCAAGGTGCGCTATGGCGTGATGCTGAACGACGACGGCATCGTGCTGGACGACGGCACCACGGCACGCATCACCGACAACCAGTTCTACATGACCACCACCACGGCGCAGGCCGGCGAGGTGATGTCGTGGCTCGAATATTTGCTCCAGATGCAGTGGCCGGAACTGAACGTGCAGGTCGCGTCCCTCACCGACGAGTGGGCGGGCATGGCGGTGTCGGGCCCCAAGGCACGCGAGGCGCTGCAGCTGGCCTTCCCCGACGCAGACGCCTCCAACGAAGGCCTGCCCTACATGGGCTGCAAGGACATCCCGTTCGACGGCGTGACCGTGCGCCTGCTGCGCATGTCCTTCTCGGGCGAGCTCGCCTATGAGGTCCATGTCGCAGCGGATTATGCGATCAGCCTGTGGGAGCATATCCTCAAGGCCGCGGCCTCGACCGGCATCAAGCCCTATGGCCTCGAGGCGCTGGCGAGCCTGCGCATCGAGAAGGGCCATGTGGCGGGCCTCGAACTCGACCACCGCAACACGCTCGACGACCTCGGGCTCGGCAAGATGGCCGGCAAGGAAAAGGACTATGTCGGCAAGGCGTTGCGCTTCCGCGAGGATTGCCAGAGCCCGGAGCGCTGGAGCCTCGTCGGCCTCGAGCTGATGGAGCCCGACAAGAAGCTGCGCGGCGGGTCGATCCTGTTCGCGGCGACGGACGAGATCAAGGGCCACGGGCGGGGCTACATCACCTCGGTGACGTGGTCGACCGAGCTCAACAAGTTCATCGCCCTCGGCCTCTACAAGGGCGGCCTCAAGCACGAGGGGGAGGAGATCATCGCCGCCTTCCCGCTCAAGAACGAACAGGCGCGGCTGAAGATCGTGTCGCCCCACTTCATCGACAAAGAGGGAGCCCGCCTCAATGCTTGAGCGCATCTCGGCTCTGGCCAGCGCCAGGCCCTATGTGAGCAGCGTGCTCACCATCGCCGAACGTGCGGGCTTCACCCTCACGCAGGTGGCGGGACTTTCACCCGACTTCGAGACCAAGCTGTCTGCCGCTGTCGGACCGCTGCCGGGCAGCGTCAGCCGCGCCCAGGTGAATGGCGAGCGGGTGATCTTCCGCATCGGCCCGGCACAGTTCTGGATCGTGGAGCCCGAGGCCGGAACCACGCCCGCCCGTCTGGACGGCGTGGGCGCGGTGACTCCGCTCACCAGCAGCCGCGTGCGCATCGCCATTGCCGGTGCGCCGGCGCGCGAAGTGATGGCCATGCTGGCCCCCGTCGATTTCCATCCGGCGGTCTTCACGCCCGGCGCCGTGGCGCTCACCGGCATCCATCACACGCCGGTCACCATTCATTGCACGGGCGAGAATGCGTTCGACACCTACGTGATGCGCACCTTCGCGCGCGATGTGTGGGACGCGATCACTGACGCCGGGGCAGCATATCAGTTCTGAATTCCAAGATCGACGGTGGGCGAATGGGCTATTGGTTAGGCGTCGACCCCGGAGGAGAGAACAAGTTCGGTGTTGCCAAGTTGTGGCCAGACAGATCTCTGGAAACGAAAACTTTTTCATGCGTTGAGGACGCTCTATCTTGGGTCAGCGAAGCTCCATTGGGAGTCGGCATTGATTGTCCCCTGTGGTGGAGCTCGGGTCGTTCTGGTGTTCGACACGCAGACAAATGGATAAGGGCAGAGTATCAACTTCCGTCCAGAAATGTTCAGAGTGTCAACAGCATGTGGGGGGCAGTTCTCGTCCAGGGAATTCTCTTTGCCATGCTTTTGAGAAAGCGATTTCCCAGCGTATTGATGACCGAAAGTCATCCCAAAGCGCTTGCTGTAGCGCTCTCAATTCGTTCGGACGAAGCCATCCGCAGCAAGTTTGATATCAAGGGGCAATGGACTTCGGAAGACGAGAGGGATGCCGTCATAGCGGCGATCTGTGCCAGCGAGGGATTTTCAGGTCGCTGGACGATCGATCTCGCCGACAAGCGAGATCGTTCTGAGCTCGATCCGAAGGAAATGTGGTTCGGGCCCGTTCATTACTGGTGGCCGAATGTTAGGTTACGCTAGCGTACTGAGGAGCTGCGCTTCGCAGGCAGTCGATAAGCGGCAGGAGCCCCTGTTTGCGGGCCTTGGCACGCGGGTAGGCGGCGCAATAGTCGTGCCCGAGCGGCAGTGAGCCCTCATCCAGCAACACAAGTCCGCCCTTGCCGATGACCTCATGCGCCAGCGCCCGCTGCCCCAGCACGACCCCGAGGCCGCGGCGCGCGAAGTCCAGGGCCAGCTGCGAAGAGCCGACCTTGTGGCCCTTGGCCGCGTCGACGCGGCGGTCCGGCAGGTAGCGGCCGAACCATTCGTCCCAGGAGGGATGCGAGGCGAAGTTTTCGCCCCAGCTGGTGTGGATGAGCATGTCATCGGAGAGCGAGGCCATGCTCAGGCCCTTGCCGAGTTGCGGGCTCACCAGCGGCAGCACCTCGTCGCGGAACAGCGGCACCAGTTGCAGGCCGGGATAGGACGCACTCGCATAGAAGATGCGGAGGTCGATCTCGCTGTCGGCGAAATCGACCGGGTCGTCCTCGACGCGGAGCTCGATGCGCAGGGCGGAGGCGTCCGCGAAGGCAGCGAAGGCCGGCATGAACCAGCATTCGGCAAGCGAAGGGATGACACTCACCACCAGCTTGCCACGCCCCGTGGCGGCCAGCACGCGGCGGGTGAGGGTTGCGATGTCCTCCAGCGCGGGGGTGATCCCCGCCTGCACCGCCTCGCCCGCATCGGTCAACACCACACGGTTGTTGAGCCTCGTGAACAGCTTGCGGCGGAAGAAGGTTTCGAGGTTGCGCACCTGCTGGCTCACCGCCGCTGGGCTCACATTCAATTCGGCAGCCGCCGCCACATAGCTACCGGTGCGGGCAGCTGACTCGAACGATTTCAATGCGTTGAGGGGTGGAAGCTTGAGCACGGGCAGGCTCCTGATTTAGAAAAGCTAAGGCAGCCTAACATTTTGGCCGGTTGCGGCAAGCCGCCCGTCTGCGATGCTGCGGGCAAGGAGACCCGCCATGCGCCATATCCTCGACCTCGACCGCTATCCGCTCGACCTGCCGGGAACGCCGCAATGGCATGCGCTGGTGGCCCGCTGCCGGTCCGACCTGGCGAAGGACGGCATGTACAATCTCCCCGGCTTCGTGAAGCCGGATGCGCTCAAGCAGGCGGTGGACGAGATCCGCCCGGTGATGGACACGCTGTCCTTCACCCACACGCGCCGCCACAACATCTATTTCAAGAAGGATATTCCGGGACTGGCAGCCGACCATCCGGCACTCGCCCTGTGCGAGACGGTGAACCACACGGTCTGCGCCGACCAGATCCTCCAGTCGGTGCCCGTGTGGATCTATGAGTGGTCACACTTCGTCACCTTCCTCGCCGCCACCATGGGCAAGGAGGCGCTGTTTGCGGCGCGTGACGACCTCGCGCGGGTCAACGTCATGGCCTATCGCGAGGGCGAGGCGCTGAACTGGCATTTCGACCGCAGCGAGTTCACCACCACGCTGCTGCTGCAGGCGCCGGAGGCGGGCGGCGAGTTCATCTACCGCAGCGACCTGCGCACCGACGCCGACCCCAATTACGAGGGCGTGGCGCGCCTGCTGCGGGGTGAGGACAAGGACGTGAAATCGCTGGTGCTGGAGGCCGGCACGCTGAACGTGTTCCGCGGCAAGAACACCGCCCACAAGGTCGGCACGGTGAAGGGCGGGCGCGAGCGGATGATCGCCGTGTTCTCCTATTTCGACCGCCCGGGCGTGATGTTCTCGCGCGAAGACCAGTTGGGGTTCTATGGAAGGGCCACCTGATGAGAGCCGTCATCCCGGCGAAAGCCGGGACCCCGCTTTGGTTCAGCATGCACGGTGAGAAAGCGGGGCCCCGGCTTTCGCCGGGGTGACGGATTTCAATTTAACTCTTCGCAATATCCGCCACCGTCGCGCCCGACATTTCCGCCAGCGTCTCGAAGCCGATCTCGAACACCGCATTGGGCGTCCCGCCCGCCGCCCACAGCGTGGGATAGGCCCTGAGATCCTCATCGAGATAGACTACGCAGGGGCTTGCATGCCCCAGCGGTGGTACGCCGCCGACCTCGAATCCGGTCATCTCCTTCACGAAGTCCGGGCTCGCCCGCTCGATCTTCTCGCCCAGCAGCGCCTTCACCTTCTTCTCGTCCACCCGGTTGGTGCCCGATGCGATGACCAGCACCGGCCTGCCGCTGGCGCTGCGGAAGATGATCGACTTGGCGATCTGGGGGAGCTGGCAGCCGATGGCGTCGGCCGCCTCCTGAGCCGTATGCGTGCTCTCGTCGAACTCGACGACGGTGAAGGTGGGCCCCAGCGCCGCACCGACGCGCAGCGCCTGTGGGTGCGTCGAGGCCCGCATTCTCCTCAGCCCCTCATCCGCTTGCCTTCGGGGTCGAAGGGCGGCTCTGTGATGATGGTGGCCTTGCGGTTGTCGCCGATGATCTCGATCTCGAAGGCGCCCGCCGATGTGTCGCCCGCCAGTTCGACGGGCACGTAGCCCTGCGCCATCGACTTGTCGACGTAATGCGCGAAGCCGCCCGAGGTGACCCAGCCAACGACCTTGCCCTTGTGCCAGATCGGCTCGTCGCCCAGCACGTCGGCATCCGCTGCATCGACGATCATGGAGACGCGGCGCAGCTTGCCGCCCGTGCGCTTCTCCTCCATCGCGGCCTCACGGCCGATGAAGTCATTCTTGCCGAGGTCGATGAAGCGGTCCATGCCGGCCTCGAAGCCGCCATAGATGGGCCTGAGCTCGCGGAACCAGGTGGGGAAGTTCTTCTCGAGTCGCATGCAGAGGAGCGCGCGCATGCCGAAGTTCACGATGCCATGCGCGGCACCGGCGCGCATGATCTCCTGGTAGAGGCGGCGCTGGTATTCGGGCGCCACCCAGATTTCATAGCCCAGGTCACCCGTGTAGGTGACGCGGTTGATGAGGGCGGGCACATGGGCCACCTCCATCGAGCGATGGTCCATGAACTTGAAGGCGGCGTTCGACACATCCTCGTCCACCAGCTGCTGCAGCACGTCGCGCGACTTGGGGCCGGCGATCGACAGGCCGACGAGGCCCATGTCATAGCGGTGGATGGCGACCGAGCCATCGGCCGGCAGGTGCTGCTCGAACCAGCGCATGTGATACTTCTGCGCCTGGCTCGAACCCCACATGTAGAAACAGTCGTCCGATGCCTTGGCGATGGTGAAGTCGCCGATGAGCTTGCCGGCGGGGTTCAGCATCGGGGTGAGGATGATGCGGCCCGTCTTCGGCATCTTGTTGGTCATCATGCGCGACAGGAAGGCCTCGGCACCGGGACCGCTGAAGCGATACTTGGCGAAATTGGCGATCTCGGTGACGCCCACGCCGTTGCGCGTGGCCAGCACCTCCGCCTTCACGTGGGCGAAGTCGTTGGAGCGGCGGAAGGACACGATGTCCTTGGGCTCCACGCCCTTGGGCGCGAACCACAGCGGCGTCTCGAGGCCCCAGCTGTCGCCCATGACAGCGCCCTGCGAGATCATCACGTCATAGAGTGCCGTGGTCTGCTGCGGGCGCGCCGCCGGAAGCTCTTCGTTGGGGAAGCGGATCGAGAAGCGGCGGGAATAATTCTCGCGCACCTTCTCGTTGGTGTAGGTGCGGGTCGCCCATTCGCCGAAGCGGGCGCAGTCCATGGCCCAGACGTCGAAGCCCGGGTCGCCGTTCACCATCCACTGCGAGAGCGCCAGCCCCACGCCGCCGCCCTGGCTGAAGCCCGCCATGACGCCGCAGGCGAGCCAGAAGTTCTGCACGCCCTGCACCGGGCCGACGATCGGGTTGCCGTCCGGCGTGAAGGTGAAGGGCCCGTTGATGACGCGCTTGATGCCGGCATTCGCCAGCGCCGGGAAATGCTTGTAGCCAAGCTCGAGGTTCGGCGCGATGCGGTCGAGATCGGGCTGGAGAAGCTCGCGGCCGAAGGCCCAGGGCGTGTTCTTCGGGCTCCACGGCACGCAGGCGCGCTCATAGGTGCCGAGCACCATGCCGGAACGCTCCTGGCGCATGTAGATCTCGGACTTGAAGTCGATGATGTGGGGCAGCTCGTGGCCGCGCTCCTTGTTGTAGCCAACCACCTCCGGCATCTCGTCGGTGACGAGATACATGTGCTCCATGGCCAGCACCGGAAGTTCGATCCCCACCATGCGGCCCACCTCGCGCGCCCAGAGGCCGCCGCAGTTGACGACATGCTCGGCGTGGATGTTGCCCTTGTTGGTGATCACGTCCCACGTGCCGTCGGGGCGGTGCTTCAGTTCCTCGACCTTGGTGTCCTGGTAGATCTCCGCACCATTGATGCGGGCCGACTTCGCGTAGGCATGGGTCGTGCCCTCGGGGTCGAGGTTGCCGTCGGCGGCGTCGATCATGGCGCCGACGAAATACTTCTCCTCCAGCAGCGGATGCATCTTCTTGGCTTCCGCCATGGAGATGATCTCGGTCTCGAGGCCCAGGTAGCGCGCGCGGGCATGGGCCATCTTCAGCCATTCCATGCGCTCCGGCGTGTCGGCGAGGATCAGGCCGCCCGAGCGGTGCAACCCGCAGGCCTGGCCGGAGATCTTCTCGAGTTCGTTGTAGAGGGCGATGGTGTAGCCCTGGAGCTTGGCCACGTTGGGGTCGCCGTTCAGCGTGTGGAAGCCGCCGGCGGCATGCCAGGTCGAGCCCGAGGTGAGGATGTCGCGCTCGACGAGGACCACGTCCTTCCAGCCTGCCTTGGTGAGATGATAGAGCACCGAACAGCCGACGACGCCGCCGCCGATCACCACGACACGAGCCTGGGTCTTCATGGAAAATGTCCTTGCAACATGGGAGTTTCGGGCCGTGTTCTAGCCCCTCGGGGGTAGGGTCTGCAATCAACGCCGCGGTGAAAAGAATTCATCCCGAAAAGAAATGGCCCCGCCGTCGGGCAGGGCCACTTCAGGGTCGAGAAAAGAAACAGGACTTAGATGGCGTCCTTGACTTCCTTGGCGGCGCGGAAGGCCAGCTTCTTGGACGCCTTGATCTTGATGGCTTCGCCGGTGGCCGGGTTGCGGCCCATGCGGGCGGGGCGCTTCTTGACCTGGAAGATGCCGAGTCCGGTGACGCGCACCTTGTGGCCCTTCTTCAGGTTCTTGACGGTCAGTTCGACGAAGGCGCCGAGGAATTCGCCCGCGGCCTTCTTCGACATCTCGTGCTTCTCGGCGAGTTCAGCCGCGATCTTCGAAAGGGCAATCGTCTGGATCTTGTCGTCCGTAGCCATGTTGTCTCTCCTTATTGGGGGTTGGCTGGCAACCGCGTTAATCCGGTTTTCGATTCGCGAAAACTCTTATTTTCCGGGGCTTTTTCGGGAAGCCCATTGAAAAACCCTTGAGAATAGGGGCTCGCGGCCGGGGCGATGCCGCGAGAAATCGCAAAACACCGAAAAAACAGTAGGTTAGTCAGCCGGCTCGCGGCGGCGGCGGCTTGCCTGGGGCTTGCGTGGCGATGTCGAGATGGTTCTTGAGCGGGATCGGCGGCAGTGCATGCTTTGTGGAAAACCTGTCCAAGTTGGCCCGCCGCTGCGCTTCCAGCGATTCGCCCGACATGTTGCGAGCATGAACGCGAATGGCCACCACGGGCCTTCGGATATGGGTGAGCGGATGGCCGCCGCGGGCAATGCGCAGGTACCAGTCCCAGTCCCAGTAGAAAGGCAGCGTCTCGTCGAAGCCGCCCAGCGCGGCATGCAGGGCGCGGCGGTAGATGACGCCGGAAATCAGGATCGTGTTGTCCCGCGTCAGGCTGTCCGCATCGGCATCGAAGGCGAAGGGCAGGTCCGGCCGGCCATCCTCGAAATGCATGATGCCATCGGCGAAGCAGAAATCGGCGCCGCGCGCGAAGGCTTCCGACGCCTGGGCGAAATAGCCGTTGTCGATGAACCAGTCGTCATCGTCGAGAAAGCAGATGCAGTCGCCCGTGGCATGGGCCACGCCGAGGTTCCGCGCCGGCACGGGCCCGCGCTCGCGATTGTCGAGCACGCTGATGGCGGGGTGCATGTGGGCCACGGCGTCCGCCGCGCCCGCGCCGTCGTCGACCACGATGATCTCGTGCGGCGCCTCGTCCTGCGCCAGCACGCTCGACACCGCCTCGCGAAGGAAATGATGGCGCCCGCGGGTGGGAATGACGACGGAGATGCTGCTCATGCTGGCGTTACGCTGCTCTCTTGAAGATGGATCGGCATGCTATAGCATGTTCCGCATGATCGCAGCGCTGCCGATGTATGACTGGCCCGAGGTGCGGCAGGCAACCGACCTGTGGTGGCAGGCCATCGCCCGCCGGCTGGGTGTGGATCTGCCGCTGTGGCGGGCGGGGGTGTTTTCGTCCGCCTGGCTCCGTGACGACCTGCTCTTCGCCCAGACCTGCGGCTATCCCTTCACCCACGGCCTCACGGGCAGGGTGAGCTATGTCGCAACGCCCCACTATGCCGCCGACGGCTGCGACGGGCCCCGATACCAGAGCATCGTGATGGCGCGCGAGGAGAGGCCGCTCGGCGCATTCCGCGGAAGTGTCGCAGCGGTGAACACGCCCGACTCCATGTCCGGCATGCTGGCGTTGAAGCTGGTCTTCGCGCCCCTGGCCGATCGGGGTGTGTTCTTTTCGCGTGCGGTAACGACGGGCGGCCACCTGGCGTCGCTTGCCGCCGTGCAGTCGGGAGAAGCCGACGTCTGCGCCGTCGATTGCGTCTGCATCGAGATGGCCCGGCGCTACCGGCCCGCCGCCCTAAAAGGCCTGGTGGAAATCACGCGCTCGCCAGCGGTGCCGGGGCTGCCGTGGATCACGAAGGTGGGTGATGTGGAGGCGATCCGCGGCGCTGTTGGAGACGCATTCGCCGATCCGTCACTTGCGGAGGTGCGCGAGCGGCTGTTGCTGACGGGATACTCGGAATTGCCGCTGGGAGCTTACGATCGCATCACCGATCTGGAAGCACAGACGGAAAGGGAAGGCGGCCTGCGGCTGCTTGAGGAGCCCTCCCATTGACGGCGTCACCCCAGCGAAAGCTGGGGCCCCGCTTTGGTTGGCGATCGCGGGAAAGGCAAGCGGGCTCCCAGCTTTCGCTGGGATGACGGCGGAGGGGGCGTGAGCGAGCAAACGAGCGCGGCCCTGCCTTCAATGCCGCGTCTGGCCCGGCACCGTCTCGTCGGCCGAGGGCCTGGCCTTCACGAAGTCCTCCTTGGTCTCGCAATGGAGCGCCAGGTGATGCAGCTTCGGATATTTGTCCGCCGGGAAGGCATCCGGCACGCGCATCTTCATGTAGCCCGCGAGGCAGCCCGCGGTGATGTCGGCCTGGGTCATCTTGCCATCGAAGAACCACGGCGCCCCGCAGTCATGCTCGAGCTTGTCGAGCCCGGCCGAGATCTGCAGCAGCATGCGCTTCTCGAAATCGCGGTTGATGTGCTTGTCGATGTGGAACAGGCGCTCGAAGAACAGCGCCACGCTCTTGTCCATCAGGCCGAGCCCCAGCACCACCGCCTGCAGCACCTTGCGCCGTTCCGGCCCATGCGCCGGGGTGAGAGCGCGGGCCGGCCCCGCCATCTCGTCGAGATGATCGATGATGGCGGAAGAATCGATCAGCACCTCGCCGGTCTCGAGGATCAGCGACGGCACGCGCACCAGCGGATTGATCTTCTGCATTTCGCCCACGTCGCGGAACACCGAGATCGGGTTGCGCGTGTAGGGCATGTGATAGTGATTGAGCGTCACCGCCACGCGCCTGACGAAGGGAGAGTCGAACTGGCCCACGAGGATCATGGGCCGATCATTGCGCAATCACGAGAGCCGTTCAAGCACCGCGTCCGGGCCGATCAAGGGCAGCAGCTGGGCCAGTTCCGGGCCGTGGTCGAGGCCCGTCAGCGCCCGGCGCAACGGCATGAACAGGTCCTTGCCCTTGCGGCCCGTGGTGGATTTCACGGCGTCGGTCCAGGCCTTCCAGGTGGTGGTGTCCCAGGGCGCGGGAGGCAGCAGGGCGCGGGCGGCGATGAGGAAGTCACGGTCGTCCGGCGCAATCACCGGGGTCAGCGGGCCGGAGACGATGGCGCGCCAGGTGGCGACGTCCGCCAGCTTCGCGATATTGCCGCGCACGGCCAGCCAGAAGGCCTCCGTGTCGCCCGGCAGCCGGTCTTTCACCGCATCCCACGGAAGGTGGTGCAGCAGCTTGGCATTGAGGTGGGCGAGTTCCTGCTCGTCGAAGCGCGCCGGCGCGCGGGACAGCTTGTCGAGCGCGAAGCCCTCGACCAGTTCCGTATAATCCGCACACGGATGGATATTGTCGGACGTTCCGAGCAGCGCCGCGTGACTGACGACGGCCATCGGCTCCAGGCCGCCCTCGCGCATCGCGGCGATGGAGAGCGAGCCCAGCCGCTTCGACAGGCCTTTGCCGTCCGGGCCGGTGAGGAGACTGTGGTGGGCGTAGGCTGGCGGTGTCGCGCCCAGTGCTTGCGTGATCTCGATCTGCACTGCGGTGTTCACCACGTGGTCTTCGCCGCGGATGACATGGGTGATCTCCATGTCGATGTCGTCGATGACCGAGGGCAGCGTGTAAAGATAGCTGCCGTCCTCGCGCACCAGCACGGGGTCGGACAGCGAGCGCGTGTCGATGTGCTGGGGCCCGCGGATCAGGTCGTTCCATTCGACCACCCGGCCGTCGAGCCTGAAGCGCCAGTGCGGCTTGCGGCCTTCCGCCTCGAGCCTGGCGCGCTCTTCGTCGGTGAGCTTCAGCGCCGCGCGGTCATAGACCGGCGGCAGCTTGCGCGCTTCCTGCCGCTTCCGCTTGCGGTCGAGTTCATCCGCCGTCTCGTAGCAGGGATAGAGCCTGCCCTCGCGGCGCAGCCGGTCCGCCACCTCGTCGTAGCGGGGGAAGCGCTTCGACTGCCATTCGACGCGGTGCGGCTTGATGCCGAGCCAGGCGAGGTCGGTGGCGATGCCGTCGGCGAATTCCTGGGTCGAACGCGCCGTGTCGGTGTCGTCATAGCGCAGCACGAACTGCCCATCGGTCTTCTGCGTCATCAGCCAGTTGAGGATGGCGGTGCGGGCATTGCCGATGTGGATGCGCCCCGTGGGCGAGGGCGCGAAGCGGACGATGGTGGTCATGCTATCGTCCGTCCCGGAAGGCGTTGGTGATCGGATAGCGCCGGTCGCGGCCGAAATTGCGCCGCGTGATCTTCACGCCCGGCGCCGCCTGCCGCCGCTTGTACTCAGCGATGTAGAGCATGTGCTGGATGCGCCGCACCAGCGCCTCCTCGTAGCCTGTGTTGTTCACGATCTGCTCGACCGGCAGTTCGTTCTCGACGAGGCCTTCGAGGATCGTGTCGAGAACCTCATAAGGCGGCAGCGAGTCCTGATCCGTCTGGTTCTCGCGCAGTTCGGCCGTCGGCGCCTTGGTGATGATGCGCCGGGGGATGACGTAGCCCAGCGAGTTGCGCCATTCGGCGAGGCGATAGACTTCCGTCTTGTAGACATCCTTGATCGGGTTGTAGCCGCCGTTCATATCGCCGTAGAGCGTCGCATAGCCCACCGACATTTCCGACTTGTTTCCGGTGGTCAGCACCATGGACCCGAACTTGTTGGAGATCGCCATGAGGATCACGCCGCGCGAGCGCGACTGCAGGTTTTCCTCGGTGATGCCAGGGGGCGTGCCCTCGAACATCGGCTTCAGCGCGGAGAGGAAACCCTCGACCGGCTCCTTGATCGGCACCACGTCATAGCGCACGCCCAGCAGCTTGGCGCATTCCTCGGCATCCACCAGGCTGTCACGGCTCGTGTAGGCATAGGGCAGCATCACGCAGTGCACGCGGTCAGCGCCCAGCGCATCGACCGCCATGGCGGCGACGACGGCCGAGTCGATGCCGCCCGAAAGCCCCAGCACCACGCCGGGGAAGCGGTTCTTCAGCACATAGTCGCGCAGGCCCAGCACGCAGGCCTTCCACGTCTCTTCCTCGTTCTCCGGGACGGAGACGATCTCGCCCGGCACGCAGACCCAGCCGTCCTCCTCGCGCCGCCATTCGGTGAGCGCGATCTGCTCCTCGAACATCGGCATCTGCCAGGCCAACGTGCGGTCGGCGTTCAAGACGAAGGACGCGCCGTCGAAGACGAGCTCGTCCTGGCCGCCCACCTGGTTGAGATAGGCGAGCGGCAGGCCCGTCTCGGTGACGCGCGCCACGGTGAGGTTCAACCGCACGTCATCCTTGTTGCGCTCGAAGGGCGAGCCATTGGGCGAGAGCAGGATCTCGGCCCCGGTCTCGGCCAGGGTCTCGCAGGTCTCCTCCGTCCAGATGTCCTCGCAGATCGGAACGCCGAGACGCACGCCCTTGAACGAGATGGGCCCCGGGGCAGGCCCGGCATTGAACACGCGCTTTTCGTCGAACACGCCGTAGTTCGGCAGGTCGAACTTGTGGCGCACCGCCTCGATCCTGCCGTTGGCGAGCAGCGCCACCGAGTTGTAGAGGTTCGCACCCTCGCGCCACGGCAGGCCCATCAGCACGGCAGGGCCGGTGACGGTTTCCTTCGCCAGCTCTTCCACCGCCGCGCGGCAGGCGGCGACGAAGGTGGGGCGCAGCACCAGGTCCTCCGGCGGATAGCCGCAGATGAAGAGTTCCGGAAACAGGATCAGGTCGGCATCGGACGCTTCCCGGCGCGCCTCGCGGGCGCGCTCGAGATTGGCCTTGATCGCCCCGAGCGTCGGGTTGAGCTGGGCGAGCGCGATGATGAGTCTGTCGGTCATGATGAGGGGGTCTTAGCGGATGCAGGTCTGACCTTCAATTGCACGGCGTTGACGGCTGGCCTGAAATGGGCAGACTGCCCGGATGATCCTGAAGTCCCTCCTCGAAGCCCGTCTGCCGGGCGACATCGCCCTCTCCGCCTCCGGCCGGGACGACCTCTCCTACGGCCAGTTCACCGCGTTGGTGGAGGACACCTTCGCCGCCCTGCGGCGGCGGGGGCTGGCGCGCAACGACAAGCTGGCCATCGTGCTGCCCAACGGGCCGGACATGGCGGCCGCCTTCGTGGCCTGCGCCTGTGCGGTGACGGCGGCACCGCTGAACCCCGCCTACCGCGAGGACGAGTTTCATTTCTACATGGAGGACCTGAAGGCGAAGGCGTTGCTGGTCGACGAGGGCAGCACCTCCCCCGCCATCGCCGCGGCGAAGCGGCTGGGAATTCCCGTGCTGGTGCTGAGCCCGCAGCGCGAGGCCGGCGCATTCGTCATTTCGGGCGATGCCGTGGCGTCCCCTTCCGTCCAGGGCTATGCCGAGGGCGAGGATGTGGCGCTCGTGCTGCACACGTCCGGAACCACCTCGCGGCCCAAGATCGTGCCGCTCACCCATTCGAACCTGCTGGCCTCCGCCAGCAACATCCGCAACACGCTGCAGCTGACCGAACGCGACCGCTGCCTCAACATCATGCCGCTGTTCCACATCCACGGGCTGATGGCCGCGGTGCTGGCGACGCTCACCGCGGGCGCCTCGGTCTTCGCCACGCCGGGCTTCAACGCGCTGAAGTTCTTCGGCTGGATGGAGGAGGCGCACCCCACATGGTATACGGCGGTGCCCACCATGCACCAGGCCATCCTGCAGCGCGCCGAGCGCAATACCGCGATCATCAAGGCCAATCCGCTGCGCTTCATCCGCTCGAGTTCGGCGTCGCTGCCGGTGCCCGTCTTCCACGCGCTGGAAGAAGCTTTCGGCTGCCCCGTCATCGAAGCCTATGCGATGACCGAGAACGCGCACCAGATGACGTCGAACCAGCTGCCGCCGGGCAAGCGCAAGCCCGGCTTCGTCGGCTGTGCGGCGGGACCCATGGTGGCCGTGATGGCGCCCGACGGCCGCATCCTGAGTTCGGGCGAGGAAGGCGAGGTGGTGACGCGCGGGCCGAACGTCACGCTGGGCTACGAGAACAACCCCAAGGCCAACGAGTCGGGCTTCGCCTTCGGCTGGTTCCACACCGGAGACCAGGGTTTCATGGACGAGGACGGCTACCTCAAGATCACCGGCCGCCTGAAGGAGATCATCAACCGCGGCGGCGAGAAGATCGCGCCGATGGAAGTGGACGAGGTGCTGATGGAGCATCCCGCCGTGGCGCAGGTCGTCACCTTCGCCATGCCGCATGACAAGCTGGGCGAGGAAGTCGCGGCGGCCGTGGTGCTGCGCGAGGGCAGGGCCGTCACCGAGCGCGCGCTGCAGGACTTCGCCAATGGCAAGCTCGCGGCCTTCAAGGTGCCGAAGAAGATCGTGATACTGGACGAGATCCCCAAGGGTGCCACCGGCAAGCTGCAGCGCATCGGGCTGGCGCAGAAGCTGGGCCTGGCATGACCAGGATCTGCGTCTTCGGGGCCGGCGCCATCGGCGGTTATGTCGGCGCGCGCCTGGCGCTGAAGGGCGAGGCGGACGTTTCCCTCGTGGCACGCGGCGCCCATCTCGCGGCGATGACGTCCAATGGCCTGACGCTGAAGCAGGGCGGCGAGACGCAGGTGGTGCGCCCCCGCGTCACCGATGATCCGAGGCAGCTCGGCCCGCAGGATTTCATCATCCTCACCTTGAAGGCGCACGGCCTTGCCGGCGTCATCGACCAGATGATGCCGCTGATCGGCAGGGACACCGCGATCCTCTTCGCGCAGAACGGCATTCCCTGGTGGTACTTCCATGGCATCGGCGGACCGCTTGAAGGAACGAGGCTCGAGAGCGTCGATCCCGGCGGCGTGATCTGGGACCGCATCGGGCCGGAGCGGGCGCTGGGCTGCGTCGTCTGGCAGGCCGCCGAGATCGAGGCGCCGGGCGTCATCGCGCACCACTACGGCGACCGCATGCCGCTGGGCGAACCGACGGGAGAGAAGACCGAGCGCGTGCAGCTGCTCAGCCGGCTGCTCACCGGCGCCGGCGTGAAAAGCCCGGTGAAGCCCAATTTGAGGAACGAGATCTGGCTCAAGCTGTGGGGCAACCTCAGCTTCAATCCGGTGAGCGTGCTTACGCAAGGAACGCTGCAGGACCTCGCCGGCGACCCCGGCACGCGCCGCGTCATCCGCAGCATGATGGAGGAGGCGCGCGCCGTGGGCGAGAAGCTCGGCGTCGCCTTCGCGGTCGATGCCGACGAGCGGATGGACATGGCGGCGAAAGTGGGGGCCCACCGCACCTCCATGTTGCAGGACGTGGCGGCGGGCCGCCCCACGGAACTCGACTCATTGCTTGGAGTTGTGATCGAGCTTGGCCGTCTCGTTGAAATCAGCACGCCGAGCTTGCAATTGGTGTATGATCTCTGCAAATTCCGCAGCCGACAACCCTAGGACGTTTTCTGCCATTCAAGGACGGTCGCCATGCGCCTCGACAATGAGAAGCCCGATTACGACTCGATCGAGGACCGGCGCGGCCAGGGCGGCGGCTTCGGATTTCCGGGCGGCGGCGGTGGCCGGGGCATCAACATTCCCATCGGCATGGGCCGCGGCGGCTTCAGCCTGAAGACCATCATCTTCTTCGTCGTCGTCTACCTGATCTTCAAGTTCGTCTTCGGCCTCGACCTGCTGCAGATGATCAACGGCGGCGGCATGTCGGTGCCCGGTGGCGGGCAGGACACACAGATCTCGCTGCCCGACACCCGCACCGAGGTGACCGACAATTCCGGCGGCGGACTGAACGGCCCGGCCACCACCGGCGCGGCCACGGCGGATGCCGGCAAGGAATTCGTGGCGCGCGTGCTCGGCTCCACCAACCGCGTGTGGGGCGAGATCCTCGGTGACAAGTATGTAAAGCCCAAGCTCGTGCTGTTCACCGGCTTCGTGCAGTCAGCCTGCGGCAATGCGCAGTCGGCCATGGGGCCGTTCTACTGCCCGGGCGACCAGAAGGTCTACATCGACCTCTCCTTCTACCAGGACCTCAAGAACAAGCTCGGCGCCCCCGGCGATTTTGCCCAGGCCTATGTCATCGCGCATGAGGTGGGCCACCACATCCAGAACCTGCTCGGCATTGCCGACAAGGTGACCCAGGCCCGCATGCGCGCGTCCAAGACCGATGCCAATGCGCTGTCGGTGAAGATGGAGCTGCAGGCCGACTGTTTTGCCGGCATCTGGGCGCAGGAGGCCAATGCCTCCGCCAAGATCCTCGAGGACGGCGACATCGAGGAGGGCCTCAACGCCGCCGCCGCCATCGGCGACGACCGGCTGCAGAAGCAGTCGCAGGGCTACGTGGTGCCTGAGTCATTCACGCATGGCAGCTCTGCGCAGCGCGTGAAGTGGTTCAAGCAGGGCCTCTCGGCGCAGAGCCTGAAGGATTGCGACACCTTCTCGGCGAGTAACCTGTAACTCCTGCATCTGCCCAATTCTTGACCGAAATCAAGGTTTGGCTGCAGTATCCTGCCTAATCATCCGCGGCACCAGAACTCGCGATGAGATGGAGGGAGTGACAATGAAGAAGATCCTGTGCGCCACCGACGGCACCGATCATTCGGCGCATGCCGTGGAACTCGCCGCCGAGATGGCCAAGAAGCTGGGCGCCAGCCTGTCGATCTGCGTCGTCAACGTCGCCCATGGCGGAAGCCGCGGGCCGCTGATCTACACGCTCGAGGATGATCAGGTGAAGAAGATCCTCGATGCCGCCGCCGGTGTCGCCCGCAAGGTCGGCGTGACCCAGGTGGACGAACTCGCCCTGAGGAGCCGCGAGGCCGCCTCGGCAATCGTTCAGTATGCGGAAGAAAACGGCTATGACCAGATCGTGGTCGGCACCGGCGACAAGCGCGGCGTCTCCCGCCTCGTCCTGGGCTCGGTCGCGGCCGATGTCGCGGGCCGTGCCCATTGCAGCGTGCTGGTCGCCCGCTGATCCAGCCATAGGCTCACTTGTGCATCTCCCTGGCTTGGCGCAAAACGTCCGAAGCCAGGGAGTTTGCTTTACGTGACTGACGACAGGACGATCCTGCGCGGCCTTTTCGATGCCGCGGTCGAGGCTGCCAATCCGGTGAAGGCGGTCATCGGGAATCTTCCCGCCAGGCCGAAGGGCCGCACCGTGGTGATCGCCGTCGGCAAGGCCGCCGTGCCCATGGCCAGGGCGGTGGAACAGAACTGGGACGGCCCGCTCGAAGGCCTCGTCATCGCGCCACACGGCTATTCGCATGACCTGACGCGGCTTCGCCTCGTCCATGCCAGCCACCCCGTTCCCGACAAGACCAGTCTCGCCGCGGCCGAGCAGGCGCTGGCGCTCGCCGGCACGCTCGGGCCGGACGATCTTCTCATCGCGCTCATTTCCGGCGGCGCCTCGGCGCTGATGTCGAAGCCGGTGCCCGGCATTTCCATCGAGGAGAAATTCGGGCTGGTGAAGGCGGTGCTCAAATGCGGCGCCAACATCGGCGAATTGAACTGTGTCAGGAAGCAGGTCTCCGCCATCAAGGGCGGCAGGCTGGCGCGCGCCGCCGGCAAAGCCGCAATCTGGACGCTGGCGCTCTCCGACGTGCCGGGCGATGACCCCGCCATCATCGGCTCCGGCCCCACCGTTGCCGATCCCACCCGCAAGAACGACGCGCTCGCCATCCTCGCGCGCTATGGCGTGCCGGTGCCGCAAGCCATCGAGGCGTGGCTGAGGAGTCCGGACGAGGACCGCACCATTCTCAGCAAGCATACCGAGACGCGCGTCGTCGTCTCCCCCCATGAATCCTTCCGCGCCGTGCGGGCGAAGGCCGAGGCACTGGGCCTCAACGTGCTCTATCTTGGTGACCGCATCGAAGGCGAGGCGCGCGAGGTGGCCAAGGTCCATGCCGCCATTGCGCTCGAGATCGCCGACCGCGATGCGCCGGCACGAAAGCCCTGCCTGCTGCTGTCGGGCGGCGAAACCGGCGTCACCGTGCGCGGCAAGGGCAGGGGCGGGCGCAATGTCGAGTTCCTGCTCGCGCTCGCCATTGCGCTGGGCGGGACCAGGCGCATCACCGCGCTCGCCGCCGACACCGACGGCATCGACGGAATGGAGCAGATCGCCGGCGCGGTGATCGACCCGACGAGCCTCGACCGCGCGCGTGCGCTGGGCCTCGATCCCATGGAATTCCTCGAGAACAACGATGCGCATTCACTGTTCGAACGGCTCGGTGATCAGGTGATCACCGGCCCCACCCACACCAACGTCAACGATTTCCGCGCCATTCTGATCAGGTGATCGTGGCCAAGAGCGAACCCGCGCTGATCGCCATCGCCTACCGCTACTTCATGGCGGTGGCCGAAACGGGCTCGGTGCGCGCCGCCTCGCGCGAGTTGAACGTCGCGGCCTCTGCCATCAGCCGCCAGCTGATCCTGCTCGAAAATGCGCTGGGCAACCGGCTGTTCGACCGTTCGGGCCGTGGCCTCAAGCTGGCGCCCGCCGGCGAGATCCTGCTGCGCGGCTTGCGCCGTGCGGCACAAAGCCACGAGAACACCCTCGACGAACTCTCCGCCCTGCGCAAGCTGACGCGCGGGTTGCTGCGCATCGCCACGGTGGAGAGCGTCTCGGCCGCGGTGCTGCCCGACATGCTGGAGCATTTCATGCGCAGCTATCCGGGGATCCAGGTCGCGGTCACCGTCGCAGGTTCGGAAGCCGTCACCCAGCTGGTGCGCGAGCACCAGGCGGAGCTCGCCTTCACGTTCAACCCGTCCTCGCTCGACGGGCTCGACGTGCTGGCCTCGCGCGATCTCGACCTCGGCGCCATCATGGCGCCCGATCATCCGCTGGCAAGGTCGAAGAAGCTATCGCTCGCCGACTGCGCCGAGCATCCGCTCGCCTGGCCTTCGCCCGGGCTCAGCCTGCGGGCGATCCTCGACAGCATCCCCGCGGCCCGCAAGCTCAGGCCCGCCTTCGAATGCAATTCGCTGCGCCTGATGGCATCGCTCGCCAGCCGCGGCAGCTGCGTCGCCTTCCAGACCGTGATCGGCATCGAGCGCGAGCTCCATGCCGGATCGCTGGTCTTCCTGCCGCTCGCCGACAAGCGCCTGCCGGTCGACCGCCTGCGCCTCGTCGCACGCGCCGGGGCAGGCCCCAGGCCGACGGTCGAGGCCTTTCTCGAGATCGTGCAGCACTATCTCCGCAAACTCTAGACCGCCATCCCGCTCGTCACCGGCAGACTTCCCCTTCCCCTCGTGAGGAGGGGCAGGGGTGGGGGCGGTGCCGCGAACACGGGTCCTAGGCAGCGGAACCCGGAGGAACCCCCCCAACCCCTCCCCACAAGGGGGAGGGGCTCATGACGATGACATCTTATCCTGCACAAAATCCGCACAGTCCGTGTCCTTTATTCTGCTTTTGCGAACGCGCGCAGCATGTTAGCTTTTTGGGTAATCGGGGCCACCAGAGCCTGAATCTTGGGGAAAGCAAAGGAACGGAGCGACATGGGGCGCCTGACGACGCATGTATTGGACACGGCCTCCGGCAAGCCCGCCGCTGGCTTGAAGATCGAGCTTTTCCGCCAGGGCGAAGCGACCCCGCTCAAGACCATCCACACCAATGCCGACGGCCGCGCCGATGGCCCGATCCTCGAGGGCGCCACCTTCGCCGCCGGCCAATATGAACTGCTGTTCCATGCCGGCGCCTATCTCCGCGCCAGCGGTGCGGCACTGCCCGAGCCCGCCTTTCTCGACGTGATCCCGATCCGCTTCGGCATCGCGGATGCGGCCGCCCACTATCACGTGCCGCTGCTGCTTTCGCCCTATGGCTATTCGACCTACCGGGGGAGCTGACCGCCCGTGACCACCCGTGCCTCCATCCGCTTCCTGCGCCGCGGCAAGACCGTTGAACTGACGCATGTGCCGCCCATGCGCACGGTGCTGGATTACTTGCGCCTTGAAGAACGTTCGCGCGGCACCAAGGAAGGCTGCAACGAGGGCGACTGCGGCGCCTGCACTGTGGCGCTGGGATCGCTGAAGAACGGCAAGCTGGTCTATGAGCCCGTCAACGCCTGCATCCTGCTGGTCGCTCAGCTCGACGGCAAGGAGCTGGTGACGGTCGACGACCTCGCCGATGGCGACACGCTGCACCCGGTGCAGCAGGCCCTCGTCGACACCCACGGCTCGCAATGCGGCTTCTGCACGCCTGGCTTCGTCATGTCGCTGTTCACGCTCTACCAGCAGGGCGGGGCGCCGAGCCGCGACGAGATCGCCACCCACATCGCCGGCAACCTCTGCCGCTGCACCGGCTATCGCCCGATCATCGATGCCGGCCTCGCCGCCTGCAGCGGCACGCCGATGGACCGCTGGGACAAGGGTGCGAAGCAGGCGGCGAAGCAGCTGGCCGCATTCGACGACGGCACTGACGTCTTCGTCGGTACGTCGGACAGCTTCATCGCGCGCCCCGCGAAACCGGAAACACTCGCCGGGCTCGCAGCCGAAAACCCCGATGCCACCATCGTCTCGGGCGCCACCGACGTCGGCCTGTGGATCACCAAGCAGATGCGGCACTTGCCGAAGATCATCCTCACCGGTGGCGTGAAGGACCTTCATGCCGTTCAGGCGACGAAGGAAGGCGTGAGCCTCGGTGCCGCGGCCACCTATGCCGAGGCCATGCCGGCGCTAGGCGCCATCGATGCCGATCTGGGCGAAGTGCTGCGCCGCCTCGGCTCCACCCAGGTGCGCGCTTCGGGAACCGTGGGCGGCAACATCGCCAATGGCTCGCCCATCGGCGACACGCCGCCGATGCTCATCGCTCTCGGCGCCACGGTCACGCTGCGCCATGGCGCAGCGGAGCGCTCACTGCCGCTCGAAAGCTTCTTCGTCGCCTATGGCAAACAGGACCGGAAGCCTGGCGAGCTCGTCTGGCGCATCGACGTGCCGAAGCTGAAGCCGAACGAGGCCTTCCGCGCCTACAAGATTTCGAAGCGCTTCGACCAGGATATCTCGGCCGTCATGTCCGCTTTCAGGTTCACGCTGGATGGACGCAGGATTTCCGCTGCCCGCATCGCCTTCGGCGGCATGGCGGCCACGCCGAAGCGCGGCGCGCTGACGGAAGCGGCGCTGCAAGGCGCGGCACTCGACCAGCCTGCCTCGTGGGCCGCCGCGATCGACGCGCTGGCCAAGGATTTCCAGCCCATTTCCGACATGCGCGCCTCCGCGGCCTATCGCATCGAGGTGGCGCAAGGGTTGCTGCGCAAGGCGCTGATGGAGGTCGCAGGTGCGAGCGCCACGCGCGTGCTGGGTGACCGAAAGGCGGTGGCGTGATGGCCGACCGCCGCATCCTCGAGACCAGGACGGTCGGCAAGACTCTCGCGCATGACAGCGCGCCGCTTCACGTGCAGGGCTCCGCCACCTACATCGACGACATGCGCGAGCCCGAAGGCCTCGTCCATGTTTACCCGGGCTATGCGAAGGACGGCGCCCACGGCAAAATCACCAGGTGCGACCTCTCGGCCGTCGCGGCAGCACCCGGCGTGATCCGTGTGCTGACGGCGAAGGACATCCCCGGCCTCAACGATTATGCGCCGGTGTTCGGCGGTGACCCGATCCTCGCCGATGGCCGCATCATGTTCCACGGCCAGGTGGTTTTCGCCGTGGTCGCGGACTCCCGCGAGGCCGCCCGCCGCGCCGCAAGGCTGGCGAAGATCGAGGTCGCGGCGGAGAGGGCCGCCGTCACCGTCGAGGATGCGCTCGCCACGAAGACGGGCGACGTGGGCGAGCCCTACCAGTTCGTGCGGCGCGATGCGGCCAAGGCAATTTCAGCGGCGCGCCACTCCGTCTCCGAAAGCTTCCGCATCGGCGGGCAGGAGCATTTCTATCTCGAGGGCCAGGTGAGCCTCGCCGTGCCGGAGGAGCATGGCGCGGTGACGGTGCATTGCTCCACGCAGCACCCCTCCGAAGTGCAGTTCCTTATCGCGCACATGCTGCACCTGCCGGCTGCCATGGTGACAGTCGAATGCCGCCGCATGGGCGGCGCCTTCGGCGGCAAGGAAAGCCAGGCGGCGCAGTGGGCCTGCCTCGCCACACTCGCCGCGCGGCTGACGGGCAGGCCCGCCAAGTGCCGCCTCGACCGCGACGAGGACATGATGCTGACCGGCAAGCGCCATGACTTCCGCGTTGACTACAAGGCGGGCTTCGATGCCAGAGGTCGGGTCGTGGCGGTGGACGTCGATTTCCTCGCCCGCTGCGGTTATTCGGCGGACCTGTCGAATGCCATCTGCGACCGCACCATGTTCCATGCGGACAATGCCTATTTCTATCCCGCCGCCCGCATCGCCACGCGGCGCCTGCGCACCAACACCGTCTCCAACACCGCCTTCCGCGGCTTCGGCGGCCCGCAGGGCATGCTCTTCGCCGAGCGGCTGATGGAGGTGATCGCGCTGAAGACGGGTCAGGACCCGCTCGACGTGCGCAAGGTCAATCTGTATACGGACAAGCGCGACACCACGCCCTATGGCATGAAGGTCGAGGACAACATCGCGCTCGACATCATCGAGCAGCTCGAGGCCTCCTCCGACTACCGCACGCGGCGCAAGGCCATCGCGGCCTTCAATGCGAAAAGCCCGGTGCTGAAGAAGGGCATCTCGCTGACCCCGGTCAAGTTCGGCATCTCCTTCACGCTCACCCACCTCAACCAGGCGGGTGCGCTCGTGCATGTCTATACCGATGGTTCGGTTCACTTGAACCACGGCGGCACCGAGATGGGGCAGGGCCTTTACACCAAGGTGGCGCAGGTGGTGGCGGAGGAGTTCGGCATCGCCGCCGCCGACGTGCGCATCACCGCGACGACGACCGGCAAGGTGCCCAACACCTCGGCCACCGCCGCTTCTTCCGGCGCTGACCTCAACGGCATGGCGGCCAGGGCGGCGGCCGCCACCATCAAGGGCCGGCTCGTCGATTTCGCCGCGAAACACTGGAAGGTTCCCAAGAGCCGCATCCGGTTCGAGGATGGACGCGTGCTTATCGGCAATCGCGCCATTCCCTTCGGCGACCTGGCGCGCCAGGCCCACATCGCGCGCATCTCGCTGTCGTCCACCGGCTATTATGCCACGCCGAAGATCAGCTGGGACCGGCCCAAGGCCAAGGGGCGGCCCTTCTTCTACTTCGCCTATGGCGCAGCCTGCTCGGAAGTGACGATCGACACGCTGACGGGCGAGATGAAGGTCGACCGTGTCGACATCCTCCACGACGTCGGACGCTCGCTGAACCCCGGCCTCGACATTGGCCAGGTGGAGGGCGGCTTCGTGCAGGGCATGGGCTGGCTCACCACCGAGGAGCTGGTCTTCGACGACCAGGGGCGCCTGCGCACCCATGCGCCATCGACCTACAAGATTCCCTGCGCCTCGGACGTGCCCGCCGATTTCCGCGTCAGGCTGTTCGAATCCAGGGGCAACAAGGAAGACACCATCTACCGTTCCAAGGCGGTGGGTGAACCGCCCCTGATGCTGGGCATCTCCGTGTGGACGGCGATCTTCGATGCGGTGGCCAGCTGCCGGCCGGGCGAGATCCCGAAGCTCGATGCGCCGGCAACGCCGGAAGCCATCCTCCGCGCCGTGAAGGGAGTAGCCTGATGAAGGTCTGGAGCCTGATCGCCAGCACGCTGGAAGCCCAGGGCACCTGTGCCCTGGTCTCCGTCGTCAAGGCGGAGGGCTCCGTGCCGCGCGAGGAGGGGGCCCACATGCTCGTCACCCGCGATGGCTTCCACGGCACCATCGGCGGCGGCACGCTGGAGTGGAAGGCGCTGGCCGAGGCGCAACGCCTGCTCGGGCAACCGCGCCAGGTGAAGATGCTCACCCAGTCGCTGGGTCCCGATCTCGGCCAGTGCTGCGGCGGCCGGGTGACGCTCGCCATCGAATGCTTCGATGCCTCATCCCTTGCGGAAGCCCGTGCACTGGCGGAGCGCGAGGCGGCCGGCCCCTTCACCCTCAGCAACCGGCTGCCGGGGATCGTGGAAAACTTCGGCGCCCGCCACCGTGCCGTGCTCGTGTTCGGGGCCGGCCATGTCGGCCGCGCGCTGATCCTGTCGCTGGCACCCCTGCCCTTCGACGTCACCTGGGCCGACCCCCGGCCGGAGGCCTTCCCCGGCGCCATGCCGCAGAACGTGACGGGCTTTGCGGGCGATCCGCTGCAGGTCGTGGCGTCAGCGCCCGAGGGCAGCCTCGCCTTCATCATGAGCCATTCCCACGCGCTCGATCTCCAGATTGCCGACGCGGCGCTCAGGAACCCCGCCATCGCCCATGTCGGTGTCATCGGCAGCGCCACCAAGCGGGCGCGCTTCGAGCGCCGCCTGCGGGACGCGGGCGTGGACAGCGCCCGGGTGGCGGCGATGATCTGCCCCATCGGCATCGGCGGCATCCGCTCCAAGCTGCCCGCCGCGATTGCGGTTTCGGTCGCGGCACAGCTTATAACCCTCGATGAGGCATTGTCAGGTTCCGCAACCCACGGCATGCTGCCGGCAAGGAACGCTGGCTGATCAATGGAATACCTGCTCGAGGCACTCCACGTCACCAAGGTCTTCGGAACGCTGAAGGCCAATGACGACGTGACTCTCAAGGTGAAGCCGGGCGAGATCCACGCCTTCCTCGGCGAGAACGGCGCGGGAAAATCCACCCTCGTGAAAATGATCTACGGCGCGCTGCAGCCCAGCTCCGGCGAGTTCCGCTGGATGGGCAACGCCGTCACCATTCCCAGCCCCGCCGCGGCGCGGAAGCTCGGCATCGGCATGGTGTTCCAGCACTTCTCGCTGTTCGACGCGCTCACGGTGGCCGAGAACATCGCGCTCGCCATGCCCGGCGCCTTCGACATGAAGAAGCTGTCCGTACGCATCACGCGGGTGTCGCGCGATTACGGCCTGCCGCTTGAGCCCACCGCCGTGGTGGCCGACCTTTCGGTGGGCGAGCGCCAGCGCATCGAGATCGTACGCTGCCTGCTGCAGGAACCGAAGCTCCTGATCATGGACGAGCCCACCGCCGTGCTGACCCCGCAGGAAGCGGACCAGCTGTTCGTCACGCTGGCGCGGCTGGCCGGTGAAGGTTGTGCCGTCATCTACATCAGCCATCGCCTCGAGGAGGTGAAGCGGCTCTGCCACAACGTCACCATCCTGCGCCACGGCAAGGTGGTCGCCAATGTCGACCCGGAGACGGAGACGGCGGCGAGCCTGGCGAAGCTCATGGTCGGCGGCGACATCCACGTGGTACGTGCCGCGAGCCGTGACGTGCAGGGCATAACCCGCCTCAAGCTCGACCACCTCAGGCTTCCCGCTGATGGTCCGTTCTCCGTCGAACTCAGGAACGTCTCGCTCGACGTGAAGGCGGGCGAGGTGGTGGCGATCGCCGGTGTCGCCGGAAACGGCCAGTCGGAACTCTTCGACGCGGTCTCGGGCGAGCGTTCGCTCGCCAGCGCCTCCATGCTGGTGATCGACGGCAGGCCGATGGGCCATGATGGCGTCAACACGCGGCGCAATGCCGGGGCCGCCTTCGTGCCGGAGGAGCGGCTGGGCCATGGCGCGGTGCCCGGCTTCACGCTGTCGCAGAACGTGGTGCTGACCAGGCATTCCTCGGACGAGGCGCTGGTCAAGTCCGGCATGGTGAGCAGCGGCGGCGCCTCGGGCGTCAGCCAGCGCGTCATCAAGGACTATGACGTGCGCAAGGGCAAGCCCGACCCCGAGGCGCGTTCGCTGTCGGGCGGCAACCTGCAGAAGTTCGTGGTCGGCCGGGAGCTCGACCGCAGGCCCGGCGTGCTCGTCGTCAACCAGCCGACCTGGGGTGTCGATGCCGGTGCCTCGGCCACCATCCGCCAGGCCATCGTCGACCTCGCCCGCCAGGGCTCGGCCGTTCTGGTCATCAGCCAGGACCTCGACGAGATCTTCGAGATTGCCGACCGCATCGCCGTCATCTCGCGCGGCGAATTGTCGGAGGCCTATCCCGCATCCGAACTGACCTCGGAGAAGATCGGCCTGCTCATGGCCGGCGCCCATGAACTCCGGGGGACTGAAGCGAAGGAGACGGCCCATGCGGCTCGTGCTTGAGAAGCGGGCGGAGGCCTCGGGGCGCATGGCGATCCTGTCGCCCGTCATCGCCATCGTGCTCACGCTGGTGACCGGCGGCATCATCTTCGCGCTGCGCGGGCTGAACCCGTTCTCCGCCCTCTACGTGTTCTTCGTCGAGCCGCTGACCACCTCGTGGTCGATCGAGCAGCTGATCGTCAAGGCCTCGCCGCTCGCCATGATCGGCGCCGGGCTCGCCGTCTCCTACATGGCCAATGTCTGGAACATCGGTGCCGAGGGCCAGCTCACCGCCGGCGCCATCCTGGGCTCCGCCATTCCCGTGTTCTTCCCGGAGTTCCAGTCGCCGCTGACGCTGGTGCTGATGCTGTCGCTGGGCGTGATCGGGGGCATGGCCTGGGCGGCGATCCCCGCCTTCCTCAAGAACCGCTTCGGCACCAACGAGATCCTGACCAGCCTGATGCTGGTCTATGTCATCCAGTTCGTGCTCGACTGGCTGGTGCGCGGGCCGTGGCGCGATCCCAAGGGCTACAACTTCCCCAAGACCATCGCCTTCTCGGACTGGCAGGTGCTGCCGCAATTCCAGATCATCCCGGATTCGATCGGCCCCGTCTCCATCAACCTCGGCGCCATCTTCGCCGTCATCGCGGTGGTGGCGCTCGCTTTCATGATGGGCCGCACGCTGAAGGGCTATGAGCTGCGGGTGCAGGGCATCGCCCCGCGCGCCGGCCGTTTCGCGGGCTTCTCGCGCGAAAGGACGGTGTGGTTCTGCTTCCTCCTCTCGGGCGGCCTCGCGGGCCTTGCCGGCATCTGCGAGGTGATGAGCACGGTGGGGCAGCTGCAGCCCGGCATCTCGCCCGGCTATGGCTTCACCGCCATCATCGTGGCCTTCCTCGGCCGCCTCAACCCCATCGGTGCGCTGGTTGCGGCCTTCGCGCTGGCCATCAGCTATCTGGGCGGTGAATCCGCGCAGGTGGCGCTCGGCATCTCGGACAAGACGGCGCGCGTCTTCCAGGGCATCCTGCTGTTCTACATCCTGGCCTGCGACTCCCTCATCCTCTACCGCCTGAAGTTCCTGCGCGCGACGCCCAAGCTGGCGGAGGCCAAGGCATGAACGACCAGGTCCTCTCCGTCATCCTCACCATCATCACGGCATCGACACCGCTGCTGCTCGCCGCCATCGGCGAACTGGTGGTGGAGCGCTCGGGCGTCCTCAATCTCGGTGTCGAGGGCATGATGGCGGTGGGTGCGGTGTCGGGTTTCGGCGCGGCGCTGATGACCGGCAACCCCTACGTCGGCGTGCTGGCTGCCATCGCGGCGGGCGCGGTGCTGTCGCTGCTCTTCGGCTTCCTCACCCTCACCATGGTGTCGAACGAGGTGGCCACCGGCCTCGCCCTCACGCTGCTGGGGCTGGGGATATCCGGCCTCATGGGCGAAAGCTTCGTGGGCCAACCGGGCGTCCACCTCGAGCGGCTGCACATTCCCGGCCTCTCCGACATTCCCTTCCTCGGCCCCATCCTGTTCGGCCAGGACCTGCTGGTCTATCTCTCGCTCCTCATCGTCGCGGGCGTGTCCTACACGCTGTTCCGCACCAAGGCCGGCCTCATCATCCGCGCGGTGGGCGACAGCCACCAGTCGGCCCACGCACTGGGCTATTCGGTGGTGGGCGTGCGCTATCTTTGCGTCATGTTCGGCGGCGCCTGCTCGGGCCTCGCCGGCGGCTATCTCTCGCTCGCCTACACGCCGCAATGGGTGGAGAACATGACGGCGGGGCGCGGCTGGATCGCGCTGGCGCTCGTCGTCTTCTCGTCCTGGCTTCCCTGGCGGATCGTGGTCGGGGCCTATCTCTTCGGCACCATCACGGTGATGGGATTTTCGCTGCAGGCTTATGGCATCGGCATCCCGTCCCAGCTACTCTCGTCACTGCCCTATCTCGTGACCATCCTCGTGCTGGTCGTGATCTCGGGCAACCGGGCCCTGATGCGGGCCAATACGCCGGCTTGCCTCGGTCAGCCTTTCGTGCCCGACCGCTAGGCCTTGAAGAAGCTTGATGACGGCCTGCAGCCGGCACCACAAGCGAACAGAACAACGGCTGCAGGGAAATGGGTTTTGAACAAGGAGCAAGATACATGAAGAAATGGATGGCAATCGCGGTGGCCCTGGCGCTCGGCGCCTCGGCCGGCGCCGCGCAGGCAGCGGACAAGCTGAAGGCGTGCTGGATCTACGTGGGTCCGGTCGGCGACTTCGGCTATTCCTACCAACATGACCAGGGCCGCAAGGCCGTCGAGAAGGCGCTGGGCGACAAGGTCGAGACCGCCTTCCTCGAGAACGTGGCCGAGGGCCCCGACGCAGAGCGCGCCATCGAGCGCTTCGCCCGCGAGGGCTGCAAGATCATCTTCACCACCTCCTTCGGCTTCATGGACCCGACCATCAAGGTGGCCGCCAAGTATCCGAACGTGAAGTTCGAGCATGCGACGGGCTACAAGCGCGCCGACAACGTCTCGACCTACAACGCGCGCTTCTACGAAGGCCGTTACGTGATGGGCCAGATCGCCGCCAAGATGTCGAAGACCGGCACGGCGGGCTACATCGTGTCCTTCCCGATCCCGGAAGTCGTGATGGGCATCAACTCCTTCATGCTCGGCGCCCAGTCGGTGAACCCCAATTTCAAGGTCAAGATCATCTGGGTGAACTCCTGGTATGATCCGGGCAAGGAAGCGGACGCCGCCAAGGTGCTGTTCGGCCAGGGTGCGGACATCGTCGTCCAGCACACCGACTCGACCGCCGCGCTGCAGGTGGCCCAGGACCAGGGCAAGCTCGGCTTCGGTCAGTCGTCCGACATGATCAAGTTCGCGCCCAAGGCGCAGCTCACCGCCAACACCGACGACTGGGACAGCTACTACATCAAGCGTGTCCAGGACGTGCTCGACGGCACCTGGAAGTCGGAAGACACCTGGGGCGGCATGAAGGACAATATGGTCGTGCTCGCGCCCTTCACCAACATGCCCGACGACGTGAAGAAGATGGCCGAGGACTCGGTCGCCAAGATCAAGTCGGGCGAACTGCAGCCCTTCATGGGACCGATCACCAAGCAGGACGGCACGACGGTCGGCGAGGCCGGCAAGCCGCTTCCCGACGGCGAGCTGCTCGGCATGAACTATTACATCAAGGGCATCGACGACAAGCTGCCGCAGTAAGCGCGGACCACGACACCAGCGCCTGCCGCGGGAGCAATCCCCGGCAGGCGTATTCTTGAGGAGCACCGACACCTTGGAGCCATTCATCGCCGACTGGCTGAACTTCGTGATCCGCTGGGGCCACATGGTCGCCGGCATCGCCTGGATCGGCACGTCCTTCTATT
>CAMFKI010000025.1 GCA_945957365.1 uncultured Alphaproteobacteria bacterium | reverse complement strand
ACATGTCCAGAAGTTCATTTTTTCCTTGCAAACGGGGCGGCATCCACAAAAGAGAGTTAGCTGCCAGGCTCTCTCCCTCCGCCATTCCTCATTGAAATCATTACGTATTCGTCGATTTAACAAAGTCTACCCACGCACCAACCCACACGGTACCTCGTGCTTGTTGCTGAACGCTCAAACCTGTTCGACTGGGCCCTTCCATTGCAACCTTGGAGAAAGGGTTGACCTTGGACGGACACGATAACCGCACATCGCTTGAACACCGGCCTTTGATGAGGAAGACTGCCGCATCGTAAGGAGTCGCAGCCCCCGTGAACAGCCAGTCCCTATCCGCCTTTATTTGGTCCGTCGCAGACCTTCTGCGCGGCGACTACAAGCATTCCGACTATGCAAAGGTCATCCAGACCCTCACCGTGCTCCGCCGCGCTGACTGCGTTCTGGATGCCACCAAGCCAGAAGTGCTGGCGGAGTTGAAACTGCCAAAGGCAACAGCGTTCAGCCCGCGGACCCCTAGCTGCTCTAGAGGGTGGGACAGTCGTTCTGAAAAACCTCGTCCATGGACTTGAGCAAGCTGATGGAAGACGCTGTTCACATCCGCAAGAACCTTGAGGCAGGGCTGCTCTTGCCGCTGACTCCAATTGAGTAATGAATCCACGATGGTGATGAACACACCCGAACGTGACCTAGAAGCGGCATTAATAGCAAAACTGCGCGACCTTAAGTATGAATATCGTCCGGACATTCGCGACCGTGCCACGCTGGAGCGGAACTTCCGTGAGAAGTTCGAAGCGCTTAATCGCGTCCGCCTCACCGACTCTGAGTTCGTCCGCCTAATGGATGAGATCATTACGCCCGACGTCTTCACCGCTGCCCGAACAATTAGAGAGCGCAACAGCTTCACCCGCGATGACGGCACGCCGCTGAACTACACCCTCGTCAACATCAAGGACTGGTGCAAGAACTCCTTCGAGGTGGTCAATCAACTTCGCATCAATACGGATAACAGTCATCATCGCTATGACGTCATAGTGCTGATCAATGGCGTGCCTTGCGTCCAGATCGAACTGAAAACTCTCGGCATCAGCCCACGTCGGGCCATGGAGCAGATCGTCGAGTACAAGAACGACCCCGGCAATGGATACACCAAGACACTCCTCTGCTTCCTCCAGCTCTTCATCGTCAGCAACCGGGACCGTACCTACTACTTCGCGAACAACAATGCCCGGCACTTCGCTTTCAATGCAGAAGAGCGCTTTCTGCCCGTCTATGAGTTCGCTGACGTCGACAACAAGAGGATCACACACCTCGATAGTTTCGCCGAGACCTTCTTGGTCAAATGCACACTCGGGGAGACAATCAGCCGCTATATGGTGCTCATTGCCACTGAGCAAAAGCTCCTGATGATGCGGCCGTATCAAGTCTATGCGGTGAAGGCCATTGTAGACTGTATCACCCAAAACTGCGGCAACGGCTACATCTGGCACACCACCGGCAGCGGCAAGACGCTCACCTCCTTCAAGGCCTCAACCCTTCTCAAGGACAACCCTGACATCGAGAAATGCCTCTTCGTCGTGGATCGCAAGGACCTCGACCGGCAGACGCGCGAGGAGTTCAATAAATTTCAAGAAGGTTGCGTCGAGGAAAACACCAACACTGCCTCCCTGGTGCGCCGTCTTCTCTCGGACGACTACGCCGACAAGGTCATCGTGTGTACCATCCAGAAGCTCGGCCTGGCGCTGGATGAGAACAGTAAGCGCAACCAGCAGCAGAAAAAGGACGGCAAACAGACATACAAGGAGCAGCTGGCGCCATTGAGAGATAAACGGATCGTCTTCATCTTCGACGAGTGCCACCGCTCTCAGTTTGGCGAGAATCATAAAGCTATCAAGGAGTTCTTCCCCAAAGCCCAACTTTTCGGCTTCACCGGCACACCTATCTTCGAAGAGAACGCTAGCCGCGTGAAGGTTGCGGATCAACAAGCCTCGTTCCAGACGACCAGCGAGCTCTTCCAGAAGCAACTTCACGCGTACACAATCACGCATGCCATCGAGGATGCAAATGTCCTTCGATTCCATGTTGATTTCTTCAAGCCAAACGGCACAAAGCCGCCAAGGCCGGGTGAACCACTCGCAAAGAGGGCGGTTATCGAGGCCATTCTCGCCAAACACGACGCGGCCACCGGTCAGCGCCGTTTCAATGCGCTGCTTGCCACCTCATCTATCAATGACGCTATCGAATACCACGCGTTGTTCAAGGCCATGCAGGCGGAAAAGCAGGTAGCTGACCCCGACTTCCAGCCGCTGAACATCGCTTGCGTCTTCTCTCCACCCGCCGAAGGCGACAAGGATGTGCTGCAAATCCAGGAAGACCTGCCACAAGAAAAGGAGGATAACGCGGTAGAGCCCGAGAAGAAGAAGGAAGCCCTCAAGGCCATAATCGCGGACTACAACACTCGATACGGTTCCAACCACAGCATCGGCGAGTTCGACCTCTATTATCAGGATGTGCAAAAACGCATCAAGGACCAACAGTGGCCCAATGCCGACTATCCCCACACAAAGAAAATCGACATCACTATCGTCGTGGACATGCTGCTCACTGGCTTCGATTCCAAATACTTGAACACGCTTTATGTGGACAAGAAACTCAAGCACCACGGCTTGATTCAGGCCTTCTCGCGCACGAACCGTGTGCTCAACGCTACCAAACCTTACGGCAACATCCTCGACTTCCGCCAGCAGCAGGATGCCGTTGATGCCGCCATCGCCCTTTTCTCTGGCGAATCAGCGGGAGAGAAAGTCCGCGAAATCTGGCTGGTGGACAAGGCCCCCGTGGTCATCAAGAAACTGGAAGACGCCGTGCAGAAGCTCGACGCCTTCATGAAATCCCAGGGCCTCGACACCACCCCCGACGCTGTGCCTAATCTCAAGGGTGATGCAGCTCGTGCAGTATTCATCGAGCGTTTCAAGGAAGTGCAGCGCTTCAAAACCCAGCTCGACCAATACACCGACCTTACGGACGAAAACGCCTCTGCCATCGAGCGCGTCCTGCCAAAAGAGAGCCTGCTTGGCTTCCGAGGGGCCTATCTGGAAACCGCGCAGCGCCTCAAGGTCCAGCAGGCCAAGGAAGCGGATGAGCCGAACCACGCCGTGGACCAACTCGATTTCGAATTCGTTCTCTTCGCCTCCGCCGTCATTGATTACGATTACATTATGGGGCTTATGGCGCGCTTCTCTCAATCGACTCCAGGAAAACAAAGGATGAGCCGCGAGCAGATCGTTGGTCTCATCCAGTCTGATGCCAAGTTCATGGACGAGCGCGATGACATCGCCGCCTACATCGCTACTCTGAAAGCGGGCGAAGGCCTCAGTGAGAGGGCTATCCGTGATGGCTACTCCCGCTTCAAGGCAGCAAAGGAAGCGGCAGAACTGTCCGATATTGCCACTAGGCACGGGCTGACCACCGCAGCGCTGACGGCCTTCGTTGACGGCATCCTGCAGCGCATGATCTTCGACGGAGAACAGCTCACAGACCTTTTGGAGCCTCTCGGTCTGAATTGGAAAGCCCGCCGTGTGAAAGAACTTGATCTGATGACTGAGCTACTGCCGTTGCTCACTAAGCGTGCTGGAGGGCGCAGCATCTCTGGATTGAGCGCTTATGAGCTATAAGACAGAGACCGCCGACATGAAGAAGATTGCTGACGCTGCGTTGACGCCAAGATTGCGTTTTCCAGAGTTTCGCGATGCGGAGGGTTGGGAGAGCAAACTCTTTGAAGAGCTATTTACTATTGGAAGCGGGAGAGACCACAAGCACCTCTCACCGGGAAATGTTCCTGTCTATGGTTCTGGCGGATACATGCGCTCAGTCGATGACTACTTGTATGATGGCGAAAGCGCATGCATTGGAAGAAAGGGAACAATCAACAGCCCAATGCTCCTAACTGGACGCTTTTGGGCGGTGGACACCCTATTCTATACTCACTCCTTCAAAGAATGCCTTCCCAGATTCATCTTCGCGCTCTTTCAGCGAATCGATTGGCTTAAGCATAATGAAGCGGGCGGCATTCCAAGCCTTTCGAAGTCCAATATTGAGAATATAAGGATCGCAATTCCATCTCTTGCCGAACAACGCAAGCTCGCTGATTTCCTGACCTCCCTGGACGAGTTGATCGCCGTCCAAGCTCGGAGAGTGGACGCCCTCAAGGCCCACAAGACGGGGCTTACCCAGCAACTTTTTCCTCGCGAGGGGGATTTCCAACCCCGCCTCCGCTTTCCCGAATTTCGGAATGCCGGTGGGTGGAAGGTGCGGCGGCTATCTGGAGTAGTTGACTTAATTTCAGGTACGCATCTACCGCCCGACGCGTACAGCACCACTGGAGAAGTGCCCTACTTCACTGGTCCATCTGATTTCACAAACGACATTCGCAATGTAACCAAGTGGACAAGGCGGACCGCAAACACTGCACGCGCTCACGACACGCTGATTACGGTGAAGGGGAGTGGAGTTGGAGAAATTTGGTACTCGACTCTTGCGGAAGTTGCTATGGGGCGGCAGCTCATGGCTCTCCGTGCGAAGAATGGATCAAGCCGCTTCATGTTTCAGCTTCTTTTGACAAAGAGGTCACGCTTCGAAGACTTAGGCTCAGGTAATTTAATACCGGGTTTGTCGCGCGCGGCAATACTAGATCTAGAGGCATGCTTTCCTTCTCCGGCAGAACAGAAGCGTATCGCCGACTGCCTAACCTCCCTCGATGAACTCATCGTCGCGCAAACCCAGAAGCTCAACACCCTCAAGGTCCACAAGAAGGGGCTGATGCAACAGCTTTTCCCGCCGCCGGAGGAGGCTTAGGTAATGACCGATGCGTCCTTCGATGATCTCCCCTCACTAGCGCAACATCTCCGCACGGAATTGGAGGCGAGAAAATCTGTCCTGATTTACGCGTACAACGGTACGGGCAAGACGCGCCTTTCCACCGAGTTCAAGAACCTCGGCAAAGTGGTTGGACCCGATGGCGAGATGGCGGAGCAAGACACGCTCTACTATAACGCCTTCACAGAGGACCTGTTCTATTGGGACAACGATCTGACCAATGACCGCGAACGCGTGCTGAAAATCAACAGCGACTCGCGCTTCTTCGCGGGACTTGGTGAGCTCGAAATGGACAACCGGATCCGTCCACTGCTTGACCGATATGCGGACTTTGACTTCAGGATCGACACGACAATGTGGGAGGTCAGCTTTTCGCTTTGGGTAGAAGCCGCTGGCACCAGGACGGCTGTGGAGGACATTAAAGTTTCCCGTGGTGAAGAGAACATCTTCATCTGGTGCTTCTTCCTAGCGATTGTGCAACTCGTTCTCGACAGTGCGGAGGCGTATAGGTGGGTTAAGTACATCTACATCGACGACCCGATTTCGTCGCTCGACGAAAATAACGCAGTTATGGTCGCGCATCATCTGGCGCAGATGCTGAGGGATGCGCCGGACCGGCTACGAGTGGTTGTGTCGTCGCACCATGTGCTGTTTTTCAATGTCTTGTGTAACGAGATGAAGAGGCCCCGTAAGTACTTCCTAACTCGCGAGAGACAGGCAGGCGGCCACGTGTTCTCAGTACGGGAAACCGACAGCACACCGTTCCTGTATCATCTGGCTTCGCTAGTTGAACTGCATGAGGCACAAGTAGCCGGGACCCTCTACACTCACCACTTCAACATGCTGCGCCGAGTGATGGAGCAGACCGCTTGCTTCTTCGGGTACGCCAGATGGGACGACTGCATAAAACCCGAAGCCGATGACGTGAATCACACGGTTTACAAACGGGTAATCGACCTCATGAGCCACGGTGACTACTCATTGTACGAGCCACGTGAAATGATGCCGGAAAACAAGGACCATTTTAGAAGGTTGCTGAAGCAATTCATCACACTCCACCCGTTTAACCGGGCCCTGTTCCCAGAGGATGCGAGATAGGACGCCATGAATAAGAACAGCCAAGAGCAACTCGGCAAGACCCTCTGGAACATCGCCGACCAACTGCGTGGCGCGATGAACGCGGACGACTTCCGCGACTACATGCTGTCCTTCCTCTTCTTACGCTACCTCTCGGATAATTATGAGACGGCGGCGAGAAAGGAATTGGGGAAGGATTACCCCGCTCTTGGCGCGGAAGACCGGCGTGTTCCGTTGGCACTCTGGTATGAGAATAATCCTGAAGACGTTCCCGATTTTGAAAAGCAAATGCGCCGCAAGGTGCACTATGTGATCGAGCCGCAGCACCTTTGGAACAGCATCGCCAATATGGCCCGAACCCAGAATGGGGAACTGCTCAACACGCTGCAGGCTGGTTTCAAATATATCGAGAACGAGTCTTTCCAGAGTACCTTCAACGGCTTGTTCTCAGAGATCAATCTCGGATCAGACAAACTCGGCCGGAGGTACGAAGATCGCAACGCCAAACTCTGCTCCATCATTACTGAGATAGCCAAGGGGCTGGCGGAATTTTCCTCGGACATCGATGCACTCGGCGATGCCTATGAATACCTGATTGGTCAGTTTGCCGCCGGTTCCGGGAAGAAAGCAGGCGAGTTCTATACCCCGCAACAGATTTCCGACATCCTCTCCGCCATTGTCACGCTTGACAGCCAGGAACCGGCAACCGGAAAGAGAGATCACCTCAACAGTGTTTTCGATTTCGCCTGCGGCTCTGGTTCGCTACTGCTCAATGTGCGAAAGCGCATGGGGCCACATGGCATTGGCAAGATCTACGGTCAGGAAAAGAACATCACCACCTACAACCTTGCCCGCATGAACATGCTTTTGCACGGAGTGAAGGACACGGAGTTCGAGATCTACCACGGCGACACGCTGACCAATGACTGGGACATCCTGCGCGAGCTGAATCCCGCTAAGAAGCCCTCATTCGACGCCGTCGTCGCCAACCCGCCATTCAGCTATCGCTGGGACCCTCCCGACGCAATGGGCGACGACGTGCGGTTCAAGAACTACGGGCTAGCTCCCAAATCCGCCGCAGACTTCGCCTTCCTGCTGCACGGCTTCCACTTCCTGAAGGAGGAAGGCGTGATGGCCATCATCCTGCCCCATGGCGTGCTCTTTCGCGGCGGAGCCGAAGAGCGCATCCGCACCAAGCTGCTCAAGGATGGCCACATCGACACCGTGATCGGCCTTCCCGCAAATCTGTTCTATTCTACAGGCATCCCAGTCTGCATTCTCGTGCTCAAGAAGTGCAAGAAGCCCGACGACGTGCTCTTCATCAACGCCGCTGAGCACTTCGTAAAAGGCAAGCGGCAGAACCAACTCACGGACGAGCATATCGGTAAGATCATCGAGACCTACCAGTTCCGCAAGGAAGAAGACCGCTATTCCAAACGCGTAAGCATGGAACGGATTGCTGAGGAAGGCTATAACCTCAACATCTCTCGCTACGTCAGCACCGCCGTGGGCGAGGAGGAGATCGATCTGGCGGCGACGCACCATGAGTTGGTTGAAATCGAGAAGCAGATTCGAGAGTCAACGGCGAGGCACAACGAGTTTTTAGAGGAGCTTGGACTACCCCTATTGCCGAATGCTGATCAGTGATCGAAGTGAGTCCTATCGACGTGCGCTTAGTCACTGGAGGACATTGGTGACCACAACGCGATTTCCGCCACTTTTTGGGTTCGATGGCTGGGCATTATTCACACCGCAACTACACGGTCGGAACCGAACAGAGTTAACCGTCGAAGTATAAGGACAGACTCCGCGCAATGAAGGGCACATTGAGTGCAAATCAGCAGCAGCGCAAGAGGTTAGCTGCCGAGCAACTCCAGAGATTCATAGGGTGGACAGCCAGTAGACCTGCTCCTTCGTTCGTGTTCAGGGGAATAAAGAGGAACTATGAGCTGGTGTCAAAGACTGGGAGGGACACAAAGCACTACCGGCGCTCGTTCGTCACTCACTGATGGCTTCAAACCGCACGTGATCGAGATGGTTTTCCTCGATGATGTCTTGCACCCGCTCTGGCGTATCCGCCCCCCACATTTTTGTCAGAGCGTAAGTGTGCTCTTCAAAGTAGAAGAGTTCATTATCGGCGGTGAAAAAACGATTAAGTGTCGATTCCGAACTTTCTTTCGTGCGCTCCGCGTCTGCACGTTTCAAGAACTCTTCGCTTGAAAGTCGACCATGCTCGATAACACCGCTCTGAAGGACCTGCTGTCAAAAAAATGGTGAGGCCCGCCGCCAAGCGTGAGGCTGTCGCCTATCGGAAAGAGCACTTCCAGATGAGCGAGCGCCGGGCCTGCAGCATGCTTGCCGCTGACCGCAAGATGATCCGCTACAGATCACGGCGGCCGCCCGAGACGGAGCTCCGAGAGAGATTGCGAGGCCTTGCCAACGAACGCCGAAGGTTCGGCTACCGAAGGCTGTTCATCCTGCTGCGGCGGGAGGGCGAGGCGTCAGGTATCAACCGGATCTACCGGCTCTACCGGGAAGAGGGTCTGGGAGTGCGCAAGCGCAAGAGCCGCAAGCGTGCCATTGGCGTCAGGGCTCCCCTGCTTGTGGAAGCGAAGCCGAATGCCCGCTGGTCACTCGACTTCGTCCATGACCAGATGGCCAACGGCCGGAGGTTCAGGATACTCAACGTTGTCGATGACGTCACCCACGAGTGCCTGGCCGCCATCCCGGACACCTCGATTTCGGGCCACCGAGTGGCCAGGGAGCTTACCTTCCTCCTCGAGCTGAGAGGCCGGCCCGGCCTGATCGTCAGCGACAACGGAACCGAGTTCACCTCGCACGCCATTTTCACCTGGGCGAAGGATCAGCAGATCGAGTGGCACTACATCATGCCGGGCAAGCCCATGCAGAACGGCTACGTCGAGAGCTTCAATGGCAAGATGCGGGACGAGTTGCTGAATGAGACGCTGTTCTTCACCCTCGACCAGGCCCGCGTGGCGGGTCGCTGCGTGGGCCGAGGACTACAACACCACCAGGCCGCATTCGTCGCTGGCCTATGAGACGCCCGCGGCTTATGCCGCGAAGTTCACTGCAACAGGTTGGCACGCTACGCCCCTCCGGGGCTCCGCATGCCAACCTGTTGCTCAACTCGCCCAACCGGGCATACAACAGGCCAAGACTCTAAAAGCTGCTGGATGACAATTCAGTGGCAGTTCAGTGGCAGCATAGCCAATGTGCACGGGCGCAGCACTCAGGAGCATAGTAGCGGGTTGTCTATCACAAGTTAAGGAACCATGCGAAGCCTCGCTGTTGTGTTAGATTCATGCCCCTAGTTCTCCGCAGCGCCGCCGAAGCCCGCGCTAGTGGGCGGTTGCCTACTGACTAGCGCTCTAGCTATATTCCGGCACTCTCTGAATGCTCTCCTCTGCGGAGCTCCAGGATCCCTATGCCATGTCTCACATAGGAGTCGGCAGTAAGCCTAGCCTCATTGTCTCGTAACAGAATTCCGTCAGCTACGGCGTCCAAAAACTTTTTGGTAATTACCAACACATTCCAGTGACCTAATGCGTCCGCATGCAACGAAATGATCTCCACCGCAGTTGAGTTTCTGATTGGGCTGAATCCCGATGGACCCATCGCGACAAAGAGGCCAGTGTGGGTTGCTCCGCTTTCTGTTTCGAAGCTCGTCACACTGTCAAATGGAATGTTAAATCCCCCGGGCAGTTCTTTGACAGTCAGTGAACCGGAACTGAAACCACTCACGATCAGTGCTCTTCGCAGGTATTCTTGTTGCAGCTTGATGGCAATTTCTTCAAATGCTTCGCCTTCAATAACCGTAGATCCGAACGCAGGATCAATCGCAGCAAGCCAAGGATCAACACCATTGAATTCAGTTGCCCAACGAGAACCAATCGCCCAGCCCTTGAAGGCGATGTCGATGGCAGAGAGATAGTGATTTATCTGGGCGCGGGCAATCTGGTCGTTGGCTTTTTGGAGGCATGCAGGCAGTTGTCCGGAGCAGAATTTTGCATTCCAGTCACTTTCTTCGTAAGTGCCTTTGGCCTCTGCAATTACGAAGCCACTATTGGTCCAGCCAATGCAATCTGGCATGTCGCCCTTAATCCCCGGCCGCTTCACGACCTCGATACCGCCGGGTATCGTGGTACTGGAACCCTCAAGCGGCAACATTCCAAGTACTCCTTCGTAATTTTGGAGATACCATCTCGCGAACGTTCGGCCATTGATGTTGGAATATGAGCGGCGTAGTTCACGTCCAACGCCTGGCCCATTGCCTCGCCAAGTCAACTGAGTAGTGGGAGTAAGCAAGCCAACGAACAGATCGTGAAATGCAGCAATAGGGCCTCCGGCGCCAAGGGCTTCGCTTGCTGCTGCGTGTGCGAGCGCCAAAAGATTGACGTCTAGATCAACAATTCGCTGTCGTGCGCTAACGGGTGGCTCACGAAAGTGCCTCACCTCGCGAGTGGTCAACGCTATTCCGGGAGCGACAATCGTTATTGACACAGTGCTACATCAACCTTCCGCTTTCGGGCGCAACATCGCCGCTGTCGAAGAGTGTTTTGATGATGTCTTGGGGAACGCGACGGCGTTCCATTATCATCCGCAGTGGTTTCAGAAAATTGGGATCTGCAACATTGTTGGGCGAAACGTTTTTCTCCACGAGATGAACCCGGGGCGGTTCGAAATCGAGCATCCGGTCAAACACCCGTTGAGCGCTTGCCGTTAGCTCCGCCTTCAGGTTTTCTGGAGAGGTATTCCCCCAACGTGTCAGATAGTCCGGAGGGGAGGTTTTCCACCGTGGCAAGAACTCCGATACGAGCTGTGAGACGAAGGTCTCTTTCTTCGCGAGCAATTTCTCACGAATTCCCGATTGATAATGCTCAACGATTTCACTGAAGTTGGTTACAGCTCTTTCGAATTCGGCACGGTCGTCGCGCAGGATCACACGTCCGAAGTTGTCAATCTGGAAGGTATAATGATCCACAATCCGCTTGCGTTCTTGCTGCAGCCATGTCTCATCAATCTCTATCCATTTTTCCTCATCACCGTCGGTTACTTTCACAGTCACCTTGCCAACATCTGCAAATGGGGCCTTGATGCTGGCAGAGATGTGGTCCTGAAGATGTTTGTTCGATACTGTGCCGAACTCTTCCGGCAACTTTATCTTTTTCGCGCTCAGTCTTGAATTCTTCATTTCGAACTCAATATACACAACCCGAGAACTGAAGACGTTCAGCTTGCGGGTGATGTCGAAGCGTGCCGGGGGATTGCGCTTCAGGTCCTCCTGCATCGCGGCAACTTCTTCCTGCCGGAGTGCTTGAGATCCCACTTCTGGCGAAATGGTTGCTAAGGCATTGCCGGGGTCATTGGATATTCCCGCGGCTAGCGCCAAGATGTTGGCACTGGCCCCGCCCAGAAGGATTGCGTTCGGCTTCTCCACGATGGTTGACCCAGCTTCGATATTCTTGGAAACAGGCGAGAAGACCATCGCGTCATCATCAGCTATCACTATGCCGATCCGAACGCCTGACTGCTGTCGTAAGTCCAGCTGATTGTGTTCGGCAGCTCTTCTGATTATTGCAAGTGCCGCTTCTTCACCAAAGCCAAGGCGATAGACTTCGGCATCTGCGTCCAGCACGACCCTCAAGTCTAGCTGTCCTAGCTCATGGAACCGGGCAACTAGAGCTTCTGCCACTCTCATCGTCAATGCCGGAGCGATTACAACAAGTCGTTTGCTGGCGGTGGCGATCAGCGCGATGAGGGTCTCATCCGTCGCAACAGTGAATGTGCGTCCCATTTATTTTCATCCCCGAACAGCAGCAATGGCTAAGCATCAGCAGCCAACTACCTTCTAATTGGGCGACTATTACTGCAAGTCTGTTAGGAGAAAAGATCAACGTTCACCAACAGAAAGTTTAACTAGGAGATCTCGGCTCTCGTTCATCAGATCGCGAACTCCTCGCCGCCTTTGGACGGCTTCTGCAGCGAGCAATCCATGGTGGTAGGCACCGTTCTTTTCGCCTCTAGGCGCGCCTTTGTTAGTGCCCCCGTGCATCCGGCATCTACCGTTCGGCATAGCGCCGTTCCGGCACGGCCGCCCCGTCCGCCTCGAATGCGCTCCGCATCTCGGGCTCTGGTGCATTGGCAGTTCACTTTGCATGGGATTGATCTCCGGATTTCTGGGCCACCCCCACGTTGCCGACAATAGCCTGGCCGCCATCATTGACCTGGACTTGCTGAACTGTGACCGTTTGCTCCCCGCTCGACCGATAGCGCTTCAGGGCTTCCATCTGGGCAGCAAAGGTCCTAGCGAGCTTGTTGAAGGCGTTGCTGGCTGAGTCCTGTTGCTGGACACTGTTTGCTTGGGCAAGGCGCTTGGCGAGGGCCATGGTCGCTGAATGAATAGCAGCCATCTGGGCAGCGAGGAGTGTCTCAAGCTGGTCCCGTGGCTCAATTCCCTTGATCACAGCCATCATGAAGTTGAGAGCCTTCTCGTCAGGGGCCGCTATGTTAGCGAGCTGCGAGAGCAGCGTGGCGTAGAAATCAGGGTCGCTTGTCCCGAGCGCTGCCATGATCTTGATGTGACTGCCGGCCTTGTCCGGGGCATCCACCGACAAGTTTCCGTCCATGATCTTCAATCGCGGTGTCGCCTTCCGGGGAGCCTCGTCGATGGTGACATCCTTCGCCATACGCAGATGTTATATTATAACATTTCCTGATCCGCCAGGGCTGTGTTTGTCGTCCCCTACCCAACAGGTGTGTTGCCAGTAGGACGAGCTAAAATTGCCGTCACACAGTCACGTCATTGATTTTATGGAGACATCTGGAGCTGTAAGCCGTCACATCTCTTGTGCGTGTTACGGCACTTCGAAGAGCTAAATATCTGAAATGAAAATAATGTTACGTTGTGACGTCCAGGGGCGGCAGGTGGTAATCGAAGGCATCTGTGAATTTTTCGAGTTTTAGCTTTTGCAGGTCCTGTCATCGATCTGGATCGTGTTAGGTTGCACCTGAAGGCAGATGACTTCACTGGTCGCATGTTTGCCGCGATCAATGAGATGCTCTTGGACATGCTCGCCGCTATGGCCCGCAAGGACTACGAGGACCTGCGCCACCGGCAGGCTCAGGGGTTCGAGAAGGCTGTCGAGGTAGGAAAGCACCGCGGGAAGCAGGAGGACACCGAGCGCAATGGCAGGATTGCTCAGCGGTTAGCCGAGGGCGCGTCGTGGTCCAAGATTGCCGAGATCGAGCTCTGCAGCCGGGACACGATTGCTCGGGTGGCGCGGCGGATGAAGGAAGCCATCACGCATGGCTAAACAGGTCCCAAACCCAAAGAGAGAGCTCAGCTGAAGCCCAAGTGCGACTACAAGAACGAGCAATAACTTCGGTCAAGAGCCAATTGAGGAGGCCATTACTTGCCCACTTTGCCAATTTGCGCAAATCCTTGTCGCAATATACAATTGCACCGGCGGACGTCATCTTAACTCGGCATCGCAAAGGCTGGCGCAACGACGGAGGGGCCTTCAATCATGGCGAAGTTTATTGCACTGGTGGTGTGGGTGTTGACTGCCTGTCTGGGTTTGAGCGGCATTGCAAACGCCCAATCGGTTCCAGTCAATTTTTGTGACAAAGGAGTCTTTGTGATTGGATCGAGGATAATGCCATTTGAAGACATTGTTATTGATAAAGACTCGTTCTTGGGTGTCGAGGCAGATGCCTACGGCTATATATCAGAAGTGAGTATTGAGGTGGATTCGCTACTGCCGGGCGTTCGAGCAACGCTCTTTGGTGACTTCTATAATGACGAATGTAGCCCCACGTTGGCGATGCCGAAGGACAATTATGACGTTACGCTGTTTTTTAGAGAAAAAGACTATAGCGGTAATTCCTGGAAGGAACTGAAGCGGATTTTGTTGCAAGCATCTGATGGCGTCAGAGCAAAGGCTCTGGTTAAGGTCAGCGGGAAATTCACCACATATGCAAATTCATCTGATTTGTATTTTCAGGGGTCACGACTTGAAGTTTTGGAATTTCAACCGTAATTGCGTGGTTTGTGTTGAATGCCTTTCAGTGCTTGCCAGCTAACGTCGGGTGGCAGCCTGTTGGCCCACCCACGGTGCAACGCGATGCACGACCAAGGACGGAAGTGCTTCATTAACAATGCGTACGTTTGGCACCGGTAGATGCCTGGTCACTCTCGCACTCGGTCCGGTGGGTTGAAAGGCCGATCGCTAATGGCCGTCTGGTCTTTTACTGTCGTGGGCTTGAACAGGCCTTGGCCGCCACTCTCCGCGCGTTCTTCGGTACGCGTGTCGATACATCAATCTGCCAGGTTCTCAACCCGCTGGCCGCCGTAGTCCTATACCTTGCGCGCGTGTATTTCACTAGGATCGATCCTAAATTGCCGTCACGCCGACACGTCACTGACAACATGCGGGAATTTGGAAAAGTGAGCCGTCACATCACCTAACCGTGTGACGGCTATTCAAGGAGCTAAGTATTTGAATTGAAATAACTGTTACGGTGTGACGTCCAGCGGCGGCAGGTAGCGCTCAAAGGCATCCGTGAACTGCTCCAACTTGTACCCCTTGGCAGTCCTTTCAGTACTGATGCGCACCGTTCCCGGTCGTATACTGAAAAGGCGCAGTTTCTTGGCAATCCACCCGGAGTCCACCGCCTTGCCCCGGTTCAAGGTGATCCATGGGCTGCCGGAAATGTTCGACAGTTCGGCAGCGAGATCTTCACTCCCGATACACTTCACGTTCTTCTCTGCAAAGATTTCGCGGATATCGGAAAGCAACCGGTGTGTAAGGTTTTCCGCTTCAGTTGAACTGCTGACCGACAATGCCACTGCCGCCTGTCTTGCTACTTCAGCCCATCCTTCCCCGGCCAGGTCTGCAATGGCAACAAGTGGACGCCAATTGTCCGCTGCACGGTCGTGCAACTCGGCCGGCATTGAAGGGTCGGCATCCTGGAGCACCGTCCGATTGTCATGCTGCCAACGCGACGCCTTTCTGCACAGCTCGATCAGCTCGGGGGCCTGGTCGAACCGAAAGCGCTGAACCGTTTCCTTCGGGCGGCGACGCTTCAGCGAAATCGGAATGCTGCGGTCCTCTATGGTGTCAGGAAGCGAGCCGATGGCTGCGATTGCTGTCGGGCACCATGTCGAGAATGCACGCGGCTCGTGGTCGTCGCCTACAAGCCGAACCACCTGACCGGCTCGGCTATTACCGGAGTTGATGACGCCACGCAACTCTTCGTTGTCCTTGATGAAGGTATCGGCTTCATCAATCAGCAACGTGGGTCGGACTGCTTCGACGGTCCTGAATACAGCTGCAGCGGTGATGTGAGCCGCCTGCAGAGGCTTGGGTACCAACATCTGAACGACGTTGAGCAAGGTAGTCTTCCCACAACGCTTCTCAGGTGACGTGATCGCCAGGCGAGGCGAAGTAGGGAAGACTTCGAATGTATGGGCGTACACACACCATATAGCGACGGCAACGGCACATTCTCGTGGCATCCAGACGTACTTGGTAATTGCACCGACCATGTCCTCCAGAAGCTCCGCACCCGAGACGGGCAGGTCCCATGGTTCAGGAGGTGACATCGAAAATGGTCTGCCTGACCCACCAGAAGTTTCCGGCTCGACGCGATGCTTCGCTACCTCAGCGTCGAGGGTAGACACACGAATTCCAAGCATGTCAGCCTCTGCATGCCTACACCTGTCGTACTCGAACTGAGGTAGGTCTGAGAGTCGCTTGAACGTTTCGGTGACTGAAGCGCTACCGTCATTGTCCTGCATCCGCGCGGCATGGAATAATGAACCAAGTGTGATCAGGTTTCGCCCAGCCTTAAATTTCCTGTCCTCAGCGAAGCTCATCCACTTCAGCTTGCTGACCCCCGCCTCATATTTTGTGGAACTCCTCGACCATCCGTCCCAAAGGTTAAACGCCCGCTCGCCCCAACCCGTAGAGTGCAAAGCCATACCAATTGTAAGCCACTCCTCGTAGTCATCAGGTGAGATGACTGAAAGTGCACGACCAATGCGAGCCTCAACACTAGACGTCCAAGGGGTTGCCACGCGCCCTTTGCCATTTCTCCCTAGCGGCTCAATCTCTGAGTTTTGCGTAACCGTTAGTTGGAAGAGTTGTTCTGCTTCGTGTAGCGCTCCTAGTATTTCATCATGGGAATATGGAGCGTGACTTGTCGTAGCCACGATCGTCACCGGCAAGGGAGTGTACTTCTGATGAGCGAACCCAGGCAGGCGCATCACACGGGGAAGATCTTTTGGTTTCGGATCGCTTTCAAAAATGGCAATCAACCGCCTCTGGAGAGCCGTGAAGGAGCCAAGTGGTATGCCCGCAACCTGCCAGTAAAAATGATAGCGACCAGGGCTCGTCTCCACCTGAATCGACGGCTTCAGCCCAAAACGCTGAATGTTGGATGATGGAGCGCCATCCATGTCTGCGAACAGTGCGCGAACTCCAACAATATTCTCAGCTTTTCTTCCTTTCAGGTCGGTCTTGTTGACGGTCACGTAGATGCCGGCGCCCTTGGCCGACAACTTCACAAGAACCGGAAAGACGTTGTCGAGTGTCCCGTGGAGAACCCTTGAGAGAAGGCCATCCTTATTACCTTCCTTTCTGTCGTCAAACGTCTGGAACGTGAACTCGACGTCATTCGGAGAGAGGACTGTCAAGAAGCGACGGGCCTCTTCGATGTTGGGCGCTTGGGTGTGGACCTCCGTGTTGGCGGCGTCTATGACCTCATCCGGCGTTGCGGACGGAGCCTCTTTGATCGCGTGTTGCATCGCATCCTTTGGCGGTGAAGATGATTTGTGCGGTTTCGCGCCCATGATTTCCTCCGCACCTAAACCGAGATCTCGTAGCTGCGGATGTCTTCACAGATGAGCTGATCTTCATTCTTGAACTCAAGCGCGATGTGGAAAATCATGTGCAAGAAGTCGTCATCGTCAGAGACGTTTTTGCTGAAGACGGAATTCAGAAGAACCTTGACGAAGCACCACTGCGCGATGCGTCGGACAATCACCTTTGCTGTTTGGGAGTTGCCGAGTTCGGGATATTCCAATTCAAACCCATTCCGCACTCGGTGGGAACGTTGCGGGTGGTTCAGGAAAAACGTGAAATCATCGTACTCCCAGGGAGCGGGGGAATTGGGCTTGAGCGGATGCCGGCGGTAGAGTTTACCCATTCCGAAGCCATCACCAAGCATTTCGACGCAACAGTCACCAACTGCCTCCAAAGAGGTCTCCGTGTAGTTGTAGTAGAAGCTGAAGTCGGCAAAGGGCTTGTGACAGATGCAGCAATTGCGGACTGCACTATGTGCTTCATCAGAACAAACAACGTTGTCATTCTCAGCGCGATTGAAGCGTTTCATTTGAATCACTCCTTGTTGTTCTCTTTTTGAGTCAGGTGAGTCTGATCGAGTGGCGCTGAAGATTGATCGCGTTCCTCGATCAACGCGGCGACGTGGTCATCAACCTCGTCCTCGACCCAGCCGACGGAACGTGGGCCAAGCTTCACGGGCTTGGGGAACAGGCCCTTCCGGATCTGCTCATAGATTGTGGAAGTCGCCTTGCCGGTCCTCTTCAGGACCTCCGTGCGACGGATAATGTTGCGATGCAGCTTCATTCGTATCTCCTTGGAACGGCCCGGTTCTGCCGGGAACGATGCAAGGGATGTCCGAAATCCAGCCGCAAAGCTTATGGTGTTAAGGGGCTCTTTTCCGACCGGGTTTTCGCCATGAGATCCCTAATCATAGGATCCGCCTTCGCTTTGATACCGAAGATCCGGAGCACCTCAGTAAGAAAGTCATGGAAGGGCCCGTACGGACCGGCTTCTTCCGGCGTATCAGTGGTATCTCCTGACCTTTCCCGTCGGGTGACCGCCTTGCCGGTGAGGGACTCAAACACTGCCGCTGCCAAATTCGTTACGTCCTTGGCAACCTTCAGCTCGCGACGGCCTACTAGAGCTTTGGATTGAACTCCGGCCTCTAGACTCCCAATGGCATAGCTGGTCGCGCGATGGAAATTTAGAACTTCTCTCTGAAACTGGCTGAGCTTTGCGTATCCTCCGGAGGCCTCGACCAGCGCTTTCTGGGCCTCTGCTGGAAGTTCACCCAGACGCTTAGCGACAGACGCCAGTTCATTCGCGAGGGCTGCAAGTTGCTTGATGGCTCGTCTTGTTCCACCCGGACGCGAAGAAGCTCGATGATTGGCGCGGCTGATTTCGACGGCCATCGCCAGGAAATTGGCTTGATCACGTAGCTTCTCCTCGTCCGCCATGACGTTGGGCAGCCCGCGAAATGCATCGCACAGCTTCTTGATAACGTGTGGCACCAGCTCTTCCATCTCACCCCCGGATCGGGACAACTTCTGCGGTTGCAGGCAACGGCTTCACGCAGAACTGCGCCCAGTCTTCAGCCAGCCGTCGCCGCTTCTCGAACATGTCGCCTCGACGATAGGCAGCTTCGGTCTTGTCTCCAACCACATGCGCCAGGGCCATCTCTGCCACGTCCCGAGGGTGGTTTGTCTGCTCGGCTGCCCAGTCTCGGAAAGTCGATCGGAAGCCATGAACCGTCAGGTCATCCCGACCCATCCGGGCCAGCAGCTTCAACATCGCCATGTTGGACAGCGGCTTCCCCTTCGCCCCACCGGCGAAGAGGTATTCACGCTCGGTAGTGGCTGTCTCTACGATCTCGATGGTCCTCTGGGACAGCGCCACCCGGTGCTCTCTGCCAGCCTTCATCCGTGAGCCTGGGATTGTCCAGATGCCCAACTTGAGGTCGAATTCCTGCAGGCGCGCTCCAAGCGCTTCGCTGGTCCGGCAGGCCGTCAGGATCGTGAACTCCAGTGCCCGAGCAGCGATGCCGTCTTCCTCTCGCAGCCGAGCCATGAAAGATGGGAGCTCCCGATACGGCAGTGCTGGATGGTGTTCCACCCGCTTCAGCTTTCGACGTGCCGGCAGCAGCTGGTCGAGGTGGCCGCGCCAGCGGGCGGGGTTGTCACCGCTCCGATACCTCCGCGCAGTCGCCCAAGAGAGAACGGATTCGATTCGCATGCGGACCCGGGAAGCAGTCTCCGGCTTCTTCGGCCAGATGGGCTCCAGAACCTTCATGATGAGGTCGGTTTCAATGGACGCGACAGGCAAGTCCCCCAGCAGGGGGAATGCATAGGTGCCCAGCGAGTTGGTCCACTGTTTTCGGTGCTTGGAGTTGCGCCAAGAAGCCTCGTGGGCGGCGATGTAAGCCACCGCGCACTGCTTGAAGGTCATGGCACGGGCTGCCTGCACCCTTTCGGAAGCCGCCCTGGCCTGCTTCTCATCGATGGGGTCGACACCATCCTGGAGCAGCCGGCGGGCCGCCTCTGCCTTATGGCGGGCGATGGCGAGGGTAACAGTATGGATGGGGCCCAGACCCATCTGGCGTGCCCGCCCTCTGGAAGTGTACCGGAAGAGCCATGATTTGGTGCCAGACTTTGAAACCTGAAGCCATAGCCCGCCACCGTCGCCATAGCGTCCCGGTGTCTTGGTGTTCTGAACTTTCAGAGCGGAAAGCCGATTGAGTTCGAAACCCATAGTGTCCGCCAAACTCCTACCCACACCTCTACCCACAAGATATGGGTAGAACTTGCCGGAACTCAATGGACGTCCTCGGAAGAATGTAGCGGCTTAAACGCTGGGCTTCTTCGGGATCTCGGAACGCTCTGGAACTCCTCGGAGTAGGCGGAGGAGGTCTCCCTCTCCGCCATTCCCTTCACAACCTCAGCACGTCCAAGGCGGCAGGCCAGCCGCTCCTCCTCCATCTAGAACCGCAGGCTGCGCTGGCTCTCGAACGTGCGCTCGGCGCCGGTCACCGGGTCGGTGAAGGCGATGCGCTGGGCCAGCAGCTGCAGGGGGTGGCTGGTGTCGTCCTGTGCATCGGGCCGGCGCCGCAGCTCGGGGTAAAGCAGGTCGGCCTCCAGCGGCAGGCCCAGTGCCAGCATGTGCACCCGCAGCTGGTGGCGTTTGCCGCTGACCGGCTCCAGCCGGTACAGCGCGCGGCAGCCGTCGCTGCGCAACAGGCTGATGCGGGTCTCGCTGTTGGGAGCGCCCGGCACCTCCTGCATCCGGTAGAAGGGCTCGCCCGTCACCAGGCGGCTGGTGTGGGTGCGGGGCCACGTCAGCCCGGCGCGAAAGGCGGCGACGGCGTGGTAGGTCTTGTGGACATGCTGCTGGCGAAACAGCGCGTGGTAGGCGTCGCGGTCGGCCGGGCGCTTGCCCAGCAGCACCAGGCCCGCGGTTTCGCGGTCGATGCGATGCAGGGGCGCCAGTTCGTCAAGGCCCGTCAGGTTCTTCATCTGCACGAGCAGGCTTTGCTGCACATATTGCCCGCCGGGCGTGACCGGCATGAAGTGCGGCTTGTCGGCCACCAGCAAATGGTCGTCTTCGAACACGATGTGGGCCCGTTCCGGCAGCTGCGGCTCGTCCGCGATGTGGCGGTAGTAGAACACCCGCATGTGCGGCGTGTAGGGCTGCGTGAGCGGCACGGGCTGGCCGTCGGCGTTCAGCACCGACTGGCTGCGCAGCCGCTCGGCCCATGTCTCGCGCGGGACGTGCGGCATGCGCTCGGCCAGGAAGTCCAGCACCGTGGGCCACGGGCCAGGGGGCAGCGCGACGCAGGTGGGGCCCACGCCGTGGCGCGTCGGGAGATGCATCGCGCGGATCCCTTTCATCGCCACGTCCCATACGCCGTGGACGCTTTCGAGGCGAAGGCTTTCGCTGCGGACGAGGCGGCGGCCGTCGGGCCCGTTGGTCTCACGCGACGATCGGTGCCTGGCCGGCCGCTGCGCCAGCACTGGCGGCGAGGCCGGTCGGGGTGGCCGGGCCACCCGCGCAAGCACGGCCTCATGTCGCGCAGCGGCTCTTGAGAAAGCCGTCGAGGGCGGTGACCACGCTTGAATCGCGGCACAGTTGCGGGGCATTGGCGCGGATCAGTTCCGCGGCGTGGCTGCGGTAGTCCCGGTCGCGACCCATGGCGACGAGTTTCTGCACGTAGTCCTCGCGCGACCGCGCCACCAGTTCGGCAGCGCCCATCATCGCGAACATGGCAGACGTGTGCCGCCCGCGCATGAAACGTCCTTCCATGGTCAGCAGGGGCAGGCCCGAGAAGATCGCCGTGAGGCTGGTGTTGCCGCCCGACCAGCCGATGCTGTCGACATTCACGTGCATCTGCCGCATCAGCGCGTCGAAGTCGCGTCCCGTCTGGCGCGGAAGAAACAGCACGTGGCGGGCTGCATCGAGGCCGCGGGCGGCAAAGGCCCGATCCAGGCGGCGGCGCATGATTTGCGTCATGTAGTCCGCCGAGCCTTCGACGAACACGAAGAGTGCCTCCGGTACCTCTCGCGCGATCTCCGGGTAGATGCCGTCGTGGCGCGGCAGGTACTTGTACGTCGACTGCAGGCAGCCATAGAGCACGCGGCCGTCCGGCAGGCCGAAGTTCCGTGTCTCGCCGCCGGGCCGGCTGCGCTCCTCGAGATAGAGCGCGAGGTTCGGCAGGCGCACGAGGCGCTCGGTATAATGGTCCTGCGCCTCGGCTGGCTCCATCAGGTCACTCGACAGGTAGGCGTCGATTTCCGCCGAACCCGAGGTGACGGGGTGACCCCAGGCCGTGAACTGCAGAGGAGCGATGCGGTGCAGCGAGAGAAAACGGCTCGTCGGCGTCATGCCGACATCGGGCAGCATCAGCGCATCGAGCTGGTCCGCCCGCATGCATTGCAGAACGGAAGCCATGCTGGTTGCACGGAAGCTCAGCTGCCGATGCTTGCCGAGGGCTGCGAACCTGCCCGAGAGATCGTCTTCCAGCGCCTCGAAATTATAGGTGAAAAATTCGTAGTCGCCGCGCGGCAGCCGGGCGAACCACTCATAAGCCCAGTTGGCGCCATTGTGGTTGCGCAGGCGCTGGGACGCGATGCCGACGCGGATCGGACCGCCGCCTGCACGCCGCTGCGACGGCTCCTGTTGCGCATGTCCCAGAAGCCGGCGCGCGGCTGTGGACAGCTTGCGCATCGTTTCGCGGTCGTTCTCCTGGTGATAGGCGAGGTAGAAGCCGGTCAGCATGGTGAGGGCGGAGGCCGAGACGGGCGAGAGCGCGGCCGACGGGGTGTGCGGCTCCGCGAGGCGGAACAGCAGATCATCGAGGGTGTCCTCCACCCTGCGCCGCGTCTCCTGCAGGTGCTCCTCGCTGTCATAGACGCCGGGTATGGCGTCGACCGAGAGCAGTCTGGCCCAGTCCGCGGCCAGGCCCTCCTCGGCCGCATCGCCCGCCGCCTGGAGGCGCAGATGCGTCGCGATGTCGGACGCCGCGTCGGCAAGATGCATCAGGTCGCGGTTGGCCCGGGCGCGAACGGAATGGGCTGCGGGATGATCGGGCCGCAAGGCCAGGGCGGCATTGCAGCTCGCCAGCGCCTCTGCGTCCCGATTCAATTCCAGCAGGGCGGCGGCGCGATTGCAGTGGATGTCGGCAGTTCCACCACTGAGGGCCAGTGCGCGATCATAGCTCGCCAGCGCCTCCCCGGGGCGCATGCCCTTGAGGAGTGCATTGCCACGGTTGGCGTAGGCCGACGGCTGGTCCGGCGCGAGTGCGATCGCCCTGTCGCAGCTTGCCACAGCTTCCTCCAGACGATTGAGTTCGGTGAGAACCGTGGCGCGCCCGCTGTGGGCTTCGGCATAATTCGGGTTAAGGATGATCGAAGTCTCGAAGCTGGCGAGCGCCTCGTCCAGCCGGGCCATGGATAGCAGCACCCTTCCCCGGTTGCTGTAGACTTCGGCGTGGCGCGGCTGCAGGCGGATCGCCTGATCGTATCCGGCCAGGGCCTCGGCGTGGCGCTTCATCTCGCGCAGCGCATTGGCGCGGTTCACGATGACACCGACGTCCGCCGGCTGAAGCGCGAGGGACGTTTCGAACAGCCCCATGGCCGTGGTCCAGTCACCTGCGTCGGACCGCACGACACCCAGCGCATTGTAGAAGGCGGGCATGTTCGGGTTGAGTTTCAGGGCCTGTGTGCAGCATGCCGTGGCCTCCTCGAGGCGCTTCATCTCGCGCAGCACGATGCCCTTGTTGCAATGCGCCTCGGCATAACTGGGCGCGAGGGAGATCGCCTTGCTGAAATCCTGCAGCGCCGCGGCGCGGTTTCCCAAGGCCTGCTGCGCAAGTCCGCGGTTGTTGTAGACCTGCGGCATGTCGGCCTTGCGCCTGATCGCCTTGTTCAGCAGATCGATCGCCACGCGAGCCTCTCCGGATTGGTAGAGGGCCAGTCCCTTGAGCTGCAGGGCGTCGAAATTGCCGGAGTCCAGCGCCAGGACCATGTCGTATTGCCGGATGGCCTGCGCCAGCTGTCCCTGCTGGTGCAGGGCCAGGGCGCGCTGCAGGGTCTGGCGGTGGATCTGGGACATTCTGTCGACGGACTCGCGGTTGGCTGGCGCTGCCTCCTTAGCGCGCCGGCCACGGCGGCGCAAAGGCTACCCGCTGTCGGAAAGCCCCCGGGCCCTAGTCGCCGAGTTCGTTGAACATCGAGGATGGGTCCGCCGCCACGGGGGGCGCGCCGAAGGTGAGCGTGATCGCCTCCATGATGAGGAGGGGCGGCTTCATCTCCTTCGACAAGCCCACGATGCGCGCCTGCAGGCTCTTCACCAGCTCGGGATTCTGGTCGGCGAGATTGGTGGTCTCGCCCGGGTCCTTGGCGATGTCGAAGAGTTCGACCTTGCCGGGAAGCCCTGCCGCCCAGACCAGCTTCATGTCGACCTCGCGCACCGCGCCGCCGGTCGGGTCGACGTTGTAGACGACCTCCTGGCGCGGCGTCTTCGTGCCCCCGCTGATCGCCGGCCACAGGTTCATGCCGTCGAGCGGCTTGTTCTTCTCCATCTGCGCGCCGGCGATGGCGGCGAGCGTGGGATACATGTCGACGACATGCGACAGCCCCTGCACCACGCCGGGCTTGATGTGGCCGGGCCAGTTCATGAAGCCGACGACGCGCGTGCCGCCCTCGTAAAGCGTGCCCTTGCCTTCGCGGTAGGGGCCGTTGTCGGCGGGCAGATCGCCCTCCACCTTCGATTCGCCCGCGAACAGGGCCGAACGCACGCCGCCATTGTCGGACTGGAACACGATCACCGTGTCTTCGCGCATGCCCTTCGCGTCGAGCGCCTTCAGCACGTGGCCCACCGCATCGTCCATCGCGGTGACCATCGCGGCATAGAGCCGGCGCTGCTCGTCCTTGATGTGGGCATAGCGCTTCACATACGGCTCCGGCGCCTGGAAGGGCGAATGCGGAGCGGTGAAGGCGAGATAGAGGAACAGCGGCTTGTCGGTCTTGCGCTCGCGGATGAGGCGCGCCGCCTCGTCTCCGAACAGCGTGTTGTCATAGCCCTGCTCGACGATGGGCTTGTTGTCGCGATACCAGTCGCGCACGCCGTGCGAGGCATGCTTGTAATGGTCGATCTCGCCCACCAGCGCGCCGTAGAAGTGGTCGAAGCCGCGCTGCCGCGGCCAGTATTCCATCTTGCCGTGGCCCAGGTGCCACTTGCCCACGAGTGCCGTCTCGTAGCCCGTGTCCTTGAGGAGCTGCGGCAGCAGGTATTCGTCGGTGGTCAGGCCATAGCTGCCCGCCGAGGGGATGACGCCGCTCTGCAGCCCGTAGCGCATCGGGTAACGCCCGGTGAGGAAGGCGGCGCGCGACGGCGTGCACATCGGCTGGGCATAGAATTCGTCGAACTGAGCGCCGGCCCTGGCCAGCCCGTCGAGCACCGGCGTCTCGATGTCGGAGCCGTGGAAGCCCACGTCCTTCCAGCCGAGGTCGTCGGCCATGATGTAGAGGATGTTGGGCGGCCGCTTGCCCTCGGCCATGGCGGGCGACAGCACGCGCGACAGAAGCGTGGTGGCAAGAAGCGATGCACCTGCTGCGAGGAAGCCGCGGCGGCCGCTGCCTGCCGGTGCCATATCGTTTTCACTCTCGTTTGCTGCCGACACGGTCCGAACCTCGCTTGCATCACGACTGATTGACGGAAATTACCAGATTCGAGTGTGAAATCCAAACCGCTGGCGTCATCCGCGCCATGCGAATGATCGCGTCCGTGATCGTGCGCCACCAAGGGCCCATGCCGTTGCGGCAGCACGTCAGGAGGTGAGGAAAATGCTCCCCGCAGGCGTCGCAGCGCGCGCCCGGGGCAGCGGCCCAATTTGGGTAGCAAGCGCCTTCGCAGTTCACCCGCAAGGCGTAATGTGCCGCCCGACGCTGGGGACGAAGGAGCACGCATGTCGGTCACCGGAAGATTCATGCTCGAAGGCCAGGTGGCGCTCGTCACCGGCGCGGCGGCCGGCATCGGCCGGGCGATCGCGAAGCTGTTCGCCGAAGCGGGCGCTGCGGTTGTCGTGACCGACCTCAAGTTCGACGGCGCCGAGGCCGTTGCCGCCGAGATCCGCAAGCACGGAGGCAAGGCCATCGGGCTTGAGTGCAATGTCACGCAAGAAGCGCATCTCGTGGTCGCGGTCGATGCGGCGACGAAGACGTTCGGCAAGCTCACGCTGCTGGTCAACAATGCCGGCGGCGGCGGCCCCAAGCCCTTCGACATGCCGATGAGCGATTTCGAGTGGGCCTACAAGCTGAATGTCTTCGCGCTGTTCCGCCTCACGCAGCTCGCGGCGCCGCACATGAAGGCGGCGGGCGGCGGTGCGGTGCTCAACATCTCCTCCATGGCGGGCGAGAACACCAATGTCCGCATGGCCTCCTACGGCTCCTCGAAGGCCGCGGTGAACCATCTCACCGCCAACATCGCCTTCGACCTCGGGCCGATGGGCATCCGCGTGAACTGCATCGCACCCGGCGCGATCAAGACCGATGCGCTGGCGACCGTGCTCACCCCCGAGATCGAGACGGCGATGCTGAAGCACACGCCACTCGGCCGCCTCGGCGAGGCGGAGGACATCGCCAATGCCGCACTGTTCCTGTGTTCGCCGGCGGCCAGCTGGATCAGCGGGCAGGTGCTCACCGTCTCGGGCGGCGGCATCCAGGAACTCGACTGAGCCCCATCCCTCCATCATGGACACTGCAATGACCTTCGATGCCTTCGCCGACTTCCGCATGAACGGCCACAACGTGATCATCACCGGCGGCGCCCAGAACATCGGCGCCGGAATCGCCAGGACGCTCTCGGGCGCCGGCGCCAAAGTGATGATCGCCGATCTCAACGGCGACATGGCGCGCGACACCGCGGCCGCCATTCAGAAGCTCACCGGCAACGACTGTCGCGGCATCACATGCGACGTGACCTCCCTCGACGACATCGACGCGGTGGTCGAACAGGCGGTCAAGGCCTTCGGCGGCATCTCCACCCTCGTCAACAATGTCGGCTGGGGCGGCCGGCACGAGGATCCGATGGCAGTGACGGAGGAGGCCTTCATCGCCTCCTACAAGCTCAATACCATCAGCGCCTACCGCATGAGCATGGCCTGCCTGCCGCATCTGCTGAAGGCGAAGAACGCCACCATCACCAACTCGGGCTCGATGTCCTCGGCCGCCCCCGCCTATGACATCCTGGCCTATGGCACGGCGAAGGCGGCGCTGAACCAGATGATGGTGTCGGTCGCCCACATGCTGGCCAAGAAGGTGCGGGTCAACAACGTGCTGATCGGCACGGTGATGACGGCCGGCTACGCCGATGCCGGCATCGACCCCGAGATGCAGGAAAGGCTGTCGCACCCCGACAATCTCACCGGCCGGCCGGGTGCGCCCGAGGACGTCGCCAACGCGATGCTGTGGCTGTGTTCTCCGGCAAGCGCCTGGGTGAGCGGCCAGACCATCAACGTCCATGGCGGCGGCAACGTCGTGCGTCTCTTCGGCAAGTGAGGCGGGGCGCCCGGAAGCACTGGGCCCGCGCAGCCGCCGCCATCCTCGTGGCGGCGGCTTTTGCAAGTTCCGGCGCCCGCGCCCAGGAAGCCTCCACCCAGCCCAACTACCTGCCGCAGCCGGGCCACAGCGAAAATGTTCCCATCGCGGCGCTGAGCGTCGAGATCAAGACGCCGAGCGGCGACGCGGCGCGCGATGCCGAGGCTCTCGCCGCCGTGCAGCGGCTTGCTGCGGGACTCGTCGGGCAGAGCTTCGACGTCATCCAGGTGACGCGCCTGATCGCCCGCATCGAAAGCGAGGCCTCCGTGCGCAAGGTCACCTATGATCTCCTGCCGCTCGGTGCCAACGCCGTCCGCCTCCGGCTGCTCGTCGATGCGGCGCCGAAGCAGCTGGCCGACAAGCTGCCCCAGGGCGTTCTGGCGGGCAACCTCGCCGACTTCCCCGTCCTCTACAAGAGCGACCGCAGCCTGTTCACCGCCATCGTGGCGGGCGGCCTCGGCGTCTATTCCGACGGCAATGCCTGGTTCGGCCAGCCCGCACTGTTCAATGCCTATAATCCTCTGGCGGGCCACCTGCCGGGCGCCTCGACGGCGTGGACCGAAGGCAGCCTCGAACTCGGCGGCGGCTTCGCCACCCAGCTCGGCGATGCGCCGCTTTACGCGTTCGGCGCGCTGACCGGCATGAAGAGCTGGTCGGTAGGTCAGGACATCTACACCGACCAGACGCGCGACTTCGACAAGATCGAGAAGGCCTATGCCGGCCTCCTCTACGTCGATCCCGACACGCGGAACTTCGCCAAGCTGTCGGTGGGCGGCCAGACCTTCACGCTGAACGACGGCTTCCTCGTCAATCTCGTGAAGGGCTCGGTCAATGCCGGCGAGCGCGGCGCCACCTATCTGGGCCCCCGCCTGGCGAGCCAGGTCTCGGTTCTCGCCAGCGGGCGCTTCGGGTCATGGACGGGCAACGCCTTCTACATCGATCCGAGCGAGCTGGCGCAGACCGATACCCACAGCGGCTACCTCGGCGCCAACTTGGGTTATGCCGTCAACGACAACGTCACGTTCGATGCCACGGCCATCACCATCACCAGCTCCGACCAGCATTATGCCAATCCCGACGGACTCGACCTGCCGCGCCAGGGGCTGAACACGGTGGCCGCCCACCTGCTGTGGAAGAACCTGCTCACCGACGGTGTGTTCGTCGAGGGCGAGTTCGGCCACCAGTGGCATCCCGACTATGCGATGTCGGCCTGGGCCGGCTACGGCACCATCGGCTACATCGCGCGCGACCTGCCGTGGACGCCCAGCCTGTCGTTCCGCTATTCCGCCTTCTCCGGCGATGATCCCCACACCAGGACCTATGAGCGCTGGGACCCGCTGCTCAACACCGGCCTCGGCATCTGGCTGCAGGGCATCAACTTCGGCAAGGTCACGACCAACTCCAATCTGGCGACCGAACGCATCCAGCTGAACCTCGTGCCGGTGGAGCAGCTCAACGTCACCTTCGACTATCACCGGCTGACGGCGCCGCAGCTCAACAACCTCGGCAGCAATCCGGCCATCTCGAGCCTCACCTCGCACAATCTCGGCCAGGAATTCACCCTCACCGGCCGCTGGGCGATCAGCCGCAATCTCTATCTCCAGACCATCGCATCCTATGCCTTGCCGGGTGCCGCACTGCGCAGCATCGGCGCCGACAAGCCATGGAGCACACTGCAACTCAGTCTCTATTGGGGGCTCTGATGGAACCCAGCATGATGCTCGGCACCATGGCGGCGAAACTGTTCCCGCTGCTGTTCAACATGATGGGGCCGATTGGCGTCATCCCCGCCTTCGCCGCGCTGACCGCACAGATGGACGAGCGCACGCGCACGGCCGTTGCGCGCCGCGCGGCACTCCTGTCCTTCTGTGCGCTGGCGGTCGCGGTGTTCCTCGGTGCGGCCATGCTCGAGGCCTGGGGCATCCAGAACGGTTCGCTCATCCTGGCGGCGGGCCTGATCGTGACGCTGACCGCACTTCTGCCGCTCATGCCGCAGGGGGCGGGCAGGGCGCAGCAGGCGGCCCCGGGGCCCGCGCCGGCGCCGCTGCAGCTGGCCGTCTCGCCGCTCGCCTTCCCCACCATCGTGACACCGCGCGGGGTGGGCATTCTCATCATCTTCGTGGCCTTCTTCAATTCGCCGCCGGAGAAGCTCGTGGTGCTGGCCATCGCCGGCCTGATGCTGGTGCTGAACTACATCGGCATGCGCGCGGCACACGGGTTCATGGCGCGCATCGGCATGACGCCGCTGCTGGTGTTGGGCGCCGTCTTCGGCGTCCTGCAGGTGGCGCTCGGCGTCGAGATGATGGCGGACGGCTGGCTGGCGCTGGCCCGGCCCTGAGGAGCACGCAATGCGCATCGTGATAATCGGAGGTACCGGCTTCCTCGGCTACTTCACCTGCCGGGCGCTGCGTGCGGCGGGCCATGAGGCGGTCGCGGTGGGTCTCGCGCCGCCGCCGCCCGGATCGATGCCGGATGGCGTCCGTGTCGAAATCTGCAACACCGACATCTGCCGTGAAGACGAACTCGCCGCCTTGCTCGAAGGGGCTGATTGCGTGATCCACGCCGCAGGCGCCGATGGCCGCTTCGCCGACAGGGCGCCGGTCATCGCTGCCTTCCGGGCGCGCAACGTGACGCCGATGGCGCGGCTCGTTCCCGCGATGAAGCGGGCCGGCGCCGGCAACCTGGTGATCTTCGGCTCCTATTACACCGCGCTCGCACGGTCGCGCACCGGCCTCGTCGACCTGGCGCGCAACCCCTATCCGCTGTCGCGCCAGGAACAGATGGACATGGCCTTCGCGCTCGCCGGGCCGGAGATGGCGGTGAACGTGCTCGAACTCCCCTATATCTTCGGCGGGGCACCCGGCCGCGGCACGCTGTGGGGCCATGTCATGGACAAGCTCCGCGCGCCAGGCCCGGTCGCGGTGCCGGGCGGCGTCACCGCCTGCGTCACGGCCGAACAGGTGGCGGCTGCCGCACTCGGTGCGGTGTCCTGGGGCAGGGGCCACGCGACCTGGCCCATCGGCGGCGAGAACCTCAGCTACCGGACGATCTACGGCCACTTCGCGTCAGCCCTTGGCGCAATCCCTGAATTCGTCGCGGCCGACCCCGCCGCCGCGCAGCGGCAGGCCGAGGCCCAGTGCGCCCGCCTCGCCGCCGAAGGCATCGAGACCGGCTATGACCCGCGCGACGTCGCGCGCTGGCAGGAGTCGGACCTGGGCCTCGATCCCGCCCCGGCCATGGCGGCGCTGGGCTACCGCCGGGCCGATCTCGCCACCGCCATCGCCGACACCGTCACCGCCACGCTGGCCCATGGCGGCCAGGGGCCCGCAGCCTTGAGGAGCACGTCATGAGCATCGCCATGCCGCCAGTCGATCCGCAGACTTTCGTCGCACGACGCTTCTCGGGCCAGGTGATGCTCGTCACCGGCGGGGCGAGCGGCATGGGCCTCGCCTGCGCCACCCGCGCCGCGCGCGAGGATGCGTCGGTGGTGATCTGCGACGTCGACGCCGCCGCGGCGGCGGAGGCAGCGGCGGAGCTCGCAGCGGTGGGCGGCCGTGCCGTCGGCATCGCCGCCGACATCACGCGCCGCGATGACTGCGCGCGCATGGTCGCCGCGGCGGTGGAGGCTTTCGGCGGCCTCGACGTGGCGATCAACGCCGCCGGCGTGATGGATGGCGGCGATGATGCAAGGCCAGCGCCCCTGCACCTCGCCTCCGACCGCTACCTCGAGCGCACCATCGGCATCAACGTCATGGGCACCATGTTCGCCTGCGCGGCCGAACTCCGCCAGATGGTGGACCAGCGCCGCGGCGGCGCCATCGTGAACGTGGGATCGACCACGGGGCTGACTGGAAGTGCCGGAACGCCCGCCTATGTCGCCAGCAAGCATGCGGTGAACGGGCTGACGCGATCGATCGCCATCGACTATGCGCCCCACGGCATCCGCTGCAATTCCGCCAACATGGGCGCCACCGAAACGCCGATGCTGGCGCGTGCCATGGACATGCTGTCGGAGCGTGGCGACAGGCCCAAGCCCGCCGCAGGACCGATGGTCAAGCCGGGCCCGCTGATCGCCCGGCCATCCACCATCTGGGAGCAGGCCGCCGTCATCCTCTTCCTCGCCTCGCGCGAGGCGAGCGACATGACCGGCGCCCTTGTCGCCTCGGACGGCGGATGGACGGCCTATTGAACCGTCACTTTTCGCAACGCGCCGCGACGGCCTCGGCTCAGAACGGCGCGGGTGCCGCCCGGAAGCTGCCGATGACGTTGCCGGAAAGATCGACGTTGTCGGGGTCCAGCACGCGCACCGGCTGGCCCGGCTCGAGGTTCATCGCCGACAGATCGGTCCAGATCACGCTGGGGCTGTTGGTCAGCTCGAAATAATAGATCTTGTCGGTGAGGTTGGCAGCCGTGCGGTATTCGGTGTTGTAGATTCCGAAGCCCTTGTAGGGCGCGCCGAAGGGTACGGAAACGTTGCGCGCGATGGAGAGGATGCTGGCCGCCGCCTCGCGCTCGTTGGCCGGCTTCGGCAGGTTGCCGAGGAAGTAGCTGGCGCGCTGGAAGCGGTCGACGGCGTTCACGTTGCCGGGCAGCGGGACGTTGCTGCCGGGCTTGGAATAATCCTGCGCCTTGAGCAGTGCCAGCTGCTGATCATAGGTCGGATCGTTGGTCATCACCCGGAACTCGCGGCCGTGGTGAACGACCGGCTTGCCGTCGATGTATTCGATGATGGCGGAATCGCCCGTGGCGTCCTCGATGGCGAGGTGCACCGTGGCCTTGTGGCCATTGGCCTCCACCATCACAACCTGGACGTCCTCGAGCAGCTTGAGGGCCTCCTCCACGGTGGCGGCATTGTCGAGCACATATTGTCCCCAGAGACCGGCCTGCACACCCTTCTTGCCCGCGTCACGCGCGCCGAAGTCGGTGGCGGTGAGGTAGAGCATGTGCGCCGCCAGCCCCTTCTCGTTCATGCCGTCGGCGGTGCCGATGCCGTAGACGGTTGTCACCACGCTGCCATACTTGGTGGTCCAGCGCGCCGGGTTGTCGGCGACGACGGCGTCCTTGCCGGCCATGCCCCCGTCACGTTGGAGGCCGCGCGGGAACACCGTCAGGATGGGCTGGGTGCTCTCGGGCCAGTCCATGGTCCGCCCGACCATGACGGCATAGCCGTTGTCATTCCACAGGATGCGGGTGCAGGCGTCGGCCAGGCCGGGGAAGCCGGCAAGGGCGATCAACAACGCTGCAGAAACGGCGGCGGATGCGAGTTTCCCACGAACCATGACGTTCTCCTCCAGGATGCGAACGACGCTACCCTTGCCCTCTCGGAGGTTGCAACTCATCGTTTCGTGAAGGGGCGGGAACTCGGTTTCCGCCGGGCATCAAGGCTTCGCCAGGCGGCGCATCTCGCAGGCGGGGCGCAGGTCGATCAGGCCGGGAATGCCGGCGAATTGCTCCTCGGAGGGCCCCCCTTCGAGATAGACCAGCCCGATCCGATCCGCCGCGCGCCACTCAGCCCTCGCGCGGTGGCTGGTCGGGGAGGGAGGAAAGCTCACCCACAGTTGCCCCTTGAGGTCGAGGTGTTCGGGCACGCTCACCTCGACCCACTCCGAGCCTGCCTTCATGACACACCCGACATAGATCCGTTGGCCTTTCGCATCGTAGAGTTCCGCGAACCGGATTGTCGCGGAGATGATCGGCTGGTGCATGGATCCCATTGCTGTCATCCCTGGTGAACGGCTGGAAGCACGAGGTCGGATGCGCGCGTGCATCCGCTTGGGGCAACGTTTCGCCAGACGCTTCGGCGCTCCGCCATTCCGCGGCCCCTCCGATTTCAATGATGCTGTGTTCGATTAGCGTGATGAGCTCGCACCGGGAACAATGTCCGTAAGTGCGCTGCAGGTCGGCGGCCAGTCTGTAGATGTCGGTGACGGCGTTGCTGTCCTTGTTGGACGTGACGATCCCGACGATCACGAGCAGGGCGTCCATATTCATGTCGTGGTCCCGTACCGTCCGATGGCCAGCGACTGGAATGGGCGCCGGCGGTTGAAGACGAAGAAGCAGGCTGCGTTCGCTTCAGCATCAGCCGCTTTGGCGCGGCGGGGCAATCCGCCGGCGGGGCCGTTTCCGGACAATCATCAGTCACTTCCGGACAAGTTTTACCGCGAGCCGTCGCCCGCGGTCCGAAAGCGCTCGCGATACTCCGATGGCGAGACCCCGAGGACGGCCAGAAAGATGCGGCGCATCGCCCGGGCAGAGCCGAAGCCGCACTTGGCGGCCACCGCGTCGATCGACAGCCGGCTGCCTTCAAGGAGCAGGCGCGCAACGTCGACACGCGTCAGGTTGACGTAGTCGGACGGCGTCATCCCCACCTCCTGCGTGAAGACGCGCGTGAAGTTCCGGGCGCTCATCGCGGCAATTCCGGCCAGCGCCGTGACCGAGAGGTCCGCCGTCAGATGATTGAGGATGTATTTCTGGATGTCGTTCAGCCGGCTCCGGTCGAGCGATTGCGCCGCGAGGTGCACGCTGAACTGGGACTGGTCTCCCGGCCGCTTGAGGAATACCACGAGGCGGCGGGCGACGTAAAGCGCCACATCGCGCCCGAGATCCTCCTCGACCAGCGAGAGGCCAAGATCGATCGCCGCACTGGTTCCGGCGGAGGTGACCAGACTTCCATCGCGGACGAAGATCCGGTCGCCGTCCACATGGGCATTCGGGAAGCGCTCGGCGAGCAGGGGGGCATACTGCCAATGCGTGGTCACGTGGTGACCGTCCAGCAGCCCCGCGTCGCCCAGCAGGAAGGCGCCGGTGCACACCGAACCGTGACGGCGGGCCAGGGGGCCGATCCGGCTCAGCCAGGCAATGATGTCGCGGTGCGGGGTTCGGGGAACGCCGACGCTGCCGGCGACGAGCAGCGTGTCCGGCGCATCCTCGACGGACTGATACGTCGCGTCCGGCAGCACCCTCAGGCCTGAGCCGCAGCGGATGGGCCGTTCGTCTTCCGCCACGATCTCGACGGCGTAGCGAGTTTCGGAAACCCGGCCATTGGCTTCGGCGAACACATCCATCAGCCCGGCGAGTTCCAGCGAATGAACGTCGGAGGGGGCAAAAATGACGACTCGCATCCGGATCGCTCCTCAGTGCTGAGAGTGCCCCTCGCGGCGTCGGCAGGACAGGTCCACGGCAGCGGTTATAGCACGGAGTTCCACGCGCCCCCACGGCCCGCAGCGCGGGCCCTGCACCGGTGTTTCAACTTGCGGTGTCACCCCGATTGGACGAAGCCCCTGGGGTGGGCCTCGTGCGGCAGTCTGTCCGGCGATGTCGAGTGCTCCGGACGCGTTGCGCCACGGTTGTCAGCGCCGCCACGTCCCGAGCGGTCGCCGCGGCGCGAGACCGGTCGGGGCGGCATGGGCCACTGCACGCGCTGCATTGGATTTGGCCGACGGCGCATCGCCTGCGGCGGTACACTGCGTTCCGCAACAGCAAGGCAGACCCTGCCATGACCGAACCCGTCGACCGCGCCGAGGTGATGCGCTGGCGCAAGGAGGAGCGCCAGCGGCTGATCGCGGCGCGGCTCGCGGCCACGCCTGACCAGCGCGCCCAGTGGAGTGCGCGCATCGCTGAGGGCCTGTCGCAGGTCATCGGCGTGCGTGGCCTGATCGTCAGCGTCTACTGGCCGTTCCGCGGCGAGCCGGACCTCAGGCCGTGGATGAACCGCATCGCGGGGCAAGGCGGCACCTGCGCGCTCCCGGTCGTCGTCGAGAAGGGCCGGCCGCTGTCATTCCGCAGCTGGAAGGAGGGCGAGCCGCTGGCGCGCGGCGTCTGGAACATCCCCATTCCCGCGGGCGGCGCCACGGTCGTTCCCGATGTGGCGATCGCGCCGGTGGTGGGCTTCGATCCGCAGTGCTACCGGCTCGGCTATGGCGGCGGCTTCTTCGATCGCACGCTGGCTTCCCTTGTTCCGCGCCCGCGGGTTTTCGGCGTCGGCTACGAACTGCAGGCGCTGGCGAGCTTCCAGCCGCTGGACCACGACATCGCCATGGATGCGATCGTCACCGAGCACGGCATCCGCACCCGTCGCGGCTGATCGGTGCTTGCCGGCGCCACGGCCGCAGTGCTCACTCCCAGAAGGTCGCGGCTCGTCTGAAGCTCTTCCACTTCTTGCCGATATGTGCATCGGCGGTGAGCGTGGCGTGGCGGTAGAAGCCTAGCAGGTAGCCCGCCGAGAAATGCGCCGAAGGGACGGGCGGGAGTTCGAGCGACTGGATGAAGCTCTCGGCCGTCGCGGCATCATTGTGGGCGCCGAGGTCCTCCTGCAGGTCGGCCACGATGCGCAGGAACTGCCGCAGCTGCTTGGGATCGTCGAACAGGCCGCCGAAGAACTCCGCGGCATAGCGCAGGTTCTTGAGGGCGATGCGCAGTTCGTGGCGTTCGGCGTCGGGCATGTCGGGCAGGTGCTTGCCGCGCTTCAGCGCGCGCCGCCGCAGCCGCGTCAGCACCGCGGCGGCGAAGCCTCTCGCTTCCGAGGTCAGAAGGCCGAGATCGGCCGGGCTCAGCGCCGTCCGCCAGGCGCGCCTGGCGAGGAAGGTCTGGACCTCGAGCACGAACAGCGTCGTCGCCGGCTCGTCGATGACGCGCCGCGCCGCCACATAGCTTTCCGCCCGCCGCGCCTCCACCGCATCGAGCAGCAGGGCCGCCTCGGCGAGCCGCTGCGGCTGGCCGCGCAGCGGGCCGGCGAGGGCATTGGCGCGGAAGGCATCGCTCTCGCGCGCCGGACCCAGCGCCGAGGCGATGCGCCGGGCCTCGGCGCGGATGTCCTCGAGTTCGGGCAGCGCCACCACCTTGCGGAAGATCCCCAGCGCACTGCGCATGCGGCGCAGCGCCACCCGCAGCTGATGAATGGACTCCGGCGCGTCCGACTGGCGCAGCGCCGCCCAGTTCGAGGTGAAGTGTGCGAGGCTGCCGGCGATCACCGCCGCCACCAGGTCGTCGAAGCTGGTGGTGGGGGAAAGCGCCACCGGCTGCGCCTTCTGCGGCTGCGGCACGAGGCCAAGCGCCAGCCGGTAGCCGCGCGCCGCCTTGGCCTCGAACGCGAGCGACAGGCCGCAAGCCTGTGCCAGGCCGCGCGCGCAGGCGACGAGGTCGGTGGCGGTGCCGGTCTTCAGTTCGAGTTCCACCTCGGCCAGCGGCAGGCGCTGGTCCCCGGCAACGACATGGCCTTCGTCGAGGGCCAGTTCGATGTCCGAAAGCCCGTGGCGGAGGATCGCGGTGCGGCGCTTGAAGCGCGTCTCGAACACCGGCGCCAGGGGCCTGTCGCCCACCGCGGCCTTCAGCCGGTCGCGCAGCTCCGGCACGAACAGCTCGATGTCGGGCAGGCCCTGCGGCGAGCGCACTTCGATTTCACCCCGCGCGAAGGGATCCTCGCCCGCCGGGGCGCTCCACTTGGTGCCGAGCAGCGGGACGGCGCGGCCCTTGCGGCGCACCCGCAGGGTCAGGCCGCTGCGCTGCAGGTCGCGCGAGGGCGTGTCGAAATAGGTGGAGACCAGCTCCTTCTCGACGCCCACCGCGGCGCCCAGGTCCTGGCAGGCGGCGCGCACTGCCGCCAGGATGGCGGCGTCGGCATGGAACTTGACCTCGACTTCGCGCGCCGGCGGTGGGGCTGCGCCCTGGGCCGGAGCGGGCGGCGCCGGCCTCGCTGCTGCGTCCCCGGTCATGCGGCAAACCCCTTGTGGATGGTGCCGTTCACTGTGGTCGCACCCCCGATAAATGTCGAGTGTGTGACGGCGAACGCTTCCATAATGAACTTTCGAATCATGTTTTCCGACTGGACGTCCTGAATGCTCCGACAGATTGCGGCCCTGCCGATCAGGCCCAGCGCCGATGGCTCTCCCGATGTGTATCTGGTGACCAGCCGCGGCAGCGGGCGGTGGATCATTCCCAAGGGCAACCTCATTCGCGGATTGCCGCCGGAAGAGGTGGCGGCGCGCGAGGCGCTGGAGGAGGCGGGCCTGGTCGGCAAGGTGCAGGCGCGGCCCATCGGCAGCTTCGAGTTCCAGCGCATCCGCAGCGTGGCGGGCGAGACCTGTCTCGTCGACGTGTATCCGATGTTCGTCGAACGCCAGCTGAAGAGTTTCGAAGAGATGCGGGAGCGCACCGTGCGGCTGTGCAACCTCGAGACCGCCCTCGCCATCGTCGCCTCGAAACAGCTGGCCGCCATCATCGAGCAATATGCCGCCGAGTTCAGCGCGCAGCGCCTCGCCGCCGGGGAATAGCTCCGCGGGCTGATCACCGCTGGCCCGGACCGGCAGTGCCGAGGCGGGCCTGCAGCATGTCGAACTTGCGATAGGTGGGGTGGCCCGTCACCTCGGCGCCGATCCAGTCCGGCATCTCTAAGGGCTGGTCGATCGAATCGAGTTCCACCTCGGCCAGCACCACACCCTGCAGGGTGCCGTCATACTCGTCGATTTCCCAGGTGAGGCCGCCCTGCTGCACATAGTGCCGGGTCTTGGAAATGGTGTTGCTGCCGCAGATTTCGAGCAGCAATCCGGCATCGTCGAGCGGAATGTCATATTCGAATTCGTACCGGCTTCCGGCCACCCGCTTGCTCTTCACGGTGAGGGTTGCCCGCTCGCCGATGATCCTGACCCGCGTCTTGCGCCCGTCACTGACGGCGACGAGGCCGTCCCGGATATAGTCACTGCGCTGCACCAAGCCCCGCCAGCGATCCGACGCAAGCAGAAACTTGCGTTCGATCTCGATTTTCATTGGTCCTCGTTCGATCCGTCCTCTCCTTGGTCATAGGAACGGCGATTGTCACAATCAACTTGCGATACGCCAGCCAAGGGTGAATTTCCGCGCGGCCACGCGCCGGGCGATGCACGCAGAGCGGCGATTTCGGCGGGCTGGTAACGGGTTCGTTGAAAAACCGGGGCGACGCCGCGGCAGCCTCGTCATGCCGGCCGGTTGAACTTCCGCCACAGCATGATCGCGGCGGCGGCAATGGCCACGGTCGCGAGAATCGTCAGCATCAGCGCCGAACGGTCGAGCCAGGCGATGGCCGGAACCATCAGGGCCATGACGACGCCGTTGATCGCGAGCTTCACCGAGGCGGTGTGGACGCCCGCCACGAAGGTGCCGAGCGCCAGCTGGAACAGCACCAGCAGGCTGGTCGAATCGGCGTTGAGCAGCGACTGCACGCTGGGCAGGAACACCATGTTCATGGCCACGAGGAAGGCCGCCCAGTGCAGCACCTGTGTCCACACCAGCCGCCAGCGCTCTCGATTGGTGGTGAGGCCGTGCCAGCCCACGACGATGCCGACGATGCCGATGAAGACCGCGAGCCCATCCCAGTAATGGACGATGGGCTGGCGCGTCATGCTGACATAGGCCACGCCGAGCGCCGTGAGCACCAGGATCGCGAGATAGGGCAGCTCGCGCAGCCAGAACGGCGCGCCGTGGGTCGGGGCCGGGGTCGTCGCGTCATCGGCCGTCATCGGCTTGGCTCTCCCTCATCCATGTGCGACGTCCGCAGGCACGCCACGGGTGGTTCCTAGCATGGCGCGGCGGCAGGCGAACAGGCCCCCCAGAGCACCAGCGCGCCCGCCCTTCCAACGGCGCGGCACATGGCTTAAGGCCAGCGGCAAAACATTGGTTCGGGTTTCCAGGTGAGATGATCAGAATTGACAGCGTCAGCAAGCAGAACGGCCACCAGATCCTTTTCATCGAGGCGTCGGCGGCCCTGCACCGGGGTGAGAAGGTGGGGCTCGTCGGCCCCAACGGGGCGGGCAAGACCACGCTGTTCCGCATGATCACCGGCGCCGAGGAACCGGACGAGGGCCAGGTCTCGGTCGACCGCGGCATCACCATCGGTTACTTCAGCCAGGACGTGGGCGAAATGTCGGGCCGCAGCGCGGTGGCCGAGGTGATGGATGGCGCGGGCCCGGTGAGCGCGGTCGCCGCCGAGCTCAAGGAGCTCGAGACCGCCATGGGCGATCCCGAAAGGGCCGACGAGATGGACCATCTCATCGAGCGCTACGGCGAAGTGCAGGCGCAGTTCCAGGAGCTCGACGGCTATGCCCTCGAAAGCCGCGCCCGCGAGGTTCTGGACGGCCTCAGCTTCACCCAGGAGATGATGGACGGTGACGTCGGCGCCCTGTCGGGCGGCTGGAAGATGCGCGTGGCGCTGGCCCGCATCCTTCTCATGCGGCCCGACGCCATGCTGCTGGACGAGCCTTCGAACCATCTCGACCTCGAAAGCCTGATCTGGCTCGAGCAGTTCCTCAGGGGCTATGACGGCATGCTGATGATGACCTCGCACGACCGCGAGTTCATGAACCGCATCGTGTCCAAGATCGTCGAGATCGACGGCGGCGAGCTCAATACCTTCTCCGGCGACTACGAATTCTACGAGCAGCAGCGCGCCGTCAACGAGCGCCAGCAGCAGGCCGCCTTCGAGCGCCAGCAGTCGATGCTCGCCAAGGAGATCAAGTTCATCGAGCGCTTCAAGGCGCGCGCCTCGCACGCCGCCCAGGTGCAGAGCCGGGTGAAGAAGCTGGAGAAGATCGACCGCGTGGAGCCGCCGCGCCGCCGCCAGACGGTGCTGTTCGATTTTCCGGCCGCACCGCGCTCGGGTGAGGACGTGGTCTCACTCAAGGGTGTTCACAAGCGTTTCGGCAGCCGCAGCATCTACGAAGGCCTCGACTTCCAGATCCGCCGCCGCGAGCGCTGGTGCGTGATGGGCGTGAACGGCGCGGGCAAGTCGACGCTCTTGAAGCTGGTGACCGGCTCGACCGAGCCCGACGATGGCCGCGTCAGCCTCGGCGCATCGGTGAAGATGGGCTATTTCGCCCAGCACGCCATGGAGCTGATCGACGGCGAGCACACCGTGTTCCAGTCGCTCGAGCACGCCTTCCCGCAGGCCGGCCAGGGCTCGCTGCGGGCGCTCGCGGGCTGCTTCGGCTTTTCCGGCGACGATGTCGAGAAGCGCTGCCGCGTGCTTTCGGGCGGCGAAAAGGCGCGCCTCGTGATGGCCCGCATGCTCTATGATCCGCCGAATTTCCTGGTCCTCGACGAGCCCACCAACCACCTCGACCTGTTGACCAAGGAAATGCTGATCAAGGCGCTCGCCGACTACGAGGGCACCATGCTCTTCGTCTCGCATGACCGGCACTTCCTCGCCGCGCTGTCGAACCGCGTGCTGGAACTGACGCCCGAAGGCATCCACCGGTATGGCGGCGGCTACTCGGAATATGTGGCGAGCACCGGTCACGAGGCGCCGGGGCTGCACAGCTGACGTCCTTGCGCCGATTGCCAAGCCCGGCCTCGCCTGCAACACTGATGCGAAAAGTCACACTCCGGAGCCAGCGATGCTGAAGAATATTCCCGCCACCCTCAGCCCCGATCTCCTGTGGTGCCTCGCCTCCATGGGCCATGGCGAGCGGCTGGTGCTGGTCGACCGCAATTTCCCCGCCCATGACGTGGCGCGCCATACCGCGACCGCGAAGCTGATCGAGCTTCCCGGTCTCGACATCCCGCAGGCGACCCGCGCCATCCTCTCGGTCATGCCGCTCGACGACTTCATCCCCGCGCCCGTCGCGCGCATGCAGGTGGTGGGCGAGCCGCAGAAGCTGCTGCCCATGCAGGCCGAGGTGCATGACTTCGCCCGCGAGGCCGAGGGCAGGGACGTCGGCATGGAAGCCCTCGAGCGCTTCGCCTTCTACGAAGCCGCAAAGAAAGGCTTCTGCGTCGTCCGCACCTCCGAGTTCCGCCCCTACGGCTGCTTCCTCTTCACCATGGGCGTGATCTTCGACAGGAGGTGAACTCTCAAAAATAGAGTCCGTCACCCCGGCGAAAGCCGGGGCCCAGCTTTGGTTCAGCACACCTGTTAGAAGAAGCTGGATCTCGGCCTTCGCCGGGATGACGGCACTAAGTTTTCTGCACCGCCGACACGAACCGCCCCGCCGCCTCCGTCGCGAACCGGCACGCGGCCTCGATGCCATCCCCCGCCGCCAGCCGCGCCGCCATGGCGCCGCAGAAGCAGTCGCCCGCGCCATGACTGGAGACGAGCTTCACAGCCAGTGCCGGAATGTCGGTCCGCCGCCCGTCGCGCGTCATCAGCATCAGCCCGTCGCCGCCACGCGTCAGCACCACGTCGCGCGTCGGCGAATGCAGGGCGGCCAGCGCCTTCGCCATGTCGTCCTCGCCCGACAGCATGGCCGCCTCGACGCGGTTGACGACCAGCACGTCGACGAGACCGAGAAGCGCGTCCGACATCGCCCGCGCCGGCGCTGCATTGAGCACGACCTGCGCGCCCTTCGCCTTCGCGGCCTTGGCGGCGGCAAGGCTCACCGCCTCCGGCACCTCGTTCTGCAGCAGCAGCACCTTCGCCTCCCACAGCCCCGCCCATCGCGCCACGATGGCCGCAGCATCGATGGTGAGGTTGGCGCCCGATACCACGACCGCCCCATATTCCCCGGCCGCCTCGCTGATGGCGACACTCATGCCGCTGCCCTGCGCGGGATCGCTGCCGACATGCGTGGCGTCCACGCCCGCCGCCAGCAGATTGGCGCGCAGCCGGTCTCCGAAATCATCCTGCCCCGTCTGCCCGCCGAACGCCGTGCGCGCCCCGTGCCGCGCCGCGGCCACCGCCTGGTTGCCGCCCTTGCCGCCGCACTTGGTGTGCCAGGACGATCCGACCAGCGTCTCGTCACGCCCCGGCAGGCGTGGCGCGGCCACCATGATGTCGAGATGCAGGCTGCCGACGACGGCGACGTCGATCATGCCGCACCATAAAGTGCGGTCTGCAGGATGCGCTGGCTCGCCACCGCGTCCTGCGCCGCGATCGCCGCATCGAGTGCGGCATTGCCGTTGAGCCGGTCGAGCACCCGGCACATGCCTTCGACGGCGGAGATATTGGTCGAGCATTCGGCCACCGGGTCGAGGCCCACGGCATCGGGAAAGGTGTCGAAATAGATGGCGTTGCGATAGCCGAGCTTCTCCAGCGTGTAGAGCAGCTCCAGCGTCTGGATCACGTGCACGCTGCCGGCCACCAGCCCGTCGTCGCGCTTGCCATAGCCGTCGTTGAGGTGCACGCCGAGCAGCCGGCTGCGGCGATGGATCAGCGCCGCCGCATAGGCCGGCATCTCGTCGGCATAGAGCACATGCGCGAAGTCGAGCGTCACGCCGATGTTCTTCGCATTGACGTCGGACACCATCAGCAGCGTCGTGCCGACATCCGGCAGCAGCGAGAAGGCGCGCGGCTCGTTGGGCTTGTACTCGATCGAGATGTCGATTGCCGGGTTATGCGCCGCGATCACCTGGAGCGCCGCCGCCGTCTCGTCCCACAGCCGCAGGTAATCGGCCTGGAAGGCATAGTCGAAGCCGTCCTGCCCCAGCCACAGCGTCATCAGCTCGCCGCCCGCTTCGGCGAGTGCATCGACACCGCGCAGCGTCAGGTCCAGCGCCTTGGCGCGGATGGCCTTGTCGGGGTGGGAAAGCGCCCCCTTCTTGAAGCCGGGGTCGGAGTAGTAGCGCATCGCGAAGCCATTGAGGCTGATCCCCAGGCTGTCCAGCTTGGCGCGGATGTCCTTCGCCGTGGTGCCTTCCAGATGGTCGGGGAAATTGAAATCCACCGCCGAAAGCCCCGGCACCGTGGCGGCCCGCTCGATCAGGTCGAGCGAGGTGATGCGGTTGCGGCCGGGCCAGACCTTCGCGGCATCGGCCTTGAAGCCGTTGAGCCTGGTCGCATAGTCGAAGCGGGTCTTCTCTGCAGTCACGGCGGGCCTCTTGGCTTGCGGCGGGTCTGTCCATCCGTTACCAATTCAGGGGCAAAATTGAAAGGGAACGCCTCGGCCATGCAGGAGCGGATCAAGCGCTGGACCACGGAGCTGATGATGATCCCGGGGCTGTCCGGCTTCGAGGGCACGGTGCGGCGCCACATCCGGGCCGAGCTCGCCGCGATGGGCATCGAGTCGCGAACCGACATGCTGGGCAACCTCATCGCCACCATCGGTGGCAATGTCGAACTGCCCTCGGTCATGCTCATCGCCCACATGGACCAGCTCGGCCTCATCGTCCGCAAGATCGAGGCCTCGGGGCTGATCCGCGCCGAGCGCGTCGGCGGCGTGCCGGAGCGCGCGCTGGCGGCACAGGAGGTGCTGCTCTCGGTGGGCGGCGGCGTCAGCATTCCCGGCATCATCGCCAACAAGAGCCACCATGCCACCACGCCGGAGGAGAAGTATCGCGTGGTGCCCTACCAGGAGCTCTACATCGACTGCGGCTTCGCCAGCGCTGCGGAGGCACTCGAGGCCGGCATCAACGTCGGCACCCCCGTGGTCTATGCGCCCAACGTCGTGGAACTCGCCGGTGGCCGCATCGGCGGCACCTCGGTCGATGACCGTGCGGCCTGCGCGGTGATGCTGGAGCTGGCCCGGGCGACGCGCGAGATCTTCACGCTGCCCACCATCCACCTCGTCTTCTCGGTGCTGGAGGAGTTCAACCTGCGCGGCGCCGTCACGGCGGCCCAGGTGCTGCAGCCCGACATCTGCATCCAGCTCGACCTGGCACTCGCGACCGACACGCCCGACATGGGCCAGCGCGGCGATGTGCGTCTGGGGGCAGGGCCGGTGATGAGCATGTTCAGCTTCCACGGCCGCGGCACGCTCAACGGCTGCATCCCGCATCCCGCCCTCGTGCAGCTGTTCCAGCAGACGGCCGATGCCGAGAACATCACGCTGCAGCGCTCCGCCCATATCGGTGCGCTGACGGAAACCTCCTATGTGCAGCTCGTCGGCAAGGGTGTTGCTTCCATCGACATGGGCTTCCCCGCCCGCTACACCCATTCGGCGCTCGAGGTCTGCGACCTCGCCGATCTCGAAGGCCTCGCCACCCTGCTGGTCGCCGCCCTGAAGCGCATCGACCGCCGCTTCACGCTCGACCGCGACCAGTTCTTCGAATGAAGCACTATCTCGGCGTCGACATCGGCACCTTCGAGACCAAGGGCGTCATCGTCTCCTCGACCGGCGAGATCGTTGCGCAGGCCTCGCGCGCCCACAGGATGCAGGTGCCGCAGCCCGGCTGGGCCGAGCATGATGCCGAGCACGACTGGTGGGGCGACTTCGTCCATGTCACGAGGAAGATGCTGGCGGAGAGCCGCATCGATCCTGCCACCGTCGCCGCCATCGGGGCGAGCGGCATCGGCCCCTGCATGCTGCCGGTGGACGATCAGGGCACGCCGCTGATGAACGCCGTGCTCTATGGCGTCGACACGCGCGCCGCGCAGGAGATCGACGACCTCACCCGCCAGATCGGCGCGGACGTCATCCTCGCGCGCTGCGGCAATGCGCTCACCTCGCAGGCGGTGGGGCCCAAGATCCTGTGGCTGAAGCGGCACCGGCCGGAGGTCTTCGCGAAGACCCACAAGATCCTCAATTCCAGCTCCTTCCTCGTCCACCGGCTCACCGGCCGCTTCACCATCGATCACTACTCGGCCGGCAACTTCAGCCCCTTCTACCTCGTGGACAGGCAGGGCTGGAGCGACGAGCTCGCCCCCGGCATCTTGCGCATGGACATGCTGCCAGAGCTCATGTGGACGACGGACATCGCGGGCCACGTCACCGCGAAGGCCGCCGCCGAAACCGGCCTCGCCGAGGGAACCCCCGTCATCGCCGGCACCATCGATGCCGCGGCGGAGGCCGTCAGCGTCGGCGTGCTGAATGCGGGCGACCTGATGCTGATGTATGGTTCCACCATCTTCATCATCCTCATCACGCCCGAGCGGGTGCGCGACGGGCGACTATGGTATGCGCCGTGGCTGTTCCCCGGCCAGCACGGCTCCATGGCGGGGCTGTCGACCAGCGGCACGCTCACCCACTGGTTCCGCGAGAACTTCGCGAAGGAGCTTGCCGCCGAAACGGCGGTGATCGAGCTGACGAAGGAAGCGCAATCCTCGCCGCCCGGCGCCAAGGGCCTCGTGCTGCTCCCCTATTTCTCGGGCGAGCGCACGCCGATCCATGACACGAAGGCCAAGGGCGTCCTCTTCGGTCTCGATCTCACCCACACCCGCGCCGACATGTTCCGCGCCGTGCTCGAAGGCATCGCGCATGGCACCCGCCACGTGTTCGAGACCTATGCGCAGGCCGGCCAGGCGCCGCGCACGATCTACGCCGTCGGCGGCGGCACGAAGAACCGCGTGTGGTCGGAAGCCACCTCCGACATCAGTGGCCTTGCACAGGTCCTGCGCCAGAAGACAATCGGCGCTTCCTACGGCGATGCGTTCCTCGCCGCCTTGGCGCTGGGCGACGTGACCGCAGCCGACCTCGACCGCTGGAACCCGGTGGCCTCGTCGATCGCGCCGAAGCCGGAGGTGAAAGCCATGTATGACCGGCAGCACGCGCTGTTCCGCGGCCTCTATCCGGCGACGAAGGGGTTTCTGTAATCCCTGCCTTCTGATCATCGCCAGGCTTGTCCCGGCGATCTTCCCCACCACTCACCTTGCCCCGGCTTGACCGGGGCATCCTTTTCCGCTGCCCGCACAAAGGATCGCCGGGTCAAGCCCGGCGAAGGTGAACGGGGGAGGTGCGCGGCGCCAAGCAATATGCCCGGGACGGGCCCGGGCACGATGGGACGAGGACGAGTGAAGCCTTACTTCACCGACCCCGACGTCAGTCCCTTCACGATGTAGCGTTCGAGGAAAATCCCGATGATGATCAGCGGCAGGATGGCCGCCGACGACAGGGCCGCCATCGACCACCAGGAGATCCCCTGTGATCCCGTCTGGCTCGCCACCATCACGGGCAGCGTCTTGGCATAGCTCGACGTCAGCAATGCCGCGAAGAAATACTCGTTCCAGCACAGGATGACGGAGAGGATGAAGGCCGCCACCATGCCCGGCAGCGCGATCGGCAGGATGATGCGGAAGAACGCGCCCCAGGTCGAGCAGCCGTCGACGAGGGCCGCCTGCTCCAGCTCCTGCGGGATGGTGTCGAACTGGTCCTTCATGATCCAGATCACGATGGGCAGCACCGACAGCGTGTAGATGAGGATCAGGCCCACCATCGAGTCGAGCAGGGCCAGTTCCTTGTAGAGCACGAGGAACGGCATCGCGAGCACGACCGGCGGCAGGATCAGCTGCGACAGGAAGAAGAACGAGATGTCGCGGTTCTTCCAGATCTTCCAGTGATAGGAAAAGCGGCTCAGGCCATAGGCCGCCATCGATCCGAGGATCAGGGCCAGAAGTGCCGCGCCGACCGAGGCCTGGATCGAGTTGAAGAAGCGCTTGAGGAATTCGGCGCGCGGGGTGGACTCGGTGAAGATCGTGTCGGGCGACAGGCCGATGGCGCGCAGGCCGAGCCAGCTCGGCGTGAAGTCCACCCACGGAATGATGTTGCCCATCTGCACGTCCTTCGCCACCTTGAAGGTGGTCGAGAAGGTCCAGAAGATCGGGAACAGCGCGACCACCGTCCAGACGATGAGTGCCGCGTAGACCAGGGTGCGCTTCGCTGCGTGGGGCATGTCACACCGCCTTCTGCATGTAGCGGCTGGTGAACTTCAGCAGCAGCGCCACGAAGACGATGATGATGATGAGATAGACCTCGGCGATCATCGTGCCGTAGCCGACGTTGGAACGGTCCTTGTAGACGCGGAAGATGTAGCTCGAGATCGTGTCGGTGGCCCCGCCGGGGCCTCCCGCCGTGGTGTTGATCACGATGTCGGCGAGCTTCAGCTGGAAGATGATGCGCAGCACCACGGTCGTCACCGAGACCGGCAGCATCAGCGGGAAGGTGATCTGCCAGAAGCCCTGCCAGCCGGTGGCGCCGTCGACCTTGGCGGCCTCCTGCACGTCCTTCGGCAGCGCCTGGAGGCCTGCGAGGATCATGATCATCATGAAGGGAATCCACACCCAGGCATCCATCAGCGCGATGGTCGTCTTGGCGAGCCACGGCGTGGTCAGCAGGGTCGGCTGTTCCCAGCCGAGGTTGCGCAGCAGGTGGGTGAGCGGCCCGAAGCGGTATTCCAGCATGGACTTGCCGATCATCCAGCTCACCGCCACGGGCGACAGCATGAAGGGCAGCAGGAAGGCGACGCGGAAGAACTTCTGCGCCTTGATGTCGGCGTTGAGCAGCATGGCGAGCCCGAAGGCGATGGCATATTGCACGATCACGGTGCCGACGTAGAACACCATGTTGCCGAGCGCGTTCCAGAAATAGGGATCGGCGATCAGCTGCCAGAAATTGTCGAGCCCGTTGAACTTCTGGCCGTCCGCCGATTGCAGGTTCCAGTCGGAAAACGCGATGTAGAGGCCGAAGAAGGTGGGGAAGATCACCAGCGCCACGGTGAACAGCACCGCCGGCAGCACGAAGACGGCCTGCCAGCCCGCCTCGCCGTCGCGCAGCACGAGGCCCCAGCACAGGGCGGCGCTCCACAGCACATAGGCGATCAGCACCGGCTGCCAGTTGGCAAAGCCGAAGCCGATGTAGCCCATGGCGGAGAGCAGCTGCACCAGGACGATGAGGCCGAGGACAAGGGTTGCGCCGCGGATGAGCAGCACGCCCCGCCGCCGGCGCTCCGGCGCCACATGCGTTGCGGCGGCCTCGAGGGAAGGTGCTGCGGGGGAAGCGGACGTCATGCTGCGGAAAACATGCCTTTCGGAAACAAAAAGGGCCGGCAGCGTGCTGCTGCCGGCCCGCCGTCGTGGCTTACGAGCCGAGCGAAGCCTTGTAGAGCTTGATCTGGTTGTCGCGGCCGAGCTGGTCGGTGCGCTTCTCCCAGGCCGCGGCAATCGCATCCGCACCCTGCTGCGCCGTCATCTTGCCCGCATAGATGTTGGACAGGATGTCCTCGGCTTCCGAGTAGTACTGGAAGATGCCGGGGATGCGCGGCTCGATCGCGGCATTGGGATGGTTGTAGGAGTTGGACTGCGAGGCGAGATAGTTGGTGATGAACTTCTCCTCGTAGCCCGCGGCCACCCATTCCGGAATGTTGAAGTGGCTCTGGCGGTAGGGCTGGAAGCCCGACGGATAGGCCACCATCCACATCGAGATGTCCTTGCCGCCGAGGTGCGCGGCGAGCGACCAGGCCGCCTTGTGCTTCTTCTCGTCGGCATCGACGCGGGCCATCACATAGATGCCCCAGCCGATATAGGCCATGTTCGGTGCGAAGTTCGGGCCGGAGGCGAGCGTCTCCCACTTGCCGGCGGCATGGTTGTAGACGTCCGGCGAGCCGGGCAGGATGTCGAAGGCCGCCTTGCCCTGGATGGTGGAGGAGTCATTGGTGTAGACGTTCGAGCCGATGTCGCCCCACCACGAGAGCATGGAGCCCGTGCCGGCGAGGAACTGCTGGAAGCCCGTGGTGCCCGGGTCGGCGTTGAGCTGGTCGGCGGGCTCGGAGGGCAGGCAGTCCAGCACGTCCTGGATGGCGCGCACCCAGCCCGGGTTGTTGACCATCGGCTTCATCGTGTCCGGCTCGAACAGGAAGGCCTTGGAGTCGGGGTGCTTCACATAGGCCGTGGCGCGGCTTCCGAGGAAGTAGAAGCCGAAGCCGCCCCAGCCCTTGCACGGGTCGAGATAGCCATAGAGGTCCTGGCCGTTGAGCTTCTTGCCGTGCAGGAACTTGGTCGCGGCATTGACTTCCTGCCAGGTGCGCGGCGCCTTCCAGTCGCCTTCGCCGCCGGCCTTCTTCCATTCGTCCGCGAGGTCCTTGTCCTCGAACACGTCGGAGCGGTAGTTGAAGTTGTGGCAGTCGCCGTCGCAGGAGACGCGGTAGGTCTTGCCATCCCAGGTGCCCACGGGAGGCTTCAGGTAACCGACATAGTCGTCCATGTCGATCTGCTTCTTGACCCAGTCCGGAACCTCGGAGGCGAGGCCCTTGCCGCAGACGCTGCCCTCGAAGGGCGCGCCCATTTCGATGACGTCGAAGTCCACCGTGCCGGTGGCGATCGCCTGCTGCAGGCGGGCATTGTAGTCGGCCTGCGCCAGGTCGATCCAGTTGATGGTGGCGCCGGTGTAGTCCGCCCAGGCCTTGGACAGGCCGCGGAACAGCACGTTGTGGACGTTCTGGTTGTTGAGGCCCATGAACGACAGCTCGACACCCTTGAACTCGCCGGGCTGCACGCTCGACTTCGTGTCGCCGAGGCACATCTCGCCGACCTTCTGCCAGTCGGCGTCCGTGGGCTGGCCCTTGCCGACGCCGGGGATCTTGAGGATGGCGGCGCGCAGGTCGTCCTGCGCGAAGGCGGTGGAGACGTTCAGCGCCGGGCCGCCCATGGCGGCCATGGCGGCAGCGCCGGCCGCGCCCTTCAGCATGTTGCGGCGGCTCAGCATGTAATTATAGAGATCGACTTTCATGTCCTTGGGTCCTCCCGTAGAGCGTCCGTTGCAGGTTGTCGCGGTATGTTGTCCCGGCGCCTCGGTTATTTTGCGGAAGCTGTCCGGGCTTCGTTGAACGCTGCGCCGACTATGCAACACCATTTTGCAATGTCAACGAAGCGCAGGGGCGAAACCGCTTTGGTGCAGGCAACTTGTCGTGCAACGCAATATGTGCGGCGCACAAGGGGCGAGTAGCGATTAGCGTAGGCTGAGCCCAATGATGAAATATCGAGCACCGTACCTACTCACTATTCGCTATTCGCTATTCGATCTCCCGTCTTCGCGTCGAACAAATGCACCAGCGCCACATCGGGCGACATGGCGATGGCCTCGCCCGGGGCGACGTTCACGCGCTCGCGGAACACGCCGGTGATCTTCTCGCCGGCGAGCTTCGCCACCACTTGAGTCTCGGAGCCGGTGGGTTCGATCACCGTCACCTGCGGCCGCAGGTCGCCGCCCAGCACCAGGTGCTCGGGGCGGATGCCATAGACGGCCTCGCGCCCGTCCGAGCCGGCGGGAACGGACGCCAGCGGCAGCTTCGTGCCGTCCGCTGCCTCGAAGTGCGGCGCAGCACCGCCGCGGATCGTGCCCTTGAACATGTTCATGGCGGGCGACCCGATGAAGCCCGCCACGAACAGGTTGGCCGGCCGGTCATAGAGTTCGAGCGGCGTTCCGACCTGCTCCACGATGCCGTCATGCAGCACCACGATCTTGTCGGCCATGGTCATGGCCTCGACCTGGTCATGGGTGACGTAGACGGTCGTCGTCTTCAGCCGCTGGTGCAGTTCCTTGATCTCGGCGCGCATCTGCACGCGCAGCTTGGCATCGAGGTTGGACAGCGGCTCGTCGAACAGGAACACCTGCGGCGCGCGCACGATGGCCCGGCCCATGGCCACGCGCTGGCGCTGCCCGCCCGACAGCTGCCGCGGATAGCGGTTGAGATAGGGCATGAGGTCGAGGATCTCGGCCGCACGCTTCACCCGCTGGTCGATCTCGTCCTTCGGCGTCTTCCGGAGCTTCAGCGCGAAGCCCATGTTCTCGGCCACCGTCTTGTGCG
>CAMFKI010000024.1 GCA_945957365.1 uncultured Alphaproteobacteria bacterium | reverse complement strand
GCGCCGTTCTTCCTGGTGGCGGCGCTGGCGGCCGTCTGCGCCATGGTGCTGATCCGCACCATCCCGCGCGACATCCAGGTTCCGGCGGGCAGCGTTTCCAGCATCCTCACGGCGCTGGCCAATCCGCGCCTGATGGCCGCGGTGTCCTTCACGGCGACGCTGATGACCGCGGTCTACATCGTCTTCACCTTCTTCGCGCCGATCATCCAGGCCTCCACCGGGCTCGATGCCGGGGCGCGCAGCCTCTATCTCGGGCTGTTCGGACTGGGTGCGGTCGGCGGCAATTTCCTCGGCGGCTTCCTCAGCGACCGGGTGGGCCCGATGCGCACCCTCGTACTGGTGTGCCTCGCCCACATGATCATGTTGCCGCTGTTCGCGGTGATGCCGTGGAACCCGTGGCTGCTCGCCATCATCGTCTTCGTGTGGAGCAGCTTCGCCTGGTGCTTCATGCCGCCCCAGCAGTCGCGTCTGGTGGCGATCGCGCCGGCCACGCCCGCCCTGGCGCTGGCCCTCAATGCGGCCATGATCTATGGCGGCATCGCGATAGGCTCGGTGGTGGGCGCAAGCCTTCTCGCCTGGCAGGGCCTGCCGGTGCTGGGGATCGCGGGCGGCATCACCGCCGCACTGGCGCTGGTCCACCTGCTGGTGTCGGAGCGGATCGCCCGAGGCCCGGCTACTTCAGCCGCGCCCTGAGAAAGTCTCCGGCACTTTCGAGGGCCTCTGCCGCTTCCGGCGCGGGCGCCCCCTGGAAGACGTGCCACATGCCTTCATAGAGGTCGATCACCGCGTCCTGTTTCGCCGCCTTGAGCGCCCGGTAGGTGCGCACGCTGTCCGACAGCAGGATGGTGCGCGTGCCGTCCTGGATCAAGGTTGGCGGGAATCCCGTGGCGAAGTCGCCATAGAGCGGCGACACGCGGGGGTCCTTCAGGTCGACTGTGCCGGCATAGGCGCGCGCCGCGTTGGCCAGCAGCCCGTCATAGGACAGGGTTGGATCGGCATCGGGCAACGTGATCGCGGTATCGCCCGAATTGCCGAGATCGGCCCAGGGCGAGAACAGCAGCACCGCGGCGGGCATGGCGTCGCCCGCGTCACGCAGGTTGAGCACGGCGCGGATCACGAGGTTGCCGCCGGCCGAGTCGCCGAACAGCGCGATGCGGTGCATCGGCGTGCCCTGCGCCACGATGCCCTTCAGCACCGCGCCGATCTGCGCCTGCACCGCGGCCCACTGCGCGGCGGGCGGGTTGGTGTAGTCGATCGAGATCATGCGCATGCCGGCCGCATTGGCAACCAGCGCGCCGAGGCCCGCCATGGAGCGCGCGCTGAACAGGGTGAAGGCGCCGCCATGGATGTAGACGACGAGGCGTCCATCGTCGCGCCAGCCCTTCGGGCGGATGTCGAGAACCGGGACGCCGCCGATCACCCCGCTGGTGACGGAGGCGCCGAGCTGGTCGAGCACGGCCTTGTTGGGGGCTTCCAGCGCTGTCTCCTGCGCATCGTGCAGGGCCTTCCAGCCGGCGAGATCATCCGGCGCCGGCCCCTTGATGTCCTTGAAGCCGGTGCCCTCGAGGAATTCGATGACGGCTTTGGCCTGCGGCGAAATGGTGCCGGGAAGCGGCACGGGGGGATTAGCCACGGACTGTGCCGGCGCCGCCACGAGGGCGAGCAGCAGCAACGCGGTGAAGCGGTGAAGCCGCCGCATGTGGGACGAGAGCGCTTGCATGATGGGACGTGTCCATGTGCCGGGGATGCCTTGAGGAATTCCAGCCCGAACTCTACGGGCGCGGGCCGGCCGCGCAACCGGATTTTGCGCCGCGCCGCCGGAACCGGCGTCGCGAGAATTGATCGAAAGCAAGGCGCGGCCCGGCCTGCTGCCCCTATGAGTGCTGCTGTCGAACCCCAGAATTGGACCGGAGCCTGCATGATCCAGGTGCGAATCCACGGCCGTGGCGGGCAAGGCGTCGTCACTGCGGCGGAAATGCTGTCGGTGGCGGCGTTTCTCGAGGGCCGCCATGCGCAGGCCTTCCCGAGCTTCGGATCGGAGCGTACGGGGGCGCCGGTCGTCGCCTTCTGCCGCATCGACGACAAGGAAATCCGGCTCCGCGAGCCGATCCAGAAACCCGACATCCTGATCGTGCAGGACGCAACGCTGTTCAAGGCGCTGGATGTGCTGGAGGGCCTGTCTCCCGACGGCTTCCTGCTGGTCAATACGGCGCGGGGCTTTTCCGACATCCACCTCGATGACGTCGTGGCGCGCATCCCTGCGGGGCATGCGCAGGCGGTGCCCGCGACCGAGCTGGCCCTCGCCCACATCAACCGCCCTGCTCCCAACACCGCCTTGCTGGGCGCCTTCACGGCGCTCACCGACGTGGTGACGCTTGCTTCAGTGATCGCCGCCATCCACCGCACGTTTCCCGGCAAGGTCGGCGAGGCCAACGAGCGCGCGGCGCGTGCCGCCCACGATCTGGTCGCCGCCCACGTCTCCGCCGCGAAGGATCACGCCGATGCTTGAGCAGATCGAAGGCTCCAAGGCGATGGCGCGGGTGATCGCGCTGTGCCGGCCGCAGGTGATCTGCGCCTATCCCATCACGCCGCAGACCCACATCGTGGAGGGGCTGGGCGACCTGGTGCGCGAGGGTGCCCTCGAGACCTGCGAGTTCATCAACGTCGAAAGCGAATTCGCGGCGCTGTCGGTGGCCATCGGATCGTCCGCGGCGGGGGCGCGGAGCTATACCGCGACGGCGAGCCAGGGACTGCTGTTCATGGCGGAGGCCGTCTACAATGCCGCGGGGCTCGGGCTTCCCATCGTCATGACGCTGGGCAACCGCGCCATTGGCGCGCCCATCAACATCTGGAACGATCATTCCGATGCCATGGCGCTGCGCGAGTCCGGCTGGGTCCAGCTCTTCGCCGAGACCAACCAGGAGGCCGCCGACCTGCACGTCATCGCCTTCCGTCTTGCCGAAGAGCTGTCGGTGCCGGTGATGGTCTGCGTCGACGGCTTCATCCTCACCCACGCCATGGAGCGCGTTGACATTCCCACGCAGCAGGATGTCGACGCCTATCTGCCGCCCTATGAGCCGGTGCAGGTGCTCGATCCCGCCGATCCGATCTCGATCGGCGCGATGGTGGGACCCGATGCCTTCACCGAGGTGCGCTACCTGCAATACTACAAGCAGCACACCGCCTTCGACCTCATCGCGGATCTGGCGGCGGAGTTCGCCGAGCGCTTCGGGCGGGCCTCGGGCGGGTTGCTGCGCCAATACCGCAGCGCCGACGCGGAGCTCGTGGTGGTCGCCATGGGCTCGGTCAATGGCACCATCAAGGACGTGATCGACGAGATGCGTGGCGAGGGACTTTCCGTCGGCCTCGTCACGCTCGTCACCTTCCGGCCGTTCCCGACGGCCGCGCTGCAGCAGGCGCTGGCGCAGGCCCGCCACGTGCTGGTGATCGACCGGAGCCTCGACCCCGGCATGGGCGGGCCGCTGGCCTCCAACGTCGACCTGGCGCTGCGCAACCTGGCGTCGCCACCCGCCATCCATTCGGCGATCGCCGGGCTGGGCGGACGCCCGGTCACCAAGGCATCGCTGCACCGCCTGTTCCGGCAGGCGATGACGGAGCCGTGGGAAGGTCCGCATTTCCTCGATTTGAACGAGCGCGTCGTGGGGCGCGAGCTGCACCGGCGCGGCAAGGCCAGGCGCTCCGGCCCTGCGGCGGAGAGCATCCTGAAGATCCTCGAGACCGAGCGCGCTGCCGCCTTCCAGGCGCGCAGCGAAACCGCGAAGTGACGGGCCGCGCCATGGACAGCATGCAGAAGCTGAAGTTCTACCAGAAGGGTACGCTCACCGTCGGCAACCGTCTGGTGGACGAGGCGAGCCACAATGTGCAGGCCTCGCAGGAGCGTTCGAACTCCCTGACCTGCGGCCACCGCGCCTGCCAGGGCTGCGGCGAGGCGCTGGGTGCCCGCTACGCCATCGACGCGGCGATGCGCGCCGCGGGCAAACAGCTGATCGCGGTCAATGCCACCGGATGCCTCGAGGTGTTCACCACGCCCTACCCCGAAACCTCATGGCAGATGCCGTGGATGCATTCGCTGTTCGGCAATGCGGCGGCGGTGGCGACGGGTGCCGCGGCCGCCATGCGCGTCACCGGAAAATCCACAACCCGCGTCGTGGCGCAGGGCGGCGACGGCGGCACCACCGACATCGGCTTCGGCTGCCTTTCGGGCATGTTCGAGCGCAACGATGACGTGCTCTACATCTGCTACGACAACGAAGGCTACATGAACACCGGCGTGCAGCGCTCCTCCGCCACGCCACCCGCGGCGCGCACCGCGACGACGCCGGCCATCGGCGCGCAGCCGGGCAATGTCTTCGGCACCGGCAAGTTCGTGCCGAAGATCGCGGTGGCGCACGACATTCCCTATGTCGCCACGGCGAGCGTCGCCGATCTGCATGACCTCGAGGCCAAGGTGACGAAGGCCATGGCCTTTCACGGCGCGCGCTACATCCAGATCAACGTGCCCTGCCCGCTGGGCTGGGGTGCGGCCTCGCATGACACGATCCGGCTGGCGCGGCTGGCGATCGAGACCGGGCTGTTCCCGATCTTCGAGGCCGAATATGGCCGCATCACCCAGGTGCGCAGGATCAGGCGGCCGAAGCCCGTTGCCGAATACCTGAAGCTGCAGCGCCGCTACGCCCACCTGTTCCGCGATGGCGTCGAAGATCCGCGCGTCGCCCGCATCCAGGCGATCGCCGACCGGCACATCGACGAATATGGCCTGCTGGAGACCTGAGCCATGAAGCATCCCTTCGCCATCGCGCTCGACGTCGGCAGCAGCAAGGCCAACCACACCGGATCGTGGCGCACCCTCCGCCCCGAATACGTCGACCGCCTGCCGCCCTGCAACGCCGCCTGCCCGGCGGGCGAGGATATCCAGGGCTGGCTGTTCCATGCCGAGAGCGGCGACTACGAGGCGGCCTGGCACGCCTTGACCGCCAACAACCCGCTTCCCGCCATCATGGGCCGAGTCTGCTATCACCCTTGCGAAGGCGCCTGTAACCGGGGCCAGCTCGACAGCGCGGTCGGCATCAACGCCGTCGAGCGCTTTCTCGGCGACCTGGCGATCGCGGAGGGCTGGGGCTTCACGCCGCCTGCCGAGGAAACCGGCAAGCGGGTGCTGGTCGTGGGCGCAGGCCCAGCCGGCCTCTCCGCCGCCTATCACCTGCGCCGGGCAGGACACGCGGTGGTGCTGCGCGAAGCCGGGCCGATGGCCGGCGGCATGATGCGCTTCGGCATCCCCAAGTACCGGCTGCCGCGCGACGTCATCGACGCCGAGGTGGCGCGCATCACCGCCATGGGTGTGGGCCTCGAACTCAACACGAAGGTCGACGACATCGAGAAGACCATGACGGAGCATGGCTTCGATGCCGCCTTCCTGGCCGTCGGCGCCCACATCGCGCGCCGCGCCTATATCCCGGCGGCAGGTGCGGCGAAGATCCTCGATGCGGTGTCGCTGCTGCGCTCGATGGAGGGTGAAGCGCCGCCGCTGCTCGGCCGCCGCGTTGTCGTCTATGGCGGTGGCAACACTGCGATCGACGTGGCGCGGACCGCCCGGCGACTCGGCGCCGAGGAGGCGATCATCGTCTACCGCCGCACCCGCGAGAAGATGCCGGCACATGATTTCGAACTCGAGGAGGCGCTGGAGGAAGGTGTCTCGATGAAGTGGCTGTCGACGATCAAGAACATCGACGGCGGCCACCTGGAGATCGAGAAGATGGCGCTGGACGACAAGGGCTTTCCCCAGCCAACGGGTGAGTTCGAGACGCTCGAGGCCGACTCCCTCGTGCTGGCGCTGGGCCAGGACGTCGACCTGTCGCTGCTCGACAAGGCGCCGGGCATCGAAATCGAGAATGGCGTTGTGAAGGTCGGCCCCAACATGATGACCGGCCGCCCGGGTGTCTTCGCCGGCGGCGACATGGCCCCGTCGGAGCGCACCGTCACGGTTGCGGTGGGCCACGGCAAGAAGGCCGCCCGCCACATCGACGCGTGGCTGCGCGGCGCGGCGCTCGATGTCGCGGCGAAGCACGCTTCGGCGAGCTTCGATCGGCTCAACACCTGGTACTATGAGGACGCGCCTGCCACCGTGCGCCCCATGCTGGAGGCGGCGCGGCGCATCGACAGCTTCAGCGAGGTGCAGGGCGGGCTCGACGCGACGAACGCGCTCTACGAGGCGCGCCGCTGCCTGTCCTGCGGCAACTGCTTCGAATGCGACAACTGCTACGGCGTCTGCCCCGACAACGCGGTGATCAAGCTTGGACCGGGCAAGCGCTTCAGCATCGACTACGACTATTGCAAAGGCTGCGGCCTGTGTGCCGCCGAGTGCCCCTGCGGCGCCATCGACATGGTGCCGGAGACGCTCTGAAGGGAACTAGGCCGTCATCGCCTGCTGCAGGTCGGCGATCAGGTCGTCGGTATCCTCGAGACCGACAGACAGGCGGAGCATGCCCTCGGTGATGCCCATCGAGGCGCGCGCCTCCGCACCGATGTTGCGGTGAGTGGTGGAGGCCGGATGCGTCATCAGCGACTTGGCGTCGCCGAGGTTGTTCGAGATGTCGATGACACCCAGGTTGCGCAGAAGGTCGAAGGCCTTCTTCTTGCCGCCCGCGACCTCGAAGGTGACCATGGTGCCGCCGAGCGTCATCTGCTTGCGGCAGAGTGCGGCCTGGGGATGCGAGTCGAGGTGCGGGTACAGCACGCGGGCAACGCCGGGCATGGCTTCGAGTGCTGCGGCAACCTTGTGAGCGGCATGGCTCTGCGCCTCGACACGGAGCTTCAGCGTCTCGAGACCCTTGAGCAGGATCCAGGCGTTGAACGGCGAGATCGACGGACCGGTGTGGCGCAGGAAAGGCTTCAGCTGCTCGTCCTTGAACTTCCGGGTCGAGACGATGGCGCCGCCGAGGATACGGCCCTGCCCGTCCATGTGCTTGGTGCCGGAATAGACGATCACGTCGGCGCCGTAGTTGAGCGGGCGCTGCAGGATGGGGGTGGCGAAGATGTTGTCGACCACCACGTTGGCGCCCTTGGCCCTGGCGATGGCGCAGACCGCTTCGAGATCGGTGACCTCGAGGCCGGGGTTCGACGGAGTCTCGAGGAAGACGCACTTGGTGTCGGAGGTGATGGCCTCCTTCCAGGCCTTCAGGTCCTTGCCGTCGACCAGCGTGCACTTGATGCCGAAGCGCGGCAGGATCGAGGTGACGATCTGGTAGCACGAGCCGAACAGCGCCGTGGACGCGACCAGATGGTCGCCCGCCTTCAGCTGGCATGCCAGGGCGCCGAATACCGCGGCCATGCCCGAGGCGACGGCATAGCAGGCTTCCGCCCCCTCGAGCAGCGCCAGTCGCTCCTCGAACATGGTGACGGTCGGGTTGCCGTAGCGGCCATAGACATAGCCGTCGTCCTCGCCGGCGAAGCGCTTCTCGGCGGTTTCGGGCTCGTCATAGACAAAGCCGGAGTTGAGGAAGAGCGCTTCCGAGGTCTCGCCATGCGAGGTGCGGTGCAACCCGCCGCGTACCAGCTTGGTGGCGTCACCCCAGGTCTTGGGATCGGATTTTTTCTTCTTCATCGAATTGGCTTTCTAGCTTTGCACCCAGGGGAGACCGGCCGCCTTCCAGCCGCCCAGCGTGGCGCGGTGGCCGGAGGCGTCCTTGTCGCCCTCGAAGCCCTGGGCCACGTTCCAGGCGTTGCTGTAGCCCGCCTGGGTCAGCGCCGAGGCGGCCGAGGCCGAGCGCGCGCCGGAGCGGCAGATGCAGAGGATCTCGGCATCCTTGGGAAGGCCCATCTGCTCCACTTCGGCAACGAAATTTCCGTTCACCTGCATCGAGGGAAAAACCTGCCAGGACAAGCGGATGAGCCTCTCCACCGCGGGTACGCCGACGAACACCCATTCGGGCTGGGTGCGCACGTCGATGAGCACGGCGGAGGGGTTGTTCTGGAGCCGCTGGTAGGCCTCGGCCGGAGAAATGTCACCCTGATGCATGGAACGATCCGTTCGTTGTTTCGAACGGATTTAGTCCAAACGGAATCGTCCCGCAAAGAAAAAGGGCTGCTGGCCCACTGCGTCAGGCTCCGCTGGCGCGAAACTCGACCACCGCATCGCCCGACACGGGGTCGGTGAGACCAAGTCCGTTGCCCAGGTCCTGCAGCATGGGCCGGAAACTGTCGAGCATGCCGATCATCTTCGGCCGGGCGGCGGCAATCCGGTCGAAATTCTCCCAGCAGCCGACGAAGCAGTAGCTCTCCTCACCGGTCTTGACGAGGGCGCCGCCATAGAACCCCTCGAATTGCGGCTCCATGCGGTGGGCATCCTCGAAGGCCTTCTGCATTCCCGGCTTCACTTTGAAACGCACGACATTGTAAGCGGACATGGCATCCTCCCTGGGCGTGGCTTCACGGAAAGCGCCATTTTACACCGTTCTTCGGCGTAGCGGCAGCACGCGGGCCGTGAATCGTCACTCGGGTTCAAGCTGGCGTCGCACCGCCTCGACCTCGGCCAGGAAGCGATCCCGCACCCCCGCGGCAAAGGGATTGTCGCGTTCGATCGCTTCGAACACCCCGGGGGCATCGTGGCGCACCATCTCGACGCCGCGCATCAGGTGCTCGAAGCTGGCGGTGGTGAGGCGTCTCGGCAGCGGCTCCATGCGCACCAGCACCTTGGCGATGAGGTGGGTCAGCCCCTGCACCACCGCGGCCTCGCGGTCATGTTCTTCGGCGGTGGCGAGGAAGACGCGCAGCCCGAAGGCGCTGCGCAGGAAGGCTGCGATCCGGCGCACCGATGGGCAGCGCACCGGGCACAGCGTGATCTTGTGCCCGGAAAGGCCAGCTGCAGCACTTTGGGGCCCGAACAGCGGATGGGTGCCCAGCACCTCGACATGGGCGGGAAGTGCTGCGGCCATGAGACGGGCGGGTGCGAGCTTGACCGAACCCACATCGGCGACGATCGCTCCGGCGCGCACATGGGGCGCGATCAAACCAAGAACCCCGGCCATGCGGGCCACCGGCACGGCGAGGATCACCAGGTCGCAGGCGGCCGCCTCCTCCAGCGTTCCGAAGCGCCAGCGCGGATCGGGCGGCTGGAAGGGATCGTGGATCACCAGGCTGAAACGGGGCCCAAGGTGCCGGGCCAGCAACTGGCCGAAGGCGCCGAAGCCGAAAAGGCCGATGGTTCTGATCGTAAGGTGGGGTTTCATCGAGAAGGCTCCTGTCGGGCTGCGTGCCGGAAGCCTGCTCTTTCGAATGGTGACCGCCGGGAAGCAGCGGTTCACTCAAAAGGATATGCGCCCGCCGTTATGTGGACGGCGGATAATAGGACGTCGTGAAAGGGTGGTTGCGCATGGCGCCGGTTTAGACCGGTCCCACATGCTGGTCAACGCCCCGCAGGTGAGGCACTGGCCCGCTCCCGTGAGGCGGTTTGGCGCTTCCGGTTGCACCCCGGCTCCTGTTAGAAGAATTCACCACCTGATCCGGAGTTTACGTGATGTCCAAGTCCCTGCCCGCCCGCGCCGACGTCGTCATCATCGGCGGCGGCATCGTCGGCTGCTCGATCGCCTATCACCTGACCAAGGAGGGGATCACCGACGTGGTGCTGCTGGAGCGCAAGCAGCTGACATCGGGCACCACATGGCATGCGGCGGGGCTCGTCGGTCAGCTCCGCGCCACGAAGAACCTCACCGAACTCGCCAAATACACGACGACGCTGTTCGAGGGGCTGGAGAAGGAAACGGGCCAGGCGACCGGCTTCAAGCAGAACGGCTCGATCTCTGTGGCGCTCACCGACGGGCGCCTCGAGGAGCTGGTGCGCGGCGCCTCCATGGCCAAGAACTTCGGCCTCGACGTGCAGGTGATCTCGGCGGGGGAAATCCACGAGCGCCTGCCGCACTACAACATGGAGAACGTCAGGGGCGGCGTGTTCCTGCCCAAGGACGGACAGGTGAACCCGATCGACGTGACCCAGGCGCTGGCCCAGGGCGCACGCTCGCGCGGCGCCAAGGTGCTGGAAAACGTCAAGGTGACGAAGATCCTGACCAGGAACGGCGCGGCCTATGGCGTCGAGACCAGCGACGGCACGATTATGGCCGACAAGGTCGTCGTGGCGTCCGGCATGTGGTCGCGCGAGCTCGGCCGCTCCATCGGCGTCAATATCCCGCTCCATGCCTGCGAGCATTTCTACATCGTGTCGGAGCCCATCGCGGAGCTGCCGCGCAACATGCCCGTGGTGCGTGTTCCCGACGAGTGCACCTACTACAAGGAAGATGCCGGCAAGCTGATGGTCGGCGCCTTCGAGCCCAAGGCCAAGCCCTGGGGCGGCGGCGGCATCGACGAGGAACATGCCTTCGTGACGCTGCCCGAAGACATGGACCATTTCGAGCCGATCCTCGAAAGCGCCATCAACCGCGTGCCGCTGCTCGAGACGGCCGGCATCCAGCTGTTCTTCAATGGCCCCGAGAGCTTCACGCCCGACAACCGCTATTACCTCGGCGAGGCGCCGGAAGTGAAGAACGTCTATGTTGCGGCTGGTTTCAACTCGATCGGCATCCAGTCCTCGGGCGGCGCCGGCCTCGTGCTCTCGAAATGGATCAAGAACGGGCATCCGCCGATGGATGTTTCGGGCATGGACATCCGCCGCATACACCCCTTCCAGTCGGTGAAGAGCTACGTGCGCGAGCGCGTGTCGGAAACGCTGGGCCTGCTCTATGCCATGCACTGGCCTTACCGCCAGGCGGAGACGGCCCGCGGCGTTAGGCGTTCGCCGCTCTATCACCACGAGAAGGAACTGGGCGCCGTGTTCGGCGAGGTGAACGGCTGGGAGCGCCCCAACTGGTATGCCCGCGACGGCGTGAAGCCGGAATATGAATATTCCTATGGCCGGCAGAACTGGTTCCCCTGTGCGGACTACGAGGCCAAGCAGCTGATGACCAACTGCGCCTTCTTCGACCAGGCGAGCTTCGCCAAGTATTCGGTGGAGGGCCGCGATGCGATGAAGGTGCTCAACCGCGTCTCGGCCGCCAATGTCGACGTGGAGCCGGGTCGCATCGTCTATACCCAGTGGCTGAACGAGCGCGGCGGCATCGAGGCCGACCTCACGGTGACCCGTCTCGCGGAGAACCGCTTCCTCGTCGTCACCGGTGCGGCACCGCAGACGCGCGACATGGCATGGCTGAAGCGCCACACGCCGGATGATGCCCATTGCGTGGCAACCGACATCACCTCGGGGCTGCCGATGATCGCGGTCATGGGCCCCAAGTCGCGGGCCCTGCTCGAGAAGGTATCCGGATCGGATCTGTCCAACGCCGCCTTCCCCTTCGGCACCTCGCAGGAACTCGAGATCGGCTTTGCCCGCGTGCGGGCGAGCCGCATCACCTATGTGGGCGAGCTGGGCTGGGAGCTCTATGTCCCCGCCGAATTCACCGCCCATGTGTTCGAGGTGCTGCAGTCAGCCGGCAAGGACTTCGGCCTGACGCCCGCCGGCATGCACACCATGAACAACTGCCGCACCGAGAAGGCGTATCGCCACTGGGGCCACGACATCGCCGACGAGGACACGCCGCTGGAAGCGGGCCTCGGCTTCGCCGTCGGCTGGGACAAGCCGGGCGGCTTCATCGGCCGCGAGGCGCTGTTGACGCAGAAGGCGCTGCCGGTGCTGTCCAAGCGCTTCGTCTGCCTGGCGCTGGAGGACAATTCGGCCTCCGCCCCGATGATCTATCACGAGGAACCGATCTACCGGAACGGCGTGCTGGTGGGCTCCACCACCTCGGGCGCCTGGGGCCACCGTGTAAACCTGTCGCTGGGTCTGGGCTACGTCCACAACAAGGATGGCGTGACCAGGGACTGGATCGAAGGCGCCACGTGGGAAGTGGAACTGGCGTGGAAGCGCTATCCCGCGAAAGTTCAGTTCCAAGCTTTCTATGATCCGAAGGGCGAGCGCATCAAGGCCTAGGGTTCCCTGAGGTAAAATCAAGTCTGTACACGCATAGCGTTTGCATTGAGCCAAAAATGATGCCACCTTTGGGTGTTGATTCAACCAGAGGAAAGCGTGCCCCACCGCGCCGCATTCGTCCGCTTCGTTCACCAGTGGGAACGGGTACCGTTCCTGCTGCTTTATGCATGGCTGCTGTCGCACTTCGCCAAGGGCTTTGTAGCCGACCCGAACCTCGTCGACGGTCTCTACGTGCTCGACCAGACGATCGTGATGCTGTTCCTGCTGTTCCACCGGCAGCCGGCGCAGATATCGGAGCGACCGATTGACTGCATCGTCGCCCTGCTCGCCACGCTGCTGCCGCTTCTGGCCGTGCCGCACCAGGCGCCGCCGGTGTTGCCGGAAGCCGTCTGCGTGTTTCTGATTCTCCTGGGCACCCTGTTCCACCTCAGCGCCAAGCTGTCGCTGCGGCGCAGTTTCGGGATCCTGCCTGCCGACCGCGGCATCAAGTCGGGCGGCGCCTATCACTACGTCCGCCATCCGATGTATCTGGGCTACTGGATCGTCCAGGTGGCGCTGCTTCTGGCGGGACCAAGCGCCTGGAACGCCGTTCTCTTCGCCACCGTCTGGGTGCTGCTCATCTGGCGGATCCACATCGAGGAACGCCTGCTTCGCCAGAACCGTGACTACGAGGCCTTCTGCGCCAGGACCCCGTACCGTCTGATACCCTACCTCTACTGAGCCTCAGCGCTCGGTTTCGATGGCGAGGTCCCGGCGCGCCGCGAAGAGCGAAATCGAGAAGCCCGCGATGACGTCGATCAGCGTCATGAGCGTGAGGATGAAGAAGGTCGCGGTTCCAGCGTAGCCGACAAGCAGGAAACACACCAGCGCCACCGCGAAGGTGACGACCGAGAGGATGTGATCGAGGAATGCCGCGCGACCGGGCCGTGCCGCCTTGATCATTTCGAGGAACAAGGCGACGAGGCCGGCGATCACGAAGAAGTCGCCCCCCCGGAGCGTCATCTCGGCCCCTGACGCGAGCGTCATGGAATAGGCATCGCCGTCGATCATCATGTCGCCGCCGGCGGCCATCAGCAGATATGCCGCAATGACAATGGCGAGCGCGGGGATGGAAATGATATACTTCATGGCGATGGTTCTCCGGTGAGGCCCGGAGCCTAGCCCAGATGCCGCGATTCCCGCAAAAAGGGTCTGGCGGTTCCGCAAGCCGAATGTCCATTGCTCCGGAAGGAGCATAGGCTATAATCCCGATAGACTTTATGTGAGGAGATCAGCATGGCACTGCAAATCGGCGACGTTGCTCCGGACTTCGAGGCCAATACCACCGAAGGCCGTCTCAAGTTCCATGACTATATCGACGGCTCCTGGGTGGTGTTCTTTTCACATCCCAAGGATTTCACCCCGGTCTGCACCACGGAGCTGGGCTCGGTCGCCAAGATGAAGCACGAGTTCGACAAGCGCGGCGTGAAGCTGATCGGCATCTCGATCGACTCGGTCGAGGACCACAAGCGCTGGAAGGACGACATCAAGGACGTCACCGGCGCCACCGTGAACTATCCGATGATCGGCGACGAGGACCTCGAGGTGGCCAAGCTCTACGGCATGATCCACCCCAACGCCTCCGGAAATGCCAAGGGCCGCACCGCTGCGGACAACGCGACCGTGCGCAACGTCTTCATCATCGGGCCCGACAAGAAGATCAAGTTCATCGCCGCCTATCCGATGAGCACAGGCCGCAACTTCAACGAGATCGTGCGCGTCGTGGACTCCCTGCAGCTCACCGCGCAGAAGTCGGTCGCCACCCCCGCCGACTGGAAGCAGGGCGAGGACGTGATCATCCTCGCCTCCGTCTCGGACGAGGCCGCGAAGGAGAAATTCCCCGGCGGCTGGAAGACGCTGAAGCCCTATCTGCGCGTGGTGCCGCAGCCGAAGTGAGGGTTGCTCACTCTGACCACCATCATGGCCGGGCTTGCCCCGGCCATGTTTTTTGGTGGCCACGGAAACGTATGCCTGCCGACAATCCCCTTCTCCCGTCCGCAGGATGGGAGAAGGTGGCCGACAGGCCGGATGAGGGCTGCTTCAGCGCGGCAGGATTTCAGAAACTGGAGGTGCGGTGAGAGGCCCTCATCCGCCCTGTCGGGCACCTTCTCCCATTGCTTCGCAACGGGAGAAGGACTCGGTTACCACCACTGCGGCGCGGTGTAGCCACCCGCCGCCTGCTCGATGGCGGCTGCCGCCTGGAACAGCGTCTCCTCGCCGAAGGGCTTGCCGATGAGCTGAAGGCCGAGCGGCAGGCCGTCGGCCGAGAGGCCCGCCGGCACCGAGATGCCGGGAAGGCCAGCCATGTTCACGGTCACGGTGAAGATGTCGTTCAGGTACATCTGCACCGGATCGGTGATCTCGCCCGGAGCGAAGGCGGGGCTCGGCGTCGCCGGCGTCAGGACGACGTCAATCTTCTCGAAGGCCTTGTCGAAGTCCTGCTTGATCAGCGTACGGACCTTCTGGGCGCGGACGTAATAGGCATCGTAGTAGCCGGCGGAGAGCACGTAGGTGCCGATCAGGATGCGGCGCCGCACCTCGCGGCCGAAGCCGGCGGCGCGCGAGTTCTCGTACATGTCGACGATGTCGTCGCCCGGCACGCGCAGGCCATAGCGCACGCCGTCATAGCGCGCGAGGTTGGAGGACGCCTCGGCGGGGGCCACGATGTAGTAGGCGGGAAGCGCGTACTTGGTGTGCGGCAGCGAGATCTCGACGATCTCGGCACCCTGCGCCTTCAGCCATTCGGCACCCTTCTGCCACAGCGCATCGATCTCGGCCGGCATGCCGTCGACGCGATATTCCTTCGGAATGCCCACGCGCAGGCCCTTGATCGGGCGGCCGATGGCGGCCTCGTAGTCCGGCACCGCCATGTCGACGGAGGTGGTGTCCTTCGGGTCGACGCTGGCCATGGATTTGAGCATGATCGCGGCATCGCGTACGTCGCGCGCGATGGGGCCTGCCTGGTCGAGGGACGACGCGAAGGCGACGATGCCCCAGCGCGAGCAGCGGCCATAGGTCGGCTTGATGCCGACCGTGCCGGTGAAGGCGGCGGGCTGGCGGATCGAGCCGCCCGTATCCGTGGCAGTCGCGGCTGCGCAGATGTGGGCCGCGACCGCGGCGGCGGAACCGCCGGACGAACCGCCGGGCACGAGCGCGGCGTTCGAGTTCTTTCGCTTCCACGGATTGATGACGTTGCCGTAGTAGCTCGTCTCGTTGGAGGAGCCCATGGCGAACTCGTCCATGTTGAGCTTGCCGAGCATCACCGCACCGTCGCGCCAGAGATTGGTGGTCACGGTCGACTCATACTGCGGCTTGAAGCCGTCGAGCACGTGGCTGCAGGCCTGGGTGTGCACGCCCTCGGTGGCGAAGAGGTCCTTGATGCCGAGCGGGATGCCCTCCAGCGCACCGCCCTGCCCGGCGCCGAGCTTCGCGTCGGACGCCTTCGCCATCTCGCGCGCCTTCTCCGGCGTCTCGACGATATAGGCATTGAGGACCCGCGCCTTCTCCATGGCGGCGAGATAGGCGTCGGTGAGTTCGACAGCCGAGAACTGCTTTTTCTTGAGGCCGTCGCGGGCGGCTGCGATGGTCAGCGCGGTGAGGCTGGTCATGAAGCTTACTCCACCACCTTCGGAACCATGAAGAAATCATCGTCCTGCGCCGGGGCGTTGGCGACGATCTTCTGCGGGTAGTGGCCGTCGGTCACCTCGTCCTTGCGCATCTTCATCTTCATGGTGACGACCGAGGTCAGCGGCTCGACACTCGACACGTCGACCTCGTTCAGCTGCTCGATGAAGCCGAGGATGGCGTTGAGTTCGCCCGCCAGACGCGGCACGTCCTCGTCCTTGACCTTGAGGCGCGCAAGCCGCGCCACCCGCTTCACGGTGTTCTGGTCGACCGACATGAAATCAATCCCTTGGAATTCGTGAGGCGCGGAATAGCACCCGCTCAGGCCACCTGCAACTTGGCTTTCTGGCGGCCCTTTTCGTCGAAATTCTCAGGCCTGAGCCAGCGCTCGAACCCGGCCCTGATGCGCTGCCAGTCCCTGTCCAGCATGGCGAACCAGGCCGTGTCACGGTTGCGCCCCTTGACGATGAAGTGCTGGCGGAAAATGCCCTCGAACTGGAAGCCGAAACGTTCAGCCGCCTTGCGGGACGGGGCGTTGAGGGCATCGCATTTCCATTCGAGGCGCCTGACGCCCAGGTCGTCGAAGCAGTGGCGGATCATCAGGAAGATGATCTCGGTCGCCTCCCGCGTCTGCTGCAGGCCGGGCGACATCCAGATATGGCCGATCTCGATCACGCCATTGGACGCGTCGCTGCGCATGAAGGAGCCCATGCCCACGGCCTTGCCCGTGGCGCGGTCGATGAAGGCATAGAACCAAGGGTCGCGCGAGGCTTCCCGCTCCTTCACCCAGGCCGCGAATTGCTCGAGGCTCTGCCAGGGGCCATAGCCGAGATAGGTCCAGACGTCGCCATCGGGGTCGCTGTCGGCGAAGGAGGCGTAGAGGTCCTTCGCGTGGCGGTCCGCGGAGACAGGCTCCAGCAGCACCCAGCGGCCGTGCAGCGGGCGCATGTCGGGCTTCGAGCCCGGTGGCAGCGGGTCGACCACCGGGCCAACGGGACGTTCGGTTTTCCCGGCCATCAGAAGGTCACCGTCTCGCCGGCGGCCATCACGCGCACCTTGCCGGCATCGGGGCCCATGGCCTTGAGGAACTTCGAGGCATCGTCGTCAACGTAACCCTTGAAGGAGGCGAAGTGGCAGGGGATCACCGTCTTGAAGTCGAAGAAGTGGCGGCAGGCATAGGCTGCCTGGTCGCCGCCCATGGTGAAGCGGTCGCCGATAGGCAGGATGCCGATCTGGGGGTGGTAGAGCTCGCTGATGAGCTTCATGTCGTAGGACAGGCCGGTGTCGCCGGCGATGTAGAGGGTGTTGCCATGCTCCTTCTTCGGCTCGATCACGAAGCCCGCGGGGTTGCCGAGATAGACCGGCTGGCCGGCTACCACGTCGGAGGAGGAATGCCAGGCATTGGTGAAGATCACGTCGAAATCGTCAAAGGAAATGCGCCCGCCATGGTTGCCGGGACTGTATTTTTCCACGCCCTTGCCATTGAGCCAGGAGCACACCTCGAAGTTCGACACCAGCGTGGCGCCGGTGGCCTTCAGGATCTCGAGCGAATCGCCCACATGGTCGCCATGGCCATGGGTGAGCAGCAGGTGCGTGAGGCCTTCGCTCGCTTCCTGCCAGCTGGCCTTGGCGGCGGGGTTTCCGGTGAAGAACGGATCGACGAGGACAACGGCGCCGCCGGTCTCGATGCGGAAGGCCGAATGGCCGTGATAGGTGATCTTCATCTGGGCACTCCTGAGGATGTGGGGGATGTATCCTCCGCCCTTACGGGAATGGCAAGGCGGCGGTTCTTGCCGTCGCCCCAACGGCAGGTGCAGCCGATATTTCCATTGTGACCGGCCGCGGCCCCCGTTAGCAAGGGGCCGAATGCCGCCGGAGCCGCCGGCACCGGAACACGACGCGCGATATGACAACCTCCAGCAGCCCCGCCCGCATGCCCACGGCCGATACGCCGGTCTCGGCCGGCGGCTATGCCTTCATGCTGCTGCTGGCACTGATCTGGGGGCTGTCGATCCCGATCACCAAGCTGGCGCTCCAGACCATGCCGCCCGTCACCGTCACCACGCTGCGCTTCGGCATTGCGGTGCCGCCGCTGCTGCTGCTTACCATCGGCAAGGTGCGCCTGCCGTGGAAGGCGCTGGGTGTCACCGCGATGCTGGGCATCGTCGGCATCGGCATTGGGCAGCTTGGCCAGAACCTCGGCGTGGCGCGCACCTCGGCCTCGGTCGCCACCATCATCTCGGCCACGATCCCGCTGTTCACCGTGGTGTTCGCGGCGCTGAAGCTGGGACAGCCCGTCTCGATGAAGCAGAAGATGGGGCTATTCACGGCTTTTCTCGGCATCGCCATTATCGCCCTGGGGCGTGGCGGTGGCACGGCGTCGCTGCTGGACTCGAGTCTCGGCGGGGTCATCATCCTGCTCGTTTCGGCGGCGGCCATCGCCTTCTACTATGTGTGGAGCGTCGACCTGACGCGGACCCATGGTTCCGTGCCGGTGGTGACCTGGTCCACCGTCTTCGGCTTCCTGTCGCTGCTGCCCTTCGCGGGGCTGGAGGTGGCGGCGGCGCCGATGTCGCCCACCCTCACCGCCCTGCTCTGCGCCGCCTATCTCGGTCTGCTGGTGACGGTGGCGGGGCTGCTCATGTGGATCCGCATCCTCAGGACCGTGCCGGCACCCGTCGCGGCGGCGATCCAGTATCTGCAGCCGCTCTTCGGCATCGGCGCCGCGGCCTGGATGTTCGGCGACCGGCTGGATGCAAGCTTCGGGGCCGGTGTGGTGCTGGTGATCGCGGGGCTGGCAATGGCGGTGCCGGGAGTGAGGAAGTAAGCATTCGGGACCTTTCCGACTGATCCCCTCCCGCCCGTCACCCCGGCGAAGGCCGGGATCCAGCTTTGGGCGGCAACCCAGCGGACAGCTGGATCCCGGCCTGTGCCGGGATGACGGCGTGAAAGTGTATGCGGGTTGCTTGGCCAGCCGGAACCGCTAAACGGTGCCCATGGCCCCAACCGACCTCACGCTCCCCGACGCGATCGCCGCGATCCCCGCCGACAAGCGGCTGATGGGGCTCGACCTCGGGTCCAAGACCATCGGTGTCGCCACCAGCGACCGGACGCGGATGATCGCCACGCCGATCGAGACCATTGCGCGGAAGAAGTTCACGCCCGATGCCGAGCGGCTGCTGGCCATCATCGCGGCGGAGAACATCGGGCTCATCGTGCTGGGCCTGCCCGTCAACATGGACGGCAGCGAGGGGCCGCGCTGCCAGTCGACGCGCTCCTTCGCGCGGAACTTCGCGAGGCTGTCACCCATCCCCATCGTGTTCTGGGACGAGCGGCTGTCGACGGCGGCGGTGGAGCGCATGCTGATCGAGGCCGATGCCTCGCGCGCCAAGCGCGACGAGGTGATCGACAAGCTCGCGGCCGCGTGGATCCTGCAGGCGGCTCTCGACTCGCTCCGATGACCACGATCTTCCTCGCCCTGCTGCCGGTGTTCATCGTCATCCTCGTGGGCTTTGCCCTGCGGAAGACGCAAGTCATTTCCACCGAGCAATGGGCCGGGCTCGACCATGTCTGCTATTTCGTGCTGTTCCCGGTGATCATCTTCAAGGAGATCGCGGCGGCGGATTTCAGCCATGTTCCGGTGCTGCAGATGGCGGGCGCCATGGCGATCGCGGTGATCGTCATGATCGGCCTGCTCGTGCTGTTCAGCAGGCCGGTGATGGCGGGCCTGCACATCGATGGCCCGCAGTTCACCTCGCTCGTCCAGGGGGCGGCGCGCTGGCACACCTTCATCGCCTTCGCCATCATCCCGCTGACCTTCGGGGCGAAGGCGCTGTCGCTCGGCGCCGTGAGTGCCGCGGCGATGACGCCGCTGCTCAACATCCTCTGCGTCATCGTCATGGCCCGCTTCGCGCACGAGACCTATGTGTCGCCGGGCAGGCTGCTGCTGTCGATCCTCAGGAACCCCTTCGTGTTTTCTTCGCTGGGCGGCGTCGCGTGGCAGCTTTCCGGGCTCGCACTTCCGGCCATGGCACTGCAGGTGCTGGACATGATCGGGCGCGGCGCACTGGGGCTCGCCCTGCTCACCGTCGGTGCGGGCCTGCGGGTGGGCGCGGTCGTCGAAGATTGGCCACCGGTGGCGGTGGCGGTGATCCTCAAGCTCCTCGCCATGCCGGCGCTGATGGCAGCGACCCTGTGGCTGATGGGAGTCCATGGCGAGGCCTTTTCAGTGGCGCTGCTGTGCGGCGCGGTGCCGACCGGGTCCGGCGCCTATGTGCTGGCCCGCAAGATGGGCGGCGATGCTCCCATGGTAGCCAACATGCTGACCGTGCAGGTGATCGCGGCGGTTGTCACCATCCCCGTGGTGCTGTGGCTGGCCGGGGTGGCGCCGTAAGCCCTGTGCACAGGGGCTAGATGGCGCTTGCCGGGGCGCGAAATACCGCTTACACACCCGGCTTTAATGACACGCGAAGCCCGCCCGCCGCTCCTCAAGCGCCAGCATTTGCTGGCCATCGACGATATCTCCTCCCTTGAAGCCATCCGCATCCTCGACCTGGCCGAGCGCTATGTCGAGGTGAGCCGCCAGACCGACAAGCGTCAGCTGGTGCTTCAGGGCCGCACCCAGGTGAACCTGTTCTTCGAGGCCTCCACCCGAACGCAATCCTCCTTCGAGATCGCCGGCAAGCGGCTGGGGGCGGACGTGATGAACATGGCGGTCGCAAACTCTGCGGTGTCAAAGGGCGAGACGCTGCTCGACACGGCGATGACCATCAATGCCATGCAGCCCGACTTCCTGGTCGTCCGACACCAGTCCTCAGGTGCGGCGGAGCTGCTGGCCCAGAAGGTGTCCTGCGCCGTCATCAATGCCGGCGACGGGCAGCACGAGCACCCGACGCAGGCGCTGCTCGACGCCCTGACCATCCGCCGCCACAAGAAGACCTTCGAGAACCTCACCGTGGCAATCTGCGGCGACGTGCTGCACTCGCGCGTGGCGCGTTCCAACATCCACCTGCTCAACAAGCTGGGCGCGCATGTGCGCGTGGTGGCGCCCTCCACCCTGCTCCCATCCGGCATCGGCAATTTCGGCGTCGAGGTTCACCGCAGCATGGAGACCGGCCTCAAGGGCGCCGACGTCGTCATGATGCTGCGCCTGCAGCTCGAGCGCATGACGGGCGCCTTCGTGCCGTCGATCCGCGAATACTACCGCTTCTACGGCCTCAATGCCGAGACCCTGAAGCTGGCCAGGCCCGACGCCATGGTGATGCACCCGGGCCCGATGAACCGCGGCATCGAGATCGACTCCGACGTGGCCGACGGCGTGCAGTCGGTGATCCGCGAACAGGTGGAGATGGGGGTCGCCGTGCGCATGGCGGTGCTCGACGCGCTCTCGCGCAACATCCCCGGCGGAGGCAATGCATGATTACCCCCGCCCGCCAGGCCGCCCGCCGCCGCGCCTATGTGAACGCCAACATCGTGGCCCCCGCCCAGAACCTGAACGGCAAGGGCGGCATCCTGATCGAGGATGGCTGGATCCTCGACGTCGGCCCGAAGGTGACGAAAGACAGCGTCGGCGCCTCCGCCACGGTGACGGACTGCAAGGGCCTGACGCTCATTCCCGGCCTGATCGACATGCGCGTCTTCACCGGCGAGCCGGGCACGGAATACCGCGAGACGCTGGCCAGCGCCTCGGGTGCTGCGGCGGCGGGCGGCGTCACCACCATGATCGTGATGCCCAACACCCAGCCGGTGATCGACGATGCCGCCATCGTCGACTTCATCCTGCGCCGCGCCCGCGACACCGCCTCGGTGCGCGTCGCGCCCATGGCGGCGATCAGCAAGGGCCTCAATGGCGAGCTGATGACCGAGATCGGGCTTTTGAAGGAAGCCGGCGCGGTGGCCATCACCGAGGGCACGAGGCCGCTGGCCAATGCCAACGTGTTCCGCCGCGCGCTGACCTATGCCAAGGATTTCGACATGCTCGTCGTGCAGCATGTCGAGGAGCCCACCCTGTCCTCGGGCGTGATGAACGCCGGCGAGGCGGCAAGCCGGCTGGGCCTCTCCGGCAACCCCGCCATGTCGGAGGTCATCATGCTGGAGCGCGACCTGCGGCTCGTCGAGATGACGGGTGCGCGTTACCACGCTTCACAGATTTCGGGCCGTCTCGCGGTCGAGTTGATGCGCGCCGCCAAGGCGAAGGGCCTGCCCGTCACCTGCGGCGTTTCGGTGCACCACCTCGTGCTGAACGAGAACGACATCGGCGCCTACCGTACCTTCTTCAAGCTGTCGCCGCCCTTGCGCACCGAGGACGACCGGCGCGCGCTGGTCGAAGCCGTGGCCGACGGCACCATCGACGTGATCGTCTCGGGTCACGACCCGCAGAGTGCCGACACCAAGCGCCTGCCCTTCGCCGAGGCCGCCTATGGCGCCATCGGGCTCGAGACGATGCTCTCGGCCGCGCTCAGCCTCCATCACAATGACGGTGTGACGCTGGCACGCCTGGTCGAGGCCATGTCGTCCAAACCCGCCGAGATCCTCAGGCTGGAAACCGGCCGCCTCGCGCCCGGCGCACCGGCGGATTTCGCGCTCGTCGATCTCAACCTCTCGTGGACGGTGGAGGAGCACGTGCTCCGCTCGCGCGCCAAGAACTCGCCCTTCGAGCACCGCACGCTGGAGGGCCGCGCGGTGGAGACCGTCGTTGCGGGCGAGAGCGTCTTCGCCTACGCTTAAGGATCAGACATTCCACTAGGGGGACCGATGGGCTCCGGCCTCGACATGTTGATCGCACTGGTGTTCGGCTATCTCTGCGGCACCATTCCCTTCGGGCTGATCCTGGTGAAGTCCGCCGGGCTGGGCGACATCCGCACCATCGGCTCGGGCAATATCGGCGCCACCAACGTGCTGCGCACGGGGAACAAGAAGGTCGCCGCCCTCACCCTGATCCTCGATGCGCTGAAGGGCACGGTGCCGGCGCTGCTGATGGGCTGGCTCTTCGGACCCGAGGCCGGCGTGCTGGGCGGTCTGGCCGCGTTCTTCGGCCATCTCTTCCCGATGTGGCTGGGCTTCAAGGGCGGCAAGGGCGTGGCCACCAACATCGGCGTGCTGTTCGGACTGTTCTGGCCCTTGGGCCTGATCTTCCTCGCGGTGTGGATCATCATGGCCCTGCTGTTCCGGCTCTCCTCGCTTTCGGCGCTGACGGCGTGCGTCGTCTCGCCCTTCGCCGCCTGGGCACTGGGCCGAGGCGACCTCGTCCTGCCCACCGTCATCATGGGAGCGGCGATCTTCGTCACCCACCGCGCCAACATCGCGCGCCTGCTCAAGGGCGACGAGCCGCGCATCGGAAAGTCGAAAACCGCATGATGGAACCTTGAATGGGCAAGGGCCCGCTCAGCGACGAGGAACGCCTCAACTGGCTGATCCTCTCCAGAAGCGAGAATGTCGGGCCCAGCACCTTCAAGTCCCTCATCAAACGATTCCATACCGCTGGCGCGGCATTGCACGCCCTGCCTGACCTCACCCGCAAGGGCGGCTTGTCCCGTCCGCCACGCATCTGGGGCCGCGACAACGCCGCGCGCGCCATGGCGCAGGCGGAGAAGATCGGCGCGCGCTTCCTGTGCAGCATCGAGCCCGCCTACCCCGCCCTGCTGCGGCAGACGGACGGGGCGCCCCCGCTGCTGTGCATCAGGGGCGACGAGACCCTGCTGGGCCGCAGCGGCATCGCCATCGTCGGTGCGCGCAATGCCTCGGCACTCGCCCGCAAGTTCTCTCGCCTGCTGGCGCGCGAGATCGGGGCGGAGGGCCATGTCATGGTCTCCGGCCTGGCGCGCGGCATCGACACGGCCGCGCATGAGGCGGCACTCGAAACCGGCACCATCGCCGTCGTCGCGGGCGGGATCGACGTTGTCTATCCGCCGGAGAACGCCGCCCTCCATGCCGGCATCGGCGAGCGCGGGCTGATCGTCTCGGAACAGGTGCCCGGCACCGAGCCCAAGGCGGAGTTCTTCCCGCGCCGCAACCGCATCATTTCCGGCCTGTCGCGCGCCGTCATCGTGATGGAGGCTGCGCTGCGCTCTGGCTCGCTGATCACGGCACGGTTCGCCGGCGAACAGGGCCGCGAGGTCTTCGCCGTGCCGGGCTCGCCGCTGGACCCGCGCTGCGAGGGCACCAACCGGCTGATCCGCGACGGCGCCACGCTGCTGATGTCGGCGCGCGATGTGCTGGACGCATTGGGCAGCACCGCGCCCCGCCAGATGAGCTTCTTCGAGCCCGATCAGCCGCCGCTCCCGCTGCGCGAGCCCGGTGCGGCCGACATGCGCCAGCTGCTCGAACTGCTGTCACCCAACCCGATCGACAGTGACGATCTGGCCCGAGAGAGCGGGCTCGATGCGGCAACGCTCTCCGCCCTGCTCCTGGAGCTGTCGCTGGCCGGCCGCATCACGCGCCATGCCGACGGATCCGTTTCACTCGCCTGAAAGCTGGCGTATCTCGGCCGCCACGAGGTGCTGCAATTCCCACAGATAGCTGTCGTGGATGCCGAGCTCCTCGAGCTTCATCACGGTGTAGTGGAGATAGGCGGCACCCGAGCCCGCGAAGCCCGCGGCGCGCGCCAGCATGTGGGCCTGCGCATGGATCGGCAGGTCGACGTAGAAGCGGTCCCTGCGGATGCCGGCATAGAAGGTGAGCGCCCGGTGGCGATGGCCCGCCATGTCGAGGTCCACCCAGCGCCAGGCACTGGCGATGCGGCGGAACGGAACCTCGCGGCGCAACAGCTTGTCGAGCTCGACCGCTACAGCTGCTTCCTCGATGCAATAGGCCTCGCCCTTGCACGAGCCGCCGTGGTCGAGCGCCAGCATCAGCCCCGGCTGCTCGGGCGAGCCGCGGAAGCGTGACAGCTGAATGCAGAAGGCGCGATGCCAGCCGCGCAGCGTGGCGGTACGGCGCGCGGTGAAGGCGAAGCCGGGGTTCCACAGGAGCGAGCCATAGGCGAAGACCCATATCGGCCCGGGACCGTGCTGCATGATGATGGCGGACACAGCCTCGGCGTAGTCCGCATCCGTCATGGGTTCACGATGAGGGTCGGGCGGCAGATGGTCCTGCGGCACCTTGCGCTCGACGCGCGCCACGAGATCCGGCGTGAGAACGAGCTTCCTGCGCATCGCCCTCTCCCGCGGTTCAGGCGCTGTTGTCGGCTGAACCCAGCTGGCGCAGCACCAGCATCATGGTCGCGTGGGCGTCGCCTGCTCCGACGTTGACGATCTTGTGGGCGAGGTCGCCCCGGAAGCGCAGCGTCTCGCCCGCCTTCACCCGGCGGGTCTCCTCGCCCGTCGTCACGTCCAGCTCACCGGCCAGGATATAGAGATGTTCGACCGTCCCCTGCGGGTGCGGGTCGGATTCGAGCACGCCGCCGGCCTTGGCGCGGAAATCATACCATTGCACCTGATCGACGAGGTTCAGGGGGCCGGCGATGGCGAGGCGGCAGAGCCCGTCCTGGCTCTCGAGGATCGGCACGCCGGACTTTGGCTGGTGCTCCAGGAACAGCTGTGCGCCCTCGGTGCGCAGCACCTCGTCGATGGTCGTGTCGAGCGCCCGGGACAATCTGTAAACGGTTGATAAGGTTGGATTCGTTTCGTTGCGTTCGATCTGGGAGATGATCGACTTGGCAACCCCCGAATGCTCCGACAGGTCGCCCAGCGACATGTTGTAGGCCTTGCGCAGGCGCTGGATGGTCTTGCCCAGCGTGGGCGTCGGGTCAAAGTCCTGTGATGGGGTGGTTTTCTTGCCGCGACGCGTTGACATTTCGTCGTCCTGAACTTAGAACTAGTGTTCGTTAAAACGAACAACACCGACGTCCGGTGTTCTGCCGAGCCCTTGATACCGCGTTTTCGTCCTGAGTTTCAAACGAAATCGTGAGTTTCAAATGGATCCGTCCGGTAGACCGAACGTTTGAAGCAGCGAACAGCGGGAGCGGATGACATGCGTTACTTTCCGATCTTCGTCGATCTCAATGGCCGGCCGGTCACCGTGGTGGGCGGCACCGAAGAGGCGCTCCGCAAGGTGCGCCTGCTGCTGAAGACGGGCGCCGTCATCAACCTCATCGCCCCTGCCCTTCACGACGAGCTCGCCGCCGAGCCACGGTTGAACTGGATCGCCCGGGGCTACCATGCAGGCCTGCTCGAAGGGGCGGCCCTGGTCTATTCCGCCGATTCCGCCCTCAATCAGCGCGTCGCAGAGGATGCCAAGGCGCTGGGCATTCCGGTGAATGCCGTCGACAACCCGGATATTTCCTCTTTCATCGTGCCATCCATCGTCGACCGCGACCCGGTGGTCGTGGCGATCGGCACCGAGGGAACTGCGCCCATCCTCGGCCAGGGGCTTCGCGCCCGCATCGATGCCATGCTGCCGCAGGCACTGGGCGAGCTCGCCCGGGCCGCCGCCGGCCTGCGCCAGCGCGTGTCCGAGACCATCCCGGCCGGCAATCGGCGCCGCGGCTTCTGGTACCGCTTCTTCTTCGGCGACGTGCGCGAGTCCTTCATCGCGGGCTCGACCTGCAGCTATCTCGCGGGCGTCGAGAACCTCTTTGCCGCCGAGGCCCAGCCGCCGCAGGGCCGCGTCTCCTTCGTCAGCCTCGGTTCGGATGATCCGGAGCTGCTCACCATCAAGGCACAGCGCAAGCTGCAGGAGGCTGACGTGATCGTGCATGACCGTGACGTGCCGAAAGCCATCCTCGAACTCGCCCGCCGCGATGCGGTGCGGGTGATGGTGAAAGGCGAGCTCTATGATGGCGCCACCGACGTGCTGTTGGCCGAGGCCGGGGCCGGCAAGCTGGTCGTGCGCCTCTCCGGCACGGTGTCGGTGGAAGAGACCGTATCGGTCGCTGCCGAGGGCATCGCCTTCGAGGCCGTTCCGTCGGTGCCGCAGCCCAAACCGGCTGAGATCATTGCCTTCCCCGTCCGCGAGGACATTCGTGACGATATTCTGAGAGCCGCATCATGACGACGCCCGAGAAGGGACAACTGGTCACCGCCAACCGCCTCCGCGATGGCATCGCCGTCTTCCTCACCCGCTCCGGCGACTGGAGCGAGGAAATCGACGCGGCCGTGCTGGCGCTGGAGCCGCAGGCGGCAGCAGCCCTCGAGGCCCGCGCCCGTGAGGACGAGAAGAAGACCATCGTGACGGGGTCCTACCTCGTCGACGCCGAGCGCCTCGATGGCCGCGTCCGCGCCGCGCATATCCGCGAGCGCATGCGGGCGCTCGGCCCCACCGTGAGACTGGACCTCGGCAAGCAGGCCGAGGGCAAGGGTGCCGGCTTCGCCGCCCCTGAAGGAGAGTGATTTCGATGTACCGCTACGACGAGTTCGACCACCAGTTCGTGCGCGAGCGCACCAACCAGTTCCGCAACCAGACGGAACGCCGCCTGTCGGGTGCCCTCACCGAGGACGAGTTTCGGCCGCTCCGCCTGATGAACGGTCTCTATTTGCAGCTCCATGCCTACATGCTGCGCGTCGCCATTCCCTATGGCACGCTGTCAGGACGCCAGATGCGCCAGCTGGCGCTCATCGCCGAGAAATGGGACAAGGGCTACGGCCATTTCACCACGCGCCAGAACATCCAGTACAACTGGATCAAGCTCGAGGATGCGCCCGACATTCTCGATGCCCTCGCCGAAGTCGAGATGCATGCGATCCAGACGAGCGGAAACTGCATCCGCAACGTGACGACCGACCACTGGGCCGGGGCCGCCGCCGACGAGATCGCCGATCCCAGGCCTGTGGGCGAGCTTCTGCGCCAGTGGTCGTCGCTGCATCCTGAATTCTCCTTCCTGCCACGCAAATTCAAGATCGCGGTGACGGGCGCGCCGCATGATCGCGCGGCGGTGAAGGTCCATGACATCGGGCTCAGGCTCCACAAGAACGATGCGGGCGAGATCGGCTGGGAAGTGATCGTCGGCGGTGGCCTCGGCCGTACGCCGATGGTGGGCGTCACGGTGCGCGACTTCCTGCCCCAGCATGAACTGGTCGGCTATCTCGAGGCCATCATGCGCGTTTACAATCTCTATGGCCGCCGCGACAACAAGTACAAGGCGCGCATCAAGATCCTCGTCCACGAAATCGGCGCCGACACGTTCAAGTCCGAGGTCGAGGCCGAATTCGCCCGCCGCCCGCACCCGACGACGGAAGTGGAAGAGCGCGAGCTCGCCCGCATTGCCGCCTATTTCGCACCTCCTGCCTTCGAGAAGCTGCCGCGCTGGTCGGCCTCCTTCGAGGAGGCGAAGCTCGCCAACCCGGAGTTCGCGCGCTGGGCGAAGAACAATCTCGGCCCGCATCGTGTGGATGGCTATGCCATCGTCAACATCTCGCTGAAACCCGAAGGCGGAATTCCGGGTGACGCCACCGCCGACCAGATGCGCGTCATGGCGGAACTCGCCGAGCGCTACGGCAATGACGAGCTGCGCGTTTCCCACGCCCAGAACATCGTGCTGCCGCATGTGAAGAAGGACGATCTCTTCACGGTCTACCAGGCGCTGGTGAAGGCCGATCTCGCCGCCGCCAATTACGGCCTTGCGGGCGACATCATCGCCTGCCCGGGCCTCGACTACTGCGCGCTGGCGACCGCCCGCTCGATCCCCGTCGCCCAGTCGATCTCGCGCAAGTTCGCGGACTCGGCGAAGCAGGACGAGATCGGCAAGCTCAAGATCAACATCTCGGGCTGCATCAATGCCTGCGGCCACCACCATGTGGGCCATATCGGCATCCTCGGCCTCGACAAGAAGGGCGAGGAATTCTACCAGATCACGCTCGGCGGCTCCTCCGCCGAGAACGCCTCGATCGGCACCATCCTGGGGCCCGGTTTCGCCGGCCATGAGGTGGCGGATGCCATCGAGACCATTCTCGACACCTATCTCAAGCACCGCGAGCCGGGCGAGGAATTCCTCGCCGCCTATCGCCGTCTCGGACCCAAGCCCTTCAAGGAGGCCCTCTATGCCACTGCTTAAGAACAACGTGCTGGTGCCCGATACCTGGATCAACGTCGAGGCCGAGGGCGAGCTGCCGGCGACCGGCGACGTGATCGTGCCCTTCGCCCGGCTCTTGAAGGACTGGGGTGAGCTGTCGAAGCGCAAGACGCGCCTTGGCTTGCGCCTTTCGAACACCGACCGCCCAGAGGCGCTCGGCACCTTCCTGCCCGGCCTGTCGCTGATCGTGCTGCCCTTCCCCGCCTTCAATGACGGCCGCGCCTACTCGATCGCACGGGCGCTGCGCGAGATGGGCTATCGCGGCGAGCTCCGCGCCACCGGCAACGTGCTCCCCGACCAGCTGCAGTTCATGCTGCAGGTGGGCTTCGATGCCTTCGAGATCGGCGAGCGCTTCCCGCTCGAGGTCTGGCAACAGTCGTCGCGCCAGATGTCGCTCGCCTATCAGCGCGGCCTGTTCCGCCGCGGTTCCGAGGCCGAGATCTGGACCGAGCGCCACACCGACGCCGAACCCTGGCTCGAACAGCCGCACGCCGGCTGAACGCTGCCATGGACCGCTCCATCTTCGAAAGCTATGCCGGACTCGAGGGCCAGCAATTGCTGGGGCCTATCCTGCGCGACTTCGCGGGAAAGGCCGCAGTCGTCTCGTCCTTCGGGGCGGAGTCGGCGGTGCTGCTGCACATGGTGGCGCAAGCGGACAAGGCGACGCCCGTCATCTTCCTCGATACCGGCAAGCATTTCTGGGAGACGCTCTCCTACCGCGCCAAGCTGATCGACCGGCTGGGGCTGACGGGTGTGCGCATCATCACGCCGGACGACGCCGACCTTGCTGCGAAGGACGCCGATGGCACCCTGCACAAGACCAATGCCGATGCCTGCTGCCACATTCGCAAGACCATTCCCCTGGCAAAGGCACTGGAAGGCTTCGACGTGACCATCTCCGGCCGCAAGCGCTACCATGGTGCGGCCCGCGCGACGCTCGATTTCCTGTCGATCGCCGACGGCCGCCTGAAGGTGGAACCGCTCGCCGGCTTCTCGGCCCTCGACATTGCGGCCTACATGGCGGCGCATGACCTTCCGGCGCATCCACTGACCGAGATCGGCTATTTCTCGATCGGCTGCGAACCTTGCACGCAAGCCGGCGGCAATGCGGCGGACCCGCGCGCCGGTCGATGGGCGGGCTCCGCCAAGACCGAATGCGGCATCCACTGGACCCACAACGGCGAAACCATCGCCGCGCCGGCCCGGACCGCGCACTAGAGCGGCGGTCCGTCAGATATATCGGATTGAACGCGCGGCGGACTGAAGCTCAGTCCACCTCGTCCGAGGGCACCACCCAGCTCTCCTTCAGCGCCGCCTCGCGCCAGGACTTGAAGGCGGGAGTGTCGAGGATCACGTCCATGTAGGCCTGGGTATCCGCCGCCACGGGAACGGCGAAGGTTTCGAAGCGCGAGACCACGGGGGTATACATGGCGTCGGCAATCGAAAACTTGCCGAACAGGAACTTGCCGCCCTTTCCGAACTTCGCGCGGCAGTCGCGCCACAGCTGCTCGATGCGGGCGATGTCCCGCTTCACCTGATCGTTCAGCGGCACCGGCTTGGGCTTGCGGCGGATGTTCATCGGGCAGGCATTGCGCAGCGCGCTGAAACCCGCATGCATCTCGTTCGACACCGCGCGCGCCATGGCGCGGGCCGCGATGGTTTTCGGCCACAGGCTTTTTTCGGGGAAGAGCTCGGCGAGATATTCCATGATGGCGAGGGATTCCCAGACCACTTGCTTGCCGTGATGAAGCACCGGCACCCGTCCCGCCGCCGTATGCTCGGCGATGAGCTTCGCCGTCTCGGGCGTGTCGAGCGGGATCACCGTTTCGCGGAACGGGATTCCGGCCATGGACAGCGCCATCCACGGCCGGAGCGACCATGAGGAATAGTTCTTGTTGCCGATGACGAGATGGATGTTGCTCACGGCTTTGCCACCTTCTTCTCAACTGTCTCGACCGGGCCGCCCGCGTCCTTCCAGGCCGCGAACCCACCCTTGAGGTTCACCACCGGCTTCAGCCCCATGCGCTGCAGCACCTGGGTGGCGAGCAACGAGCGCCAGCCCGACGCGCAATGGATGATGAACTTCTTCTCTTCCGAGAAGATCGGCTTGTGATACGGGCTGTCGGGATCGACCCAGAATTCCAGCATGCCGCGTGGCGCATGGAAGGAGCCGGGAATGCGGCCTTCGCGCTCGATCTCGCGCGGATCGCGGATGTCGATGATGGCGACGTCCGGCTGGCCCAGCACGGCAATGGCATCGGCGGCAGGCATGCTCTCCACCTCGGCCTCGGCTTCGGCCATCAGTTGCCTGTGGCCCACGACGATGTTCTGTGGCATTCGGTCCCCCCCGCTGTTCTTCCCTTTTTCCTCGCCTGTCTGCGGCGTGCCCGTCAAGTGAAATGGCTTCACCCAATCTCCTGCGCCATCCGACACTCCTCGATCTCCTGAAGATTGTTCTCCTTGGAACAATTTGGGGCTCGGCGTTTCTTGCGATCAAGCTCTCGGTGCACCAGACGGGGCCCTTGTGGCTGGTCATGATCCGCGTCGCGGTTGCGTTCCTGCCGATCGCCCTGTTCGCCTGGTGGCGCAAGGACCCGCTGCCGCCGAGCCTGCACGACTGGCTCGTGATCATTGCCATGAGCCTGCTCAACACGGTGGGGCCGTTCTTTCTCATCTCATGGGCGGAATTGCATATTCCGGCGGGCATCACGTCGCTGATCATGGGCGTGGGCCCGCTCGCGACCATGGTGGCGGCGCATTTCACGACCCCTGACGACCGTTTCACCGGCGGCAAGATCACCGGCATGGTCCTGGGCTTTGCCGGTCTCGCCTTCGTCGTTGGCCCGGAACTTTCGCAGGGGATCGGCTTCGACGCGCTGGCCTATGCCGCGGTGTGGACCGGCATGCTGTGCTACGTGGCGGCGGGAACCCTGATCCGCTTCGTACGGCGCACCAGCGTGCCGATGATGACGGCGGTGAACATGGGCGTCGGCGTCCTGGCCCTCCTGCCGCTGGTGCTCGCTGCCCGCGACCCGTTTCCGCAGATGACGGGCACGGCGATGCTCGCTGCGCTCTATCTGGGCCTCGTCTGCACCGGGCTCGCCTATCTGCTGCGCGCCAACATCACCGTCACCGTGGGCCAGAGCTTCATGAGCATGGCGAGCTATTTCATGCCGGTCTCGGGCGTGCTGCTGGCCTGGGCGGTGCTGGGCGAACCCATCACCTGGCATATCCTCGCAGCGCTCGCCTGCGTGATTGCCGGATTTCTCGTGTCGCGCCGAAGGCCGCTCACAGCGACTTCGGCAGGAACCGCCAGGTCACGAAGCCGACCGCGGCCAGCGCCCCGGAAAGGATGATGAACACCGAACCGATCGGCAGCCACAGCAGCGCGATGGCGAAGACGAAGGCCGGAATCAGCTCCGAACAGTCGATATAGGTGCGATAGACGGCCGCCATCTTCTGCCGTTCGCGGTGGCGCACCGCCCGCAGGAAGGGAATGCTGCCGATGCCGTCGATGGCCGACGCCGAGATCGACCCCGCCAGCAGGAAGCCCATGGCCACATAGGGTGATGCCGTTCCCGACAGCCCCGCCCCCAGCGAGGCGCAGGCACAGACGATGAAGGCCACCACCAGCACGGCACGCACGCCGTAGATCCGGGCGAAGCGCCCGGCGAACCACGCCGTCACCAGCAGGATCTGGCTGGCCGAGATCATGAAACCGCCGACCCGCTTGTCGACCCCCGCCTCGACCAGCAGCAGCGGCCCGTAGATGAAGAAGGTGGTCCAGAAGCACGACCGCCCGAAGGCGATGAGCCAGGCCAGTCGGAGCCGCGGCTGGGCGAGGAAGCGCCTGACATTGGCCAGCGGGCTGAAGCCCTCGAGATTGCCGGGAGGCAGCGCGTTGACGTTGTCCGACAGGCGGAGATACCAGAACAGCGTCATCAGCACGGCCGCCGCCGCGATCGCCAGCAGCTGCGGCCCCCACGGCCCGTAGCTGACGTAAAGCGTAACGCCGAGTGCCGGGCCAATCGTCCACGAGGCGGTGGAGAGGCTGAGGCGGATCGGCTCGGAGCGGGCGAGGTCGCTGCGCCTTATGTGCTCCATGATGTAGAGCTGCAGCGTGATGTTGAGCACGGCTGCACCCAGGTTGCGCAGCAGCATGCCCAGCGCCTGGCCCGCCAGCACGTGGCTGGCCAGTGCCAGGCTCGCGGCCATCATCATGCTTACGCCCAGCGTATAGGCCCAGCGCCGCCGCAATCGCCCAAGCAGGAAGGGTAGCAGTAGCGTCGAGGTCAGCACGGTGAGCGACACGACGGTCGACAGCATGCTCACCTTCTGCGCCGCGCCCAAAATGTCGTAGGCCTGGAGCGAGATGACCGTTGAGTTGAGCGAACGGACGAAGCTCTCGACCGCGAACAGCGATGCGAAGGTGTAGGCCCCCGCGCGGCGCGGCAGCGGAAAATCGGTTGTCGTGACGTCGGTCGGCATGGTTGCTGGCCTTCACACGAGCATTTTTCGGGGTTGATCCGCAATGGCCACCGCCGCTGGCCAGCATGCCGGCAAGGTATGGCTTGAGACTGCTACAGTCGGAGGTTAGACAGGGTCCATGTCCAGTTCCGAGAAACAGAAGGTTGCGCTGATTTCCATGGCGGCGAGTGCCGCCATGGCCGGCGCGAAGTTTCTCGCCGCACTGTTCACCGGCTCGCTCGGCATCCTGTCCGAGGCGATCCACAGCCTCATCGACTTCGGGGCCACCATCGTCACCTATTTCGCCATTAGGGTCAGCGACCGCCCGGCCGACGACGAACACCATTACGGCCATGCCAAGTTCGAGAGCGTCGCCGCCCTGATCGAGACCGGCCTGCTGTTCCTCACCACCGCCTGGATTGTCTGGGAGGCGCTGCGCCGCCTCCTGGGCGAGGGCGGGCATGGCGTCGAGGTCACCTGGTGGGCGCTGGCCATCATCGCGGGCTCGATCATCATCGACTTCAACCGCGCCCGGGCGCTCAAGCGCGTGGCCGAGAAGACCTCCAGCGAGGCACTCGAGGCCGATGCCCTGCATTTCTCCTCCGACATGTGGAGTTCCGTGGTCGTCCTGCTCGGACTGGGGGCGGTCTGGCTGGGGGTTCCCGCCGCCGACGCGATCGCCGCCCTGCTGGTGTCGGCCTTCATCGCCTATGCCGGGTGGGAACTTGGCGCGCGGACCATGAACACCCTGCTCGACGCCGCCCCGGCGGGAGCCACCGAGATCGTCCGCGGCCTGGTCAACGACGTGCACGGCGTGCTGGCGCTGAAGTCGGTCCGGCTGCGCCCGGCGGGCGCCACCATGTTCACCTCGATCGTCGTGGACGTCGCCCGCACCATGCCCATCGACGACATCGTCCGGACCAAGGACGCGATCACTGCCGCGGTGCAGCAGCGCTTTCCCAATGCCGACATCACGGTGACCGCCGACCCCGTGCCGCTCGACAGCGAAACCGTGTTCCAGAAGGTGATGCTGATCGCCAGCCGGCGCAACCTCGCGATCCACCACCTCAACGCCCAGCAGATCGGCGGCAAGCTGGCCATCAGCTTCGATCTCGAGGTCGACGGCTCGATGCCGCTGGGCGAGGCCCATGACCGGGCCACCGACCTTGAGGACGCGATCCGGGGCGAGCTGGGCCGCGACGTCGAGGTCGAGAGCCACATCGAGCCCCAGCCGGAGCGCATGCTGCTCGGCCAGGATGCCCCCTCGGGCCTCACCGCCGAGGTGACGGCGACCCTGCTCGCCCTCGCCGCGGCACATCCGCGCCTGACCGACGTCCACCAGATCCGATTGCGCCGCAACGAGGAAGGCCTGTTCCTGCACTATCACTGCCGCTGTTCGCCAGCCGACACCGTGGAGCACATCCATGACGACATCGACCGCGTCGAAGCCGGCCTCAAGGAACGGTTTGCCGACATCCGGCGCGTCATCGCCCACGCCGAGCCGCTGGGCGTGGCGCGTCACCCGCTCTAGGTCAGATCCCCGCGTTTCCGGGGTCGCGGTCGAATTCTTCCGCGGTGCGGGCCAGCGCCTTGATCCGCTCAAGCTCGGCCGGTGGCACGGCCACCTTGTGGGCGGTGCCGAAAGCCTCGTAATAGGCGAATTCGAGGGGGACCATGACGGTGAGAAGGCCGACGGAGCGAGCGAGGTTGCGCAGTTCGAGGATCATGTCGGCCAGGTATTCGGCGGCATCACGCTGCCGGTCGGCAAGGCTCGGGGCCGCCTTCTGCCCCGCCTCCACCAAAAGTGGAGTGACTGCGGGAGCCACCGCGCGCCGTCTGTCCATGCCGTCCTCCAGTTGCGATATCATCCGGAATCGCACTCTAAACGTGCTTTTTCGAAATTGAAGCAACTTAAGCTAGAATTGCTGTTGCGTTGGGTAAATTTTGCCTCGGCTTGAACCTGACCGGCGATGCCTATATGAGGCCGTGAAACCTGAACGGGACCATGTATGACAGTCGTCGTCGTTGAATCACCGGCCAAGGCCAAGACCATCAACAAGTATTTGGGCAAGGATTTCAAGGTCCTCGCTTCCTATGGCCATGTCCGCGACCTGCCCGCCAAGGATGGTTCGGTGCGGCCCGACGCCGATTTCGAGATGGATTGGGAGGTCGACGGCAAGTCGGCGAAGCGCCTCGCCGACATCGCGGCGGCCCTGAAGACCGACGACCGCCTGATCCTCGCGACCGACCCCGACCGTGAGGGCGAAGCCATTTCGTGGCACGTGATGGAAGTGCTGCGCAAGAAGGGTGCGCTGAAGGGCAAGGCGGTGCAGCGCGTCGTGTTCAACGCCATCACCAAGTCCTCCGTGCTGGAAGCGATGCAGCACCCGCGCGAGGTCGACGCGCCGCTGGTCGATGCCTATCTCGCCCGCCGGGCGCTCGACTATCTCGTCGGCTTCTCGCTGTCGCCGGTGCTGTGGCGCAAGCTTCCCGGCTCGCGTTCCGCGGGCCGCGTCCAGTCTGTGGCGCTGCGCCTGATCTGCGACCGCGAGCTCGAGATCGAGGCCTTCCGCGCCCAGGAATACTGGACCATCGACGGCACCTTCGTGACGCCCCGGGGCCAGGAGTTCCAGGCCTTCCTCAACGCCATCGGCGACAAGAAGCTGGGCAAGCTCGACATCAAGGACGAGGCTTCGGCGCGCGCCGTCGAGCAGGCCGTCAGGGGCCAGCCCTTCAAGGTGGACTCGATCGAGTCGAAGCCCGCCAAGCGCCATCCCTACCCGCCCTTCCGCACCTCGACGCTGCAGCAGGAGGCCTCGCGCAAGCTCGGCTTCTCCTCGGCCCGCACGATGCAGATCGCCCAGCGCCTCTATGAGGGTGTCGAACTCGGCGGCGATACGGTGGGCCTCATCACCTATATGCGAACCGACGGCGTCGACATGGCGCCCGAGGCGGTCGCAGCCACCCGCAACGCCATCCTGAAGAACTTCGGCGAGCCCTACCTGCCCTCCTCGCCGCGGCTCTACACCACCAAGGCCAAGAACGCACAGGAGGCCCATGAGGCCATCCGCCCCACCGAGATGTCGCGCCATCCCAACGACGTGCGCCGCGCCCTCGACGATGACCAGTTCGCGCTCTACGACCTGATCTGGAAGCGCACCATCGCGTCGCAGATGGAGAGTGCCGAACTCGAGCGCACCACCGCCGACATCGGCGCCGACGGCAAGGACGGCAAGCATTACAGCTTCCGCGCCAATGGCTCGGTGGTGAAGTTCGACGGCTTCCTCAAGGTCTACACCGAGGGCCTCGACGATGCCGAGGACGAGGATTCGAAGCGGCTGCCGGCCATGGCCCGCGGCGACTCGATCGGGGTGAAGAAGATCGAGGGCGTGCAGCATTTCACCGAGCCGCCGCCGCGCTATTCCGAGGCCTCGCTCATCAAGAAGATGGAAGAGCTCGGCATCGGGCGACCGTCGACCTATGTCTCCATCATGGAAACGCTGCGCACCCGCGGCTATGTCCGCATGGACAAGAAGCGGCTGATCCCCGAGGACAAGGGCCGCGTCGTCACCGCCTTCCTCGAGAGCTTCTTCCGCCGCTACGTCGAATATGACTTCACCGCCGACCTCGAGGAGAAGCTCGACAAGGTGTCGGCCGGCGAGATCGACTGGAAGCAGGTGCTGCGCGACTTCTGGCTGCAGTTCACCGCGGCCCTCGACGACGTCAAGGAACTGCGCGTCACCAACGTGCTCGACGCGCTGAACGACATTCTCGCCCCCCACATCTTCCCGCCCAAGGAAGACGGCGGCGATGCCCGCGCCTGCCCGTCCTGCGGCAATGGCCAGCTGTCGCTGAAGCTCGGCAAGTTCGGCTCCTTCATCGGCTGCTCGAACTACCCCGAATGCAAGTTCACGCGCCCCATGTCGCCGGGTGCCGAGGGTGCCGAAGCCATGCCCGCCGACGGCGTGCTGCTCGGCGTCGACCCCGAGAGCGGCGAGAAGGTGACGCGCCGCATGGGCCGCTTCGGGCCCTATCTGCAACTGGGCGAGGCGGTGGAAGGCGAGAAGCCGCAGCGCGCCTCGATCCCGCGCAACAGGAAGCCTGAGGAGATCACGCTCGAGGAGGCCCTCAGGCTGCTGTCGCTGCCGCGCGAGGTGGGCCTGCACCCCGAGACCGGCAAGCCCATCGTCGCCAATTTCGGCCGCTTCGGGCCCTTCGTGCTGCACGACGGCACCTATGCCAATCTCGAGAGCCCGGAGGATGTCTTTACGATCGGCATCAACCGCGCCGTCGACATCATCGCGGAAAAGAAGGCCCGCGGGTTCCAGCGCCCCAAGGCGGGCGCGCTGAAGGACCTTGGGCCCCATCCCTCGGGCGGCGGCAATGTTCAGGTGATGAAGGGCAAGTACGGTCCCTATGTGAAGTTCGGCAAGGTCAATGCCACGCTGCCCAAGGACAAGGATCCCGAGCAGCTCACCATGGAGGAGGCCCTGGCCCTGATCGCCGAGCGCGAGGGCAAGAGCCCGGCCAAGAAGAAGGCACCGGCAAAGAAGGCTGCTGCGAAGAAGGCTCCGGCCAAGAAGGCACCGGCGAAGAAGGCAGCTGCCAAGAAGCCGGCGAAGAAACCCGCCAAGAAGGCTGCGAAGACACCGAAGGAAGCGGCTTAACCGAAAGCTCCGTCACCCCAGCGAAAGCTGGGGCCCCGCTTTGGTTCAGCGTGCGCGGGAAGGGAAGCGGGGTCCCGGCTTTCGCCGGGATGACGGCATTGAGGGCGTGGCGCCAGCTTGAGGGAGCTACTTCAGCTTCCGGATAATGTCCTTGAGTTCCGGCTCTTCCACAGCTTCCGCAGCCTCGGGAAGCGAGAACCACTGCATCTTGCGTTGGCCCTGCTCGGGCCAGTCCGGGTGCTGCACCATCTGCTCGAGGGCGAAGACCTCGACGCGCGTCGGCTGAACCTTGCCGCCGTTGAGACGCTTGCCGTATTCGAATTCGCCGATCGGCTTCTTGCTCATCTGGCCGCCGAGACCGGCTTCCTCATAGGCCTCGCGCGCCGCCGTCTCGGCAGGAGTCAGGCCCTTGATCGGCCAGCCCTTGGGGATCACCCAGCGGCCCGTGTCGCGCGACGAGATCAGCAGCACCTCGCGTGAGCCGCCGCTATAGCGCCACGGCAGGGCGGCATATTGTGTCTTGGCGGCCGGCTTTTTCACAGCACCTGTCCAGAGCAAGCGAATCGGGCCCCGCGATAATATCGATACCGGAAGCCTTCAGATAACAACCATTGGGTTAACAAGCGGTTCCTGTTCAGAATATGGCCCTCCCCAGCCAGTAGAACAACGCTGCGATGATGGCCGCCGCGGGCATGGTGATGACCCAGGCATAGACGATGCCCGTGGCCACGTTCCAGCGCACGGCGGAAACGCGCTTGGCCGCCCCCACCCCGACAATGGCCGCCGTGATGGTGTGGGTGGTGGACACCGGGATGCCGAGATAGGTGGCCCCGAACAGGGTGAGTGCCCCCGCCGTCTCGGCGCAGGAGCCCTGCATGGGGGTGAGGCGCGTGATCTTCGAGCCCATGGTGTGGACGATGCGCCAGCCGCCGAGCAGCGTGCCGACGCCCATCACCGTGTAGCACGACAGGATCACCCAGCCGGGCACGGTGAATTCCGAATAGACGCCGTGGGAAAACAGCAGCACCGCGATCAGCCCCGCCGTCTTCTGCGCATCGTTGGAACCGTGGCCCAGCGAATAGAGAGCGGCCGACACCAGCTGCGACTTGCGCGAAAACTTGTCGGCGAAGGCGGGAGAGGACCGGACGAAGGCCCAGCTCGCCCCCAGCACGATGAACAGCGCCAGCATGAAGCCGATGAAGGGCGACAGCACGATGGCATAGATCGTCTTGCTGAGGCCGCCCCAGATGATCGACGAGAAGCCGGCCTTGGCCACCCCCGACCCCACCATGCCGCCGATCAGCGCATGGGATGAGGATGACGGAATGCCGCCCCACCAGGTGATGGCGTTCCACGCGATGGCACCACCCAGCGCGCCGAACACCACGGCATCGTCGATGACCTTGGGATCGACGAGCCCCTTGCCGATGGTGTCGGCCACGTGAACGCCGAAAATGAAAAAGGCGAGGAAGTTGAAGCCCGCCGCCCACACCACCGCGTAGTGCGGCTTGAGCACGCGCGTCGACACGATGGTGGCGATGGAGTTTGCCGCATCGTGCAGGCCGTTCATGAAGTCGAAGGCGAGCGCCACGAGGATCAGCAGCACCAGCGTGATGGAAAGGGCCATGACCGCTGACCGTCAGACGTGTTCGATGACGATGTCGCTCATCACATGCGCGACATCCTCGAAGCGGTCGCACACCTTCTCGAGGTGGTCGTAGAGTTCGGAGCCGATGACGAAAGCCAGCGGGTCCTGCCTGGCCCGGCCCTTGAACAGCATGCTGAGCCCCTTGTCGTTGAGATCGTCGGACTCGCCTTCCAGCGCGGTGAGCTTGCCGGTCAGCGCGTGGAGCGTGGCCGAGTTGGCACCGACATTGCGCATCAGCGGCAGGCCCTCGGCGAGGAGGTCGGCCATGGCGATCACCTTGTCGGCCATGGCCTTCATGTTCGGCTCGAAGTGGTCGACGTCATAGAGCATCACCGTCTTGCCGGTCTTGTTCATCTGGTCGATGGCATCGTCGAGCGCGGAGGACAGCGCCTTGATGTCGGAGCGGTCGAAGGGCGTGATGAAGCTGCGGCGAATGGCCTGCATCACCTCGTAGGAGATCTGGTCGGCCTCCTCTTCCTCGCGCGACAGGGCGCGGCAGTGGTTCGCCACGTCAGGACCACCCTCGACGATGGCCCGGAGCGAGCGCGCCGCTTCCTGCGCCTTGGCGGCATGGGCCTCGAAGAGATCGAAGAATTTCTCTTCCTTCGGCATCAGCTTCTTGAACCAGTCGAGCATTGTCACAAATCCTTCACAATCGGCTTCGGGTTAGTCCCGGACGGAGGTCCTGTAAACGGGTGCCGCACGCCAATCCGCTGGATTTCGGGCATTGATCCCGGCTAATCCTTGATCCATGGCAAAACGCCCCCCGCCCCCGCCCAAACTCCCCACCGAGGCCGATGTGCTGGACTTCATTCAGTCCTCCCCGTCGATCGTCGGCAAACGCGAGATTTCGCGGCATTTTGACATCAAGGGTGGCGACAAGATCGGGCTCAAGGCCCTGCTGAAGCGCATGGAGGAGAAGGGCCTGCTGGCCAGGCGCGCCCGGAAGCTGATCGACCGGTCCGCGCTGCCCCCGGTGACCGTGCTCGAGGTCATCGGCACCGACAAGGACGGCGAGGCCTATGCCGAACCCGTCGAATGGGACGAGCGCCAGGCCGGCAAGCCGCCGCACGTGGTGATCGAGGGCTCCGAGAAGGCCCCACGCAAGGGCGACCGGGTGCTGGCCAAGATCCAGCCCGCGAAGGATGGCCGCTACAAGTTCCGCGGCCGGGTGATCAAGACCCTGTCGGACCGCTCCAGCAAGGTGCTTGGCGTGTTCCGCGTTGAGGCCGGGCTCGGCGCCCGCATCATCCCGGTGGACAAGAAGGCCCGCCACGAACTGCAGGTGAAAAAGGGCGACGAGAACGGCGCCGTCAATGGCGAGCTGGTCGAGGCCGAGATCGTCAAGGACCGCGGCCATGGCCTGCCCATGGCGAGGGTGCGCGAGCGGCTGGGCAACCTCAACGACCAGCGCAACATTTCCCTCATCGCCATCAATCACCACGGCATCCCGAACGACTTCCCGGAGCGCGTTCTGCGCGATGCCGAAAGCCTGAAGCCGTTCTCGCGCGACGGCCGAACCGACCTGCGCAAGGTCCCGCTCCTCACCATCGACCCCAAGGATGCGCGCGACCATGACGACGCGGTGTGGGGCGAAATCGACGAGGCGACGGGCGGCGCCAACATCATCGTGGCCATCGCCGATGTCGCGGCCTACGTCCGCTCCGGCACGGCGCTGGACCGCGAGGCGCGCATCCGGGGCAATTCCTTCTATTTCCCGGACCGCGTGGTGCCCATGCTGCCGGAGCGCATTTCGAACGACCTCTGCTCGCTGCGCGAGAAGGAAGAGCGCCCCGCCCTCGCCTGCTTCATGAGCTTCGACAAGTCGGGCCGCAAGACCAGGCACCGCTTCGAGCGCGTCATCATGCGATCTGCCGCCAAACTGGCCTATGAAGAGGCCCAGGCGGCAATCGACGGCGCGCCGAACGACAAGACCGAGGCGCTGCTCGGCGGCGTGCTGAAGCCGCTGTGGGCCGCCTATGGGGTCCTGCTCAAGGGCCGCAACGCCCGTGAGCCCCTCGAACTGGACCTGCCGGAACGCAAGCTGGTGCTCGACGCCCATGGACTGATCGAGCGGGTGGTGACGCCCGAGCGCCTCGACGCGCACAAGCTGGTCGAGGAGTTCATGATCCAGGCCAATGTCGCCGCCGCCGAGGAACTGGAAAACCGCAACACACCGCTGATCTTCCGCGTGCACGAACAACCGTCGGAGGAGAAGGTCAGGGCACTCGCCGAATTCCTCCGCACCGTGAACATGTCCCTACCCTTGGGACAGGTCATGCGGCCTAAGCATTTCAACACGTTACTGAAGGAAGTTGAGGGCAAGGATTATCAGCACTTGGTGAATGAGATGGTGCTGAGGACGCAGGCCCAGGCCATCTACAGCCCGGAGAACAAGGGCCATTTCGGCCTGTCGCTGCGCCGCTATGCACATTTCACTTCGCCGATCCGCCGCTATGCCGATCTCATCGTGCACCGCGCGCTCGTCACCGCGCTGGGTTTCGGCGCCGACGGCCTCAGCCCGGATGACATTGCGCGGTTGCCCGAAACCGCCGAGATGATCTCGGATGCCGAGCGCCGTGCCATGGCGGCCGAACGCGAAACCATCGACCGCCTCATCGCCACCCACCTCGCCGAGCGCACCGGCTCCACCTTCAGGGGCCGCATCGGCGGGGTCGTGAGTGCGGGGCTGTTCGTGAAGCTCGACGACAATGGCGCCGACGGCTTCGTGCCCGTCACCACGCTGGGCCGCGAATATTTCGTCTACGACAAGGCCCGCCACGCCTTGATCGGCGAACGCTCCGGCGACACCTACCAGATGGGCGACCGGCTGGAGGTCAAGCTCGTCGAAGCCACCCCCGTCTCCGGCGGCATGCGCTTCGAGGTGGTCTCCGAAGGCAAGGAAGGAAAACCCGCCAACCGCCGCGCGACCCGCACGGCGGCACGGCCGTTCCGCGGCAAGTCCCGCAGGCGATAGGCGCCGCGAGGGGCCCTGCAGACCACGGGTGTGACGCTGGCCGGAGGCAATCCGGTCCACTGCGAGACACGGGCACTGCTCCGGCGCTAGACTGAACTCGATCCTGATTCCACAGGCTGGTGATGTTCGTCTTCGTCCTGGAAAATCCCGTCCTCTTCGGCTCGGCGTTGTTCTTCCTGCTGATGCTGAGCATGGAGATCGGCCGTCGCATGGGGCGCCGCCGCATGGCGCGCGATCCCGACGCGCTGGATGCGGGCACCGGCGCGGTGGACGGCATGGTTTTCGCCCTGCTGGGTCTGCTGGTGGCGTTCACGTTTTCCGGTGCGGCCTCGCGCTTCGACGACCGCCGGGCGATGATCGTGACCGAGGCCAATGACATCGGCACGGCCTATCTCCGCATCGATCTCCTGCCGCCGGCCGCACAGGCGCCGCTGCGCGAGGCATTCCATCGCTACGTCGCGTCGCGCCTCGCCTCCTACCAGCGCGACATCAGCATCGAGGAGTTCAATGCCTCCTTCGAGGCGACGAAGAAGATCCAGGGTGAGATCTGGCAACAAGCGGTCGAAGCCGGCCGCCAGCCCGATGCGCCGCCTGCCGCCAACATGCTGCTGCTGCCGGCCATCAACGACATGATCGACATCACCTCAACCCGGGCGGCGGCCTTGCGGCTTCATCCGCCGTGGCCGATCGCCGTGATGCTGCTGCTCACCGCCCTGGTCTGCGCGCTGCTGGCGGGCCATGCCATGCTGCGCTCGCGTTCGCCCAACTGGATTCACATTCTGGGCTTCGCCAGCATCACCGCGGTGACCCTTTATGTGATCGCCGATCTCGAATATCCGCGCCGCGGCCTGATCCAGGTCGACAATCTCGACCAGATGCTGAAGGACGCCATCGAGTGATGGCAGGAGCGGGGCTTGCGGCACACCGTCGCGCGGGGCTAAACCCGCTTCAATTCGGCCGCGCCTGCGCCCATTTTCAGGTTCCATGACCCTCGCCATCGACACCCCTGCCCTCAGCCTTGCCGAACCGCGCTCCTGGAAACAGGCGATGTGGCGCGGCTTCACCTGCCATTGCCCGGCCTGTGGCAAGGGCGCGATGTTCGATAAGTACCTCAACGTGGTCCACAGCTGCGATGTCTGCGGCGAGGAACTGCACCACCACCGCGCCGATGACGCGCCGCCCTATTTCACCATGATGATCGTCGGCCATATCGTGGTGCCGCTCGTCCTCGTGGTGGAAAAGCTCTGGCACCCGGACCTGTCGGTCCATTTCATGCTGTGGACGGCGGTCACCCTGTCGCTCACCTTCGCGCTGCTGCCCGCCGTCAAGGGCGCCATCGTCGGCCTGCAATGGGCCAACCGCATGCATGGCTTCGACCCGGCCCACCGGCCCGAGGACGAATGAGCTACGACCACCCCGAATTCGCCGGCTCGAAGCTCCATCCCAAGGTCCTGAAACCCAGGGATTCGGCCACGCTGATCCTCGTGCGGAAGGGCTCCGGCGCGCCGCGCATCTTGATGGGCCAGCGCGCCCAGGGCCATTCCTTCATGCCCAACAAATACGTCTTCCCCGGGGGCAGGCTGGACGCCGCCGATAGCCGGGTGAAACCCGGCAAGGACCTGCACCCCGCAACACTCGCCAAGCTCCTCCACCGCATGCGGGGGAAGGCCAGCCCCTCGCGTGCCCGTGGCCTCGCCTACACGGCCGTGCGCGAGACCTGGGAGGAAACCGGCCTGCTGTTCGGGCGGGGCCGGCTCGAGGACGCGCCGGACCTGTCGGGGCTCACCCTCTTCATGCGGGCGATCACCCCGCCCGGCCGCACCAGGCGCTATGATTCCCGGTTCTTCGTGGCCGATGCCGATAACCTCTCCAATATCGACCAGCCGCATCACGACGGCGGCGGCGAACTCCTCACCCTGTCCTGGCTCACACTCGACGAGATCGCCTCGCTGGACCTGCCCCTGATCACCATTGACGCGCTGAAGCGGCTGAAGCCCTTCCTCGATCAGGGCCGCCTGCCGCCCCAGGATTGCACGGCGTCCTTTCAGTATCTGAGGGGGAAAAACTGGGTCGAGGACGAGATTTCCCCCGTGCCTTGACTTTGCCCGCCGTTTCGGGTCTATCGGCCCCAAATTCCCGTATTGGAGACCATTATGGCCAAAGGCAACGTTATCAAGATCAAGCTCGCGTCGTCCGCCGACACCGGCTATTTCTACGTGACCAAGAAGAACTCGCGCACCAAGACCGACAAGCTGTCGTTCAAGAAGTACGACCCCGTCGCGCGCAAGCACGTCGAGTTCAAGGAAACCAAGATCAAGTAATCTTGGCGTCAGCGTTTCAAGTCGAAAAGGCATCGCCCACGGGCGGTGCCTTTCGCGTTTCTGGCCATATGATCGCGTGAATTCCGCTCAACCCCGGAGAGTCCCATGCCCGTCGACTACCGCGCCATGATCCCCAGCCTCAGCTACCGCAACCAGGCCTTCATCAACGGCAAATACGTGCCCGCGGCGTCGGCCGAGACCTTCGACTGCGTCTCCCCCATCGACGGCAAGGTGCTGACCAGGGTCGCCGCATGTGACGCCGAGGACGTGAATCGCGCGGTGGCCGCGGCGCGCGCGGTGTTCGAGAAGGGCACCTGGTCCGCCTGCCACCCGGCCAAGCGCAAGAAGGTGATGCTGAAGCTGGCCGAGCTGATGCAGAAGCACAAGGACGAGCTCGCACTGCTCGAGACGCTCGACATGGGCAAGCCCATCTCGGTCTCGGCGGGCGGCGACATTCCGGGCGCCATCCAGGCGATCCAGTGGTATGCCGAGGCCGCCGACAAGGTCTACGACGAGATCGCCCCCTACCGCCCCGACTCGGTGTCGCTGATCACGCGCGAGCCGATCGGCGTCGTCGCCGCGGTGGTGCCATGGAACTATCCCCTGCTCATGGCCTCCTGGAAGCTCGGGCCCGCGCTGGCCACGGGCAATTCGATCGTCGTGAAGCCGGCCGAGCAGTCGCCGCTCACCATGCTGCGGGTGGCCGAGCTCGCGGCGGAGGCCGGCATACCCGATGGCGTGTTGCAGGTGCTGCCCGGCTTCGGCGAAACCGCCGGCCAGGCGCTGGGCCGCCACATGGACGTCGACATGGTGGCCTTCACCGGCTCCACCGTCGTCGGCAAGTATTTCCTGCGCTATGCGGGCGAGTCCAACATGAAGCACGTGTCGCTCGAGACCGGCGGCAAGTCGCCCAACATCGTGTTCGCCGACGCCGGCGACCTCGAGCACATTGCCAAGACGTCGGCCGACGGCGTGTTCTTCAACTCCGGCCAGAGCTGCAACGCTCCGACCCGCATTCTCGTCGAGGACAGGATCAGGGACGAATTCGTGGCCCTCGTCGCCAAGCACGCCAAGCCCTGGACGCCCGCCGATCCGCTCGATCCCGCCACCACGATGGGCGCCGTGGTCGACGCCGACCAGATGAACCGCGTGCTGGGCTACATCGCCGAGGGCCGCAAGGAAGGCGCCAGCATCGCCACCGGCGGCCAGCAGGCCCGCAAGGAAACCGGCGGCGCCTATATCGAGCCCACCGTCTTCACCGACGTCCGCAACGACATGAAGATCGCCCAGGAAGAGATCTTCGGCCCCGTCGTGGTCGCCGTCGCCTTTAAGGACGAAGAGGACGCCGTCCGCCTCGCCAACGACTCGATCTATGGCCTGCAGGCCAACCTCTGGACCCGCGACGTGAGCCGCGCGCACCGCCTGGCGCGGCGCCTCAAGGCCGGCACCGTGGTGGTCAACAATGTCTGGGGTTCCGACATCACCAACCCCTTCGGCGGCTACAAGCAATCCGGCATCGGCCGCGACAAGTCGCTCCATGCCATGGACAAGTACTGCCAGGTGAAAAACACGTTCATCCAGCTGTGACGCGCTGAGGCGACGGCCTGCCTGTGCCGTCACATCAGGAAGCTGCAGGGCCCCCACATCTCGCCCAGCGACTCGTCGCGCCAGCGGGATGACAGGGGCAGACCGCCGTAGTTGGTGAAGGTGATCTCGTTGAAATAGAGGTCTTCCGCATCGCCGGCGATCAGGTCGACGCGCACCGCCTCGAAGGTCCGGCCGATCGACCTGACTGCGGCGAGCGCGCGTTCCTTCATGCCGTCCGATATCGAAAACGCGCCGATGGGCTCGGAATTTCCCGCCGCTTCCGGCAGCAGCCGGAATTCGGGGTCATAGAGGCTGGCCCGGGCCCGGTGGGTTCCGTCGAGCAATTTCTCGTCGACATAGATGCTGTGCACCTCGCCGCGAAACAGGAAGTAGAGGATCGCGGCTGACGGATCGCGCCGCGTGACACAGCGTTCCAGCAGCAGCTGCGGCCGGAAGGCGCCATACCACCATTCGCCGGTTTCCAGACCATAGCGGGTGACGAGCCAGCGTGCTGACTGGGCATCGAGGGTTTCGCGGCTTTCAGGCGACAGCGGATAGCGGATGCGCAGGCATTGACCGCTGCCGTGGCTGGACTTGAGATAGTATTCGCCCGGCGGCACCGCGTCGTTGGCAGGCAGTCCCGCCTGCGGCGAGTGCCATGCCACTTCCGGCATGCGGAGGATGGCCGCGGCGTCGGGCGTGAGGAAGGACGCGGTCGCGAGCTTGTTGCCGCTTTCCGGCACCTTGAAATACGCGAAAAGCTTCAGGGCGTTGATCTTCTCGGAATAGAGGCGGGGCTGCAGCAGGTCGGGGTAGCGCCCTGCCACCTTGCGATAATAGGCAAAAATGGTGGTGATGACCCGCTCGAGGTCCGCTTCCGAATAGGCGTCGACGCCGCGGGCGTGGCCGGGCCGGCTGAGGGCCGGATCCCGCGGCCGATACCGCCTGCGGATCTCGGCGGCGAGTTCGCGCGCCGGTCCGCGTGCGGCCGCCAGGCGCTCCCTGAGGGACGTTGCGGGGTCGTCCGTCACCACCACGGCCATGGGCCGCCTCCGCCATGACAGGTCATTGCGCGAAAAGGGCCTTCGTCATCATCTCGGCGGCGGTGCCGTCACCGCCGCTGCAGGTCTGGCTGTCGAGGTCGCATGTCACCTGGTTGGCGAAGCCGAACTGGGTGGGTGCTGCGCCGACGAGGCGTCCCGCCGCCGCAGCCCCGAAGATGTGCTCGGTCCAGCTCACGGAAACGCCCGTGGCATCGGCACACCACTGGCCCGCGCCGTCGCACAGCACGCCGGCCTGCGGCGAGGACACGTCGTTGCCGAAATCGCCCGGCGCGGCCAGCGCCGCCACGGTGAGCGCCGCGAGTCCGGCAAGCGCGATCGGAAGGGTCTTCATATGATCACCCCATGGCATTTTGCACTTAACTTACACGCCTCCGTGCCGGGCGGGCAATGCCGCGATGCCGGGGAGGACGAACGATCGTCATGTGCGATTATTTGGGTAAATGCGGATGGTCAGTGTCACGGCGGGCTGCATACTCAACCCATGACTGGTCCTGATTCGCCTCGCGAGGCGCCCCGCCGCTTCGATGTCGCCGATCACCTGAACCACCCGGCGGTGGTGCGGGCCTTCCTGTGGACTGCGGTGGCCACCGGCGATCCCGACATCATCGGGCGCGCCGAAGCCTCGATCGCGCGTGCCGAGGCCCGGCGCGCGGCAGCCGCCTAGATCGTCCGTCGACGGATCATTTCTTCCGCGTCGGACCCACGGGCGCTGCTGCGGGTCGCGCCGCGTGCTCGACCTCGGCATTGAGTTCGGCTCCCGCCAACACGATGATGGCGCAGAGCCACATCCAGGTCAGAAACCCGATGACGGCGCCGAGCGAGCCATAGGTGCCGTTGTAGTCGGCGAGGTTCGCGGCATACCACGAGAACAGCATGGAGAAGAGGACGAGGCCGATGCTCGCCGCAGCACTTCCCGGCGTGATCCAGCGCCACGCCACCCCGGTCCGGCTCGGCCCCCACTGGTACAGCACCGCGAGGGCGGCGGCGGAAAGGACCCAGACCAGCGGCCAGCGCCCGGCCCACAGCAGCAGGTCGCCGAAACGGCCCAGGTTGAAGAACTGCAGGACGGCCGGCACCACGGCGATGGCCGACATCATGACAATCAGCCCCACGATGGCAGCCATCGTGAAGCCCAGCGACACGAGGTTGAGCTTGACGAAGGACCGCTGCTCGTCCGCATCATAGGCGATGTTGAGGGCGTCCATCATCGCCTTCATGGCCGAATTGGCGCTCCACACCGCCACCACGAGGCCGGCCAGCGCCGCGATGCTGAGCTTCGACTGGTCCGCCGTCACGATGCGCGTCACCTGGTCGCCGATGATCTGCAGCGCACCCTGCGGCAGCACGCTGCCGAGCGCCCGGAGATGGTCCGCGATGCTCGCCGGATCGGCGATGAGCCCATAGAGCGAGACCAGCACCGTAACCGCCGGAAACAGCGACAGCAGGCCGTAGAAGGTCACACCGCCCGCCACCGCCAGCACGCGGTCCTTGTTCACTTCACCATAGGTGCGCTTGAGGATGGTCCACCAGCCGGCGGGTGCGGGCGGAGCCTGGCTGGCCGGCACCGCCTGTTGCCCCGCCTGTTGCCGGGTGCCGAACACGCCATGCAGCGCGTTGGCGGCCACCCCCACGAGGGCGGCGGTGATGATCAAGGACAGGGATGCTGTGGGTCGGCGTCTCGCCGCCGGAGGCCGCATGCTGCTCATGCGGTCGCAACGCCCCATGGTGAGGCGGGTTCCCGCCGCCCCACCCAGGCTTGGTCTAGGTCTCCGAGCCGGGTTCTTCCGTTGCCTGCTCGGGAAGGTGCATCTCGAGCGGCAGCTGGTCGGTCTCGGTGCCGTCCAGGGGTTCTTCGTCGGGCAGCAGGTCGTCACCGGCGCGCGGCATGGGGATGTCGAAGCCGGGCGGCAGGTTGGCATCGAGCAGCCCTGCCCCCTTCAGTTCCTGCAGGCCCGGCAGGTCGCCGACCTCGTTGAGGCCGAAGTGACTGAGGAAGGCTTCCGTCGTGCCATAGGTCACCGGCCGTCCCGGGGTCTTGCGCCGGCCGCGCATGCGCACCCAGCCGATTTCCAGCAGCTGGTCCAGCGTGCCCTTTGAAATGGCGACGCCGCGGATATCCTCGATCTCGGCGCGCGTCACCGGCTGGTGATAGGCGATGATGGCGAGCGTTTCCATCGCGGCCTTGGAGAGCTTGCGCTCCTCCACCTTCTCGCGGCGCAGCAGGTAGCTCAGGTCATCGGAGGTGCGGAACAGCCACTTGCCCGCCACCTCGACGAGGTTGACGCCGCGGTTGGCATAATTGGCCTTGAGATCCGCCAGAAGCCCCGCGACGTCGGTGCCCTCGGGCAGGTAGCCCCTGAGATGCGCCACGTCCACCGGTTCGGCAGTGGCGAACAGGATGGCCTCGACGATGCGCAGATGCTGGTTGCGGTCGGCGCGCGGATGGCGCGTCACCGTCGCCGACGGCTGGTCGCCGGTCTCGTCCTCGGAAAGGTCTTGCGCAGACTCCTCCACGACCATCTCGATCTCGGTCACCTCTTCCGCGATGATCGCCACGACCTCCTCGTCGCCGGGGCGGCCATCGCCCGCAGCCTCGTCATGCGCGATCGCCTCGTCCTCGTCGATTGCGGCTTCCGCCGCCACGGCTTGCGTCTGCATGGTCATGTCGCTCACTCCGTCACGTTACTGACACGGCCCTCAGGCCGCACTCGCCCGCCGCCTGAGATAGATGGGGCGGAACGGCCCCTCCTGCCTCAGTTCCAGAAGGCCTTCGCGCGCAAGCTCGAGGCTCGCGGTGAAACTCGACGCCGTCACCGAGCGGCGCATGCCCGGTTCGGCCATGTATTGCGCCAGCCAGATGTCGAAGGTGCCCCAGTCGTCCATCACCCCCACCATGCGCTCGAGCGCATTGCGGGCCTCCTTGATCGACCATGTGGGGTGGCGCTTGGGCACATAGATCTGGTGCACCATCTTCTTCTTGCGCCGGTCGGCATAGGCCTTGAGCAGGTCGATGAGGTTGTCGGCATAGAGGCGCCTCGTATCGACCATGATCGGCTCGGGCGCACCGCGCGCGAACACGTCGCGCCCCAGAACGCTGCGCTTCATCAGGTTCTCGGAGGCGGTGCGCATCGCCTGCAGCCGCTGCAGCCGGAACGCAAGCCGCGCCGCGAGGTCGGCTGGTTCCTGCTCTTCCGAGCCCGGAGGCACGGGGATCAGCAGGCGGGATTTGAGATAGGCGAGCCACGCCGCCATCACCAGGTAATCGGCGGCGAGTTCCAGCTGTAGCTTGCGCGCCCGCTCGATGAAGTCGAGATACTGCTCGGCGAGCTTGAGGATGGAAATCTGCTTGAGGTCCACCTTGTGCTGGCGCGCCAGTTCGAGAAGCAGGTCGAGCGGGCCTTCGAAGCCGCCGACGTCGACGATCAGGGTGCCGTCATCGGCCACCGCGATCGGTTCCGTGCGCAGGGGCGCTTCGCCGTCGGGCCAGCCTTCGGGGGCGGCCACGGGCTCCTGCTTGCTCTCGTCCTGGTCGGTCACGCCGGAATCATCCTCGTCTCGTCACCATCCTGATACCAAGGGATGGTGGGTGATTCGCCTTCCTGCCACAACTTATCCCCAGATTCACCAGTGGGATACATGGTTGACGATGCAGCGGCTCAGGCCGGCAGCACGGCCTCGAGATCCTTCAGCGCCTGGCTGCGGTCGAAGGGCTGGGGCTTGCGCGCCATGCGGAGAGCGGCCTTGGCGCGCGACAGCGCCCTGCCCTTGAGGGCGCCCGCCGCCGCAGCGACCTCTTCCATCTGGTCCAACTGCCCGTTGCAGTGCAGGACGATGTCGCAGCCCGCCTCCAGCGCGCGCCTGGTCTTCTCGGCATAGCTCCCCGACAACGCCTTCATCGACAGGTCGTCCGTCATCAGGAGCCCGCGGAAGCCGATCTGCTTGCGGATGACGCCTGAGATCACCTTCTTCGACAGCGTCGCGGGGGCAGCCTTGTCGATCGCCGTGTAGACCACATGTGCCGTCATCGCCATCGGGGCGTCGGCCATCGCCGCGAAGGGCGGAAAATCCACTGCCTCGAGTTCGGCGCGCCTGGCATCGACCACCGGCAATTCGAGGTGGCTATCGGCCCGGGCACGGCCATGGCCGGGAATGTGCTTGATGACGGGGAGGACGCCGCCCTCCGCGAAGCCCGCGGCATGGGCGCGCGCCAGCGCCATGATGGCTTCGATGCGGTCGGAATAGGCCCGGTTGCCGACGAT
>CAMFKI010000023.1 GCA_945957365.1 uncultured Alphaproteobacteria bacterium | reverse complement strand
GATAGTTCTGCGGCGTCTGCAGCATCGAGCGGGTCTGGTTGTCGTAGAGCGTCAGTGACCAGAAAGCCGCCGCCGGGATCTTTGCGGGCAGCACCACCTTGTAGGTCTGGCCGCCGTCGAAGGGCTTGTTGTCGGTGTCGGTGAAGCTCATCAGATACTGCGAACCCACACCCGGGATGCGCATGATCATCCCCGGCGAATCGAGTGTGTAGCCGTAGTAGAAGGCGGTGCGGGAATCGAGCGTGCGCGCGCCTGTTGGCGGCAGCGGCTTGAACATGCCGTCCTCGAACAGGGGAGGCGGCGTTTCGAAATTGGCGCCGCCCTGCCACAGCATGCTGCCCCAGTTCGACTTGTCGTAGTAAGCCCAGTCCGGATGCTGCATCGCGTAGCGCCAGTTCAGCGCGCGGCCCGTCGCCTGACCGAAGGCGGCGGCGTCCGACAGGATTTTCTTCATGCGGGCATCGGGGTTGAACGGCTTGCCGTGGACGATGCCGATGGCGGCGAGCTCGCCCGCGAGTTCGACGTCGTAGCTGGTGGCGGGCTGGCTCTGGACGTTTTCGTTGATCATGTCGAAGAAGCTGCTGTCGCTCGGCGGGATGGTGTTGAACGACAGCCCGCTGCCCTCGATGAACTTGGTGTCGGGAATCTTCGGTTCGCCGGAAATGCGCACCGTCCCGTCCAGCGCCTGGGCGATGCTGGTGCCGAATGATCCCGGCTGATAGGGATAGACCTTCATGGTCTTCTTGATGGTCTCGACCGCAGGGGCGGGATCATCGTTCTGGAGATAGGCGCGCGCCGCATAGAGCGCGAAATTGGTCTTCGAATGGGCGATGAAATAGCCGCCTTCGGGCAACGGGCCGTTGTAGTCGGGCCCGACGATCAGGTACTTGCCGCCGAGCCCGCGGTCCGGCCCCGGTCCGCCGATGTCGATGATCCACGAGAACCACATGTCGTTGATGGTGCCCACCGCACCGGGCGGCTGCTCGACGACCACCGGGCCCTTGCTGAGGTCGAGGCCCGTCAGGTAGTAGACCGTGTCCGCATTGGCCGTCAGGAACAACGAATGCGAGTCCATGAATTTCGAGAAGATCACCACGTCGCCCGGCATGGCGCCGATACCCTCGAAGCCCTTGACGATGGCGAGTGCCGAGGCGCCGCGGAAGCTGTTGTTGTAGGCGCTGAGAGCGTGGGTGAAGTCCAGCATGTCGTAGGTCTTCTGGGCTGCATCCGTGGTGGGAACGCCGTCCTTGAAGTCGAGCTGTCCGAAGCTGGTGGCGATCGTGTCGGGCGCGCCGAGTGAGCTGACCACCTTGTCCGGCACCTGGGCACCGACGGTCAGGGTCGCCGAAAGCATTGCAGCTGCGGTGGCCAATCCCAGAAGAAGGCCCTGCCGGCCCCGTCCATACGACATCATCATCAGTCTCCCTGAGAAAAGTTTGGGTCCGGTCGCCTCTTACCGATCCGTCCGCTTCAGCACCACGCGGCGGTTGAGGGCCCGCCCCTGCAGCGTCTTGTTGGAGGCAACGGGATTGGACGCACCGCCGCCGGCTGTCGTGAGCCGCTCCGGCGCGATGCCGCGCTTGACGATAGCGGCCTTCACCGAGTCGGCGCGCTTCTGGGATAGTTTCTGGTTGTAGGCCGGATCGCCGATCGAGTCGGTGTAACCTGTGACCGACAGCGTCCACAGCGGGTTGTTCTGGAGGGTCTTGGCGATCTCGTCGAGGAGCCCGTCGGAAGAGGACTGGATCGAGGCCTTGTCGAAATCGAAGTGGATGCCGCGCGTGGTGTATTCGCGCATCGTGCTCAGGGCCTGCTGCATCTCGCCCTGCATCGCCGCCCCGGGCGTCACCAGCGTTACGCGCTCATGGCGCGGAACCTTCTCGTTTGTGAAGTTCAGCGAGTATTCGAGCAGCATTGGATTGTTCTGGTTGTCGAGAACCCAGATGTCGCCCTGGGCGACGCGCGATCCGGCCTGGAATTTCGCCGTCGCGTGCACTGCCGGCACGGGCACCTGGTCATTGCCGATCGCCACCGTCATCTTGTTCTTCTCGACCAGCGTCAGCTCGCCCTGCATCTTCTGCAGCGAGGTGTCGGGAATGAGGTCGAGCTGCGTCTTGCCGGTATCGCGCAACTCGTTTAGCACCGCCGTCGAGACGCCGAAGGTGGTGGTGTTGGGGATCACCTTGGGCATGGCGGAGTTGAAGCCGAGAACCAGCGTGCGCCCCGACGCGCGGTCGGCGGCGCGCATGACGCGCACGGCCTTCATGCCGCGCGAGCTGGAATAGTCGATTTCGGCGGTGTCGGAGGTCACGTTGTTGAACTTCAGCCAGGATTCTGCGTCCGGGCCATAGGCATTCCCCCAGGCCGTCTGGATCACCAGCCCGTCATGGGCCATGAAGGGGCCGAGCCCCTCTTGCGCCAGGGCCCTGCGCAGGCTGGACGGAAGTGCAACAACTGCTGCGGTCGCTGCGAGAAGACGTCGCCGTGTAATCGTCATGGTGCCTTGGCCAGTTTCGCTCGTCTGCACAGAAGTCGGTCGTTCCGGTTCAGGTCAGGCAACTGCCTGCCGCCCGCCCCGCCGGCCCCCCGCGAGAGGCCGTCGATTCACCTAACACCCCGCCAATCGGCATTCTTGACATTTCGCGCCACGTTACATCTTATTGTTGTCAATTAACGCAGAGGCTGTGGTCTGTCATGGGCGTGAATGGGGAGGATCCGGGCTACATTCCCCTGTGTCGGGCGAGTGCGCTCTTCCCGTTCATCGGCTTTTCGGAATCAATTGGCGCTCCCGTCAGCCGGACGTTGTCCGACTGCAAGTTGTCTCACCTGTCCATTGAGTCGCCGGAAGCCTTCTTTCCGCTCGCCGGCGGCTTCAAGTTCGTGGCCAGCATCGCCCGCAGCGAGGGGCTGGAGCATCTCGGCTTCGTGGTCGGGCTGGACACGCGCTTCCAGGACCTTGGTGCATTCGGCCGGCTGGTGCTTGGCTCCCTCACCTTGCACGACGCTCTGTGCAAGGTGTCCAGCATCATCCACCTCTACAACTCCGCGCAGTATATCTGGCTGGAGCGCCACGGGGACAAGACCTGGATCTGCACCGCCTACCGGCACAAGCTCGGCGACGGATGGAAGTTTGGCGAACAATACACCCTCACGCTGCTCATCAACTGCATTCGCGCCGCGGCGGGCCGGAACTGGGTTCCCGCGGAGATTCACCTGGAGCAGACGCTCTTCGATTTCGTGCGCGGCAGGGCCGACATGATCGCCGCATCAGCCATCAGGCGCCGGAGCGTGTCGGCCGTCGTCGTCGACAGCGAGCTCCTGAGCATACCGATGGACAAGTTCCGCAGCTCCGGATCAGCGGCAAGGGGTGACGATTTCGGATTGCTCGCGTCGAGCGCACCGCCAACCGACTTTCCAGGTTCGGTCGCCCATCTTTCCCGCCTGTTCATGAGCGACGAGACACCTCAACTCGAGAGCGTGGCGTCCGTCATGGGGGTGAGCGTCCGCACGCTGCAGAGGCGCCTGGCCGAACACGGGCTGGACTTTTCGTCCATCGTCGAGCGCACACGCTTCGATGCGGCGATGACGCTGCTGCATGACCGGTCGATGAGCCTCGTCAGGATCGCGCTGGAACTCGGTTACAGCGACCTGTCCAGTTTCAGCCGCGCCTTCCGGCGGTGGACCGGGGTTGCGCCGGGTCGGTTCCGCCGAAGCCAGTTGACCGGCCGGGAATAGTTCGCCCGACCTCCGAACGAGAAGGCCGGACAAGCGTGCCCGGCCTCCGTCACGCGTCGATGCCGTGCCCGTCAGTTGCCGGTGGGCAGCGTCAGGTTCACGCCGTCCTTGGCGAGCTGCTCCCTCACCCAGTTGAACTTCTCGTAATTCGAGATGGTGATGGGACCGGTATAGCCGAGGCTCTGCAGCTTGCGCGGCGGATATTTCACATAGGTCTTCATCAAGGCCTGCACCGCCTCGTTGATCGACACCGTCGTCCAGGTGTGTTCGGTGTAGTTGTTCATGAAGATGTCGTAGCGCTCCTGGGGGTCCTGCAGCAGGTCGAAGACCTGGGGCACGATCGCCACGTATTTCTCCGCACCCTTCCAGCCGAGATTGCTGTCCACCGCAAGCGCCCCGGTCGCCGCACCGTCATCGCCTCGCAGGTTGAACACCGCCTTGAACTGGTTGACGCGCACCGCACCGGGGGTGAGTTCATCCTCGGTGAAATAGTACCAGGTGTTGCGCGGGTCGGGACCGGTGCCGAACAGCACCGGCGAAATGTCGTAGCTGTCGAAGATGATGGGCTGGCCCTCGCGGTCCTTCTCCGGCAGCTTGGGAATGCCGGCGACGGAGGCGAAGGTGGCCATCAGGTCGAGGCCGCCGACGATGTCGAAGTTGCGCTGGTGGTCCTTGATCTTGCCGGGCCACCAGGCGATGGCCGGAACGCGGTTGCCGCCCTCGCGCACCGTTCCCTTGGTGCCGCGGAACGGCGTGTATCCGGCGTCCGGATAGACGTCCTGCCAGGCGCCGTTGTCGGTGGTGTAGAAGACGAAGGTATTCTGGTCGAGCCCAAGCTCATGCAGCTTGTCCATGATCTTGCCGATATGGGCGTCGAGCTCGACGACGGAGTCGGCATATTTGCTCTTCGAGATCGACTTGTGAATGAAGTCCGGGCTCGGCAGGTTGGGCTGGTGCACCTTCATGAAGTTCACGTTGATGAAGAAAGGCTGGTCCTTCTTCTTCGCGGCATCCTCCAGGAACTCGATCGCCGCCTTCTCGATGTAATTGTCGAGGAAGGGAATGCCGACCACGCCCTTGTCCGGCGTGTCGACATATTCGCCGTTGACCTTGAAGTCCTCATGCGCCGGTTCGCCGGCCTTGCCGGACAGGAAGCCCTTGGTCACCTGCGCGAACATCTCGCGCAGCTTGGGGTCCATGTCGGGGAACCATTCGGGGTCGGCGTAGGTGTAGGCGTTGAGGTGATAGAGCCCGACATATTTCATCACGTCATAGCCCTGCGCATTGGGCAGCGCGTAATCCGCCTCGCCGAGGTGCCACTTGCCGGTGAAATAGGTGTTGTAGCCGGCCTGCTTCAGCACCGAGCCCAGCGTCCATTCGGCCGCCGGAAGCCCGCCGCCCTGGCCCTGGAAGGCCACCGTGGTCATGCCGGAGCGATTGGGGATGCGGCCCGTCTGCATCGCGGCGCGGCCCGGCGTGCAGCTCGGCTGGGCATAGAAGTCGAAGAAGGTCATGCCTTCATCTGCAAGCTTGTCGATGTTGGGCGTCGGCATGCCGCGGCCGGGTCCGCCGCCATAGGGGCCAAGGTCACCGTAGCCCGTGTCGTCCGACACGATGAACAATATATTCGGTTTTGAAGGCGCATCCGCAAGAGCTGCCGGGACCATCCCTCCGAGCAGTGTCAGCGCAAGGCCGAACTTTCGCACGAGCATGTCACCATGTCCTTGTTGGTTTTTGAAACGAGGCAGGAACGTCAGCAACGCCACGGTTAACCTGAGCCAGTCACCGCGCCTGTTCAAGGAAAAAGCAAAGTAGGTGGGGCTGTCAGCAGGCCATTCAATTTGCAGTCGTGATGGACGCGCCTCACTGTCCTCATGCCGTGTCGGTGGTCAGGCGGCGGGCCGTGTTTGAGTTGTGGTGACGATGACTGAAGGCCAGGCGGGCGCACCCTGTCGGAGCAGCCTGATCCCTGGCCGCGTGCCGCAACACGAGATCGTCAGAGGCTCTGGCGCTTGGTCAGAGGCGGACTGCCGGTCCAGTCGGGCGTTTCGTGCCGCACATCGTCCTGGCTTCGTGCACCGCGCCATTCGGATGGCGGGATGCCGCCGCTCATCGCGGTAAAGAAGCGGCTGAAGGCGCTCATTTCGGAATAGCCAAGCGCACCGGATACCTCGGCGATGCTCAGCCGCGCATCGGCGATCATCTGGCAGGCCATTTCAAAGCGGGCTTCGTTATGCAGTTCGCGAAAGCTGGAGCCGCGCTTGCGCAGTTCGCGGTTCAGGGCGGAGGGAGAAAGGCGCAGGCGGACGGCGGTCGATTCCAGCGAATGGGTGCCTGACAGCATCAGCGGCACGAGTGCCCGGAGAACCCTTTCACGGATGTCCGGCTCATGGCTGCCCCAGCGCGCCGCGAGGGATTTTCCAAGGGAGGCGCGCAGCGCCGGATTGGCGCCAGCCAGCGGCCCGCGCAGGGCAGCCTCGGCATAGACCAGCCCGAAGTGCTGAGCGTTGAAGATGATCTTGCTCGCCTTGAACAGCGCCCGGAAGTCGCCAGCATCCGCCGGAGGCGGCAAGGCGATGAGCACGCTGTGCGGTTCCGCCCCGCTGACCGCGCTGAAGATCCGATAGCCGAAAGCCATGGCGCCGCAGGCCAGTTGGCTGGCCCCCACGACGCCGGGATCATGCGTGCGATAGCCCACCAGCAGCCCGCCGGAAGCCCAGTCCATGGCATAGGGGCCCCCGCCTCTCACGTAGCGGGGATGATAGAGGACGATGTCCTCGATGGCGCTGCGCAGGTCGGGTGCCGCCGCGAGATAGCGGCCGAGCGGGCCCAGATGACGGATCTCGGCGACGGCACCGACCAGCAGTGGAAACGCACTGTTCCCCGAAGCCTCGGTTGCCCTGGCCACAAGCTTCGCAGCCTTCGCGAAGGGAATGAAGCCTTCCGCATCGGCAAGTTCCTCGGGGTGGAGACCGACCTTCGCCAGGACGCTGGCCGGGTCCACGCCACAGTCTCGCAACATGCGGGGAATTTCGACGAGAACACCGACCCTCTGCATGCCGCCTGCCCCTTGATGTCTCCCCAGCCTTCTGGCTGATCGCCTCCACACTACACTATGTAATTGTAAATGACCGCAAGTGGCAAATTGCAGCGTGAACTGTCAAGACCACGCCTCGCCACCTCACCTAAACTGCGGTTCGGGAACAACGAGGTGACGGCATGTACTACACCGACAATTCCATTCTTCCTGAGAACATGGCTCCGCTGATCATCACGGCAGCCCCCTACGGGCCCGCCTGGCTTCCGGGGGACGCCAGCGACATTGCGGTGAGCTGGGACGAACAGGTCCAGGCCGCGGTGGACTGCTACAATGCGGGTGCCACCATGCTGCACTTCCACGTGCGCAACCCGGCCACCGGCATGGGGTCGACCAACTTCGACGAATACAACTATCTCCTGAAGCGGGTGAAGGAAGCCGTACCCGACATGATCATCCAGGTCGGCGGGTCGATCTCCTTCGCGCCCCATACGGATGACGCCAAGGCGAAGTGGCTCGACTACGACACCCGCCACATGCTGACGGAGCTCGATCCCAAGCCGGAGTTCGTCACCGTGTCGACGGGTTCCACCCTGTGGGACATCGCCTCCATGTTCTCGGCGGAAGACGTCAAGGGCACCCACATGGATGACCCCAAGGTGCTCGCCGCCTGGTCCGGCATGGTTGTGGACTCGACGCCCGCCTTCTACGTCGAGCACCTGAAGCGGCTGCGCAAGAACGGCATCCTGCCGTACTTCGTGCCGGGCCACATTCACCAGTGGGAGATCATCGAACGGCTGATCCGGGCCGGCGTCTACATGGGCCCGCTCAACATGGCGCTGTGCGGCTATGGCGGCGGCACCATGGGACGCAATCCCTTCGACTGGATGAACTTCCTCCAGCGCGTTCCGCAGGGCTCGGTCAACACCTTCTGGTCCAGCATGCGCGGCCTGATCTCGGTTTCGGCCCTCGCCCTCGTTCTCGGCCAGCACATCCGCGTTGGCAACGAGGACAATCTCTGGGGCGCCGACCGCAAGCGCAAGACGACGGTCGAGCAGATCCAGGGCGTGGTGCGGCTGTGCAAGGAGTTCGGGCGCAAGGTGGCGACGGCCGAAGAAGCCCGGAAGATCTGCAAGGTCGGCGTCTGGTATGACAGCGTCGAGGACACGCTGCGCAATGCCGACATGCCGCCGAACCCCACCGAGTTCAACCCCGGTTTCCTCACCTGGCCGACCGACGGAAAACTCAAGCCGGCGGTGCTGGGCGGAGATTCCCATCCCATCGCCGCCTGCATGATCGCGCCGGAGCCGGTGCGCGCGGTTCAGGCGAAGCTGAAGCTGGGCGGCAAGTAACGGCACGCCTGCCGCACACGCCGGCGGCCCCGGACAGGCGGGGCCGCCGGATCATCCAGCCGGCTGGAGAACAGTGAATGGTGAGCCGTCCCACCCATTTCGAAATCTATGGCGACGATCCGGAGACGCTGGCAGCCTTCTACCGCAAGATGTTCGGCTGGCGCGTCGAGCGCGTCGAAGGCCTCGACTACTGGCGCATCCACACCGACCCCGAGGACACTGCCAGCGTGGCCGGCGGCATCACGCGCCCGCCGCGTTCCAATCCCGGGGGCTGGCTGCAGTTCGTGAACACGGAAGAGATCGACCGCTCGATTGCCGAGGCGCAGGAGATGGGCGCCGTTGTGGTGCGTCCGAAGACCGCCGTTCCGCGCACGGCGTGGGTTGCCGTTCTGGCCGATCCGGCGGGCAATCACTTCGCCATATGGCAGCCCGACGCGAACGCATTTCCAATTCCCGAACCCGGCTGAAACGTGCCGCCACAACACTCATGAGGGTTCATGGCCATGGTCGACGAGAAGAGGACAGCTAGCACCGGCGGGCCGTGGGCCGCACAGGCCTATGCGCAGCTCCAGTCGTGGGACCCCGCATGGGCGGCGAGTGCTGCGGCGCTGGGCGACAATCCGTGGCAGAGTGGCGTGTTGTCCGCGCCCTTCGTCGAACTGGTCGCGATCGCGGTGAATGCCGCCTGCACCAATCTCAACGGTCCGGCCACGCAGCGGCACATCGAGGCGGCGCTCGCTGCCGGCGCCAGCCGCGACGAAATCCTCACCGTCATCAAGATGGGCGCGGTGATGGCGATCCATTCCTGCAGCCTCGCCGCACCGATCCTGATCGAGGAGGCGCAGAATGCCAACAAGACCGTCACCGCGAAGACGGGCGTTCAGACACCGGCCTGCGACCGGATGCGCGCCATGGGCCAGTGGAACCAGGCCTGGGATCCGTTCTTCGCCATCGATCCTGTGTGGACCGACCAGATCATGGCGGCCGGCGCCGGCATCTATGCGAACAAGCTGTTCACGCCGAAGGAAGTGGAATTGCTCAGTATCGCCTTCGATGCCTCCTTCACCCACATGTATGCACCCGGCACGCGGCGCCACATCAAGGGGGCGTTGGCGGCCGGCGCCAGCATCGAGGAGATCTTCGAGGTATTGAAGGTCTGCGTCTCGCAGGGCCTCGAAACCGTCAACATGGCCGTGCCGCTGTTGGCGGCCGCACTGGCTCAGCCTGACAATTCACGGTAAGCAAAAGCGAAGGGCGCCCGGCGGAACCGTGTCGAGAGGACAGGCGAGGACAGCAATGGCAAAAGATCCGAAGCAACAGAATTCCATGCCGGGCAGACCGGGGGAACCTGCGCAGCACGACAGCCCGACGCGCGCCCTCGCCGGCAGGCTGATGAACGAGGTGCGCCAGTTCGTGGTGATGTTCCTCTACCTGTGGATCCTGTTCGGCCTGTTCGTGCTGAACCAGGTCCTCACGCTCGAGCAGCACGGCCTGAGCATCGCACTGAGCGGCTTTGCGATGCTCAATGCTCTCGTTCTCGCCAAGGTCATGATGATCGTTGAGTACTTCGACTTCTCGCGCTGGCTGCGCGGCGGGCCGCTCGTCTATCCGGTGGTCTTCGAGTCGCTGCTGCTGTCGGTTCTCTTCATCGTCTTCCACTTCGTCGAACGTGTGGTGATGGGTTTGCTGAAGGGCGAAGCACTGCAGCAGAGCATCCCGAACATTGCGGGAGGCGGCCCGCTCGGGCTGATCTGCATCGGCTGCATCCTGCTGTTCTCCCTCCTGCCCTTCTTTGCCTTCAAGCACCTGAGCCGCGTGCTCGGCCCCGGCTATGTCTATGGACTGTTCTTCCGCGGGCCTTCCGCGGCAGCCGCCGAAGGGTCACCGCGCTGAGCGCATCATGACGTGACGATCCCCGCAACCGGCAGGCGTTGCGGCGCCGGGTTCGTCGCCGCGGCAAGAACTGCCGTCCGTCGGCCGGGTCAGGGTGTCAGGGGCTGCCGAGTGCACGCCCGTCATTCGCCAGGGCTCGGAAGGCCCAGCGCCGTCCATCATGCGTGAAGGCCATCAGAGAGAGCGGCGGAACATCCACGGCCCAGAACGAGGACAGCGGTGCCTGAAGCACATGGAGCAGCGCGGCCCGCATCACCGCGGGATGCGTGACGGCGATGATGCGGCCCTCGATCGGCGCCGAGGTGAGCCACTGGCCCACACGGGACGTCAGCTGCGCGATCGATTCGCCGCCATGCGGTGCTGCCGAGGGATCGGCTCGCCAGGCGGCCAGCGCCTCCGGATCGTCGGCCACCACCTGTTCGAGGCTCCGCCCGCGCCACCGGCCCACGTCGAGGTCGGCGAGCGCGGTGTCAATCCGTGGATCACCCTGAAGCAGCGCAGCGGTCTCCCGCGCGGCGCGTTCCGGCGCGGTCAACAGGCTGCGGGCCGCCGGCAGCAAGGGTGCCAGCCGGACAACGTCTTCGGCATCAGCCGGATCTATGCCCTCGCCGTCGGGAAAGGCTGCCCTGCGAATGGCAGGGGTCATGGCATGGGCGAGCATCCAGAGTCGGGCGGTCATGGGTTTCCCGTGATTTCGGCGAGACTGGTGATCTGGATGGCAGATCGGACGTATCTTGACAATTTTGTCGATATAACCCTAGGAATGAAATAGGGTTGTTCTCGAGAAGCCGGTGGAATTCCGGCGCGGTCGCGCCACTGTAAATCGGTCCCAGGAATTCGCCAGGGCCGAAAGTCAGACCTCGATTTCGCCCTTTTTGCAACGCCAGCGGGGCGCGAGACCCCAGAGGAGCACGATATGTCGACAACGTCCCTTACCCCGAAGCTCAATTCGGGCTCGGTTCAGGCCATTCCTCTCGGCGCCATTGCGCCCTGGGCGATTTTCGGCCTCCTTCTGGCGATCGTCGGAATCTATTTCGTCGGTGCCGAGCAAGGCGCCACGGCGCTGTTCAAGGGGATGTACGTGCACGAATTCGTGCATGATGCGCGCCATCTCCTCGGCTTTCCCTGCCACTGATCCAGAAAACAGAGGTCTGCCATGGTTGGAAACCTCCTGATCCGGGGGATGATTGTTGGCGTCCTCGCGGGGCTGCTCGCTTTCGTCTTCGCCTATGTCTTCGGTGAACCGTGGGTCGACTGGGCCATCGGCTTCGAAGGCAAGATGGATGCCATGAAGGGCATGGCCGAAGAACCGGAACTCGTGAGCCGTGGCGTGCAGAGCACCTTCGGCCTGCTCACCGGCGTCATCGTGATGGGCGCGGCACTGGGCGGCATTTTCAGCATTGCCTATGCCTTCGCGCTGGGCCGCCTTGGCCGCCTCAGTGCACCTGGCACGGCAGTCGTCGTGGCCGTCGCCTGCTTCGTCACCTTCGTGCTCGTTCCGCAGATCAAGTTCCCGGCCAACCCGCCGTCTATCGGCAACCCGGACACCATCGTGGCCCGCACCGGGCTCTACTTCACGATGCTGGGCACATCGGTGCTGATCGCCATCCTCTGCACGATGCTGGCACGCTCATGGTCGCAGCGGCACAGCGCATGGCTCAGCACGCTGATGGGCATTGCGCTCTATGCGGTGCTGATGGGAATCGCCATGAAGGCGCTGCCCACGGTCGACGAGGTGCCGGACGGTTTCGCCGCCAACGCGCTGTGGCATTTCCGACTGGCCTCGATCGGCATCGGAGCCGTAATCTGGGGCACGCTCGGAATCGCCTTCGGCTACATCGCGGAACGCTATCCGCTGGCAGTTGAGAGCACCGCTCACTGACATTGCAAAGCAGGCCGGCGGGGCCTTCGCGGGCCCTTCCGCTCAACCCAAGGGGACCTGCGATGTGCCCTGCCCTTCGCCGCGCAGTCATGCTTGCCCTGCTGACGCTGTTGGCAATGACCTCCCCCGGTGAGGCCCACCGGCTGACCCAGAGCTCGGGCGGCGGCGTCATGATCCCGTCGCTCTATCACGGGCAGATGGAGGTGATCTCGCGCCACTACGACGAGATTCTGCGGCTGGCCCAGCTTCACAGGCCGGCGTCCGAAGATTTCCGGCGCATCGAGAATTACGCGATCATCCAGAAGGCGTGGTGCGGATGGGGGCTGATGCCGGGGGCCATCACCGACGAGAACAGCCCGTTCAACGAATGCTCGCATGCCTATCTCGCGGCAGCGCGCGAACTGCTGAGCCAGTTGCGGGCCGACCCTGCGGCAAGCGCCGAGGTGATCAGCCTGGCAAATGCCGTCGATCAGGAAATGCTGCTCGCCGGAGCCGTGGTCTGTGGTTACAGCGGCGAAAGCTTCGACACCGCCGATCACATCACTCCGCACATGAGCCTGCTGTTCTTCCACTGGCCTACGCTCATTGCACTGGCAGGCGCCATCGCAGTGGCAGTGGCTCTGTCAGCAGTGATCGTGCTGGCCTGATCGCGGGCGCAGCTTGTCCTCAGTCCGAAGCCTAATCGCCCTTGTCGCTCGGGCCTGGTCGCATAGGTGGAATGATCGACCAGCCCGCAAGTCCTAGGCCGGATCGAGGGAACTGAACAGGCTCACCAGCACGAGGGCAAGGCTTCCCAGCGCAACTTCGGAGAGGCTGAGCCAGATCAGCACCCGCAGCGATCCGTCGCCCCGCTTCAGCCTGGGAACCAGGACATAACGATTGCAGATGGCGATCATCACCATGGCTGACACCACCACGATCTTGGCAACCAGCAACTGATCATAGAGGCTGTGCCATGCCGGCCACAAACGGCCATGGATCAACCACGCATTCAACACGCCGGTGACGACGACAAAGGCCACGACACCGTGGCCGACAGTCGAAAAGCGCCGCATCGCCAAGGCGAAGTCGTTCTGCATGTCCGGGCCGCTATGTCGCAGCATGGCGGTGAAGGGCACCAGTGCACCGACCCACGCGCCGACAGCCAGCACATGCATCAGATAGCTGGCCTGCAGCGCGAGGCGGCCGGCACCCTGAAGACGGACAGCATGGCCAAAGAAGATGTGGCAGGACAGGAACAGCGCGGCACCCAGCGCCACGATCCCGAGGCTTGCGGGCTTGCGGAAGGTGAATGGCAGGACGACAAGCGCCAGCACGGCCTGGGCAATCCACACGGTGCCGAGATTGGTGTCGAACAGGAAGGCCTGGAGCGTGTCGAGGTCCAGGGCATCGCTCCATCCCTCACCCACGAAGGCAGCATTCACCGGCAGGACCAGCACGGTGGCGGCCGCGAGGGCGGCAGCCGCAGTCCTGAGCAGCGGCCTCAGGCGGCGGGCCGTGACGGATGACAGCGTGGGAGGCACGCAGGCAAAGAGATAGCCGCATGCCCCCCACAACAGAATGGCCGAAGCATCCTGAAGCAGGTGGCATGCGATCAGGCTGCTGTCGGGTGAGATCAAGGCTTCACGGTGAACTTGAAGGAGCCCTTGCTCTTGTGTCCGTCCTTCGAGAGATTGTGCCACTCCACCACATATTCTCCCGCCGCCAATGGCTTGGTGACCGGAACGACGAGGGTCGTGTCGCCGCCCTTGGCCAGTGCTGCAGGACCGGTGCTGACACTCATCTTCATCGAATCCGCCAGCTTCGCGCCGGAGAATTTCAGGTTGATGCCTTCCGAGAACGTGATGTCGATCTCCGTGGGCGACGCGACCGCGGCGTCGGGCGCGGGGACAGACTTCACGAATTCAGCGTGGGCGAAGGCCGAGGTCACGCCGGCAAGCATGACGGCAGCTGCAAGAGCTGATGTGGAAAGAATGTTGGTCATGATCGATTTTCCTTTCTGGGTTATGGGCGCCCGAGGGGCTGCCCGTTGCATGCGTTTGAACAAGGCTGGACAGGCACGTTTCGAAAAGGCGTTACGCTTCTGGTCTACGGTCATCGTCATCATGCCTGGAAGCCGGCTTCCTTGATCCGCCTGGGCAACAGGAAGTCGATGATGGCGAACAACACGACGGCCATGCCCGACAGCGGGAAGACCGCGCACAGCACGGCGCCCAGCCCCAGCACGGCAACTGGAACCTTGGTGTTCCTGGCATAGAGCGGAGATCCCAGGCTTCGGGCCGGCCTGCGCATCCACCACATCACCGCGCCCGAGATGCAGATGAAGATGATGGTGAGGCAATAGACGGTGTTGAAGATCAGGTTCCACAGGCCCATGCCGGCCTCATGCAGGGCAATGCCCACCGCCATCGCCTTGCCCCCCAGAGGATACTCCGCAAAGGGAATGTCGGCGAGAATCCTGCCAGTGTACTGGTCGATGTGGAGGGTGCGATCCTTGAACGGCGACGTGTTGTCCTGATTCATCGAATCCGCCATTACCGTGTAGACGCCGTCGCCATCGGCGGGCGGCGAAACCCGGAACTGCTCGTCGAACCCGTGGCCGCGGGCGAAGGCCGTGACGGTGGAGAGATTGACGGGCGTGCCCTCCGCCAGGCCGGGTGCCCCCGCCGTCGATCCGGACATCGGCATCGGCGTCTGCTCCAGCGTCCAGGGCACTTCCTTCATGGCGCCATGGTTCATCGCAGCATGTGTCTTGTCGGATTTCGGCGCGTCATACTTGTTGGCCGGGAAGGTGTTCCAGGGCTGGACATAGTTGCCGCCCCAGAACCCCGTCCATGACAGCCCGCTGATGAGGAAGGCCAGCAGGATGATCGAGACGTAGACACCTGCCGTCACATGCAGTTCCCGCCACAATGGCCGCCCGGAGAGCGACAGGTTCGGCACCAGCGCCGAAACAAGACTCTGGCTGCCGCGCGGCCACCACATGTAGAGGCCGGTCACGATCAGGATCACGGCGAGGCCGCAGGCCGCCTCGATGAGGTGATCGCCCCAGCCGGCGCTCGGCAGGCCGATCAGGAAGCTGCCATGAATGGCGCGCGCCCAGTAGAACAGGGTGTCGTCCTTGACGACGTTGTCGAGGACCTTGGCATCGTGGGGATCGACGGCGACGAAATGTTCCTTGCCGTCCGCGGTGACGACGAAGATGTTGGCGAGGTCGTCGGCGCGCGGTGCGATGTAGGTGGTCAGCACCCCGTTCGGCACGACCGCGAGCGCCGACTGCGCCTGTACCTCAAGCGACAGGCGCGGGCCATCGACCGCGACGTGATGCTTCACGCCGAACTGGGTTTCGATGGAACTCGCATAGAGCATGATCAGCCCGGTCACTGCCAGCATCAGCAGGAACGGGATGACGAACAGCCCGGCATAGAAATGCCAGCGCCAGACGGCACGGTAGAGCCTCGTGGATGCAGCATTGATATGCTGCGCGGGATCGGCAGATGACATGGTCGTTCTCTCAGAAAGGAATCGGAGTGACGCCGCAACCAGGCGGCGGTTCAATCAGGCTGAGAGAGCGTGGGGAGGCCCGCGTGGGGACGAGTTGTCAAGGCAGGGCCGCTCCCGCGGGTTGCTGTCGAGCGTGACGACCTGCACGGCCTCCTGCTGGCGCCGATGCGCTGCCAGCACAATGGCCGGCTGCTCAGGCGGGGCCAGCACCAGATGCTGCGCACCGCACAGGATGCAGCATTGGCCATGCATTCCGGCCGGCTGGCCCTTGTTGCCAGGCTGATGCTGGGAACTGTTGGGCGAGCACACACTGTAGCCGAGATCCGCCATGAGCTGCTGTTCCGCGCTCATCGCAGGTGCCGGCAACAGCGAAGCGACAATGGGCAACAGCATCGCGATGCTCAGCACAAGTGCGAGGCAACGCGCATGACGTCGAAGTCTTGCCGTCAGGTTTCCCATTTCAACGTGGAGGTTAGAACAAACCTCTGCGATGGGTCCAGTCCTCGCTCCGCGCCACGACAGCGCACCCTGCGGGACAGGTCTGATCACCGGAATGACCGTGCTGGCTTCGACGCTGCCGTCTCCCCACCCTTCCCTTGCGCGGACTTGATCCGAACATCCTCGGGCATCGATGGCTCGCATCTTGCCGGCAATCTGCGTCACCCGTGCCGTTCTGAGGCCCCCTCGCGACGAACCGGTCAGAACGCGTCGCGGATCAGCGGCGTCGTGGAACAATGGATGCCGCCGCCGTTCAACTGCATCGCCGCATAGGGCAGCACGGTCCATCGGATACCGTGAGCGGCCAGCCTGTCGAGGGTCTGGTTGGTGGCGCCGTCTGGCATGATCAGTTCACCGGGTGCCACGGCCAGTGAGTTGACGATCCACTTGTTGTCAGCCGGCGTGATCTCGACGGTCCGTATCTTGAGCTCCTTCAATCTCTCCAGGAACGAGAAAGGCAGGCCGAAGGGATCGACCAGCGCGAGATCGCGATCGATCATCAGAAACGATCCGTCGATGTGGATGTCGTAGCCGACGAGGTCAATGGCCAACAGTTCCACCCCCTGTCGCCTGAGAACGTCCGAGACCTGATCGGCGCCTTCGCGGTTGACCCGGATGCCGCAGCCGATCACGGCGGTTTTCGGGTTGATCCAGGCGAAGCTGCCACCCTCCATCAGGGCGGAGCCTGACAGCGTCCGCAGAATCGGAATGCCGAGCCTTGCGAGGGTTCGCGTGATGGCCAGTTCCTCTCCACGCCGGATGCGGGTCCCCATCCGGCAGACGATGGCGCCTCCCTTGACCATGATGAGCGGGTCGCGCGTGTAGCAGGACTTCAGCCGCCCGCCATCGACACCGTCGACGAAATGAACCTCGACCCCGCGGGCCTTCAGAGCGGCCACGAAGGCATCGTGCTGCGACTGCATTTCGGCAAGGGGCGGTACGCTGTCACTCTGGAAGTACCAGCCCTTCTCCAGGTCGCCGAAGGAACCGATGCTCTCGATCCGCTTCGACGGATCGACGACATTCATTTCGGGTCCCGGACGGTGCATGAGAATGGAGCGGATCGCACCGACATCATTGTCCACGCCCCAGGCACGGCCCCAGTGACGTTCGAGCTCGTCAGGGTCCTCGAATGGTGGATTGCCCGGCGTCGCGAACATGCGGACGGTCTCATTGTAAATCCAGCCAGGCGGTGCGCTATCTGACATCCGTGCCTCTCTCCCCGAGCCCCAGTCTCACAATTGAACGGCCCATCGGGGAAGGTTCCCAGTATCGGCGCATGCTGGCAACACCGAACTTCCAGACACGACAACTGTGTTCGCTGCGACCGAGGAGCTCCGCGAAAGCCAGCACGGGTGCAGGCCCTGCCCCGTTGGACGCAATTTCGAAAGGATCAGGTGAAGCCAACGAAGGCACGATGTGCCTGCGCCATCCGCGCCAAACCGGGCAGCGACTTGCTGCGGCGTCCATGGAGAAAATCCGCAAGGTCTCGGCTCAAAAGGAATGGCGCGCCCTACGGGAGTCGAACCCGTCTTTACAACGTGAAAGGCTGTCGTCCTAACCGATAGACGAAGGGCGCCCTCGCTTGCGAGTGGCCGCTCTATAAGGGGGTTCGACGGCCTTGGCAAGCCTCACGAAACGCAGGCGGCATCCTCGATGTGGAGGCAGGGAACGCGCGCCCCGGACCAGTCGTCGATCGTCAGCCGGCCCGCCACGTGGAGCGGTAACTGCTTCTCGCTCAACAGCAATTCGCCGAGCTCGGTGCCCATGGCGCGGAACGCGATGGCCTTCAGCCGCTTGCCGTCGGCGGATGCGATGGTGCAGCGGATATGGTCGCCCCCCGCCCGGTCGGCATAGAGCACCCGGTGGGCCGGGAAGGCGAAGACCGGCGAAGGATGCGCCGTGCCATAGGGGCCCGCCTGCTCGAGGAGCTCGATCAGTTCCAGTGTCGCCGCCCCGGCGGTGAGTGCCGCATCGATCGACAGCGCCCGGTCCTGGGCGGCGGCCACCTGCGGGCCCAGGCGCTCCTCCAGGAAGCCGCGGAGGTCGCCCAGCCGGGCGGTTTCGACGGTGAGGCCGGCCGCCATGGCGTGGCCGCCGCCCTTGGCGATCAGCCCCGACTCGAAGGCCTCGCGCACCGCGGAGCCGATGTCGACGCCCGGCACCGAGCGGCCCGAACCCGAGGCGAGCTTGCCGTCCTTGTCCTCCGCCAGCACGAAGCTCGGCAGGGAGAAGCGTTCCTTCAGCCGCGCCGCGGCGAGCCCGACGACGCCCGGATGCCAGCCCTTTCCGCTCACGACCAGCACGCCGGCGCGGCGTTCCTTGCCCAGCATGTTGTCGGCCTGGATCACCGCCTGGTCGACGACCGCCAGCTCGATCTCCTGGCGCTCGCGGTTGAGGCGCTCGAGCTCCTGCGCGATCTGCGCGGCCTCGCCCTTGTCCTGAGTGGTGAGAAGGGTGAGTGCCATGGCCGCATTGCCGATGCGGCCCGCGGCATTGATGCGCGGGCCCAGCAGATAGCCCAGCGCATAGGTATCGGGCTTGCGCTTTAGCCGCGCCACGTCGGCGAGGCAGGCAAGCCCCAGGTTCTCGCGCCGCGCCATGATCTTGAGACCTTGCGTGACATAGGCCCGGTTGAGGCCCTTCAGCGGCACCACGTCGCAGACGGTGGCGAGGCTGACGAGCTCCAGCCACTGCAGCATGTTGGGCTCCTGCCGTTCGGGCCCATACCAGCCCTTCACGCGCAGCATCTTGTTGACGGCGGCGATGAAGATCATCGTGACGCCGGCCGCGCAGAGATAGCCGAGCCCCGAAATGTCATCCTGCCGGTTCGGGTTGATGACGGCATAGGCTTCGGGAAGCACTTCGCCCGCCTGGTGGTGGTCGACGATGATCGTCGTCATCCCCAGCTCGGCGGCGCGCAGCAGCGGGTCATGCGCCATCACCCCGCAGTCGAGCGTCACGAGCAGCTCAGCGCCCTGTGCCTTCAGGCTCTCCACCGCCTTGAGGCTGGGGCCATAGCCTTCGGTGAGGCGGTCGGGGATGTGCACGCTGCAGGACGAGCCCACCGCCCTCAGGAACAGCGTGAGCATGGCGGCGGAAGATACTCCGTCCACGTCGTAGTCCGCGATCACGCCGATCTTCTCGCCCTGCATGATGGCGAGGGCCAGGCGGGCCGCCCCCTTCTCCATGTCCTGCAGTGCGGAGGGCTGCGGCATCAGGGTGCGGATCGTGGGGTTGAGGAAGGCTTCCGCCTCGTCGACGCCCACCCCGCGCGCGGCCAGCACGCGGCCGATGATCTCGGGGAGTTCATGGCGCTGCGAAATGGCTTCCGCGATGCGCTGGTCGTCGAGCCGCGCCTTCCAGCGCTTGGCCGAGGCCGAGCGCTCGACGTTGAGAAAGGCACGCGATGGCGCGTCCGCGATCAAAGCCTCTCGATCCGGATCATGCGCGGGCGGCCCGCCACGTGGCCATCCTTCTCGATGCGCTCCAGGGCCGCGCGCATGGCGCTCTCGACCGTGTCGTGGGTGATGAGGATGAAGGGGGCCGTGGCGCGCGCCTCGTCCTTCTCCAGCTTGCCGCGCTGGAAGATCGACTCGATCGAGATCTTCTCGTCCGCCAGGATCTTCGCAACGGCCGCGACCGCACCCGGCTTGTCCTGCAGGGTGAGCGCCACGTAGAAGCCGCCCTCATGCGCCTTGGGAGGCGCCGCCTTGTAGGGACGGAGCTCTTTGGCCGGAATGCCGAAGGCGGGCCGCATGTTGCCGCGCGCGATGTCGACGATGTCGGAGAGCACGGCAGAGGCAGTGGGATGGGCACCCGCACCACGGCCTTCCAGCATCAGGTCGCCCACGAAGTCGCCCTTCACCACGACGGCGTTGAACACGCCATCGGTATCGGCAGCGGGCGAGCCCTTGGGGATGAGTGTCGGGTGCACGCGCTGCTCGATCCCCTGCTCGGAGGCCACCGCGACGCCAAGCAGCTTGATCTTGTAGCCCATGTCACCGGCTTGGGCGATGTCCGCGAGGGTGATCTGCTCGATCCCTTCGATGTCGATGGCCTTGAGGTTCACTTCCGTCCCGAAGGCGAGCGAGGTGAGGACCGCCAGCTTGTGCGCGGTGTCGAAACCGCCCACGTCGAAGGTCGGGTCGGCCTCGGCATAGCCCAGCGCCTGCGCTTCCTTCAGCACGTCGGCGAAGCTGCGGCCCTCGTTGGCCATCTTGGTGAGGATATAGTTGCAGGTGCCGTTCATGATGCCGAACAGCTTGCCCACGCGGTTGCCGGCCAGCCCCTCGCGGATGGTCTTGATGATCGGGATGCCGCCGGCGACGGAGGCCTCGAAGTTGAGCGCCACGCCCTGCGCTTCAGCCAGCCGGGCGAGCGCCGAGCCATGATGGGCAAGAAGCGCCTTGTTGGCGGTGATCACATGCTTGCCGGCCTTGAGTGCTGTCTCCACCGCCGCCTTGGCCGGGTCGCCCTCGCCGCCCATCAGCTCGATGAACACGTCGACACTGGGGTCCGCCGCCAGCTTCACCGGGTCGTCGTACCAGGCGAGCTTCGAAAGGTCGTGGCCGCGGTCCTTGGCCCTGGAGCGGGCGGAAACCGCCACCACCTCGACCGGCCGCCCGGCGCGTGCCGTCACCAGGTCCTTGTGCCGCGCCAAGATGTCCAGCACCCCGCCGCCCACCGTGCCAAGACCCGCAATACCCAGCCGCAACGCCTGTTTCATGATACCCAACCCGCCAAACGGTGAATCTTCCTCAACTCGGCGGGTCTTATGGCGGGAGACGGGCGGGATGGCAAGGAAGGGGGATTCACACCATCCAGCGCGCTGGCCATCCCCCATCACCGTCATGCCAGCGAAAGCTGGCACCCCGCTTTGGGCGGCGGAAGCGGGGCCCCAGCTTTCGCTGGGGTGACGGCATTTCGGGGTGGCACCGAATACCGACGCGCTGCACCGCAAAATCGCCCGCCTCCCCCTCCTCATTACCAATTTGCCTTTCCCTCCAAGCCCTTTACACTTCCGCCATATTCGCCCTTCAAGAGCAGGACATGACGGACAAGACGCCGGAAAAGAAGCCCGAGGCACCCCAGCCGCCCGCCCAGTACACGCTGGCGGATCCGGTGCAGTTCGCCCAGAACATGGCAAAGGTGTTCGAGCAGGCGGCCGGCATCGCCCGCATGGTGGCGGAACGGCCAAACCCGGTGCTGACCGAGGCCGAGACGCAACTCACGCCCATGGAGCAGGTGTCGAAGACGCTGGGCGCCATCACCCAGGCCTATATGAACGATCCGCAGAAGCTGATGGATGCCCAGATGCAGCTGTGGAATTCCTACGGCCAGCTGTGGCAGAACGCCTGGGCCAAGGCGCTGGGCCAGCATCCTGATCCCGTCGCCCAGCCTGCCCGCAACGACAAGCGCTTCAAGGACAAGGACTGGCAGGAGAACACCGTCTTCGACTTCCTGAAGCAGTTCTACCTGATCTCCGCCAACTGGGCGCAGGACATGGTGAAGAACGCCGACGGTGTCGACGAGCACACCCGCCACAAGGCGAAGTTCTATGTCGAGCAGATCGCCAACGCCATCTCGCCGTCCAACTTCGGCTTCACCAATCCGGAGGTGCTGCGCACCACGCTCGCCACCAACGGCGCCAACCTCATCGAGGGCCTGAAGCACCTGCAGGAAGACATGCAGACGCCGGACGGGCGGCTCCGCATCAAGCAGACCGACATGTCGGCCTTCGAGATCGGCAAGAACATCGCCACCACGCCGGGCAAGGTCGTCTTCCGCAACGAGACCTTCGAGCTGATCCAGTATTCACCGACGCAAGAGCAGACCTACGAATATCCCCTCGTCATCTTCCCGCCCTGGATCAACAAGTTCTATATCCTCGACCTCAACGCCAGGAAGTCCTTCGTCAAGTGGGCGGTGGACCAGGGCCTCACGGTGTTCATCGTCAGCTGGGTGAATGCCGATGAAAAGCAGGCGCGGAAAAGCTTCTCCGACTACATGCGCGAAGGCTTCCTCGAAGCGGTGCAGGCGGCACTCGACGCCACCAATGCCGAAAAGGTCAACGTCATCGGCTATTGCATCGGCGGCACGCTCACCGCGGCCTCACTGGGCTGGATGGCGGCGCAGAACGACCACCGCGTCAACGCCGCCACCTTCTTCACCACCCAGGTCGATTTCGAGAAGGCGGGCGATTTGCTCGTCTATGTCGACGAGGAGCAGGTGAAGTGGATCGAGGACCGCATGAAGGACAAGGGGTATCTCCCCGGCACCCGCATGGCGGACGCCTTCAACCTGCTGCGCTCGAACGACCTGATCTGGTCCTATGTCGTCAACAACTACATGCTCGGCAAGGACCCGATGCCCTTCGACCTGCTCTACTGGAATGCCGATTCGACCCGCATGCCGGCCGGCGTGCACTCGTTCTATCTCCGCGAATGCTACATGGCCAACAAGCTGGCCCAGGGCAAGATGGTGCTCGACAACGTTCGCATCGACCTCAAGAAGGTGAAGATGCCGATCTACAATCTCGCCGCGCGCGAGGATCACATCGCGCCGCTTGCCTCGGTCTTCCGCGTCGGCCGCTATTTCGGCGGGCCCACCCGCCTCGTCGTTTCGGGCTCGGGCCACATCGCCGGCGTGGTCAACCCGCCCGAGGCCAACAAATACCAGTACTGGACCAACGACAAGGCGGCACACACGCTCGATGAATGGCTCAAGGGCGCCACCGAGCACGCAGGTTCGTGGTGGCCGGACTGGGCCAGGTGGATGGCGGACAAGTCGGGGCCCAAGGTCAAGGCGCCGACGCCGGGCAGTGGCAGGCTGAAGGTGATCGAGGATGCGCCGGGCTCCTATGTCCGGGCCCGTGCGGAGTGATGCCTTGACCGCGGTCAAGGCCCGCCGCAGGACAGGGTGAGACAAGGACACCATGCGAATCTCCCTCCCCCTTCTGGCGCTCGTCGCCCTCGCGCTTCCCGCTCTGTCGCTTCCGGCACTGGCGGCGGACACTGCCAAGCTGATCGCCGAAGGACGGCGCCTCGCCGAGATAAATTGTGCGAAGTGCCACAATCTCGAAACCACGGGCGAAAGCCCGCTCACCGATTCACCGCCCTTCCGCGAAATCGCCAAGAACTACGACCCTGACGAACTGGTCGACGGCTTCATGGATGGTCTCGCGGTGCGCCACCCGCTCATGCCCGACTGGGAGGTGACGCAGGAGCAGGCCGAAGCGCTCACCGCCTTCGTCATGAGCCTCGGTCCTGGCAAGAGGGACGAGGAAACCCAGGCGGCGCGGGGCTTCGACCTGCTGCAGAAGGACTGTTCACGATGCCACGCCATCGATGCGGACAGCCCGTCGCCCAACCCCAAGGCGCCCCCCTTCCGCGACGTGGTCGCGAAATACGATCCCGATGCCCTCGAGGAAGCACTCGCCGAAGGCATCGTCACGGGGCATAACAACATGCCCGAATTCGCCTTCCCGCCGGATGACGTCACGGCCATCATCGCCTATCTCGATACGCTGAAGTCTGACTGATCGGACCCGACATGAAACACGCAGCCGTCCCGGCCGCCTTTGCCCTTCTGTCCGCGCTCGCCGCAGCGCCCGTGGCCGCCGCCCCGGGGGAGCCCGCGTCGATCTACCAGGCGCCCTTCATGGCCACCGCACCCTTCGTCAAGGAAACGCCAGACCAGCTAAACCAGGCGATCGCCGGCATCGTCGATTTTCCCAAGGTTCTCGACCCACGCATCTGGACCGCCGACAGCCATATGCGCCCCGCGATCGCCTCGCGCGTGATGGCCATCGTCAACCGCCAGTTCAACTCGCTGAAGCTGCGCAACAAGGCCGTGGCCGTGGCCGACATCGAGCTGTTCGGGTCGAACGCATCCTACGAGTATGACGAGAAGGCCGATCTCGAGATCCACGTCTTCCTCAATACCGCCTCGAACCCCGCGGCCTATCAGGGCGACGTGCTCGACCTCGAGCACTTCATGCATTTGCTCAACGACGTGATTGCCATGAACCAGGATGGCGAGGTCGGCTTCTACGGAATCCCGCTCGACATCGTGTTTCATGCCACGAGGCCTGCCGGCTTCCGCGATGCCGACGGCCTGCCGCAATATTCGGTGTGGTCGGCGGATGCCGCGCGCACCGGGCGCTGGATCAACCCCCAGTCCCCGCCGCCCGCCCCGCCGAAGGATGCCTTCGACACCAGGGTGATGGCCGACAAGGCCAATGGCTTCATCGACCAGTACAACCGGCTCGTTGCCGATTACTTCGAGGACAAGGCGAGCTTCGACTGCACCCGCTTCGACGGCTACAGAAAGGCGCTCAAGACCTTCCGCAGCGAGGGCGTGGCGCTCGATGGCCTACGCTCCAACGGCAACCTCACCTTCCGGCTGCTGCGCCGCCTCAACGTCAACGTACCCGACACCGTGGATGCGCTGGGCAAAGAATGCCTCAACATCAAGGCGTCGCTGTTCTAGGCGGCGGCCCGTCGTCATCCTCGGCATCGAGGCGGGCGCTGCCGCCGGCCTTCCAGCGTTCGAGGCGATCGTTGCCGGTGCCGCCACGGCCGCCGAAATCCTCGCGCAGCAGCACTGCCGCCAGCACGGTCACCTGCGCGAAGGAAATGCCGAAGGAGAAGCCGAACACGAAGACCCACAGCATCGGGCTGTCCGCCTTGGCCAGCAGGCTGCGGATCCCGCCCAGATCGGCGGCGAGCAGCAGGCCGACGAAGAGCCAGCCCGCCGCCATTCCGATCAGCGACCACTTGAGCAAGAAGCGGATCAGCGGCGGCATGGTTTACCCTGCCGCGTCGCTCCGGACCGGGATGCATCTTGCGTCATGGCTTCGCTCCTCATGGTCCTTACGGGCCGGATCGGCCGCCGATCATAACGCCGTCCATACGTATTTTTACTGTGGTATAAATCATAAATACGGATTCTAATGTGGCCCTGAGGTATCCGCCTCCCCCACGTCCCGTTCCCTGCGGCGGTATCGAGAAATTGACATGAAATATACGAGACTTCGTCAGGCCATCGCCGAAGCGGAAAAGCAGCACGGACTGCACGAACTCGACCATGTGATGCGGGAACTCCTCCACGATATCGCCGAGGCCTGCATGAATAACGAACGCCTAAGGGTCACCCACCTCGCCCGCGATTCGGCCCACGGCACCTTCCCCACGCTCAATGCAAGGTTGAAGAAGCTCGTCGAAGGCGGCTGGATCGAGCGCAAGGGCGACGCCAACGACCGCCGATCGGTGATCCTGGAAGTCACGCCGAAAACGATTGAGGCGTTCACCATGATCTCCAGCGCCCTCGACACACAGTAAGCCTCCCCGCCCACATGAAAAAAGGGGCTGCATGTCTGCAGCCCCTCTGAAAAAGCAGAGATAAATCTGCTGCTGGCTTAGCGCTTCGAGAACTGGAAGCTGCGGCGGGCCTTGGGGTGGCCGTACTTCTTGCGCTCGACCATGCGGGGGTCGCGCGTCAGGAAGCCGGCCTTCTTCAGGGCCGAGCGCAGTTCGGGCTCGAAATAGGTGAGCGCACGGGCGAGACCGTGGCGGACCGCGCCGGCCTGGCCGGAAAGGCCGCCGCCGGCGACGGTGCAGTCGATGTCAAGCTCGGTGGCGCGGTTGGCGGTCACCAGCGGCTGCTGCACCAGCATGCGCAGGACCGAGCGGGCGAAATAGGTCTCGATCGGCTTGCCGTTGACGGTGATCTTGCCCTTGCCGCGCTTGATCCAGACGCGCGAAGTGGCGTTCTTGCGGCGGCCGGTCGCGTAGGCGCGGCCCTGGGCGTCGAGCTTGGGCTTGACGGGAGCAGCGGCCGCAGCGGCAGCGCCGCCGGTGGCCGGGGTGACACCCATGGCCTGGCCGAGATCTGCGAGGGATTTGCGTTCAGCCATTTCAGCCTCTCACCGCATTCTTGGGGTTCATGGACTTGATGTCGAGCTTCTTGGGGTTCTGCGCGTCATGCGGATGCGCGGCACCGCCATAGATCTTGAGGTGCGTCATCTGCTGGCGCTTGAGCGGACCGCCCGGCATCATGCGCTTCACGGCGAGTTCCAGCACGCGCTCGGGGAACTTGCCCTCGAGGATCTTGCCGGCATTGCGCTCCTTGATGCCACCCGGGAAGCCGGTGTGGTGGAAGTAGCTCTTCTGCTCTTTCTTCTTGCCGGTGAAGTGGATCTTCTCGGCATTGATGACGACGACATGGTCGCCGCAATCCATGTGGGGGGTGAAGGTGGCCTTGTGCTTGCCGCGCAGGCGGTTCGCAATGATGGCGGCCACGCGACCGACGACCAGTCCTTCGGCGTCGATCAGCACCCAGTCCTTCACGATGTCCTTGGCTTTCGCCGTATAGGTTGTCATGCGGTTGTCTCTGGTGTTACGGGGTCAAAGATAAGGGCCTGCGAAACAGGAACGCCGCGCAAGCCCGCTCAATGCCGGGCTGAATACGTGCACACACATGCCCTGTCAAGAAAAACCCCCGGAAAACGCCGGGAATTTGCTTGTGGTATCATGATACCGCAAGAGGCGTCTTGCCCCGAAATGGCCCTTTCCCCGCCACAAGCCATAGCCTAGAGTTGGATGCAGCAGGGAAGTGAAGATGACAGCTCGAATTCTCGTGACACTCGTTGCCGTGGCCGGCCTCGCCGTGCCGGGCGCACAGGCCGCAATCACCTCGGCCGACGCGACGGTTGTCGCGCAGGCGGCCTCACCGCTGCCGATTCCGGCGGACAGCACCACCTCCGGCACCGCCACCCAGCCGGCGACGCCGCCCGCGGCAGCAACGCCTCCCGCTGGCACCACACCGCCGGCCGCCCCGCCGCCCGCAGCCGGGCAGTCCACGCCGGACCAGAATGCCGCGCCCGCCGACGGCCAGGACCAGAATGCCGCTCCCGACGACGGCACGGCCGGCCAGGACGGCGGCGATTCGCCCGACAACCAGCCGCTGAGCCTGGGCGAGATCCCGACCATCGAGACCATGGAGCTCACCCCGGAAATCGCCCGGCGCGCGCTTGACAGCTACATCATGGCCAAGACCAAATACGCCAACACCGACCTCGACCAGTACGAGAACCTTCAGGACTTCGTCGACCAGACCGAGGACGGCAAGAAGTTCGAGGCAGACGTGAAGGCCGCGGGCTTCGCCAACGTCACCGACTGGAACCTCGCGGTCACCACGCTGGGCCTCACCTACTCCTCGATCACCGACGACCAGACCTCGGACCTGCAGCAGCAGATCAAGGAAGTCCAGGACGACAAGGACCTCGCCCAGGACATGAAGGACAAGATGGTGAAGGCGCTGAACGCCCTGATCCCGTCAGCCAACAACAAGAAGATCATCCAGGACCTGATGAACGATCCGGTCTACGGCCCGAAGCTGAAGCAGCTCGACGTCGAGGAAGAATGACAGCACTCCTGCTCTCCGCGCTGGAGGGCGGCGTGCTGCGCCTCACTCTCGCCGACGCGTCGAGCCGCAACAGCCTGTCCGAGGCCATGATGGCGGAACTGGCGTCGGCGCTCGCCGCGGCGGCTGCCGACCGATCGGTGCGCGTCGTGGTGCTGGCGGCCCAGGGCCCGGCCTTTTCCTCGGGCCACAATCTCAAGGAAATCACCGCCCATCGCGCCGACCCCGACAAGGGTGCGGCCTATTTCGCGAAGCTCTTCGCGGCCTGCGCCGAGCTGATGCTCGCCGTCGTCAACAGTCCCAAGCCGGTCATCGCCGAGGTGGCGGGCCTCGCCAGTGCAGCGGGATGCCAGCTGGTCGCCACCTGCGACCTCGCCATCGCGTCCAAAGCGGCGCGCTTCTGCACGCCGGGTGTCAACATCGGCCTGTTCTGCTCCACCCCCATGGTGGCGCTGTCGCGCAACCTTTCCTCCAAGCACGCCATGGAAATGCTGCTGACGGGCGACGTCTTCGGCGCTACCGATGCGCTGCGCTTCGGCCTCGTCAACCGCGTGGTGCCGGCGGAACAGCTCACCGCCGCGGTCAGCGAACTGGCGCAGAAGATCGCGGCGAAATCCATGGTGACCGTCAAGACCGGCAAGCAGGCCTTCTACCGGCAGCGTGACCTGCCACTGGCCGAGGCTTATGCCTACACCGCCCGCGTGATGACCGAGAACCTGCTGCAGCGCGACGCCGAGGAAGGCATCGCCGCCTTCATCGCCAAGCGCCAGCCGCACTGGACGGATGAACCATGACGCCGCGCATCAACATCGTAACCCTCGGCGTCTCCGACATCGCCGCGTCGCGCGCCTTCTATCAGCGCCTCGGACTGAAGGCCTCGCCCGCCGGCAACGACGACGTCGCCTTCTTCGATGCGAACGGCATCGTCCTCGGTCTCTTCGGCCATGACGCGCTGGCCCATGACGCGGGGCTCGCGGCGCAGGCGATGCCGGCCTTCAGGGGCGTCAGCCTTGCCTGGAACGCCGCCGACGAAGCCGAGGTCGATGCCATCATGGCGCACGCCCTGGCCTGCGGGGCGACACTGATGAAGCCGCCGGAAAAAGTGTTCTGGGGCGGTTACTCGGGCTATTTCGCCGACCCCGACGGCCATCTCTGGGAAGTAGCCTTCAACCCCTTCTTCCCGCTCGATGCCGAGGGCCGCATCACACTGCCATGAATCACGACAGCTATTCGCCGGACTACATTCGCGGCATCCTGCAATCGGTGAAGACCATTGCGCTGGTGGGCGCGTCGAACAATCCGGTGCGTCCGTCCTACTTCGTCATGAAATACCTGCTCGACAAGGGCTATGCGGTGATCCCCGTCAACCCCGGCCTCGCCGGCCAGCAGATCCTCGGCCAGACCGTCTATGCGAGCCTCGCCGGCATTCCGCAGCCGGTCGACATGGTCGACATCTTCCGCAACTCCGAAGCCGCGGGACAGATCACCGACGAGGCGCTGGCGCTGCCGACGCCGCCCCGCGTGATCTGGATGCAGCTCTCGGTGCGCAACGATGCGGCCGCGGCGCGCGCCGAGGCGCAAGGCCTCAAGGTGATCATGAACCGCTGTCCCAAGATGGAGTATGGCAAGCTGTCGGGCGAATGGGCGTGGGTCGGCGGCGACAGCGGCATCCTGTCGTCGCGCAAGCAGGCGATGCACGAAAGCGGCCGGATGCAGGGCCTTGGGCTGGGCCCCAAACGCGGCTATTGATCATCATCGAGGACGACGGATCGGCCGCGCTCCAAACGTCCTGCCGTCAACACGACCAAGTCCGGAGCAGACATGAGCCTTTCCCCCAAGAACCGCTATGACGGCGTCGCCATGACCATCCACTGGCTCACCGCCGTGCTGATGATCTACATGGTGCTCCTCGGCGAAGACCTGATGAAGTCGGGGATGCGCGCGGCGCGTGCCGGCGCCGCCGCCACCTTCCAGCCCTCGATCCACGTGTCGATCGGCCTCACCATCCTGCTGCTCACCCTGCTGCGCGTGGTCTGGCGGCTCACCCACACGGCCCCCGCCTATCCCGCCGGCATGAAACGCTACGAGGTGGTGGGCGCGAAGTCGCTGCACGGGCTGTTCTACCTCCTGCTCATCGGCCTGCCGATCACCGGCTGGCTGTCCTTCGGCGAAGTCGTGGCCCGGCTTCCCGCCCTTGCCGGCACCAGTTTCTATGGCGTTCTCCCGGTGCCTGCCGCACCCGTCACATCCCGCATCTTCGGCGAGATGCATGGCCTCGGCGCGAACCTCGCCATGGCCCTCATCGGCCTCCACGTGCTCGCCGCGCTGAAGCACCAGTTCATCGACAGCGACAACATCTTCGGCCGCATGCTGCCGTGGTGAGGCGGGCGACCTGCCACACGCAAGGCGCCTTCATCCGGCCTTCGGCCACCTTCTCCCATCGCGCCGCGACGGGAAAGGACTCGTGGGGCCACCGCCCTGACCACAAGTCCCTTCGCCCGTTGGCGAAGCCAATGGGAGAAGGTGCCCGACAGGGCGGATGAGGGCCTCTCACGGCGCAGTCCCAGCCTCGAAATCCCTCAATTGTCCTCACCGCAGTCCCGCGATAGTCTCCCGCCCCAACGACAAACGGGAGACGAAGACAATGGCCGAGAGAACACCGGGTTTCGACACGCTGGCGCTGCACGCGGGCCAGGCGCCCGACCCCGCCACGGGGGCGCGCATCACGCCGATCTATCAGACCACGGCCTATGTCTTCAACGACGTGCAGCACGCCTCCGACCTCTTCGCGCTCCGGGCCTTCGGCAACATCTACACCCGCATCATGAACCCCACCCAGGGCGCGCTCGAAGGCAAGGTGACGGCGCTCGAAGGCGGCACCGCAGCGCTTGCCGTGGCGTCCGGCCACGCGGCCCAGCTCCTCGCCTTCCACACCCTCATGCAGCCGGGTGACGAGTTCGTCGCCTCGCGCCAGCTCTACGGCGGATCGATCAACCAGTTCGCCCATTCCTTCAAGTCCTTCGGCTGGCACGTGGTGTGGGCCGATGGCGACGATCTGTCGTCCTTCGAGAAGGCGATCTCGCCCAAGACCAAGGCGATCTTCGTCGAATCGATCGCCAATCCTGGCGGCCGCATCACCGACCTCGCCGGTGTCGCCAAGATCGCGCAGAAGGCGGGCGTGCCGCTGATCGTCGACAACACGCTGGCCACGCCCTATCTCTGCCGTCCCTTCGAGCATGGCGCCAACATCGTGCTCCATTCGCTCACCAAGTTCATGGGCGGGCATGGCAACTCGATGGGCGGCGTCCTCGTCGACGGCGGCAATTTCGACTGGTCCAAGTCGGGCCGCTATCCGCTGCTGTCGGAGCCCAACGGCTCCTACCATGGCCTCAAGCTGCACGAGACCTTCGGCAACATCGCCTTCGCCATCGCGGCCCGCGTGCTCGGCCTGCGCGACCTCGGGCCGTCGATCGCCCCGCTCAACGCCTTCCTCATCCTCACCGGCATGGAGACGCTGGGCCTGCGCATGCAGCGCCATTGCGACAACGCGCTGAAGGTGGCGGAGTGGCTGTCGAAGCACCCCAATGTCTCGTGGGTGCATTACGCCGGACTGCCGGGCGACAAGTACCACGCGCTGGCCCAGAAATACTGTCCGAAGGGCGCCGGTGCGGTATTCACCTTCGGCCTCAAGGGCGGCTATGACGCAGGTGTCAAGGCCGTGTCCTCGGCCAAGCTGCTGTCGCATCTCGCCAACATCGGCGATACGCGCTCGCTCATCATCCACCCGGCCTCGACCACCCACAGCCAGCTCAGCGCCGAGCAGCTGAAGCTCGCCGGCGCCACCCCCGACGTGGTGCGCCTGTCGGTCGGCCTCGAGGACGCCGCCGACATCATCGCCGACCTCGACCAGGCGATTTCGTAAGTCTCCCGCCTCCATCCCCTTCTCCCGTCGGCAAAGCCGATGGGAGAAGGTGCCCGACAGGGCGGATGAAGGCCTCTCACCGCGAGTCCGGACCCCATCAAATTGCCTGCCACAGGGAACCCCAGCCTGCCCGCGGTGGTTTCCCTCCAGATGAGTCGCAATCTAGTAAGCAATGCGAGCCTTCGCGACCTATGCGTGCTGGTCAGGGGCGTGGCGCTCATCGCCCTGCTCCTGCCACTGCAGGCGAGCCCGTCCGATGCCGCATCGGCGGTCGACGGCCTCACCCGGATGCAGCGCGACATCTGCCATTCCTTCAAGCTCGACTGCCGCAAGGGACGCACTGCACCCGCCCAGCGACAGAAGCCTGCAGCTGCGTCGCCGCCCCGCGTTTCCGCCAAGCCAGCACCGCCCGCCGCCAAGGTTCCGACGCCCGCAGCGAAGCCGCTGCCCCCGGCCAAAACCGCTGAGACCCTTCCCCTCCCGCGCGAGAAGCCCGCAACGCGGCCTGCCGCAAAGCCGGTGGCGGAGGCTCAGCCAGCTCCCGCCGTCTCGCCGGAGCCCGAAATCCCCGTCCCGCGCAAGAAACCGAAGCCGCCGCCCGCCGAAACCGTTGCGAAGGCCGTGCCCGCGACCAACCTCGTCGTTCCCATTGCGCGTGAGCGGCCGGCGCTGCTGCCTTCGCTGCCGCCGGTCGCGCGCGCCACGGTCGCCACCCCCGCAGAGCCCAGCACCGACGACGCCCAGCCGCCCAAGCCCGACAGCAAGGTCGCCAGCATCGCGCCGCAACCCGCCATCGGCCCCACCGACTGCGAGCAGAGTCTGCGGAACGGCAAGGTCCAGTTCGACGCCGTGCCCGCCTCCTTCGGCGCTGCGACCTGCCCGGTGGCCGATCCGGTCCGTCTGCATTCGGTCGAGACGCCGTCGGGCACGGTGAGCTTCCCGGAAGGTCCGGTGTTCAACTGCCGCTTCGCGCGCCAGTTCGCCCAGTGGGTGTCCGACACGGGCTCAGCCGTGGTTCTGGCGCAGACCAGCAAGCGGCTGGAAAAGCTGGCCACCGGCCCGGGCTATGACTGCCGCCGCCGCAACGGCGATTCCACCGCCAAGATGAGCGAGCATGCCGCCGGCGACGCCGTCGACATCACCAGCATGACCCTCGACGGCGGCACCACCATCCACATGGCCGACGCCATCAACCCCGCCGCGGCCTCCTACCCGGTGCTGCGCGCGCTGCGCACCACGGCCTGCGGCTATTTCACGACGGTGCTGGGCCCCGGCGCCAACGCGGCGCACAAGGAACATTTTCATTTCGATCTCGGGGTTCACGGCAAGTCCGCGAGCTACCGCATCTGCGAGTGACGGAGAGCCTTGTCAGGCGGTCTTGAGGGCCGATGGAACGGATACGGACCTCTCGCGCAGGGCACAGTGCAGGTTCCAGATCGCCGCGGCGAAGACCAGCAGCGCGCCGCCCTGGTGCGCAAGGCCGAGCCACAGCGGCACCACCCACAGCAATGTCCACACGCCGAGTGCGATCTGGCACAGCACCGCCGCCAGCAGGATGAGGCTCGGCCGCGCGCCCACTACATAAGCCTGGATGGCCACCAGCGCGGCGATGACGTAGGCCAGCGTGCGGTGGTCGAACTGCACGGTGAGCGCATTCTCGAACATGTTGCGCCACCACGGATCGGCGACGAACAATCCGTCGGGCACCAGCGCGCCGTCCATGAGGGGCCAGGTGTTGTAGCCGAAGCCCGCATCGAGCCCGGCCACGAAGCCGCCCGCCGCGATCTGCAGCAGCACCAGTGCGGCGATCAGCAGCGCCAGCCACTGCCGTCCGCTGTCCGGCCAGTGGCGTCTTCGGGCCAGCCCGAAGGCCACCCACAGGATCGCGCCATAGATGAAGGTGGCGAGCGTCAGATGCGCCGACAGCCGGTACTGGCTCACGTCGACACGGTCGACGAGGCCCGAGGCCACCATGTACCAGCCGAGCGCGCCTTGCAGGCCGCCCAGCACGAACAGCACGCCGCAGCGGATCGCAGTTCCACGGTTCAGCGCTCCCGTCACCGCGAAATAGGCGAAGGGCAGGAAGAAGGCGAGCCCGATGACGCGGCCGAGGAAGCGGTGCGACCATTCCCACCAGTAGATGAACTTGAACTGGTCGAGCGTCATGCCCTTGTTGATCTGCTGGTACTCGGGGATCTGCTGGTACTTCTGGAAGGCGTCGAGCCAGTGCGCCTCGCTCATCGGCGGAATGGCGCCGAGGATGGGCTTCCACTCGGTGATCGACAGCCCGCTGTTGGTGAGGCGGGTGGCGCCACCCACGATCACCATGCAGAAGATCAGCGCCGCGACGCCGAGAAGCCAGGCCCGGACATAGGGCATGGCGGAGGTCTGGCGGAAGTTGAAGGTGTCAGCTGTCATGGAAGCGCAATACGGCGGGGCCGCCCGGCGGTTCAAGTGATGAAGCGCCGCAGCCCCCCGGCTGCGTGAAAACCTTGCGTCAGCGGCGCCCTGCCCCTATCCAGCAGCGCCATGAACCAGCGCACCCGAAAGGCCGTCGGCATCCTCGCCACCGTCAGCTTCATGGCGGTCTATGCCCTCGTGATGATGGCGGTGGGCGGGCTTCTCGTGGTCGGCCGCGGCACGGCGTTCGAATTGCCCTTCTACATCCTGGCGGGGCTCGGCTGGCTGCCGGTGGTCATGGCCATCATCCGCTGGATGTCGAAGCCGGACGCCGCCTGATCAGGCCAGCATCTCGCCCAGCGCCGCGACGCAGCGCTCGGAGGCCACCGGCTTGCCGAGATTCTCGACGCCGATGAACTCGGTGTCCTCGCCGCGCAGGTGGTTGTAGGCGGTGGCCAGCACGAAGGGCACACTCATCTCGCGCAGCTTGCGCGCCACCGGCGTCACCAGTTCGCCGCGGAGCTTGATGTCGAGGATCGCCGCATCCGGCCGTTCCGCACCGATCAGCCGCAGCGCGCTTCCCACCGAGGCGGCGGGTCCCATCACGCGCATGCCGGCGTGGGTCAGTGTCTGCTCGATGTCCCAGGCGATCATCATCTCGTCCTCGACGAGAAGCACGCTCCGCCCCATCAGGTGAGTGGGTGGCTTCAGAATCAATGTCGGCACGTTCCCTCCGCTTCGCGCCAGCGGTGTCGCATCAGAAAGTGTCGATGATGAGGAACAGCCCCGCGGCTGTGGAATTTTTCCTCGCGTGACGGCTTGCGCGAGCGAAGTCAGCGATGAAACATCTGCGAAAATTTGCACTGGCGGCAACCGCACTGCTCGGACTTGCCACCGCTGCGTCAGCCCAGGAGGCTTACACAACCAACGACCTCGGCCTGCACGCCGACCCCGACGGCCGCATGCAATGTGCGCCCGATGACCCGACCTGCGGCGCCGCAACGACCCACCGGCGCAATCGCCACGACTATCGGATGGACGATCAACAGCAGCAACAGCCGCAATAGCACCCGCGCGCCACCGGGCCGCCGGCGGCGCCCTTACCGCAGGGCGGGAGTCTCGCCGTCGTCATACTGCAGGCCGGCATTGTCATTTTCGGCAAAAGCCTGCAGCGGTTCTTCGTTCGGCCAAGCGAAGGTCAGGCCCGCGATGCCGACCGAGGCCTTTCCCCGGGCATCCAGCAAGGTGAGCAGCGCCCGCGCGCCGGCGCGGTCGAGGCTGACGCCGATCTCGCCCTCGACGCCGATGTCCCGCAGGACGTCGACGAAGCCGAGCGAGGCCCGCAGAAGACTGACGAGTCGGGGGTCCATGTCACCGGCCATGCTCCGGTCCTTTCGCTTCCCGTGTTGAGAAATTATTTACCGTCACGGCGCGCTGAAAGCATCCTGAAACTTCCTGCAAGGCCCGGAAATCCCGCGGCATGGTAATCATAAGTCGTTAATATTGCAGGACTTTCCCCTGCGTCACGGGATCTCTTGCGAGGTAAATCAAAACTTGCAGCGAAGTGTGAAATTGCGCTGACGACGTTTCCAGCCTGCACAGGAATCGTTGCTACAAAGCATTACATGAACCCACGCATGACTCTCTCGTCGGCCGCCGGCCACCTTCTCATCGCGGGCGCGCTCTGCGCCTCGCTCCTCGTGATGCTGCCCATCATGGTGTTGCCGGCGAGCCGCGCCATGGCCTGGCTGGCGTTTGCGGTTCTGGGTCACTGAATGAAAAAGGGGCCGGGGATTTCTCCCAGGCCCCTGAATTCAATGGTCGGAGCGATTGGATTCGAACCAACGACCCCTATCCCCCCAGAATAGTGCGCTACCGGGCTGCGCTACGCTCCGACACGGCGCCGCTGTAGCATTGTTCCAGTCCCAGCGAAAGAGTTATTCGAGGTCTCAGCGGCCCTGAGAAGGATCGAGAATCCGCCGCGCTTCGCCAAGGTCGCGCAGCGCCACGCGCAGCATGTCGGCATGGTTTTCGGAAAGCCGGTTCACCACCACGCGCACCTCGCCCAGGGGCAGCAGCGGTTGCGCCGGGCCGCCCTCGGCGACAGGCGGCGCTTCGGAAGACTTGCCCCCCTTGCCGACGCGCGGTGCGGGCTTGGACATGCCGGGCGGCGGGGCGGAGGCCATCTCGCCCTCGCGCTTGCGCGGTTCGATCTCGCCGCGGCCCACCGCCGCGACATAGCTCGCCCCATCCTCCTTGAGGATCTTCTGCACGCCGCGGATGGTATAGCCTTCCTTGTAGAGCAGGCTGCGCACGCCCTTCAGCAATTCGACGTCGGAGGGCCGGTAGTAGCGCCGCCCGCCGGCCCGCTTCATCGGCTTGATCTGCGAAAACCGGGTTTCCCAGAACCGCAGCACGTGCTGCGGGACGTCCAGTTCTTCGGCTGCCTCGCTGATGGTCCGGAAGGCGTCGGGAGATTTTTCCACCATGCGGCATCCCTCCTTAGGATGCGGCGTGCCGCGCGTTTCTACTCTTCGTCGGAACCGCCTTCGAGGCCGTTGATGACGTTCTTCATCACCTGGCTCGGTCGGAACACCAGAACGCGGCGGGGGGTGATCGGCACTTCCTCGCCGGTCTTCGGATTGCGCCCGACCCGGCCGTTCTTCGCACGGACCATGAAGGTGCCGAAGGACGACAGCTTCACCGTTTCGCCATTCACCAGATGCTCGGACATCATGTCGAGCATGCTCTTCACGAGATCGGCCGATTCGCTTCGCGACAGCCCGATCTGGCGGTGGACAGCTTCACTGAGATCGGCGCGGGTAAGCGTCTTGCCAGCCATTCTGAACCCCCTGCAACGAATTAGAAACTACGGTGCGTCCCGCCGTCGGTCAACAGGAAATAATGGGGAACTCAAGGGGTTACAGCGGAAGCTTCAGTAGCGCGCCAGCACCGCGCCCCAGGTGAAGCCGCCGCCCATGGCCTCGAACAGCACCAGTTGGCCCTTGCGGATGCGGCCGTCCTTCACCGCCTCGTCGAAGGCCAGCGGGATCGAGGCGGCCGAGGTGTTGCCATGGCGGTCCAGCGTCATCACGATGCGCTCCTCGGCGATCCCCAGCTTGCGCGCCGTGCCTTCGAGGATGCGGCGGTTGGCCTGGTGCGGCACGAACCAGTCAACCTCGCCGGGCGTCACGCGGGCGGCCTTCATCGCCTCGTCCATCACCGCGGAGATGTTGGTGACGGCGTGCTTGAACACCTCGCGGCCTTCCATGCGGAGATGGCCGACGGTCTTGGTGGTCGAGGGCCCGCCATCGACATAGAGCTTGTCGCTGAAGCGACCGTCGGAGTGGATGCGGCTGATCAGGATTCCGGGACTCGCCGGCAGGTCGGCATGGCGCTCCGCCTGCAGCACCACGGCGCCGGCGCCGTCGCCGAACAGCACGCAGGTGCCGCGGTCGGTCCAGTCGAGAATGCGCGAGAAGGTTTCGGAGCCGATGACCAGCGCGCAGCTCGCCTGCCCCGCCTTCAACATCGCGTCGGCGACCGTCAATGCATAGACGAAGCCGGAGCACACCGCCTGAACGTCGAAGGCAGCGCCCCGGGTGATGCCGAGATCGGCCTGCACCAGCGTGGCGGTGGCTGGAAAGGTATTGTCGGGCGTCGCCGTGGCAAGAACGATCAGGTCCACCGCCTCGGCCTTGAGCCCGGCATGCTCGAGGGCGCGGCGCGCCGCCAGTGTGGCGAGGCTGCGCGTCGTCTCGCCTTCGCCCGCGATGTGGCGGGCCTTGATGCCGGTGCGTTCGACGATCCACTCGTCGCTGGTGTCGACGATCTTGCTCATGTCGGCATTGGTCATCACGCGCTGCGGAAGCGCCGAACCGCATCCGGCGATCACCGAACGCACCACCGTCGAAGGCACGTCGATCATAGGCTGGCGTCCGCTTGCTGCTGCGGCGGCGGGGTGTCGGGCTGCTTCAGGAGTCCAGTCATGATTTCCACATCGGTCTTGATCTTGCTCACGAGGTCGTTGCGGAGGATTTCCAGCGTCACGTCGATGGCGGTGGCAAAGCCCAGGGCATCGGTGCCGCCGTGGCTTTTCACCACCACGCCGTTCAGGCCGAGGAACACGCCGCCATTGTGCTTGCGCGGGTCCATCCGGTCCTTCAGCGCGGCGAAGGCGCCCTGGGCGAGGAAGGCCCCGATGCGCGACAAGAGCGTGCGCTGCAGGCACAGGCGCAGATAGGTCGAGAGCTGCTTGGCCGTGCCTTCGGCCGCCTTCAGCGCGATGTTGCCGGTGAAGCCTTCGGTGACGACGACGTCGACCGTGCCCTTGCCGATGTCGTCGCCTTCGACGAAGCCGGCATATTCCATGGGCAGCTTGGAATCGCGCAGGATGCGTCCGGCTTCCTTCACCTGTTCCTGGCCCTTGATCTCCTCGACGCCGACATTGAGCAGGCCGACGGTCGGCTTCTCGAGGCCGAGAAGGCAGCGCGCCATGGCCTCGCCCATCACCGCGAACTCGACGAGCTGCGTGGCATCGGCACCGATGGTGGCGCCGACGTCGAGCACCACGCTCTCGCTCCGGAGCGTCGGCCACAGGGCGGCGATGGCCGGCCGTGAAATGCCGGGAAGCGTTTTCAGCACGAAGCGCGCCATGGCCATCAGCGCGCCGGTATTGCCGGCCGACACCGCGGCATCGGCAGCGCCGCTGCGCACCGCATCGATGGCCAGCCACATGCTGCTCTTGCCGCGGCCCTGGCGCAGTGCCTGGCTGGGCTTTGCATCCATGGTGACGAAGATTTCGGTATGGGCGATTTCGGCGCGCTGCTTGAGCTTCGGAAAGCGATCGACAAGGGGCGCGATGCGGCTCTGGTCGCCGACCAGCAGGAAGCGGACTTCAGGGTGGCGCTCGGCACAGAGGGCAGCCCCGGGAATCACCACCTCGGGGCCGGTATCGCCGCCCATCGCATCCAGGGCGATGGTGAATTGTTTCTTTGTCTTCAACGTCTTGCCGATACTCACCCGTGGCGCCCCGCGCGGCAGGCCGAAACCTGCCTGAACGTTGCCTCAAGCCTTAGGAGATTGCCTTGGGAAAGTCATTCCAAAAACGGCAGGGAGCAGTATTCCGCAGCGTCATGGGTTCTTCTTGGCCGCCAGGATGGCGAAGGGCGACGGCGAGCGGGCCGCCGCACCATCGTCCTCGACATGGTCCGGGAAAGCTTCGCCGGGCCTGCGCGGATAAGGGTCGAGATCCAGCGCCAGGGTCTCCGCCACCACCTCACCGAGATCGATGTAGCCGTTCTCGATGGGGTCGGCGTCGTCCTCCTGGTCATTGTCCACCACTGCCCCCGGCGGCAGGAAATAGCGCGCCAGCGGCACCGACACGGTCTCCCGGAAGGATTCGAGGCTGATGACGGACACCTGTTCCAGATCCGCCGTGATGTGCCCCTCGAGCTTCATCCCGCCGCCGCGCCAGGGTGTGGCGCGGATCTCGGCGGTGAGCGCGTGGAGAGCCGGAATCCTGAAGCGCTTCGCCAGCGCCTTCAGCTCCTCGGGTTCGGCGGCGAGCTTTTCCGTGCTGCCCAGCTTCGGCACGCGGTCGACCTGAAGCGGGCGGGAGAATTCGATGTGGGGGGTGCGATTCTTCATGGCCTCGGCTCCTCGAAACTGACCTGACCTCCGGCGATGGCGCCGGCTTCCTGCGCCGCCAGGTGACGGCGCTGCTGCTGCATGTAGTCCGCAAGGCGGCTGGCGCCTGCCGGGCGCGCCGCTTCGGGATCATCGGGAAACAGGTTCCGCGCCACGGCGTCGACCAGCTCGGCGCCGCCGGCAGCAAGTGCGGCATCATAGGCGGCAACCCGGCCATAGAAGGCCTCGGCCATCTTGCGCACCTTCTTGCCCACCGAGAGATCGCCCACGCCAAGTTCGCGCAGCGACCGGTCCATGTCGCGGAAGAATTCATCGACCAGCGCCTGGCGGAACCCCGACTGGGCCCCCTTCAGGCGGTCCAGCACCAGGAAGGTGTGGAGCGCGACCATGTCGAATCGCCCGTCCAGCGTGTCCGGCACCGACCATTGCGCGTAAAAGGCAGGGTGCCGCGCGGCAGCCACAATTGCCTCGTAACAGCGGCGCTCAGGGGCCGGGGAGCGGGTGAAAAGTCGTTTCAGGATCATGTCTTTGCGGCTACGGAAGAGATGGTTCACGAGTTTCTTATACGATTCCGCCGGTCAGGGGATTAGGATCAGATTGCGGCCCATGCAGATTACCAAGACGCGCTTCGCCACCCGTTTGTTCGCCGCACTGGGCCTGGCCCTCGTTGTCGCGGGCTGCACGCCCGACGTCGAGCACCGGGGCTACATACCCAAGCCCGGCGCCTTCGACCAGATTTCGAACGGCATGACGAAGATGGAAGTGGAAGGCATCATGGGCACGCCCTCCACCACGGCCTCGGTGCAGTTCAAGGGCGACAGCTACTACTACATAACCTCGACGACCGTCAGCAAGGCCTTCGTCACCACCGAAACCGACCGCACGGTGATCGCCATCCGCTTCAGCGAGGACGGCAAGGTGAAGAGCTATGCCCAGTACGGCCTGCAGGACGGCCGCGTGGTCGACATCAACACCAACCAGACCCCCGTCTATGGCGAGGACACCTCGATCATCAGCGCCCTGCTGCGCAGCTCCAAGAGCCTGACCAACACCCCGATGCTGCAAAACAAGCTGTAGCCTGCTAGGCTCGCCCCCATGGAACTCATCCTGAGGGGCGGCCGGGTCATCGATCCCGGCCAGAAACTGGACGCCATCCGTGACGTGGGCTTTGCCAAGGGCAAGGTGGCGGCGATCGCACCGCGTCTCGACAGCGCCACGGCGGACGTACGCGACGTGTCGGGCCTGATCGTCACGCCCGGTCTCATCGATCTCCACACTCACGTCTACTGGGGCGGCACCTCGCTCGGCATCGATGCCGAGGAATTCTGCCGCACCTCCGGGGTCACCACCGCGGTCGACACCGGCTCCGCCGGCCCCGGCAACTTCATGGGCTTCCGCAAGCACGTGATCGAACGCTCGCAGGTTCGCATCCTCGCCTACCTGCATGTGAGCCACGCCGGCATCTACGGTTTCTCGAACACCGTGATGGTGGGCGAGAGCGAGGACATCCGCTTGATGGACCCTGTCACCGCCGCACAGGTGGCGGACGCCAACCGCGACGTGATCGTCGGCATAAAGGTGCGCGTCGGGCGCCATGCCTCGGGCGACCAGGGTGTCGCTCCCCTCAACATCGCGCTGCAGGTGGCGGAGGAAACCGGCCTGCCGCTGATGGCCCACATCGACGAGCCGCCGCCCTCCTACGAGGAGGTGATCGCCATGCTGCGTCCCGGCGACGTGCTGACGCACGCCTTCCGCCCCTTCCCCAATTCGCCGGCCACGGCCCAGGGCACGGTGAAGCAGGCGGTGCTGGCGGCGCGCAGGCGCGGCGTGCTGTTCGACATCGGACACGGCATGGGCTCGTTTGCCTTCAGGACGGCACGGGCGATGCTGGCCAACGGCTTCCCGCCCGACACGATTTCCTCCGACGTGCACGCGCTGTGCATCAACGGGCCGGCCTTCGACCAGGTCACCACCATGTCGAAGTTCCTCTGTCTCGGCATGAGCCTCCCAGACGTCATCAAGGCCTCGACGGAAAATGCTGCCTTCGCGCTGAAGCGCCCCGAACTCGGCAGCCTCAAGCCGGGCAGCGTCGGCGATGCGACCCTGCTGTCTGTCGATGACGGGAACTTCGATTACGTCGACGTGGTCGGCGAACACCTCGAAGGCCGCCAGCGCATCACCTCGCGCGGCGTGGTGCTCGGCGGCAGGTGGTGGCATCCGGTTTCCTAGTGCCGTCTTATCGTGGCGTCACCCCAGCGAAAGCTGGGCCCCGCTTCGGTTCAGCATTCGGGAGAAAGAAAGCGGGGTCCCGGCTTTCGCCGGGATGACGGCATAAAGTGAATGTGAGCCTGCGAAAGGCTACCCCCTCACGATCCCCTCGATCTCGCCAAACACCGCAGGCGGCGCCACGATCAGGCTGTTGCCCTTGAACAGCCCGTCATCGGCGAGGAAGTCGCTGACCTTCGCCCCGGCGCCTTCACAAACGGCGATCGCGCCGAGCGCATCCCATGACTTGATGAGCGGTTCGAAAAAGCCGACGAGGCGGCCCGCCGCCACATAGCAAAGTCCAAGCGCGCCCGAGCCGTCGCGATAGAACATGCCGCCCTTCTCGAGCAGGCGCGTGAAGCCGGGCAAGAAATCATCCGGACCGCTTTTCGGCGAATAGCCGGCATAGGTGATGCCCTCGCGCACCGACTTCGCCTTGCTGACATGGATCGGCTTGCCATTGAGCGTCGCCGGGATGCCACGGCCGCCCGCGAAGAGTTCACCGCGCGCCGGGGCAAAGACCATGCCGAACTGGATGACGCCGTCCTGCATGAAGCCGATCGACACGCACCAGCTGGTCATGCCGAGGATGAAGGGCTGCGTGCCGTCGATGGGGTCGACCACCCAGATGCCCTGCCCCGCTGTGTATTCGGTGGGCTGCGTCTCTTCGCCGAGGAAGGCATCCTGGGGGAAGGCCTTGGCGAGGCGGTCGCGGATCAGGAGCTCTGTGTTGAGGTCCGCCTCGCTGGCAAGGTCCTGCGGGCCCTTGTTGTGCACGGTGAGCTGGTCGCGCGCGTTGAAGTAGCCGAGCGCCACCTTGCCTGCCTCCTGCACGAGGGCGAGGCCGAAATCGAATCTCTCGTTCATGTCAGTCCTTCCACAGCCAGGCCGCACCGCGCACGCCGCTCGCATCGCCATGCCTGTTGCGCAGGATGGGCGTGTGGAACACGGTCGAGAATGTGCGCGCGGCGAGCGCCGGAGGCAGGTCGTCGTAAAGCTCGTCGACGTTCGACATGCCGCCGCCCATGACGAAGACGTCGGGGTCCAGCGCGTTGACGACGGTGGCGAGCCCGCGCGCCACCCGGTCGATGTAGCGCCGCCACAGCAGGTTGGCGAGGTGGTCGCCCTGGCGCTTCAGCGCCATGATCTCGGCGGCCTTCAGCTCGACGCCCTTATGCTCCGTGTACTGAGCTTCGAAGGCTCTCCCCGAGCACCATGTCTCGATGCAGCCGACGCGGCCGCAGTAGCAGGGCTTGCCGGGAATCTCGGTGGTGTCCGGAAAGGGCAGCGGATTGTGGCCCCACTCGCCGCCGGAATTGTTGGGCCCGTGATGGGCACGGCCGTTCACCGCGATCCCCGCGCCCACACCGGACCCGAGGATCACCGCGAAGACGACGTTGTAGCCGGCTCCTGCCCCGTCCACGGCCTCGGACGCCGCGAAGCAGTCGGCATCGTTCTCGACCCTGATCTCGCGCTCCAGCGCCTTGAGGAGGTCGGCCTCCACCGGCTTGCCGAGGATCCACGTCGAGCTGGCGCCCTTGCCGAGCCGGCTCTTCGGTTCGAGGGAGCCGGGAATGCCGATCCCCACCTTGCCCTGCCGACCGGTCTTCCGCTCCAGCGCATCGACCATGGTGCGGATGGCCTTCAGGCAGCCATCATAGTCATGGCGCGGCGTCGCCTCGCGCAGGCGCATGAGCTCGCGCCCGTCGCGCTCCATCGCAACGCCCTCGATCTTGGTGCCGCCCCAGTCGATTCCGATCAGCATGGTCCACACATCAAAAAATTTGGCGTCATCCTGGCGAGGGCCGGGATCCAGCTCTGGGCGCCCGATCGCGTGGACAAAAGCTGGATCCCGGCCTTCGCCGGGATGACGCCATCAAGAGAAATCCCCGCCCGCAATGCGCGGGCGGGGGTTAGCAGTGTGCTCAGTGACCAGCCAGAACGGCCAGCAGCAGAAGCGCCACGATGTTGGTGATCTTGATCATCGGGTTCACGGCGGGGCCCGCCGTGTCCTTGTAGGGGTCGCCGACGGTATCACCCGTCACCGAGGCCTTGTGGGCGTCGGAACCCTTGAAGTGCTTCACGCCGTGGGAGTCGACGAAGCCGTCCTCGAAGGACTTCTTCGCATTGTCCCAGGCGCCGCCGCCCGCCGTCATCGAGATGGCGACGAACAGGCCCGTCACGATCACGCCCATCAGCATGGCACCCACGGCCGAGAAGGCCGCAGCCTGGCCGGCGATGGCCTTGATCACGAAGTAGACGACGATCGGCGACAGCACCGGAAGGAGCGACGGGATGATCATCTCCTTGATGGCGGCGCGCGTCAGCATGTCCACGGCGCGGCCGTAGTCAGGCTTGTCCTTGCCGGTCATGATGCCCGGCTTCTCCTTGAACTGGCGGCGCACCTCGACGACGACCGCCTGGGCCGCACGGCCCACCGCCGTCATCGACATGCCGCCGAACAGGTAGGGCAGCAGGCCACCGAAGATCAGGCCCACGACCACCCACGGGCTCGACAGGTCGAAGTTGACCGGCACGTCCGAGAAGAAGGTCTTGAGGTCCTGGGTATAGGCGGCGAACAGCACCAGCGCGCCGAGGCCGGCCGAACCGATGGCATAGCCCTTGGTCACGGCCTTCGTCGTGTTGCCCACGGCGTCCAGCGCGTCGGTGTTGTGGCGCACTTCCTTAGGCAGGCCCGCCATTTCGGCGATGCCACCGGCGTTGTCAGTGACCGGGCCGAAGGCGTCGAGCGCCACGATCATGCCGGCGATGGCCAGCATGGTCGCAACCGCGACCGCCGTGCCGAACAGGCCGGCGAGGCCGTAGGTCACGATGATGCCGGCGACGATCACGAGGGCCGGAAGGGCGGTGGCTTCCATCGAGACCGCGAGGCCCTGGATCACGTTGGTGCCGTGACCGGTGATCGAGGCTTCGGCGATGGAGTTCACCGGGCGCTTGCCGGTGCCGGTGTAGTATTCGGTGATCCAGATGATCGCCGCGGTGATGAGGAGACCCACCACGCCGCACCAGAACAGGTGCATCGGGGTGAAGCCGCCGAGGTCGACGCCCATGCCGCCGAACACCAGGGTGATCACCGGGTACAGCGCGATCAGCGAGAGAACGCCCGTCGCGATCACGCCCTTGTAGAGCGCGCCCATGATGTTGTTGTTGGCGCCGAGCTTGACGAAATAGGTGCCGATGATCGAGGTCACCACGCAGGCGCCGCCGATCGCCAGCGGCAGGACCATGCCGGCGAGCTTGTAGGCGTCGGGAAGCGAGATCGCCGCGAGCACCATGGTGGCAACCGTCGTCACCACATAGGTCTCGAACAGGTCGGCCGCCATGCCGGCGCAGTCGCCGACATTGTCACCGACATTGTCGGCGATGGTGGCGGGGTTGCGCGGGTCATCTTCCGGAATGCCGGCCTCGACCTTGCCGACCATGTCGCCGCCGACATCCGCACCCTTGGTGAAGATGCCGCCGCCGAGACGCGCGAAGATCGAGATGAGCGAGGCGCCGAAGGACAGCGACACCAGCGCGTTGATGACCTGACGGCTCGTCGGGTCCATGCCCAGCGTGTCCTTGAGGAAGCCGAAGTAGAGTGTGACGCCGAGCAGGCCCAGGCCGGCGACGAGGAGACCCGTGACCGCACCCGCCTTGAAGGCGAGGTCGAGGCCGCCCGCGAGAGATTTGGTGGCCGCCTGCGCCACGCGCACGTTGGCGCGCACCGAGACGTTCATGCCGATGAAGCCCGCGAGGCCGGAGAGGATCGCGCCGATGGCGAAGCCGATGGCCGACCACTTGCCGAGCAGGAAGAAGGCGAGGACGAAGATCACCACGCCGACGATGCCGATGGTCGTGTACTGACGGTTGAGATAGGCCTTGGCGCCTTCGCGCACGGCCGCGGAAATCTCCTGCATACGGGCCGAGCCGGCGTCCGCAGCCATCAGGCTGCGCGTCGTCACGATGCCGTACACGATGGAGAGCGCGCCTGCGAGCACGATCAGCCAGAGTGCAGTGGTCATGATAAACCCTTGTGTTTGTTCGCGTTTCCCCAGGAGCCCCGTTCGCGGAATCATCCGCATTATCCCTGCCCCGGAAGGTGGGAGACGGTATGCCGCATCGGGGGCGTGGAGGCAACCACCAGAAAATCCCATCAGAAAGGCCCGTTCTGGACATATTCCTGGCGCAATTTAGGTTTATATTCCTCCAATTGGACACCGAGGGGGACGGCGTGAAATTCTGGCTTGCAGGCGTGGTTTTCGCTGTCGTCATGGTGGTGCTGGGGGAGCTCGCGCTGGGCCGCGGGCTGGCGGCCGCGGGGTATCTCCTCGGCCCGCGCGACGAGGCCGCCACCGCTGCCTATCTCCTCAGCCACAAGACCACCGACGACTACGCTGCCGCCGCCGAGCGGGCGCTGGCCGCCCATGACGAGGACCTCGCCGCCTCCATCGCCCAGCTGGCGGGCGAGCGCGGGATTCAGCTCACCCCCGGCCTCACGGCGCGCATCCGGGCGGCGCAGGACGAGGCCTCCGCCCGCACCGGCAGCGACGCGTGGAACGGCTTCCTCACCGGCAATGCGCCCAATGAAGCGGCCCTTGCGGGTGCGGTGGCCGCCGACCTCACCGGGGTCGGTGACGTGCGCGACCTCTACGACCAAGCCTCGCGTTACGTCGCGGGCCAGGAGGTCGATCCGCTCGTCATCGGCCTGGCGACCGTGGGACTCGGCCTCACCGCGGCGACGGTGGCGACGCTGGGCGCCACCGGGCCGGAGAAGGCCGGTGTCAGCACGCTGAAGGCGGTGAAGCGCGCCGGCCGCCTGTCGCCCCTGCTCGCCCGCGAGGTGGGCGTGGTGGCCGCCAATGCGCTCGACGGCGAAGCCCTGCGGCTGGTCGGAACCTCCATGGCGCGGCTCGACCTCGCCACGGCGCGCGCCGCCTCGGGCCGCGTGCTGAAGGCGGAGGCCGTTACGACGCTCGAAGGCCTCGGCAGCAATGTGGCGACGATCGGCAGCAATGCCGGCTACCGCACCACGGTGGCGGCACTCGGCACGGCGACATCGACGGAGGAAATGGGCGTGATCGCAAGGCTGTCCGCCCGCTTCGGCACGGCGACGCGCGCCGTGATGGTGCTGGGCGGCGGTGCCCTCACCTTCGCCAGCATGATGACGACCGCGGTCGTCTGGTCGCTGTGGCTGGTACTGTGGATCGCCGGCTTTGCCTTCGGTGCGGCGAAGCTTGGGCGGCGGATCGGGCGGTGGCTGTGGCCGAAGCCCGCACCACGATTGCGGATGGCATAGAACGATACCTGTTTTCTCCCGTCACCCCAGCGAAAGCTGCGGCCTCGCTTCGGACGCCGGCAACGCGGACAGAAAGCGGGGTCCCAGCTTGCGCTGGGATGACGGGAGAAAAAATCAAACCGCCCGTGCCACCTTCCCGTAAGGATGCCGCACCAGCCACACGATCATCACCAGGGCCAGCACCACCATCGGGAACACCGCGTAGTTGACGCCCGCCCAGCCGAACCAGGCGAGCAGCTTGCCGGCCATGAGCGAGGTGATGGCGGTCGCCGTGAAGACCAGGAAGTCGTTGAGGCCCTGGGCCTTGTTCTTCTCTTCCGGCGCGTAGGTTTCGGTGAGCATCGTCGTACCGCCGATGTAGCCGAAGTTCCAGCCGAGACCGAGCAGCATCAGCCCGATGGCGAAGTTCTCGAAGTGAATGCCGATGAGCCCCGAGACGGCGGCGCCCACCAGCAGCAGCATGCCGATTGCGGAGATCTTCTCCGCCCCGAAGCGCTGGATCAGCGAGCCGGTGAAGAAGCTCGGCACGAACATGGCGAGCGAATGCCACTGGATGACCCAGCTCGAATCCTTCACCGAGAAGCCGCAGCCGAGCATGGCGACGGGGGTCGCGGTCATCACCAGCACCATGATGCCGAAGGTGAGCATGGCCGTCATCGCCGCCACGATGTAGCGCGGCTGGCTGGCGATCACGCCGAGGGGCCGGCCAGAGGGCGCATCGTGCTTCTGGGTCAGCGGGATGTCGACGAACAGCAGGATGCCGGCGCCTGCCACCGCGAGGAGGCCCATCACCAGCCAGGTGCCGGCGAAGGTGACGGGCGCGAGGAGATTGGTCGTGGCCATCACCATGAAGGTGCCGACGAGGGCCGCGACGATGCCGCCGGTCATCACCCATGAGATCGCCTTGGGGCGGAATTCGGGGCTCGCAGTATCCGCCGCCGCGAAGCGGTAATAGGAGGCCGATGCCTGGTAGATGCCGGAGATGAGGCAGCCCAGCAGGAACAGGCCGAAGCTGCGCTCGAAGATCGCATAGGCGCCAATGAGCGCGCCGGCAGCACCCGCCAGCGCGCAGAGCACGAAGCCCGGACGGCGGCCGATGCGGCGCATCATCAGCGAGATCGGAAAGGTGGTGAGCGCCGTGCCGACGATCGACAGCGCCATGGGCAGCGTCGCCCAGGAGGGGCTCGGCGCCAGCGTCGAACCGACGAGGCCGGAGGTGACGACGAGTGCCGTCGAGGTGGCGCCGAAGATCGCCTGCGAGGCGGCGAGGATCAGCGCGTTGCGGCGGGCCTTGGCGTCATCGAAGCCGAGGGCTTCCGTGGTCACTCGGTGAATTCCCTGGGCCGCGCCTGGCGCGCCAGGTGGTTCAGCACGCCGTTGACGAATCGTGGCTCCTCGGGACCGAAGAAGGCATCCGCCACGTCGACGTATTCGCTGATCGCGACCTTGGCCGGCACGCGCTCCATGAACATCAGCTCATAGGCGCCGGCGCGCAGGATGGCGCGCACGGTGGAATCGAGCCGGTGCAGCGGCCAGGCCTTGTCGAGGATCTTGTCGACCGCGGGGTCGATCGCCTTCTGCTCGCGCACCACGCCGTCGACGACGTCCTTCAAGTGGCGGTAGTCGGCCTCGCCGCACTGGCCGTCCTCGAAATTCTCGCCCGCCGCGCGCGCGGAAAACTGCGCCAGCGTCTCGCCGACGTCGCTCCCCGAGAGGTCCATCTGGTACAGCGCCTGAACCGCACCGAGCCGTGCGGCGGAGCGGCGCTCGCGCGGGTACTTGTTGTTGTCGTTGGCGCTCACGATTGGGCCTTCGTTTCGAGGCCGGCGGCCTTGCGGCCCATCAGCCGGGAAAAGCGGATCATGGCGAGGGCCGCATCGGCGGCCCCGCCACCCTTGTCCATGTCGTCGACCTTGGCGCGGGCCCAGGCCTGGGCCTCGTTCTCGCAGGTGAGGATGCCGTTGCCGATGCACAGGCCCTCGAGGGTGAGGTCCATGATGCCGCGGGCACTTTCTTCCGAGACGATGTCGTAGTGCGTGGTCTCGCCGCGCAGCACGCAGCCCAGCGCCACGTAGCCGTGATAGAGGCCGGTCTCGTGGGCCATCGCGATGGCGCCGGGGATTTCGAGCGCGCCGGGAACGGCCATGCGCTCCCACGTTGCCCCTGCCCGCTCGATGGCGGCGATGGCGCCGCGGCAGAGTTCGTCGCAGAGCTCGCCGTAGAAGCGGGCCTCGAGGATCAGGAGATGGGCGCGCACCTGTTCGACGGGTGCGGTGGATTTTTCGGTCTTCATGACGGTTTGTACTCGGTAAGGCGGGCGACATAGCGCGCCAGCATGTCGATTTCAATGTTGACCCGCTGGCCCGGCTTCATGGCGCCCCAGGTGGTGACGGCCTGGGTGTGCGGGATGATGTTGACGCCGAAGGTGTTGCCCTGGACCTCGTTGACGGTGAGCGAGGTGCCGTCGATGGCCACCGAGCCCTTGGGGGCGATGAAGCGGGCGAGCTCATCGGGCACGCGGAACGTGAAGCGCATCGAGTCTCCCTCCGGCGTGATCGAGACGATCTCGCCCAGCCCGTCGACGTGGCCCGAGACGATGTGGCCGCCCAGCTCGTCGCCGATCTTCAGCGCCCGCTCGAGGTTGATGCGGGTGCCCTGCCGCCAGTCGGCCAGCGTGGTCTTGGAGAGCGTCTCGGCCGAGGCCTGGATGGCGAACCAGTCCGGCCCCTTCTCGATCACGGTAAGGCAGCAGCCGTTGCAGGCGATGGATGCGCCCATGTCGACGGTGCCGAGATCATAGGAGGTCGCGATCTCGAACCGCGTGTCGCCGGCCTTCTGGACGGCGCGCACGGTGCCGATGTCGGTGATGATGCCGGTGAACATGTCGCTCTTCAGTCTCGCGGTTCAGTCCCTTCTCCCGTTGCGGAACGCAATGGGAGAAGGTGCCCGACAGGGCGGATGAGGGCTGCTTCAACCGGCGGGACTCGCGGAAAGAGGCCCTCATCCGGCCTTCGGCCACCTTCTCCCATCGGCTTCGCCGACGGGAGAAGGGAATTTAGTTTCGCGCTTCATAGACGGTCAGGAGGTCGCTCCCAAGCTTTTCCTGCTCCAGCAGGGTGAATGGCTGCAATGCCTGGTCGAGGGACAGGCCGTCGAGGCCGTCCAAACCTTCAGGCCCCAGCGTCCTGGGCGATCGGATGAGGTGGAATTCATCGACCAGCCCGGCCTCGAGGAAGCTCCGCGCCACCCGGGCGCCGCCCTCGACCATCAGGCGGTTGATGCCGCGCAGTGCCAGATCCTCCAGCACCTGCGGGACCGAACCGCGCAGCACCTCGGCGCCCAGCCTGGCGAGATGCGAGGCTGGCGGCAGGTTGCCGTGGCGGCTCATCACGAAGGGCCTGGGCGAGCGGTTGCGGAGGCCCGGCAGGCGGCAGGTGAGTTCGGGGTCGTCGGCCCGCACGGTGCCCATGCCGACGAGGATGGCGTTCGACTGGGCGCGCAGCAGGTGGACGTAGGCCTTTGCCTCCGGGCCGGAGATGGCAGTGCGCTGGCCGGTGCCGGCGGCGATCTTGCCATCATCGGAAAAGGCCATCTTCAGAATCACTTGGCTGCGTTTCTTGCCAATTCGAGTGAGGAAGCCGGCCATGTCGCGTCGGGCTTCGTCCGCCTTCAGGCCGGTCTCGCAGGCGATGCCCGCCCGCCGCAGAATGGCGAGGCCGCCGCCCGAGACGCGCGGGTCCGGATCCTCGATCGCGGTGACCACGCGGGCGATGCCGGCGGCGGCCAGGGCCTCGGCGCAGGGGCCGGTCCGGCCATGATGCGCACAGGGTTCCAGCGTCACGTAGGCGGTGGCGCCGCGGGCCTTGTCGCCCGCCATCTTCAGGGCTTCCGTCTCGGCGTGGGGGCGGCCGCCGGGCTGGGTCCAGCCCACGCCGGCGAGCCGGCCGTCGTGCACGATCACGCAGCCGACATTGGGATTTTCAGCCGTCGTGCCCAGCGCCCGGCGGCCGAGCCTGAGCGCCACGTCCATCCAGCGCGCGTCGTCAGTTGTCACCGGTCTCGCCGTTGTCGTCCTCGCCCGAGAGCTCGCCCAAGAGCTCCTCGAAGTCCTTGGCTTCGCGGAAGTTCTTGTAGACCGAGGCGAAGCGCACATAGGCGACGTCGTCGAGCATCTTGAGGGCTTCCATCACGAGCTTGCCCACGGTTTCGGACTTGATCTCGCTTTCCCCCAGGCTTTCCAGGCGCCGGACGATGCCGGAGACCATGCGCTCCACCCGCTCGGGGTCCACCGGGCGCTTCCTGAGCGCCACCTGGATCGAGCGCATCAGCTTGTCGCGGTCGAAGGGCACGCGACGGCCGGACTTTTTCAGCACCATGAGTTCGCGCAGCTGGACCCGCTCGAAGGTGGTGAAGCGGCCGGAGCAATCCGGGCAGTAGCGGCGGCGGCGAATGGCCGTGCCGTCCTCGGTGGGACGGCTGTCCTTCACCTGGGTTTCTTCGTTGGAGCAGAATGGGCAGCGCAAGGGATGGTGACTCAGGCTGTGGAGTTGCACCATGTCTTGCGGGAGTGGTGGGGGTGGGTCAAGGGGGTGCACGGGTGTTCCCCGGTTGCCCCCCACCCCTGCCCCTCCCCACGAGGGGGAGGGGAAACAAGAACGGACGCGCCTCATCGGGGTCCCCCTCCCCCTTGTGGGGAGGGGTAGGGGTGGGGGTTGCGCCGCAAAAAATGGCCGGGACGAGCCCGGCCACTGTGGGAGTGTCTGGTCTTTCCGCTCAGTAGATCGGGAACTTGCCCGTCAGCTTCCTGACCTTGGCGGCGACCGCCTTCTCGACCTTGCCGTTGTTGCCTTCGCCGTTCTTCGCGAGCCCGTCGAGGACCTCGTTGATCAGCGCGCCGACCTCCGTGAACTCGGCCGCGCCGAAGCCGCGGGTGGTGCCCGCCGGCGTGCCGAGGCGGATTCCGCTGGTGATGGTGAAGGGTGCGGGATCGAAGGGGATGCCGTTCTTGTTGCAGGTGATGAAGGCGCGGCCCAGCGACTGCTCGGCGGCCTTGCCGGTGACGCCCTTCTTGCGCAGGTCGACCAGCATCAGGTGTGTGTCGGTGCCGCCGGAGACGAGGTCCGAGCCGCCGTCCATCATCGCCTTGGCCAGGACCTTGGCATTGTCGGCGACCTGCTTTGCATACTTCTTGAAGGCGGGCTTCAGCGCCTCGCCGAAGGCCACGGCCTTGGCGGCGATCACATGCTCGAGCGGACCGCCCTGCAGGCCCGGGAAGACGGCCGAGTTGAACTTCTTGCCCAGTTCCTCGTCGTTCGACAGGATCATGCCGCCGCGGGGCCCGCGCAGCGTCTTGTGGGTGGTGGTGGTGACGACATGGGCGTGATCGAGCGGGTTCGGGTGCACGCCGCCCGCCACGAGGCCGGCGAAGTGGGCCATGTCGACCATCAGCTTGGCGCCCACCGCATCGGCGATCTGGCGGAAACGCTTGAAGTCGATGACGCGCGGATAGGCCGAGCCGCCGGCGATGATGAGCTTCGGCTTCACCGCATGGGCCTGGGCCTCGAGCTTGTCGTAGTCGATCAGGTGGTTGTCCTCGCGCACCTTGTAGGGCGCGACGGTGAACCACTTGCCCGACTGGTTGACGGGCGAGCCGTGGGTGAGGTGGCCGCCGCAGGCGAGGTCGAGGCCCATGTAGGTGTCACCGGGCTGCAGCAGCGCGAAGAACACCGCCTGGTTCGCCGTGGCGCCCGAATGCGGCTGGACGTTGGCATAGGCGCAGCTGAACAGCGCCTTGGCGCGGTCGATCGCGAGCTGCTCGGAAACGTCGACATACTGGCAGCCGCCATAGTAGCGGCGGCCCGGATAGCCTTCCGCATACTTGTTGGTCATCACCGAGCCCTGCGCCTCGAGCACCGCCTTGGAGACGATGTTCTCCGACGCGATCAGCTCGATCTCGTGCTGCTGGCGGCCGAGCTCCTGGGCGATGGCCTTGGCGATCTTGGGGTCAGACTTGGCGAGCGCCTCCTTGAAGAAGCCGGGGAACAGCGGGGCGCGCTTGGCCGATGCCTTCTTCGCCACGGTCTTCTTCACGGGCTTCGCGGACGTCTTCGCGGCGGCCTTCTTCGCGGCCTTCTTCACGGTCTTCTTCGCAGCCTTCTTCGCCATGTCTCTCTCCTCCAGCGTCGTCGCTATACGTTGAGGCGCAATTGGCAGATTGCGCGTGTGAGGTCCAGATACATCTTTGGCTAGCGGGCGGCACGCGCCTCACGCGGCAGGACGCATCGCATTTGCGGCGTCACAAAGAAAACGGGCGGGAGATGATCCCGCCCGTGACGATGAGGATGCAGCACCGCTCAGTTGGCGGCGGCCGTCTTGCCGTCGGCTGGCTTGACGGCCGGCGTCGTCGCGGTCGCGGCGGGGGGCTTCGGCACCGGCACCGCGGCGGTGGTCGCGGCGGGCTTCGGCGCGGCAACGGCCGCGGCAGGCTTGGTGGCCGGGCAGCCGGCGGGCAGCTTGCCGTCGCTGCCGGGCTTGCAGCTTGCCGCGGGCTTGGCGGCAGCGGCGGCAGCGGCGGGCTTGGCGGGCGTCGCAGCAGCGGTGGCCGTGGCGGATGCCTTGACCGGAGCCTTGGCAGCCGCCGTGGTGGTGGCGGGCTTGGCCTTGGCATTGGCCGCGGTAGCGGCAGTGGTCTTGGCAACCGGCGTCTTGCCCGTCGTCGACTTGGCGACCGCGGTGGGCTTCGCCGCCGGCTTCTTCAGGACGACCTTCTTCTTGACGGGCTTCGCCGGGGTCGCGGGTTCGGGCGCAGCGTCCGAGGCGAGGCTGTCCTTGTTGGAGCCGAACAGGTACTTGCGCGTGGTGGCGGGGCCGGTGGCCTTGGCCGCCGCGGTGGCGGTCTTGGCCGCAGCACCCGTCACCGGCTTGCCGCCGGTGCTCACCAGGGCGTCGCTGCCCGGCTTGCTCTGGCCGGGGCGGACCACGTCGTTCTCGGCACTCTTGCCGTGGAACAGCGCGTTGAGGAAGCCGCCGCCGTCGTTGGTGTCGATGTCCTGCTGGAGATAGGGGATGGGCTTCAGCACGAAGCGCTGGCCATCCTGGTTCTCGCCCACCGGCAGGGGCTGGCCGACCACGAAGCCGGTACCGTCCATCTGGTAGACGTCGTCACGGAAGGCCGCGACGCCATCCTTGGCGGGCCACGCCGTCAGGTAGGCGACGCGCAGCTGCGGCGGATTTGCGATGTTGACGTCGAGCCGCTCCTTGGTCTTGGCGAGGTCGGCGATCTTGGCATCGTTGATGCCGTCCTGGCCCTGCAGGATCCAGTTGATCAGGATCGCCACCTGTTCGACGCGCACGCAGCCCGACGAATAGAAGCGGTTGGCGGTCTTGAACAGCTGCGGCTCCGGCGTGTCGTGGAGATAGATGCCGAAGGGGCTGTTGAACTCGATCTTGGCGGTGGCCATGGCGTTCTCGCCGCCCGGCTCCTGGCGGAAGTGATAGTCGGTGATCTTGGCGGTGCGCCAGTCGACCTTGTCGGGATCGACCTCGGGACCGTTGACGCCCTGGAACACCTTGATGTTCATGTCGGAGAGCACCTTGGAGGCGCCGCGCGACTGCATGCGCGGAATGAGGTCGCGCTCGATGATCGAGGGCGGCGCGTTCCAGTAGGGATTGAAGCGCACGATGGTCAGCGGCGTCATCACCACGGGCGTGGGACGCGACGGGCGGCCGACGATGGCGTTGTGCAGCGAATAGACCTTGCCGTCCGCCACCGATTCGATCTGCTGGGCCGGCACGTTGACGACGATGTAGCGGTTGCCGAGGTTCTTCGAATATTCGTCGAGGCGCGGGATATTGGCCTTGATGGTGGCGAGGCGCTGGGCCGCCGGCACGTTGAGGGCCTGCAGCGTGACGCCGTCCATCACCCCGGTGGGCGACAGGCCGTGATTGTACTGGAAGCGCTTGAGGGCGTCCTCGGTGGCCGAGGTGAAGAGATCCTGGAATTCGCCCTGCGTGGCCTCGACGCGGAGATAGCCCTCGACGTAGAGGCGCTGGTTGAGGATCGCCACCTGCTTGCCCTTGGAGCCCTTCTTGATGCGGCCGTTGGGCACCGTCGGCCAGCCGCCGTCGGCGACGATCTTGGCGTATTTGTCGGCCATCGCCTGGATCTGCGCGGCACTGTCGGAGGCGATGAAGGGGGAGATGCTGCCGTCGTTCACCACCTTGGTCTCGGTGGTCGAGGCAATGCCCGAACCCTGGCTATGGCCCGTCGTGCTCGTGGACGCCGACTGGCCGCCGTTTTTCTTCTTGAAGATCTGCGAGAACAGCGAGTTGTCGTCCTCGGCCCGCACGGTGCCGGGCAACGCCACGCCGACCGTCAGGGAAAGCAGCACGGCCATGGAAACGCACTGCAAGGCGCGCTTGGAACGCGCGTAAGCCCACAACTTCATCACAACCTCATTCTCCGGGTCCGCAGGGGCGCCGCCACTCCTCGGCACCCAAGCCGGCCTCAATACCAGTTGCAGCCCGACTCGTCAAAACCGGGCCACATTGCAGCCACGACAAGCCCGCCAAATGCGGCAAGAATGAGATTTGCCACGGTATCGGCACGCCGCGGACGACGTTCGGGGCCGTGCTGATGCGTTTCGGCAACAGCACGGCCCCTCCGGCCGTTTGCAGGGTCGGAAAACTCACAGGCGATAGAGGATCTGGTCGGTCCAGTAGCGCTCCAGCCGGGCCAGCGACTTGTTGATGCGTTCGAGCTCCTCGGCGCCCAGACCGGCCACCTGCTCCACGGCCCGCAGCTGGCGGTCATAGAGCGCGTCGACACGGTTGCGGATGGCCTGGCCCTTGGCCGTCAGCCGCACCCGCACCGAGCGCCGGTCATTGGCCGAGCGCTCATGGTGGACATAGCCCGCCTCGACCAGCTTCTTGAGGTTATACGAGACGTTGGAGCCGTGGTAATGGCCGCGCGTCTTCAACTCGCCGGCGGTCAGGTCGGCATCGGCCATGTTGTAGATGAGCAGCGCCTGGACCGGGTTGATGCCCGGCTCGCCATGGCGCTCGAAGTCGTCCTTGATGACTTCCAGCAGGCGGCGGTGCAGGCGCTCGATCAGGTTGAGGGAATCGAGATAGCGCGACTTGACCTGGCCGCTCCCCGGCTCGGCGGGGAGGCTTGCGGCGGGTTTGGTTTCAGCTGGCATGACGTCGCGATCACCCTTGTTGCGGGGCGGATCCCGATGGTTCCGCCCTCTTTCTGCAGCCGAGGCTAGGCGACAGCCCTTAAGAGCCACTCAATTGTTTGAGTAAACATCTTCTTATGTTTTCAGGGATTTCGGCAAAGCGGAGCTAAGCTTTACAGAGCCTTGGCAAGCACCCTTAAGGGGGTGTTGCAGCAGGTGGTCGCAAAGGGACGCCGGGCTTGCGGCGGCCGTCGACAGGCCTGAAGATGGAGGCCGTGAAAGCGCCCCTTCTCGCCGCCCTCGCCTGCCTTGCCGCCACCCATGGCGCGCTGGCCGCCGGCACCGTGCCGGTCCCGCGCCCGCGGCCGGAGGCACCCGCCGCGCCGGCGGACCCCGCGGCCGTCCCGTTGCCGAAGCCCAGGCCGGCGGCTCCGCCCTCCGCGGCCTCCGCCACTTCGGCCATTCCGATCCCGCAGGCACGCCCGGTGCCCGGTGATGCACCCCCCGCCCCGCCTCCGAGTCCTCCGGCGGCCGCCGGCACCGGCTGGCCCGCCGCGGCGGTGGCGGCCGGACGCGCCGCCTGCACCACACTGCTGGCCGGCCTTCCCGTCACCTACAAGCCACTCGATCCGATCGGCGAGGAAGGCGGCTGCGGCGCCCCCGCCCCGATCGAGATCAGCGCGGTGGCCGGGGTGGCGCTGGTGCCGCCGGCGACCGAAACCTGCGCCATGGCGGCCGCTCTCGCCGCCTGGGTGACCGACGACGTGCAGCCCGCGGCGAAGCAACGGCTCGGCACCGCCGTCACCGCAATCCGCACCGCCACCTCCTATGCCTGCCGCTTCCGCAACAACGCCGCCTCGGGCAAGATGTCGGAACACAGCAAGGCCAATGCGCTGGACATGTCGGGCTTCACCTTCGCAGGGCAGGACAAGGTGACGGTGGGCGGCAGCGACAACTGGGGCGGCGATCTCCCAGGCGCTTCCGGCGCGGCCAAGAGCGATTCATTCCTCGAGGATATCCGCAAGGCGGCCTGCACCCGCTTCACCACGGTGCTCGGCCCCGGCTCCGACCCCTATCACGGCGACCACTTCCATGTGGACGTGCTGCAGCGCAAGGGCGGTTACCGCATCTGCCAGTAGGGCATGGGTGGCCGGTTGCGCGCGCCGGTTCCCTGTTGTTAATGATCGGGCATGACACACCGCCCGCACACAGCCTCGTCCGCCTTTCCCGCCCTCCGCATGCGCCGCAACCGGCGCACGGCATGGTCACGCGCCTTGGTGCGCGAGAACACGCTGACGGCGCATGACCTGATCTGGCCGGTCTTCGTGATCGAGGGGCAGAACCGCACCGAGGCGGTCTCGTCCATGCCGGGCGTCACGCGCTATTCGGTGGACCTGATCGTCGACAAGGTGAAGGAGGCGGCCGACCTCGGCATTCCGGCAGTGGCGCTGTTTCCCAACACGCCACGCGAACGCCGCACCGAGGATGCGCGCGAAGCCTTCAACGAAGGCAACATCGTGTGCTCCGCGGTACGCGCCATCCGGAAGGCCGTGCCCGAGATCGGCATCATGTGCGACGTGGCGCTCGACCCCTACACCAGCCACGGCCATGACGGGCTGATGGAGGGCGAGCACATCCTCAACGATGCAACGCTCGAAGCGCTGGTGAAGCAGACGCTGGTGCAGGCCGACGCCGGCTGCGACATCATCGCTCCCTCCGACATGATGGACGGCCGCATCGGCCGCATCCGCGCCGCCCTCGAGTCACAGGGCCACGAGCACGTGCAGATCATGGCCTACAGCGCCAAGTATGCGTCCGGCTTCTATGGCCCGTTCCGCGATGCGGTGGGCTCGTCGGGCACGCTGAAGGGCGACAAGCGCACCTACCAGATGGACCCCGCCAACACCGACGAGGCGATCCGCGAAGTGGCGCTCGACATCGCCGAGGGTGCCGACATGGTGATGGTGAAGCCCGGCATGCCCTATCTCGACATCGTGCGGCGCGTGAAGGACACCTTCATGGTGCCGACCTTCGCCTACCAGGTGTCGGGCGAATACGCGATGATCATGGCCGCCTGCAACAATGGCTGGCTCGACCCGAAGAAGGTGATCCCCGAAGCGCTGATGAGCTTCAAGCGCGCGGGAGCTGACGGGATACTCACGTATTTCGCCGTCGAGGTGGCGAAGGGGCTGAAGGGGTGAGGCAACGGCGCGAAGGGCCCTCATCCGGCCTGTCGGCCACCTTCTCCCATTGCTCCGCAACGGGAGAAGGACTCGTGGGGAGATCGCGCACCCAGTCCTTCTCCCGTCCCGTAGGGATGGGAGAAGGTGCCCGACAGGGCGGATGAGGGCCTCTCGCCGCGAAGGCTACTTCTTCCTGTCCAAATTCTGGAACCTGGCGATCAGGCTCGAGGTGTCCCACCTGCCGCCGCCCAGCTTCTGCACCTCGGCATAGAACTGGTCGACCAGTGCCGTCACCGGCAGCGGCGCGCCGTTGCGGCGCGACTCGTCAAGGCAGATCCCCAAGTCCTTGCGCATCCAGTCGGCGGCGAAGCCGAAATCGAACTTGCCGGCGATCATGGTCTTGTGGCGGTTCTCCATCTGCCAGGAGCCGGCGGCCCCCTTGGAGATCACCTCGATCACGTCCTCCATCGGAAGCCCCGCCTTCATGCCGAAGTTCACGGCTTCCGCCAGGCCCTGCACGAGGCCGGCGATGGCGATCTGGTTCACCATCTTGGCGAGCTGGCCCGAGCCCGCGGGACCGAGCAGCTTCCGCATGCGCGAGAAATGGGCGATCAGCGGTTCGGCCTTGGCATAGTCGTCCGGGTCGCCGCCGCACATCACGGTGAGGACGCCATTCTCCGCCCCCGCCTGGCCGCCCGACACCGGCGCGTCGACGAAGCCCAGGCCCTTGGCCTTGGCCGCCGCGTGAAGCTCGCGCGCCACGAGCGCCGAGGCCGTGGTGTGATCGATGAACACCGCGCCCGGCTTCATGGTGGAGAACGCGCCGTCGGGACCGATGGTCACCTGGCGCAGGTCGTCGTCGTTGCCCACGCAGGCGAAGACGAAGTCGGCATCCTTCGCGGCGTCGGCGGGGGTCGGGGCCGTCGCACCCTTGAAGGCCTCGGCCCATTTGGCGGCCTTTGCCGCGGTGCGGTTGTAGACCGTCACCGCCAGCCCGCCGCGCGTGACCAGATGCCCCGCCATCGGGTAACCCATCACGCCCAGACCGATCCATGCCACACGCATCGCGCAACTCTCCTGCAATCTCCGGAACTTCGTAGGGCATCGCCCGGCGGGAATCAACGCGGGCGGCGCGGCTTGGCCTTGCATGCCGCCGTGCGCGTGGCATTATGCATGCGTATAGATGATTGACGCTTTTCACCGGAGCAGGCCTCAGTGAGTATCGAGCGGCGGAACTTCCCACAGTTCTTCATTACCGCCCCGTCGCCCTGCCCCTATCTCGCGGGACGGGTGGAACGGAAGGTCTTCACCCATCTCGTCGGCCATGACGCGCGCAGCCTCAACACGCAATTGAGCCAGGGCGGCTTCCGGCGCAGCCAGAACATCGCCTACCGCCCGGCCTGCGACGGCTGCGCGTCCTGCGTCTCGGTGCGCGTGCCGGTCAATACATTCGAGCTGACGCGAAGCTTCCGCCGCACCCAGAAGCTGAATGCCGACGTCGACGTGAGCGTGGTAAAAAGCCACGCCACTTCAGAACATTACTCGCTGTTCCGCGGCTACATCGACAGCCGCCACAGCGACGGCGGCATGGCCGACATGACGGTACTGGACTTCTCCGCCATGGTCGACGACAACTTCGTCGACAGCCGTCTCGTCGAGTACCGCGTGCGCGACGTGATCGATCCCGCGGGGCGCCTCGTCGGCGCGGTGCTGATCGACATTCTGGGCGACGGCATCTCGATGATCTACAGCTTCTATGACCCGGACGAGGCGGCGCGCAGCCTCGGCACCTTCATGATCCTCGACAACATCGCGCGGGTCCGCCGCCTCGGGCTGCCTTTTCTCTATCTTGGTTACTGGGTTCGCGGATCGCGCAAAATGGACTACAAATCGCGCTTCCTGCCGCAGGAGCGCCTGACCGCCGAAGGCTGGACGTTGCACCGCAGCAACGTATAATCACTTAGAAGTTGTTGACCTTAGGGTAGATCTAGGCTTGTGTGACGCCGTTCGTTGCGTCTACCTGTGTGTCTTGATGCCATTTGATTCGTCACCATCCGGCCGCCAGATCGGCACCGCATTCTTCATCACCGCCCTCGGCGGCCTGTTGTTCACTTTCGACCTTCCCCTGCTTCGCCTGTCGATGGCGGATCAATGGACGATGGTTTTCGTGCGCGGGTTGCTGCTGTTCACCACGCTGTCCTTCGGATGGCTGGTGGCGCGGTGGATGGGAGATCGCGCACCCTATCTCGCGGGAGGAGCGGGCATCGCCGTTGCCTGCGCCAGCACGCTGGGCAATATTTCCTATATCGGTGCGGTCGTCCACGCGCCCGCCGCAAACGTGGTGTTCCTCATCGCGCTGACGCCGGTCATCGCCGCCACGCTGTCGCATGTGGTGCTGGGCGAGAAGGTGCATGCCTATACCTGGAGCGCCACCATCCTCGCGCTGTGCGGCGCCACCCTCATCGCCTCGCAGGGCATCGACAGCGGACACTGGATCGGCGACGCCCTGGCGATGATTTCGGCCTTCTGCTCCGCCACCATTCTCACCATCATCCGCGCCACCGGGCGCAAGGTGGCGACCAGCCTGGCGCTGGGCAGCCTGGCCTCCTCGCTCATCGCGCTCACCAGCTTCAACATCGCGCCGTCGACCCTGCTCGGCACGGGCGCCTTCGGCGTTCCCACCCTGGTTTGGCTGGGCCTCAACGGCCTCATCGTCATGCCGCTGGCCACCGTGCTGCTGGCCCGCGGACCGCGCCTGCTGCCGTCCGCCGACGTCAGCATGTTCTTCATGCTGGAAACCATCCTGACGCCGATCTGGACCTGGATGCTGTTTGCCGAGGCGCCCTCGCCGCGCGTGCTGGCGGGCGGCCTTCTGCTGATCATGACCCTGCTGGCGCACAGCTGGTGGCGGCTGGCCGTCTCGCTCCGCAGCGAGGATGTCCTTTCCCCCGAGCGCAGCTGATCACCCCTCGACCTCGGAAAAGTGATTTGCTGTCGTTGCGGCGGCATTGCACTTAATATTTCTTCACACCCCTGCAATCGTTTAGAGTTACTATAGAAGAACTACCTATAATTCGGTTGACGCAGCGTCGAGTTTGCTCAATCATCAGGTGTACTTGATCTACCAGGCTGGTTGTTCGGCATGTCCCGAGGGCGGGGCGGATTGGTTAAGGGTGTCGGGGTAAGTGTATGTATGCGTTAAATGTCGGGCTCCAGGGCGTGCAACCGGTCGGGGCTGATACGGGGCTCGCGGACCCGCTGCGGACGGTGGTTGCGATCTCCACCCTCCTCGAGGCCGGTGCCGAACAGGGCCTGAGCTTCCACATCTCCTCCGACTTCGCCGGACTGGCGCGCGAGCGCCGCCGGCTGCGCAATTCCGAAGTCTCCCCCATGTTCGATCCCCAGGCCTGCCGCAGCCTGTCGGAGCGCGGCTTCTGGATGTCGCTGATCGACAAGGACGGCAACACCGTGGGCCTGCAGGCCTTCCGCCTCGACGACGCCGACCCCAATCTCGCCGAATGGGTGCTGGGCTGGATGATGGGGCTCTATGCACGGCGGCGCGAGATGATCGTGCCGCGCGCCGTGATGCCGCCGGAACACTCGCTGTCGCATCTCATCCGCGGCCGCATCGTCTATCATGGCGAATTGTGGATCGACAAGCACTGCAAGGTCGGCTTCCCGGTCTTCCCGCGCATCGGCATGCTGCTCGCCATGGTGAAGTGGCAGCCCGAGGCGATCTGGGCGCTGACCGGCCAGTCGATGGCGACGCGCGGCCACATGGTGCGCATGGGCTATGGCCATCTCGAGCAGAGCTTCCTGACCTGGGAATGGGAGCCCGACGGCGCCGAACAGGCCGAATGGATCGGCGTGGCGCTGCGCCGCCACCTCGAATTCTCGATCGCCGAACTCTCGTCCGGCTCACCTACAGAGGCGAAATATCCACATCTGCCAGCTCAGTGACGACGCGCACGCCCTTGCGGCCGCGGCCATGGCCGAGCGGCAGCACCACGCGCTGGTAAGGCACCCACACCACGTCGCCCTTGGCTGAGGCCATCGCCGCATAGATGTGGTCGTAATGCGGTTCGCCCGAGCGGCTGACCTGCGGATAGACCCGGCTCACCGCCTCGTCATAGGAATGACCGATCAGGCAGGGGTAGGACACCGGGTTCAACCCCCACAGCTTGGCGATGGTCGACTGCGGGCCGACGCGGGCCACGCGGAAGCGCTGCGAGGAGGGATCATAGGCGCAGTCGATCGAGACGTCCTCGCTCGCCGCGTTGTCGCGCAGCGCGCGCTGCAGGACGGGCGGCACGTCGCGGCGGGTTTCGGCCACCTTGCGGATGTAGACGGTCTGCGACAGGTGCACATCGCTCTTGTGGATCAGATGGTGGATGCGGTCCGCCGCGGCCCAAGGCTGGTCATGGCGCTCGTTGAACCAGCCGGCGGAATAATACTGCAGCTGGTAGGGGCCGAAGCTGTCCTGCAGCCATTCGGCCGCGAAGAACAGCGAGGCCCAGTTGCGCGAAAACATGCTCCAGCGGATCGTCGTGCCCTGCTCGCCCGCGGTGATCTTGACGAAGCCGGTACGCTGCAGCAGGTCGCGCTCCTCGACCGCGATTGCGGCCTCGGCGGCCGGCGGCGGCACGATGCGGCCGTCGAGAATCCAGTAGATGCACGTCGCCATTCCGCCGTCCCGCCTCCTGTGCCGAGCTTCGGGGCAGAATACATTGCAGGAGCATAATGCAACCTTAACGAGCGTTGAGGCCCTTGGCTAGTCGAGCGTCACCTTGTAGCGGCTGATCGCAACCGCCACGACGACCACCAGCATCAGCGCCAGAACGGCCAGTTCCTCCGACATCTGGGCCGCGGTCGCGCCCTTCAACATCAGTCCACGGACGATCCGCAGGAAGTGCGTGGCGGGGATCGCCTCGCCGATGACCTGCGCCCAGCCCGGCATGCCGCGGAACGGGAAGGCGAAGCCCGACAGCAGGATCGACGGCAGCATGAAGAAGAACGACATCTGCATCGCCTGCAGCTGGTTCTGCGCCAGCGTCGAGAAGGCGAAGCCGATGGCGAGGTTGATGGTGATGAACAGCAGCGTCGCCACCGCGAACAGGCTCATGCTGCCCACGAAGGGCACGCCGAACAGCAGCCGCGCCATGGTCAGGATCACCGCCACCTGCACCGCGCCGATCAGCACATAGGGCGCGATCTTGCCCGCCATCACCTCGACCGGCTTGACCGGCATGGCGAGAAGATTCTCCATCGTGCCGCGTTCGCGTTCGCGCGTCACGGCCAGCGCGGTCATCATCACCATGGTCATGGTGAGGATCACGCCCAGGAGGCCCGGCACGATGTTGTAGCGCGTGACGCCCTCGGGATTGTAGCGCTTGTGCAGGACGACCTCGACGGGCGAATCCTTCGGCCGCTGCGAGGCGAGCGGACCGCTGAGCTCGCGTGCCAGCGTCTGGTTCACCGCCTGCGCCACGGCGTTCATGGCCGGACCGGTCGTCGCGGGGTCGGTGGCGTCGGCCTCGAGCGCGATCTGCGGGTCCTCGCCGCGGACGAGCTTCTTCGTCAGGTCGGCGGGAATGGTGATGACGAACTGCACGTCGCCCCGCTGCAGCAGGGCATCGGCTTCGGCTTCGGTCGCGGCCTCCTTCGTCAGCGTGAAGTATCCGGTATTGGCGATGGCCGAGACGATGCTGCGCGACAGTTCGGAATGTTCCGACACCAGCACTGCGGTGGGAAGTCCCTTGGGATCGGCATTGATGGCGAAGCCGAACAGCACCAGCTGCACGATCGGCACGACGAACATCATGGCGAAGGTCAGCCGGTCGCGCCGCAGCTGCAGCGCTTCCTTGATGATCATGGCCCACAGCCTGGCGAAGAAGTCGATCACGCGGCCTCCATGTTGTCGGTGGCCTGGCCCATCAGATGGATGAACACGTCCTCGAGCGTCGGCATCGCCTCTTCCCAGTGCAGCCCGCGCTCGCGGAACGGTTCGACCGCGCGCCACAGCGCATCACGGTCAGGCCCGCAGACATGGAGCGAGGTGCCGAAGGCCGCGGCGGCGGTGACGCCGGGCACGTCGCGCAGCAGCGGCGCCAGGCGGTCGGCGCCGGGGCCGGTGGCCACCAGTGCGGAGAGGCCCGAGCGCTGGATGATTTCTTCTGCCGTGCCGCGCGCCATCAGCTTGCCATAGGCGATGTAAGCAATCTCGTGGCAGCGTTCGGCCTCGTCCATGTAGTGCGTGGACACCAGCACGGTGATGCCTTGCGCGGCCAGCGCATGGATCTCGTCCCAGAACGAGCGCCGCGCCTTGGGGTCGACACCGGCGGTCGGCTCGTCGAGCAGCAGCAGCTTCGGCTCGTGCAGCACGCAGGCGGCGAGCGCCAGGCGCTGCTTCCAGCCGCCCGACAGGGCCCCCGTCAGCTGGTGCTGGCGCGAGGCGAGGCCGAGGCGCTCGAGGGCCGCGTCCACCACCTCGCGCAGGTTCTTCAGGCGGTAGATGCGGCCGACGAATTCGAGGTTCTGGCGGATGGTCAGGTCTTCGTAGAGGCCGAAGCGCTGGGTCATGTATCCGGCCTGCGCCTTCACCGCGTCGCGCTCGGTGATGATGTCGTGGCCGAGGCAGGTGCCGTCGCCGCCGTCGGGCGTCAGCAGGCCGCAGATCATGCGCAGCGTCGTGGTCTTGCCCGAACCGTTGGGACCGAGGAAGCCGCAGATGCGGCCGGGCATGATGCGCAGGTCCACGTGGTCGACCACGGTCCTGGTGCCATAGCGCTTCACCAGCCCCCTGACGTCGATGGCGGGCGTCGTCACTGCAGCGGCTCCACCTCGATGGGAAGGCCCGGACGAAGCTGCGGGTCCTGAGCATCGGGCCTGGCCTCGACCAGATAGACGAGCTTGGAGCGGGCCGATTCGGAATAGATCACGGGCGGCGTATATTCCGGCTGGTTCGCGACATGGGAAATGACGGCGGTCTTGAAGCCGTCGCAGCCATCGCATTTGAACCTGATCGCACGGCCCGGCTGCGCCGCCGGCAGCACCGCTTCCGGCACGAAGAAGCGCAGCGTGATGTCCGAGGGCCTCTGCAGCGAGACGACGGGTTGGCCCGCGGCTACCCATTCGCCCGGCTTGAAGAACACGTCGTCGACCGTGGCATCGGCGGGGGCCACGGGCGACAGGTCGGCGAGCTTCGCCTTGGCCTGCGCCAGCTGGGCCTCGGCCTCGTTGACGCGCGAGGTGGCGGCGTCGATCTCCGGGCCGCGGGCGGGCAGGCTCGCGACCTCCTCGGAGGCTTTCAGTTCGGTGATGCGCTGGGCATAGGCATTCACCTGCTCCTGCGCCTGGTCGAGGCGCGACTGCGCGGCGGTGCCGGTGCTGGCCAGGGTCGAGGCGCGGGTGAGTTCCTTCTGGGCGAGCTCCAGGCTGGCCTCCGCCTGGGCGATCTGGGCGGTGATGACGTCGATCTCCTGCTGGCGCTTGCCGGTGAGCAGGTTGTCGCGCGTTGCAACCGCGGTGGTGACCGCCGCCGTGGCGCGCGCCACCTCTGCCGCTTGCTGCGCGGGGTCGAGCGCGAACAGCACGGTCCCGGCCTTCACCTCCTGCCCCTTCACCGCCGTGACGCTGACGAGGCGGCCGGCCTGCGGGGCGCCGACCAGCGTCGTCTCGCCCTCGACATAGCCGAGGTAGTTGAACTGCCCCGGCGGCTGCGGCAGCCAGCGTTCGCGGAACACGAAGGCGGTGACCGCCAGCGCCACGATGACGATGGGAAGGATGAAGCGTTTCACGATTGGATTCCTTTGAGGAAAATGTCGGCGTGCTGGGCGGCGAAACCCTCGATGTCGAGCGGCTCGGCGCCGATCGGCTCGAACACCGTCTTCCAGATCACCGCGAGCAGCATCGGCCCCATCATGGCGCGCGCCGCGAAGGGCGCGTCCACCGCGCGGAACTCGCCCGAGGCGATGCCGCGGCGGATCAGCCCCTCGAACAGCGGCAGGCCCTGGCCGATGACGCTGTCGAGGTAGAGCCGACCCACGTCGGGGTGGGCACGGCTTTCGGAGATGATGATCTTCACCAGTTCGGCAAAGCGGGTGTGGCGCAGCTGACCGGCGAGGAAGCCGAGGATGGTGGCGATCAGCGGCGACACCGGACCCTGATGGGCCTCGACGATGCCGCGGGCGACGGCGACATTGGCCCCCGCCATTTCCTCCACCAGCGCCTTCAGCAGCGCCGTCTTGTCCCTGAAATAGAGATAGACCCCGGCTTTGCTGAGCCCGGCGCGCGCCGCGACGTCGTCCATGCGGGTGGCGGAAAAGCCCTTCTCGGCAAACAGCTCCAGCGCCGCGCCGAGAATCTCGGTCGGTCGGGCTTCGGGCCGGCGGGTCTTTCCCGTTGTTACTGACTGGTTAGTCATAACGGGTATCTAGGGCGTGGACAGATGTGAGTCAAGCCCGCGCCGTGTCGTGACAGGTGCCACCTGGGAATGCACCTTGACGAGCATCCTCCCGGCGAAGACCGGGATACAGCCCCTCCCCCAACGGCCGTCATCCCAGCGAAAGCTGGGATCCAGCTCTGGCCATGGACGAGTTCGTAACGATTGATTTTCGGCGGTTTTTTAACCGCTAGTACCCTAGCTCCAACACCTCAGAACGGCCCCCACGACCTTCCTGGGGGTCCACGGCGGTACCTCAGGCACCAAAGCTGGGCCCCAGCTTTCGCTGGGGCGACGAAAATGGGGGGGGGGGGGGGGGGGGGGGGCCCCCCCCGGGGGAAAAATTTTGGGCGGGGGGGAGCCCGTGGGGCGCCGCCGGCCCGCCGGGGCGGGTGGGCCCATCAAATGCATG